>NZ_JBCDNA010000001.1:0-1378610 GCF_038433205.1 Lutimonas vermicola
GGCTATAGGTGTAAAGGCAGTAATGTCATAGCCAAGTAGTACTAATAACCCATATAGCTTATGTAAGTTCGCTCCCTTCGGGGAGCGGCGGAACTTTTTTTTGTAATGTGATAATATCATTATCTTAATATGTCAACCTTTACAGGTTACCAACAGGTAACTTGATAATCTTAAGGTGATTCCTGCTTCGTTGGACAAGTTCTGCGATTAGGTTTTACTGAAAAGCTTAAGGTGATTATAGCGATAGGTCTCACCTCTTCCCATCCCGAACAGAGAAGTTAAACCTATCAGCGCTGATGGTACTGCCCTTGGGTGGGAGAGTAAGTCGTTGCCTTTCTTCTAAACCTCTAACATGTATTTGTTAGAGGTTTTTTTATGCTCTAAAATAACCCAGGCGATCGCAGGTAAGGTGATCGCAACTCATCACCTCGCTGCTCATCACCTCAACTCCGAGCACCTCACCTGCCATCGCCTCGCGAGTAAAGACCAAAAAGCCGTTGACCTGGATCATTTGAATCATTACCAGGATGTTGTAACTTACCTATATTTTTCATATGTATTGTTAGATCCAAAGCCTATGTTACGAGCATTAGATTTTAAAAAATTAAGACGGCAAGTCAATATCTCGGCTAAAAGTTGGAATATCATCAAAGAAAAACACCCTTTAAAAACACTCATAGGCCAGGACAGGGCTTTACAGGCTTTTGAATTTGGCATCGGAAACAAGAGCAGGGGTTTTAATATTTATGTTTCGGGTTATCCTGGCAGCGGAAAGCGTGCAGCAATTAATCATTTTCTTGAAGAAAAAGCAAAAGGTGAAATCTCTCCCGGCGATTGGTGCTATGTCAATAATTTCAAGGAAGCATATTACCCTAAAAAACTGGGTTTGCAAAAGGGCGGAGCCCTCGTTTTTAAAAATGAAATAGCAAAGCTGATCGAAGAAGCACAAATAGCCTTGCTAAAGGCTTTTGACAGCAAGGAATATGCCAATAAAAGGCAAGAGATTTTCGATGAATTCCAACAAAAGGAAATTAGTTTGTTTCAAGATATTTACCAAAAAGCGAGTTCCAATAATTTTGCTATAAGCCGTACGCCTATTGAAATTAGGGTTATTCCCATCGATGATGCCGGTAATCCGATAAGTGACAAAACCTTCAGGAAGCTGAGTAAAAAAAAACAGGAGAAAATCATTCAAACGCGGGATATGCTGATGATGGAATTCAATGCTTTGTTAAGACAAAACAGGGAACTTGATAAGGAAAGAAAGGAGGCAGTGATCCAATTGGAAAATGATGTGGCCCTGTATGCAATCGAATCCCTGTTAGAAGAACTAAAAGGAAAATACAAAAAGAACCATGAGGTAATTGAGCACCTGGAGGATGTTAAAAATGATATCATTGAAAACCTGGGAGAATTTTTAAAAGTTTCCAACCACAAGAATAGGATAACCTCAGCCCCGACGCATCGATTTCTGGAATATGAAATCAATATCATTACCGATAACTCAGATACCAGGGGAGCGCCTATCGTGATGGAACTGAACCCCACTTACAACAATCTGTTTGGTAAGGTGGAACACGAATCTGACATGGGTACGCTTCTTACGAACTTCACACTCATCAGGGGAGGCGCTCTTCACAGGGCCAACGGGGGCTATTTGATTATTCCGCTGAGAGAGCTTCTGTTGAACTATTTTGCCTGGGACGGATTGAAAAGAGCCTTACAAAACAACGAAGTAGTGATTGAAGATGCCAGTGAAAGGTTTGGTTTCTTGAGCACGAAAAGTTTGAAGCCGGACCCGATTCCTTTGAATGTTAAAATCATCCTGTTAGGATCTCCCAGGTTGTATTATTTATTGTACAATTGGGACGAAGATTTTAAGGAACTGTTTAAAGTAAAGGCCGAATTTGATGTTTCTATGGATTATTCCGTGGCAAATGCAATGGATTTTGCCTCAGTAATCTTTAAGATTCAAAATGAAAACAACCTTTTGCCGTTAGATCATAAGGCCATTTCTCATCTTGTAGAACAGTCCTGCCGAATAGCTAAAGACCAAAATAAAATTTCGATCAGGTTTGGAGAGTTGAGTGACATTTTGCATGAAGCCCATCACTATGCCCAACTGGAGTCACGTAATCAGATTACTTCTGATGAAATTGCAAAAACGATAGAAGCTAAGTACTACCGATCAAATCTGATCCAGGAAAAAATTATTGACCTGATCGATCGCAATACTTTGATGATTGAGCTGGAAGGATCAAAAATTGGTCAGATCAATGGAATTTCGGTCTTGGACTTGGGTGATTTTATGTTTGGTCATCCTAATAAAATTACGGTGAATGTGGCCTCAGGGAAGGATGGCCTGATAGATATTGAAAGAGAGTCCAAACTGGGCGGTCGTTTGCATACCAAAGGCGTACTTATTTTATCAGGTTATTTAGGTGAAAAATATGGACAGAACAAAATAATAAGCCTGTTTGCCAGTCTCGTGTTTGAGCAAAGTTATTCTGAGATTGAAGGCGACAGTGCTTCAAGTGCAGAATTATATGCGATTTTATCGAGTTTATCACAATTACCCATTAAACAATGGATTGCAGTGAGCGGATCGGTCAATCAGAAAGGAGAGATTCAGCCTGTAGGAGCAATCAATGAAAAAATTGAAGGTTTTTTTGAAGTCTGCAGGCATCGGGGTTTCAACGGCAAACAAGGGGTGATGATTCCAAAGGGCAATATGGATCACCTGATGCTAAAACATGAGGTCGTTCAGGCGGTCGAAGAAGGTAAATTCCATGTGTGGGCAATCAGTACAATTGATGAAGGAATTGAATTGCTTACCGGGATACCTGCCGGAAAAAGGCTAAAAAACGGCTCTTTTAGTAAAAATTCTGTTCATTATTTGGTAGATAAGAGAATCGAAGCCTTGAATAAAATCCTGTCGAAAAGTTCCAATGAAAAGAAATAAAGGGTCTTATAGCTTCTAACAGCTGAGCCCCTCACCTGTGATGCCTTAAGATCCAAAGGCATCGTAAATGCTGTATTGTGAAAAAGGCCTTCGCATTCAATCTTGAATATGCCTATAGCAATGTACATAAGCGAAAGGATTTATATGAATCAAAAGACCTGATGGCTAGCTTGGGCATGGGTACAGGTTCAGCCGTCCTGGCTCCCTTGATTAAAACGATTTCAGCCATCGTAATATTTAATCTGGTTTATGAATTGTTGAATTCTCTGGTCGATGGAGTAAGGATGAATATTATGGGATGGGAGTCTTTTGGTTATGCCTGGTATGTCTGGATTATATGTCAACTGCTCGATGATTTTTCTTATTATTGGTTTCATCGTCAGAACCATAATGTGCGATTTTTATGGGCCGCCCATATCGTGCATCATGCCAAGAATATTGAGTATACGGATAAAAACCACGGAGGGTTTTTAAACATTTTTGACAAGGTATATGGAACATGGAAGGAGTTGGATAAGGATATTGATATCGAATATGGTGTTACCCATCCTCCTGAATCCTGTAATTTATTTGTGATATGACCTCATTTTTTACAGCCTTCTATTTGCTAATAACGGGGGTGCCTCTCCATTAAATGGATTACTTCTGCCAATGCTTTTTGCCCCCATTCCAGAGGCATTGATCACTGCCCTGCTTCCATAGCGCTTTCTGATACGGTCCATGGCCTGGTACAGGCTAATTGCTTTGTCACAATCTTCAAATAAATTGATCTGCTGTCCTCCTTCAACCAAATGACTAAAACTCACTCCGATCAGTCGTACTAATAAACGTCGCTGGTACAATCGTTTAAACAGGTCCATAATGATGGGAATGATGGTGTGATCGGAAGCACTGTAGGGAATTCTTTTTTGCATGGTATAGGTTTGAAAATCAGAATACCTGATCTTGACAGATACACAAGCCGTTAATTTATTCCCGTTTCTCAACTGATAAGTGAGTTCCTGAGTCATGGCTGTTAGGATGGTCTTTAGTTTTATAATATCTGTGGTGTCGCGATCAAAGGTTCTTTCTGTAGAGATCGATTTTCTTTCCTGATACTGTACCACAGGAGCATTGTCTATACCATTGGCTTTTTTCCAGATAGAGCCTCCGTTTTTTCCCAAAACCTTTGACATCATTTCATAAGGCATTTCCTGTACGGTCCTGATTTTCTTGATTCCCAGATCACATAATGATTTATAGGTAACTTCGCCTACCATTGGGATTTTTCTTATAGATAAGGGAGCCAGAAATGGTTTCTCAGTTCCTTTGCTGATCCTGATTTTATTATTGGGTTTAGCTTCACCTGTAGCAATCTTTGCAACTGTTTTATTAATAGATAAACCAAAAGAAATGGGTAATCCGGTTTCTTTGATAACCTTATTCCTTAATTCGGAAGCGAGTTTATAGGAACCGAAAAACTTATCCATCCCCGAAAGGTCAATATAAAATTCATCAATGGATGATTTCTCATAAAGCGGTACATTTTCTTTGATGATATCGGTAACCATGGTAGAATACTTGGAGTAAATCCCTGAATTACCCCTTAATATGATAGCTTCCGGACAAAGCTGTTTGGCCATACGCATGGGCATGGCAGAATGAATGCCAAACCTGCGGGCCTCATAGCTGCAGGATGCCACCACTCCCCGGTCGGAGGTACCGCCAATCAAAACGGGTTTATTGTTTAATGTACTGTCAATCAGACGTTCACATGAAACAAAGAAGGTATCAAGGTCCATGTGAAGAATATTTCTTTCGTTTAAATAGATCATGTGTTCAATTTTTTAACTTGTTCTTCTGCATAACGCGGATCCTGCATCATATCCAGCTTTTTCATACTACTGATCTCAATGCTGATACTGTCAAATTCCTCCATCACTTTTCCGGTCAATTGGTAAACGCCTCTTCCTCTGAAAGGATATTTTCTAGCGACAGGAGGGAAATGTACTGTATCAATATAATCGCCGTTTCTATCCAAAAAGGTGCCAAAATACATACGGTCCCCTTTATGGGTAGACGTGTTTTTGGCTGTTACATAATAGCCATAGCACATAACGGTTTTATGAACATAAGCAGAAAGGTCCTTGGCTTGAAGAGAAGGGCCGATTTTGTTGGTGATCAACTCAAAAGGATCACATAAAGGGAAGCCAAGATATTCTATTTCATCAAAAGCATCTTCATATCTGGAACTGGATAAATGAGGTGTTTGATAGCTGATCTTTTCGGTTTTAAATAAAGTGAAGATCTGTTCTTCCATACTTACTTTATTGATCTTCATATAGGCTTCCCATAATAATTCACGTTTATTCCTGCCAGTGAATTGAAAGGCATTGATCTTGATCAGAATAGCTATCTGTTCAATAGAAATAGGGACCCGGTCAATAAAATCATCAAGGTCGGTATAAAGGCCATTTTCGGATCTTTCCATTACAATCTTTTTAGCATTGGCTACTTCAAAAGAGTGGAGCAGGATAAAGCCCAGATAGATATGACTACCTTCAATACGGGTTTCATAATTACTTTTATTGATATCCGGAGCATGGATTATGGCTCCGTGTATCCTGGCTTCATGCAGATAGAGATCTACTCTGTAAAAGCCCCCGAAATTATTAATCGTAGCCACCATGTATTCAAGAGGATAATAAGCTTTTAAAAACAGGCTCTGATAACTTTCCACGGCATAAGAGGCAGAGTGACCTTTGGCAAAGGCATAACCGGCAAAACTTTCGATCTGTCTCCAGATCTCAGCTGTCAATTCATGAGAATGCCCCTTTTGTTTGCAGTTTTCAAAAAACTGGTTTTTGACCTTTAGAAATTCTTCCCGGGATCTGAATTTTCCAGACATGCCCCTTCTGAGCATATCAGCCTCCCCCAGGGTAAGCCCGCCAAAATAATGGGCTACCTTGATAACGTCTTCCTGATATACCATCACTCCGTAGGTTTCGGGCATGATCTTTAAAAGGATGGGATGTGCATCTTTTCTTCTTTCAGGATGACGATACCTTAAAATATATTTTCTCATCATTCCTGATTTGGCTACTCCGGGCCTGATCACTGAACTTGCTGCTACCAGCCCGAGATAGTTGTCAACCTGTAATTTTTTTAGGAGCATCCGCATAGCGGGGGATTCCACATAAAAGCAACCGATTGCCTTGGCATTTTTTAGAAGAAATTTGATCTTTTTGTCTTGCTTAAAACGTTTGATATCATGAATGTCAATAGGAGGGATCTCCGGTTTGTTGTACCTGACGATTTCAACAGCCTCTTTGATCTTTCCCAAACCTCTTTGACTCAGAATATCGAATTTATAAAGACCGATATCCTCGGCTACAACCATATCAAACATGGTTGTCGAAAAACCTTTTGGAGGAAAAAAAGTAGCCGTATAATGGGTAATGGGTTTTTCGGAGATCAGAATCCCTCCGGCATGGATTCCCAGATAATTTGGGAATCCTTCGATAAATTGACTGTAGGCAATGACAAGTTTTGATAAGAAATCCAATTGATCGATATGGAACTGCCCTTTACTGAGTTTATCGATCTCTTCTTTGGGTAAACCAAAAACTTTGCCGAGTTCACGTACTGAGGCCTTGAATTTAAAGGTATTGTATACGCTGATCAAGGCGGTATTCTTAAAGGTTCGAAAGATGAAATTGGTGATGTCATCCCTGTCACGCCAGGAAAAATCAATATCGAAATCAGGAGGGTTTGTTCTATACAGATTGATAAACCTTTCAAAGTAAAGGTCAAGTTCAATAGGGTCTACATCTGTAATTCGTAAGAGATAGGCTACAATACTGTTCGCTCCGCTACCTCTGCCAACATAGTAGTACCCTTTGCTTCTGGCATATTTTAAAATTTTCCAGTTGATCAGGAAATAAGAGACAAACTGCTTTTGCTGAATGATCTCCAATTCTTTTTCCAGGCGATTGAAAATACGGGTGCCCAGTTTTTTATAGCGGTATTTTAGTCCCTGATAGGCGAGTTTTCGCATCAGCCTGAAATCTAAGGCTTCATTATTGGTATAGGTCCTTTGGTTTTTGGGAACCTTGTTTTCAAAATCGAATTCAATACGGCACTGGTCCAGGATCTCCCGGGTATTTTCAATCATTTGAGGATGATCTTTGTACAATTCACACAATGCTAAAACAGATAGCATCATGTCTTTTTCCTGTCCTTGTTCAGAAAGAGGGAGTTTACTCAATAAGGTATTGTTATCGATGGCTCTCAATAAGCGATGCGTATTAAAACCTTTTTTATTCTGAAAGGAAACCGTTTGCAGGATGACCAGTTTTTCCATGGGCCATTTTGATTTGGAAAACTTCAACCTTGGCAAGTCATCGGGCCTCACCCCCAGAAACTCATTTTTGTTCAAAGGCCGCTTTCGTTCTTTTGAAAAAGGATAGATCACAAACACTTCAGACATTACCGGAGGTTCTGTTGCCACCATAAATTCTTTCTGATGGAGTAAACCACTTAAGTATTCATTGATAGCCTGGAACCCTTGATTGTTTTTGGCCAGTAATATAAACTCCTGTTGTACACCATTTCTAAAATCAACTCCAACTACAGGGTTTATATCGTATTTAGAGGATAGGCGCACAAAATCTATACAGGCAGTCGTACTGTTTATGTCAGTTAAAGCAAAGGTTTTCAAACCTTTATCTTTAGCAAGGGCAAGCAGGTTTTCTGGCTTTATGGTGCCGTATCTCAAGCTGTAACAGGTATGTGTATTCAGGTACATTGAAGCGTTAAAAAGATAATTTTGGAATATGTTACAAATTTAGGTTATATTTGTACCACACCTTGATAATATATGTACCATTATGAATTTTATTGCAAATAATATTAAGCATCTGAGAGAGCTAAAAAATCATACCCAGGAATTTTTTGCCAATGAGTTGAATATTAGCAGAGAACGTATAGCGTCTTATGAACAAGGAAGGTCTTCTCCACCGGTTGACATTCTGATCGAGCTTTCCAATTATTTTAACCTCCCAATTGATGTGCTGATTAAAAATGATCTTTCCAAGGCAGAGGATGCCTCTTTTATCCACATTGGAAATCAGCGGATTCTATTTCCTATCAAGGTCAATGAGGATAATGAAGATATGGTTGAGATTGTTGCGGATGACGCTTCAGCAGGTTATTTAAGAGGATATGCAGATCCGGAGTATATCGAAAGTCTGAACAGTTTGAAACTGCCTTTTTTGCCGACAGGGAAACACAGGGCTTTTCCGATAAAAGGGGATTCCATGCTTCCTATCAAAAGTGGCTCCTTTATCATTGCCCGATATCTTGAAGATATCAGTCATTTGAGCAGTGGTAATACCTATATTGTACTGACGCATAATGATGGCCTCGTTTATAAAAGAGTTTACGATAAGGTCGAGGAACATCAATGCCTGTTAATGGTATCAGACAACAAAAAGTACGATCCTTATTATGTTCCGATAAATGAAGTTCTCGAATTATGGGAATTCACTTGTCATATCAATCTAAGTGAATATGATGAAAGTGAGATCAATACCGAAAGCATTGCTCAAATGCTCACCAATATCGGGATACAGCTGGAATCTATCAGGAAGAAGGTTAATTAAAGGTCTAATTTCCGATCACCTCACTTCCGATCGCCTCACTTCCGATCGCCTGGCTTCCGATCGCCTCGGAGTTGAGGGTGTCACTTCCGATCACCTCAACTCCCATCACCTCAGCTCCGATCACCTCACTAAACTTTTAAAAATCAACATATGATCTGGCAAGCTCTTTTTTGACAATATCATTATCTCTTAAATTTGCATAATCCCGTGCAGATGAAAATTCCCAGTCAATATCTTTACTTACCAATCCAGCTTTTACAGGATTATGATGAATATAATTGAAACAAATTTGTGGATATTGATTTTCGGGTAACATATTAAATATTGCAATTTTTGATTTCCAGAAATTAGATTGCAGTCCTTTAAACGAGTTTATGACATTTGCCTTAGATTTTTTTCTAAACAAAGATCCAGTAAACTTATTTTCAGCATTAATGATTCTGGTATAGGACCGAAGCAAAATGCCGATGGATTCGTTTAGAGCTCTTTTTTTATATATATTTTGATTCACAATTTCACTTCCGTTTAAAAGCTCTTTTGATTTTTTCTCATAGAAGAGTTCAACTTCTCTTACTAAGATCATCAAATGAAAGTGGTTTGGCATCAGGCACCAGGCAAGAATGTCTGCATAAGGGCAGATGAATCTATCCATCTTTTTATGAAATAATTGATAATTACTTCTCGTTAAGAATATTTTTTTCCGATTGTTACCTTGGTTGTAAACATGGTAAATTCTGTCTTTCTCAAAATTCATGAAAGTCTTATTTAGAAATTGATGATTTGAGGTTCACAGAAGTTAACTTATGTAAGTGAAGGTATAATTTCCCATCACCTCAACTCTCATCGCCTTAGCTCCGATCACCTCAGCTCCGATCGCCTCGGAACTCAGGGTTTCATCTCCGATCACCTCATAATATCATATTTCATTATTCCATTCCCTCATTATTTCATTTCTTTGTAGAACCTATGAAAATTAGATTCTCGATAGTATTCTTTATTATTTTCCAAATCACCTTGGCTCAGGTCGGTGGAGAAAGAATCTATAGCTTTCTGAACATTCCTACATCGGCTCCTCAGGCTGCTTTAGGAGGGGAAATACTTACTCTTAACGACGATGTGAACCAACCTTTATGGAATCCCTCAACGATCAGTAAGTTTATGGATAATCAGATAGCTGTGAACTATGTCAATTATTTAACGGATGTAAATATGGGATCGGCCACCTTTGCCCACTTGATTAACCGGAGGTTCGGCACCTTGCATGCCGGGGTACAGTATATCGATTACGGAGAGTTTATAGGTGCAGATGAAGAGGGCAATGAAACAGGAGATTTTGGTGCCCGTGATCTGGCCTTGTCATTAGGCTATGCCTATAATATATCACGTTCAGACTTTTATATAGGAATGAACCTTAAGTTCTTAAGCTCTAAAATTGAAAACTTTACCTCACAGGGGGCTGCCATGGATTTTGGCATATTATACTATTCCGATTTAAGACCTTATTCATTTACAGCGGTTATCAGAAACCTGGGCTATCAGTTTTCACCTTATGATGAGAAAAGAGAAGAAATTGCCTATGATATTGCAGTGGGTGCATCTTATGAATTATCGGATGTGCCAATAAAGTGGCACCTGACCATCAACAGTTTACAGCAGTGGAATATAGCCGTTGCAAACCCTTCGAATGAAGAGACTGATCTTGATGGAAACACTATTTCTGAAGATATCAATGTTTTTCAAAATGCAATCAGGCATTTTACAATAGGTGCAGAGTTTTTCCCCAAAAAGAAATTTAACCTAAGGCTTGGTTACAATTTCAGAAGGGCAGCCGAGTTAAAACTAACAGAGACCAGAACTTTTGCAGGTATCTCGGCCGGTTTTGGATTAAAAATGGGTAGATTGAAACTGGATTATGCCTTTACAAAATACCATCCGGTGGATAATTCAAGTACCTTTACACTTTATATTGATTTAACAAGAAAAGGATTTTAAAATGAGTCAGAGCAAGAAAATCATCATAGCGATTGATGGTTACTCATCTACAGGTAAAAGTACCCTGGCCAAGCACTTGGCTAAAGAGATTGGATATGTTTATGTGGATACCGGAGCTATGTATCGCGCAGTAACCTATTATGCCATGAAACAAGGGTTGATCGATATGGAGCATTTTGACAAAGAAGGCTTGATATCCGATTTAGATAATATCGATCTTCGCTTTGAATTCAGTCCAGAACTTGGTTATGCCGAAATATTCCTCAACGATCAGAATGTTGAGTCATATATTAGATCCATTGAAGTTTCGAATTTGGTAAGCAAAGTTGCCCGCATATCCCAAGTAAGAGAAAAACTCGTAGAGCAACAACAAAAAATGGCTTTGAATAAGGGTATCGTAATGGATGGCCGTGATATCGGCACGATTGTGTTTCCTCAGGCAGAACTAAAAATATTTATGACTGCGTCAGCTGAAAAACGTGCGCAACGCAGGTATAAGGAAATGAAAGACAACGGGGTGCAAATTGAATACGATACGGTTTTGGAAAATGTAACTTCAAGAGACCATCTTGACACAACAAGGGCAGATTCACCGCTGGTTAAAGCAGAGGACGCCGTAGAAATCGACAATAGCAATATGACCGTTGAAGAGACTTACGCGCTGGCTATGGGCTATGTTAAAGATAAACTTGCCGAGTAGATAACAGTCGGCAGAGGGAGTTTTTGAAACCTGCAGCAATCATTGACCTAAGGTATATTCAAATACTTATGTGTTTGCAGGGAAATCTTCCATTTTGGATGCTCCATTACATAATCAACGATAAGCGGGGTCATTTTTTCACGATTACTCCATTCTGGTTGCAGGTATAATTCACATTTCGACCCAACCAGAGCGGCTTGCTCTTCAGCAAATTTAAAATCGTGCTTGTTGTAGACGATCACTTTCAGTTCATGGGCCGACTGATATACTTCTTCTAAGGGGAGTTTATTTTTTTTCGGAGATAAACAGATCCAATCATATTGACCAGAAAGGGTATAGGCGCCCGAAGTTTCAATATGGACTTTTATATTTGAATCCTTCAATTTTTTTGTGATATAATCCATATTCCACATCAGTGGTTCACCACCTGTGATTACAACAGTGTTGGCATATTTTTTTGCTTTTTCAACGATACTGTCAGTTTTGGTTGGAGGATGCAGTTCAGCATTCCAGCTTTCTTTAACATCACACCAGTGGCAACCCACGTCGCATCCGCCAACTCTAATAAAATAAGCTGCTTTTCCGGTATGGTATCCCTCTCCTTGTATGGTGTAAAACTCTTCCATAAGCGGAAGCATTTCACCTTTTTCTATCAATAATTCTGTTTCTTTCAACATGGCGCAAATATAATCAGTAAATTCTGAACTGGGGCTATAATTCCCTGATGGAATTAACCCCCTTGCTGACACTTATGGGGAACCTGAATGCCCAAAAAATGTATGTATAATAGATTTTTAATTATTGTTTAAAAGGGTTAATTTTATCAAAAATCAAATCTATGGCCAATAATAATGAGTTTGTTGACCTGATCGAACAAGGCTATCGGTCCAAAGGAGAGTCGATCACTTTGGGAGCGGCGATGTTAGGAGATGAAACACTTACCGGTTCTCTGGTAAATATTCCCTTAAAAACGATAAATCGCCACGGACTTATTTCGGGTGCAACCGGAACCGGTAAAACCAAAACTTTGCAGGTTTTTGCCGAGAATCTTTCTGAAAAAGGAATTCCGGTGTTGTTAATGGATTTAAAAGGAGACCTGAGTGGTTTGGCAAAACCCAGCCCCGGCCACCCAAAAATTGATGAACGGCACGAAAAAATAGGAATTCCATTTGAAGCCAAAGGATTTCCAGTTGAAATATTGACGATTTCAGAGCAGGATGGAACGAGGTTAAGAGCGACTGTGTCTGAATTCGGACCGGTATTATTGTCAAGGATATTAGGATTGTCAGAAGTTCAGGAAGGCATACTTGCCATTTTATTCCAGTATTGTGATGACAAACAATTGGGTTTACTTGATTTAAAGGACCTTAAGAAAATGTTGCAGTATGCAACTCAGGAAGGAAAAGCAGAATTGGAAGCATCTTATGGCAGAATTTCAACGGCTTCCACAGGCTCCATATTGAGAAAGATAGTGGCACTCGAGCAACAGGGGGCAGAAATGTTTTTTGGTGAGCGCTCATTCGACGTTATGGATCTTTGCAGATTGTCGGATGATGGAAGAGGCATTATTTCGGTTTTAAGATTAACCGATGTTCAAGACAAACCTCAAATGTTCAGTACGTTTATGTTACAGCTTCTTGCAGAAGTTTACAATTCATTCC
Source organism: Lutimonas vermicola (assembly GCF_038433205.1). Taxonomy (NCBI): domain Bacteria; kingdom Pseudomonadati; phylum Bacteroidota; class Flavobacteriia; order Flavobacteriales; family Flavobacteriaceae; genus Lutimonas; species Lutimonas vermicola. The sequence goes on from NZ_JBCDNA010000001.1 coordinate 12,958, forward strand.
CTGAACTTGGCGATAGCGATCGTCCTGAACTTGTTTTATTTATTGACGAAGCGCATCTTGTTTTCGAAAATGCCTCAAAATCTTTACTGGATCAACTTGAAAGCATTGTAAAACTGATTCGATCAAAAGGGATAGGAATCTATTTTGTTACTCAAAACCCTAAGGATATTCCATCTGATGTATTGTCACAATTGGGTCTTAAAATTCAACACGCATTAAGGGCTTTTACCGCAAAAGACAGAAAGGCCATTAAACTGGCTGCCGAGAATTACCCTGATTCTGATTATTACGACACTGCAACAGTGCTTACAGAATTGGGTATAGGAGAAGCCCTGGTCTCGGCTTTAAATGAAAAAGGAGTTCCCACACCTTTGGTAAAGACGATGCTTCGTGCCCCAATGAGCAGGATGGATGTCTTAACAGGTCAAGAGCTCGATGAGCTTATTCGTAAATCAAGTATTGCATCCAGGTACAATGAGATTATAGACAGTGAGAGTGCCTACGAAATTTTAAACGAGAAGATTCATAATGCACAACAGAAGGCCGAAGAATCCAAAAAGGAATCAACCCAAAAAAAGAGTGCAAGACGCTCAGGGATGAACCCTGTTTTAAAAGTCGTTACCAGCGCAGCTTTTATAAGGGGTGTTTTTGGTATTTTGAACAAAGTTCTGAGAAAATAATATTTACCGGGCAGATTGAGATTAAATTTGCAGGATATCAAATGTGTCTATATATTGGGCCGTCATAAAACAAAAAAGAACAGAGATGAAGAATTTAATTGGACTACTATTTTTATCAATGATTTTGGTACAATGCGGACAGGACAAAGACACCCTGATCCTCAAGAATCAGTTGGGAAAAATTAAGAAAAACACGAGTATTGAAGAGCTCGATAAAATTTTTAAGAACGATTCGGTTGAAAAATATCCGTCAAACGCCGAAATAATAAGAGAATATAGGGTGTTTGGAATCAATGGTAAACCCGATTTGATATTTTTTCCCATTGTTAAAAACGATTCAATTAAAGGTTTGGATCATGTTAAGATTTACAGTTCCCGTTATATGACTGAAAAAGGAATTTCCACAACCTCTGCCTTTAAAGATATTGCTGATAATTATTCAATAGATAAAATTGAACCTTCCTTTAGTGCAGCAATTTTGTTCATCGATGAAATAAATGCAACCATTTCTTTGAATAAAGAAGATCTTGGACTTGACGAGTTTAATATGAATGATATACGTCAGGATCAGATACCGGATGAGGCAGGAATAAGATATATCAGCTTGTGGTTTGAATAAAGAACTCTCCCTATACCATACTTTAAAAAGTGATGAAAACAGACAGGTCCAAAGTAAAGAGAATCCCAAAAAGAGGTGCCTATGATACCGAAACCATTTATGGGATTCTGGATAAGGAATTTATTTGTCAGATAGGATTTGTTCATCATGATCATCCGGTGGTTATCCCAACGATATATGGTAGACAGGATGATACGCTTTATTTTCACGGTGCCAGTGTAAGCAGGATGCTTCAGTCACTTGAAGACGGGGTGAATATGTCGCTCAATGTTACAAGAACAAACGCTTTGGTATTGGCGAGATCAGCTTTTCATCATTCCCTCAATTATGAATCAGTGACCCTGTTTGGCAAAGCTGAATTGGTTTCGGATACAGCAGAAAAGATCGAAGCCCTTCATGTAATTTCTGATCAAATACTCAAGGATCGCTGGCAAGAGGTAAGACAGCCCAACGAAAAAGAAATGAACGTAACCAAGGTCTTGAAGTTTTCAATCAGTGAAGGATCTGCAAAAATCAGAAATGAGGGAGTGGGAGATGATAAGGCCGATTACGAACTGGATATATGGGCAGGACTTGTTCCCATTGAAAGGACTTACGGAATACCTGTTTCGGATCCTTTATTAAAGAAAGGTATTCCTGTTTCACAAAGTGTTTTAAACTTAAAAGATGAAAAATTATAAGGTTCAACGAGCTCCTTTTGTAGTTCCCACTGATGATGGAAAGCTTATCGAAGAACATTTTGGACTGGCAAGTATTAAGGCAGACCTTAGTTTGGCGCATATGATCGCTCCTCCAGGCTGGAGTGAGCCCTTTCAAACTCCTGATTTTGATGAGTTTACTTATGTGATCAAAGGCAAGAAAAAGTTTGTGATTGAAAATGATGAAGTCATCCTGGAAGCCGGGCAATCGATAAAAATTTCTAAAGGGGCGAGGGTCCAGTATTCAAACCCGTTTAAAGAACCTTGCGAGTATATTGCCGTTTGCAGTCCCCCTTTTCAACTGGATCTTGCCAATAGGGAAGACGAATAGTTAGAAAAGGATCCTTAACTATTCAGGGCTTGATCAATGCCTGTGCAGAACAACTCCTTGAAAAATTAGAAGAACGCTAATTTCAAATATTAATCCCTGTTTTCACAGGCTTGTAAAGTATTTTTCAGCAACATAGCGATAGTCATCGGTCCAACGCCTCCGGGAACAGGAGTTATAAATGAAGCTTTTTTACTCACAGATTCAAAGTCAACATCACCTGCCAAACGATATCCTCGTTTTTTCGAATCATCTTTAACCCTGGTAATTCCGACATCAATAATGGTGGCGCCGTCTTTGACCATATCTCCGGTTAAAAACTCAGCAATCCCAAGGGCAGCTACCACGATATCAGCTTCTCTCGTAATTGAGGCAAGATCCCTGGTACGACTATGCGCAAGGGTCACGGTTGCATTCCCTACTTTCCTCTTTTGACTGAGCAGGATACTCAGTGGTCTGCCGACAATATGGCTTCTTCCTATCACAACTACTTTCTTCCCTGAGGTTTCAACTTCATATCTTTCCAGTAATTCAAGTATGCCATAGGGTGTAGCCGGTAAAAAGGAAGGCAGATCAAGCGTCATTTTTCCCACATTGACAGGATGGAATCCATCAACATCCTTATCCGGATCGACCGCCATTAGAACCTTTTGCTCATCTATCTGTTTGGGCAAAGGAAGTTGGACGATAAAACCGTCTATATCTTTGTCATTATTTAATTCCTCAATCTCATGCAATAACTGCTCTTCGGTGGTATCTTCAGGAAGATCTATCAATGTGGAATTAAAACCTACTTTTTGACAGGACTTCACTTTACTGTTTACATAAGTCATACTGGCTCCATCAGTACCAACAATAATTGCGGCGAGATGAGGTGTTTTTAATCCTGCTTCCTTCCGTTTTGCCACAGCTATAGCAATTTCATCTTTAATGTTGTCAGAGGTCTTTTTACCGTCCAGTATGATCATTGTCTATTGTTTAAGGATTTTTATAAATCTAGAGATGCTGTCAAATACATGAAATCCAGCTTTTATTGCATGCCCTTCATCATCTGCATCATTTTTTTACCGCCGCCGCCTTGCATCATTTTCATCATTTTGCTCATCTGGTCAAATTGTTTCATCAATTGATTGACTTCCTGAACATTTGTTCCTGAACCTTTGGCGATTCTCTTTTTTCTACTTGCATTGATCAGGGAAGGAGTACTTCTTTCTGCCGGAGTCATTGAATGAATGATGGCTTCGATGCCTTTAAACGCATCATCATCAATATCTACATCTTTCATCATTTTTCCGGCACCCGGAATCATACCGACAAGATCCTTCATGTTTCCCATTTTTTTGATCTGCTGGATCTGTTTTAGGAAATCATCGAATCCGAACTGGTTTTTGGCTATCTTCTTTTGAATTCTCCTGGCTTCTTCTTCATCGTATTGTTCCTGAGCGCGTTCCACAAGTGAAACAACATCTCCCATGCCAAGAATACGCTCGGCCATACGATCAGGGTGGAACACATCAATGGCCTCCATTTTTTCACCTGTTCCAATGAACTTAATAGGTTTGTTCACAACAGATTTAATGGAAAGGGCAGCTCCACCACGCGTATCACCATCTAATTTTGTCAGGACGACCCCGTCAAAGTTAAGAATGTCATTAAACGCCTTGGCAGTATTCACGGCATCCTGACCAGTCATGGAATCAACAACAAAAAGAGTCTCCTGAGGCTCAACAGCTTTGTGAATATTGGAGATCTCTTTCATCATTTCCTCATCCACAGCCAAACGGCCGGCCGTATCGATGATCACTACATTTTTACCGGTAGATTTTGCATGCTTTATGGCATTCTGAGCAATTTCAACAGGATTCATATTGCCTTCTTCCGCGTATACTTCAACGCCTACCTGTTCTCCAACAACTTTTAACTGATTTATCGCAGCAGGTCGATACACGTCACACCCAACGAGCAAAACCTGTTTGGATTTCTTGGTCTTTAAAAAATTTGCGAGCTTTCCCGAAAAAGTAGTTTTCCCTGACCCTTGAAGGCCCGACATCAGAATTACCGTAGGAGATCCTTTGAGGTTGATCCCAACACTGTCTCCCCCCATCAACTCGGTAAGTTCGTCTTTTACGATCTTGACCATTAACTGGCCCGGATTAAGCGTGGTTAAAACGTCTTGACCCAATGCCTTTTCCTTTACGGTGCTCGTAAAGTTCTTGGCAATTTTGAAATTGACATCGGCGTCTAATAAAGCCCTTCTGACCTCTTTTAAAGTCTCCGCTACATTGATTTCAGTAATACTTCCATGCCCTTTAAGTACATGAAAAGCCTTATCTAATTTATCACTTAAATTATTAAACATAATTTCTTATTCTATTATATATAAACCTATTAATTACAGCAGGCAAAGATAAGAAATTACTGATAAGATTTTGTTAAGAATAACTTGTATAATTAATTGCTATTCTGATTTTTTAAATCGTATGGAAGTCGTGTTCACGCAATAACGTTTTCCAGTAGTATCAGCCGGTCCGTCATCAAATAGATGTCCGAGGTGTCCCTCACAATTTGTACAGATGATTTCGGTTCTGATCATTCCGTGACTTTTATCCAAAACATATTCGACTGATCCTTTGATCGCATCATCAAAAGAGGGCCATCCACAATGAGATTCATATTTGGTTCCTGACTCAAAAAGCTGAGCATCACAGGCTGCACAATGGTAGGTTCCTTTTTCAAAGTGTTTGGTATAACCACCATCTCCCGGGCGATCTGTCCCTTTTTCTCTGAGCACATAATACTCTTGAGGACTAAGGATCTCTTTCCACTCTTGTTCGGTTTTAATTTCTTTTTTCTTCATGGTGTTTGTTTCTTGAGCTGATATCACGGAGCTTAGCAATATCAGTAATAAAAATGTTACTGTTTTCATTGTATAAAATCAATTATTCTTTGGGTCACAAAATTGTCTTTAAAAATACGATGATGACCAAGCCCATTTGTTATGAGAAGTTCACCATGCCTTAGACTTCGACGTATGGAATAGGCACTACTTACATCCACGTATTTATCATCACTATCATGGATGATCAAGGTGGGGACATCAATTTTCACGGCTTTGTGTTCAGAGGTAAGGCTATCTAATTTTTTATTGAATTTTTTCTCTGCCAAGGCAATCAGTTTGGTTGATATGACGGGTTTTAATTCCATCTTTTGAACCAGATAATTAAATATTTGAGGAATTGAATTATCAGCTCCAATGGTAACCAGTTTATTGACTTTTAATCCATCGGCTACGGCGTTGATTAAAGACATACCGCCAAAGGAATGCCCGACAGCCACATCGAATGGGCCATATGTAGTATTGATCACTTTAATGGTTTCGAGGAACTCAAGCATATTCGTTCTTTTACCCGAAGAGAGCCCATGAGCCGGTCCGTCAAAACTAACAACCATCATTCTGTTTTCCAGAATTTTATCGGCAATTTGGTATAATTGAGTCCCTCTTCCTGCCCAGCCGTGTACCATCAACACCTTGGTTTTGGAATAGCCATAAATATAGACTTGTACCTCTTTGTCAATCCCGGGGATTTGTATTTTTTCTTTTTTGGCACTGTTTCTCATTGTCAGTTCTCTTTCCGGTGTAGGATACTTTACAGGGGTAGAAAATAATTTTACCACAAACAAAGTAGCAAGGTCTTTTGAAAAAAATTGAACTATTTTACCAAAAAGGATAATAGGCCTTGGAATTATCAGGGAATTATGATTTTTTGGTGATGGTTTTATTTTTGACAACTTAGGCTTTTTAAGAATAATAAGACATTTTGAATCTTTTTACTGCCGCGTTTTACATTTTTCTGAAAACCGGAAAAGATTCTTTTTTGCCTCCGCAAATCTACAGAATTTATGATTGAAATAAAATCAAGTCTTTTGATGATTTCAGTAAGCTTAAAAAGATAAAAAATTGTAAATTCACTTTCTTAATATCTAAACGGCTAACCTATGCTCCAGAAAGGAGATAAAAAACTGACCCATAGCTGGGCTTTTTACGATTGGGCCAATTCAGTCTACTCCCTGGTTATCAGTACAGCTGTTTTCCCGATTTACTATGAAACTATAACTCATACCGAAACCGGCTTGGTATATTTTTTTGGGATGCAGTTCAACAACACTACTTTATACACCTATGCGCTGTCTTTTTCGTTCCTTATTGTGGCATTAATTTCGCCAATACTATCAGGAATTGCCGATTATGTGGGTAATAAGAAATCATATATGCAGTTCTTCTGTTATTTTGGTTCTATCAGCGTGATGTGTCTTTATTTTTTTGATAGTATTGATACGCTTTGGATCGGAATCTTGTTTTCTGTTTTTGCGAGTATTGGTTTTTGGGGAAGTTTGGTTTTTTATAATGCGTATTTGCCTGAAGTGGCATATAGTGATCAACAGGATCATGTAAGTGCTCTGGGTTTTATCTATGGATATATCGGATCGGTAATTCTTTTGGTATTTAATTTGTCCATGGTTATGAAACCGGAGTGGTATGGTATTTCTGAACCCGGAATGGCACCTCGGATATCATTTCTTACAGTAGGAGTCTGGTGGATGGGCTTTGCTCAGGTAACTTTTAACAGACTCCCGGACCATATACAACCCCGGAAGCCAAAGACTGATTATTTTTTTAAAGGTTATCAGGAATTAAAGAAAGTAGTTGAGGAATTAAAGGATCAACCTGTTTTGCTCAATTTTTTAACCTCTTTCTTTTTATACAGCGTTGGGGTGCAGTCAATCATTTTACTGGCTACTATTTATGGAAAGTCAGAAATAGGACTCTCAACGAGCAGTTTAATTTTGACCATAATTGTCATTCAACTTGTTGGTATCGCGGGAGCATATTTGTTTTCAAACCTGTCGAGAAAGATAGGAAATATCACTACCCTGAAAATTACCATTGTGATTTGGACATTGGCGAGCCTAAGTGCTTATTTTCTTGAGAAGGATGATCCTAATGTTCAAATAAAATTTTATGTGATAAGCGGATTTATAGGTTTGGTGCTTGGAGCCATTCAAACCTTGTCTCGCTCGACTTATTCTAAATTGCTTCCTGAAGACACAAGTGATCCGACCACTTATTTTAGTTTTTTTGATGTAACAGAAAAAGTGGCAATTGTATGGGGAACTTTTATTTTTGGACTTGCTGTGGCTATCACAGAGTCTATGAGATTGTCTATCCTGCTGCTCTGTGTATTTTTTGTCGCTAGTTTTGTGGTACTGAGTTTTATGAAAAAAACCAAATACGTAGGTTGATGACTTCTACCAAAACTTTTGATTTTGTTGTGATAGGTGGAGGCATTGTAGGAACGGCAACTGCCTATAAGTTAAGTTTGAAATTCCCTGAAAAATCCATTGCTCTTATAGAAAAGGAAAAAGAGCTCGGGAGCCATCAAACCGGGAGGAATTCTGGAGTAATCCATTCCGGAATTTATTATAAACCCGGTTCCCTAAAAGCCGAGAATTGCAGGATAGGAAGAGAACAGCTGGTTGAATTCTCTAAGGAACATTCGATTGATCACCGTATCTGCGGAAAAATCATTGTGGCCACTGATAAAGACGAAATACCTTTGCTGGAGAAAATTTTCAAAAATGGTGTGGTGAACCAAACTCCCGGAATAAAAATGATCGATGCGTCAGAAATTGAGAAGAAGGAACCCTATATCAAAGGTGTAAAAGCGCTTTGGGTGCCTACGGCGGGGATCATTGATTATGTGGCAGTTGTGAGGAAATTCACGGAGCTTGTTCTAGGAACAAATGATCATAATCAACTCTTCCTCTCAGAAAAGGTCATTGACCTTAAAAGAACTGGGGGAAAGGTTCTAATTGGTACCGATAAACAAACGATCTTAGCGAAAAAGGTAATTGCATGCGGGGGGCTTTTTTCAGACAGACTGGCTAAATTGGATGATGTAAAGCTTGATATGCAGATTGTAGGATTCAGAGGCGATTATTATGAATTTAAGGAACAGGCAAAACATAAGGTAAATAATTTGATCTATCCGGTTCCTGATCCAAAATATCCCTTTTTAGGAGTTCATTTTACGCCAATGATAGGAGGGAAGATCGAGTGTGGCCCGAATGCTGTTTTTACATTTAAAAGGGAAGGTTATGCCAAAACCAGTTTTAATCTTAAAGATTGTTTACAAGCCCTTAGCTATAAAGGTACAATCAGGCTTTTTGCAAAAAACTGGGCAAAGGGAATTGAAGAATACAGAAGGGCTTTTTCTAAAAAGTTATTTGTAAAAGAATTGCAGCGCATGATGCCTTCGATTTCAGCGCATGATGTGGTTGCTACTCGCTCAGGAGTCAGGGCGCAGGCCGTTGGAAGGGAAGGCCAGATGATTGACGATTTTAAGATCATTCGCTCCCGGGGTGTTATCCATGTAATTAACGCTCCGTCACCTGCTGCCACAGCATGCATGGCCATCGCAGATGAAATTCTGGCTGAGATGGGTTGAACATAGAATTCACCCCTGAAGGGTTTCTCTTAAATACAATATTCTATTTTTGAATGTGCACGTCCATTTGTGGGAATGGAATACTAATACCCTCTGCATTAAAAGTATTATAGGTTTTTTCATTGATATCAAAAAACACACCCCAATAATCTTCGGCTTTCACCCAGACCCTTGCAGTGAGATTAACAGAACTGTCAGCCATTTCAGACAAACCTACAAAATAGGCTGGATCAGTCAGAATTCTTTTGTCTTCCTTAAATAAATTAAAAAGAATTTTACGGGCTATATCCACATTGTCTCCATAAGCGATTCCAAAAGAAAAATCAACCCTTCTTGTAGGTTCAGTTGAATAATTTACCATGGAGCCTGTTGAAAGAGGGCCATTGGGAATGATAACAGTTTTGTTATCCGCTGTTAAAAGGATCGTGTTAAAAATCTGTATTTCTTTTACAACTCCTGCGTGACCTTGTGCATCAATAAAATCTCCAACCTTATAAGGTTTGAACAAAAGGATAATCACACCTCCTGCAAAGTTTTGTAAAGTACCTGATAGTGCCATACCAACCGCAAGACCGGCAGCACCCAGGACTGCTATAAAGGAAGTCATTTGTACGCCCAGCATGCCCAAAACACTGATGATAAGCATGATTTTTAACAGCATTCCCACCAAGCTCTTTAAAAAAGGCTTCAGTGAAGCGTCTGTTTCTCTTTTATCGAGCATTTTTGAAAATGATCCCAGGATAAATTTTATAACAAAACTACCGACGATCCAAACCAGAATTCCTCCTATAAGTTTTGGCCCGTAGGTAAAGATTAAATTGCTTAGTTGCTCCAATAAATTATTCATATTTATTTCCATTATTGATAGATGGTTAAAATTTAAAAATGATTTAAACTGATATTAATGTCTTGTTCTCATCGGACTTGAACGAGGTGCTGAACTTCTGCTGGAACTAGGCCTTGCCCTTGATCCTGAAGAAGAGGGTCTGGAACTTGGTCTGGTGGTTGAGGGTCTCGTTCTTGGTCTCGAAGCAGATGGCTTGGTGCTTGGCCTGGTCGAAGGTCTTGTACTCGGCCTTGCATTTGGTTTTGTGCTTGGTTTTGCATTTGGCCTTTGAGCAGGTTTAGTAGCCGGTTTTTGAACCGGCCTGCCAGAAGATTTATATCCTCGGTCGGTATTAACACCTCTATCGGCAGGTTTTGCTTTCCGCTTGTTTGCCAATTCATTTCTGTTGCTGACTCCGGGATTTCTTCTGTCAAAACTCTTGTCAGGGTTATTTTGAAAATAAGCGTTATTTCTGCTGCTTTGTCTAACGTTGTTATTGATTCTTACATTGTTCCGGTTATAAGTGTTGTTAATGTTGACATGAACATGAACATTTCTGCGATATGCGTAAGGAGCAATAGGTCGCCATGGTATGAAGTAGGGTGGTCTGTATCCCCAATACCAAGGAGAATACCAAGGTCTGTAAGCTGCAACCCAAAATAACGTAAAGAATACAGGAACTACGGGATAATAAGGTGTAATATAATAATTTGGGCCATACATATCGACATTGCCCACTACCTGAACCTGGGTGGTGCCCTTGGAATCTTTTTGTACGTCTATGACTGCGACCTCCTGATATTGATCCTTGCCGATAACGGCCTGGATTGAAATGCTATGAACATTTTTTTCGGCTGTCTCCATGACCCTTAAATAATCTACTTCTCCGTCGTTATTAAGATCGAGATTTGAAATTTTTGTACTCGGATCATTCAGTCTTTTCTCAAAATCTTCTAGATCCTTAGATTCGCCAAACACCGAGGCTACGGCTTCCAGGTCAAGGTTATCGCTTATATCGTCATTGTTGGCTGAAATAGTCGTGACATCCTGGGCATATGTTTCAGAGCCTGCATGTGCCAATAACACAAAGAAGGTTAGAAAAAAATATTTAGGTAAAATATGCATGGAAAATAGTGGCTTAGTAAATAATGACACACAAATATAAGAATTTACAATACGATTAAAAATACTACATATAGAAAATATTTCTTTAGGATCTGTTCGCTGTTACAGAATACTATAAATTTGCAAAACAATCAACTAATATTTTTTTTTGAATCTTAAAAAATATACCTCCGAATTTCATTATAATTTTCAGCTGGCTATACCGGTGATGATAGGTCATTTGGGTCATGTCCTGGTCGGTTTGGCTGATAATATCATGGTGGGAAGACTGGGCGCAGCCCCTTTGGCTGCTGTTTCTTTAGGTAATAGTTTTGTGTTTATCGTCTTTTCACTAGGTATAGGTTTTTCCTTAGCGATTACACCTTTGATTGCCGAGGCGGATGGTGAAAAAAACTTGGATAAGGGAAGAAAGTTATTTCAGCATAGTTTAATTCTTTGTGCCATCCTGGGTTTAACCATGTTTTTAATTTTGCTTATAGCCAGCCCCATCATGCGTTATATGGATCAGCCACCCGAGGTAGTTGCATTGGCTATGCCTTACCTGAAAATAGTTGCTTTTTCAATGATTCCCCTTATGGTTTTTCAGGCCTATAAACAATTTACTGACGGAATGGCTAAAACCAAGTATGGAATGCATGCAACCCTTTTGGCAAATATTGTAAATGTTATACTAAATTTTGTATTGATTTATGGCCTTTGGATTTTTCCTCGACTTGAATTGGTGGGGGCGGCCTACGGTACTTTGATTTCAAGGTTTGTGATGATGATTTTTATGATTTGGATTCTCAATTCACGCGAGAAATTCAAGCCCTATTTCAAATGGTTGCACCTGGACGAAATCAAAAAACAACTATTCGGAAAAATCATCAATCTTGGCTTTCCTACAGCGATGCAAATGCTCTTTGAAGTAGGAGTGTTCACAGCAGCCATATGGTTGGCGGGTACCATGGGAACAATTGATCAGGCTGCCAATCAGATTGCACTGAATGTATCTTCCATGACTTTTATGATCGCAGTTGGTCTTGGCGTTACAGCCACCATCAGGGTGGGTAATCAAAAAGGATTAAGGAATTTTTCTGAATTAAGAAGGGTAAGTCTTTCCATATTCCTTCAGGTTTTTATCATAGAATGTATTTTTGCAGTAGCTTTTATAGCATTGAAAGACTTTTTACCCATGGTATATATTGATAATGATGCCGTTGTGAATACAGCTGCATCCCTCTTGTTAATTGCCGGCCTTTTCCAGTTGTCTGATGGATTTCAGGTTGTGGTTTTAGGAGCATTAAGAGGATTACAGGATGTAAAGATTCCTACTTATATTACTTTTGTTGCCTATTGGATAGTCGGTTTCCCTATTTGTTATATTTTAGGCAAGGTATTGGGCTATGGTTCACAGGGTATTTGGATTGGCTTACTCGCCGGATTGAGTATCTCAGCCGTTCTTTTGTATTTGAGGTTTAATTATTTAACGAACAAGCTAATCGAAAAAGGTCAAAATGGGAATCGTATTTAAACAGTCTTTCAATAACACCCTGATTCTTTTTTTGGGATTTGCCATTGGTGGTATCAATGTACTTTTTTTATATACCCATTTTTTAGAAGCGGAATATTTCGGGTTGATTACTTTTTTACTTTCAAGTGCCAATATGATTATGCCTCTTCTTGTATTTGGGATGCAGCATACCATCATTAAATTCTTTTCGGCTTATCAGCATAAAGAAGAGCAGGATGGATTTTTATTGACAGCCTTGTTGCTGCCCATGCTGATTATTATCCCACTTTCAATAATTGGCGTTTTGTTTTATCACCAGATTGCTGAGTACCTCGCGAGGGAGAATATAATTATTGAAAAATATACCTATACCATTTTCTTCACTTCAATTTTTATGGGATATTTTGAAATATTTTACGCCTGGAGCCGGGTTCAGATGAGGTCTGTTTTTGGTAATTTCATCAAGGAGGTCTTTGCCAGAATATGTATTTCATTTTTATTACTGGCAGTTTTTCTTGATTGGATCGATGGAGAACAATTTGTATATGCCGTGGTTATCGTGTATTTCCTTCGAATGATCATCATGAAACTGTATGCATTTCGTATATATTTTCCAGAAATCAAATGGACAGGGCTTCCTAAAAATATTAAGCAAATCCTGTCGTTTTCTCTGTATATAATTATGGCAGGGTCTGCCGGGACGATCTTATTGGAAATCGATAAGTTCATGATTCCTCAAATGAAGCAAATTGCAGAGGTGGCTTATTATTCTGTAGGGGTATATATCGCATCGGTAATCGGCATCCCGTCGAGGGCGATGCAGCAGATCATTAACCCCATTACGGCAAGAGAGCTCAACAGGAATAACTTGGAGGAAGTAAAAAGTTTATACAAGAAAAGTTCCTTGAATTTATTGATTGTAGGAGGCTTGTTGTTTTTGTTAATCAATACAAATATCCAGGAGTTATACAAGATTATTGACAAGCCTGAGTACACTGTCGGTATATATGTAGTGCTGGTGATAAGCATTTCAGAATTGATCAAGCTTTCCTTGGGTACAAACGGAGCAATACTGACGAACTCCAGGTATTATCGCATTCTTTTTTACTACGCCATAGGCATGGCTGTTAGCGTGGTGATATTAAACAGGATACTGATAGATTATATGGGTATTCAAGGCGCTGCTCTGGCGACACTAATAGTAGTATTGATTTTTTCTCTCTTAAGAATTTTCTATGTGAACATGAAAATGAAGATGCAGCCTTTTGGTTCAAAAACCGGGTTACTTCTTATAGTTATAGGAGCATTGTTTTTTGTATTTTATTTTGTTCCCCTGCCATTTAACGCTTATTTGAATATTTTGATCAGAAGTTGCCTTGTTACAGGGGTTTTTATATACCTGGTGATCAAATTAAAGCTATCGTCCGAAATGAATCAGGTATTTGATAAATATTTAGGCTGATTAAACTTTCCCGTTATCAAAACATTTACGAAATTTGAGTGTTTTAAAAGTAATTTTTTTCTAAGGCTGACGATGTCATATTTTTCACATATTGTGCTGGGTTTTGTAATGGCTTTTTTGAGTTTAACACCTCCCGGAATGTTAAACATGACAGCTGTGAGAACAGCCATTGAGAAAAACCGGAATGAAGGTATCTGGTTTGCACTTGGTGCGGCACTTGTGGTGATCCCCCAGGCTTTTATTGCACTTGTTTTTGCCCGGTTCTTTGGAGAGAATCCTCATATAGTCGAACGCTTGAAACTTGGAGGTATCTTTGTTTTGTTTTTGCTCTCGGTCGTTTTCTTTATCCAGGCAAGAAAAAAGTTTAAGGGAGAAGGAGCAAAGAGAAAAGGAAAAAGTTTCTGGACTGGCATGCTGATGTCGGTTATGAATATGCTGGCTATTCCGTTTTATCTTGTTTTGTCTTCCGTACTTGAAAACAAGGGTTTGCTGAACACTGAACAGCCCTTTATCAATTTATTTGTCAGCGGCGTATTTCTGGGGGCCTTTACCCTGTTCTTTGTCTATGTTCAATTTGCCCGGGTCATACAAAAACGAGCTCAATTCATAGCCAGAAATATCAATTATATATTGAGTGCACTTTTTTTAGTTTTAGCAATTTTGACTTTATTTAAATTATTGAAGTAATTATTTTGTTAAATTAGCGTCAAACAATTAAAATTCTGTTAATGATTCCAGCGATTACCCAAAACCTCAACAGAGGAATCAATTTGTTAAATTCAATTAGTGATCAGGAATATTCCAATAATTCTACGGCTCCATACTACTCGAGTATAGGTGTTCATATGCGTCATATTCTTGATGTGTTTAGTTGTATTTTTCAGGGAATTGAGGAAGGACAAATAGATCTTTCTTCTCGTCAAAGAAATGAATTGGCAGAAACCAAGGTTTCTGTTGGTTTGGATTATTTTGAGCAAATCATTACGCAACTTAATAATGTGAACCCTGCCGACCTGGATAAGGTTGTTAAAGTGAAAGATGATCTTGGATTGGGTATGGTTACGGCGAATTATACGTTTGCAGCTGCTCTGATTCAGGCACACAGTCATGCGATTCATCACTTTGCCAGTATTGGATATATTATTTCTCAACTGGGAATAAACCTTCCGGATTCAGATTTTGGCTATAACCCGACTACGCCCCGAACCGACTTCATCAATAAATAAGTGCCGGCTTAATACTGCTGAGCATTTAGTTTTTTTAGTTTTTGATTATACGATCTGAGCCAGAGCATGTTTTTTACATAGTCTTTAACAGAAGGGTATGAGATATTTTTTTCCTTGTGGTTCTTTACAGCAATTTTCCCCAGGATGCTCCAATGATCATTAATAGACTTTAAGGCTTTGAAATAGGATGCATTTTTGTGAGAAGCGTCGTAGATATGGGTTGGTTCAGAGATGATGCCATTGATCTCAAGAATTTTAAATTCTTCTCCATGGAGCAACTTTTTGTAATTTTCATATTTAATATCCAACCTTCCGTAATACCAACCTGTCATCTTTTGACAAACGTTATCAATAAAGGCTTCCAATTCTTCATTGATTAAATGATTACCATTGATAAATTGAGTTCCTTTGGAATGATTTCCAATCAGGGAAAGGGTAAGTTCTTCATCTTTTTTAAGGACTTTATCGAGTCTATCCTGGTGTAATAGACTAAATATATCTGTATATAAATAGGCGCGATTGTCTTTTTGGATTAAAGCAGACAAGGTAAGTTGTCCATCTCCTTTCACTTTGATAAATTTTTTGATGGTAACAGAAGTAATCTTCCCTTTTTCCTGACCCGGTATTCTGTGATAAAATATCCCTAATTCATTTTCATAAGGAATGAATTCCTGGATGATGACTTCTTCATCAACATGCTGAAGGTATTTTTCAAGCGCTTCCTGTGAATCAATTTTTTTTACAAGGTAACCCCTGAAGCCAATATTTGGTTTTGCAATGAGTGGAAAACCCAACCCAAGGCCTTCTAATTTCTCCCGTATCGACAATACAGAATCTTTTTTTGTAACCAGTAAACTTATGGGTCTAAGTGATTCAGGAAGCAGGTGAAGTGTTTTAAATTTTGATTCGGTTCCGTTTCCTGAGAACAGTATAGCAGGGTTTGCAATGGTGTAGTAAAAGGGGTGTCCTGCTTTTAGAGACCGTATAAAGAAGAAGGGCAAAAGAGGTAGATAAAACATGAAGGCAGGCCAATGCTCCCACTCAGTCAGTTTTACAAAGACAGGGTTTCTTCTCATTTATTAAAAAGTGATTTTAGAATAAGCCTAAAAGCCTGAGTAACCAAAGCAATCGTAAATAAGATAAGCATACAACCTAAAATTAAAATAAGATAGCCTCCCCCTTTATTCAAGGCTTTAAACCCTATTGTCACTATTACAGGAGCGGCAAACAGGAGCGGCAATGCCAGCGAAAGGTATTTCAAACCTTTTTGAAATATTTTTTTGGTCTCATTATTCTCAAAAACCTTTTTGTTGCTTACTGTTTCCTGTTCATGTTTCATGGTATGCATGGATTAAAAGGACGAAGATAAATATAGATGTGATATTTCTTTTATCCAAATAAAAAGGCTTCAATATCTATTATTGAAGCCTTTTGTATATAAGTAGAAATTTACTAAGACAATTGGCGGTCTAAATTCTCTTTCAATTCATTTAAAAATTCCTGAGTATTTAAATAATTGTCGGAGGTCATATTTTCTTTGTGGATCAACAAGGCAAGATCCTTGGTCATTTTACCACCTTCCACTGTATCGATACAAACTTTTTCGAGGGTGTGGCAGAAATCGATCAACTCTTTATTGCCATCCAGTTTACCTCTGTGCTCCAAACCTCTTGTCCAGGCAAATATGGAGGCCAGTGGGTTCGTAGAGGTTTCTTTCCCAAGCTGATGCTGTCTGTAATGTCTGGTTACCGTACCGTGAGCGGCTTCGGCTTCAACAGTTTTTCCGTCAGGAGTCACTAAAACGGAAGTCATAAGACCCAACGATCCAAACCCTTGTGCAACGGTATCTGATTGAACGTCACCATCATAATTCTTACAAGCCCATACAAATCCTCCGTTCCATTTCATTGCAGATGCGACCATATCATCTATTAATCTGTGCTCATAAATGATTCCGGCTGTTTCAAACTTGTCTTTGAATTCATTAAGGTATACTTCTTCGAAAATATCTTTAAACCTTCCGTCATAAGCTTTCAGGATGGTATTTTTTGAACTGAAATAAAGGTTCCAGCCTTTATTAAGTGCCTGGTTAAAACTCGAGCGGGCAAACCCGTAGATAGAAGAGTCTATATTGTACATGGCCATTGCAACACCGTTTTCTTGGAAGTTGTAAACTTCAAACGATCGAGGTTCCGACCCGTCTTCAGGAGTAAAGGTCAAGGTTAATTTCCCCTTTCCTTTTGTTACAAAATCAGTAGCTTTGTACTGATCGCCAAAAGCGTGTCTTCCAATACAGATGGGTTTGGTCCAGCCCTGAACATATCTCGGTACATTTTTCATGATGATAGGCTCTCTAAAGATCGTACCACCCACTATGTTCCTAATCGTTCCATTTGGAGAACGCCACATCTTTTTAAGGCCAAATTCTTCTACACGCGATTCATCAGGAGTAATGGTTGCACATTTAATACCTACATTGTATTTTTTGATGGCTTCGGCAGCATCAATTGTGACCTGATCATCGGTTTCATCTCTGTATTCAACGCCTAAATCATAGTACTTGATATCAAGGTCAAGGTATGGCAAGATCAATTGGTCTTTAATGAATTTCCAAATAATTCTTG
Source organism: Lutimonas vermicola (assembly GCF_038433205.1). Classification (NCBI taxonomy): domain Bacteria; kingdom Pseudomonadati; phylum Bacteroidota; class Flavobacteriia; order Flavobacteriales; family Flavobacteriaceae; genus Lutimonas; species Lutimonas vermicola. Next base: position 30,544 of record NZ_JBCDNA010000001.1, read on the forward strand.
TCATCTCATCCCCGTCCAATTCAACGATAGGATTAGTTACTTTTATTTTAGTCATTTTATATTAATTTAATTGCTGCAAATATACTAAACCATAGCAAAGTTTAAGCCGTTGAAAAACAAAAATTTCACTTTTAATATTTCCATTTATTTTAAGCCATAAAGTCCAGTTTTTTGTAAAATTAAAAGCCATAACAAAGTGAAACTTCATTATGGCTTTCTGGCTTGGTTAACAACATTTAATAGTATTTAAACATTGTCTTGATTTAAATAGGGGGGACTTAATGTTAGTATATCATTAATAACCCTATATAACACTGTTTTTTTGCATAACTAAAGATGATTTGCGCTAAACACTTTAGTGTTTTTCATCAAACAAACAGTTTTAGAAATTAATCTAAAGTCAACTTATCCGGTGAAACAGCTTTCATAACTTGGTAATCGGGGATTGTTCCACCAGTTTCATTGACAGAAACAAATTTAAATGAACAGTGTTACAAGTGGTTATAAATCAATGAGAAAAAAGCCAACAGTTTATTAACAAGAGTTATTAACAATTGTGCATAACTGGAAAAATGTTTATTCAGGGACCATATTGGCACTTTTGCAAATGTTTTGGCTGGAATCTGTTTTGAAGAAATTGATATAAAAACAAAACCCATCACAAAGAAGGTTTCTTTATCATGGGTATTTGCCGAAACATTTAGCTTAAATTCGATAACTTTCTGTCACATTTTCATGCTCCATCAGTAAAACCCAAGCTTAATTTCTTTAAATCTTCTGAGCCTTTATCCTACATCCGCCAAAACAAAGTCCTGACTTCGCTAGTACAAAGATTCAAAACATTTAATTTGCAATCACTAACCTTTAAAATCTAAATATTTATGCTAAATACATTGATCTTGGTTTAGGACCAGTGACCGCGCCAAAGTTTTCACTTCAGCAAAACAAAGTTCATTTTCTTATTTAAATTGTTCCAATGATTTGCATCAATCAAAATCATTTAACCAAGAAACCTCCCTATGTTTCTGAATCAAAAATAGGGAGCAAATTCATATGAATCAAAAAATACCGGCTTTTGTTTTTAACAATAAATCAACCACTTTTATTAACTTTTGTTCATAAAAAAAGCCCCTGTTGTCAATTGACAACAGGGGCCTTAAGTCTATAAAAGCTAAAATTAAAATCTCTTCTCTTTGATTTGTGCTTTTTTACCTGTAAGGTTCCTAAAATAGTATATTCTAGCTCTTCTTACCTTTCCTTTTTTATTTACCTCTATCTTCTGAATAGCAGGCAAATTGATTGGAAAAATTCTTTCCACACCAATAGTTCCTGACATTTTTCTGATGGTAAAGGTCTCTGAACTTCCGCTACCTCTTCTTTGGATAACCACACCCTTAAAGAACTGGGTTCTTGTTTTAACACCTTCTTTAATTTCAAAGTAAACGGTAATAGTGTCACCGGCTGCAAAATCAGGAATCTCATTTTTCGCTACAAATTCACTTTGTACAAAATCTACTAAATTTTCCATTATGATATTTTAAAATGGTTGATCAATCACCAACATGCACGATTTTCGTCAGAGGTTGATTTTGAGTCTGCAAATTTATAAAAAAGTTTTGATTAATAAAGTTAGCATTAAAAATAATTTTAAAGATTTAGAAATGGTATAAAATGCTTCAAAACTGTATGTTAGCATAAAAGCCTAAGGTTTTTTCATTATAAGATGGGCTTATGATGGTACTGATCTTGTCGTTTTTAAATGGATTCCAACCCTGTAAGGGTTCAAACCTGTAAACAAGATCAGTTACCAGAATACCAATAGCTGCACCAACCAATACATCAGAGACCCAATGAGCATTGTTCATGACGCGCAAGACACCGGTGGCCGACGCAAAAACGAACCCGCTATACGCCAATACAGGCTTTGTTTCTTTGAACTCATGAAAAAGTACAGTAGCTGTCATAAATGCATTTGATGTATGACCCGATGGAAAGCTGAGGTCGTTTTCTCCGTTGGGCCGGGTTTCATTCGTAATATGTTTTAGTCCAAAGGTTATAGCGTTGGTGGCTATAGCCGATATAAACAGAATTTTGGTTTGGCTAAAAGCATCGTGCCGGCTTTCAACTTTAAGCAGGTCAGCCGTGTACATGGTAAGTGTGGGAACAAATAGCAAAAAATCGTCGAGATTACTGTTAAAATCAGGAAAGGCCCGAATAATCTCTTCCTGGAGATTTTCTTTTCCAATGGCTCCGTCTGAATAATTAATGATCAAACCGGCACCGATCAGGGAGAGGGGAACGATACTTTGTTTTAAAAAAGGTTTCTGGTAAGTGGCCGTTGTGATCGATGTACTGTCTGTTTGTCCGTTTACATGAAGCTGAAAACAAACGATTAACGAGATATAAACATGTTTAAGCTTCATCGTTGTCTCGACTCAATAAGTCGGGGCGTATCAATTTTGTTCTCAGGAGGGCCTGCTCGTGTCTCCATTGCTCAATCTTGGGAAAATTTCCTGAAAGCAAGACTTCAGGTACTTTCATTCCGTCGTATTCAGCAGGTCTCGTATACACAGGAGGGGCCAATAGATTATCCTGAAAAGAATCGGTCAAAGCCGAAGTTTCGTCACCCAAGACGCCCGGGATCAACCTGATAACCGCATCGCAAACTACGGCTGCAGCAATTTCTCCGCCCGAAAGCACATAATCTCCGATAGAGATTTCCATGGTTACGAATTTATCCCTGATCCGTTGATCCACTCCTTTGTAATGACCTGTTAGTATTAGAAGGTTCTTCTTGTTTGACAGCATGTTGGCCATTCTTTGGTTTAAAGTTTTGGCATCCGGAGTCATATAAATAACCTCATCATATGTTCTCTCACTCATCAATTTGCTAAGGCATTTGTCTATGGGCTCAATCATGAGGACCATTCCGGCACCTCCGCCAAATTGATAATCATCAATTTTGCCGTATTTATTTATGGCATATTGCCTCAGGTCGTGAAAATGTACTTCCACCATCCCTTTTTCCTGTGCCCGTTTTAAAATCGAATGTTCAAAGGGGCTTTTAATCAGTTCTGGTGATACGGTAACTATATCTATTCGCATGGGGCAAATATATTTAAATTTTAACAGCTCTGATCATGCGGTCGGCTCCGTAAATATCTTTTTTTAATTCAATATTTTCATAGCCCAGCATTTCTAACAGGCCTTGAAGATCTTTTGCAAGGTATTGGTTGATTTCGAAATACAACAATCCTTTGGGGGCTAGGCCATTCAGTGCGAGTTTTGCAATGTGCCTGTAAAACAGTAAGGGATCATTGTCTGATACGAACAGGGCGAGATCAGGCTCGTATTTAAGCACATTAGCGTGCATGTGATGTTTTTCACTTTCCCTAACATATGGCGGATTTGAAACGATGATATCATAGGTTTTAGACAAGCCCTTGCCGTCCAGGATATCCCTCCTAAAAAAATCTATATCAACATTATGGCGTGCTGCGTTTCTTTTGGCAACTTTAAGCGCCTTTTCAGAAACGTCCATCGCATCTATTTTTGACTTAGACAATTGTTTGGCCAAAACAACTGCGATACATCCACTCCCTGTTCCTATATCCAAAACAGAAACGGGACTGTCTTCGGGTTGCGATTCGATGATCCAGGAGATCAGTTCTTCTGTTTCCGGCCTGGGAATCAAAACCTGCTCATTTACCTCTAACAGAAGTTCCATAAATTCAGAATGACCGATGATATATTGAATGGGATATTCCTTTTTGAGGGACTTTAGGGCCTCTAAAAAAACAGCACTATTCTCAGCTGATAATTCCAGGTTCGGATCGAGGGCTAAGTCAAGCCTGTTTTTGTTAAGACAAGACTTGCAGAGCATGTAAAAAAAGCTGTTGATTTCTTCCCTTGGGTAGATATCCTTTAAGTCATTGAGAAATTTTTCCTGAATTAACTTTATGGTCATTTTGGGACCTTTTTAAATAATTGTTGAAATATACTGCTTAATTATGAAATTACTGGTCTTTGTTTTTACCATAAAAAGAAAGAAAGTAGGTTAAATGAGATTTAATCTTTTTAATTTCGCAGTACGAAAAGCTTCTATGAACGAACATGATCAATTTATGACACGATGCCTTGAGCTGGCAAAGAATGGGCTGGGATCTGTATATCCAAATCCTATGGTGGGAAGTGTCCTTGTTCATAAAGGGCTCATTATAGGAGAAGGCTGGCATCAAAGAGCTGGAGGCCCACATGCTGAAGTACGCGCCATTGATTCTGTAAAGAAGAAGGAGCTGCTCGCTGAAGCAACACTATACGTAAATCTTGAACCCTGTTCCCATTATGGCAGAACGCCCCCCTGTGCTGACCTGATCGTCACAAACGGGATAAAAAAAGTTGTGATCGGATCGGTCGACAGTAACGAAAAAGTAGGAGGTAAAGGCGTGAAAAGACTTCGTGAAAACGGGGTGGAAGTGATAAGCTCTGTCATGGAAAAGCAAAGTAGGGAATTGAACAAACGCTTTTTTACTTTTCACGAAAAAAAAAGGCCCTATGTCATCCTTAAATGGGCACAGAGCAAGGATGGATATATTTTCCCCGAATCTGAATTGACTGAAAAAGGAACCCCCTACTGGATTTCAAATGCGTATTCATTACAACGTGTTCATCAGTGGAGGGCTGAAGAAGCTTCTATACTCGTAGGCAAAAACACAGTACTTCAGGATGACCCCCGATTGAACCTTAGAGATTTTGAAGGAAACCCAATCCTAAGAATTACCATTGATCGTCATCTCAAGATACCCGAGGCCATGAATTTCTTTGATCAGACTTCAAAAACAATGATATACAATGCCATAAAAAATGAGCAACAAAGTGAGTTAGTTTATGTTAAACTCGATTTTCAAAAGGAGCTCATTGGTCAGATAATGGATCATTTGTATGAAATAGAGGTTCAGTCTTTGATCGTCGAAGGAGGTTTACTTACACTTAATTCATTTATACAATCAGGATTTTGGGACGAAGCCAGGGTTATTAAAGGTAAACAGGTTTTCAATAAAGGGATAAAGGCACCTGTTGCAGAAGGGTCATTGGTAAAAGAAGAACTTATTGATGACAATTTGCTCCAAATTTATAAGCGTATATTGTAATGGATGAAAGCGACACTGACCTATATCTTACACTTCGAAAACCCACTGAAGAAGCAGTGTATAAGGAAAAGGGAAGTAAATTTTTAGCTTACGCATTTCCTGTAACAAGCGCGGAACAGGTAGATGACATTTTACAGTTGCAAAAGAAAGCACATCCAAAAGCAAGACATTGGTGTTATGCCTGGAAAACGGGAGTTCAAAGCCCTGCGTTTAGGTATAATGATGACGGAGAACCTAATAACAGTGCCGGGAAGCCCATATTCGGGCAAATACAATCTTTCGGCCTGACTGATGTATTGGTCATTGTAGTTCGTTATTTTGGTGGGACAAAATTGGGAGTAGGAGGTCTTGTTACCGCTTACAAATCGGCGGCAAGGCTTGCTTTAGAGAACGCATCTTTGATTGAAAAAATGATTCTCGAGGAGTTGACCCTCAGGGTTGACTATGCCAATATGGACAAGGTTATGAGAATCATAAAGGAGAAGGGTCTTTCGATTGTTGATCAAAGACTTGAGCTGGACTGCTTTTTTAAAGTCTCGGTGAGAAAGAGTAAGTTGGAGCAAATTATAAGCCTGTTTCATGAACTCCGAATTGTTGAAGTCAAAAAGGTCAATTGAATCGTGCGTAAATTTGATCAAGTAAGTATTGCGGAGCTTTGATGGGTTTGTTTTTTTTCATGTCCATGAACACCAAACTCGTAAAACCTGTTGTGAGTAAATCGTTATTTTCATTGTGGACTTCAAATTCGAATTCAATTTTAACCAAAGGTTTTTTGGTCAAGATTGTGGTAATAGTTAAAAGGTCATCGTATTTGGCAGGTTTCATGTAATTGATGTTCAGTTGAATAACAGGAAGCATAATTCCCGATTCTTCAAGACTTTTGTAACTGACCCCTAAGGCCCTTAGCCATTCGACCCTTCCCACCTCAAAAAACTGGGCGTAGTTTCCGTAATAAACATAACCCATTTGGTCTGTTTCTCCATATCTAACACGTATTTTTATTTGGTTTCTGATCATTTTGTTGTATTTTGCAGTGGAACAGTTTAATCAAAAAAAAAATAAGAATCAATAGCAATTTTATTTTTTTTTAATAAACTTTATTCACAAATTTGTAGTGGCAAAAGATAGACCGATTTTGCCAAAAAAAAAGGGAACTATACTTAATTCAAAATATTTTAATTAAATGACGAGAACAGCCTCCTCTGTATGGAATAATTGTCTGCTTTTTATAAAGGATAATATCAAACCACAAGCCTATAAAACTTGGTTTGAACCTATAAAACCGATTAAAATAGCGGGTGATGTTTTAACCATACAGGTGCCGAGCAAGTTCTTTTTTGAATGGTTGGAAGAGCATTATATCAAGTTGTTAAGGGTAGCCCTGATCAGGGAACTTGGAGATCATGCAAAATTAGTGTATGATGTAAGGATGGAGAATACCTATAGCAACAAGAAACCTCACACAGTTAAATTCCCAAGTTCCAATAAAAAACCATTTAATTCCCAAGGAGTTACCATTCCACTGGAAATCGATAAAAGAGAATTAAAGAATCCGTTTGTGATCCCTGGAATTCAAAAAGTAAAAATTGAGTCACAGCTGAATCCAAATTATAATTTTGAAAATTTTATTGAAGGAGATTCAAATCGTTTGGCAAGATCAGCCAGTATGGCTGTTTCAAACAAACCAGGCGGGACTTCCTTTAACCCTTTACTGATCTACGGAGGAGTAGGTCTGGGGAAAACGCATTTGGGTCAGGCCATTGGGGTTAGGATCAAGGAGAGGTATCCTGAAAAAACGGTTCTTTATATATCGGCGGAAAAATTCACGCAACAGTTTATTGATTCTGTCAAAGCGAATACAAGAAATGATTTTATTCATTTTTACCAAATGATCGACGTCTTGATTGTTGATGACGTCCAGTTTCTTTCCGGAAAATCAGGAACACAGGATGTTTTCTTCCATATATTCAATCATTTGCATCAAAACGGAAAACAGGTAATTCTTACTTCAGACAAGGCTCCTGTTGATATGCAGGATATTGAACAACGTTTACTGTCAAGGTTTAAATGGGGTCTTTCCGCTGAATTGGTCGCTCCTGATTTCGAAACCAGGGTGAGTATACTTCAAAGCAAAATGTTTAGAGATGGCGTGGAGATACCGGAAGAAATCGTTGAGTATATCGCAAAAAATATTAAAACAAATGTCAGGGAACTTGAGGGCGTCCTGATTTCACTGATAGCCCAGGCTTCATTTAACAGAAAGGAATTTACACTTTCACTTACCAAGCAAATAGTTGACAAGTTTGTCAAGAATACCAAGAAAGAGGTTTCGATAGACTATATTCAAAAAGTAGTTTCCAAATATTTTGAAATGGACGTTACCACCCTTCAATCCAAGACAAGGAAAAGACATATTGTCCAGGCCAGACAACTGGCTATGTACTTTGCTAAAAGAATGACCAAGGCCTCCTTGGCGAGTATTGGCTCGCAGATAGGGAGCCGTGATCATGCTACTGTTCTTCATGCTTGTAAAACTGTTGATAATCTAACCGAAACAGATAAGCAATTCCGCAAATACGTTGATGAATTGACAAAGAAGCTCACATTCTAAATTATTGAAATTTTATGGTTAAGGTTTTGATGGTATGTCTGGGAAATATTTGCAGGTCGCCATTAGCTGAGGGCATACTCAAATCAAAGGTGAATGCAACTTCAGTGTTTGTTGATTCAGCCGGAACAGGAGGTTGGCATATAGGTGAATTACCAGACCCCAGATCGGTTGATATTGCAAGAGACAACCGAATCGACATCACTGATCAGCGATGCAGAAAGTTTAGCCCTAAAGATTTTGAGAATTTTGATTGGATTTATGTGATGGACAGGTCAAATTTGTCTGATGTTCTTTCTATGGCTACAACAGAACACCATATCAAAAAGGTTAAAATGATCCTTGATGAATTAGGGCAAGAGTCAGACCTGGAGGTTCCGGATCCATATTACGGAGGTGAAGGAGGATTTGAAAGAGTATTTGAAATGCTCGATGAGGCTTGTGAACGGATAGCAAAAAAGTTAAGTGATGAAGACTAAATTTGGTAAACTGTTTTTGATTCCTACAACCCTGGGTCTTAATGAACCTTTGGAAGTGCTGCCAATTTCTGTTAAGAAAGCAGTTGAGGAATTGAATTTTTTCATTGTGGAGAATGAAAAATCGGCCAGGAGGTTTATCAAAAAGATAGCCCCAAGAAAATCTCAACCTGCTTTAAGGCTTTTTGTGCTTGACAAATACACGAGTGAGTTTGAATCTAAATCATTTATTGACCCTTGTTTTAAAGGAGTCAATGTTGGATTGTTATCAGAAGCAGGTGTTCCGGCTATTGCCGATCCCGGAGCTAACATTGTGATGATGGCACATCTCAAAAATGTTCAGGTGGTTCCGTTGGTTGGACCTTCTTCAATTATTCTAGCCATGATGGGCTCAGGGCTTAATGGTCAGAATTTTGCCTTTAACGGATATCTGCCCATTGAATCTACCGAGCGCAAAAAAAAGATCAAAGAACTTGAAAAATGGTCCAAGCAAAACAATCAGACACAAATATTCATTGAAACACCTTATCGCAATCAAAAGTTATTTACTGAATTGAAGAATTCGCTTACGCCTTCGACCTATCTCTGTATTGCTGCAGATCTTACCCTGAATACAGAATATATAAAAACCTTAACCGCAAAAGAATGGAAAACAGAAAATATAGACCTGCATAAAAGGCCCTGTATTTTTATTTTCCATAAATATTAAATACTGGCGTTTTTTACCGGTTTAATGAAAGAAGTATCGTATCCGGCAAATTTTTTCATATACTGATGCACATCTGTACCAAAGGCATCGTAGGCGTTTAATTCACCGTTACTCCTTAAATACTTTTTTACATTTCCAGCGCCAGCCAGATGGGCGGCTGCGAGGATACCGGATTCGGTAATCTCAACCCCGTTGATCTTTTTACCAACACTTCTTTTAATGTCTCTGATCAAAATCCATTTATTAAGTGAACACAATGCATAGAATGCATCTTCCTGCAATTTAGGATCATTTAAAAAGGATTGAGTGTCATATATCCTGATACGGTTCAAGGTGGATTCACCAAATTGATATTTACCGAGATAACCGAGACTGTTTACCTTTCGGTAATTACCTCTTGATTCTTTAAAAGCGAGCGCTTCCTTGAATCCGATGTACATGTTGTCGACGGTTGGCGTATACATTATTTCAAAAGGCTCAATGCTTTTCTTCACTGTAACTATAGCATTGGCTTTTGGTAAATTGTAACGGACTTTTTTCTTGCCGCTAAAAAAAAGATGCTTGTCTTGATTGAACGCCGTAAGCACTATCGCGCATAACGCGATGAATAGCAGTTTCTTTTTCATAATTGTATTTTTTAGTTAGGGAGTGCCTAAAAATTACATTTTCGACTACAAAGATAAGATATTTTAAATAAATGCCACCAAATGGCCAATGAACCCTTTTAAACAGAAGTTTTTCAAAAATATAAAAAATGAAATTTAAAGTCGCCGTTGGTTCTGTATTCAATACCCGGGGCCGGTATTTTAACAAAATTAAATACATTGAAAACCGTTTTCAGGAAGCCCGAGTTCGTTTTGATTTTTGTTAGGTCGACATCAATACTTGCGAAAATTTGCCTGTATGATTCAATGGGTTGAGCAGGAATAGTACTATAGTCAAAACTTTCTTCCGGAAGCCCGTTGGCACCGTAACCCACGGCAACATTCAGCCATTTGGGGATTTTACTTTCTTTAAAAAACGACCATAGATTCACCGAGAACCAATAGGTCTGACCATTATAATCCTTTAATAACTGTTGTAAACGCGTACTACCCAGTTTGTCAGGGTTATTGTCAGCATATGCGGTATGCTGAAATGAGAATTTCATTTGAATCCTTTGTTCGTCCCATAATAACTCTTGCCCAATCAACAAACCTGTTCCAAATGCATTGGCCATCACATCTCCGGTTGAGAAACCCCATTCTTCAGAAAAACCATCGAGCACTTCAATAGTGCTAAGAAAGACAAAACCTAATGTGGCACCATAGATCAATTGATTTTTTTTAGTCTCACCTGCCCAGGCAAGGGCATCCATACCCATCTTTCCAATGTAATAAGAGCTAAAAGCATGACCAAATTTATCCATTTGCATCCATTGTGAATTGTCATTTAATGAATGAAAACCTGACCTTTCATATTGGGCATACCAGGCCTCATTGAGGCCAATAAGCGCGGCAGTTCCTAAAGCAGCTTCAGTAATATATACCGCAGTTCTTCTGTTTTTGTTCAATGTATCAGAACGTTGAAAAAAAGAGCTGTTGTTTTGGGCAAACAGGTAATCTGCACCCGTATAAACGAGAAAGAAGCAAAAAATAAAATAAAAATATGATTTTGTAAAACTGATCACCGGTTGATGCCTTGTTGACTGACCCATTTCTGATAGGCTGCCGCGTTTATATTATGCTGACTCAGGGTCTTTGCAAATTTGTGATAACCAATTTTCTCAACACTGGCACACATATAATAATACTGATGCTGCTCAGGATTTAATACTGCCTCTATGGAAGAAATGTCAGGCATCCCTATGGGGCCGGGCGGTAAACCAAAATTCAAATAGGTATTGTATGGAGAATCTATATTGAGATCTTTGTTGAGTACCCGCTTGTATTCTTTATCTTGTCCATACTTTTGTTTAAGGGCAAAAATGATCGTTGGGTCAGCTTGAAGTGGCCAGAAATCATGTAAACGATTGAGGTAGAGCCCGGCAACCGTTTTTCTTTCCTGCGTAACCGCAGTTTCTTTTTGTACAATCGAGGCCAGGGTCGCGACCTGTATTGGATTTAGATTTTGCTGTTTTGCCTTGCTCACCCTTGATTCGTTCCAAAAGCGTTTGTATTCCAGCAGCATTTTATCTCGAAACTGTTCGGCATTTGTATTCCAGTAAAAGTCATACGAATTAGGAATGTACATGGCAATGGCTGTTTTCTCGTCAAAACCATTTTTTGCCATAAAGTCTTTATCATAAAAGCTTGTTAATAAAGCTATTGAGTCAGCTTCAATTTGAGCAGCCACTCTTCCTGCAAGTTTTTCAAAGCTATCCTGGTTGTTAAAAGTAAGTGTCACCGTTTCTTGTTTACCACCTCGCAAATGATTGACCAGCGAATCGTTATTCATACCTTGATCAATCCTGAATTTACCTGCTCTTATCTTATTGGGGTAGTTTTTCTTTTCGGCCACCCAAATAAAACTGTTGATGTTGTCCACATAAGGTTCAATAATCTTGATCAAGCCTTCAAAATCTGTTCCGGTAGGAATTAGAATGCTTACTGATTCAGTTACATTGGGTTTGTAGATCCTGCTGTAAAACGAATATCCAGCAATTCCAGCAATAAGGAAAATAACGGCAACGGCAATACCAAGCTTCTTTTTCATAGATGTTTAGGATTAATTAATTGCAATAGGCATACGTCCTGGAATTTTCCATTGGCTTTGATCCATTCTTTCTGGATACCAATTTGTTCAAAACCACATTTATTGAACAAGTTAAGGCTACCTGTATTTTTTACGGGAATATTCGCGTATAACTGATGAATATCCAAATGTTCAAAAGCATACTTTACAAATACCTCCAAGGCATTTGTTGCGTAGCCCTTTTGCTGGTACTTTTTTAAGATAAGAATCCCGATACCCGCCCTGTTGTGCTGAGGATTAAAATCAAAAAGATCAACCAGGCCCAGGATACTGGCATCCGATTTCCTGGTGATGACAAGCCGCAGTTGTTTTGCTTCATAAATATCCTGATCAGCGTTTTTAAGGTATTTGACCAAAAGATCTCTTGAATAAGGAGCAAGTGTATTGCTGACCTCCCAGAAACGCGTATTATTCTCAACAGAGAAAAGCAGGTCAAGGTCATCCGGTTCCAAGGCCCGTAAACTAATCACATCATTTTCAAGAAGTCCCATCATCCTATATCAATTGTTCCATTAAACACAAAGGTAGCCGGACCTGAAAGAATGATGTTCTTATATCCTTTTTGCCCTTCTTCGAATTCAATTTTAAGGTTCCCTCCCCGAGTTTTAATATGAACTTTTTTTTCTTTGGTTTTTTCCAGATGAAAACTCGCCAGGGCAACTGCAGTAACACCCGTGCCACAGCTCAGCGTTTCGTCTTCTACACCGCGCTCGTATGTCCTGACACTAAAGGTGTTCTCATTTAATTTTTCAACAAAATTCACATTTGTTCCTTTTTCGAAATAGGGTGACCCATATCTGATTTGACGTCCATGTTCAACTACATTAAATTCTGAAAGATTTTCAATGAACGTTACATGATGCGGGGATCCCGTATCGAGGAAAACATGATCTTTATGCATTTCAATGTGATCAACATCCATCATTTTTAGATGTACGAGCTCACCTGTTATGGTCGCCTGGTATTTTTTTCCTAATGCAACAAAACTGGTCGAGGCCTCAAAAAGGTTCAGCGTTTTTGCAAAGGCCACGATACATCGGCCTCCATTACCGCACATCGATCCGGGTCGGCCATCGGCATTGAAATACTCCATTTTAAAATCGCAATCTTTTGCATTTTCGAGGAGCATAAAACCATCGGCCCCAATTCCAAATTTCCGATCGCATAATCGTTCAATCAGATCGAAATCATCTTTTGGGAATATTTGCTGTCTGTTGTCAACGATCACGAAATCATTTCCGGCCCCCTGATATTTGAAAAAGTCTATTTTCATTTTGCAAATGTAGGAATTATTGCAGCAAATTGTTGCTGTTAAAGAATAGTTAAAGTAGTCGCTACTTGATTTTTTTATCTTTAAATTTGGGTTAACAGAAAAAAATATGCACGATATGAAAAACTTTTTTAAGATTTTTATTGTTTCAGCCCTCGGAGGCGCGTTGACTTTGGGTGCTTATATACTGTTTTTTGAACATCAGGTCATCAGGGGAGAATTATCATCAAATGAAATGCCGCAAACCTTTCCGGCAAGTTATGAAAACGCCAGTGTTGCTGCGGCCGAAAAAACTGATTTCACTGAAATAGCCGAAAAATCAATACATGCGGTGGTTCACGTGAAGAATCTTAGTACGGCTAGCAGCAGAACAAACCCTCTTTTTGAATTCTTTTATGGACAATCAGGAGGATCTGAAAGGCAGGTAGTCGGCTCAGGATCCGGTGTGATTATTTCTTCCGACGGGTATATCATTACCAACAACCACGTTATAAAGGGGGCTCGTCAATTAGAGGTTACTTTGAACAACAAGGAGTCTTATAACGCAGAAGTGGTAGGAGTTGATGAGAGCTCAGATATTGCTTTGCTAAAAATTGATAAAACCAACCTGTCATATCTACCTTTCGGGGATTCAGACAATTTGAAGGTAGGAGAATGGGTTCTTGCTGTTGGAAACCCTTTTAACCTTACTTCAACTGTGACAGCCGGAATCGTGAGTGCCAAGGCGAGAGACATCAATATTATGAATAACAATAAACGAATTGAATCTTTTATTCAAACAGATGCTGCGGTTAATCCGGGAAATAGTGGAGGTGCTTTGGTTAATACAAGGGGTAATTTAATCGGTATAAATACGGCGATTTCCTCTCAGACCGGTTCTTATATTGGTTATTCTTTTGCAGTTCCATCGAATATTGCGAAAAAAGTGATAGAGGATATCCTTGAATATGGAAATGTTCAAAGAGCGTATCTAGGCATTAATTACGAAGAGTTAAACAGTGAAAAGGCAAATGAGTTTGGTGTTGCAAGTACCGAAGGGGTTCTCATTACAAGGATTTTAGATCAGGGAGCTGCTAAGGAAGCGGGATTGATGGCTAATGACATCATTGTTAAAATGGACAATATTAAAATTGCTAATTTTTCTGATCTGCAAGGGTTTTTAGGATCAAAGAGACCTGGGGATCAAGTGGATGTTTCTATTTTAAGAGACGAGACTCCGAAAACTGTTCGGGTGAAATTGAAAAATCAGTTTGGAAAATACGAATTCGAAAATTCAGATTTTTCAAAATACTTTATCGGAGAGCTGGCACCAATAAGTAAAAGCGATGCAAGTAAATATGATATTGACTACGGCGTAAAAATCATAAGCCTGAAAAACGAAGAAATTGAAAGGACCTATGGCGTGGGTGCAGGAGACATTATTCTCGCTGTAGAGGATCAAAAAGTATCTAATGCCCAGGAAGTTGACCAATTGTTGAAAAATTATCAGAATAAAGATTATTTTGAGTTGCAAATCCTTACGAAAAGCGGGAAAATTGGCTACATTAGGGTTCGGTCAAATTAAGTGAATATTCATAAATTAGTGAAAACATAAGGTATAGTCTATTCTTGAAAATATGATAAAAAACCATTCAATACGAGTGGTTTTTTTTCATTTACATATTATAAAGGCATATTTTTACGTTCTCAATAAAACTGACTTGTTTGATATGAAATTAATGAAAAGTTACGAGGAACAATTATCTCTCGAAGTAGAGCAAAGAAGAATGACTGTTGAACTGATCAAATTGATCAGCGATTTATGGTATGAAAACAACATAGAATTATTGTTATTCAGAAATCAGCTCATTGACAGGAATGCCAGTGAAATATTGAATTTACTTGACTATGCCAAGGAATTTGTTCAAAAGCCGATTTCAATAAGCAATGTGTTAAAAATAGCTAAAAAGATAAGGGAAATGGACCTTCCCCCGGCTAAAATAGATATCGGAAAGCTGGCATATGTTTTTCATTTGACCGGCGAGACTGATATGGAGGATTTTGTGCTTAAAAAATTAGGGGATGCCCATAATAAAAATGGCATCAAACCTAAAGATGTTGTGTTGTACGGGTTTGGTAGAATTGGAAGATTGCTTGCCAGAGAGCTTATGTCACGAACGGGCAAGGGAGTTCAAATGAGGCTGAGGGCCATCGTTACCCGTGGGCAGATCACAAAAGAAGTACTGGAGAAAAGGGCATCCATGTTGAGAAAAGATTCGGTCCATGGCTATTTTAAAGGTTCGGTTAAGGTCGATTTTGAACAGCAGGCCCTGATTATTAACGGGACAACAGTATTTGTGATATCGGCCGATGGTCCTGAAGACCCGGATTATACCAAATACGGTATTCGGGATGCCTTGATCATTGATAACACAGGTGCCTTTAGAACCGAAGAGGCATTGTCGAGACATCTTAAAGCCAAAGGAGCGGATAAGGTCTTGCTCACTGCGCCTGGAATAGGAAATGTTCCAAATATTGTCTACGGAGTAAACCAGCATCATTTTGATCCTGATAAACACAGTGTCTTTTCGGCAGCATCCTGCACAACAAATGCCATTACTCCGGTATTGAAAGTGGTTAACGATACCCTGGGCATAAAACATGGTCACATTGAAACTATCCACGCCTATACCAACGACCAGAATCTGGTTGACAATATGCATAAAAAATACAGAAGAGGCAGGGCAGCAGCCCTAAACATGGTCATCACCGAAACCGGGGCTGGAAAAGCAGTATCAAAGGCAGTTCCCGAATTGGCGGGGAAATTGACTTCCAATGCCATAAGAGTTCCAGTTCCAAACGGTTCCCTTGCCATTCTAAATTTAAATTTGCAGACCAAAACGAGCAAAGAGGATTTGAATGCCATAATGAAAAAATATGCATTGGAAGGAGATCTTGTTGAACAGATCAGGTATTCTCTCAGTAACGAACTGGTTTCATCTGATATCGTTGGCACTCTTGAGCCCGCCATATTTGACAGCCATGCGACGATAGTGTCAAAAGGAGGCGATAATGCACTGCTTTATGTATGGTACGATAATGAATATGGCTATAGCCATCAGGTTTTGGGCTTGGCAAAATATATTGCAAAAGTGAGAAGATTCGCTTATTATTAACATGAATTATATAGGGATTGTTTGCCTAAGTTGGTAAAAGATTTTTATTTTTACCATTCTCAAGTTCTTAAACTAAGCCCCTATGAAAAAAATATACTTACTATTTATAGTATTTTTCTTGATCATCCTGTCTTGTGATAAAAATAAACAAGCCAAAGTGGTGCTTCCACAGCCTTTCCAGGTTTACGAAATCAAAACGAAAACGGTACCTATTTATGATGAATTTGTCGGACAGGTTTATGGCGAAAAGGATATTCCCATAAGAGCAAGGGTTGTTGGGTTTTTAGAGGGGATCCATTTTCTTGAAGGGCAAGGGGTTAAAAAAGGCCAGTTGCTCTATTCGATTGATCCCGATCCCCTGCAAGAGGAAGTGGCTGCCCAAAAAAGTATGGTCGCTCAGGCCCAGACAGTATTGGTTCAGGCTGAAAGTGATTTAAAAAGGATAGAGCCTTTGGCAGAAATGTCTGCAGTGAGTGAACAGGAACTGGATATGGCAACCTCGAAAAGAGATGCTGCCATTTCGGGTTTAGAAGCAGCAAAGGCTAATCTTAATATAGCAAAGATTAATCTTGGATATGCTAAAATGTACGCACCTATTGAAGGTATCATTGGAAAAACGCTTGCCAGAGAAGGTGAATTTGTCGGAAAGGACCCTAACCCGGTCATTTTGAACACAGTATCGCAGCTCCGTTCAGTAAGGGTTCAGTTCTTTTTATCTGAAAATGATTACCTGAGGATTGCTAGAGAATATACGCTGCGCACGAAAAATAAAATGGAGACCAAAAGCGATTCGATTGATTTACAATTAATCCTTGCCGATGGTTCTGTTTATCCTCATAAAGGAAAGATGGATTTCATTGACCGCAACGTTGATGCCAGCACAGGGGCTATCTTACTTCAAGCTTCTTTCCCAAATCCTGATCGATTGATCCGTCCCGGCCAGTTTGCCAGGGTAAAAGCAAAAATAAGAGAGGCAAAAGATGCCGTTTTGATTCCGCAAAAATGTGCCAGAGAACTTCAGGGCCAGTATTCGGTATTTTTAGTGAATGCCGAAAACAAACTGGAGGCAAGACAAATTGCAGTAGGCGAAAAAATAGGAGAGTTCTTTATTATCAAGGAAGGATTACAAAGTGGTGATAAGATTATTTTGGAAGGTGTTCAAAAGGCTCGATCTGATATGGAAATCATTCCGGAGCTAACAGAATTTGTTAGCCAGCAAAAACCACAAGTGTAGGCCATGGCAGAAGATAAAGGAAACTTTTTTGTTCGTAGGCCGATTGTAGCGATGGTGATAGCCATTGTAATCGTGATAGTAGGTTCGGTGTCTTTGATAGGGCTTCCCATTGAACAGTACCCTAATCTCACGCCACCCATAGTGCAGGTTCGAGGGACTTATACCGGGGCAAATGCCATGAATGTGGAAGAATCCATGGCGACGCCTTTGGAACAACAGATCAATGGGGTAGATAATATGATTTATATGCAATCAACCAATGCCAATGATGGTACCATGGTGATTGATGTGTCATTTAATGTTGGAACCGATCCCGATATGAATACAGTATTGGCTCAGAACCGTGTTTCCGCGGCAACGGCAAAACTTCCGGAATCCGTCAAAAAGTATGGGGTGACTACTGAAAAGTCCCTGCCCAATATTTTGATGTTGATCACTTTGACTTCGGATGGCCGTTACGACCAGGATTTTTTAGGGAATTATGCTTTAATCAATATAAAAGATCAGTTGGCAAGGATAAAAGGAATTGGAAGGGTGAATGTGATGGGGGCAGCAGATTATTCTATGCGTATCTGGATCAAGCCTGATCGATTGGCTAAAATGGGGCTGACTGTTCCCGAGATTATCAAAGCGATAAATGAACAAAATGTTATCGTACCAGGAGGTAAGTTTGGGGCCGAGCCTTCTCCGCCTGGAACAGAATTTACTTATACGGTTCGTTTACCTGAAAGATTTAATTCTCCGGAAGCCTTTGGAGAAATCGTGGTTCGAACGAATTCGGATGGTTCCCAGATAAAAATGAAAGACATTGCCACCATTAACCTTGGCGTTGAAACCTATAATATGTTTCCAAGGTTGAATGGAAAGACTGCTGCGATTATAGCGCTTTATCAGGCTCCCGGATCCAATGCAGTGGAATTGGCGGAGCAGGTCATCGAAAATATGGAAGGACTTCAATCGAGTTTTCCCGAAAGTATAGAATATGATGTGTCGCTTGATTCAACTGCACCCATTACGGCAGGGATCAAAGATATTGTCGTCACCCTGATTATAGCCCTTTTGCTTGTTGTTTTGGTGGTATTCATTTTTATTCAGGATTGGAGGGCCACACTTATTCCTACCCTTGCGATACCGGTATCTCTTATTGGCGCTTTTATGTTTTTCCCTGCACTGGGATTTACCATTAACGTACTTTCCTTATTGGGTCTTGTGCTGGCCATTGGTATCGTGGTTGATGATGCGATTGTAGTTGTGGAAGCCGTACAGGTGAATATAGAGAAAGGTATGACCGCTAAAGAAGCCACTTTTGATGCCATGAGAAAAGTAACGGCACCTGTTATTGCTACAACGCTGGTATTGATAGCAGTATTTATACCTGTAGCCGGTATGTCCGGAATTACGGGGCTACTCTATCAACAATTTGCTATAACCATTGTGGTTTCAGTGATCGTATCCTCGGTAAATGCCTTGACTTTAAGTCCTGCGCTATGCTCCTTATTATTAAAAAAGCCGGTAAAGTACGGCGGGCTGCTTGGTTGGTTCTTTGCAAAGTTTAATAAAGGAATGGACAGAACCACTGAATCCTATATGAGTTTTACCAATATCATGGGAAGAAAACTCAAGAGAGGAGTTGTTTTTATTCTGTTGATGACAGTTGGTGCAGGCGTGTTTGGATATCTCGTTCCCGGCGGGTTTATACCGGCCGAGGATATGGGTTATTACTTCGTGAATTTACAGTTGCCCGATGCGGCTTCCCTTCAGAGGACAAATGAAATATCAAAAGAAGTGGAAGAAATCCTAATGGAGTTTCCTGAAGTTGAGTATGTAACGTCTGCACCGGGATTTTCGATGCTTTCAGGGGCGATGACATCAAATTCGGGTTTTCTGTTTGCCTCTTTAAAACCCTGGGATGAAAGATCGGCGACAGCTGAAGAAATGGTGATGAAATCGAACAGGGCACTCATACAAAAAATTAAAGGAGCGCAGGTATTTGCATTTGGGCCACCTGCCATCCCTGGTTTGGGTAATGGTTCAGGATATAGCATTATGCTTCAGGATCGGGGAGGGAATACGCCAAATTATCTCGCTGAAAATACCGTGAAGTTTATACAGGCTGCCAACGCCAGGCCTGAAATAGGAAGCGCCTTTACGACTTTTCAGGCGAATGTGCCTCAGCGCTATATGGATATCGATAGAGAGAAAGCCCTGAAATTGGGAATTAACCTAAACGACTTATACACTACCGTTGGGGCTTTTATGGGTGGATCCTACGTGAATGACTTTACACGATTCGGGAGATTGTATAAAACCTACATTCAGGCAGAGCCGGCATACAGGGTGGATGAAAGTCAAATGAATAATTTCTTTATAAGAAATATTGAAGGCAATATGGTGCCCTTGGGCACAGTGGCGACAATAAAGCCTATTGCCGGTCCGGATTATACCATGAGGTTTAATTTATTCAGATCTGTTGAGGTAACAGGGGCTCCCGCACCGGGATTTACTTCTAATCAAGCGAGAGAAGCATTAAAAGAAGTTGCAGCTGAGGTTTTACCTTCGGATATGAGTTATGCCTGGAACGCCATGTCTTTTCAGGAAGAAAAGGCCTCGGGCTCTTTGATGATGATCCTGACTTTTTCTCTTGTCTTTGTATTCCTCATTTTATCGGCCCAATATGAAAGCTGGTCCCTGCCATTGAGTATTTTACTAGGAACGCCTTTTGCGATTTTCGGAGCACTGTTTGCCTTATGGGCGGCCAGACTCGTGAGCCCAACTTTTGAGAACAATATTTTTGCTCAGGTTTCTTTTGTAATGTTAATAGGAATGGCAGCCAAAAATGCCATTTTAATTGTTGAATTTGCCAATGAAGAATTTCAGGGAGGATTGAGTTTATATGACGCCGCCATGAAAGCTGCAAAATCAAGGTTTAGACCTATTTTGATGACGGCATTTTCATTTATTCTTGGTGTATTTCCTTTGGTTATTGCTTCAGGATCCGGTGCCGAAGCAAGAAAAGTAATGGGTATGGCACTTTTAGGAGGTATGACGCTGGCTACTTTCCTTGGGGTGTTCCTATATCCTATGCTGTTTATCTTAATAGGAAAGGTTTTCGGTTATGAGAAGCAAAGAGATCGGCAATTAGCGCTTGAGGGAGAATCTACAAACACAGAAGCATGAGAAAGAAACTAAAAAATATCGCGCTTATCCTGATCTTTGCAGGAATTTCATTTTCCTGTAAAGTAGGGCCGAATTTTCAGAAACCTGAAGATGAAACTCCACAAAGCTTCAGGTACACCAATAATGCAACAGACAGTATCATTAATTTAAAATGGTGGGAATTATTTCACGACCCTGTTCTTGATACTTTGATTGCCACTGCCTTGCGAGAGAATAAAAACCTGTTAATTGCTGCGAGCAGAATTGAACAGGCCAGGGCCAACGTAAAGTTTAACAAAGCTGATATGGGTCCTAAAATAGGGCTGCAGGGAGATGCCGGGGCGACCAATCAACTATTTAATATTCCCGGCGATAATACTTTTGAAAGTTATGGTGCGGCCGGAACCTTTAGTTGGGAACTCGATTTTTGGGGCAAGTTCAGGAGAAGTACTGAGGCTGCCAAAGCGGATATGTTAGCCTCCTTTTATGGTAAGCGAGCCATAGAAATTGCTTTAATCTCTGAAGTGGCCACAAATTATTTTCAATTACTCGATTATAAGATGCGATTAGCAATCTCTGAAAGTACTTTGAACCTGAGGGATAGTACACTTCAAATTATTCAAGCCAGATTTGATAAAGGATATACCCATATCATTGATGTAAACCAGGCGGAGATTCAAAAAGGAATCACCCAGGCCTCTGTTCCCAGATTCAAAAGATTTGTAGCGTTTACAGAGAATAATTTGAGTTTGTTGATGGGCAGAAACATGAATGAAGTACTGACCTTTAAAGATTTAGCCGACTATAAGATACCCGATTCAATTCCGACCGGTATTCCCTCGGAAATCTTGCAGAGAAGGCCTGATATTTTGCAATCAGAACAAATGTATAAAGCCCAAAATGCGCGTATTGGAGTTGCTCAGGCCCTTCGGTTTCCTTCTATAAGCCTTACAGGCCTGCTCGGACTCGGAAGTGCTGACCTGTCTGATTTGGTTTCAAATGGTTTGGGTTGGAGCGCAGGTGCCAGTTTACTTGGACCGGTCTTTGAATGGGGTAAAAATGCCAGAAGGGTGGATATTGAAAGAGAATTAGCCAAACAGTATCTGTACGACTATGAAAATACCGTATTGACTGCCTTACTGGAAGTGGATAATTCTTTGATTGAATTATCGACGTATCGCGAGGAATTGATAGCAAACGAAATGAAAATGAGAGCTGCAAAAAATGCAAGCAGCCTTTCAAGACAACGCTATTATCAAGGGGTTACCAGTTATCTGGAAGTAATGGAAAACCAGCGTCAGGAATTTGATGCCCGATTGGCCTTTAGCGAAAATTACCAGGCATTATTATCTTCTTATATAGGGTTGTACAAATCTCTGGGAGGAGGTTGGGTTAGTGAAGCTGAACTCGAAAAATATGCGGCACAGGTTGCAGAAGATCAAAATGTTGATGTGAATAGCATTAACAGAGATTCACTGTACTATGCCGGGCAAGTGGTAGATTATTACCTGACTCCGGAACAACAACAGCAACGTAAGTCGGAAAGGAAAAGGCTTCTGGAGGAAGAAAGAGAAGCAAGAAAGCAAGCCAGAAGAAGCAAATAGTTTCTAAAAGTGTAACTTGAAATTAAAATGGCAGTGCAAAGCACTGCCATTTTTAATCAAAATCAACACTAAAAAAAATATATTGCTACAAAAGTAGCCTGGTAATCAAAATTTTAAGTAAATATAATTTGTGTTCTGTCACCGTCACAAAGACCATAGAAGTCACCAATTGTGATGATTGAATCCACTTCGTCACTAAGGTCTTCTTTTTCTAATTTGAACATATCAACAGCAAGCTTGCACGCATAAATCATTCCACCTCCTGCAGTAATCATTTCAAGAAATTCATCAACCGGAGGCATGTCGAGCTCTTCCATTTGATGTCTCATCATTTTTGACACTCCGGCTTCAACTCCGGGCAATCCTCCTAACATGGTTGGAAAAGGAAGGCCACCGGGCATACGCATAGCCGGATTCCCTGTTGTGGCTGTATGAAGGCCATTCATTCTGTCTTTTGTAATACCGTCAAGGCCAAAGAAGGTGAAAAATACGTTCGTTTCAATACCTTCCATTACGGCACCATTGGCCATCACTAAAGTCGCATATACATCTTCCAAAGATCCCTTGGCACAGATAATACAAACTTTTTCTAAAGGTTTTTTTTCTTCTGAACTCATCTTGTTATATTTTTGTTATCATTTAATTCCTTATTATACACAACTGGCTGGTTTAGGAATTCCAGCGATTTTTGCTGAGAATTTCAAAGGGCCTTTTGGAAATAATTTGTACAATCCTTTGATATCTGTAATACCTGATTTACCCACTTTCCTAATGCTCAGTGCCTCTCCAGCTTCAGTTTTTTCACGCAAATAATTTAATACTTCAAAGTGTTTGTCTGTTAATTCGATGCCTACTTCACTTGCGATTTCTTTTGCAATATCCTCATTCCATTCATTCATGTTTTCAAGATATCCTTCTTCTGACACATTTACTTGTGTTCCTGCGATTGTTTTTAAAGCCATAATTCTATTATTTATGTTATTTATTTGATTGTTTATTCTTTGATGTCTACATCTTTTGAAACATTTTTCATAAAGGTGATACCGTAGCCCAGTGCTTTTTTCATTTCAGGACTGTTCATTTCACGCATCAACTTCCATACGGAGTAAGAAGGCACGCTTTCGGTTTCCATACTGTTAAACGCTTTTATGGCGTTTTGCATGATATTCAATACCTCGGGCTGAGTCATTTCTTTAATAATCGTCAAAATCGAGACAATACTGTTTGCCAGTTCTTTGAGATCCTCAGGGCTAAAGCCTTTGATAACGTTATCAATTACAGGTCCGATTTCTCTTATAAAGTCAAAGTAACCTTTTTGTTCAAGGGTATTCATTTGCTTTGTAAAGTCAATGATCACTTCATTTGCAATCGGGCCTACCTCCTTACCAAGATCCACCGCCATTTCAAGGGTGTCCATAACGGTTTTGATATTCCCTATATTTCTTAAAACTGACACGGCCAATCCGGTCAATTCAGAAGGGTCAATTTCCACCTGTCTCTTGTCGAGTTCGATTACAGTTGAATCATAGGCATCTTTTCCTATAATGCTAAGGTCCCCAACAAGGTCTTCCACCATGTTGGCCTGTAATTTTTGTTGATGTACATACCCCAGGATCAGATCCAGTTTTTTGTCCAGCGCATCAATTTGCATTTGTATATTCTTGTCTTCCATCACTAGTATCTATTGAGGTTACATTCTCTTTTTTCCTGCCATGCTCATGTCTGCCTCAATTGGCAACTCTCTGCCTTTTAGTAGAATGTGCCAGTAGATCCATCTGAAAAGAATTTTACCATAGTGGTTCATTTTCGTATTTTTCAAAAGCTTAAATGGTCCGATGCCTGGCAAAGGGAAAGTTCCTGGCAAGGGTTCTGTTTCATAATTAAAATCGATCAGGGCACCTTTTCCATAACCAGTTTCGATATAGCAGTTGGCATGACCGTCAAATTTAGCGGGTAATGCTCTTCCTTCCATTGCGGCAAGCAGGTTTTCCGTTAAAATCTCAGCTGCGAAATGTGCTACAGAACCTGCTTTTGAGGTAGGTATATTGGCAGCATCACCGATTACAAAAATGTTCTCGAATTGTTTAGATTGCAAGGTGTATTTGTCGGTTGGCACGTAATTCATGTCATCACCTAAGCCGCTTCTTTCTATCATGTCTGATCCCATGTTCACCGGAACAATAGTCAGGATATCAAATTCAACTTCGCGTTCATCATAAGAAACAAGCTTTTTGTTCTCATTATCCACGTAACTCAAATAAAAATCTGATACTACATCTATATTCTTTTCTTCTAAAAGATCACCAAGCACCTTGGATGCTACAGGCTTTGTAAAGGCACCAGGCATCAAAGTTACATAGGAGATATCGACCTTGTCTTTCATGCCGCGTTCTGCAAAGTATGCCTCTGCAAGGCAAACAAACTCAATGGGTGCTACCGGGCATTTATAAGGTAGCTCAGGTATACACATAACTAATTTTCCACCTTCCCAATCTTTCAATCTATTGTGAAGTGCTACGGCTCCTTCTACAGTGTAAAAGTCGAAAATATCCTTGTACCACAATTTGTCAGTTAACCCTTCTGTTTCAGAAGGCCTGGTCTCTGTTCCGGTTGCGATGATCAAAAAATCATAATTTAAAACCTCGCCTCCATCGAGCAGCACCTTGTTTTCCTCTCCAACTATTTTATCTATAGGGCTGAAGATCACATTTACACCAGGAGGGAAAAAATCGTATTTTGGTTTAACGACATCTTTCTTACTATAAATCCCAAAGGGAATAAACAAGAATCCGGGTTGGTAATAATGAGTTTTATACTGATCTACAATCGTGATTTCCCATTCTTCTTTATCAAGTTCATGATGCATTTTGTTTAACATCATTGTTCCGGCTGTTCCGGCACCTAAAATCACTAACTTCTTCATAATTTTTGTCTTATTAATTATACGGCAAAGATAGAGCGAGGTTTTTTTCTAAGAAGTGACTTAAGTCATATTTTTGTTTGTAAAGGCTCTAATTTCAGTAACTTAAGTCACACAAGGTTTGATTAAAATTGTTATAGAAAGCAATGAAAATACGGTGATAATAAAAAAAGAGTTATTTTTAAATTTCCAAAACCAACAACTTGATGACCACAGTCGAAAAGAAGATTAAAGACCTGAGAGAAGAACTCCGACAACATAATTATCGCTACTATGTTCTTGATGAGCCTAGTATATCTGATTTTGAATTTGACTTTAAATTAAAAGAACTTCAGGAGCTCGAATTAAAACATCCTGAATTTAGCGACCCAAATTCTCCTACTCAAAGAGTAGGAGGTGAAATCACCAAGAATTTCAATACCATTGTTCATAAGAACAGGATGTACTCTTTAGACAATTCCTATTCAAAAGAAGATATTCTGGATTGGGAAAAAAGGATCCAGAAGATTCTCGGGGATGTAGAACTTGAATTTACCTGTGAACTTAAATATGACGGTGCTTCCATTAATATAAGTTATGATCACGGTGTTTTTCTTAAGGCTGTCACCCGGGGTGATGGATTTATGGGTGATGACGTTACGTCAAATGTTCGCACCATAAGGTCCATTCCCCTTGTTGTAAAAGACGATAAGTTAATTTCATTTGAGATCAGAGGTGAGATTGTACTGCCACTTGATGGTTTTGAAAAGATGAATATGGAAAGAATTGAAGCGGGGGAAGATCCCTACCGGAACCCAAGGAATACTGCAAGTGGAAGTTTAAAGCTGCAGGATAGCGCTGAGGTGGCCAGCCGCCCCCTTGATTGTTTACTCTATCAGGTTGTGGCCGATAGCAATCCTTTTTCCACCCATTATGAGATTTTAAATTATGCGGCATCAATTGGTTTTAAGGTACCAAAGACAATAAAATTGTGTAAAAATATCGAAGAAATTTTTGGATTCCTCCAATATTGGGACCACAAGAGACATGAACTGCCTTATGAGACCGACGGCGTAGTGATAAAAGTGAATTCACTTAATCATCAGGAGGAATTGGGTTATACGGCAAAATCTCCCCGATGGGCCCTGGCCTATAAATTTAAGGCCGAACAGGCCAGTACGATACTCAAAGAAGTTACCTATCAGGTAGGCCGAACCGGAGCCATTACGCCGGTTGCCAACCTCGAACCCGTTGAGTTGGCCGGAACGATTGTAAAAAGGGCTTCGTTGCATAATGCAGATCAAATAGAGAAAATGGACCTTCGGTTGAATGACAGGGTTTATGTGGAAAAAGGAGGGGAGATCATTCCAAAAATAGTAGGAGTTGATTTGACATTTCGCTCCCCGGAGGCCGAATCAATAAAATATATCACACATTGTCCCGATTGTGGAACAGAACTTGTGAGAAAAAAGGGAGATGCTAAACACTTTTGTCCAAATGAATTTGGGTGCCCGACACAGATTACAGGCAGGATTCAGCATTTTATTAGTCGAAAAGCCATGAATATTGACGGCCTTGGTGCCGAATCTGTTGAACTGTTGTTTAAAAATGGCTTGATTCATAATGTTGCAGATCTCTATGAACTAAGAGAGGATCAGATCGTTCCCTTGGAACGGATGGCTGAAAAGTCGGCATCTAACATGATCAAGGGTATTCAGGCATCAAAAAACATTCCTTTCGAAAAAGTGCTGTTTGCCCTTGGAATCAGATTCGTGGGAGAGACTGTAGCTAAGAAGCTGGCGCGACATTACAAGAATATAAACGCTTTGATCGAAGCCGATTTTGAAAAATTGATACTCGTTGATGAAATTGGGGATAAGATCGCAGAGAGTATTATTAAATTTTTCAGTGATGATGGAAACCGACAAATAATTGATCGCTTAAAAAAATATGGGTTGCAGTTTTCTGTGGATGAGTCTTTGTTGGCAGATCAAACCGAGCTGCTAAAAGGGAAGGTTTTTGTTGTGTCCGGAGTTTTTCAGGTGATGTCTCGCAATGAACTTAAAAAATCCATTGAAGACAATGGTGGCAAGGTGTCAGGATCAATTTCTAAAAAGACGAGTTATATAATCGCCGGAGATAATATGGGGCCGAGTAAAAAACAAAAAGCCGAGAGCCTGGGAATCCCCATAATCACTGAGCAGGATTATCTGTCAATGATTTAAAAAAACACTGTTTATAATTCTAACACTTGTACCTTGTTTCGTGTTGAATATACTTTTCCTTCATTGTGAAGTTGCTTCAATAACCTTGTAATAACAACTCTGGAGGTATTTAGATCGTTGGCAATTTGCTGATGCGTGATATCAAGATTTACGTCATGATGGACAAGCGCCATGTCTGACAGGTATTTAAGCAGACGATGGTGCATATTCATAAAAGCAAGCCCGTCAATAGATTCGACCATTTCAATGAGTCGAAAATGATAACTGTCAATAATGAAATGTCTCCAGGTTTTGAACTTTGCCAGCCAGTCATCGATATATTCGACAGGTAAAAAGATGGCTTCGGCATCATTTTCGACTACCGCTTTAAAGATACTTTCTTTCCTGTTGATACAATTGATAAATGAAATGGCACAGGTATCTCCTTTCTCAAGAAAATAGAGTACAAGTTCCTCACCTTCTTTTTCTTTTCGGATGATTTTAACTGCACCTTGCAGGATGAGCGGGATATGAGTCATATTTTCACCTATATCAACAAGGATTTCTCCCTGCTTATATTTTTCTAAAAATCCAACTTTTACTATTTCTTCTATTAATTCTTTTTCAAAAATCGAGCCGTAGTATTCCCCAATTTTTTTTCGTAGGATAACTTCTTGTGTATTCATATCTTCTTGGAGGGTCATGAATGTTTAAACAAAGTTAGTTTAAAATATGATAGTTACCAAGAACTTATTGCTAACTGTGACTTGAATTCCTGTAAAAGAAAACTCCTTAACATTAGTTAAGGAGTTTTCCACCAAAATCGATTCTGGCTGCATTCAAGCAAAACAAATAAATAATTAGAAAACTACTTGAATTTGCGCCAAGAATTTATCATTGTCTTCGTTGATAACCGTTTCAATATTAGCCTGATAGTTTAGTTGTAAACGTACCGATTTGTTGAAAAAATAGTTAAGGCCAATAGTCATTCTTTCACTGTAACGATAAGGGACATCTTTTAAGTCAAGGTCCTGATCGAAGAATTCATATTTAAAAACAGGCTGCAGGTTCCATTTGGTGTCATACCAGATCATGCCATAGGCTCCATCTCTTTTTTCTCCTAATGCCAGTGGCTCAGATCCGCATCCGGTGTCTGCACCTGGATCAAAAGCACCTTCGTCATGAATATATTCTCCCTGGATATGAAGGTTATTGATGTCGAAAAGAACTTCTCCTCCATAGGTAACCCTGTCATCATCATTATTGTTCAGTTTTGGGAAGCCGTATCTGTAACTGCCTCCAATGGTCATAAAATCAAACAATTTATAGGTAACCCGGCCAACAAGGTCTTTTTTGTTGTTGTTATCCACCTTGTTTAATCCACTTCCATTCATGATGGCGAAGGCATAATTCAGTCTTGTATTCACGTTACCACCCCAAATTGAGATTCCATAATCTCGTTGTGGAACAACCAGCTGATCTGATACAATGGCACGGTCTATGGTAACCAATGCGTTACAGGCCGTTTGAACTTCACGGCCAAAAGGTTGTTTATAAGAACCCACAGAAAGACGGGCCCAGTTATATTTATCCCAGGTCACAAAAGCGTCCATAAGATAGGCACTTCCAACACCACCAATAAAGGGGCTGGTCTCCAACATAAAATAGTAGGTCCAATCTTCAAATAACCGCCCTCTTACTCCGATTCTGGCTCTTCTGAATTTGAAGGTGCTTTCTGCCGGATCAGAAAGGGTGTAATTATACTCAGGTTGAACAAACCCAAATAGTTTAATTTTGGCAGGAGCAATGCTATCATTGGGATCCTCTGCGTCACAACCTTGTGCTTGCACTTGGCTCATGAGCATACTAATCATCATTACGATGAATATTGAAATAATTTTTTTCATGTGATCTTATTTGAAGATTAATTTTTGATCAGTGGTAAGTTTTTTGGTACCGAAGAACCAACACCCCATTGATTGCTGCTCCATGCCGCGTTTGAATGATAAATACCATTCATACCAAAAGTCATACTATAGGCATCATACCCAAGAACTTGTAACCATGCAGTTATCACTGCCGAAGTTTGTCCGGTATAACAGTAAGTAATCACCTTGGCATTTTTATCAGAGTCAAGGCCTTTATAACCATTGCCTTCTAGCATTAATTCTTCTTTCACGCGGAAAGCATCTTTGATATGACCAAAATTGCCATAATCAGTGTCTCCGAAATAATTATTAATGAAGTAAATACCAGGATTGTTAAGTACATCAGTACCTTTTGCAGTTTTAAATCCTCCTTCTACAGCGGCTTCTATGCGTTGTCTTAGGATGTCGCCTCCATCTGTTGAAAAGATATCTATCAATGGGTCATCAAAGGTTCGATTACCCGGTGCATTGTTTGCCGCCCAATTGCTATGGCCATTGGCTTCGTCTCCCGTATTGTTATTCCAGGATCCGGCTGTTTCAGGATTCCAGCCAGACATACCCCATTTCAATGCCTGAGCATTGCTATGGCCGGCAAGACGTAAAAGTGATGTGGCATAACAGGCAGTTTGACCTGAATAGCAAACAACAAGAATCTGTTTACTTGCAGCATCTGCTTCAGTAAGAATATCAGCAAAAGCTACATGCTTTGCCCCTTGAATATGACCAGAATTGAACGCTTCAAGTGTTCTTATGTCCAAAATACTGTATTTGTTCAAAAAGGCGTCAAGATCGGCTTCTGCAGGAGCACCAGCCACAAATTTTACCTCTCCACCAGGGCCACTTAATATATTGTTTAAATCCAGATCATTTTCCATCATATAACTTGTCATGACTTCAAATGCAGGTCGTAATATTGGATTTTCAGGATTGATATCATCACCTCTGTCGCAAGAACTGAGCAGTAACACAGGTACACATAATAATGCTAGGACGAATAAATTTAATTTTTTCATAATCATTTGTTTATTAAATAGTATTTTGAGTTGTAATTATTCTATTACGGGAAACATGTTCACGTCTTTTTTTGTAAAAGCTTCCCAATTATTGTCTTTTAAAGTTTTATGCATAAAGCTGTTGCCACCATATGCAAGATTTCCGGCATTGTAACCAAGTACGTTGAGATAGGCCACAACATAGGCGGTTTCCTGACCGGTTGGTCCATAAACCAAGACCCTCTTATCTGTAGGAATCGTAAGTAAATCTGTTGTTGAACTAAGAGAAGCATTTGGGTCGTATTGTACGGCTTGTGGGATATGGCCTTTTGCATACCTGTCGGCGCCATTATAATCTATGATATAGTAGTCTGCAGGCAGCTCAAACACAGCTGATGATTTTACAATAGATTCTTTATAAGGAGTAGCAAATGCTTTCTCCAATCGAGCTCTTAATATAGCTTCTCCTTCACTTTTCCCGGTGCTAATAGCAGGTGCAGCACCTTTATTCGCTTTTTCATTAGAAGTAGTTTCTAATTTTGAGTTAAAATCGTCAGAGGTATTTTTGAGCCATGAATTTTCTGCAAAATCAACCCTCCAGGAACTCATTCCCCAGTTCATGCTATAAGCATTGTCATATCCGGCTAATCTAAGCAGGCTTGTAAAATAGGCCGCAGACTGCCCTGAATAACAGACCAAAACGATCTTGTCATACTCGGAGGGAATAATACTGTTTTCGAAATGATTAAGAAGATCAGCTGGTTGAACATTTGCAGCGTTTTTAATATGACCATATTCAAACCAGGTCGCACTCCTAATATCTATGATATGATATTTGGGGTTCTTAAAATTTTTCTTAACCTCATCAGCAGGGATCAGGGCAGGTGCAGCATCAGTATTGATGAAATTTCTGTTGGCTTCAAGGAAACTCAGCAGTGTCTCAAATTCATTCGGGGGGTTCAGGTTGTTAACACTTGTACTCGGCTCTTTAAAACTACTGATCAAAAGAGTAGCTGGCAAAAGCATGATTAAGAGAATAAATGATAGTTTTCTCATGATGTAAAAATTTAAAATTCAATTGTTTATCTGTTTATACTTAGGCTAAAAATAATTTTGAAGAGGTCATAATTTCATGACATTTCTCAGGAAATATCAATACATAATGAGTTTGCTCAGTATCAAAAGTTACATAACAGCGCTACAATTATTACAAACAAAATAGAACAGAAAAAATAATTTAAAATACTGTAAATCAGTAAGTTAAAAATGTAAATTGCAAAAATCGAAATGGTTGTATTACATACATGCTTCGAAATGGAATCGGAGTCGTCTTAAAGATATCATTTACTCTTTTTTTTTAATACATCAGGCGACTGTCTTGGCCAGAAAAAGCGTCAATTGGTATTGTAAAAATCATTTTTTTTGACCAAAAATATCCCCGCTCAAGGCGGGGATATTTCACAAAGCAATCAAACTAATTGTGAAGACGTCATAATGCAAATTATCAACAGCCTCCTTCTGGCATTTTCTTTTTCTTTTTAGGTTGTGTGATGACTTTTTTCTTTGGAGCCAGAGCAGGTTTAGCTTCAACTTTTTTAATTTTTTGAATGCTTGCCTTTCTCATTGTTTCAGCAAAATCGTACGAAGGCTTTCCAACTTCCACATTTTTTACATGGAATTGTCTGTTCTCATAAGAGGTCCTGATACTTAGTATCTTTATCTGCTCATAACCCATTTGAAACAAAAGCATCCATACGGCATCGGCATCCTGCGGATGTTCACCGTAAATGATCACTGTTTTTTCTGTTGGTTCCTCATCACTAAAACTACCATTACCCAGTGCTTCCAGGATTTGACTTATGGGAATGTTGATGGCATTATCGAGGTGACCTTTTGAAAAATCAAAATTAGTTCTGATATCAATAAGTTTATACGTTGACGGATCTAAATTTTTGAAGTCATCCAACGAAATTAGATGATTACTATTAGTGACAACTTCCAAAGTTTTGGCCGAACTGTTTGAAAAACTGAACTCGGGTTTTCTAAATGTGAGTAAACCGATCACAATAACTAACAAAAAGAGTATGGCCGATATGGATATTCTTTTTGTTTTTTCTAGTTCTTTCATCTTTTGTGGGATATAGGTTATTTACAATAATGGGTTATTTAGCAGCCTCCTTCGGGCATTTTTTTCTTTTTTTTGGGCTTGGTAATCACCTTTTTTGGTGCTTTCTTTTTGATCACTTTGGTTTCGATTTCAACCGTATCATTGGCCACGCCAAAGTATTTTCCTGCAGCCTTTCTAAATGCATATAATTCAAATGCTTCATTAGACATTGTTTCTTTTGGATATGGGGGTTCGATTATGGTCTCAAACCAGGCGTTTAGACCGCCATCCAGCACATAAAGTCTTTGATAACCCAGTCGGTTGCCAATCATCCAGGCTTCATTGGCCAAAAAATTGTCGTTGGCAAAAAGCACAATATCGTAAATGTCCTGATTGAGATAAGCATTCAGGTTTTTATCAAACATCTGAGCAAGAGGTATATGTATCGCGTTGGGAAGGCTGAATTTCTCAAATTCCTCAGTAGTTCTGGTATCAATTAGCAATAAAACGGGATCTTGATTGACCATTCTGTCTGCCATGAGATCTGTTGAAATATACCTTTCTGTACTCAATAAATTTTTCACGAATTGTTCGGGTGGGATACCATCGTGTTTTTGATGTTTTGGAATCAAAAATAACCCACCTGCCAATAAGATCAGGATCAAGGCTAAAAACTGATAACTTCTTTTTACCAGGATTTTTTTTGTTGTATACGTTGCTGACATATGAAGCTATTTTAGTAAAAAACTTTCTTGACTCGTTTCCTGACCACATCTGAAATATAGAAGGCCAGGATGGCAATCAGGGTAAAAATAAAAATGATCAGATAAGGGGATATACCCAGAGTTTCATCAAGGGTAATATGTCCCAGATTTGATTTTTCATAAAGTGGTTGTAACCAGGTAAAGGATTCAGAAAAAATAACGATCCCTATAAAGAGCCCTATGGTGAAAATGATGCCGTCTATTTTTCCAATGCCCGCGGCGCATAAACTTGTTCCGGGACAAAATCCGCCTGCCAGGAATCCTATTCCCATGATAAAACCACCAACTATAGCAGCCCAGAGGTAGGTAGGTTGTACAAAGAGTTGGGTCATATCGATCCAGTTGAGATAATCCATATAGTTCAAGCCGATAAGCGCAACTATACATGCCGTAAAGAATACCTTTAAAACAGCAAAGTCATAGCCATAAAAAACACCGATAAGTTTTCGTGAGGAGGAAAACCCTGAAGCTTCCATGATATAGCCAAAGGCAATTCCTATAAGAATGGCCAACACAAAGTTCCATTCGGCAGGTATGAATTCATTTGGAATAAGAGGTCCCATGTTTTGATAGTTTTATTGATTAAATCCAGTTTTTTCTAAAGAAATACGCCACGAGATATCCGGTTCCAAAAATTGAAAGCATGCTTATAAATCCTGCGGTTGCCATTACTGAGACACCACTTAAGGCAGCGCCACTGGTGCAACCCCTGGCGATTTGAGCCCCAAAACCAAAAAGCAGCCCTCCAATGAGTGCAAAGACTAATCTTCTGTTTGCCGAAATTTTAGGTGAATGTTGTGTTTTTAACTTGATTCGTCCTGTGATAGCTCCTGAAAGAAAAGCGCCCATGATGACTCCGAGTGCTTCAAAAACCAGCCAGTTATTCATTGGGGATGTTTCTTTGTTTAAATTTTTTTTATAGTAAGCATTATTTTCAGTGTGCTCGGGCGAAACCTTATTAATGACTGTGACAACATCACTTTTCACAGCTCCGCCAGCTCCTAATCCCCTGCCTGTAATATAGAAAGTGAAAATGATCAATAAGCCAAGCAGGAAGCCTCCAAAATATGGATTCCAGTAAACGTGCCTTTTGTTTTGTTTTTCCTTTTGCATTTTGTCAGTATAAATATCTTGTTAGTTGTCCGGCTTCAATCATGACCATTCTAAAAATAAGCCCCCCTATTAGAATGAGTATGGCTGGAATCGCCACGGGTACTTTATAGCCAAGAAGCTCTATTCCCTCTAAAATGGCGGGGAAAATCAGTCCGAGAATAATCACAAACACAAAGAACATAACCGTATATTCTCCGCCAATGAGGATGTCAAGGGCTTCCAACTGTACGGCAGATCCGGCGTACATTCCCATAATCATATGTACAATAAGGGCAAGTTCTATAAAGATCAGGGCGAGATCTATTTTGCTAAATAATTTCCGTTCATAATGATCTTTAGAAAATAAAATAATACAGGCTGCACCCGTTGAAAGTCCCGATACCAGGAACAAAGGTCCTAAGATGGCATTATTCCAAAGCGGCCGTGCATTAAAGGCAGAAAGAAGTATACCTGTATATATACCGAGAATTAAAGATAAGGGTAACATGATTAACGCCAAATTCCTTCTGTTTTTAATAAGAAATTGCTCAATTTGTTTTAACCATTTGAATTTTAGATCCCATTTTGGGAAGAGTTCAGAAAAGTAGCTCAAGATCCATAGAAATGTTCCGATAGTTATAAAAAGAAGTACCCAGGCACCCCAAGACATCGGTGATTCAATTCTTATCGTGGTATACAATCTCCAAACATAAAGTTTGTGCGTAAGATCATAGAACAAGGCCAGGAGACCTATGATCAGCGCAATAAGAACGATGATCATTGCTGGTTTAATCGCTGTTTGCACCTGCTTTTCTCGTCTTAGTACGGTAAAGAGGGAAGCAAAAAATATGATTCCTGCTGCCATACCTCCTAAAAAAAGGTATAGTGAAATGGGAAAATGCCATATTTCCAGATACGGATCAATTTTAGGAATATTTCTGCCGCTGATAAATATTTCTTCTTGCATGATGTTGTGGTATCAGATTAAATAATAAACATTTGGTTTTGTTCCAGCTTCTGGAGCGAGCACTTTGTGTTTTCTTGACTGAAGAAGGTGTGAAACCTTGCTTGTCGGATCGTCAAGATCTCCAAAATACATACACTTGGTTGGACAGACTGAAACACAGGCGGGAAGTTGCCCTTCTTTTAACCTTTGTGCGCAGAATGTGCATTTATCCACATATCCGTCAGGGTGTTGGAACCTTGCATCGTAAGGACAGGATTCTATACATGCCCCGCAACCAATGCATTCGCCTGCTGTGACAAGAACAATTCCGCCTTCAGCCACATGGCTGGCTCCTGTTGGGCAGCATCTTACGCATGGGGCGTTGTCGCAATGATTACAGCGTTCAGATTTGAGTTCCAGTTCGACGTGTGGATATGACCCGTTGACAGATTCAGTTACCCAGTCTCTGCAATATCCTATAGGTACGTTATTTTCAGTTTGACAAGCGACAACACAATCACTGCAACCGACGCATTTCAGCGTATCTATGACCATGGCATATTTCATAGTATAGTCTCTTTAATTGGGTTATCAAGTAAAATTTTCACAAAGTTGCCTCTCATGCCTGTGCCACCCATAAGTGGGTCGATTGCTATTCTTGAAATCAATTCTGTGTCACTAGCTCCCTTGCCATGTGCCCTTGTTAATTTTTTATTGGAATGACCGAAACCGTGATACATATACACCGAGTCCCATCTGATCCTTTCAGTTACCCTGACCTTAATAGGAAAACTTGAATTTACTCCATCCTGATTTTGAAGCCAGACTTCCTGATTATTTTTCAAGCCTTCAATTCTGGCTACTTTTGGATTCACCCAAAGCATATTTTCGCTGGTAAGATCACTTAGGTTAGGATTGTTAATCGTTCTGCTGAATGTATGCATGGGCGATCTTCCGTAATTGAGTCGGTAAAAACCTTGCTTAGGGCTGTCATGAGACGTGTATACCGGAATAGGATCTAATCCATGACTAGCCAATTCCTCAGAATAGAATTCAATTTTTCCACTTGGTGTAGCAAATTCATGCGTTTTACCCTTCTGCATATACAGGGCTCCTGATTTTCGTTTAAAGTTTTTTACACCGATTTTTTTCATCTCTTCCAGTGAACTGCCCATCTCTTTCAACTGCCAGTCGATAACTTCTTCATAGTCGTTATAATTAAAATATTCGGCCAGGTCCAATCGATTTCCAATCTCTTTGGCCATCCACCAGGCTGGCTTAGAATTGTATTTTGGAGGAACGGCCGGAGACCTTAAAGCGATTGATGGTTCTCTGTTGGTTGCTGATCTTATGCCATCGTAACGTTCCAAATAAGTACATTCTGGTAGAATAACATCTGCATATCCGGTGATCTCCATAGGCATGGTGTCCATGACTACCATAAAGTCAAGAGATTGAATAGCTTCTTCGATAACCTTCCGC
This sequence comes from Lutimonas vermicola, assembly GCF_038433205.1. Lineage (NCBI taxonomy): Bacteria > Pseudomonadati > Bacteroidota > Flavobacteriia > Flavobacteriales > Flavobacteriaceae > Lutimonas > Lutimonas vermicola. The sequence goes on from NZ_JBCDNA010000001.1 coordinate 67,053, forward strand.
TTAGGTACAGAGGCCACCAGGTTGGTACCGGCTACAAACCAGCCTTTGATCGGGTATTTTTGATCAGCACCCGGTATTGAGGCTTTGATAACTTCCATGGTACTTCCCATTTCTGCAAATGGATATTTTTCAACAAGTTCTTTCCAACCCCATTTTGGATGCGGATATGGCGGATGTGGAAATTTGGGAACCGAAATTTTTTCTTTAAAGTAAAACCCACCTCTGTTACCCCACGAACCTAGTAGTCCGTTGAGTATGGCAATGGCGCGTGCTCTTTGAGAATCATCTCCATACCAGGTAACGTGCCTGCCAGGATGAACGATGGTTGAAGGAGCAGCGGCTGCCATAATTCTTGCCGTTTTTCGAATCTCTTTTGGTTTAACAGTTGTGATGCCATAGGCCCATTCCGGGCTAAAGGGTTTTACATGTTTTTTTAAGGCTTCAAAACCGGAGCCATACTTTTCTACATACTCTTTGTTGTAAATGTCTTCATAAATCAAAACGTGCATCCAGGATAACAATAAGGCGATATCCGTTGCAGGTTTAATGGCGAGCCAATGTTGAGATTTACTGGCGGCGGTAGAACATCTCGGGTCTACTGTAATGATGTTGGCACCATTATCGATAGCATCCGACATTTCCTGAACCTGACTGTTGTGCATATTTTCACCGATATGCGACCCAATAAGTACAAGACACTTCGTGTCTCTTATGTCAGTGGGTTCAGGTGATCCTACCCAGGAACCAAAAGTAAGGCCGAATCCGGTTTCCCGGGGTCCGCGGCATTGGGCATAGGCTGGTTCGGCAACAGTGTCTGAACCATATGCTTTGAAAAGATGTTCCAAATGACTTCCAGGTGAACCGTGTTTGATAAGTGCCATTGATTCAGGGCCATATTCAGTTTTAATCTTCTCCATGTTTTTGGCTACCAAATCAAGTGCTTCTTCCCAACTGGCTTCTCTGAAGCTGTCTTTTCCGTCAATTTTGGTTCTTATTAATGGAGTTTTCAGGCGATCCTCATCAGTATACATACCAACTCCTCCTGTACCTCTTGGGCAGAGACGTCCGTAACAATGAGGGTCATTTTCATTTCCAATGATTTTTTGGATGTTACCCTTTTCATCTGAATAAACCCAGGCGGCACATTTCCAAAAACAAACCTCACAGTAGGTAGCAGACCTGCTTAGTATTGAGCCAATCTTTTTATCCTTTGCTCCATTGGAATTCATATCGGAAGGTATGGCACTAAGGGCAGTGGTTGTAAATGCGATGCCACTGGCACCTAGCGCTGATATTTTAATAAATGACCTTCTTGAATTATCCATGATCTGTTATTTTATTTCTTATGATACTGCATTATCAGTCTTGCAGATCATATTCTGGGTAAAATTAGAGGGGAACAGCAGTTGTTTTGATGATAAATATCATATTGAATTGTGACTGCGGTCACATACCCAAGACTAAAAACTGCTATTACTCATACTTTGCCATATCATTGATGCTTAGCTTTGCTGAAAAGTTACTAATGGACTCAGGAAAAAACAGGACTTTGATTAAGATCTCGACGGGTTTCTTACTCCTGTTTATTATAGGCTTTTGGTTGGTCATGAAGTTTGGAATTTCCGAACAGACTCAAAGTACCGAATTGAACGAATATTTTTCGCTGAGCCAAAATAAGGAATCTTGTTTTTATTGTCATGACAAGGTGAAGGGGCTTTCACAATTTCACGATCCCAAATTGATCGGTTGTGTTGCCTGTCACTTGGGAAATCCTCATACCTTAGATAAAGAATCTTCCCATAAAGACATGGTGGTGATTCCAGGAAATTTGAACAATGCTGAACAGACCTGTGGTGTCTGTCATCCAAATGAGTTATACAAAATTCAGCATTCCCTGATGACCACAAATAGTGGTCTGGTAGCAGTTGATAAATATGTTTTTGGTGAAACCGACAGCCCCGACCATCATTTTGATATTCGTGAACTAAGCCATAGTCCGGTCGATGATCACCTGAGAGATCTCTGTGCAAATTGTCATCTTGGCGCTGAAAAAAGTACTTTGGGCCCGATCACAGAGCTTAGCAGAGGTGGAGGTTGTAATGCCTGCCATCTGAATTATTCTGAGGAATCAGCCAGCCAGTTAAAGGATTATTTAGCATCCAATAAGGAAACGCTGCCGCAAATGCATCCGGCTACTGATATATTTGTTAGCGATGAACATTGCTTTGGCTGTCATAGTCGTTCAAGTCGTATATCTACAAATTATATGGGCTGGCATGAAACACTTTTGGATGAGAATGATCTTATTGATCAAGAGGGATATAAAGTATTTGAAGATAAAAGGGTGTACGAATTTAAAGGAGATGATGTGCATCATTCAAAAGGCCTGCTGTGCATTGATTGTCACAGTTCTCATGAAGTGATGGGGGATGGTAAGGATTATCTTCATGAAGAAGATGCTGTTTCATTAAGTTGTTCAGATTGTCACTATAAGGAAGAACCTTTAACGATTACTTATGAGGATTTGGATGATGAATCCAAGTTGGTTTTTATGCATAGAAACTATACACATTCTGATAAGAAAATTCTGGCAGTCAAGGCTGATCAGCACCCTTTGGTGAATACTTTTGTCAATGAAAAAGAGGAGGTGTATTTAATAGGCAAGAAAGACGGTAAGGAACATTTGATAAAAAAGCAAAGTGAAGTTTGCAGCAGGGATGCAGCACATGAATCGCTCAGTTGCGCATCTTGTCATTCGCAATGGGCGCCGAGATGCATAGGATGCCACAACACATACGATCAAATAAAACAAGGTTATGATTTGCTCGATAAAAAAATGACCAAAGGAACCTGGGTAGAACACGTGTATGAATTTGGTTCAGATTTTCCTGCGATGGGAATAAGGACATCTGCTAAAGGTAAAAAAATTGTACCCGCCATCCCGGGAATGATTTTGTCTATAGACCCTACACAACATGCAGAAGGTGTTGATATGCAGCAGGGTTTCGATCGCTTGTATGCTCCTAATGCACCTCATACGACTTCCAAAGAAGTGAGAAGTTGTGCTTCGTGTCATAGTGATCCCGCGGCACTGGGCTTTGGAAAAGGAAGTCTTAGTTATACCTTACATGAGCATAACGGAACCTGGAAATTTGAACCCGAATATGCCTTAAATATAACAGATGGTTTACCGGAGGACGCTTGGATTCCATTTTTACAAGCTCCTGAATCGAAAAGAATGTCTACCAGAAGTGATTTTAGGCCCTTCAGTATTGAGGAACAGAAGAGGGTTTTAACCGTAGGAGCCTGTTTACAATGCCATAAAGAAGGTTCTAAAGTGATGAAAGAGTCTTTAGAAACCGGTTTAAATCCATTACTTTTGAAACTTTCAGATAAATGTCTTTTACCAGAATTCTGATTTATGTCAAAAAACAGGCGGCTACAACAAGTTATTCTTCTAATTTTTATTTTAGTATCAGTTATTGATATTTGTGCCATACTTCTCGGGGATTCCCTCTGGCAGACATTGAGTAAACCCTTGATCATTCCGGCCTTGATCGCCTATTATTTGATAGGAACAAGTTCTGTGAACAAATGGTATGTAATTGCCTTGATATTCTCGTTTGCGGGTGATGTACTATTGCTCGACAAAAGCAATTTATTTTTAATGGGAATTGCTGCTTTCTTAATCACTCAGCTCCTTTATATCAGTATATTCTCTAAAGGTCTAAGAGGTAGTTCATTCATTAACAAACTAAAAGCGCTACTACCTTTTTTAGTCTATTTCATTGTTTTGATCACTGTGTTAAAGCCAGGATTACAAGACTTTTTTATTCCGGTTCTTGTTTACGGGCTGGCCATTTCTTTATTTGGTTTTGTCGCCCTGTTAAACTATTTGATCAAAAAGGATATGGTCAGCCTAAGGCTTTTAACAGGTGCCTTACTGTTCATAGTATCCGACAGCCTTATCGCCTTGAATAAATTTTATCAAGAGCGATCGATCTACCCAGTCATCATTATGATCACCTATATAGCGGCACAGTACCTTATAGCAACGTATATGTTGAAATCAGAAAGTAATACCGGTTCGAAAGAAGATTAACCGCCGCTATTTGAACATATCCATTCCCGGAATATCAGGTAGGCCTCCTTTGGCAGCAGCTGCCATTTCGGCTTCATTTATGTTATTCGCTTTTTCGATCGCATTATTGAGCGCAAGGATCAAATAATCTTCCAGAGCCTCTTTATCGGTAAGCAATTCGTCATCTATGGCAATATTTTTAACTTCCCTGTTGGCTGTAACCGTAGCGATTACCATTCCATTGCCCGCATCACCATCGACCAAAACAGTATTCAAACGGTTTTTGGTTTCTTCAATTTTGGCCTGTGCTTCTTTTAATTTGGCCATCATGCCTTCCATATCTCCAAACATAATCTGTAGTTTTTCTGGTTATTTATTAGGATTCATTACCATTATTGGTATATGTAAAAATAAGGATTTTAGGCTAATGCATTATTTTAAATGCATAAATTAAATGTGATTTCCATAATATTATCTCTTACTTTTGCATTTCCCCGTGAAAAAAGATTGACTGAATATTTAAAGTTACTTATATGCCGAAAAAGGAGATAAAGGCTCCAATAGCTGAAAGAATTCCTAAGAAAATGGAGATTCATGGAGATGTTCGTATTGATGATTATTATTGGTTGAATCAAAGAGAAAATCCCAAAGTAATTGACTATTTGAAAGCCGAAAATGCCTATTATGATGAGGTCATGGCCCATACCAAACAATTTCAGGAAGACCTTTTTGAAGAAATGAAGTCAAGGATAAAGGAAGATGATGAATCTGTGCCTTATAAAAAAAATGGCTACTACTATATTACCAAATATGAATTGGGCAAACAGTATCCTGTTTATACCAGAAAGAAGGGGAATCTGGAGGCAGAGGAAGAAGTCATTGTCGATGTGAACGAAATGGCTGCAGGACATGAATATTTTGCCTTGACGGGCCTTAATGTGAATACGATCAATACCGTTGCCTCTTTTGGGGTGGATACCCTTAGCAGAAGACAGTATGACCTTCGTTTTAAAAATCTAAAAACCCGGGAACTTTTTCCGGAAATCATTAATAATACTTCGGGGAGCACGGCCTGGGCGAATGACCACAAGACGGTTTTTTATGCAAGTAAAGATCCTGTAACACTGAGAAGTGATAAGATATACAAGCATATATTAGGAACTGACCCTTCAGAGGATCAATTAATTTTCGAAGAAAAGGAAGAGGCATTTTGGACCTTTGTTTATAAATCAAAATCAAAAAGGTTTATTATCATTGGTTCCTACAGCACATTGTCAACCGAATACAGGTATTTGGATGCTGATAATCCTGAAGGATCATTTACCATAATCCAACCCAGGGAAAGGGATTTGGAATACAGTGTTGCACATTATGACCAGGATTTTTATATACTTACCAATGTTGGCAAGGCACTCAACTTTAAGTTGATGAAAACCCCTATTGGCCAAACCACAAAGGAATACTGGACCGATGTTATTCCGCACAGGGAAAACACCCTGTTGGAAGATATTTCAATCTTTAAGGACTTTCTCATTTTGGAAGAAAGACAGAATGGGCTGAATAAGATCAGGATAAAAAAATGGGATGGGAGTGATGATTATTACCTTCCTTTTGAAGAAGAAACCTATTCTGCTTCAGTCTATAACAACCCGGAATTTAATACCAATATAATAAGGTACAGTTATAATTCTCTTACAACCCCAAATTCGGTAATCGATTTTAACGTAGACCATAAAACCAAGGAGATCAGAAAGGAGCAGGAAGTCCTGGGAGGTAATTTTAACAAGGAAAATTACAAGAGTGAAAGAATATGGGCTACTGCGAGAGATGGCCAGCGTGTTGCTGTTTCTTTGGTGTACAATAAAGCGACCAAAATCAATGAGAATACACCCTTGTTACTTTACGGTTACGGTTCTTACGGGAGTATTGTGAGTGACAGGTTTAGTTCTGTGCGTTTGAGCTTATTAGACAGGGGCTTCGTTTATGCCACTGCTCACGTACGTGGCGGTGAATATTTAGGACGCAGCTGGTATGACGAGGGTAAGATGTTTAAGAAGATGAATACGTTTTATGACTTTATAGACGCTGCAAAACACCTTATTAAAGAAAAATATACGTCACCTTCGCATTTATATGCCGAAGGCGGCTCGGCCGGAGGTCTTCTGGTAGGTGCAGTTATTAATATTTGTCCAGAAATTTTTAACGGCGTGATTGCGGCGGTTCCATTTGTTGACGTTGTGACCACCATGCTCGATGAAAGTATACCTTTAACGACAGGGGAGTTTGATGAATGGGGCAACCCTAAGCATAAGGACGCATATGAGTATATGTTATCCTATTCACCTTATGATAACGTCCGGAAACATGATTATCCTCATATGCTTGTTACAACGGGATTGCATGATTCTCAGGTGCAGTATTTTGAGCCGGCAAAATGGGTAGCAAAGTTAAGGGTCAATAAAACCGACAACAATCTCTTACTGATGTATACAAATTTGGATACTGGCCATGGTGGTGCATCCGGGAGATTTGACGCATTGAAGGAAGTGGCACGTGATTATTGCTTTCTATTTGATTTAGAAGGAATTAGAAAATAAATCTTACTTGAATCATGCCAATTTTGGCAGCAATCGGGGTATTCTTATGGATAAAACATGGGTAGTTAAAAAAAATATTTTTAAATTTGCCAGGTTTTTATAATCAAAGTATTATTTTTTTATGAAAAAACATAACGGGATAACTAATAGTGTATTAGATTTAGTCGGCGACACACCACTGATACGATTAAATAAAATAACGAAAGAGTTAAACGGTGAGTTCTTAGCAAAATATGAAGCCTTTAATCCAGGGCACTCCATGAAAGACAGAATTGCAACCCATATTGTGGAGCAGGCAGAAAAGAGGGGTATTCTGAAAAAGGGGAGTAAAGTTATAGAAACTACTTCGGGCAATACTGGTTTTAGTATAGCATTGGTTTGTATCATTAAAGGATATGAATGTATTCTGGCTGTAAATTCAAAAGCTTCCAAGGGTAAAATAAATATGCTTCGCTCTATGGGTGCCAAAGTGTATGTCTGTCCTGCAAATGTAAGCGCAGATGACCCAAGATCTTATTATCAAGTTGCAAAGAGGCTTCACGAAGAAACAGCTGATTCGGTGTATATCAACCAGTACTTCAACGATTTAAATTCAGAGGCCCATTACCTGTCTACCGGCCCGGAAATATGGGAGCAAACTAAAGGAAAGGTGACACATGTTGTTGTCGCCAGTGGTACCGGGGGAACGATTTCTGGCGTCGGAAAATATTTAAAGGAACAAAATCCCGATGTGAAAATACTTGGGGTGGATGCCTTTGGTTCGATCTTAAAGAAGTTTCACGAAACATCTGATTTTGATACCAACGAGATATATCCTTACAGAATTGAAGGCCTTGGAAAGAACCTTATCCCATCCGCTACTAATTTTGAAGTGATAGATGTATTTGAAAAGGTTACTGATGAAGCTGCTGCGCACAAGGCCAGAGAGCTTGCATTAATGGAAGGACTTTTTACAGGATATACCAGTGGAGCTGTAGTTCAGGCGACTACTCAATATGCGGAGCAGGGATACTTTGATAAAAACAGTGTTGTCGTAATGATATTGCCCGATCATGGATCAAGATATATGGAAAAGATTTACAGTGACGAATGGATGAGGGAACAAGGGTTCTTTGATTCAAAGAAACATGAGAAAAATGCTCTTGAGATTATCAAATAGAGCATAAATATTTAAAAGGAAAAGGCGGTTTAAAATAGAAACCGCCTTTTCCTTTTATTAAAAACTATAAACATAGAAACTGATTCACAGCAATTTTTGCTATTTTTGCCGAGAATTAAAAACAATGTGGATTTTTTTTATCCCATTGTTGAAATGATACAGAAACATGAAAGACTTATTTGAAAGAATCATAAAGGATAAAGGGCCACTTGGAAAATGGGCGGAGCAGGCTGAAGGTTATTATGTGTTTCCTAAATTAGAGGGAAGTATTTCAAACCGAATGAGGTTTAACGGCCAGGAAGTAATTACCTGGAGTATTAATGATTATCTCGGCCTTGCCAATCATCCTGAAGTGATCAAGGCAGATGCAGAAGCTGCGAAAGAATATGGAATGGCTTATCCTATGGGGGCAAGAATGATGAGTGGCCATACGGAATATCACGAACAGCTGGAACGAGAATGTGCCGAGTTTGTGAGTAAAGAGGCCGCTTATCTTGTAAATTTCGGATATCAGGGTATGGTGTCGGCAATCGATGCTTTGGTGACTAAGAATGATGTTGTAGTCTACGACATGGATTCCCATGCCTGTATTATAGATGGAGCGAGATTGCATCAAGGAAAAAGATTTACTTTTCGCCATAATGATATGGAGAGCTTTGAAAAGAACCTGATCAGGGCTGCTAAGAAAGCTGAAGAGAGCAATGGGGGTATCCTTGTGATTAGTGAAGGTGTATTTGGAATGAGAGGAGAACAGGGCAAGTTGAAGGAGATTGTTGCGTTAAAGGAAAAGTATAACTTTAGATTATTGGTGGACGATGCCCATGGTTTTGGTACACTAGGAGCTACAGGTGCTGGTGCAGGAGAAGAACAGGGAGTGCAGGATTCCATTGATGTATATTTTGCCACATTCGCAAAATCAATGGCCGGAATAGGTGCCTTTTTTGCAGGGAATAAAGATGTAATAAAGTATTTACAATACAATATGAGGTCGCAGATGTTTGCCAAGTCATTGCCAATGACTATGGTGAAAGGCGCATTGAAAAGACTGGATATGATCAGGACAATGCCCGAATTGAGAACTAAGTTATGGGAAAACGTAAACGCCCTTCAAAATGGTTTGGTTGAAAAAGGATTCAATATCGGTAAAACAAATACCTGCGTCACTCCTGTATTTTTGGAGGGAGATATTCCTGAGGCCATGGCTATGGTGCATGACTTAAGGGAGAATTATCGCATTTTTTGTTCAATTGTTGTATATCCCGTCATCCCAAAAGGCATGATTCTTTTGAGATTGATTCCAACCTCGGCACATAACCTGGATGATGTTAGCGAAACTATTGAAGCTTTTTCTTCTATTCGGGAGAAACTTACAAAAGGTGTATATAAAAAAATTGCAGCGTCTTTTGTCTCATAGAGCGAACTGCCATAAATAAAAAAAATCCGGAGCTATAAGTTTCGGATTTTTTTTGTGATAAAACGGCGGTTTCACCACCTGAGGAAATATCGTTCCAGCGTCTTGCAATCATTAAGAATTGATATCTAACCTTGAAGTCGCCACGGTATTTTCTGCTCCAAAATCCTTGTCCAAATATTTCAAATATCCAACGATTCCAATCATCGCGGCATTATCGGTGGTATATTCAAACTTCGGGATATAAGTGGTCCATCCCAATTGTGATTCCATGCTCTTTAAGGTGGACCTGATCTCTGAATTGGCCGAAACACCACCTGCAATGGCTATGTGCCTGATGCCCGATATTTCTGCTGCCTTTTTTAATTTATTCATCAAAATTGTTACAATGCTGCGCTGTACAGAAGCACATATATCATTGAGATTATTCTCGATAAAGGATGGATCTTTCTTTTGTTCCTTTTGTAAAAAATACAGGATTGAAGTTTTAAAACCACTAAAACTAAAATCCAGGGGCCTGGGTGTTTTGGGTTCTGAAAAAGAAAAAGCTTCAGGCTTGCCTTTTTTTGCATATTTGTCAATCAAAGGACCTCCGGGATAGGGAAGCCCAAGTAATTTTGCGGTTTTATCAAAGGCTTCTCCAACGGCATCGTCAATCGTTTCCCCCAATATTTCAAATGTGTCATAGGCGCTTACTTTGAGTATTTGGGTATGTCCGCCACTGATGGTCATGCAAAGAAATGGAAAAGGAGGAGGGCTCTGGGTTTCTTCGGCTATAAAATGAGCTAAAACATGGGCCTGCATATGATTTACTGGAATCAAAGGGATGTTCAATGCAATTGACAATGATTTTGCAAATGAAGTGCCTACGAGTAAAGATCCCATTAAACCCGGACCTTTTGTAAAGGCGATAGCCTGTAACTGTTCTTTTTCAATTCCGGCTGTTTTTAATGCCTGATCCACAACGGGTACAATATTCTGTTGATGAGCTCTGGAAGCCAGCTCGGGGACGACTCCGCCATAGGCTTCATGAATTTTTTGACCGGCAATAACATTAGACAGAACCTTGTTGTTTTCAAGGACTGCGGCTCCGGTGTCATCACAGGATGACTCAATGGAAAGTATGTGAATAGTTTTTTTTTTCATGAGAAAAATTTAGGCACAAATATTGTACTTTTAAAAATGCAAATTTAGAAATAAATAATTATCAAGCGTTTTAAAAGAATAGCAATTCGTATCTTTTTGATCGGCAGTTTTATACTGGTGATGTTGAGTGTTATACTCTCGCTTTCCAGTGTTCAAACCTGGCTGGCTGTGTTTGTGACGAATAGAGTTAACGCGTCCTACGGAACCAGTATTCATATAGAGAAATTGGATCTTTCGACTATCAGAAATGTATCTTTAAAAAACGTCCTCATCAAAGATCATCATGCAGATACGCTCATTGCTGTCAATGAGCTGTCAACTTCAATATTGAATTACCGTCATATATTCGGGGGAGAACTTAATTTTGGAGATATATATCTTCAGAAAGGCGTATTCGTGCTGAAGACATATAAAGATGAAAAGCTCAATAATCTTTCTGTTTTTGTCAATAAATTCCAGAATGATACGATTGAAAGTTCCAAGACATTCAAAATGTCTTCTTCAAAGATTAGCGTTAACAACGTTGATTTTATTTTGTTCGACAAAAATAAAAAGGAAGATGCTGTTGTCTCCTACAAGGAAATTCAGGGTGACTTTGAGCAATTTAATATTGTGGGATCAAATGTAAGTGCAAATGCCAGGGACATAAAAGTTATCGAAAATCACGATATAGCTATAACAGGATTCAGTACAAATTTTAGTTATTCTGACACTAGAATGGAATTTCTGGAGTCAAGGCTCACCACTGATGGGTCTGAATTATTGGCGGATGTGGTTTTTAACTATAACAAAGGAGACCTCTCTGACTTTACCAATAAAGTGGAAATCGAAGCCGATTTTAAACAAGGGGATATCGTGCTGTCTGATTTGAAAAAGTTTTACGGGCAGTTTGGGAAACATGATAAAATCCATTTTTCTGCGAAGGTAAATGGTACCATCAATGACTTTGTTGTTGAGGATATAGCCCTGGAGTCAGACAGGCATTCTTCTCTTAGGGGGGATGTTCACCTGCAAAACATACTTGATCGCGATCACTTCAAATTAACCGGAGATATTAAAGAAATTAGTTCAAATTATGATCATTTGATCAATTTGCTTCCTGATTTATTAGGTGCCAAGATCCCGAAGGCACTTGAAAAAATCGGTTATTTTTCAAGTAGTGGCAAAGTGGCTGTTACGCGTTCATCAGTTGAAATTAAATTGAGAACCATAGCACAGATGGGAATGTCGGATGTGGATTTGAACCTCAAAGATATTGATAAGGGCGACCTGGCCTCTTATAAGGGCAAGATAGAACTGGTTGACTTCAAACTTGGTGAATTCGTAAAGGATACTTTGATTGGAGATTTTTCGATGGTTGGTGAGGTAGAAGGGCAGGGTTTTTCAATCGACAAGATTAGTATAGGTGTAAAAGGACATATTTCAAAACATCAATACAAGGGGTATACCTATACTAATATAGATATAAACGGGGTGCTTCGGGATAAAGAATTTGATGGTGTTTTAAGCGTGAATGACCCTAATATCAAGTTGGAATTCAAGGGGCTTGCTGAACTTTCTGAAATCAAAAAATTCAACTTCAAGGCAGATATAGCCCACGCTGATTTTGTAAAGCTGAATTTATTCACAAGGGACGAAAAATCAATACTTAAGGGTAGTATTGAAATGGATCTAACCGGAAGCAGCCTTGACAATATAGAAGGCGTATTGAGTTTTAAAGACGCTTCTTATTCTAATCAGAATGATGATTATTATTTTAAGGATTTTACCATCACATCAGAGAACAGGGATACGATAAGGGAAGTAAAGGTAAATTCAACGGATATTGTCAACGGTTTTATCAAAGGAAATTTCAGTTACCGTCAATTGAAAAAACTTGGAATGAATTCTTTGGGGAGTTTGTTTATGAATTACGAGAAGGAGAAGGTAACTCCCGGTCAATTCCTTGATTTTCGATTTAATATACACAGCAAAATTGTAGACGTATTTTTTCCGGATCTGATTTTAAGCCCTGATTCGTTTATCAGGGGAGCCATTGATTCTGATGAGGATATTTTCAATCTTACTGTCAAGTCACCAAAAATCGAAGCTTTTGATTATGTAGTTGATGGAATCAATTTACAGGTTGATAACAAAAACCCCTTGTTTAATACACTTTTGAGTATAGATGAAATAGATTCAAAATATTATAACCTTTCTGAGATCAATCTGGTCAATGTCATGTTAAATGATACCTTGTTTATGAGGGCTGATATGATTGGCGGAAGGGAAAAGAAAGAAAATTATGCATTAAGCTTTTATCACACCTTCAATGAAAACAATCAATCGGTCTGGGGGATGAAAAAGTCAGAAATTAACTTTAAAGAGAATACCTGGTACATCAATCCGGAGAATAACGACCAAAACAAGGTCGTGTATGACAAAGATATTATGACCTATGCTATTGATAATTTTAATATGATTACAGGGAATCAGGAAGTTCATTTGGCCGGATTGATCACCGCGGACCAAGAAAAGAATATAGACCTGAGGCTAAGTAATGTAAACCTGGAAGACATTACTCCTTCTATAGACAGCGTAGCAATTGATGGCAAAGTTAATGGCTCCATCAATTTGAGAACCATAAATAAGAAAACCTTGCCAATTGCCGACCTGACCATCAATTATTTCAGCATTAATGATGATTATTACGGTGATCTTAATTTTAAAGCTGCTTCTGATCAGAATATTCGAAATTACACCTTTGATCTGACTTTGATCAATAGTGATCTTAAGACCTTTCAGTCGCAGGGAGCGATCGATCTAAGTGGTGCGGAACCAACCATTTTAGCGTCGGTGAATTTAGACAGGTTCAGAATCAATGGCTTTAGTCCTTTGGGTAAAAATGTTTTGACAAATATCAGGGGTTATGCAAGTGGAGAAGCCATGTTAACAGGTAATTTGGCCAATCCTGATATTGGCGGGGAAATTACGCTGGTAGAATCTGGACTGGAACTGCCGTATCTGAATGTAAACTATGATTTTGACGGTGAGTCGGTGGTTAAACTTTATGATCACACCTTTAATTTTCAGTCTTTTAACGTGGTTGACCGCGCTAAAAAAACAAGAGGTATTATTGACGGAACTATTACGCATACCGAATTTAAGAAGTGGCAGCTCGACTTGGCCCTGACAACAAATAATTTATTGGTACTCAATACTGAGGACAAAGATGGAGCCTTGTATTACGGTACCGGTTTCCTTAGTGGCAGTACCACTTTAAAAGGCTATACAGATGATCTTGAAATCAATGTAAACGGAACCACAAATCCCGGAACTGAATTTATTGTTCCTTTGGGCAACGTAAGTACCGTAAATAGTTCAAAATTGATACACTTTGAGAATTTCGAGCCTGAGGAAGGTGAGGAAAGAAAGGAAATTGTATTTGAAAAATTAAAGGGACTCAGTTTAAATTTCAGGCTGAAAGTTACCAGGGATGCCCTGGCGCAGATTGTTTTAGACAAGGCTACCGGAAGTGTTCTCAGAGGTTCGGGAGATGGTGATCTAACCTTGAATATTGATACGAACGGAAAATTCGAAATGTATGGAAACCTTGTTGTTGATAACGGAGAGTATCAGTTTAAAAATATAGTCAACAAGAATTTTGAGGTGCAAAAAGGAGGCACCATTGTTTGGGACGGGAATCCGTATGACGCTCAAGTAAATATCACTGCCATCAATTATACCAGGGCAAATCCTTCGGTACTGCTGGATGAAATTGCCAGTTCCAGAAAAATTGATGTTGAACTATATACCAAGATTACGGGAAACCTGTCTGCTCCCAATTTCAATTTTGACGTAAAAATTCCCAATGCGAGTTCAGTGGTGGCCAGTGAACTTGATTTCAAGTTGAGAAACGAGGATGATAAACTAACCCAGTTCTTTTCTCTTTTGGCCACAGGTGCATTCGCCAGGACAGAGAACAAAAGAACAAATTTTGACGGCAATGCAGCCATTGCAGGAACACTGGCTCAAAAGGCATCCCAGCTTCTTTCGAATATGCTCGAAAGTGAGAATGAAAATTTTGAAGTGGGCGTAACCTACGATATAGGAACTGACAATAGTGTTCAGGATGTTACCACCGATGATCAGCTCGGCTTGGAAGTTTCTGGTAGAATTGCGGATAAAGTAGTCGTGAGTGGAAAGGTCGGTGTTCCGGTAGGTTCCAATACGAATTCGAATGTCATTGGTGAGGTCGAAGTAAAAGTGCCATTGAACCGCACAGAAACATTCCAGGCAAAATTTTACAACAGACAAAATGAGATCCAGTTTGATGTGATCGAAGGGGAAGGATATACTCAGGGAATTGGAATTTCCTATCGTTTCGATTTCAATGATGCGGAAGAATTTGTAGAAAAACTCGGTTTGAAGAAAACTGATGAAGAAAAGGAAATGACTAAAGGTCAAAGAGACAGTGTACGGGCAGTTAAGAAAATTGTCAGGCAAGAAGAAAAGGAGGAAAAAGCGGGTAGTCCAAAGTTGGAATAAACCATTTTACCATAAGTTGAATCTCATCTTACCCTGCCTTAATTTTGTCATCTATCTAAGGATTTTTGTTTTTTATAGAAAAATAAGTCAACTGTAGATAATTAAATCTTATTTTTATTTCAGAATTTTCCCCATCGATCAAAATAATTAACAGTTACCTTAAAACCCAGGATATGTCTAAATCATCTTCTTTTGTGCCCTTAATGATCATTGCAGCCTTATTTTTTATTTTTGGATTTGTAACATGGATCAATGGAGCACTAATTCCTTTTATGAAAACCATTAATGAGCTAACCGCTGCCCAATCATATTTGGTAGCTTCAGCCTCATATATTTCGTTTGTGGTAATGGCTTTACCCTCTTCTGCAATCCTGGCTAAAACAGGCTATAGAAAAGGAATGTCAATTGGTTTATTTGTTATGGCAATAGGGGCCCTTGTTTTCATTCCTGCTGCAAATGCAAGAACCTACTGGTTGTTTTTACTTGGTATTTTTATACAGGGAGCGGGAATGACGCTTTTGCAAACTGCTGCAAATCCATATGTAACGATCCTTGGGCCCATTGAAAGTGCGGCCAAAAGAATTTCGGTTATGGGTATTGCCAATAAAGTTGCAGGCGCACTTGGTTCGTTGATATTTGGAGCCCTTTTACTCTCTGGAATCGATGAGGTCAACGAAAAACTGAAAACGGTTAGTGGTGAGGAAAAAAATCAATTGCTGGACACCATGGCCGATAGCGTATTTGTGCCTTATCTGGTTATGGCTGTCGTTTTGATGATTCTTGGATTTATGATTCGCAAGGCACCTTTGCCCCATGTTGAAGCGACTCCCATAAAGGATGAAGTTAAAGGAAAATCGGCAAAAACCAGTATTTTCCAGTTCCCTCAATTGATTTTAGGTGTCATCGCCTTGTTTATGTACGTCGGGGTTGAAGTTATTGCAGGAGATTCGATCATTGCTTATGGCCTGTCACTCGGAATGCCGGTTTCAGAGGCCAAATGGTTTACTACATTTACTTTATTTGCCATGGTTGGGACATATGGCCTGGGAGTTATCCTTATCCCCAAATATATGAGTCAGACAACTGCTTTGAAATTAAGCGGAATACTTGGTATCGTGCTTAGTTTGGTGATTGTCAACACCTCTGGTTTTAATTCTGTTTTGCTCGTGGCATCTTTGGGTATTGCAAATGCCCTTGTATGGCCTGCTATCTGGCCTCTGGCCATCGACGGTCTGGGGAAATTCACTAAAACAGGAGCTGCTTTTCTTATCATGGCTATTTCAGGAGGCGCTATTCTCACGCCATTATACGGAAAACTGGTTGACTATTTAAAGGAAGTTTATTTGGCTGATGGAATGGAGGAAGTGGTTGCCACAGCTCATTCGGCCAATCAAGGTTACTGGATATTGCTTCCTGCCTATATCATTATCTTTCTTTATGCTTTTAAAGGCCATAAGATCAAATCCTGGAGTTAAAAAGGATTTTTAATTTTTTTTTCTATTGAAATCCACACAAATTTCAATCTTTTGTTTGAGTAAGTATAGCAAAGGGAGTAGCCTGAGAAACTGCTCCCTGCTATATGTTTTGAAATAATGGCTTTTTTATTTTTATATCACGAAGGGGGAACCTATTTTTGAAGGATAACACATCTATTCATATTGAGCACTTTTTTAATATTTAGCATTATCGCTTTGTACTTCGGCCTTATTATGGCCATATCCTATTTTACTTCAAGAAACAGAAGTGATGAATCATTTTTTACGGGCGACCGTCAATCTCCCTGGTTTCTTGTAGCATTTGGGATGGTAGGGGCCGCACTTTCGGGAGTGACCTTTGTTTCCGTGCCGGGAATGGTGGGTAACAACAACTTCTATTTTTTTCAATTTATTTTGGGGAACGTCGTAGGCTATCTTTTTATAACCTTTGTGCTCATTCCCCTGTATTATCGTTTAAAACTGGTCTCCATCTATGGTTATTTAAATGACAGGTTTGGCAACAGTACTTACAAAACGGGGTCTTTATTTTTTCTTGTTTCTCAATCATTTGGCGCATCTCTCAGACTGTTATTGGCAGCTAAGATTTTGCAATTCGCTTTTTTTGATAAATTACAAATTCCATTTTTTGTGACTGTAGTGATTATTTTGATGCTGGTGTGGCTCTATACGAACAAGTCTGGAATCAAGACCATAGTCTGGACAGATACCATGCAGACCTTCTTTTTGATAATGGCTGCCGTGGTTACCATTTATTCAATTACAACCACCATGGGCCTGACCATGGGCGAGTCGGTTACCAAAGTGGTTGAACATAAATATTTCAAAGTTTTTAACTGGGAGCATAAATCGGGAAATAATTTTTTTAAACAGTTTATGGCAGGGGTCCTGATAGCCATTGCGATGATGGGGTTAGACCAAAATATGATGCAAAAGACGCTCACCTGTAAAAACAGATGGGATGCCCAGAAAAACACCCTTACGTTTAGTTTGATCCTTGCCTTGACCCAATTTTTGTTTTTAGGCCTTGGAATATTGTTATATATATATGCTGATAGTATTCAGGTGTTGCTGCCAAAAGGGGAGCAAGGCCAATTTCTGGATACCGATACATTATTCCCTAACCTGGCCATAAATCATTTAGGGCTTGTGGCCGGAGTGAGTTTTTTACTGGGGATTATTGCCGCTTCTTTTTCGAGTGTCGATTCGGCCTTAACCGCACTAACAACTTCGTTTACTTATGATTTTCTGGATATTTCCAAAAAATCCAGCAAGGAGAAGAAAAGAATGAAAAATCAGGTTCTTTTTGGTTTTTCGGTGGTGGTCTTTATAATCATCATGATTTTTTCGGGGAGTAGAGGAGATATTATTTCGATTATATTCAACGTTGCCGGATATACATATGGCCCGCTGCTCGGCTTGTATTTGCTTGGTATGTTTTCATCGGTAGCGGTCAAGGATAAATGGGTGCCGTTAATCTGTATTGTGTCCCCCGTATTAACGTACTTACTGAGCATTTACCTTAAAAAAAGATTTAATTTTGATTTTGGATTTATCAGTATAGCGGTAAACGGATTATTTACGATATTGGGATTACTAATGATCAAACAAAAAAAGCAACTATGATTTCCGGATCCACAACAGAACAATCTTCTTACTATGACAACCTGGAAGACATGAGCGTCAAGGACCTGCTTGTCAATATGAATAATGAAGACAAGAAAGTGGCAATTGCCGTAGAACAATCTATTCCGCAAATAGAACCTTTGGTCCTGGAGATTGTAAAACGATTTAAAAAAGGGGGGAGGCTTTTCTATATCGGCGCAGGTACGAGTGGAAGGCTGGGTGTTTTGGACGCATCTGAATGTCCTCCAACTTATGGTGTTCCAGACCATTGGGTTATTGGCCTGATAGCTGGAGGTGACGGAGCTTTGCGAAAAGCCGTTGAAAATGCCGAGGATGATTTTGAACAGGCCTGGAAAGATCTTGAAGCTTATGACATTAATTCAACAGATGTGCTTATTGGAATAGCCGCATCCGGAAGGACCCCTTACGTAATTGGCGGTTTGCGAGAGGCGAATAAAAACGGTATTCTTACCGGATGTGTAACATGCAATAAGGGCTCACAGGTTGCCATTGAAGCAAATTATCCTGTTGAGGTTGTCGTTGGATCTGAATTTGTCACCGGAAGCACCAGAATGAAATCGGGCACTGCTCAAAAACTGGTATTAAACATGATCTCTACTTCTGTAATGGTCAAACTGGGTAGGGTTAAAGGAAATAAAATGGTTGATATGCAATTGACCAATGAGAAACTCGTCCAGAGAGGAACAATGATGGTGGCGGATGCCTTACAAATCGACAAGGCTCTGGCAAAGACCTTGTTATTAAAGCATGAAAGTGTGAGGTCGGCCATTGAACATTATCGACGAGAAAAAAAATAGAAGAAAAGCACTAAAAAATATCTCCTGGCGTGATCAGCTATTGACCCCCAGTGAAGGTTTATAACACACAAGATGTCAAAAATAGAAAAGAGATTTGGTTTATTGGGAAAGGATATTTCCTATTCATTTTCGAAAAAATATTTTACTGAAAAATTCGCCGCTCTTGGCCTGAAACATTATGAATATGTAAATTACGATTTACGGAAAATTGAAGATTTTAAAAGTAAGGTGATGAAGGATCTCGATATTTTAGGCGGACTCAATGTGACCATTCCTTATAAAGAGAGTATCATTCCTTTTCTCGATGAGATTGATGAGGAAGCACGAAGTATTGCAGCGGTCAATACAATTAAGATTCTTGATGATAAAAGGCTCAAAGGGTTTAATACCGACGCTTATGGATTTGAAACCTCTCTTAAGTCCTGTTGGAGAGGTAATGAAAAAGGCGCCTTGATTCTTGGAACCGGAGGAGCTTCGAAGGCTGTAGCCCATGTATTGCGTAAACTGGGGATTTCTTTTTTGTTTGTTTCACGAAGCAAAAGGTCTGAGGATATGATCAGTTATCAGGATATAGATAGCATGATGATGCAGGAGCATGAAATCATCATTAATTGCAGCCCTGTAGGTACATTTCCCGAGATTGATGCCAAGCCTGACCTGCCTTATGAGTTTCTTACGAGCAAACATTTGTTGTATGATTTGATCTATAATCCCGAAAAGACTGCATTTCTTAAAATGGGTGAAAAAGCCGGTGCCATTATTTCAAATGGCAGTTCTATGTTGGCTTTTCAAGCCGACAGGTCATGGGCTATTTGGAATTCTTAGTACTTGCTGAAGGATGTGATCTAAAAAAATAAACACATCTTATTTTTAACATAGTTTTGCGCTTTGCCATGCTATTAGTATCTTTCAAACCTTTTTTAAAATATATTTTAGGAACCTTAAACATGAAACAATGTTAGACGTAAATAATGATAAGTTGTCATCAGAATCAACCTCAGGAGGAGCAAGCCGGAAAAATGAAGAAACTCCCTTAAAATCAAAAGGAAAGGAAATTGTTGCTGATGATAATGAGAAGGAAGATGTTGTCTTGGAAACAGAAATGGATGGAATTCAGGAACCGGAAAACATTGGGGGTGAATCAGGTCAAAAGGCTGATGAAATTATGAAAAGTGGCGTCGTTGAAGAGCTTGAAGACGAAATAGAGATTGAATCGAAAGTTGAAGAACCTGTAAAACAGGAGAAGGATAAAGTAGTTGAGACCGGTAAAGAAAATGATGCTGAAAATCAAGAAGATAAATTAGCAGTCAAAGAAGCTCCTGAAGGGGATTCAGGGAATGATAAGTCATCTTTTGAATCGGGATCCGCGGGAGTTGATGAGGATGCAAAAGAAGAAGCGTTAAAAGAAACGGTTCCTTCAAAATCGGATGTCAAGGAAATTCCTGCTTTTGATTTGGCGGTTTTATCACTTGACGGGATTGTTCAGATGATGCAAAAACTTCTAACGGAGTTTGATATCAAAGACGTTAGAAATCAGCTGGAAAGCTTGAAGGTAGCTTTTCAAAAAAAATTCAAGGCTCTTATTCAGGAACAAAAGGAAGCCTTTGTTAAAGCCGGAGGAGAGGTGGCAGATTTTAGTTATTCTGAACCAGTGAAGCGTCAATTTGACGAGCTTTTGAATGAATACAAGAGAAAGCGTCAGGAATTTTATAAGGATCTGGAAAGAGTTCAGAAGGAGAATCTGGAATTAAAATTGTCGCTTATTGATGAACTTAAAAATTTGATCGATAATGCAGAACCCTCCAGTATGTATAAGGATTTTAAAAACCTTCAGGATCGTTGGAGGGAAGTGGGGCAGATTCCGCATGGAAAATACAATGATGTTTGGAGAACGTATCACCATCATGTTGAAAGATTTTATGACCTCCTCCATTTAAACAATGATTTCAGGGATCTGGATTTTAAACATAATTTTGAGGAAAAATCAAAACTTATAGAAAAAGCTGAAGCTTTGGCCGCGGAAGAGGATGTAAATCATGCCTTTAAGGAATTACAGTTGCTGCACAGGATGTGGAAAGAAGATATCGGGCCCGTTGCCCGTGAATTTAGGGAAGAAGTTTGGCATAAATTTAGCGAAGCAACGAAGAAGATCCATAAAAGAAGACATGCTTACCAGGATAAGCTGGATGAAAAATTCAAGGCTAATGTTGATTTGAAACTGGAAGTGATCGATAAGATCAAGGCGATTGATATTGAGAAAAACAAAAACCATAAAGACTGGCAGGCCAGTATTAAGGAACTTGAGGCATTGAGAGACAAGTTCTTTGCTATTGGAAAGGTTCCCAAAACAAAAAACGAGGAGATCTGGCAACTTTTTAGAGAAGCTACGCGAGATTTTAATGCGAAAAAGAATAATTTTTACAAAGGAATAAAAAAAGACCAGGTAGAAAATTTAAAAAAGAAAATGACACTTGTTGAACAGGCTGAATCCTTAAAAGACAGTGAAGAATGGGATATTGCAACCGAGGTTTTTAAAAAAGTTCAGGCTGAGTGGAAAAAGATTGGTCATGTGCCAAGACAGGATTCAGATAAGATTTGGAAACGTTTTAAAGATGCTTGTAATCATTATTTTGACAGGTTGCACGAAAAGCAAAACGTGATGGACAAAGACCAATCGGCGATCATTGATAAGAAGAAAGAATTCATGGAGTCGCTGAAGGAACAGATCGAGTCAGGGAAAGAACTAACACTTGAATTCGTGCAGAAGGGTCTTGATGATTGGAGAACTCTCGGCGTTCTGCCTCAAAAGGTGAAGCACCTTGATGCGAAATTTCATAAATTGCTGGATACTGCTTATAAAAAATTGGATCTTGATAAGGATGAAGTGGCTTTTTTGAGATTTAAAAGCTCGGTAAACGCCATGGTTGATCAAAGAAACATGAGAAAACTGGATAGTGAACAATTATTCATTAGAAGAAAAATAGATGATATAACCAAGGAGATCAAGCAATTGGAGAATAATATTAGTTTTATTTCAAATGCAAGTGAGGATAACCCCCTTGTTAGAAATGTATACAATAATATTGAAGAGTATAAAAAATCGCTTGAGATCTGGAAGAGGAAAATCGATTATATGAAAAAATTGGAATACTAATAAATATCCCGCTCTAAAGCGGGATTTTTTTGTTGATCAATCGTCTGTCTGGGTCTTGCTATTGATGTTGGAACAAACCGGGATGCTTGTCTTCATAGTTTGTCAGTTCTTGCATGTACCTGGCGAACATAAGTATACTGGTCTCGTCAAAATGATTAGCGAGGAACTTAATCCTTCCTGCAGTTTTGATCTTAGTGATACAAGCATAGTTGTTTTTCTTAAATAGAGATCATAGTTTAATATTGAATTGAACAATGTTTTAATCTTGCATTCCATGAATCCTGTCTTGTATTTTAAGCAATACTTTTTTGTGCGAAAATTGCCAGCAATGACCTTCCATAGGCGTAAACTCTATAACAGCATCTGATTTTGGGTCGCTCGTTGTTTTTATAAACTCATCGAACCCCCTGGTTCCGGTATTCAGGTAAAATTCATCCATATCACCCATCCAGATATATATTTTTCCCTGTAATTTAGGTCCTAATTCAGCCCAGTTTGTTTTTACATACTTTTTAAAATCATATTTTCCCCAGGCTTTAGCTACTAATGAATCGATTTCTCCTGTTTTTGGGTCGAACATGGGTTTGGGTAAGCCATTGATACCTTTAGGGCTGTACAGGGCCGTATGGGCACTAAATTGCCCACCGGAATTCAAATAGGTATTTGACTGGCCAAAGACATTTTCATAGGCTATAAAATCTTTTAATGAAAGCAAAGGTTCCCCATTCACATCTCTCATGATTGGCCTTAAATATCCGAATTCATTGATATAGGCGTTCGATTCATTGTAAATATTGATCAATTGGTAATTTTCAAAGTCAATAGCATCAGGACTGTACGAATAAACTCCGTTGAATACATCGGGGTAATACAATTGCAAGCCCAATGAAACCCATCCTCCCGTAGAGCAGCCGTCAACAAATCGGGTAGTCATGGAATTTGTTCCCCGATAAGATTTTTCAATAAAGGGAATTAACTCATGAATCAGCGAATAGCCATAGGGCCCGCTGTTGTCAGAGTCCATTTGATAAGAATCTCCAAAAGGGCCTTCTCCATCCAGGAATACACTGATGATTTGAGGTGCATCATCTGAATCCCACCAATCCATAAAGGTTTTATTTGAAATAAGACGATTGATGCGCGTATAGCGCCCTCCGTATCCTGCAACATTGTATCTAATGGGATACGCCTTGTTTATATCATAATTATGCGGGAGCAAAACAGAGGCCTTCAAATGCATAGGTTTATTCCACCATTTTGACAAAGTATCGCTTTTTAAAACGATCAATTTTGATAATTCATGCTCTGTGATGGTTCGTGGCTCAATTTTTTGATTGAGAATAAATTTGACATGCTGATCGCTATCCAGAATGATCTCTTGCTTTTGGGTGTGCAGATTTCCGGGAGCATCTGTTCTGCTTTCTTTAGTATCCTGGTCCCAAAGGAGTTGGACATAATAAGTGCCTTCAGGAATTTCATTGAGGTTCCAGTCGGTAGTTTTGATCCATGCATCTTTGTGATTGAGTTGTAAAGACGCTCCTTCCTTAACATGGTCAATATTTCTGGCAAAAATATGTGTCCTGCTATAGGGATTTGGCCAAATTTGTTTCATGGGTTCCAGGTTTGGATGCTCACTTAGAAAAACAAAAAGCCGTCCCTGCGTTTGAAAGGATTCCTTAAGCGAGTTGTCGACAGCTACTTCGATAGATAATTCATGGTGTTTTGTTTGGGCGGTGAGTTGATTTAATAAGCTGAGGAGCAGTGTCAGTATACACAGGATTCGATTTGTCTTGAACATGTTTAAACAGGATAATTTTTGGTTAGTCTTTTTAATTTGATTTAGAGGCTTTATGCCTCTTTAAATGCAGGCTAAATATAGCTATAAATTAATCATTGTAAAATTGTTGTTAAGAAAACACAGGATGTAGAAAGTGAAGCCGTGCTTCTTAATATATGCTTTCAGCCAAAATACTTACACCGATTATTTATTGTAAAAGTTACTTGTGGCTCGCAACGATATGTCCCTGATTTATAGAACTGTTCAGCATACTAAAAAATATTATATTTATCATATAAAATATTGATATCCAAATATATATTAATTCTTTACTAAAGTTTATGTTAAGTTTTAATTATGATTTAATTGAATCTGATCCAGGCTTTTGCAAGATGCTTTAACCTTTTTTTACAGGTTAAATAAAACAGTTTTACCCAATTAGAGCAGGTCGATTTAAAGTCAAAACGGTTTTGAGTTTTTTTAAAGATCAATTACTGAATAGAATTAATAAAAGTGATTGTTATATTTGTAAGCCAAAAAGTAAAATTAAATTACGTTTAGTATGTCAGATGATAAGAAAGTGATATTCTCCATGTCGGGAGTTAGTAAAACCTATCCGGGAGCCAATAAGCCGGTCCTTAAAAATATATATTTAAGTTTTTTCTATGGTGCCAAGATTGGTATTCTGGGTTTAAACGGTTCAGGAAAATCAACCTTGTTAAAAATCATCGCTGGCCTGGATAAAAATTATCAGGGAGATGTTGTTTTCGCTCCTAATTATACTGTGGGTTATCTGACCCAGGAACCAGTTCTGGACGAGAGTAAAACGGTTATGGATATTGTAAAAGAAGGAGTTGCCGAAACAGTTGCCATCTTGGATGAGTACAACAAGATCAATGATATGTTTGGTCTTGAGGAGGTTTATTCCGATGCTGATAAAATGGAAAAATTGATGGCCCAACAGGCTGAGCTTCAGGATAAAATTGATGCGCAAAATGCCTGGGAGCTGGATACAAAACTCGAAATTGCCATGGATGCATTACGAACTCCTGATGGTGATGCCCTTATTAAAAATTTATCCGGAGGTGAGCTGAGAAGGGTGGCTTTGTGCAGGTTGTTGCTTCAGCAACCGGATGTGCTGCTGCTCGATGAGCCTACGAATCACCTCGACGCAGAATCTGTTCATTGGCTTGAACATCATCTTGCTCAGTATCAAGGTACTGTTATTGCTGTAACACACGACCGTTATTTTCTTGATAATGTGGCAGGTTGGATTCTTGAACTTGACAGAGGGGAGGGAATTCCGTGGAAGGGCAATTACTCTTCTTGGCTGGAACAAAAGTCTGAACGCCTTGCAAAGGAGGAGAAAACAGCCTCTAAGCGACAAAAGACCCTGCAAAGAGAATTAGAATGGGTGAGAATGGCGCCAAAAGGCAGGCATGCCAAATCAAAGGCAAGATTATCGAGTTATGACAAACTGTTGAGCCAGGATCAGAGGCAGAAGGAAGAGAAGCTTGAAATCTATATACCTAATGGTCCGCGTTTAGGTCATAACGTTATAGATGCCGTGGGTGTTTCCAAGGCTTTTGGGGATAAATTACTGTATGATGACCTCAATTTTAAATTGCCTCCAAATGGTATCGTAGGTATCATCGGCCCGAATGGAGCAGGGAAGACCACCATCTTTAAAATGATTATGGAAGAGATAAAACCCGATAAAGGTGAATTTAAGGTTGGAGATACTGCCAAGGTAGCATATGTCGACCAGAGTCATTCCAATATTGATCCTGAGAAGTCGATTTGGCAAAACTTTTCTGATGAACAGGAGATGATCATGATGGGTGGAAAAATGGTAAATTCCCGTGCTTACCTTGGACGATTTAACTTTAGTGGTTCAGAGCAAAACAAGAAGGTTTCAGCGCTTTCGGGAGGTGAAAGGAACAGGTTGCATCTGGCCATGACCCTAAAAGAAGAAGGTAATGTATTACTTTTAGATGAACCCACCAATGATCTCGATGTCAACACATTAAGAGCCTTGGAGGAAGGTCTCGAAAACTTTGCCGGTTGTGCCGTTATCATTTCGCATGACAGATGGTTCCTCGACAGGGTTTGTACCCATATCCTTGCCTTTGAAGGGGATTCCCAGGTCTATTATTTCGAAGGAAGTTTTTCTGAATATGAAGAGAATAAAAAGAAACGACTGGGAGGAGACATGATACCAAAAAGGATCAAATATAAAAAGCTCATTCGTTAACCTGCCGATGAATTCAAAAGTAAAGAATATCAGGATGGTTTTGCTGTCAGACAACTGGTACACCTTGAACAAAGTGGTCTTTGATTATAAAATGCCAAACGGAAAGTGGGTGGAGCAAGCGAGAGAAGCTTATGACAGAGGCAATGGAGCAGCCGTTTTGCTTTACAACAAGAAGAAGCAAACAGTTATTTTGATTTCTCAGTTCAGAATGCCCACGTACCTTAATGGCAATGAATCAGGAATAATGATAGAAGCCTGTGCAGGCCTGCTCGACGGTGATGATCCTGAAACATGCGTGATTAAGGAGGCAGAAGAAGAATCGGGGTTTCGCGTCTCGAAAGTGGAAAAAGTTTTAGAGGCCTATATGTCTCCTGGTGCAGTTACTGAAATCCTTCACCTGTATATTGCTGAATATCAAGATGATGACAGAGTGAATAGTGGTGGTGGACTCGAAGATGAGCAGGAAGATATTACCGTTCTGGAGGTTGATTTTAAAAAGGCCGTATCGATGATCGGCTCAGGCGAGATTAAGGATGCCAAAACGATCATGCTGTTACAGCATCTAGTGATTAATAAAATAATGTAACACTAAAATACCAGGCGTCGGCTCTTTTTATTTCGTTTTGAACTTTATCCTATGTCTTGCCGGACAGCAGTTAAATTTTTGATTTGATTCTCCAGATATTCAAGATACATCATATGACTTTGTAAATCGTTCATGATACTTGACTTTGAGGATACAAACGAATCTTTCATTTTCGAAAAAAGCTGTTGGTAATAGTCTATACCTTCCTTCATGTTTTCAGTAAAGGATAAAAGATATTTCTCCTGCCTTTTATTGAGTTCACCCTTGGTCTCGTCAATCTTGGTTTTCAGATGATCTGAATATAGTTTGAGTTCTTTTAAGAACATATGGGGCCTGTTTTTTTCTGAAATCAGATTGATCCTTCCATAAATGTGATCAGTGATTTCTTTTAGGCTCATGGTTTTTGAGAAATAGGCCATATTGGGTCCGGGACAAACAGAAACGCCTTTAGCGGGTCTTTCTGAATCTGCACCGTTAAGTTGCATAGTAGCTTCTCCCAGGCCCATACAAAGGCATGATTTTTCTACAATTTTTTGAAATCTGCTTTTGTATTCGTCAGGAGCCAGGGCTTCCTGATCCAATTCCTTGATTTTGTTTCTTTGATATTGACGTGAAGCAGTACACATCGTCTTGTCGGCGTATTCATTATTCAAGGCCAGAAATTCTTTAGGGCAGGGGCTACCCGGCCTTCCGGATACAATTTTTATATCTTTTTCCTGATCTTTTGAGTTTCCCTTAAGATTGTTAAAAGGAACGCCTAAAGGCGAAATATTGCTCAGGTAGAGATCATCTTCAGTCGCCTTAGCCAATTTTTTTAAAGTGGCATCATCAACTGTTGTAGCTTCGGGGACTAAAAGGAAAGGGCTACCCCATCCTACAGAATCAATATCATAATGTTCTAAAAGAAATTGGTGTTCTTTCTCAGTTCCAACGCCTCCCTGAGCTGTAATTTTCAATGCTAAGGGTGAGTCGGGTTGTATTTTGTTTCTGTCGGCTAAGGCTGGTAATAGGACGCTGTGGACGGTATCGATCAATTCCTGCCTGTTATCTTTGAATTCTTGAAGAATCGGCCCCATTAAAAAACCTTCTGTTGCAAAGGCATGACCTCCGCAATTCAAACCAGATTCAATTCGGTATTCAGACACCCAAAGGCCTTTTTTTGCAAGGAATTTTCCCTGGATCAAGGCAGATCTGTAGTCGCTCACTTTAATCACAATCCTTTTTTTGATTGCCCCTTTCTTGTCGGGAAAAAAGTCATCAAAATTTTCCATATAACTGTATAGCCTGGGGTTCATTCCGGCTGATAAAACAACTGAAGATTGTAGATTGCTTTGTGCAAAACCCCTTAATGCCGCGTGTGCATCATTGTATTCATTGGGTAGCTTTTCACCTTCTTTATAATTGATTTTATCGAGCTTCGTCATGATGTTCACATCAATGCTTCCCATGGTAAGATGCTGATCTGCCCAGTTTTTAATTTCCTTCCATGTCTTATTTTGATGTGTCAGTTCGGTAAACTTTTGTTTTAAAGAAGAGCTGTCGGGCAACATGTTGAAATAGTTTTTGAATTCCATGCTCGTTTCCAATGTGGAATCCTTGATCTGCTTAAACTTTTTCTCGGCAAGTTCTTGCAACAAGTTTAAATAGGAGGTAATTCGTTTGGCTCTAAAGTCTTCTATCTTGTCTGTAATGGCCTGGTAAGGCAGCTCAAATTTTTCACAATAGAATTTCCTTAGGTTTTCGATAAGAACATCATCGACGATAGAAACAAC
Source organism: Lutimonas vermicola (assembly GCF_038433205.1). Taxonomy (NCBI): domain Bacteria; kingdom Pseudomonadati; phylum Bacteroidota; class Flavobacteriia; order Flavobacteriales; family Flavobacteriaceae; genus Lutimonas; species Lutimonas vermicola. Next base: position 95,454 of record NZ_JBCDNA010000001.1, read on the forward strand.
GGAGTCCATGCCGTAGGGTGACACTTTTAAAGGCGTATCAAGGGTAAACCCGGTACCCATAACAGGGATATGAAATGTGTGTTTTGTAGACATCATTGATTTTTTAGTTTTGCTATTGTCGACCATCATTCATGGGTATGACCATATATCAGGTTAATCAGCAATCTACAAAAGTAAAAATCGATTATTCATTTTAGTTGATATAAGTCATGTTTTGGGAATTCTTTTCAAGATTTTCTGAAAAGCACAAAAAAACCTATCGGGAGGGATAGGTTTAAATACATTAAAAAAAAATTAAAGCCACATACTAAATGGTCTTTACATTTACCGCGTTTAATCCTTTTTTACCTTCCTTTAGATCAAATTCAACTGCATCTCCTTCTTTAACTTTGTCAATTAAACCAGAAATGTGAACAAAATGTTCGCTGTTTGAGCCATCTTCAGTAATGAATCCATAACCTTTAGACTCATTGAAGAATTTTACTATTCCTTGCATTGTATTAAATTATAATTAAAACTCAAAGATAAGAATTTTTTAGAAAAATTTATTTAAACGTCAATAGTTAGTTGATATAAATACTCGTTAAATACCAAATACTAAAAAAAACTAAAAATAGAATTCCCAGGTAACTCAGTAAACTCAAATACCGGGAAGGGCGATCATTTTCAGGCATATACTTTCCTTTTACAAGGGTAAAATTGGCAATGGCATAAAATGGAGCTGTCAGAAAAGACAGAATGGTCGCTATCTTTACAAAAGTGATCATGCTTGTTTTGAAATAACTCAATATGGTCATGGTGCCTAAAGAAAGGATGATGATCCAGATCAAATAAAAATTTCTGTTCTTTCTCCCGGTGAGAAGTTCAGTGCTCCTTGCCATTGCTCTCGGGGAGGCGTCCAATGTAGTCAGCGTTGTGCTAAACATGGTTGTAAAAGCCGCAATTCCGATAAAAACAGCTGCTCCCTTTCCTAGGTTACTCGTATAAAGACTGATAAGTTGCTGGGCAAAAGCACTTGCTCCGGGTCTGATTTCTTCAGAAGAATGGAACATCACCAAGGCACCGAGTGCCATAAAGCATATGCCTAAAAACACCGTCGTGATATAACCGATATTAAAATCGGCAAGAGAATTTTTCTTGCCTATTTTTTTTACCGACACTTTATTCTTTTCTAGTGTCCAGAGCGAATGCCAGGTTGAGATATCAAGTGGAGCAGGCATCCAGCCGAGAAAAGCTATAAGAAAGGCAATCTCAGTTGCCCCTTGAGGGATTTCGGGCAACACTGAATACGAAAACTCTGTTTTGAAAGCTGCAATGCATACTGCTATGACTGAGCTAAGCGCCAGAATCGAAATAATCACCTTCATGGCACGGTCGAGTACCTTGTATTTTCCCAACAGCAAAATTACAAGGATAAGCAATGTGATAATCAAACTCCAAAGCGTTAGGTTTGAAGTAATTCCAAAAAGATTATGTGCCAAACCGGCAGTAACGATGGTCACCGCCGCCTGAATCGTAAACATGGTTAAAAACGTAAGAATAAAATATGTGACGAGTACCCAGTTCCCAAGCTTTTGGTATCCGTCAATAAGGCTTTCACCCGTTGCCGTGGCATATCGGGGTCCGTATTGAAAAAAAGGATACTTAAACAGGTTCACTAAAAGCAGGGCCCAAAGTAATCCAAATCCAAAGTCGGCACCCGCCCTGGTAGACTGCACTAAATGCGAAACCCCGATGGCGGCACCCGCAAAAATCAATCCGGGACCAAGGTTTTTAATAATGTTGGTCAGCTTGCGATTCATGGAAAATAATATTTATTTACCAGTTATGATCTCTGCCAGTAGTTTTTTGGCTCTCAAAAGCTTAACTTTTATATTATTCATGGGTTCATCCAGTTGAGCGGCCATTTCTTTATAACTCAATTCTTGAAAATACCTGAGATTGATCACTTCCTGATAGTGAGGTTTGAGCTGCAGGATATAGGCTTTTAATTGGGCTAAATTCTGCTCTTGAATAAGTTTGTCAGATGGGCTTGGGTCTTCGTCAACAATCCTATGAAGTTCAACAGGGTTCTTATTGATTGAAATGGTTTCCGCTTTCTTTTTCCTGAGATGATCAACATACAGATTGCTGGAAATGGTATAGAGCCATGTATTGAATTGATAATTTTCGTCAAAGCTTTCAATTTTATCAAAGGCCTTGGCAAAGGCCTTGATGGTAATATCTTCGGCCTCGTCCTCATTTTGGCATTTGTTCAGTTGAAAATGATAAACATCCTTCCAGTAAATATTCAAAAGATCGTTAAAGGCCTTTTGGTCACCTTTCTTGGCCTGAACAATTAATAAACTGATGTCTTTGTTGTCGCTCATGTACGGTTTACCAATATTTAGGGGGAGAAATTATATTCTTTAAAAAAATATATAACTGCATAAATATAGTTGAAATTTCATATAACGGACCTAAAGCTATTAAATCTTTTTCATTTAACCTGGTAGCCGCTTTATTCAAAGTAATATACCAAAAGAGAAATCTTATAAAAAAAAGAGGGATGATAACATAAAGATATGTGTTCAAAAGCACTGCTGCAATAGCCAAGACATAAAAGGATAGCTGTGACACATAAAACAAGCCCAGTGAGAATTTTGTTTTAATGTTGTAGTGACCCGACGTTGTAATATGCCTCCTTTTTTGCCTGATCCATTCGAAGAGCTTCTTTTGAGGCACGGATATTGTAAAGGAATCCATATGATCGCAAATAGCCACGTTTTCGCCGTTGGTCACCTGAGAAACAAAAAGATCATCGTCACCGGACTTCACATCTATATGATCAGCGAACCCTCCTGCTTCCAGGAAGGTCTTTTTTTTATAGGCCATATTTCTGCCGACTCCCATATAGGCTTTTCCGTCGATTGCATAGGAAAAATATTGAATGGCGGTCAATAAAGTCTCGAATCGAATTAGTTTGTTCAACACCGAACGGTCAATTTTATCATATGCGCCATAGCCTAATACGACAGATGATTTTTCTGTAAAAGGGGCCATCATTTTATCGATCCATTTTCGGCTTACAGGTTTGCAATCAGCATCTGTCAGAAGGATATAATCATAGCGAGCCGCCAGAATTCCCTTGGTCAAAGCCAGCTTTTTGCCTTTTGATTTTTTTTGAGAAATGTGAATGACCTCCATCTCGAAATTCGAATCCTTATGTGCCTGTTTAAAGCTGAGGATTTCACTGAGCGTACTGTCTGATGAGCCATCATCAACCACTATGATCTGATAGTTTGAAAATTCCTGTTGGGCCAGGGCAGGAAGCAAAACTTTTACATTATCTGCTTCATTTTTGGCACAGACAACAATGCTTACTTCAAAAACAGATGGTTTATTTTCACTTTGTTTATACGAAGTATATTTCCTGAAAAGGAAGAGGTAGAAATAGGTTTGAATTAAAAAAGTGACACAAAATGTGATCAGCAAAAACATTATGCCTTAGGAAATATTTTTGGTACCAAGCTCAGTTTCCTGATTGTCAAGATTGGTTTTGCAGCTTCCTTCTTTGCCACAGCCACAGGTAATTCCTTCAGCCTTGAGTCTTACATTACTTCCGGCACAGGTGCCATCAAATTCACCGTTTTTTTTCCCCCAGATCTTTATGGCGATACCGGCAAATCCGAGGCCCAATAAAACAATACTTAAGAAGAGTAATTTCATTTGTAATAAATTATGCCGCAAAATTAATGATTTATTCTGCGACCTAAAAACAATTCGAGACTTTTGTGATCTGTTTCTCAGGTCAGGATGGCTTCTTTAGCAATCGCTGAAGAAATAAATCAGTATCTTGTTTAAAGGCATCCAAACTAAAACTCTTATCCGATTTGCATTTTTGCTTTAAGGCTTTCATGTCGTAATCCCATTGATTGCCATCAAAATAGCACAGGCCTTTAAAATCCCTCACTTTGTAGAGAGATTTTTCCCCATAACAGGTTCCCAGATATACATAGTTCAACTTTTGCTCAAATGCCCATTTAATAACACTGTACATCATCCATTTGCCCAGGGCATAAGCATGGAGGTCAAGGTCAAAAAAGGCGAACCAATAATGCAGACTTCCTTGTTCTATAATGCTAATGACGTACCCGACTGTCTGCTGGTCAATTTTAAACTTAAAGATATGACTGATGCTTGGTGATTGCATGATATAGTCAAGTCTTTCTCTGCTTAAAGGCTCACTGAATCTTTTACCGGCAAAATCAAGGCAGTATGATTTAAATTCAGGATCATTTACATTAAAATCATCGATGGGTAAAACCTCAAATGAAGGCCGTAAAGTTTCAATTTTTCTCTCCACCCGGCGGTTTTCAGACGATTCCTTAAAAACCGAAAGATCAACCCTTAAACTTCTGGCCAAATAAAAAGTTTCTGCTTTCAGGTGTACATCGTTCGAATATGGTAAAAAGCCCAGCGCATAGATCTCAGGTAACTCACCTGGATCTTCTTTAATGCAATAGGTGGCGTAATTGAAAGTATAGGTTTTGTAATCAACGAAACTTTCTGATCTGAATATTTTCATAGGCTGCTTTGGTCAATAAAAAAACCCATCAAAATTGGTTTTTTGATGGGTAAAAATAGCATTTTTTATCTAAGATTCCTGTAACAGTTCACTTTGAACATTTGAAGGAACCGCTTCAAACGATGCAAAATTAGTTTTAAAAGTAGCCCGACCCTGAGTTTGTGACCTTAGACTGGTCGAATACTTATACATTTCTGCTTCAGGTACTTTCGCTTTTATGATCTGGTGCTTACCATCACTGTCCATTCCCATGATAATTGATCGTCTTGATTGCAGATCTGTCATGACATTACCCAATAACTCTTCGGGAACTTTAACTTCAAGATCAAGAATAGGTTCTAAAAGCTTGGGTTTGGCATCCAGAAATGCCGCCTTAAATGCATGTGCTCCTGCAATTTTAAAGGATATGTCATTCGAATCAACGGAGTGCATTTTTCCGTCAAAAACCATTACCCTTATATCTCTTGCATAAGAACCGGTCAAAGGGCCTTCTTCCATTACTTCGAGAATTCCTTTCATAATGGCAGGTAAATAACGGGTATCAATAACACCTCCGGTAATGCAATTATAGAATACAAGTTTACCTCCCCATTTCAGATCTATTTCTTCTTTTCCTCTGATATTGAATCCTTCCGGTTCTTCTATACCCTCATACCAGGGCTCTATTTTTAAATGAACCTCTCCAAACTGTCCTGAACCGCCCGATTGCTTCTTATGCTTATAGCTTTGCGTCGCAGCCCGTTGAATGGTTTCTCTGTAAGCCACACGAGGCTGGCTGAAAGATGCTTTAATGCCATAGACGTTTTTGAGCGTCCAATCGATAGTTGCCAGGTGCAATTCACCTTGGCAGGAAAGGATCTGCTGCTTTAATTCATTAGAAAATTTTATCACCACGGTGGGATCCTGGCTGTGGATTTTTTTAAGGACCTCATTTAGTTTTTCTTCATCTTTTTTATTTTCGGCCTCAACCGCTTTTCTGATTCTGGGTTGCGGGAAAATAATTGGTTTTATGGTAATCTGCTTGTTTGGTGAGCTTAAGGTATCGTTGGTTTCGGTATATTTAAGCTTTAAAGTGGCTCCAATATCCCCGGCAGTGAGCTTTTCAACGGGATGTCTTTTTTTGCCATCCATGATAAACAACTGGTTTAAACTCTCCATTTCACCATTTCTGGAGTTTTTCAGCCTGTCATTTTGTTTTATCTCGCCAGATTTTACTTTAAAAAAAGTAATCTGTCCTAAATTAGGTTCGTGGAATGTTTTAAAAATAAAAAGGGCCGTGGGTTGATCCGCTTTACAAAAAACTTCATTGCCCTCTAAACTTTGTTCCGGTTTTAGATCTGCAGCGGCAGGGGCAACGTTGTCAATAAAGCCCATTAGCCTTCCGGTGCCCATATCATTCAAGGCAGAAACACAGAATACGGGGAACAACTCATGGTTCAGCATCCCTTTTTGAATGCCTTTTCTCATTTCATCTTCATTTAATGTGCCTTTATCAAAATAAAGTTCCATTAATTCTTCATCGTTTTCGGCGGCTTTTTCAACCAACTCATTGTGTAAATGGTCAGCCATTTCTTTTTCTGAGTCAGGAATCTCAAGCTTTTCGGGCTTACCACCTTCAGGTTTAAATTTATATACTTTCATTTTTAGCACATCGGCGATACACTGGGCGCCATCCAGCACTATGGGATATTGAATTTTAACAGCATTGTTTCCAACCAAATTTACAATACTGTTATAACTATTGTCAAAATTCGCCTGAGGATGGTCGATCTGATTGATGACGAATAAGGTTGGACGGCTAAATTTATTGATGTATTGCCAAATAATTTCGGTACCCACTTCAACCCCTTGCTGCGCATTGATGACGGTTACAAGAGAATCTGCAACTCTCATGGTCGAGGCAATCTCCCCGATAAAATCATCCAGGCCCGGCGTGTCAATGATATTGATCTTATAGTTTCTCCATTCAGTATGAAGTGGCGTGGCAAATATTGAAGTTTCCCTTTCCTGTTCTATTTGATGATAATCGGCAACGGTATTTTTGTCTTCCACAGTTCCGCGTCGATTGATCAATCCGGCTTCAAAGAGCATAGTTTCGGCAAGTGTGGTCTTGCCGCTATTATGGGCGCCAACAAATGCAACATTTTTGATGTGTTTTTCGTCATATATTTTCATGTAAATTGTCTTTAAATGTTCTCTCGTATAAAGTTAAGAAAATATATGACACTTATTTTATGACTTATGTTAGTCTTCAATAAATTTAATAGATTGATGCAGGGAGCAGGTTTTGATCTGATAAGGATCTAAGATCTCAAAACAGATGTATTTTATTTGAGCTACAGGATGTTTACTTCCATTTCAAGATTGATCTCAAATTTTTTCTTGACCGACTGCTGAATATTTTTTGCAAGAGACAACAGTTGCTCGCCTGTTGCATTTTTGTAATTTACCAGTACAAGTGCCTGATTTTTATGAACACCTGCATCACCAAATCGCATTCCTTTATACCCGCATTTCTCCACAAGCCATCCCGCGGGAATTTTGATCTCTTCTTTAGATACTATATAATGCGGTATTTCAGGGAACTGAGTCTGTAATTTTAAAAAATGACTTTTTGGGATCACCGGGTTTTTGAAAAAACTTCCACTGTTGCCAATTTCTTTTGGATCGGGCAGTTTAGACCTTCTGATGGCGATAACGGCCTCAGAAATATCCTGAATCGTCGGGTCGTTTACTCCCTGAAGTTTTAGTTGGTCCTTGATCGCTCCGTAACCATCATTAATTGTATGATTTTTAGCGGAAAGCTGAAAAGTTACACTGACAATGATGAACTCACCTTTCAACCGGTTTTTAAAAACAGATTCCCTGTAGCCAAATGCACAATCTTCACTTCTAAATGTTTTTATCTTTCCGCTGCTGATTTCCAAGGCTTCAAGAGAATCAAAACAATCTTTAATCTCTACCCCGTATGCTCCTATATTTTGCATGGGAGAAGTACCTACATTTCCGGGAATCAGGGAAAGGTTTTCTAAACCTCCAAAATCGTGAGACAGGCACCATAAAACAAATTCATGCCAGTTTTCTCCTGCCTGGCATTTTACCCAAACCTTGTCTTCTTTTTTGTCAACCAATTCTATACCCTTGGTATTAAGATGAATAACAGGATTGTCAATGTCCTGAGTGAGCAAAATATTGCTGCCTCCACTTAAAACAAAAAGGTTTTTGTGCTTAGACACTATGTCAAGCAGTTGATCTAAGGAATTTACTTCAGCAAATTTTTTGGCTTTGGCATCAATGCCAAAAGTGTTGAAGGCCCTAAGTGATACGTTTTTCCGAAACATTAATCTGGGTATTGTTCCAATGCAAGTTTAAGTAATTCAACCGAGCGAATCAAACTTTCCTTTTTCAGTACATAGGCAATCCTGATTTGATTTTTTCCCGAACCTTCAGTAGAGTAAAATCCGCTCGCCGGGGCAACCATGACGGTTTCATTTTGATCGCTGAAACTTTCAAGCATCCACTGGGCAAAATGATCTGCATCTTTAACGGGTAACTCTGCAATGCAATAAAATGCACCTTTTGGTTTTGATACTTTTAATCCCTCTATTTTTTTCAAGGCGTTGATCAATATCATTCTTCTTTCATCGTATTCTTCAATAACCGCGTCAAAATATTCCTTGGGAGTTTCAAGAGCAGCTTCACTGGCAAGAAGGGCGTAGGTTGGTGAACTAAGCCTCGCCTGAGCATACTTCAGAGCTGTTTGAATCAGTTCCTTGTTTTTTGAGACGATACAGCCAATACGGGCGCCACACATACTATAACGTTTAGAAACCGAATCTATGACAATCCCATGTTCGTCCAAACCATCCAGGCTCAGGATGGAATGGTGCTGAATTCCTTCATATACAAATTCACGATATACCTCATCGGCGATGAGGAACAGGTCATGTTTAACCGCAAGATCCCTCAGCTTTTTCAATTCTTCCTTTGAATACAGGTAACCGGTCGGATTTCCGGGATTACAGATCAGAATGGCTTTTGTTTTTTCTGAAATCAGTTTTTCAAAGCCATCAATGGCCGGCAGGGCAAAGTCATTGTCTATTGTTGAGACGATGGGTACAACCTTAATGCCATTGGCTACCGAAAAACCGTTATAATTGGCATAGAAGGGCTCCGGGATAATGATCTCATCACCAAAATCAGTGATACTGCCCAGTGCAAAGAGAAGGGCTTCGGACCCTCCGGTTGTTACTACGATATCATGCTCATTGACATCAATGTTATGCTCCCTGTAATACTTGCTCAATTTTTTCCTGTAGGTTTCAGATCCTTCACTACGAGCGTAAGACAGTACTTTGATATCATTTTCCCTTACTGCTTTTAACGCAGCTTCGGGGGTTTCTATATCAGGCTGTCCTATATTGAGGTGGTATACATTAATGCCCCTTTTTTTTGCTTCTTCGGCATAGGGCACTAGTTTTCTTATGGGTGATTCAGGCATTTGCTGCCCTTTTAAAGATATTTTCGGCATTATGTAGAGATGTTGAATTTGTTTGCAAAATTGCGAAATATTATTTACTTTTTCCTCTTTAGTATAGCTTTTTTGAAAGATAATTAGTATCTTTATATATATAATTTAATCTTAAATATAGCTATTATGTCAAGTGATTCAAAATTGTTGTTAGGGCTCATTTTAGGAGCAGCAACTGGTGCGGTGGCAGGCTTGCTTCTCGCTCCGGCTTCAGGAAAAGAAACCAGAGATAATCTCTCTGCAAAAGCAGGAGAATTAAAGCATGACCTGGACAAAAAAATCAATGAATTGTCAAAAAAAATCAAAGAATTGGATGACGAATCATTGAGTTATTTTAAAGAAAAATTCAGCGACATTAAAGATTCCATGAAGGAAAAATTTGATACTGTTTCTGAAAAAGTGAAAGATCTTGAAAAAGAACTTTCAGCTAAAATCGAATCTATGAAAAAGGAGTCCAAAACAATGGAAACCCATTCTAATTGATTCTTGCAGAACATTGAAACAGGCTAATGATAGATTTGGTTAAAAAATATGTTGAAAACAGAATTCAACTTGTTAAGTTTAATTTTATTGGCGCCATAGCTAATGTAGCAGCGGGGATGGTGAGTTCCTTCTTATTATTGATCATGGGCATTTTAATTTTGCTCATGTTCAGTATTGCTTTGGCTTTTTGGTTGGCTACTTTCTTTGAGAGTGAAATAATTGGTTTCGCTTTGGTAGGGATAATTTACTTCGTTCTTCTGTTAATTTACACCTCATTTGCCAAGGATAAAGTTGAATTGAAGATCAAAGATAGAATCGTGGAGATGGCGCTTAAAGATGAAGATGATTTTAACGAATCCATTCAATATGATGAGTAAGTCGCAAGTCAGAATTACTACATTCCAAGAATTGAATCAGGCAAAGAAACATTTGGCAGGTACAATCAAGGATCAGGAGGAAGAAATTTTAAACAGTTTAATGTTCAAAATTCCCGCGGCTATTTTTCAGGGTGGATCCATTAAAAGTTCCCTTAAAGATTCTTTGGATTCAATATCTTTTGATCACTATAAAAAGGCGGCTTTGAATCTGCTAAGCACGGTTTTGATGGCCAATAAAAAAACGCGTAAGTTTTTCGTCGCATTTATCATAGCTAAAGAACTGGCGCCGTTTCTTCTTGAAAAGTTAAATGTATATGTGAAAAAATAGTACTGTAGAGGTTATTTTGAAAAGCTAAATTTTTCTTAAAATTATGGCTGTCTCTCAATTTTATAGTACTTTCCATAAGCTATTTCACATTTTATGAGGCTTAAAAAAATCATTCTGTTTCTTCTTATTTTTAATATGGCACTGTCTTCAGTTGCACAGAGTGATTTCAGCTTTTCTGATAGCAAAAAGGAAAGTGTCAATGCATCGTTTTCATTGGTAAATAACATGATTGTCATTTCCGCAGAGGTTAATGGCAAGCGACTTTCTTTTTTACTGGATACCGGTATTAAGACGACCATGCTTTTCAATCTGAAAGTTGTGGATTCTGTTGAGCTGCGAAATATAGAAGTGATTAAGTTAAGGGGCTTGGGTGAAGGAAATTCAATCAATGCCATGAAATCTCATGGAAATTATTTCAAATTTAATGACATCATTAATCCTGATATGTCGTTATACATTATCACAGATGATCTTTTCGACCTTTCTGCAAAAATGGGGATTGATATCCACGGTATTATTGGAGGAGACCTTTTTGCAAATTTTATTGTCAAGATTAATTACGCCTCCGAGAAACTCACTTTTTATAGACCGGATTCTTATAATCCCACTGAATGCAGGGGATGTGAGACATTTCCTCTGGATTTTTACAACAGAAAACCTTTTATTGACGCCACGGTTGAGAATCATCTGGGAAAAGAAGTTAAAGTGAAACTTCTTATCGACTCAGGAGGGGGAGACTCACTATGGTTATTTCCTTATTCAAACCCTGATCTTCTTGTAGGGGAGAATTATTTTGAAGACTTCCTTGGAAAAGGATTGAATGGCAATATCATGGGTAAAAGAAGCAGGATTAAAAGATTCAAATTAGGAAGTTTTGAGTTTGAAAACGCCGCAGTTTCTTATCCGGATTCTACTTCAATGCTCACAATGCATGCCAATAAAGACCGAAACGGGACTTTAGGCGCTGAAATTCTTAAGAGATTTCAGGTCATCATGGATTATCCTAACAGTAAAATAACCTTAAAGAAAGGGAAGAAATATTTCAAAGATCCTTTTCTGTATAACAAAAGCGGGATAGAAATTATTTACGGAGGAGAGATGCTTGTAAAGGAAAACAGGGCAAGACTGGTTCCGTCGGACAATAAAGAGACAACAACAATCACTGATATATTTTACAGCTATGGACTTACCTATAAGCCCAGTTATAAAATATCGATGATAAGAAAAGAATCTCCTGCACACTATGCCGGATTAATAGAAGGGGACATTCTTTTGGAGGTCAATGGGAAACCTGCATACAATATGAAAATGGATGAGATTATATACTTGCTCTCTCAAAAAGAAAATAAAAAAATCAAGTTGTTAGTCGATAGAAACGGTGAGCACCTCAGATATGATTTTCAGCTCAGAAGCTTGTTATAAAAAAAAGCCCTCTGGGGGCTTTTTTTAATTTGTTTCAGAAACGATACTTTTCTTTTTTTGAAGTTCTTCGCTTTTTTGTTCAAGGACTCTTCCCTTGATCCTTAAAACCACTGTGGGCTCATACGCATTAGAGGTTATGGTAACCGTCTTTGAAAACGGGCCAATTCTGTTTGTGGCATATTTTACTTTAATCTCTCCTGTTTCTCCAGGCATAATAGGCTCTTCAGGTTTGGTAGGCACAGTACAACCACAGCTGCCCTTTACATTTGATATGATCAAGGGAGCTTTCCCTATATTTTTAAATTTAAATACGCGGTTTCCATCAGAATTCTCCGCAATTTCTCCATAATCGATCACTTCGTTTTCAAATTCAAAAACAGGCCCGGTAAAATCTTTTTTAATTTCTTCCTGTGTCTGTGCCTTCACAGAAAACGATATAAGTCCGACAATTAATAAAACTAATATTTTTTTCATGATAAATAATTTCTTGTAAAATTAATACATTTTTGAATAAATGTAACTTTAATTGGTCGAATTTATTGCTTAAAATTGTAATTTTGCACACTATTTGACAAAAATTTAACAAATGAATATTCCAGCAAAATACAATGCAATCACAGTAGAGGAAAAATGGTATTCTTACTGGATGGAAAATAATTATTTCCATTCAGAACCAGATGAACGCGAGGCTTATACCATTGTGATCCCTCCTCCAAATGTAACAGGTGTATTGCATATGGGACATATGTTGAATAATACCATACAGGACGTCTTGATAAGGCGAAAGAGAATGCAGGGTTATAATGCCTGTTGGGTCCCTGGAACCGATCATGCCTCCATTGCAACAGAAGCCAAAGTCGTGGCAAAACTGAAGGAGCAGGGTATCAAAAAATCAGATCTTACAAGGGAACAGTTTATTGAACATGCATGGGAATGGACCCACAAACACGGGGGTCTTATTTTGGAGCAACTGAAAAAACTCGGGGCTTCCTGTGACTGGGACAGGACCAAATTCACCATGGATGAAGATCTTAATAGGTCAGTGGTTAAGATATTTAAAGATTTACATGCCAAAGGGCTGATCTATAAAGGTTATAGAATGGTGAATTGGGATCCGGAGGCCAAGACGACTCTTAGCGATGAGGAGGTAATTTATATGGAAAAGCCAGGTAAGTTATACTATCTGAATTATGCAATCGAAGGTAGCGATGACTTTGTTCAAATAGCTACCACAAGACCAGAGACTATTTTGGGTGATACGGCCATTTGTGTCCATCCCGAAGATAAAAGATTTACTCATTTAAAAGGTAAAAAGGCCATAGTACCAATAGTTGGCAGAGCTATTCCTATTATCGAAGATCCATATGTAGATATGGAATTTGGTACGGGGAGTCTAAAAATCACGCCGGCTCATGACCCGAATGATAAGCTCATTGGAGAAAAACATCAACTTGAAGTTATCGATATCTTTAATGATGACGCTACTTTGAACGCCTATGGCTTGCACTATGAAGGAAAAGACAGATTCGTCGTTAGGAAAGAGATTGTAGCCGAATTAAAAGATAAAGGGATCCTTGTTAAATCGGAAGATTATACCCATAAGGTAGGAACTTCAGAAAGAACCAAGGCCGTCATTGAACCGAAAATTTCAGAACAATGGTTTCTGAAAATGGAAGATCTTGTAAAACCGGCTATAGACGCGGTACTGAATACCGGGGAAGTTCAATTGGTCCCTCATAAATTTGTGAATACCTACCGTCATTGGATGGAAAATATTCGCGATTGGAATATTTCCAGGCAGTTGTACTGGGGACATAGAATCCCGGCTTATTATTACGGGCAGGGCACAAATGATTATGTCGTTGCAGAAACCAAGGAAGAGGCATTGGTTCTTGCACGACAAAAAACAGGCCAAGATGATTTAAATGAGAAAGACATCAGACAGGATGAGGATTCATTGGATACCTGGTTCTCTTCATGGTTGTGGCCGATAAGCGTATTTGATGGAATCAACGACCCTGAGAATAAAGATTTTAAGTATTATTATCCAACAAATGACCTGGTCACAGGACCGGATATTCTATTTTTCTGGGTGGCAAGAATGATTATTGCAGGATATGAATTCACAGGAGACAAGCCCTTTCACCATGTCTATCTTACAGGGCTGGTAAGAGATAAGCAAAGAAGGAAGATGTCAAAGTCATTGGGAAATTCACCCGATCCCATTGAGCTTATGAATACGTATGGTGCAGATGGGGTAAGAGCCGGTATTTTAATGAGTTCAGCAGCAGGAAATGACCTCTTGTTTGACGAGAATCTTATGTTACAGGGTAGAAATTTTGCCAATAAGATTTGGAACGGTTTTCGACTCGTGAAGGGCTGGGAAGTTTCAGAAGATTCAGAACAACCGAAATCGGCAAAAGTTGCCATCGCCTGGTACAGGGCACAATTCGAAAAAACCCTGGCTTTTACTGAAGAACAGTTTGAGCAATATAGACTATCGGATGCCTTGACGGCCATTTATAAGCTGGTTTGGGAAGATTTTTCTTCCTGGTTTCTGGAAATGGTAAAGCCTGAATTTGGTCAGCCTATTGACAAAAATACTTATGAAGCTACTGTGGGATTTTTTGAAAACAATATCAAGATCCTGCATCCGTTTATGCCTTTCATTACAGAAGAAATTTGGCAATATTTTAATGAAAGAAGCCCTGAAGAGGCGCTGATCATAAGTGCATATCCTAAAACTAAAGGATTTGATGAGTTGATTTTAGAGGAATTTGAAATGATCAAGGAGGTGATCTCAGCGGTTCGAAACCTCAGGAAGGAAAAGAACATTTCTTTTAAAGAATCGTTGGAGCTCTATTTTGTCAAAAAGGAGGAAATTAATCCCGATTTTTTTGATTTGATAGGTAAAATGTGCAATGTTTCGAAGGTAGAGGAGGTAAAACAAAAATTAGAGAATGCCCTGACATTCAGGGTTGGTTCCAACGAATTTTTTATTCCTTTTTCACAGAAAATTGATGTTGAAGCTGAAACCGTAAAGTTACAGGAAGAGCTTGCATATCACAAAGGCTTCCTGGCTTCTGTTCAGAAAAAACTAAGCAACGAACGGTTTGTAAACAATGCTCCGGAACAAGTTATTTTAAACGAAAGAAAGAAGGAGGCTGATGCATTGGCAAAAATCGCAATGGTAGAAAAGAGTCTGGCTTCTTTTTAAAGACTTGTTTTATTTGGTGGTTTTCCCTTGAGGCTATCTGTAAATACTTGGTCAACAGGTTCCCATAGTTCAATTTTATTGCCGTCCGGGTCCATGATATGGACGAATTTTACATAGTCAAAGGTTTCGATTTCGTCGCATAAGGTAACACCTTCCTTTTTCAATTCCTCCACCAGGGCCTCCAGATCGGCCACGCGATAATTGATCATAAAATCATCTTTCTTTGACGGCTCGAAATATGTAGTGTCATCTTTGAAAGGACTCCGTTAGCAGGTAATTGACCTCATCCGGATCATTGGTGTTTCTACATTCAAAAGGAGAGCCATAGGCATCTATAACAAGCCCAAGATTCTTAGAGTACCAGTTTTTATTTTATCGGGATCTGAGGATTAAAAAAATACCACCTATGCCCGTTACCTTTTTTATGTTACTTTTGAATCGTTAGAATTTTAGCCGAAATAGCAACTTCATCCCAAGTTTTACTTACCCCGTCCGGACCGGTATGCAAAGCTAAACAAGCCTGATGCAATGATTCCAATGCATCTTGCGTCTGCCAGATATTAAGATCCATTTTTGTGTCAATAAGAATTGTGTCCTGGCTCATTTCGTAGCTAAAAGGGAGATCCTTGGTTAGTCCGTTCATGGTAAGAGCAAGATTTCCCGTATTTTCATTTTCAACAGAAAAAACACCTTTTAAACTTAGCGTGTTTTCCATGATGGCAAAAAAGAATGTATTCAACTTTGAATCCCGGATCGTATCATTGGTAAAAATACTGGAAACAGGAATTTCAAATTCAAGCCCTTCCAAAGAAGCAGGGGCTGAGGTTGCTTCATTCATATTTTTAATATTTATTTCTTTAAAAGTTCCTTTAACGGGAACTTTGTCGGTTGTTTTATACGCTGTCCACTGAACAGTTGAATTTAGTGCATCGATAACGTAGGATGTTTGGGCTGCAGTTTTTTCAACTGATTTTTTTTCCTTTTCACAGGATAATAGAATAAGAGTAAAAATTGCGATTAGTGAATAAGTAAGGATGTTTTTCATGTTTATTTTTTATCGTTGTTAGTAGTAATTTGTTTATAAAACTTTTTCTCCCGAATATTTTTCAACGAGCCGTATGTATTCTCGCTTGGCATCGTCTTCAGAGATATTGGCAATTTGAAAATAGGCATTTAACTTAAAGGCATTTCTCACCATGTCATCGCCCGATGGTATTACCATGGAATCCTTTGTAGTTGCATGCTTGTAATAAGAGTAGAACTGCAGCATAATGTCGGGCGGCAGTTTTTTAGTCATGGCCGAAGCAATCTCAAATGCTTTCTTAAATCTTCTATCTAAATCATCCATTATTTAGAAGCCAGAATGGTTTCCCCTCCTTTGGTCTTTTGGTTCAATTCCACTTTAATTTTCATATCCAAAGGTACAAAAATATCTATTCTGGAGCCAAACTTGATAAAACCAGCATCTTCTCCCTGAATTACCTGTTGCCCTGTTTTAGCATAGTTGACAATTCTTCTGGCAACCGCTCCTGCAATTTGGCGATATAGTATATCACCAACACGCTGATTATTAACGACAATAGTGGTCCGTTCGTTGTCTTCTGAAGATTTGGGGTGCCAGGCTACAAGGTATTTTCCGGGATGGTATTTGCTGTAGGCCACCTTACCTGAAACCGGATACCTCGTTACATGAACATTAAGCGGAGACATAAAAATAGAGATCTGCTTTCTTTTTTCCTTAAAATATTCATTTTCTTCCACATCTTCAATAACCACAACTTTTCCATCCGCAGGCGCAATGATATGGTCATCATTCAATACAGTATTTCTTTTTGGGTCTCTGAAAAATTGAAGGATCAAAACAAAAATAACCAGTAAAAGAATCATCAATGTTTTTTGTAACCAGAAAACATGGATAAAATTATCGATCAGTAACAAGCCTCCCACCAAAAGGAGGGCAGCAACTAATATGATTTTAAAACCTTCTTTGTGAAACATTATGTTGTAAGGAATAAGTAAATAAAAACAAATGGCGTAGCAAAGATAATACTATCTAATCTATCTAGAAAGCCACCATGCCCCGGAAGCAGGTTACTGCTGTCTTTGATCTTAGCCTGGCGCTTGAACATGGATTCAATAAGATCTCCAAATACACCAAAGATACTAATGATAATGGCAATGGTAAACCATTGCACCGGCTGAATGCTCTGGCAATACTTTGCAACAAAATAGCCTGCGATAAAAGTAAAGATAAACCCACCTAAGAATCCTTCAACTGTTTTATTGGGAGATACTCTTTCGATCAGTTTGTGCTTTCCAAAGTTCTTGCCTATTAAAAAAGCAAAGACATCATTACTCCAGATTAAGATAAAAATACCAATGATGATAGAAGTGTCAAAACTGCCTTCAAAATTTAGATAGGGTATTTTGATCAACAGGGAAAATGGTATCGCTATATACATCAGGGTAAGAAAGTTTTTCCCCAAATATTGCCTGGCAACCTTTCTCGACGAAACTAGGGCGAGAATAAAGGTAAAATAAACAAGCATGATAAAAATTGACAAAATAACCTTATGGGAAAAATCATCTTCAAATACCACAAGGTTATTATTTGAGATCACAGCTGCAAGAAAGACTGATGCCCCCAAAAGATAAGGGTAGATGCTATTTAGTTCAATAATTCGAATGAATTCATAAATGCAGATCATCATAAAAACCAGAAACAAACTGTAAAAGAATACTGCACCCAAGACAGAGGAAGAAACAACAAGACCGGCGTAAAGGAGGCCAAAAATAATTCGTTTGGTAAAGTTGTTCATGAATTTATAAATCTTCTAACAGCAGCAAATATAGAGTTTTGGAATTAGTGTTTCCATAACTCATGAAATCAGTTTCTGTCTTGTTTATAATAAAATCTTTAATAGAACTGATGATCGTAGGTGAATTCTTTTCAGATCTGTTCCTAATACCTGATATTCCATCCCTTGAATCCTTTACTATCTGACTTGTTTTGGCATAAACAATGAAGTTACTGGGAAGGTCCTTTAATTTTTTATCTTTTAATTGTTTGGAAGAAAACATAATGCTGCCATCATTGGCAATAAGACATTCACATTGCGTCATAAAGGGTAGAGAAGGGATGATTTTACTTGTTTTTGCACTTTGTATGGTTGTGAGTAATTCCCTTATTTCATCATCAAAGGTGACCACGTTGTTCCATTGATTCTCCTGAAGAACTTGAACCAAATTCTTTTCTGCTTCTTCAACATCGGCACAATACAAGAATTTACCTCCTTTGTGTATAAACTTCTTTACGAATTGTTCATCAACAGAAAGGCCATCTTCCTGTCCATTAGCTTTTTCACTTTCCTTTTTTTGAGAAGTTTTAACTATGTTTTTTAAAAATTTATTAAAAAAACTCATAATCAATTTGTATGTTCCAAATGTACAAAAACACTTTGATTATTTCGAGTTTTCCTCAGCAATTTCCTCTTTAGGACTTGTCTTATCCGTATCTTTAGAAGTTCTTTTGCTCTCTTCTATTTCTTTGCTAAAAGGCCTTTCCCCAAAGATCTTTATAAGGTCACCTTCAAAAATAACTTCCTTTTCAGTCAAAATTTCTGCCAGTTCGATCAGTTTATCTTTATGCTTTTCTAGTATTTTAATAGCTCTTTCGTACTGTTTTTCAATGATTTTTGAAATCTCTTCATCGATCGTCTGTGCCGTTCTTTCACTATAAGGCTTGGTAAAACCATATTCATTCTGACCGCTTGAATCGTAATAGGTTAGATTTCCTATTTTATCATTCAGCCCATAAATACTGACTATGGCTCTTGCCTGACGTGTTACTTTTTCCAGGTCGTTTAATGCTCCTGTCGAGATCCTGTCAAACATTACTTTTTCTGCGGCCCTTCCTCCTAAAGTGGCACACATTTCATCCAGCATCTGATCAGTTTCAACAATTTGCCGCTCTTCGGGAAGGTACCAGGCGGCCCCAAGCGATTTCCCCCTTGGAACAATAGTTACTTTGACCAAAGGAGCTGCATGTTCCAGCATCCAGCTTACAGTGGCGTGTCCGGCTTCGTGATAAGCAATGGTCTTTTTCTCTTTGGTGGTAATGATTTTGTTTTTCTTTTCCAAACCTCCGACAATTCTGTCAACAGCATCCAGAAAGTCTTGGTGATGAACACTTTTTTTACTTTTTCTTGCAGCAACTAGTGCCGATTCATTACACACATTTGCAATATCTGCTCCTGAAAAACCCGGAGTCTGTTTTGAAAGAAAATCAAGATCAACATCCTTGGCCAGTTTAAGTGGTTTTACATGTACGTCAAAGATCTGTCTTCTTTCATTCTTGTCCGGAAGATCTACATAAATCTGGCGATCAAACCTACCTGCTCTCAAAAGAGCCTTATCCAAAACATCGGCTCTGTTTGTGGCTCCGATAACGATTACATTGACATCGGTTCCAAAACCGTCCATTTCTGTAAGTAATTGGTTCAGGGTATTCTCTCTTTCATCATTTCCTCCGGTGATACTGTTTTTTCCACGAGCCCTTCCGATAGCATCAATCTCATCTATAAAAATGATCGATGGCGATTTGGCTGCCGCTTGTTTAAACAGGTCCCTAACTCTTGAAGCACCTACACCCACAAACATTTCCACAAAATCCGACCCCGAAAGTGAAAAGAAAGGAACGCCAGATTCTCCGGCTACTGCCTTTGCCAGCAATGTCTTACCGGTTCCGGGAGGACCGACCAAAAGGGCTCCCTTGGGGATCTTTCCTCCCAAAGCGGTATACTTATCAGGGTTTTTCAAAAAGTCAACGATCTCCTGTACTTCTTCTTTAGCTCCTTCCAAGCCCGCAACGTCTTTGAAAGAGGTTCTTACTTTAGTGTTTTCATCAAAAACTTTAGCTTTTGATTTTCCAATATTGAATATCTGTCCACCGCCGCCGCCGCCGCCAGACATTCTTCTCATAAAGAATATCCACAGGCCTATGATAAATATAAATGGTAACCAAACCAGGAAAGAATCAAAAAAACTTGTCCTTGTAGTATTGTCCTTGTCAAAATCCAAATCAAATTCAGCTTTGGCTGTCGACAGGTTATTTTCAAAATTTTGAAGATCACCAAAATCATAAATATAAATCGGGGAGGTCTGACCAAAAATTGAAGGGTTTTTAGATTTTTTGTATTTATCCTTGCTGTTCAGGGCTTCACTCTTGATGGTAAGCTGAGCAATGTCACCGTTAACAATAAGAATTGTTTCAATGTCATTGTCATTGAGGATCTCCTTAAATTCATTTTGTGTTAACTTGTTACTTGCCAGATCAGAACTATTTAGAAGCTGATAGCCTATCAACAAGGCAAAAATGATCCCATAGATCCAATAAAAATTGAACTTAAAATTAAATTGTTTAAATGGGCTATTATTGTCTTTATTTGAATTTTCTTTTTTCATGAGATAAGTTTAACGATTGCTGCTTGCTAATAAGCAGTTTCAATGTTTGAGATTTTTCCATCACCCCAAAGTTCTTCAAGGTTGTAAAATTGCCTAACATGTTTTTGGAAAACGTGAACCACGACGTTAACATAGTCGAGTAAGATCCACTCTGCATTGGCTTCTCCTTCTACATGCCAGGCTTTGTCCTTAAGACTTTTACTGACATTCTTTTGAATAGAAGCTGAGATAGCACTTACCTGAGTATTGGAAGTACCATCACACAGAATAAAATAATCACAAACAGTATTTTCTATTTCCCTTAGATCAATTATTGAAATATTTTCACCTTTTACATCTTCAATTCCCTTAATAATTTCGGTAATTAAGAGATCTGAATTAACTATTTTCTTTGTCATTAAATTGTTTCAAAATTTCTTGCAAATGTATTACATTTTTATCACTTTAGATGTTCTATAATCGCAATATTACAAATGTATCTATTCAAACTTGATGCCACAGATTCTACAAATTCTTATTTGAAGGAAATGTCCAAAAATAAGGAGTTGGGAAAATGGACGGTTGTTACAGCCGACTTTCAGTCTCAGGGCAGAGGTCAGAAAGGTGCGGTGTGGCAATCCGATAAAGGTAAAAATCTAATATGCAGCATTTTAGTTCGATATGATGACTTTGATGCTGAAGATCAATTTATGATTAATTGTGCCGTTTCAGTAGGGATTTATCACTATTTGAGTCGTTATAGTTTACCAAAACTTGCTGTAAAGTGGCCTAACGACATTATGTCAGTTTCAAAGAAATTGGGTGGTATTTTGATCGAAAACACCATATCAGCAAACAAGATCAGTCAAAGTATTATTGGAATAGGAATCAATATCAACCAGGTTAATTTCCCAGCAGATCTTCCGTTGGCAGTTTCAATAAAAAACATCACAAAAACTGAAACACCACGGGATGTTTTTTTACAGGATCTGTTAAACGCAATCCAAAATAAATTTGAACTCATCTTTGAAAAAAAGTATGATGAACTATGGAATCAATATGAGGCCTGTTTATACAGAAAAAACAAACCACATATGTTTGAAAACGATCGAGGGGAACAATTTATGGGAATTATCCGGGGTGTTACAAAGCAAGGAATGCTCCGGATAGAGAGGGATACTGAATCAACAGAAACCTATGATTTTAAAGAAGTCATATACATGTAAACCGTTTGTGCAACAGATCACTTCTGTTCAATATTGCCAATAAGGGTGTCTATAAATTTTTGAAGTGGCTTTTTAACCATCATCGCTACCATTGGATTGAACTCTCCGTCAAATAACAATTGCACATTACTTGATGATTCTGAATTTTCTTCGATATCTGCGGTAAGACTAAACGGGAATTTCTCACTGGTTGAACCAAGAACTATCTTTTTTGGAGCATCGACCTGTTTTAATTTGAGTTCAATTTCGGGCATACCCTTAAGCGCGAATAAAAATGATTCCTCGCCTGCTTCAAACTTATCGATGTTTTCGGGCATGATATGCTCGAAATTGCCAACTTTAGAGAGGTAATTAAAAATTTCTTCACTTGATTTTTGCACGGTAACTTTGGGACTTTCTAAATTCATAGTATTAAATGGCATTCCATTCCGCCGGATCTTGCCTCCAGTTTTTCAATGTTGTTAATTGCTTTGTATTGATGAAATTTGTTTCAAGGGCCTGTTCAAGAAGGCTGTCATAATCACTTAAGGTAGTGAGTTCAACGTGAGAATCTTTAAAATTCTTTTGAGCGACATCGAACCCATAGTCGAAAATGGCGACCATTCCAATGACTCTTGCTCCGGCATCCTTTAATGCCTTTACGGCATTGAGGCTGCTTTTACCTGTACTGATAAGATCCTCAATAACCACAACGTTCTGTCCTGTGTCAAGAAACCCTTCTATCTGGTTTTTCCTGCCATGTTTTTTTGGTTCAGGCCTTACATATATAAAAGGAATACCCAATTCCTGAGCCACCAAAACGCCTATGGCAATAGCTCCGGTGGCTACCCCGGCGATCAGGTCGGGCTGACCGTGTTTTTCAAGAACGATTTTTGCAAGGTTTTCACGCAGGTAATTTCTAATCATTACATACGATAATGTGATTCGATTATCGCAATAAATTGGAGATTTCCATCCTGATGCCCAGGTAAAAGGATCCTCAGGTTGCAATTTTATCGCTTTTATCTGTAAAAGCAATTCAGCTGTCTTTTTTGCTGTATTTTTGTCAAAAATCATGGTGCAAATGTATACAATTTTTAAGAATGATGTATCAATTATTTTAACAGATGATCTAAATCGTATTGGCACAAAATCTTATCTATTATGGAAGGAGCTACAAGGTGAAAAGGTACTTGACCAATTACTGTCTCTTGGTCTAAAGAGTGTTTTTATTTACCATCAGGATCTGGCAGTCATGTGGAGAGGTTTTAAAAATGAATTCAAAATAATAGAGGCTTCGGGAGGAATCGTAAAAAATAATTTTGATCAGTTTTTGTTCATCTTTAGACTAGGAAAATGGGATCTTCCAAAGGGCAAGATTGAAAAAGGAGAAACCAAAGAGCTTGCTGCATTGCGTGAAGTTAAGGAAGAGTGCGGTTTTAAGACTCTTTTTTTGGGTAGGGAAATCGTACCAACCTGCCATTTATATACTGAGGGCCAACATGAAGTTCTAAAGATTTCCTATTGGTATGAAATGTATTCCACTGACACTGAATTGACACCACAAACCGAAGAGGATATCACAGGGCTTAAATGGGTTGGGAAAGATGAATTGAACCTTGTACTGGGTGATACATATCCCAGTATCAGTCTGCTTGTCGATGCGTATTTATCGGCTGCCCAATAAATAAGCCTGGATAAATGACATCCGATTAGAATATAGTATATTTGCCGCTTTTCAAAAATCATACAGATGACCGAATTTATTAGCAAACAATTACCGAATGTAAAGAATGATGTGTTGTCAGGGATTACTGTTGCCCTGGCCCTTGTGCCGGAGGCGGTAGCTTTTGCATTTGTTGCCGGGGTAGACCCCTTGGTGGGATTGTATGCAGCTTTTATGGTAGGGTTGATCACTTCTGTTTTTGGAGGAAGGCCCGGGATGATATCAGGGGCCACGGGAGCTTTGGCTGTTGTTATGGTGAGTTTGGTGGCCAGAGGAAATGACCTGGGAGCACCGGACGAAAACCTTGGCTTGTATTATTTGTTTGCCACCGTTATATTGATGGGATTTATTCAGATCACGGCAGGGGTGTTAAAACTTGGGAAATTCGTCAGGCTTATTCCACACCCTGTGATGATGGGCTTTGTTAACGGATTGGCCATTGTGATTTTTTTGTCACAATTAGGCATGTTTAAAAAACAAGTAGGGGGTGAAAAGGTCTGGCTACAGGGCATGGAACTATACCTCATGATTGGTTTGGTAGGCCTTACCATGCTCATGATGTGGGTTTTACCGAAGTTTAAGCTAACGGCTAAAATGCCTGAGGCTTTGTTGGCAATTCTGACCATATCGGCTGTGGTTATCCTATTCAAATTTGATGTGGCAACTGTAGGATCATTTATCAGAGAAGGAGGAGGAGAAGGATTAAAAGGCGGGCTTCCCAAATTTCAATGGGAGATCTTTTCGAAAGTCCCCTTTAACTGGACCACAATAAAATTTATTTTTCCATACGCACTTATTTTGGCAGCCATAGGCCTTATAGAATCCCTGATGACCCTTAATTTAATCGATGATCTCACTGATACCAGAGGAAATGGAAATAAAGAATGTTTGGCACAGGGAAGTGCAAATATCGTTACCGGTTTGTTCGGAGGTATGGGAGGCTGTGCCATGATTGGTCAGTCGATTATCAACATCAAATCAGGAGGAAGAACCAGACTTTCAGGAATTGTTGCCGCTTTAACGCTTTTGGCCTTTATTTTGTTTGCATCTTCTTATATAGAGCAAGTACCGATTGCAGCTTTGGTCGGGGTGATGTTTATGGTGGTAGTGGGAACTTTTGCCTGGAGTAGTTTTAGAATTATAAATAAAGTGCCCAGGTCGGATGTGTTTGTCATCATTTTAGTCTCTGCCTTAACGGTTATTTTTGACCTTGCCATCGCTGTATTCGCAGGCGTGATTGTAAGTGCACTGGTTTTCTCATGGGAAAATGCCAAGAGGATCAGGGCCAGGAAAAGAATGAGAGAAGACGGAACCAAGGTCTATGAAATATGGGGCCCACTATTTTTCGGGTCAATATCTGCTTTTAATCAAAAGTTTGATCCTAAAAATGATCCAGATCACGTAGAGATTGATTTTGTTGAATCGAGGATTAGTGACCATTCGGCGATTGAAGCCATATTAAACCTGGTCAAGAAATATGAAGCCGAAAACAAAACCATTCATTTAAAGCATTTAAGCGAAGAATGTAAAGCCCTGTTGTATAAATCTGATCCAAGGTTTCATCAGATCATTATTAATGATATCGATGATCCGAGGTATCATTTGGCTGCTAATCCTGAAGAATTCCCTAAAAGCCTTTCAGAATATCATCTTTAAATCGTTTGAACTAAGGTTTTACGTCTTTGGGAACGAACATGGACACATCTCCATTGTTCCCCAGGATATCTCTGACGATGCTTGAACTGATATAAGAAGTATCTGCGCTTGTCAATAAAAATACCGTTTCGATATCAGACATTTTTCGATTGGTTTGGGCAATGGCCTTTTCAAATTCAAAATCAGCGGGATTGCGAAGGCCTCTTAAGATAAATTGACTGCCGACTTTTTTACAATAATCTATGGTTAAGCCCTGATAGGTATCTACAATCACTTTGGGTTCATGAGCATAGGTCTTTTCAATGAATTTACGTCGTTCTTCCAAACTAAACATATATTCTTTCGACGAATTTGTTCCGATGGCAATAATGATTTCATCAAAAAGAGGAAGGCCCCTGTCAATGATATCAGTATGCCCGAGCGTAAGAGGATCAAAGGATCCTGGAAAAACAGCGGTTTTTTTCATGTTATTTCGTTTTGCAAGCTTAATTTGAATTGATGGTACTCTCAAACAGGTCTGACAGGGAAATACCTGCTTCCCTGGCTTGCTTGGGTAAAATGCTTTCTGCCGACAAGCCGGGTACCATATTGAGTTCTATAAAATGTGGTTCATCACCTACAAAAATAAAATCGGCTCTGGACAGGCCTTTTAACCTCATCTTTTGGTAGATTTTCCTCGCCATTTCACTGACGTTCTTTTTTTGTTTTTCTGATATTCTGGCCGGGGTGATCTCCCTTGATTGCCCCAGATATTTAGCTTCGTAATCGAAAAAGTCATTATCTGAATCAATCTCGGTTATTGGAAGGACCAAAATGTCCCCCTGCCACTTTATAACACCAACAGAAACTTCAATCCCATCCAGGAACTGTTCAATGAGAATTTCATCATCCTCATCAAAAGCTTTTGTCAGGGCGGGTGAAAGTTCTTCTTCTTTGTACACCTTGCTGATTCCAAAACTGGAACCCGCTCTGTTTGGTTTAACGAAACAAGGAAGGCCAACGGTTGATTTGATTTCGTCAAAAGCAAGATCTTCTCCTTTATTCAAATAGATCGATCTGGCAGTTCTAATGCCATAAGGTTTAAGCAAACTAAGGCAGTCTCTTTTATTAAAGGCAACTGCCATCTGGTAAAAAGGAGCTGAAGAATGCCTGATACCCAAAAGATCAAAATAGGCCAATATGGTTCCGTCTTCTCCGGGATGCCCGTGTATTGCATTAAAAACGAAATCAAATTTTGTTTTATAACCATTTACAGTGGTCGTGAAATCTGCCATGTTCATAGGATGTTCCCTTTCATTTTCATCCTGATACACCCACTTTTCCCTTAAAATCAGAATACGGAAGACATTGAATTTGTCTTTATTTAGATTTTTATAAACCACATTTCCACTTTGGATTGAAATTCCCGCTTCAGAAGAGTATCCTCCCATGATAATGGCTATATTTTTTTTCATTAATACTTGTTCTTAAGGCTGAGCCAGTTGATATGAACAAACTTACAAAAAAGACTTCAAACACGAATCGGCAGTCTGTATGTTATCAATTTTTAAAGTATATTTGACAAATTTTATTTGAGAAATGAATGTACTGCAATACTTGAAAAGTAAGGAGTTTTTAAGAACGCTTATTCTAATGATTGCCATTTCCCTCATGCTCTTATTTGGACTGGTTAAATGGTTGGGATATCACACCAAACACGATGAAAAGATAGAGGTTCCGAATTTGGAAATGCTAAGTTTGGCAGAAACGGAAAAGATTCTTGAAGAATTCAAATTGAATTATGTCGTTATTGATTCGGCCAGTTTCAATCCTAAATTTCCACCAAAATCTGTTATAGAGCAAAATCCCATGCCAGGTGATTTTGTCAAAGAGAACAGAAAGATATACCTCACTTTAAATCCTTCTGATTACAGAAAAGTAACGGTTCCAAACGTATTGGATCAAACAAAAAGGCAGGTGGTAATTCAGTTAAAGTCCCTGGGATTCCGAATTGGAAAGGAAAGGTTTGTAAAGGATCTGGGAAGGGATGTGGTAAGAGGCCTGGAGATTGGGAGTAAAAATGTAATGCCGGGAGATCGTTTACCTAAAAACACAGTAATAGACCTTGTTTTGGGTGATGGGCTCGTAGACAGAGATTCTATCAAATAAATCAATTAAACTATAGAATGTCAGCTAAAGAGATGAATGAAAATGAGGAACATATCACAGTCGATGATGAGTTATATGAACACTTTAAATTTGTTGCCAGTGAAGGTCAGGAACCCTTAAGGGTTGACAAGTTTCTGATGAATTTCATAGAAAATGCCACCAGGAATAAAATTCAACAGGCTGTAAAGGCCGGCAACGTTCTGGTAAATGATGCAGTGGTTAAGGCAAATTACAAAGTTAAGGCTCAGGATATTGTCAGGGTTGTTCTGGCACATCCCCCGCATGAGAATTTGCTGGTTGCAGAAAATATTCCCATAGATATCATCCATGAAGATGAAGAAGTGATTGTGCTCAATAAACCCGCTGGAATGGTGGTTCATCCAGGCCATGGAAACTACAGTGGAACGTTAGTGAACGGTCTGATCTATCATTTTCAGGGTTTACCAAAAAACAGCAATGAAAGACCCGGTCTGGTCCACAGGATTGATAAGGATACCAGTGGTTTGCTGGTCGTAGCCAAAACCGAGTATGCCATGGCAAATCTGGCGAGTCAGTTTTTTGAGAGAACGACTGATCGCGTTTACCAAGCATTGGTTTGGGGAAGTTTAACCGAAGATCAAGGAACTATTACCGGCAATATAGGAAGAAGTTTAAAGAACAGGCTCCAGATGGATGTATTTCCCGAAGGTGATTTTGGCAAACATGCAGTTACTCACTACAGGGTTTTGGAACGGTTTAGCTACGTGACCCTGGTGGAATGTAAATTGGAAACCGGAAGAACCCATCAGATAAGGGCGCATTTTAAGTATTTGGGACACCCTTTATTCAATGACGAAAGATATGGTGGAGAAAGAATTTTAAAAGGAACCACTTATACCAAATACAAACAGTTTGTAGACAATTGTTTTAAGATCCTTCCCAGGCAGGCGTTGCATGCCAAAACCCTTGGATTTGAGCATCCGGTAAGCAAGGAGAAATTATTTTTCGACTCTGAAATTCCCGAGGATATGAAGCAATGCATTGAGAAATGGAGAAAATACACAGTCAATCAAAACGAAATCTGATCTGAATTTAATATAAAGTCAAATGAAAATAGTGATTTCACCCGCAAAGTCTCTTGATTTTGAATCAAAGGCTCCTACCAGTGATTTTAGTCAAGGCATTTTTTTGAAACAAGCTGAAAGACTAAATAAAATTTTAAGAAAAAAGTCTGCCCGCAGTTTATCCAAGCTGATGTCGATATCTCCTGCTTTAGGGCAATTGAACTTTGAGAGAAACCAGGAATGGGAACTTCCTTTTGATCTTGACAATGCAAAGCAGGCAGTGTATGCATTTACCGGGGAAGTATACCGAGGTCTGGATGTCAATACGCTTCCTGCAGAAGATCTCTCGTTTTTACAGGAACATTTAAGGATCTTATCGGGCCAGTATGGCATTTTAAAACCACTGGATCTTATACAGCCTTATCGTTTGGAAATGGGTACGAAGTTACAGGTAGGAGTGAAACCTAATCTGTATAAATTTTGGGATAAGCAAATTGCCCAAGCCTTGAATAAGGAAATGTCTAAAGGTGAATTATTGATTAATTTAGCCAGTAATGAATACTTTAAAGCGATTGATAAAAATGAATTGAAGGCCGCAGTTATAACTCCTGTTTTTAAAGACTTCAAAAATGGTAAATACAAAATAATCGCGACCTTTGCCAAACATGCCCGAGGGCAAATGGTACGCTATATTGCCGAGAATAAGATCAATGATATAGAGGGGCTTAAGGGCTTTCATTATAATCATTATGCCTTTGATGAGAATTTATCCAGTGAGACGGAACTCGTATTCACCAGATAGGTTTACAATTTAACATTTACTGGACTGCTCATGTCGTTGTTTCTGCTCACCGCAATGATCAAAAGGCTGGTCCCGGCTTTCAGTATCTTCTTGGGAATCACCAGAGAAGTTTCACCTGTAAGGCTTAGGATATTAGAAGCCTTGTTTATATTGTGCACTTCATTTTCGTCGAAGCGATAAATGAGGAATTTTACTGCCTGATGCTCAGTTTTCTCAGACATAAGGTCCCATTCCAAGACATACTGTTTGTTTTTAAGTTTACGCAACCTGGCATTGATCACAGGTTGAGGTGTGAATTTTTCTTTTTTATTGGCTACAGGTTGTAATGCAGGTGTTTGAAAATATTTTTGAGTCAGCACGTCATTGATGTTGAACGGGTTTTTCGCTAATGATGCAGCGCTAAAAAAAACACTTCCCTTGATTTGTGAAATACTGGAATTAAGATCGAGTTGTCGTTCGATCTGTGTAGGATTTTGAAGATTCCAGGCCTTGTCTTCTTTTTTGTCTGCAAGCCTGTATAATCCATGTCCTATAAAAAGATTGGTATTAAAGGAGTTGGCTGCCCACCATTGGACTATTTGTCCATAGTCAACTTTCTCATGGCCCATGTGCCAATAGACTTGAGGCAGGATATAGTCTAACCACCCTTTTTGCATCCATAAAAGAATGTCGGCATAAAGATTGTCGTAGTTTGTCTGGCCGGCTTCAGTAGCCGAACCTCTTCGGTCATCCGAATAATTTCTCCAAACTCCAAAGGGACTGATGCCGAATTGAACCCAGGGTTTAATATTTTTGATTGTCATATATAATTCCTGTATAATCCTGTCGACATTTTGCCTTCTCCAGCTATCCCTTTGGTTGGGATATAAGTCTCCGCCAAAAGTTTTAAAACTCCTGTGATCATCAAATTCCTGATCTTTGATTTGATACGGATAGAAGTAATCATCAAAATGTATGGCATCAACATCGTAATTCTGAACGATGTCAGTTACGATTTTTTTAGTATGTGCCCTGACTTCGGGTATTCCCGGATCAAAGTATTTGTTGTTGCCATAATTTATAAACCATTCTGGTTTTTCATAAGTAAGTGGAAAAGGGTTTGACCTGAATTCCTGATAGTTTACCACTGCCCGATAGGGATTTAGCCAAGCGTGTAATTCCATGCCTCTTTTATGGGCTTCCTGAATCATAAAGGCCAAAGGGTCATAATAAGGGGAGGGGGCTTTATTGTTTGTTCCGTTCAAATAAAATGACCAAGGTTCATATTTTGAATTGTAGAAAGCATCTGCCGAAGGTCTGACCTGGAATATGACGGCGTTGAAATTCATGCTTTTAAAAAGGTCCAGCATGTCAATGATTTCTTTTTTTTGTTGATCAACACTGAGGTTTTTATTGCTGGGCCAGTCAATATTGCCCACAGTGGCCACCCAAACACCCCTGAACTCTCTTAAAAGTTTTTCCTGAGCAAGTGCAACAGTGACATTGAAAACCAGAATTAAAATGAAAATAAATGATTTCAAAATGGTGATTGGAATGAATTAATGTATAAGCCAAAAATAGGATCTTATTTGGCCAATTACAAGAACATTGTTTAAATATTAACTGTAATTAAACAAGTCAATAAAGGCCTGCTTTCAGACTGTTTATGTCAGTATGTCATTAAAATATGCCAAAAACGTGACATAATTCATGAATTTCAGCTCTGGCATAGTGATTGTCCATACAGCAACAGTAAATAAATATAAGAATCAATAAAAATTAAAAATATAATATTATGAGTAAGATAATTGGAATAGATTTAGGTACAACCAACTCATGCGTTTCTGTGATGGAAGGAAATGAGCCCGTTGTAATTCCTAATGCTGAAGGAAAACGCACAACGCCTTCTATCGTTGCTTTTGTTGAAGACGGAGAAAGAAAGGTTGGAGATCCTGCAAAACGTCAGGCGGTTACCAATCCTGTCAATACAATTTCTTCTATCAAAAGATTTATGGGAAACAAATATTCTGAATGCAAATTGGAGGCAGAAAGAGTTCCTTATAAAGTTGTGAAAGGAGACAATGATACCCCCAGGGTTGATATTGATGGAAGATTGTATACGCCTCAGGAAATTTCCGCTATGGTGTTGCAGAAAATGAAAAAGACAGCTGAAGACTACTTGGGAACTGAAGTTAAAGAGGCAGTTATCACAGTACCTGCTTATTTTAATGATGCTCAAAGGCAAGCTACAAAAGAAGCTGGTGAAATCGCTGGTTTAAAAGTGAGCAGAATTATCAATGAACCTACTGCTGCAGCGTTGGCTTATGGTTTGGATAAATCTGGTCATGATAAAAAGATAGCAGTTTATGACCTTGGTGGAGGTACTTTTGATATTTCCATTTTGGAAATTGGAGATGGTGTTTTTGAAGTATTGTCTACAAATGGGGATACGCATTTAGGTGGTGATGATTTTGATCAGGTGATCATTGACTGGTTAGCTGAAGAATTCAAAAAGGAGGAGAATCTGGACTTGAGAAAAGATCCAATGGCACTTCAAAGATTGAAGGAAGCTGCTGAAAAGGCAAAAATAGAATTATCATCCAGCACAAAAACTGAGATTAATTTACCTTATGTGACTGCTACGGCATCAGGTCCAAAGCACCTTGTTAAAACTTTAACAAGAGCTCATTTCGAGAAATTGTCTGATTCTTTGGTAAAAAGATCAATGAGTCCTGTTAGCGCAGCTTTAAAAGATGCTGATCTCAGCACATCGGATATCGATGACGTGATTCTGGTAGGTGGTTCAACAAGAATGCCAAAAATTCAGGAAGAAGTTGAAAAGTTCTTTGGAAAGAAACCTTCGAAAGGAGTGAATCCTGATGAGGTTGTTGCCATTGGAGCAGCCATTCAGGGTGGGGTACTTACAGGAGAAGTAAAGGATGTACTTTTATTAGACGTTACACCTCTTTCATTAGGTATTGAAACCATGGGGAATGTCGCAACGAAACTGATTGAAGCGAACACGACGATCCCAACAAAGAAGTCTCAGGTATTCTCTACAGCCGCAGATAATCAGCCATCCGTTGAAATTCATGTATTGCAGGGAGAAAGGGCCATGGCAGCCGATAATAAAACAATTGGCAGGTTCCACCTTGATGGAATTCCACCGGCACCAAGAGGAGTTCCTCAGATTGAGGTTACTTTTGATATAGATGCCAATGGTATTATCAATGTTTCAGCTAAAGATAAAGGAACTGGTAAGGAACACAATATCCGTATAGAGGCTTCATCCGGATTGTCTGAGGAAGAAATCCAAAAAATGAAAGCTGATGCCGAAGCGAATGCGGATGCTGATATGAAAGCAAAGGAAACTGCTGAAAAAATCAATGGTGCTGATGCAATGATCTTTCAAACTGAAAGTCAGTTAAAGGAATTTGGAGACAAGCTTTCAGCTGATAAGAAAGCGCCCATCGAGTCTTCTTTGGAAGAATTGAAAAAGGCTCATGAGTCTAAAGACCTGGCACAGATTGATGCCGCAATGGAAAAAATCAACGAAGCTTGGAAATCAGCTTCTGAAGAAATTTACAAGGCGCAGCAAGAATCACAAGCAGGAGGCCCTCAGCCAGGAGCTGATGCAGGTGCCGGACCGTCGGGAGATGGTGAAGCATCACAGGATGATGTTCAGGATGTTGATTTTGAAGAAGTAAAAGAAGACTAAGTAATTAGCATTCATAAAAAAAAACCGTCACGCATTGAGCGTGACGGTTTTTTTAATCCTTTTTTTTAAAATTAGTTATCTATCAGGATCTTAACTTTTTAAAGATAAATCTTGTGATGAAGATTCCCTGACCATCACCTTTTCCGGCGTCACTTTCTACACCGCTTGTTACGAAAGCCAACTCCCATCCTTCATCAATCATGGTATTCACTTTTGATGAAATTAACGCATCGTTTGAAGCTATGTTTTGAAAATTGATACCCGCAGCACTAAAAAAGTTTAATATTTTAGTCTCGTCAAAGTTGTCAACCTTGGCCTCTCCTCTTTTGGATTTATTCTGTTTGCTGTTCTCCTCGGTCCTCGACGAGGTATAGTCCTGATGGTTTTTTTCTTCTTCAGCCGAAATAATTCTTGATCTTCCCAGTCCCATGGGAACAACAGATTCAATACTTGTTACGATCTTGTAATCATAAGACTGGGCCTCAGCTCCAAGAATTGAAGCAAAAAGGAATACAGCGATTAACATTTTTTTTAACATAATTTTCATTTTATTTATAGGTTAAACTTGTTTTGAACATATGATAACCGAAATAGTTCCTAAATATTGCCACGAGAGATCATTACTATATCAATATGATCTTAGTTTTAACAATATAATTTTTCATTCTGAGCAATAAAATGAAGTTTTATTTTATACATTTGATGGTCTCAAATATTAAATTAACATAAATGATGAAAAACCTTGCCTTAAAAAGCCTGATACTTTTGTCTATTGTTGTACTAAGTAGTTTTACAATGGTGGATAGTTTTATGGGAGTTAAGAAAATTTTAGGAGAATGGGATTATACGATCCCGGATGCACCGTACGAATATCAAAAAGGAGTTCTTGTTTTAAAGAAAATTGATGGGGTTTTGGCTGGTGAAATGATCATTGGAGGGCAGGGATCAGCAATGGAAGAAATTGTTTATCAAAAGAATAATCTCAGGGCTGTTATGAATGTGCAGGGGGAAATAGTGAAATTTGATTTAAACTTTACAAAAAAGACATTGGAGGGCACAGTTTCTTATTCACAGGGTGCGTTGGAAATGAAAGGAACAAAGAAGTAGTTCTGAATTGATAAAAAAACAAGGCCATCAGGATCAAAACTGATGGCTTTTTTTTATGATTAAAATAATTTTTAACCGTTCAACATTTTTTAAACATGGTTAAACATTTTTTTTAGTATTTTTGCGTCTAACAGAATGAGTTTTTATATGATAAAATTTTTACGCGCAAGTTTTTCCTTCTTATTACTTTTGTTAACATTAGGTTTTACTGAATTAGAGCATAATGATGACCCTTCTGTATTATTGGGTACCTGGGAATATGAGGCTCCGTCTATTGGTTTAAAATACCAAAAAGGCCTTTTGGAGTTTAGCTATGAAGACAACGTTTTAAATGGTAATGTAATCTTTTGGAACAGGGTCATTCCTATGAAGGACTTAATCTATGAAGACAACAAAGTGAGGGCTCACATTGTTATGGAAGGAGAAAAAATTGATATTTTTTTAAGATTTCAATCTCACTCTTTTCAAGGAACTGTTTCTCATCCTCAAGGATATATGAGGATTTCAGGAAACAAGGTGCTAAAGGAGTAAGCGTTAATTTTTTAAGTCGCATTTGCAGGTTGCTGACAGGACCCAACCAAAAAGATATTTATTTTTCAGTGACGCCCCGTTTTTTTTTAAAACATCTAGCCAATACCAATGCCCTAGGTTAAACTTTTATAGGCATCAATTTGATATCATAAATTAAAACACCAAATAACTCCCAGTTATGGCGTAGGTGAATTGGAGCTTCTAAACCAAACCTGATTACTGTAAAATCTTGATGACTGGAAAATTCTCTGCCTGCTCCTGCCATGAACCCTAAATTAGGGATAGGTTTGTAAATAAACATAAGAGCGGCAGAAACCGGCGTTCCTCTTTTATTGATGGCAGTATTATTGACCTTGGTGCCTCCTGATCTTTCAAGACCAGCCTCATTTACTTTAACTACAAAATCTTCAGTAATAATATCGCTGTGTAATCCAATACCCTATTTGCGGTTGAACGCGCACGTATAATTGTACCCAAAAGATGACAAGATAATATTGGTTTTATTTTCATCATTTTTTAGGGATGAAAGGATGACAGTATGATTTAGGGAAGCACTTATGACGTGTTTTTTATGAACTTGATGATGATCTTCAGCTTTATGGGTCTGCTGGTTGGTTTGTTCATGATCTTGAGCAAAAGTGTTTGCAATAAAAACAAAATTTAAAAATAAAAATAAAGTGAAACCCGATCTTAGCATTCTGACTGTTCAAAATTTCAGTGTAGGAAAGAAAGTAATTTAAAATCATTGATAAAAAAAATAACTAGGATGCTATTTTAATGAATTAAATTTTATTTTTGCGCATGCAAAACAAGGTTCTCATTTTAGATTTTGGGTCACAGGTCACGCAACTTATCGCAAGAAGGGTAAGGGAACTGAATATATACTGTGAAATTCACCCATACAACAGCAAAAAATTTGATGTCAATGAATTTCAGGCAGTGATACTGTCGGGAAGCCCTCATTCAGTAAGAAATGGAGATGCTCCCCATCCTGATCTTTCAGAGATTAAAGGAAAAAAACCTTTGTTGGGGATTTGTTATGGAGCCCAATACCTGGTGCATTTCTTTGGAGGCAAAGTGGGTCAATCCAGTTCACGTGAATACGGGAGAGCTAATTTGTCATACATAGATCACAGCAATGCGCTTTTTGACAACATAAACGAAGGCTCTCAGGTTTGGATGAGTCATAGCGATACGATTATAGAATTACCGAAAAATTATAAGGTGATTGCCAGTACACATGATATTGACAATGCAGCTTTTCAAATTTTGGGTGAGCAGACCTATGCGATCCAGTTTCACCCCGAAGTATATCATTCAACAGACGGAAAACAACTACTCGAAAATTTTCTGGTGCATATAGCCGGTCTGGAACAAGACTGGACTCCGACTTCTTTCGTTGAAACCACAGTAGCTGAACTCAAAGATAAAATTGGAGATGAAAAAGTGGTGCTTGGGTTGTCAGGTGGTGTTGATTCTACAGTTGCAGCCGTCCTGCTCGATAAGGCAATTGGTAAAAATCTTTACTGCATCTTTGTCAATAATGGTTTATTGAGAAAAAATGAATTTGAAAGTGTCCTTGATCAATATAAGCATATGGGGCTCAATGTTAAGGGAGTGGATGCTTCAGAGAAGTTTTTGGACAAATTAAAGGGAATCGAGGACCCTGAATTAAAAAGGAAAGCCATTGGAAATGCTTTTATAGAGGTATTTGATGACGAAGCGCATTTGATTGAAGACGTCACCTGGCTGGCACAAGGAACCATATACCCTGATGTGATTGAATCAGTATCTGCCACAGGCGGGCCTTCAGCCACGATCAAGTCTCATCATAATGTTGGCGGACTACCTGATTTTATGAAACTTAAGGTGGTTGAGCCTTTGCGGACTATATTTAAAGATGAAGTGAGAAGGGTTGGAAGAAGTTTGGGAATCGACGATGAGTTGCTTGGCAGGCATCCCTTTCCGGGACCAGGTTTGGGAATCAGAATTTTAGGAGATATTACAGCTGAGAAGGTTAAAATGCTGCAGGAAGTTGATCATATCTTTCTGGAAGGATTAAAACGATGGAAATTGTATGATTCGGTTTGGCAGGCTGGAGCCATGTTGTTACCCGTGCAATCTGTAGGAGTGATGGGGGATGAAAGAACTTATGAGAAAGCGGTGGTTTTAAGGGCTGTTTCATCAACAGATGGAATGACAGCAGACTGGGTTGACCTTCCTTATAAATTCCTGCAGGAAACTTCTAACAAGATTATTAACGGAGTAAAAGGAGTGAACAGGGTTGTTTACGACATCAGTTCAAAGCCGCCGGCAACGATTGAATGGGAGTAGCTAAATCCTTTTGACGAATATGCTGAAGCGAGCTTTGCCTGTTTCTTGGGGTGGTTTCTAAAAGATTTAAAAAAACATATCTTTGATGAAATATTGAGGATTAATTTCAGTTTAAAATTATTACATACGAGACTTTATGAAAAATATTAAGCTTTTAATTTTATTATTATTTTTTGGATGGTCAGCTGCTTTTGCTCAGGACAAAAGGTTTATCACTTATAAAGTTAAGGAGGGGGAGACTATACAAAGTATATCTAAAGCATTATCAGTAACTCCATATGATCTTTTAAAATTGAATCCTGATGTAAAGGATAATGTAAGCGTGAACGACATCATCATCATTCCCAATAAGCAGTATGATCCTTTGGCGGATATTACCAACGCTGATCTAAGAGGAGTTGGTGATAAAGATATTATAGTTGATAAGTTCATTTATCACGAGGTCCTTCCTAAGGAGACGATGTACAGTATTACCAATAGCTTTGATGTTACTGCTGAAGAACTCAAACGCAACAATCGATTTTTATCCGAAAAAGGCTTAAAGATAGGACAGGTGATAAAAATCCCATTAAAGATAGATGACTCCGAATTAAAGGCCAAAGAGGCAAATACACAGCCTTATTTGGTAAAACCCAAGGAAACAAAATACAGTATTTCAAAAAATTTCGGAATCACGATTGAATATCTTGAAGAATTAAATCCGAAGATTGCTCAAAATGGGCTGCAGATTGATGATGTCATCCTGGTACCCATTGAGTCTACTACCATGGTTGATGATGAGTTTCTGATTTATGAAGTGCAGAAATTAGAAACGATGTACAGTATCACAAGAAAATTTGGAATAACTGAAGATGAAATGTTGGCATTGAATCCGGAGGTGTCAGGTGGAATTAAAGAGGGTATGCTGATCAAGGTTCCAAATAACTTAAGTCTCGAAAAACCTTTATTTGTAGATTATATTCCTGCGGATACAGAACTGAAGATTGCAATGATGTTGCCTTTTAAAAGTAAAAGGGATAGTTTAAATTTTGAAGGGGACAGGCTTTTGAACATATCAACTGATTTTTATTTCGGAGCACTGATTGCAATAGACTCCTTGAAGAAACAGGGATTATCGGTCAAGATGAAGGTTTTCGACACAGAGAACAATAAACAAATTTCAAAAAAAATCAGCGAGGAACCGGGGCTGCAGGAATTTGATGCCATTGTAGGGCCTTTGTTCCTGTCGAATGTGAAAGCGGTTTCAAATAATCTCAAATATGGAAAGCCCCTGATTATTTCGCCAATCTCGACAAAGGATCATTCTGATATCGACAATAATAAGCTGGTACAGGAAAGAGCATCACTTGAGAATCATACAGAAGAGATGATGGATTATATAAAGGCCAATTACGAAAATCAAGACCTTATTGTAATTAAAAATACAAGTCAAAGGTCTCAAGAACATTACGACCGGATCATTGCTGATCTGCAGGCTTTAAATCCTGAAAAAGAAGTTAAGGTTCTGGAGCCAAAAGACGGTTATATAAAGCCTGATGAATTCAAGGTGTTCAGGGATACGCTTGAAAGAAATATTGTGAATTGGTTTTTTATTACTGACAATGACCCGGCCTATCTGGGTGACGTATTTAATAATTTAGGGGTTTTTCCTGAAGCAGACAGTTTGCTTGTTTTTGGTTTTGAAAAAGATAGAAACTTCAATAAAATTGATAATAATTTTTTGGCACGTGTGAACTTCCATTATCCGAGCAATACATTTATTGATTATAATTCGGCGGCCTATAAGCATTTTGAAACAATCTATAGAAAGAAGTATTTTGGAAGGCCTTCGTCTTTTTCAGTTGAAGGTTTTGACCTTACTTATGATCTTTTACAGCGTCTAGCGAATGACCCCGATCTTATTAATCAGGGAGTTTCGGAAAGAATAGGAACCAAATATGATTTTATCGAAAATACTTCGGGAGGAATAATCAATAAAGGAGTATATATCATAAAGTATGATGGTCTTTCTGAAAAGGTAGTCAATTAGAAAAGGCTCTAATTCTCCACTGATTTTTTACCGTATATCTGGTTGTATGTGTGGTTGGCAAAACCAAAGCCTGCTTCTTCATATAAATTAAAAACAACATCAACACCAGCATCAGTCAACTCCTTCATTTCGTCATTGTATCTGGAGATAGCTGCCACTTTTATATTGCAATGAACAAGTTTCAGTTGCTGAATAACATTCATATGTGTGGCGTGACTTGGTGTTGCCAATATGATCAAAGGCAGATTAACCGACATATTAACCCTTTGCCAAAAATTCAGATCGGTCACATCACCTTGAATGACATGATATCCTAAGGCATTTTTCTTTTTGATAACGTCGAGATTAATGTCTATGCCCAATACATTTTTATGATATTTTTCGGTCATAACCCTATAGACTTCAGATCCGGTTCTTCCCATACCAAAAACGATAACTTCTTCTTTACCAAAAACTATGGGTTCATCTTCAGGCAATCGCGTGTCTGTTTCAAAATGAAGAAAATATTTTTGAAACCTGGCATATATAGGCTGTGCTTTCATATTTAATAAAGAAGCCATTATCATGGTTAGTGAGAGGGAAACAGCAAATATGACCAGCCATTCTGTAGTGATCCATCCGTTGGCAACGCCTGCTGCCCCAACAATAAGACCAAATTCGCTATAGTTCGCAAGATTAAAGGAACTGAGTACCGAAGTTCTGGCCCTTAATTTGAACCTGGTTAAAATCAAAAAGAGCAAGATTATTTTTAAAGGCATCAAAAGTGCAAGGAGAACTGACGTACTCAAGGCCTCTGGGTCTGGCAGGCCGGATAAGCCAATGGTCAGAAAAAACCCGACCAAAAAAAGGTCCTTAAAATCCATCATTGTATTTGCAAGTTCTTCGGCCCGATCGTGTTCGGCCAGTAACATGCCAAAAACAAGGGCCCCCAAATCCGGTTTTAACCCGACTACTGAGAATAATGCGGCACCCGAAAGGGGAAGGAGTACACCCAATAGGATGAGTAATTCTCCATGTCCTGTTTTGTTCAGTACAAAGGAGAGTTTACGGTTTTTGATCATTTTTGGAACAAAGAGTAATAGGAGTAGGGCAAGAGCCCAAACAGAAGGTGTTTTTCCGGAACTTACGGTAAGAAAAACAACTGCAAAAATATCCTGCATGACTAATATGCCAATCGCAATCTTTCCATGTGTGCTTTTCATGGCTCCTGTTTCTTCAAGGATCTTAACAGCGAAAATTGTACTTGAGAAACTCAGTGCAAAGGCGATCAAAAATGAGGTTTGAATGCTTAGTTCAGTAAATTTCGAAAAACCGAAAAGGCCAAGGAGCAGGATCAATAATCCAAACATCAGCGTAGTAATCAGCATGTGAAGTGAAGAACCTGCCCAGATTTCAGGTTTGAGAAGGTTTTTGATCTTGAGTTTTAATCCGATCGTAAATAATAAAAGTAAAACCCCGAAATCAGCGATATGGTCCAGGGCCTCACTATTTTCAACCCCAAGCGCATTCAATGCGAATCCTGCCATAAGAAAACCCACCAGAGGGGGAAGACCTATTTGTTTCACTGTAAAGCCAAAGCCAAAGGCAAAAATGATCCATAAGGGGTCCATAAAACAATTATTGTTTAATCAATTAAAAAAATAGTCTATTCCTTTTTCTGAGAGCCAATACTAAGCCATAACATTCCAATGATTGCCGATAATGCAGAGGCAGCCATGATTCCTACCTTTGCAATTTGTTTGAATGATTCTTCTTTAAAGGCAAGATCGGAAATAAACATGGACATGGTAAAACCAATCCCTGCCAGAAATGCCACGCCATATATTTGATGCCAGCTTACACCTTCGGGCAGTGAGGCGATTTTAAATGTGACCACTAGTTTTGACAAAAGTGATATCCCTATGAATTTTCCCAATACAAGGCCACATATAATACCAATGGATATGGGATGGATCAGCATATCCATTATTTTACCATCTATATGAACTCCTGCATTACTCAAGGCAAAAACCGGTAATATAAAATAGGCAGTAACCGGGTGTAAAGTGTGTTCAAGCCTT
Source organism: Lutimonas vermicola (assembly GCF_038433205.1). NCBI lineage: Bacteria > Pseudomonadati > Bacteroidota > Flavobacteriia > Flavobacteriales > Flavobacteriaceae > Lutimonas > Lutimonas vermicola. Next base: position 136,159 of record NZ_JBCDNA010000001.1, read on the forward strand.
TGCAAGGGAGTGATCGCTTTTTCATTTAAATCCTGAATTTCGGCTAGAAGGTATACTTGTTTTTTTGTCAGAAGAGAACTTTTAGTATCTGATTCTTCCTTTTTGAATTTGTTTAAATACAGCGTCAGTTTATCAATATAGCTTTCTTCATTTATTTTTGTCCTTGCAGGAATAGTTAATGCAATTAAAACTCCGGCTATTGTGGCGTGTACCCCTGAATACACAAAGGCGATCCAAACACCGGCGAAACCAAGAATCGCATAAAATAATGCCCTTCTGACACCGGCCAAATTGGCAGTAATCAGAATAACAAGGCAAATTCCGGCATAGAGTAATTCATTATAATCTATAGATTCGGTATAAAATACTGCAATAACAAGAACTGCACCTAAATCATCAGCAATGGCAAGGGCTGTTAGAAAAATTTTAAGATTCAGAGGAACGCGATTCCCCAGCAAGGCAAGCAGGCCCAAGGCAAAAGCAATGTCGGTCGCCATCGGAATTCCCCAGCCGTTGATGTATTCAGGATAGTTAATAGCGGCGATAGCATAAAATAATGCTGGCATCAGCATCCCGCCAACTGCCGCTGCTATGGGTAAAGAGGCTTTTTTAATTGAGGATAATTCTCCGCCTATAACTTCTCTTTTTATTTCAAGACCGACCACGAAAAAAAACAATGCCATCAAACCGTCATTGATCCAATGGTGCAATGAGGATACCATGTTGATCTTGCCCCAGACAAAACCAACCTGATAATCATGCCATATATAATGATAAGAATCATAAAATGAAGAATTGGCCCAAAACATGGCTGCAATCGTTGCTACAATCAGCAGGATTCCTCCATAGGCTTCTTCATTAATAAATCGCGATATCTTAAAGAAATTCAAAGGTTTGTCCATAGTCACTCTTTTTGTTCCATTGTAAATTGATAGAAAAACTGATTCATTCAGGGCATAGCTGCATTAGTAAATTCAAATATACGCAGTTTGAACTCAGTTCAATAAGGTAAAAAAAAAGGCCCGTGTAAATTACACGGGCCCTTTTTATTCGTTTATATATTTTTATATCAGCATCGTTACAGGATTCTCGATATATCCTTTCAAAGTTTCAAGGAACAAAGCTCCCGTTGCACCATCTACTGTTCTATGGTCACAGGCAAGGGTCAGTTTCATGGTATTTCCCACAACAATATTTCCTTCTTTCACTACTGGTTTTTGAACAATAGCTCCCACTGAAAGGATTGCCGAATTAGGTTGATTGATGATACTTGTAAAATCAGTGATACCAAACATACCTAGATTTGAAATGGTAAAAGTGCTTCCTTCCATTTCCTCAGGAGTCAGCTTTTTATTTCTTGCCCTTCCAGCAAAATCTTTGACCTGAGATCCGATTTGCGTAAGACTTTGCTCATTTGCAAATTTCAATACAGGGACCAATAATCCGTCTTCCACTGCAACCGCAACCCCAATATGCACGTGATGGTTCTTTTTGATCCTGTCATCAAACCATTGAGAATTTACCTGCGGATGTTGTTTCAGTGCCAAGGCTGCGGCTTTTACTATAATATCGTTAAAAGAGATTTTTGTGTCAGGAATGGAATTGTATTGTGTTCTGAATGCGATGGCGTTATCCATGTCAAATTCTACATTCAAATAATAATGAGGCGCAGTAAACTTTGATTCACCAAGCCTTCTTGCAATAACTTTCCTCATTTGCGAATTTGGAACTTCCTCAAAGCTTTCCTGTCCTGAAGGGATAAATGGCATTTGAGCACCAGTAGCCGTTCCAGGCGTATAATTTTCTATATCTCTTTTTATGATTCTTCCACCTTCTCCGGTTCCTTGAATATGAGCAAGATTGATACTTTTTTCAGCCGCCAGTTTTTTTGCCAGCGGGGAAGCCACGATCCTTCCTCCAGTGTTTGAAGTAACTGGTACAACCGGTTGCTGGCTCACTGCTTTTGCAGGTTCCTTACTTACAGGTACTTCCTTTGCAGGCTTTTCTTTCTTCACTTCAGCTGATTTTGACTCAACTGATTGAGATTTTAAACCTTCTGCAAAAGCTGTAACATCGGTTCCTTTATCACCAATAATTGCCAATACAGCATCAACACTTGCAGAGTCGCCTTCGTTCACGCCAATATAAAGCAAGGTACCCTGATGGAATGATTCAAACTCCATAGTGGCTTTGTCAGTTTCAATTTCGGCAAGAATATCACCTTCATCCACTGTTTCTCCAACTTTTTTCAACCATTTAGCTACCGTTCCTTCAGTCATGGTATCACTTAACCTTGGCATCGTAATGACTTCGACTCCTGCCGGGGCATCAACTTGTCCCGAAACACTTGCTTCTTCAGCAACTTCAACAGGGGCATCTTCCTTTTCGCTCACATCAGATGAGCCATTTGCTTGTTTTAAAAGGCTTTTATAGTCATCACCTTCATCTCCAATAATTGCCAGTAAGGTATCTACACTTGCAGTTTCTCCCTCATTTACACCAATATGCAGTAATGTGCCCTCATGAAATGATTCAAATTCCATAGTGGCTTTGTCAGTTTCAATTTCTGCAAGAATGTCCCCTTCTTCAATTTTGTCGCCAACATGTTTAAGCCATTTGGCCACAACTCCCTCTGTCATGGTATCACTCAATCTCGGCATGGTTATAATTTCAGCCATATATTTTTTCTTTATTGGATAATTAACTTTTAATCTTCTTAATTTTTACAATCTGTGGCTTAAAAAGGGATACCCTTTTTCTTCATAAACCATATCGTAAAGTTGCTGCTTTTCAGGATAAGGTGATTCATCAGCAAACTTCTCGCAAGCCGTAACCTGTTCTTTTACGTCATCATTAATGGCTTGAATTTCCTTATCGGTGAGGTATTTTTTTTCTTTGATTACAGCCAGAACTTGAGCAATAGGGTCGATCTTTTTGTATTCTGCGACTTCTTCTTTTGTTCTGTATTTTTGTGCATCACTCATAGAATGACCTCTGTATCGGTATGTTTTCATTTCAAGGAAATAAGGGCCTTTACCGCTTCTTGCATGCTTGATCGCCTTGTCCATGGCCTGGGCTACCAAAACAGGATTCATACCATCAACAGGTTCCGAAGGCATTTCATAGGCAAGTCCTAACTTCCAGATTTCCTCATGATTTGCCGTTCTTGCAACAGAAGTACCCATGGCGTAACCATTGTTTTCAACTATAAAAACCACTGGTAATTTCCAAGCCATTGCCATATTAAATGTTTCGTGCAACGAGCCTTGTCTGGCAGCACCGTCACCAAAATAAGTTATGGTAACCCCATCACGACCAAAGTATTTGTCGGCAAACGCGATTCCGGCACCTAATGGTATTTGACCACCAACAATACCGTGACCTCCATAAAATCCTTTTTCTTTTGAGAAAATATGCATAGAACCACCCATACCTTTAGAAGTCCCTGTGACTTTTCCGTATAATTCTGCCATAACCCTTTTGGGATCCACGCCCATTCCTATAGGCTGAACATGGTTTCTGTAAGCAGTGATCATTTTATCCTTTGACAACTCCATGGCGTGCAAAGCACCTGCAAGTACGGCTTCTTGACCGTTATATAAATGCAGGAAACCCCTTACTTTCTGTTGTATATAAACCGCTGCCAATTTGTCTTCAAACTTTCTCCAAAACAGCATGTCTTTGTACCAGTTGATATAGGTTTCTTTCGTTATTTTCTTCATTTGTATTTACAATTTTTTCAGAATGGCAAAAATACAACTTTTTTAGATAATTGAATTCTAAAAAAATTAACAAAATTCATTAATTCTTGCGCTTGGCGCAGAGAATCCGACATAAACTTATTTGTATTCTTAGTTAATCAAACTTTAATTCACAATTTTATTGTTCTATATAATCTTCTATGGGGTTACATGAACAGACTAAATGCCTGTCACCATATGCATCATTCACTCTGCGTACCCTTGGCCAGTATTTGTTCTCAGAAACAAAATCAAGGGCGAAAGCGGCCTCTTTTCTCGTATAGGCATGTTCCCAGTCATCAGCTGTAAGCATTGCCTGGGTGTGCGGTGCATTCTTAAGTACGCTATCTCCTCCATCATAATGGTCAATTTCATTTTTGATCTGGATCAAAGCATCAGCGAACCGGTCAATTTCTTGTTTGTTCTCGCTTTCAGTAGGCTCTATCATCAATGTGCCGGCCACCGGAAAGGAAACAGTAGGGGCGTGGAAACCATAATCCATCAACCTTTTGGCTATATCAGTAACTTCAATACCCTTAGCTTTAAATTCCCTGAAATCAACTATCATTTCATGTGCAGCAAAACCTTTTTCTCCGGCGTAAAGGATCTTGTAATGTTTTTCAAGTCTTGATTTAAGGTAATTGGCATTTAAAATGGCAGTGACAGTAGATTCGGTCAAACCACTTCCTCCCAGCATTTTAATATAGCTGTAAGAGATCAGATCGACCATGGCAGAACCAAATGGTGCAGCTGATATGGCGTTGATCGCTTTGATTCCTCCTGTTTTTATCACGGGGTTGGAAGGTAAAAAATCAGCTAAATGGGATGCAACACAAATAGGGCCTACTCCCGGACCTCCTCCTCCATGGGGTATGGCAAAAGTTTTATGAAGGTTTAAATGGCAAACGTCGGCTCCAATTTTTGCCGGATTTGTCAACCCTACCTGGGCATTCATATTCGCGCCATCCATATAGACCTGACCACCATTATTGTGAATAATCCTTGTAATTTCCCTGATTTCAGATTCGAAAACGCCATGCGTTGATGGATACGTTACCATTAATGCCGCAAGGTTATCTTTATGCAAAATGGCTTTTTCCCTAAGGTCGTCCACATCTATATTTCCTGTTTCAGAAGTTTTAGTCACAACAACTTTCATACCTGCCATCACTGCTGAGGCAGGATTTGTTCCATGAGCAGAAGCCGGGATAAGACAAATATTGCGATGTCCGTCATTATTGGATTTGTGAAAGGCCCTGATGACCATCAAACCGGCATATTCGCCCTGTGCCCCTGAATTAGGCTGTAAAGAAGTAGCGGCAAAACCGGTAATTTCATTAAGTTGAGCCTCCAGTCCCTTCAGCATTTCATGATATCCCTGTGCCTGATTTACAGGAACAAAAGGATGGATAGAATTCCAGTTGCTCATACTAAGAGGCAGCATTTCTGTAGCCGCATTCAGTTTCATGGTACAGGAACCAAGTGAGATCATGGAATCGGCCAGTGAAATATCTTTTCTTTCCAGTCTTTTGATATACCTCATCATTTCGGTTTCGGAATGATATTTTTTAAAGACCTCATGAGTAAGAAAAGGTGAGGTACGCTGTAATTCTTTTGGAATCGATAAACAAACCGGGCAGTCGGTAATTTTAAATGAATACAAGTTTTCTGAATGAGCTAAAATATCTATAATTTGCTCTATATCAGACTCTGTAGTTGTTTCATTTATAGAAATACTTATTGTTTTTTCATCTATATAGTTAAAGTTCACTTCCTGTTCTTCTGCAAGCGTCTTTAGTTTATCGGTATTTGAGACTTTTATTTTCAAGGTATCAAAAAAGTCCTTGTTTTCTTGTTCCAATCCTAGTTTGAGCAGGGCCTGATCAAGGATGTTTGCCAAGGAATGAATTTGCCTGGCGATGTATTTTATACCTTCTCCACCGTGATATACTGCATACATTCCGGCCATTACAGCCAAAAGTACCTGTGCCGTACATATGTTGGAAGTCGCTCTTTCGCGCTTGATATGTTGCTCTCTTGTTTGCAGTGCCATTCTTAAGGCCCTGTTATTATCTGCATCAACCGTAACACCAATAATCCTGCCCGGTATATGCCTTTTGTATTTTTCATGGGTTGCAAAATAGGCAGCATGAGGTCCTCCGAATCCAAGAGGGATCCCGAAGCGTTGTGTTGTTCCAACTGCAACGTCAGCACCCATTTCGGCAGGAGATTTCAGGATGGCCAGGCTCAGAATGTCTGCAGCAACCACGATATTAATTTCCATGGTATGGGCCTTCTCGATAAATGACGTATAGTCAAAGACCATACCATCCTTTGCAGGGTATTGCAAAATACATCCGTAAAAGTCTTCATTCAACAAAACGTCTGTATGGTTACCATGCACCAACTCAATTCCCAATGGTTCTGACCGAGTAATCAAAATGTCTTTGGTTTGCGGCAACAATGTATCTGAAACAAAAAACTTATTTGCTCCGTTCTTTTTCTGATTGCTGCTTCTGGCATTCCATAACATAATCATGGCCTCTGCAGCCGCTGTGCCTTCATCGAGCAAGGAAGAGTTAGCCAAAGAAAGCCCCGTAAGATCAGTAATAACGGTCTGATAATTAAGAAGGGCTTCAAGTCTGCCCTGAGAAATTTCAGCCTGATAAGGGGTGTAAGAAGTATACCAACTCGGATTTTCAAAAATATTCCTTTGGATTACCGCCGGAAGGGTAGTGGGATGATATCCAAGACCTATATAAGATTTGAATTGTTTGTTTTTGTTACCAAGTTTCTGAATGTGAGAAGCAAATTCATTTTCGCTCATTGCCTCAGGTAAATTCAATACGTTCTTTAATCGAATGTCGCTAGGTATTGTATTGTAAATCAGTTCATCAAGTGAATTCACACCAATTGTGTCTAACATTTCAGACACTTCATTTTGGCCTGGCCCAAGATGACGTAAAACAAAAGAATCTGTTCGCATAATATTTGTTTGAATTAAGGAACACAAAAGTACTCAATTTTGACGAAATCGATTCATTTTTGAAAATGATATAATACTGAAATATTTAATTATTTTTATAATTCTTATTTTATGAAATGGACTTGTTGAAAAGATGGTTTGCTTTTTATGTTTATGGAAATATTCATGTAGCTGTAGCTGCATATTCTTTGACCAAAATTACTTTTCTGCAATTTGACATCAACGATCAGCCTCTGGCGAATTTTGTATTTTTCTCTACGATTTTATCCTACAATTTAATTAGGTTGAAACAGATTGACTGGATCAATAGTATGATGGCATCCTGGTTCAGGTCAAACAACAAGGGGCTCATTATTTTGAATTTCACGGCTATGACTGGCTGTATATATTATGCGCTGAACTTTAGGCTCACGGAGATTCTGGTCTTGGTTCCGTTTGTGGCTGCAACAGTGTTTTATGTTTTTCCGTTTAAAAAGGGGGCAACAGGCCTTAGAAATATACCGGCTTTAAAATTATTTCTTATTTCAGCAACCTGGACAGGTGTGACTATGGTTTTTCCTTTGTTTGCGGCCGGAATTCAACAGACCGAGCTTGTCTATTTTCATGTACTCCAACGCTTTCTTTTTGTTTTTGCCATTACCATACCTTTTGATATCCGGGATGCCCAGTTCGACCTTGAGGAGCTGTCAACCTTGCCTCAGGCCTTAGGCGTAAATACCTCAAAACTAATCGCCATAGCAGCATTAATAGTATATCTTATGTTAGATGTCATATTGTATTCAAAACAATCAGATTATTTTAGGATCGACCTTTTTATGATGGCCATAACGATGATTATGATTGGTTTTTCAGGAATGAAACGTCAGCGATACTACACTGCCTTTTGGATAGAGTCTTTGCCTGTTTTATGGTATTTACTCTACCTTCTTTTTGTCGATTAGCGTGTTTTCCAAGATCATGAAATCGACATTGTTTTTATCCCAGGCCGAGGTGATTTCTGAAGGCACCGGCGTGAATACATGCGTAAATGCACTTAAAATAATATCTGTATCTCCGTCTTTATATCTATGTCCCCGGAGTCTAAAAGGAACCAGCGGCTCAGGTTAGCTTCCTCGAAGGAATAGGTCTGAAATTTATATGATTTTGCATCTAAATTCTCCAGATATACGATCGAATATTCAGGTTTATTGGTATAATCCGGAAAAGTGGAAATGATTCCAAAATCAATGTCTCCATCCTGATCAAAATCCTTTGCTGTAAACCTGTTTTGTTTCTTTAATATTCCTTTTTGCACTGTCGGCTGAAGACTGTCTGGGGCAATATTTAATATATACTCTTTTAAGATGTTCCAGTCTTGGTCGTTTAAAATTGACAAATAGGGATAAATTCCTGATTTATGGACGATCTGCATTTCATCAAAGCCCATTTTGTCATAAGGCTTAAAATCTCCATCCTTGATACCCATACGGGCTGCCATTTCGGGAAGAATGCTCTTGATCCAATATTCTATTGGAAGGTGATTGATATCCGGGACAACATGACACCTGGCACAATGCATATGGTAAATTCTGCTCCTTTGTTTTCTTTTTCAACTTTTGTACAGGCCGTACAAAGCAAAAATAATAAAGCGAAGATGCTTATGTATTTATAATTCATCTTCGCTTTATTAATGACAGTAAATTCTCGTTTTTTTCAACGATACATAGAGGTTTAAGAAAAATATTTTGACATTTTCTCTTTTTCCTCGTCAGCCAGTTGAGAATCAATAAGGATTCGTCCACTGTGCTCATCAGTGATGATCTTTTTACGGGTGGCAATCTCAACCTGTCGCTGAGGTGGAATGGTAAAGAAGGAACCACCTGAAGCACCTCTTTCGATGGTGACAACAGCTAAACCATTTCTAACATTTGATCTGATTTTCTTATAAGCCTTTAAAAGCCTTTCGTCAATCATTTTGCTGTACTCTTCAGATTTTTGATGAAGTAAGTTTTCCTCTTTTTCAGTTTCTTCAAGAATTGAATTCAGTTCACTTTGTTTGTGCTTAAGATGTGTTTGTTTTTCATCCATTTTCTCTTTCGCAGCAGAAATGATCTCATTCTTGGCAGCAATTTTAGCCTCGAACTCACGAATATGTTTTTCAGCCAATTGAATCTCAAGGTCCTGGTATTCGATTTCTTTTGAAATTGAATCGAATTCCCGGTTATTTCTTACATTTTTTTGCTGTTCCTCGTATTTTTTAGTCAATGCTTTGGCCTCCTCTATATTATTTTTCTTATTCGCAATAGAAGTTTCCAGATTCTCAATATCGGTACTAAAATTATTAAGCCTTGTCTGCAAGCCTTCTATTTCATCTTCAAGATCTTTTACTTCCAGGGGCAATTCTCCTCTTGTACTTTTGATCTCGTCAATTCTAGAATCGATAAGCTGTAAATCATACAACGCTCTTAATTTTTCTTCAACGGTAACCTCTTTCTTTTTTGTCATCTCTAAAAATAGTTGATCGGATTTGTATTGTTTTTTGCTAAAATAATCCTGCTTTTCGGCAAGGCAGGTGCAAAATTAGTGATTTTTTTTGTAAGATACTCGACTAAAAGATTTTTTGTAAACTGTTCACTTTCATAATGTCCTATGTCAGCAAGAATTAACTTTCCTTCTGCTCTGTAAAAATCGTGGTACTTAAGATCGGCAGTGATGTATATGTCAGCACCTGAATTGATGGCCTGCTCAATGGCAAAGCTGCCTGAGCCACCTAAAACGGCAACTTTTTTGATTTCGGTTTTACTAATTTCAGAGTGTCTGATTGTTTTGAGGTCAAATGTTCGTTTCAGGCTCTCAAAAAAGTTATGCGGGCTTAAGGCCTGTTTCAATTCTCCGATCACACCCATTCCTATCCTGTCGTGTACATTTTCAAGCCCCACAATATCGTAAGCAACTTCGTCGTATGGGTGCGTATCGTCTAGCGCTTGTAAAATTTTTGGTTCGAGATGTTTTTCAAAAATAACGCTGATAAAATTTTCTCCCACGGTTTCGAGTTTGCCTTTATCTCCAATGGCCGGTTCTGAATGCTCGTTGCCCAGATAGGTGCCTTCTCCCTGCAGGTTAAAACTGCAATGACTGTAATTTCCTATATGACCCGCTCCAGCTTCAAAAAGAGCGGTTCTGATTTCTTCAGCAGCGTTTTCGGGAGCATAGGTTGTCAGTTTTCTCAAGTGCCCCTTCTGCGGCATTAAAACCTGTGTGTTTTGCAGATCAAGCATTTCGCCCATTTTTGCCGACACCCCTTTAAATGAATTATCCAGGGCGGTGTGCATCGCGTAAATGGCAATGTCGTTTTTTATAGCCTTGATGACGGCTCGTTCCACATAGTTTTTCCCATTGAGTTTTTTTAAGCCTTTGAATATTATTGGGTGAAAAGACACAATAAGGTTGCATTGATGTTCTATTGCCTCGTCGACAGTCGATTCAAGACAATCCAGTGCTACGAGAACTCCGGTAACAGTTTGCATATCATCTCCTACGAGAAGCCCTACATTGTCGAAATCTTCGGCATAAGTCAAAGGACATAGTTCTTCAATTTGTGCTGTAATGTGTTTAACTTTGGTCATGGTTTGATTTAGGCTAAGGGGTTTATAATGCTCACGTTTGATCTGTTTTTTTAAAGGCAGGCAAGCGTTAAAGTTTAGTCAAAAATTTTGTAACGGCCGCCCAATATGCTTGATGACTCGGATTATCGCTCCACAGGGCTTTCGATCCGTGTTTTCCTTCTGACTCTGGTAAAAAATATGATTTATCAGACCTGATCTGATCATAAATACCCTTCCAGTTTTTGTATTCACTTTTGGCAGAGGTTATAAAAACAGGACAGGTAATTCTTGCCGCATAGGTTTTGAGTTCTTTGTTATTGATCTTAAAGTAATTTCCCGGAGCAAAGCACAGGATACCGTTCAAATTCTTGTGATGTACACTTCCCATATAAAACATCAGAGCCGCAGAATAGGAGCTGCCCCATAAGATGATTTTATCAGGTTTTATACTGTATTTCACGTATAGGTAAGCGGCTTCTATGTCTGGGATCGCATCTAAATAATCAGTGGGTCTATTTGCAGCAATTGCTCTTTTGTGCGTTTCATTGATGATACCATTCACCTTATCCCCTGAACGCTGATCTACGGCCAAACAATTAAAACCCATTGCATTCAATTGTGGCGCAATACTGCGGTATTCTCCTCTGCTGTAACCCGCTTGGTGATAAAGTATGATAAAGGGTGAATTTGACTCATTCGCCATATAGAGGTCCGCAGTAACTTTTAAGCCATCATCTGACTTAAAGCTGATTGTTTCTCCCATAAACTGACCGTCAGACTGTGCGTAAAAGGCTAAAGATGGCAGTAAGAAAAATAACAAAAGAATATAATATTTCATAGACGATTTACATGATTAACAAAGATTAAAGTTAAACATATTTATTCATCCCGTCCATATGAAAGCAAATATTGGGGATAAAGCTCTTTTTAAAATATGACAGGCTTTGACTGCAAAAGGGTTTCTACAACTTAAGCGAAAAAAATGATTACTTAAAATGATCCTTGGACTGATTCCAATACACATCCATCTGTGCCAGGGTCATATCCTTAAGAGACTCACCATTCTTTTTGGCTTCAGTTTCCAGGTATTGAAAACGTTTGATGAATTTTTTATTGGTTCTTTCAAGGGCACTTTCAGGGTCTACATCGATAAAGCGGGCATAGTTGATCAGCGAAAAGAGTACATCGCCAAATTCAGATTCTATTCTTGTTTGGTCTTCAAGCTTTACCTCTTGGTGCAGTTCTTCTATTTCTTCCTGTACCTTTTCGAATACTTGTTCAGAACGGTCCCAGTCAAAACCGGCACTGGCCGCTTTATCCTGAATTCTACTCGCTTTGACAAGTGCTGGTAAGGATCTGGGAACTCCTTCTAAAATCGATTTTTTACCTTCTTTAAGTTTTAACTGCTCCCAGTTTTTAGCGACCTGTTCTTCGGTATCCGCGACTACATCCCCAAAAACATGAGGATGACGGCTTATTAATTTTTTGTTAATGCCTTCGATAACATCCAGCATATCGAAGGAGCCTGTTTCTGATCCAATCTTTGCATAGAAAACGATATGCAATAAGAGGTCACCTAATTCCTTTCGAATTTCACTCAGGTCATTGTCAAGAATGGCATCTCCTAGTTCATAGGTTTCCTCAATAGTGAGATGTCTCAGAGAATGCATGGTTTGCTTCTTGTCCCAAGGGCATTTTTCCCGGAGTTCATCCATGATGTCTAAAAGTTCCCCGAAGGCCTGAAGCTGTGATTCTCTTTTGGTCATAAACAGATTTTTACTAAGGTGTTATTCCTCTGAATTTTCCTTTTCTAATTCAGCCTTGATACTGCTAAAATCAAAATCAGAATTTAAAAGGGCATTGTACCATGAAAGTACTTTTTTGATATTTGAGGCATACACTCTTTCTTCATCATAACCCGGCAGAACTTCGCTAAAATAACCTGATAAATCAGCTTTGGAAGATTTTGGGTCAAGAGATGGTTTTCCTTCTTCTTTTTCAAACAAGCTTAAGAACACGGCTTTTAGCGGCACCTCTTCTTCATAAGTATAGATAGCGATATCATTTAACGTACTGATATTATGTAAAGAATTTACAGGAAACCTTTTCTTGTCTGATAATGACTCAACAATGACGCCTGATTTGGATTGAGAGATAATCTGGTAGAGTCCCGGTTTACCTGCAATGGCAATTACTTTTTCTAATTTCATGTTTTTTTATTTAATTTTTTTGTTGGTATGAAACGCTTATAATCAATCCTTTTAAGGATCATTGTAAAAAGTTTATCCTATTTTAATATGCTTTTTTTTTCTACTTTTTTTGTTTTGGGAACTTCATTCTGTAAGCAACATCAATATTTCCCTTTGAGATATTTTCTAACTTCTTTTTTAATAAACGCTTTTTAAGACTAGACAATTTATCAGTAAACAAGATACCTTCAATATGGTCGTATTCATGCTGAAATATTCTTGCTGCTAACCCTGTAAGCGTGTCTTTTTTATGTACAAAATTTTCATCCTGGTATTCAATCCTGATGGTTTCATTCCTAAAAATATCCTCATTGATATTTGGGATACTCAAACAACCCTCGTTAAAAGCCCATTCCTCACCGTCCTCTTCAATGATTCTTGCATTGATGAAAATTCGGTTAAAATCCTTTAGGTAGCTTTTTTCTTCTTCTTCAAGGGCATCACTCTCTGCAAATGGTGAAGCATCGATTAAAAAAAGTCTGATGTCTTTTCCAATTTGGGGAGCAGCGAGCCCAACACCTTCGGCATTTTTCATGGTTTCTCTCATGTTCACGATCAACTCATCCAGATTAGGGTAATCTTTGTTGATTTCTTTCCCCACCTTGCGAAGTACAGGATCTCCATAGGCCACAATAGGTAATATCATATTCTTAACTTATTTATTATACAGATAAGACTGCAGTATGATTGTGGCACTGATCTCATCGATAAGCGCCTTATTTTGTCTTTGCTTCTTTTTTAACCCGCTGTCAATCATGGTTTGAAAGGCCATTTTTGACGTAAATCTTTCATCAACTCTTTTGATGGGAATATCGCTGAATATTTTGGCTAATTTACTTAGAAAAGGCCTAATGTGCTTTTCACTTTCCGATACAGTATTATCCATCTGTTTAGGTTCACCCACTAAAAAGAGTTCTACCTTTTCAAGCTTTATATATTCTTTCAAAAACTCGAAAATTTCAGCGGTAGGAACCGTTGCCAAACCGGAAGCGATAATCTGCATTTCATCAGTAACCGCAATTCCAATTCTTTTTTCGCCATAATCCAGGGCTAAAATTCTTGACATTCTTATAATTTTTGCAAATTTACCTCTTTTTTGATTTAAAAGAATATAAAAAAAATGGATTTTTTATTTTGTGCTTTTTTATATTTGCGACTTAATAAAGCCTTATGAACGATTTACGTCAAATAATTGAAAATGCCTGGGACAACAGAGAACAATTAACAGATGCTAAGGTACAGGATGCCATTAGAAAGGTGATTGACCTGTTGGATGTGGGAGAATTAAGAGTTGCAGAACCGGCAAATGATGGCTGGCAGGTAAATGAATGGGTAAAAAAGGCGGTTGTATTGTATTTTCCTATCCAGAAAATGGAAACCCTTGAGGTAGGAATTTTTGAGTATCACGATAAAATTCCATTGAAAAGAGGGTATAAGGAAAAAGGGATCAGGGTAGTACCTCATGCCGTTGCCAGACATGGGGCCTTTATTTCAAAAGGGACGATTTTGATGCCAAGTTATGTGAATATTGGCGCCTATGTTGATGAAGGCACGATGGTAGATACCTGGGCCACTGTTGGAAGTTGCGCTCAGATAGGAAAAAATGTTCATTTAAGCGGAGGTGTAGGTATTGGTGGTGTATTGGAGCCCCTGCAGGCAGCACCCGTGATTATTGAAGATGGTGTTTTTGTTGGCTCCAGATGTATTGTTGTTGAAGGTGTAAAGGTAGAAAAAGAGGCTGTGTTAGGGGCGAATGTTGTACTGACCATGAGTACCAAAATTATTGATGTCACCGGAGATAAACCGATTGAAATGAAGGGGAGGGTTCCTGCCAGGTCGGTTGTGATTCCGGGAAGTTATACTAAAACTTTTAAAGCCGGTGATTATCAGGTGCCTTGTGCTTTGATCATAGGAACAAGAAAGGAATCCACGAACAAGAAGACCTCGTTGAATGATGCGCTTCGCGAATATGATGTGGCAGTATAATTTAGCATACCAGCATAAGATTGACTTCATTGGATTATGGCTTCTTTGATTATTAAAAGTTGTAATTTGAACTGAATTACCTTGTCCATTTCATTTTATCTGAAGAAAAAAGTTGGGAGAGAAAACTAATGACTTTTATAAAAATCATAGTTTTTAATGATTCTATAAGGCTTATAAGTTAGAAGCGCTATCAATTGCCAGATAGGACGAATGACTTCCCTTATTATTTTTTTATACTGTGGCATTTTTTTATGCTGAATGGTCGAACCTCCTATATTTTTGTCGTTACTGGTCACATAACTTTTATTGGTTGTTAAGACAGGTGTTTTATGCTTAAAAACATCTTGTTTGATAACATCAATTGGAGAGTAGTAAGATGTTAAATGTTTTGACATGGTTATTGCCGCTTTTTTACCAATAATTTGACCCGTTGTCCGCAGTGAAGGAACTAAATACTTTGTAGTTAAATGATTAGAAGAAATTTTGTAAAAACCTTTTGTTCCTGAAATATCTACAAAATCTTTGTCATTTATAGATTGCAGCAATTCTTTTAATTCGTTCGGAAAATTTTCGTTTACCAGCGCGTCATCTTCTAAAATAATCGCAAAGTCTTCTTCTTGCCTGGCTATAATTTTCCATAAATCAAAGTAGGTTTTAATTAAACCTATCTCCCCGTCATTTAAATTAGGATAATGCGTTAAAAGATTGTGTTGGTTTTTGACTTTTTTCAAGAACAATTGATCCAATTCTTTTCCATAAACGGCAGGCATTCTTGTAATTGAAATATTAAAGTTTTTGAATTGGGTTTCCATAAACACCCGGCGTTGGATACTTTTATCCAAATTGATGTAATAAACTTTAAATAAACTCATAATTTACCTAATCTTTGGAAACAATATCTTTAAGATTATCGATATCAAATTATATTGTTGCAATCATTATTTTTAATATCATTTTTGTAGATCAAAGCCTGCCATTAATGGAGATTGCTATTTTCTGTTGAATTCGGATGCGCCAAAACTTTCGATAATCATTCATTCCCCTTTTTGAATCCCATAAGGACTAAAGGTTATTTTATTTTTTTTGACACTTGAACGAATCTCTAGATTTTTATCAATGGATTCTTTGGTTTTATACCCTCTTTTATGATCGAGGTGAACACAAATAGCACTATATCTCAATTGTTTACCTTTGATGCCCAGGTTCATCAGGCGCTCGCCCAATTCCCTGTCCTGTCCGCCATATTGCATACTTTCATTAAAGCCATTCACTTTTAAAATATCTTTTATCCAGCCGGAAGAATTATGACCGTTCCATGTTGCCTTAGTGGTCGTAAACCTGTTCAGCATATGTTCCTTGACTCCCTGGGAACTCAATTTATTATTTTTAAATGAATTTTTTAAACCTTGCTTTTTGAGCCATCCGAGATCGAAACATTTTTGTGAATGTATATCCTCTTTGGTGATGGCTTTAGAGATGTTCATAGGGAGTTTAAAATACCCTCCAGAAACAAAATACCCCAATTCTTTATTGTCCTCATGAACCTGAAGAAAATCATTTCTTGGAATACAGTCTCCGTCACTCATAACAATATAATCTGCGTTACAGGCTAAAAGAGCTTTATTCAAAATTCTTGATTTTTGAAACCCATCATCTTCCTGCCATACATGAATAATAGGATAAAATACTTCCTTTGCCATACGAGCTATTAAATCTTTGGTTTCAGGTCCCGAACCATCATCGGCAATGACCATCTCAAAATTTTTAAATACCTGGTTTTGATAGCCCCAAAGTACCTTTTCCAACCATTCGACAGCATTATAAGTACTGATGATCACTGATATGTGTATATTTTCCATGGATTATTATTTTGGAAGCGTTATTTTTCTCCTAATTTAGCCGCAAAGTTACTACTATGAATTTTATAAAGAAAATTCTTTATGGTTTAATCAAGAAAAACAGGCATCTACCTATGGAATATTATGCCAGGATATATTATGAATATTATCACGGTGAAAAGCTTGATCTTAAAAACCCTGTAAAATATATTGAAAAACTTCAGTGGTTGAAGGTGTATTTTCATCCTCCGATTTTAAACCAGTTGGTTGATAAATATAAAGTAAGGAGTTATGTTGAAGAAAAAATAGGGCCTTCTTACTTGAACGAGCTGTATCAGGTTTGTGATGGTTTTAATGACATTGATTTTGAAGCTTTGCCTGAAAGTTTTGTCGTTAAGGGTACGCATGGTTCTAATATGCACATGATAGTTAAGGATAAACATAAATTGAACAAGAGAAAGTTAAAATTCAATACATACAAATGGAAGAGAAAGAACCTCTATTATTTATCGGGTCAGGAATGGGCTTATAAAAATGTCAAACCCAGGATTATTATTGAAAAGTATTTGGAAGATGACCAGGGTGAGTTATTGGATTTTAAGGTTTTTTGTTTCAATGGTAAGGCAAAATTCATTCAAGTCCATAAATATGCTGAGGGTTATAAATGCCTTGCGCACTTTGATCTGAACTGGAACAAACTAGCGGTCACCAGTCAAAATATGAAAGCCTATGAAGGTGACATAGAAAGGCCCGAAAATTTGGATAAAATGGTTGAACTGGCCTCAAAATTAGCAGATAAACTTCCTTTTGTTCGTGTTGATTTGTATAATGTTAATGGAGAGGTGTTTTTTGGGGAATTAACACTTTATCCATCAGATGCCAGAAAAAACTTTTTTCCCGAATCGTTTAACAAAAAAGTAGCGGATTACCTTATTTTACCAGAAATTACTGCAGGAAAAAAGGAAATCACAAGTATCCCATGAAAGAAGAAATCAACCGATCTTTGCATATTTTAGCATCAGGCGGAACGCTGATCTATCCCACTGACACTATATGGGGATTAGGCTGTGATGCCACAAATCAAGCTGCTGTTAAAAAGATATATAAGATCAAAAACAGGTCTGAAAGCAAGAGTTTGATCATCCTTGTGGACGGAATGGATATGCTAAGGGCCTATGTGGGTTTTGTTCCAGAAGTGGTAGATAAATTTTTGAAAACGAATATAAAACCCATAACAGTGATCTATAGCCATCCCAAAGGCTTGGCCCCGAATGTTGTCGCTGCAGACAATACAGTAGCTATAAGGGTGGTTCAAAATGATTTTTGTAAAGCCTTGATTCGAGAATTCGGGAAACCCATAGTTTCCACTTCTGCAAATTTTAGTGGTGCGCCTTCCCCGTCAAGTTTGGATGAAATTGATCCTT
The DNA here is from genome assembly GCF_038433205.1 of Lutimonas vermicola. Lineage (NCBI taxonomy): Bacteria > Pseudomonadati > Bacteroidota > Flavobacteriia > Flavobacteriales > Flavobacteriaceae > Lutimonas > Lutimonas vermicola. The sequence goes on from NZ_JBCDNA010000001.1 coordinate 153,966, forward strand.
TACTTTTGAAACAAGTAGATTATATAGTAAATTTGCCGGCAGCCGAATCGAAAAATGCGGCTTCTCAAATCATTAAACTGAATGATCTCGGTGAGATCGAGTTCCTTAGAAAATAGTATGCTACAATTGAATACTGATTTTAAAAAAGCAATTTCACTACCTGCTTTCGATTATATAGCTCAGGCTGCAGATACCTTGCAGGTGGAAACTTATGTGATTGGGGGGTATGTGCGAGATTTTTTACTGGAAAGAGAAAACCCAAAAGATATTGATGTAGTCGCTGTAGGAAGTGGTATTGGCCTTGCCAACAAAGTAGCTGAAATAATGCCTTTTAAACCAAAAGTACAGGTTTTTAAGACCTATGGAACGGCCATGCTTAGATTCAAGGACCTTGAAATTGAGTTTGTGGGTGCGCGAAAAGAATCTTATGTGGAGCATAGCAGGAACCCCATGGTTGACAGAGGGTCATTACAGGATGATCAGAATCGCAGGGATTTTACCATAAATGCAATGGCGATTAGTTTGAATACCTCAGATTATGGCGCCTTACTCGACCCGTTTGACGGGATAAGCGATCTTAAGAATAAGGTGATCAGAACACCGCTTGATCCGGATATTACCTTTAGTGACGATCCCCTGAGAATGATGAGGGCCATTCGTTTTTCAAGCCAGTTGGGTTTTGATATTGAAGAAGAGTCATTGAAATCGATCAGCAGGAATGCCAAAAGGCTTCAAATAGTGAGTGAGGAAAGGATAGTGGATGAGTTGCATAAGATCATGTTGAGCAAGAAACCCTCTGTTGGTCTTAAACTTTTATTCCAAACGGGTTTATTACCATTTATACTTCCGGAATTAGCTGACCTACAAGGCGTGGAGCAAATCAAAGGGCAAAAGCACAAGGATAATTTTTACCATACCTTACAGGTAGTTGATAATATTTCGGAAAAGACCGATAAGCTTTGGTTAAGATGGGCGGCTTTATTACATGACATTGGTAAGGCACCTACTAAAAAATTTGACAAGAAAGTGGGCTGGACCTTCCACGGCCATGAATTTATAGGCTCTAAAATGGTAAAAGCTATTTTTAAAAGGCTGAAAATGCCCTTGAATGAGAAAATGAAATATGTTCAAAAGATCGTGATGATGAGTTCAAGGCCCGTGATACTGGCCGAAAATGTAACGGATTCTGCCGTAAGAAGACTGATCTTTGATGCAGGTGATGACCTTGACGACCTGATGACACATTGTGAAGCTGATATCACCACTAAAAATAAAGTCAAGGAAAAACAATACCTGAATAATTTTACTTTGGTCAGACAGAAGATCAAAGAAGTAGAGGAGAGGGACCATGTGAGAAATTTTCAGCCGCCTATTTCGGGAGAGCTTATTATGGAAACCTTTAATTTAACGCCGTGCCGCGAAATTGGGATCATCAAGGATGCCATCAAAGAAGCCATACTTGAGGGTGAGATCACCAATGATTACGACGAAGCCTATGACTTTATGATAAAAAAAGCCGAGGCCATCGGATTAAAAAAATAAAATCTTAGTTTAAGATACTTCTTGAAATAACTAATTTCTGGATTTCAGTAGTGCCTTCGCCAATGGTGCAAAGTTTGGCATCCCTGTAAAATTTCTCAACAGGAAAATCTTTGGTATACCCATAACCACCATGAATTTGCAAGGCTTCATTGGCTACTTTCACGCAAACCTCAGAGGCATACATTTTAGCCATGGCGCCTATCTTAGTCATTTTTTTACCTTTAATTTTATCGTGTGCGGCTTTGTGCAACAACAATTCAGAAGCTTCAATTTCGGTGGCCATATCTGCAAGTTTAAAACCGATAGCCTGAAATTTACTAATAGATTGACCAAATTGTTCTCTTTCTTTTGCATATTTTAAGGCAGCTTCATAAGCTCCTTTTGCAATACCCAAAGAGAGTGCACCAATAGAAATTCTTCCTCCATCCAAAACTTTCATGGATTGAATAAATCCTTCACCTACTTCTCCCAGAATATTATCTTTGTGTACACGACAATTCACAAATATCAATTCTGCAGTTTCTGAAGCTCTCATACCCATTTTATCTTCCTTTTTCCCAGAAGAGAAGCCAGGTGTTCCTTTTTCAATGACAAAAGCAGTCATTCCTTTGGAATCTCCCTTCTCACCGGTTCTGACTATGACCACAGCCACATCACCACTGATCCCATGGGTAATAAAATTTTTGGCACCATTGATCACATAGTGATCACCTTCTAAAACCGCAGTTGTGCTCATACCGCCGGCATCACTCCCTGTATTGTGTTCGGTAAGGCCCCAGGCTCCTATCCATTCTCCATGAGCCAATTTCGGCAGCCATTTCTTCTTTTGATCGTCATTGCCAAATTCAAGGATATGATTTGTACACAATGAATTGTGGGCTGCAAGCGATAAGCCAACAGACGAGTCCACCTTTGAAATTTCCTCGATAACGGTAATGTATTCGTGATAATCCATGCCACTTCCTCCGTATTCCTCGGGCACCAAAACGCCCATGTATCCCATGGCGCCCAATTGGTGAAAAAGTTCTTCCGGAAAGGTCTGGTGCTCATCCCAATCCATCATAAATGGTTTGATATGTTTCTTCGCAAAATCTCTGATGGAGTGCGCTATAGTATTCCTTGTTTCGGACATTTCAAAATTCATAGTCGGGGTTTTTATTCCGCCGACAAATATAAGGCTATTCTATCATATTTTTCTATCGGGAAAGAGTCAATTTTTTTTAATTCATCCAGGCTTTCAAAGAAATCATTTTGATCTCTGAACTGACAAATCTTTTTGGTAAGATGATAATCTAAATAAGGCGTTCGGAGTAATTCTTTAAAGCTTGCAGTATTGATGTTAAGCTTTTTTAATTGGGGAGGCTCTGTCACGGTGAAGTATTGCAGTATTTTTTTTGCTGTTTGTTTTTTAAGGTAATAGACCTCATACAATTGCTCATCTGAAGAATAGCCCTGTAATAATTTTTTATAGGCAATAATTCGTTTCGCCATCTTTAGATCGACACCTGAAACACTTTGAAGGTCTTCTGTCGTCGCCCTGTTGAGATCCCTAACTTCAGAAGGAAGAACTTCCTTTTTAAATGTTTCCTTATCGGATGCTTTCTTTTTTATCCAATTGGGAAATTTAAAATACGGTGAAATAAGAGCTGATAAGCTGTCATTTACACCGGTTATTTCTTGAAATTCGGCTACACTGTTCACAAACTTTCCCTTTTCTCTAAAAGCAAACAGGCGATCGATTTGATCTGTATTGAGTCCTAACTGATAGGCTTTAAAATCAGTGAGGTAATTAGGGTTAAAAGGGTAAATCTTGGTTTTGGGAGATATTTTTTCTAAGGTTTTTAGCGAATCCACTTTTAACTGAATCAGAGCGAATTCCTGATCATTGAGATCTTCGTTACTTGAAAAATCAATAAAGTATAAGGCAAGTTGAACCGAGAATAAGATCACAAACAAAAATAAAATCCCATTTCTTTGGCTTTTGGTATACCAGAAATGGGATTCGATGAATTTCATTAAATGACTCTTTATGATCTAGCTTTTAAGGATTTTATGGCATCAGTATATCTGATCATTTCTTCTTTTACTTTAGGAAACAACAAGACCAGCCCGATCATATTTGGGAACACCAGTGCGAGAATCATAGCATCTGAGAATTTGATAACAGCATCAAGCGTTGCAGAGGCCCCAACAACTACGAAGATCAGGAACATGATTTTATAAATGATATCAGCAGTTTTTCCTCTCCCGAACAGGTATTTCCATGATTGAAGGCCATAATACGACCATGAAATCATGGTTGAAAACGCAAACAATATAATGGCAATGGTAAGAATATAACTAAACCCGGGTAACACGGAGTCAAAGGCCATTGATGTTAGATCCACACCTCCAATGTATTGTCCTGTTTCACTGAGCATTACGGCACTGTTTTTTGAGTTTCCATAATCAAATGCACCTACATCCATATTAAAGAAAATAATAACAAGCGCTGTCATGGTGCAGATAACTACTGTATCGATAAAAGGTTCCAATAGGGCAACAACCCCCTCGCTCGCAGGATATTTTGTTTTTACAGCCGAGTGTGCTATTGCAGCCGATCCGGCACCTGCCTCATTTGAAAAAGCAGCCCTTTGAAATCCTACAATAATCACACCTAAAACTCCTCCCAGGCCTGCCATAGGATTGAAAGCGCCCGAGAAAATCAAAGAAAAAGCATCTCCAAGATATTTAATATTGGAAAAGATAATGATCAATGAGGCGACAACATAAATAATGGCCATTAAAGGGACAATTTTTTCAGTAATCTTTGCAATCCTCTTGATACCACCTATAATCACAATTCCAACGAGAATTGCCATGATGAGTCCGATGACAAATCCTGATGCACCTCCGGTTAATCCCAGCATACTCACAATTTGAACAGCAGCCTGATTCGATTGGAAGGCATTTCCTCCTCCAAAGGAAGCCCCAACGCATAAAACAGCAAAAATCACGGCAAGTATTTTTCCGAGGACTGCTTTGTTCTGACTCTCCAAACCTCTTTTCAAATAGTACATTGGCCCTCCATAAACGGTTCCGTCTTCGCCAACATCACGATATTTTACACCCAGCGTGCATTCCACGAATTTTGACGACATTCCAATTAAACCACATACGATCATCCAGAACGTGGCACCCGGGCCTCCCACAGCAATGGCAACGGCAACTCCGGCAATGTTTCCAAGTCCTACAGTACCTGAAACAGCCGTAGCCAGTGCCTGAAAATGACTTACTTCTCCATCTTTACTCTCATCGGCGATTGTGTCAACCAAATCACCGTCAACAATATTCACGTCTGATTTTTCAACGCCATGATGGTCAATCTCGTCATATTTACCTCTCACTGTATTGATCGCCAGCCTGAATTTTGAAACTGCCGGGAAACCAAAATAAATTGTGAACATGGTGGCTCCGAAAACAAGCAGTAACAACACAAATGGAATATCGTTACCTGCAATATGAATTGGAGTGAGTACAGTATTTTCCCACCAAGTGGCAACAGGCATAAATTTTTCATTTATTTCTTCATCCAGCCCTTTTTCCTGAGCAATGCTCAACATTGGGGTTAAAATCAATAAAAACGGAAGTATTTTTTTAAACATGAGTGCTTATGATATTTTGAATTAGGATTGCAATATCCAAAAAATAATACCTTATGGCAAAAAAAATGCCCTAAAATGTTTTAGCTGCAGCTGTATTAATTTGAAGAACCAGCGCCGGACCAGTTAAACTGAATGGCGAATTGATGATTCTTTATTAGATTCAACTATTGATGCAGGCAGCATACCACTGGTAAGCATAAATTAAGAACATCGTATATTGTGCACTGATGTTTGGGATAAGAATGCAATGTAAAGCGTTTAAATTATCCTGATATATGACATAAATGCAATGACATGAAAATAAGAAAAGTCTTGGTGCTTGGGGCCTCCTTAAAGCAAGATCGCTATTCGAACAGGGCCATAAGAAAATTGGCGGCAAATAATTTTTGGGTGGTTGGATTGGGCCTTAGGGAAGGAGATGTTTCGGGTATAAAAATTCATACCGAGCAATTTGATATTGAAGATCTCTATGCAGTAACCATTTATATGAATGCCTATAACCAAGAAGAATTTTATGATTACCTGGTTGGCTTAAAACCTCAAAAAATCATCTTTAATCCCGGAGCAGAAAATAGTGAATTTGAATCTGTACTGAAAAATCAGGGAATCCCCTTTGAAAGGGCTTGTACACTGGTTTTGCTGAGTATGGACCAGTTTTAACGTGTCACGGTGATCTCTTTACCTGCTTCTGCAAGTTCCACAGGCTCAAATACCTGATGAGCCTCCTGAAGAAACAATTCCAGGCTTTTGTACCTGCTGGAGTAATGACCCAGAAGCAGCTTTTTCACGTTGCTCTTCCTGGCAATGGTACCGGCCTGTTTGGCTGTACTGTGTTTGGTTTTAAGCGCGAGTTGATGATGTTCCTCCAGAAAAGTTGACTCATGGTATAAAAGATCAGTTTCTTTTATGAGAGGCACAATACTCTCGGTGTATTCCGTATCGCTGCAATACGCATAAGAAAGTGCTCTGGGAGGATCATATGTAAGTTCTTTATTCAGAATAATACTGCCGTCCTGACATATAAAATCCTTTCCATCCTTTAAATTTTGATAGTCACAAATATCTATTTCCGGATAGTTGTCAATACTTGACATATTTAATTTTCTGGGCCGGTTTTTTTCCTTAAATAAAAATCCGTTTGTATAAATCCTGTGTTGAAGGGGTATGGTATGTACCTGAACTTTATCATTGTCAAGAATTATCTCGCTTTGACTGGCAACAAGTTCGTGAAAGTGCAGGGGGTATTCCACCCATGAATTAGACAGTTTAAGTTGCAGGAGTATAATTTCTTTTATTCCTTTTGGGCCGTATATGTGTAGCTCAGTATTCCTGTTAAGCAGATTGAACGTTGAGATAAGACCGATCAGGCCAAAGAAATGATCACCGTGAAGATGTGAAATAAAGACGTGTTTTATCTTCGAAAATTTGATTTTGTATTTTCGTAATTGCCTTTGGGTACCTTCACCGCAATCAATTAAGAAGCAATCATTATTCATCTCTAAATATTGAGACGTTGTGTGCGCCAAACTTCTTGGCGTTGCCGAATGACAGCCTAATATGGTGAGTTTAAAACTCATTTAATCACGATCCTCTTTGAGATAACTTTGGTCTTAGTCTTTAAACTGTATATATAAATACCCGATTCGAGTTCATCTCTAAAGAAGGTGATGGAATTGTACCCTTTTTTTGCCTTTTGTTTTTCAGCATAAACGGTATTTCCGAGCAAGTCCTTAACGAGAAAATCCATTTCAAATTCTTCGTCTGCCAGGAATCTGATTCTTGTAGCTACGCTGAAAGGATTGGGTGATGCCACAACTTCGTGGATACCAATCAAGGCGCCTTCAAGGATTTCCAGATCCTTAGTATCATCTTCTTGTGCAAGAAGTGCTGTGGAAAAGGTTAATAAAAAAATAATAGAGAGTAGTTTTTTTACCATAGATTGTATTTATATTCCTAAATCACGTTCAATATCTTCAATTTCAATAATATCTTCAGCTTCTTTCAAGGTTGGGACAGCTACTATTTCATCAGGGATTTCATCGAACTCTATTCCCTTACATACAATGACAAAAGACTTGTTATTTTTTCTATGCGTTTCACTTAACTGCGAAAATAGCAAGATTTTATTTAAATCAATGTTAATAATACTAGAAAAATCTAAAATCAGATTTACATTTTTAAAGTTAGTATTATTTTTTAAAAATTGCTTAAAAAAATCTTTAAATCCTTCTACGTCCGATTCAAGTTCATTCTCTGTTAGCGATAGTCTATAATAACGATCTGTTTTATCAATCTTCATATTTTAAATCTTTTAATCACGTCTGATTTGTTGAGCCAATAAATAGATTACTGCCATTCTGATCGCGACTCCGTTCTCAACCTGGTTTAAAATTATGGATTGTTTCGAATCTGCAACATCACTGGTCAATTCAACCCCCCTGTTGATCGGGCCGGGATGCATAATTACAATCTCTTTATCGATGCTGTCTAATAACTCTTTATTAATGCCAAACAGCTGGGTGTATTCTCTGATAGAAGGGAAGTATTTTACATCCATTCGCTCGTGTTGTACCCGCAGGACATTGGCAACATCACACCATTCCAATGCCTTTCTAAGGTCTTTTTCATAGCTCACTCCCAACTTAGTGATATGCTTTGGAATAAGTGTTGTAGGACCACAAAGTTTCACTTCTGCTCCCTGTAGTAGCAAGGCATATATATTCGAAAGCGCAACCCTTGAATGAAGTATGTCTCCGATGATCACCACTTTTTTTCCTTGAACACCCCCGAGTCTTTCCCTTATTGAATAGGAGTCAAGCAAAGCCTGGGTAGGATGTTCATGTGCACCATCACCTGCATTGACAATCTTGGCATCAACATGTTTTGATAAAAAGTCACCGGCCCCTTCATTCGGATGCCTCATCACGATGATATCTACTTTCATAGATAATATGTTATTTGCCGTATCAATAAGTGATTCCCCCTTTTTGACTGAGGATTGCCCGGCTGAAAAATTAATGATATCTGCAGATAACCTTTTCTCAGCGAGTTCAAAAGAAAGTTTGGTACGCGTGCTGTTTTCGAAAAATAAATTCGCTATAGTGATGTCTCTAAGAGAAGGAACTTTTTTGATGGGTCTGTTTATAACCTCCTTAAAATGATCGGCTGTATTGAAAATCAAATTGATGTCTTCAATATTCAGATGTTTTATCCCAAGTAAATGGGATACACTTAATTTAGCCATTTCTTTTATTACAATTGAATTTAATAATCAAGTTTTATATGTTTTAAGTATATGTTCAAACCTATATCACATCCGGACGCACAATACAAACCTTATCTTTTGGATCGTTCTCTTTCCATTCTACTTTAACCTGTTCATCTTTAATCACATCCACCTGACGTCCTTTGTAATCGGGCTGTATCGGAAGATGCCTGCTAAAACGTCTGTCAATCAGTACCAGTAATTCAATGTTTTTTGGCCTTCCAAAGGCCTGTATCGCTGTTAATGCAGCCCTGACGCTTCTCCCTGAAAAAAGAACATCATCAATAAAAACCACATCTTTATGGTCAACAATAAAATTGATGTCAGTGGTGCTGGCGCTCAAAGGGTCTTCTCTCCTCCTGAAATCATCACGGTAAAAAGTTATATCGAGTTTACCCAGTTTGATGTCTTTGACATGGTAATCTTCAGTCAAAATTTTTACAAGCCGATTTGCAAGAAATATACCGCGGGGCTGTATTCCGATTAAAATAGTATTGCTGAAGTCCTGATGATTTTCGATGAGTTGGCAAGCCAAACGATTAAGAATAATAAAAATTTCTTTTTCGTTAAGTAAAGTCTTTTTGGCCATAATAGCATTAAAGGCATTAAATATTGAACAAAGTTACAGTTTTTTTTGTGACCAAAAATAAAATTTTAAGGTGTTAATTAAATTGTTAAGAAAAATTAGACTTTCAATGCTCATGGGCTTCAATTGATGCTATTTTAGTATCAATTAAAAAGCCAATATATGCAGCATTTTTCAAATAACAATGATAACCAGTCCTTATCAAAATTTGAATTGATGTTAAAAACCAATAGCGTATATTTTTTTGATTCCAACGAGTTCGAAGAGATCATCTTATTTTACGTTGACAGTGGAAAATTCTCTTTGGCAAAAAAAGCACTTCATTTAGGTCTTTCTCAGCACCCGACTTCAGTCATCTTAAAACTGATTCAGGTAGAACTTTTGATTTTGGACGAGAAACTGGAGAAGGCAGAAAAAATGCTCGATCAATTACAGGAGATTGAACCTTCCAACGAAGATATATACATACAAAAGGCGGCCATTTTCTCTAAAAAAGGAAAGCATAAACAGGCAGTGGACAATCTTAAAATTGCGCTCCTTTATGCTGATGAAGATGCCGAGATTCTTTCTATGATAGGTATGGAGTATCTGTTTTTGGAAGATTTTGACAGGGCCCGGTTTAATTTTGCCAAAAGCCTTGATGTTGAATATGAAAATTATTCATCATTGTACAATATCATCTACTGCTTCGATATGATGAAGAGACATACGGAGGCCATTGAATATTTAAAAAAGTATATAGAAAAGGATCCTTACAGTGAGATTGCCTGGCATCAATTAGGGAGACAGTATTATATCGTATATGATTACCAGCAGGCCTTACAGGCATTTGAATATTCTATCTTGATTGATGAGGAATTCATAGGGGCACATTTGGAAAAGGCAAAGACTTTGGAAGAACTGGGTCGTTATGAGGAAGCCATAGATTTTTACCATAAAACGATGGAATTGGACACGCCTACTTCATTTGCATATCTTCGAATTGGTAAATGTTATGAGAAGTTGAATTCAAGGCGCGATGCCATTGATTTTTATAATAAAACAGTAAATGAAGATCCCCTTCTCGACAAAGGGTGGCTGGCACTTACTGATATTTTTATCAGTAATAAAAACTACCATAAAGCATTATTTTACATCAATAAGGCACTTAGTATTGATGAGGAAAACAATTTGTACTGGCATAAATTTGCAGAGATTAACCTTAAGTTAAATCTCTTTGAAGAAGCTGCGCGGGCTTATTACAAATGTATCGGATTACAGGATGACAGGATTGAAGTTTATCTGGCTCTTGCTGATGTACTTCATTTTTTGGGTGAATTCCATGAGGCTGTCAGGGTCTTATTAGATGCACGTGAGGTGTATAAAGACCAGGCTGAAATCAGCTACCGATTGGCCGGATTGCATTTTTTAGTTCAAAAGGAAAAGGAAGGAATGTTTTTCTTTGAAAATGCTTTAAAATCAGATTATGATTATCTGGAAGTTTTCAAAGAATTGTTTCCCATTATTATGGACCATAAAGAGGTGCGATCAATGGTTTCCAGATTCAAAGATTCACAAGATTCATAATACTTCGCATTCATTTCTTTTAGCCAAATTATGTGCTTAGCACTGCGCTATTTTAGTTATATTTGGTTCCTGAATTTTTAGCGGTATATTTTGGGAAAAAGAACATTGAAAAATTATTTCGTGATTACCTTAAAAGGTGTTGCAATGGGAGCAGCTGACGTCGTTCCGGGTGTTTCTGGTGGCACAATAGCTTTTATTTCAGGTATTTATGAAGAATTGATTGATTCTATAAGCAAAGTCAACCTCAAAACTTTAAAGCTTTGGAAGCAGGAAGGTTTTTTGTCAATGTGGCGGGAACTCAATGCTAACTTTTTAGTGTCATTGCTCATTGGTATCGGTTTAAGTATCGTAACCCTTGCAAAATTGATAAGGCATTTGCTCGAAAATCATCCTATTTTGATATGGTCGTTTTTTTTTGGTCTCGTCCTGGCCAGTATCATATATGTGGCAAAACAGATCACCAGATGGAACCTGGGGGGGATTATTTTACTGTTAACAGGAACCTTTGTAGCCTATTTTATAACCACGCTATCTCCTCAAACGGCTGATGCCTCCTACCCATATGTTTTTATGTCGGGAGCATTGGCGATTTGTGCCATGATACTTCCGGGGATTTCCGGAAGTTTTATCTTGCTGCTTTTGGGAATGTACAAGCCGGTTCTTGATGCCATTCATTTTAGGGATTTTGGTTTATTGGCTACACTCATGTTGGGAGCCATAGTAGGCTTACTTTCATTTTCAAGATTATTGAAATGGTTGTTTGATCATTATGAAAACCTTACCCTGGCTTTGTTAACGGGCTTTATAGTGGGGTCTCTCAATAAAATATGGCCTTGGAAAGAAGTCCTGGTATCCGAAATGATCAATGGTAAGCTGAAGGTCCTTGACGAAAAAAGCGTACTCCCTTTTTCTTATGAAGGAGATCATCAACTCGGCCTGGCTTTGCTATTGGCGGCTTCAGGATTCTTGTTTATTTTATTTCTGGAGCGCATGGCTAAAAAAAAGAAGGAATAGATGGCAGAGAAGACGAGAACATTTTGGGATAGAATACTGCTCTTTATTAAGGGGGTTGCCATGGGTGCCGCTAATAAGGTCCCAGGTGTTTCAGGAGGGCTCGTTGCCTTTGTAACAGGATTTTACGAAGAGTTGATCTATTCACTTCAAAAGATCAATAGAAAGGCCTTTATCCTTATTATTAACGGAAGGTTTAAAAGTTTCTACCAGTATGTAAACGGCCGGTTTCTCTTACTTGTTTTTGCCGGGAGTACCTTTAGTTATTTCTCAGTTTCAAGGGTGCTGGATTTTTTGATTCAGAATTTCGAACTCTATGTATGGGCTACTTTTTTCGGGATGATTCTGGGTTCTATTTATTATGTAGCAAAGGATTTTAATGATTTTTCACGTATAAACATGATCAGCATGATATTGGGGGTGGCCATTGGCGTATCGATTAGTTTGATGAGTCCTGCCAAGGAAAATGATAATCTGTGGTTTGTGTTTTTTTGTGGAATGGTTGGGGTGTCAGGAATGACATTGCCTGGTTTGTCGGGTTCCTTTATCCTTATTTTAATGGGGAATTACGTGCTGCTTCTCGTGGATTCAGTGAATGAGTTGTATAAAACGCTGCAGGATATTTTCACCTTTAATTTTGATTTTGTGCATGACGAGGTAAGGATGCATTACTTAAAGATCATCGGGAGCTTTGGATTAGGGTCAATTTTCGGATTAGTGATTACTTCCCATATCCTTGGGTATATGTTAAAAAGGTGGCATCAGCTCATTACGGCCTTAATTATTGGGTTTATAGGTGGGTCCCTGGGCAATGTTTGGCCATGGAAAAGGACAATCTTCAAAATGGATGAAGAGAGCTATGTTTTAGACAGTATGGGCAATAAAATTATTGAAAATTACGTGAGGTATTTCCCTGATTTTGCAGATATCACAACCTGGTATGCCATTGTATTCATCCTTCTTGGATTAGGAATACTTTTGATCATTGATTGGGTTGGACCCAAAAAAGCGGTCAAATATTAATCTGTTACTTTGTTTATGCTTCATCATGATGTATAAATGGCATTCATAAGCAGCACCATTGCAATAATCACAACGGGTCCTATAATTCCAGCAAAAAGGCCCCCGGCCCGGAAATCTTTTTGCTCCAGTTTACCTGTGCTGAATGCTATGGCATTCGGAGGTGTTGAAATCGGTAAAAACAATGCTGCAGAAGCACTTAATCCAATCACTAAAGGAAGGATTACTTTATTGGAAGACACCAGAATAATTGCGATTGGTATCAATATGGTCGTCGTAGCCGTATTGCTCATAAAGTTTGAAAGAATGACTGTCAACAAGGAGAATACAATCATTAAAGCATAGATATTCAAGTTGTAATTGTTCAGCATTTTGACATAATATTCAGCCAAACCGGTTTCTTGTATTGCCAATCCTAAAGACAAACCACCGGCCACAAGCATCAAAGTATCCCATGGCAATTTTCTGATGTCATTTCCTGATACAATCCCCAATAGGGTTAACAGCATAATTGGCAATAGCGATACTGCAGATGCCTGTATTCCGTGTAAATTTCCTGTTAACCACAGTGTAAGGGTCAATAACAGAACACCTAATACTATTTTTCTTTTAATGTTAAAAATCCTTGAGTTGTTTGGGGTTTCATTATCAAGATCATTCAGAAAACTTAAATCAATTGTCGCTACCTTGGGAACAAACTTGTTGATCAGAAAAACCCAGAAAAGCAATACGAGGATAACAGCCACCGGAAAACCAATGATCATCCATTCTAAAAACCCGAACTGAATTCCTTGATTGCTTAAGGCATCTACTGCAATGGCATTGGGAGGGGATCCGATAATCGTACCCATGCCTCCCAGAGAAGCAGCTGCGGGAATACCTATGAGCAGTGCTTTTGACAAAGGCGAATCCTTATCAAGAGTATTTATAAAAGGAATAACTGCCGCGATCATCATAGCGGTTGTTGCAGTATTCGACATGATCATTGAGAATACCGCTGTGACCAGCATAATTCCCAGGAGAACATTTCTCGGCTTTGATCCGAATTTGGAAATAGTCATTTTAAATAGTGTTTTGTCCAATCCTACTTTTTGCATGGCTTCAGCCATCACAAAACCACCCAGCATCAACCAAATAACACTGTTCGACCAGGTCTGTACATATTTGGCAACATATTTTGAAGCATTTTCGGGATCAATTTCAGCATAATATCCACCAAGAGCAAAAACTAGAAAACCAAAGATCAATAAACCAACTGCAAAGGGAGGTACCGCTTCCGTGACCCATAATCCAATAGATAAAAAGAGCAGGAACAAAACATATACCTGTGACTGATCAAGATCAGGGGAGTTGATCCAGTAGGTGAGAACAAAAGCAAAAATGATACTCAGCAGAAAATAAATGATTTTCTGTTGTATGTCAACTACATGTTGAAATTTTTTTAAATACCGCATGGAAGCGGTCCTTGAATCAGCCATAAATTCAATCGTTAATTAGTACGTTGCAAAGTTACATTATATAAATGTTTATCTACATTTTGCCTAATTTTTTTACGAAAACGTTATATAAGGCAAAAAAACCTGAGAATTTCTCAGGTTTGATTTTTTATTGAAAGCAGATAGGTTTTATTCAAGAGATCCCAAATAGCGCTCCGAATCAAGTGCTGCCATACAACCTGTACCTGCAGCGGTTATCGCTTGTCTGTATTCTTTGTCTTGCACATCGCCTGCAGCAAAAACCCCAGGGAGGTTTGTTTTGGTTGTTTTCCCTTTTGTTATCAAGTAACCAACTTCATCCATATCCAAAATTCCTTTAAAAATTTCGGTATTAGGTTTATGACCAATGGCTACGAATACCCCGGTTACATCTAATTTGGTTTTTTCTTTACTGATGTTGTTAATGGCCATGACACCCTCAACCACCTTATCACCCAATACTTCATCGAGTTCTGTATTGTACATCACTTCAATGTTCTCTGTTTTGTTGACTCTGTGCTGCATAGCTTTTGAAGCTCTCATATAGTCTTTTCTTACTAGGATCGTCACTTTTCGACAGATATTTGAAAGATAAGTCGCTTCTTCAGCAGCTGTATCGCCGGCCCCTATGACCACCACGTCCTGGCCTTTATAAAAGAATCCATCACAGGTGGCACAGGCAGATACACCGCCTCCGATTAATCTTTGCTCACTTTCAATTCCCAGATATTTGGCAGTAGCACCTGTAGAAATTATGACTGTATTGGCTTCGATTACTTTTGATTCATCGATAGTCACTTTATGGATTCCACCAACTTCATTACTAAATTCAACTTTAGTGGCCATTCCAAATCTTACATCAGTTCCAAAACGTTCAGCCTGGTTTTTAAAATCTTCCATCATTGCTGTTCCGTCAGTTCCATTAGGATATCCGGGGTAGTTATCCACTTCTGTAGTTGTGGTTAGCTGCCCGCCCATTTGCATTCCGGTATAAACAACAGGGTGAAGATCCGCACGCGCAGCATAAATGGCGGCGGAATAGCCTGCTGGCCCCGATCCTATAATCAAACATTTTATTCTTTCAATATTGCCATCCATTGTTCTGTGTTTTTAAATTTCAAGTCACAAAAATATGCAAATCCAAACGTTTAAAATACGATTCAATATCTTTTTTTTCAATACGCTTATAACCGTTTTTAATCCATAAATTTGACCAGGCGCTTTTGACAAGTGACCTGAGTAGAACTTACAAATTAAAGAGGAGGTATTTTATAAGATGATACAATCTAAAGAGGATTTTAATAAAGAAATAAAAGCGCATACCGGCGTACTTTTTTATTTTGCAACCACAAGTTGTTCGGTAGGGGAAGCTTTGGAGCCAAAAGTAAGGGCTTTACTAAAAGAGAACTTCCCAAAACTTATGTTTAGATTCATTGATATGAACCAGGCACCGGAGCTTTCTGCTGCTCATCAGGTTTTTGTGGAACCTACTATCTTATTGTATATTGAAGGCAAAGAATATCTTAGAAAAAGTCGTCATATAGGATTGTCAGAATTGGATATGGCGATAAGCAGGATATATGACCTGGCATTCAAATAATATTTTTTTTACTTGAATATGTTATATTAAGTAGTATATTTGCAGCCTGAAAAATCGATGATCATTCGGGGTGTAGCGTAGCCCGGTTATCGCGCCTGCTTTGGGAGCAGGAGGTCGCAGGTTCGAATCCTGCCACCCCGACAATAAAAGCTTTGCAAATTTTGCAGGGCTTTTTTTATGCAGTTGTTTGAGCTTGCTCAATAACAACTGTAAAAAAAGAAACGCACGACCAAAGGGAGTCAAAGCTTTTATTGTCATCGTTTCCCGAATCAGGATCACCGACCGGAGGGAGGTAATCCCAAGGGAATTTAGAATGACGAATATTGAATTTTGAATATCGAATGTGCTTTCACATCTTTTATTGGCATCGTTTCCCGAATCAGGATCACCGACCGGAGGGAGGTAATCCCAAGGGAATTTAGAATGACGAATATTGAATTTTGAATATCGAATGTGCTTTTGCATCTTTTATTGTCATCGTTTCCCGAATCAGGATCACCGACCGGAGGGAGGTAATCCCAAGGGAATTTAGAATGATGAATATTGAATTTTGAATATCGAATGTGCTTTCACATCTTTTATTGGCATCGTTTCCCGAATCAGGATCACCGACTGGAGGGAGGTAATCCCAAGGGAATTTAGAATGACGAATATTGAATTTTGAATATCGAATGTGCTTTTGCATCTTTTATTGGCATCGTTTCCCGAATCAGGATCACCGACCGGAGGGAGGTAATCCCAAGGGAATTTAGAATGACGAATATTGAATTTTGAATATCGAATGTGCTTTCACATCTTTTATTGGCATCGTTTCCCGAATCAGGATCACTGACCGGAGGGAGGTAATCCCAAGGGAATTTAGAATGACGAATATTGAATTTTGAATATCGAATGTTTTGTCTTGTGTAGCTTTTTTGGTTAATCCAGCAATTCAGGATTATTAAGGATCAATTCTATCTTTTTGATAATTACTGTAATTTGATTCATTTGTGTTTCTATATTTCTGAAATAGATACTGATATCCCTGTTCACCCAACTTTCAGAAATAACCCTTGCACCCAAACTAATTCTTAAAACAGCACTTTGAACATCATTGCCATATTTTACATTAACCGCTTGGCCAATATGACATTTTTGTGCAGCAAGCCTGATGATTTCTATAGAAGAGTCCTCAAACTGATCGGATATATCGGAATTCAATAAAATATATAGTTTTTTTACCAGATCAACAGGTAAGACTTTATTGTTTTTAAGGATAAAAAAAGGGAAAATTGTACGAATATTTCTAAGTCCGAATTTTTCAGTATTATAGGTATTAATCTTCACTTCATCGCCAAAAAGGGGTTCTAAAAAACTGGCATCGTTAATTGAATCTTCAACAAAATTGCAAAACATCTCAATACCTAAATTTCTATATAAAATAGGCGTTTTGAAATACCTGTCCATTTCAACGATAGCAGCATTCCAGCGCATATAGGAGCCATAATTAAATCTATCGGGTAAATCATTTGAGCAGAACCAATTAGGCCAGTCAGAATGATTGTAATAATTCGTCAATCCCTCCGGTAAAGTGTTTTTTACAGAATTAATTGATTTACTAACACTTTGAGGTATAATTAAAGCACCAGAGTAGGGAGGGCCGGTAAAGTATTTGCTTCCTGTTATGGTAACAATATATCCTTTGTTTAAATAAGTTCTTATGTCAATTGGATCTAACCTGACTTGCGAGCCATCTACTATAATTTGAATAGATAAATTGTCAAGCGCTTTTAATTTTTGCATCATTTCTTCACTAGGTGATTGATAACCTAATTTCGATTGATCCATTGTATGTAAAACAATATGCCTTCCCATTTCATTAGTCTTTGAAATAGCAGCAAAAATTTCTGTATCCAATTGAGTTGACGATTTTAATTGACCAATGTCATCTCTAAAAGGAATTTTAATCAAATCAATATCCCTAAAACCTTCAATCATGTCTCCTTTTTTAACCGGATAATTCAAAGCAGTGGTATTTTCAAAATGACAGCCCTTGAGTGCTGCCGGCACACCACTGCCGGTTTCATCAGAAGCCACCAAAACATGTGTAATTTCCTTATCAGAAATAATTTGAGTTATGGCTGCTATTTGAAGGGCAGAATCAGTCCCTGATGGTGAAAATATGATTTCACAATCATCCTTTATTTTCAAGGATTTTCTTAGGTTATTTTTTAGCAGCTCCGAAAATTCAAGAGTTGCATTTTTTAAACCTTTTTTTAAGCTGTTTTGAATCAATATAGTTCTTACCTTATCTGTTTTATCAAAAGCGTAATTTGATACACTTGTTGCCGTGGATGAGGCAAAAGTAAAGGCTTCGGGTCTTGGAAACGGGCGGCATCCATATTTATTTAACAGTTCAAATTCATCAATGTTCAATCTAAGGTCACCACCTGACATTAATAAATATTCTGTCGGTTTTGCCAGGTTTTCAAGAATTGAATTCCAGGACTCTTTAAACAGTATGTTTGAATTATTTAATCCATGAAAAGATTGTAATTTTTTATATTTTGTTAAAGATTCGGTATTGAAAACTTTATTATTTCTGATCATATCAATTAAAAAATAATCAAGATTTTCTAATTTTTCTTTATCCTCTTTTGGTAATAATTGATAAAAAACCTGGGTAACTTTAAGAGCAGCCACATCACATAAAACATGGTCAGATTTATCTATGCCCAAAGCTTTATACCAAAGTTGCCATTCAATGCCATATCTTAAATAAATCAAAGCTAAAACGGGTTTATCTAAAAATGACGAACCAATTTTAATTGATTTGTTGGGAACAATTTTAAATAGATCAGGTTCACTATTGGAAGTAATAATATTGATGCTGTTTATCTTGGGGACAGTGTTAAATCTTTTTAAAACTCTAACCAGATAATTCACATTTTCTTTTTCAAATAAACTAGTTCTTTTATATTGATCTTCAATAAGTTTATTATTTGCCATAAGTATTATTATTTGAAACTTAAATCAGCAAGAAGTTCTTTCACGGAAATATTTTCCCTGATCATCCAAGTATTCAGATTTAACATGCACTATTCATTGCAATTGAATAATTCATCCATATCATAGATAGGCAATCATCACATTTTGTTGATTGTCAACACCATATTTAGTTTGAATCTTTTTTTTGCAACGAATCAAAATTTTTTCAGATTGGAAGTCTATGTTTTTTTATGATTCTATTACGACTGTGAAAATAAGAAATATAAAAGAACTTCTATCTTACCAAAAGTTATTTTTTTTCATGCTACAATGAGGTCAAATATTGAATCAGTTTTCGCCTCAAGTCATATGGTATCATAAATGCCCATTGAATGGTTAGAGCAAAATTGGATGTTCAAACTTGTTAAATAGGCTCGGGCTAAGGATAAAGTCGGGATCATATAAATCCCTGTTTTTAATATTATTTTGAAGAAGATTTCTTAATTTTAATACTGATGAAAGGTATGCTGAATTTCTTCCAGGTTCTTCATTGCTAATTTATTGCTGATATCGCTGAAATTAAATAGATATCTAATGAACCCTTATATATATCTTGTTTTAGGAATATTTGGCCTTTGGATCGGTACCGAATTTACTGTCAGGAATGCCGTGAAAATCGCACGATATTTTAACATATCTGAATTGTTTATAGGGATTACCGTATTGGCTTTCGGAACGGATCTCCCAGAATTGGTAGTAGCCATTGATGGTGCCTTGCAGAGTTTAGGAGGTACCGATACTTCGGGTGTGGTCGTTGGAAATACCATTGGAAGTTCGATTGCCCAGATCAGCATTATCATAGGTTTCATAGCCATATTCTATTATGTCACGGCCGGGGAGATACAAACGCGACAAATAGCGATCGAATTGATTGGATCGGTGATTTTATTAGCCCTGGTATCATTTGATAATGTTATTACATGGAATGATGGGGCTTTGCTTCTCATTGCTTTTATCATGTACATTTTAACTTTATACCGAAGGGAAAAGAAAATTACAAAAGAAGAAAGTTCCGAGGAAAGGAGTAAGAAAATAATTATACCGGTTGTGTTTTTGATAGGCAGTCTGGCTATTGTCGTTCTCAGCTCTCATATTACCGTGGAAAATGCGTTAATCATGGTCGAAAAATTGGGTATTCGACAATCCTTTGTAGGAGCTGTCGTCATAGGCCTGGGTACCAGCTTGCCGGAACTTGCTATTTCTTTAAGGGCTCTTTCTGAAGGGAAAATCAACCTTTCTGTGGGTAATATCGTGGGGAGTAATATTTTTGATCTATTGGTGCCTTTGGGTATAGGCTCGCTCATTTCAAAAATATATGTGGCCAATGCTGTTCTATGGTACGATATGGTTGTACTGTTGTTTATAAGCATCATTTTTATATGGTTTTTGAGCCGAAAGAAAGGCTTACAAAAAAAAGAAGGTATTATTTTGGTTTGTCTGTATATGGCATATAGTATTACCAAACTCATGATTAGCTAACCCATGGGTAATTCATCTGTTTGCTCAAAGGCAAATTCTTCTTTGTTCAATTTACCCTTCCTGAATTACGTTAGCCCGAATGCTCCTCTCACCTGCTTGATAAGCTGGGCCAGGGCAAATGAACCCAAAGCAAATAGAATCGTTATCAAAAATTGCCCAGTTGTGAGTGGCAGCAACGAAAGTGCTTGAGCAATTGGCTCAGTTATATACGCCCCCCAGGTAATGAACAAAGACAGTAAAATAGCGCCCCAAATCCAAATATTTTTTGTGACCTCATTATTAAAAACAGATTCCCGATGATGGGGTATGTTGAATACATTGAATAATTGTGCAAGAACCAAGGTATAGAAGGCCATATTGTTAATGACCTCCCAATTCAATTTCATGATGTAATATGCATAGGTAACGATGCCAAGCACAGAAATACTTATCGATAATCCATAGAACATGGTGAGGTACCAATCACTTCGTGTCATTATTGGCTCTTTAGGATCTCGCGGGGCTTGCTCCATAATGTCTCCTTCTCCTTTCCCGAGCCCCAAAGCCAAAGCCGGAAAGACGTCTGTGACCAGATTCAGGAATAAGATTTGCAGGGGGAGTAAGGGGGCCGGAAGGTTTAAAAGAGCCGCGATACCAACCGAAACTATCTCTGCTAAATTACAAGACAAGAGATAAACAACAAATTGCCTAATGTTTTGAAAAACAACTCTACCCTGTCGAATGGCCAACTCTATAGCCGTGAATTTATCGTTTTTTAAGATCACATCCGCGACTTCACGGGCGGCTTCCGTACCGCGAATACCCATAGCAATTCCTATATCCGCTTTTTTAAGAGCAGGTACATCATTGATGCCATCGCCGATCATCCCAACTATATTTCCTTGTTTTTGATGAAAAGTAATTAAATCCAATTTCTGTTTGGGGGTTACCCGCGCAAAAACAGAAGCATTTAGCAAGTGAGCCTTTGTTTTTGTGTCCATATCGACGATGTTCAGCAATTCTTGTCCGTGCAGCACTAGGTCAGAAGAGGCATCCTGGGTTAAAAGGCCAACTTCTTCGGCAATTTTTTGCGCGGTCTTGAGATGGTCCCCGGTCACCATAATGACTTTGATTCCGGCTTTTCTGTAGATATCGATTGTCGCCTTGACATCTTCCCGTGCCGGATCCATGAATCCCATGATACCAAGAAAAACAAGCTGTTTTGTCAAGTCTTCATCTTCAGGGATTTTACCCACTTCCTTATAGCCAAATGCCAATGTTCGAAGGCCTTGAGAAGCTAAGGTATCTACTTTTTCATACCATTTTTCCTTATTTGTGAACCTGATTATTTTACCATCCTCCAAAATGCTGTCACATTCAGCTACCAGGGTCTCAAAGGCACCTTTGACATAAGCATAAAATCCCTGCTTGTTTTGG
The DNA here is from genome assembly GCF_038433205.1 of Lutimonas vermicola. NCBI lineage: Bacteria > Pseudomonadati > Bacteroidota > Flavobacteriia > Flavobacteriales > Flavobacteriaceae > Lutimonas > Lutimonas vermicola. The sequence goes on from NZ_JBCDNA010000001.1 coordinate 175,597, forward strand.
TGTACAGTGGCCATCAGTTTACGGTCTGCATCGAAGGGCATCTCTAACTTTTTAGGATTGTTTTCCCTGATCAAATTGATGTCGCACCCGGCTTTTATAGCAAAATCGAGTAGTGCGACTTCGATTGAATCGCCTTGTATGCCCTCGTCAAAAGAACTGACATTGTTACAGAGGATACTCGCCAGCGCGATTTTGTAAAAGGCTTCCTGACCTTTTAATACATCAAAATCGTCCTTGTTTTTTTGTTGGATGTCGTACAACTCAGTATCCGCAAGATATATGGCATGGACTTTCATTTTATCTTCGGTCAAGGTCCCGGTTTTGTCGGTACAAATGATGTTGGTGGCGCCTAAGGTTTGAATAGCCTCTAATTTTTTAATAATGACCTGTCGTTTTGATAAGCGCATCATTCCTTTTGCCAGGGCAATGGTGGCGACAATGGGAAGTCCCTCAGGAATGGCAGCCACGGCCAGGGCCACGCCTGTTTCAATCATGAGCAGTAAGTCTTTGCCACGAATGTAACCGGCAACAATGATAAGCACAGCAAAGACCAATGTTAGCCAGATGAGCCATTTGGTGAGTTGATTCAATTTTTTTTCTAAAGGAGTAATTTCTTTTTGGGCCTCCATGCCCATCTGTTGAATCTTTCCCAATTCTGTATTAGCGCCTGTGGCAGTTACAATAGCCTTGCCCGAACCCGTAATAGTGATAGTGCCTTTAAAGAGCATGTTCCGTTGATCCGTAATAGGTGTATCGAGAGGTAAATTTTCTGTGTTTTTAGATATGGGGATACTTTCGCCGGTCAAGGCAGATTCTTTAATACTCAGGCTTTCTTGTGAGACTAACCGGGCATCCGCGGTGACCACATCGCCGGTTTGTATCAGGATAATATCTCCGGGCACCAATTCTGAGGCTATTATGGTCTGCATCTTCCCGGAACGCAGCACCCTTGTTCTGGTCTGCCCCATTTTTCTAAGAGCTTCAAGCGAACGTAAAGCCTGAAGTTCCATAAAAAAACCTATCGCAACCGAGACCATGATAACAATAAGGATGGTTGCCCCTTCGAGCCAATCGCTAAAAAGAAAGGCCAGGATGCTTGCAGTAGTCAAAATATAAATGATGGGGTCCAACAACTGATCGGTAAGAATTCGCCATATTGACTTTGGCCCGTCTTGGGGAATTTGATTCAAGCCATATTCCGCCTGATGCTTCTTAACGGTTTTTTTATCCAGGCCATTATCTAAATGGGTCTGAAACCTTTTGGCTATTTCTTCAGCGGAAAGAGAATATGCATTTTCAATCATGAGTTAAAAGAAATCATTTTAGGTTAAAGCCAAGTTTACGATGTAAGCTAAACTTAAATCGCGATTCCCTCTGAACCAAACCTTTTCAGGTAACATAATAGAATACCCCTTATCAATAGCTCCTCCATTCTCAATCGAGGGTTCAATACTCACTTTGTTTATTATAGCTCTTTTGATAAAGGCATTTAAATCAAAATCGTCACATTCTTTATTGTAAGCTCGATCAGGATTTAAATTGATTCTTTATATCAAACTGAACTCAAGCCACCATTCTATTCCCTTTAAAAAGAAGGAATATTCTACCCTGAGTTATCAATGGTTCTGTAAAAACCGTCTTTATAACCAAGTGTATTTTTGTTTAATGCAAGTTACATTATAAAAACGTTTATCCATTTTGAATATTCATTTTTTTTGGAATCTCAATTGTGACTTCTTACAACTCAAAATATTATATTTGCTCACCATAACTAATACGTGAGATGTGAATTTTAGATTTTTTATATTTTTGAGTTTTCTTCTGATTGCCTGCAGTAAAAATGGCAATGACAAATTGTTCAAATTGATTCCGGGCAATCAAAGTGGGATTAAATTTTCAAACAAGCTGAGAGAATCTTACGGTGAAAATATGCTGCTATTTTCAAACTTTTATAATGGAGGTGGCGTAGGGATTTTAGATATCAATAATGATGGTCTTCAAGATGTCATTTTAGGAGGAAACCAAACAAGCAGCAGGTTATATTTGAATAAAGGTGGACTAAAATTTGAGGATATCACTGAAAATGCAAAAATATCCACTAATCGTTGGATAACTGGAATCTCAATTGTTGACATAAATTCAGACGGGTTTGATGATGTTTATTTTTCGGTATCCGGATTTTTGAATGCTGGTCAAACTAAAAATCAACTTTTTATTAATAACGGTGACAATACCTTTTCTGAAAAGGCTGAAGAATATGGTTTAGCAGAAATAGAGCAAACTACTCAAACCAATTTTTTCGATTTTGATAATGATGGTGATCTGGATGCTTTTATGGCTTTAAACCCAAGTGATTTTTCACTTTTCAATATGGGAAGAAAGAAAAAGCCAAAGTTAAATGGAGAAGCCAGAAGTACAGATAAATTGTTTGAGAATTTGGGAAACGGAAAATTTGTTGATATTTCTAAAAAAGCTGGGATTTTGATCGAAGGATATAGTCTTGGTCTCAACACCTCAGATTTTAACAATGACGGTTTAACTGATATACTAGTTACCAATGATTTTATTCAAAACGATATTTTATATATAAATAATGGTGACGGAACTTTTACAAATAAATTAAAATCATATTTTGAGGTTACGAGTTATGCAAGTATGGGAAATGATGTTGGAGACATTAATAATGACGGTCTTATTGATATAATAACATTAGACATGCTTCCGGAAGATAGTTTTCGAGAAAAAATGCTCATTCCATCTTCCAGTTATAATGCATATCAATATACGCTTAAGCTCGGTTATCATCCTCAGTTCACGCGAAATGTTTTACAGATCAACAATGGTGATGAAACCTTTTCTGAAATTGGACAATTGGCTGGTGTTGCCCGGACTGACTGGAGTTGGAGTACATTGTTTGCAGATCTTGACAATGATGGGTTTAAGGATCTGTTCGTGACTAACGGTTTTAGAAGAGACCTGGGAAATCTTGATTATATAGTGTATAATCAGTATTCTCCATTTACCAATCCCGGTTCGGATATTATGAAGCAAATCGAGGAGATTCATAAAACTCCTGGCGTAAGAATTCCAAATTATGTTTTTAAAAACAACGGGGACCTCACATACAGTAAAAAAATCAAGGAATGGGGGTTTGAATTACCGACGTATTCCAGTGGTTTGGCAACAGTTGATTTTGATCTTGATGGTGATCTGGACATCATCATAAATAATGTGGATATGGAAGCATCTTTATATGAAAATTTGAGCAACCAAAAATCAAACAATCATTATTTGGAAGTCAGTCTGGAAAGTACCAGTAAAAGCCAAACTGTATATGGTTCAAAAATATATATTTTCATGAATGATGAGCAACAGATGATAGAATTTACCCCTTACAGAGGTTATTTATCTTCTGTTGGAGATATCATACATTTTGGTTTAGGGGAATATGGCAAGGTGGATTCTTTAAAGGTGCAATGGCCCAATGGGAGATGGTCTAATTATACTAACCCCCCAATCGATACTTTAATAAATGTAACGAATGAATTAGAATATTTGAAACCAGAGCCACTGAATTTTAAAGATGCCAAACGGATGCAGTTTACTGATATAACTGATTCTGTAGGTTTAAATTTTGTGCATAAAGAAAATAACCAAGTTGACTTTCAAAGGCAGTTTCTATTGCCTCACCAGCATTCTAGATTAGGTCCGAGTGTGGCGGTAGCTGATGTAAATGGAGATGGTTTAGATGATTGTTTTATTGGCGGGGCCAAAGGGCAGACGGGACAATTGTTTCTTCAGCAATCTAATTCAACTTTCAAATCGGTTCCATGGACTTATGATAAAGATTATGAAGATATGGGAGCCTTATTTTTTGATTATGATTCAGATGGTGACAATGATTTATACATAAGTTCAGGAGGTACTCATGCTCATTCAGATCTAAGTTTATATCAGGATCGACTTTATAACAATGACGGTAAAGGTAATTTTATTAAAACAATCGGAGTTTTGCCAAAAATGAATATGAGTACTGGTTCTGTGATTTCTTCAGACTTTGACAAGGATGGAGATTTAGATCTTTTTGTAGGAGGTAGAATAATACCACAAGAATATCCGTCGACTCCAACAAGTTATCTATTATTGAACGAGGGAGGGGTTTTTACAGATGTCACTGATAAACTGGCACCTGGCTTAAGTCAAATTGGAATGGTATCTCAAGGTTTATGGACAGATTATGACAATGATAAAGATTTAGACCTGTTGATTGTTGGAGAATGGATTCCTATTAGTTTGTTTGAGAACAAGGAAGGTTATTTTGAAAATATTGGACCTGAGTTAGGCTTGAATGAAACGGGAGGTTGGTGGAATAGCATCATTGGTTCTGATCAAAATGGAGATGGTTATATCGATTATACTTTAGGGAACCTTGGAGGCAATAATGATTATAATGCTTCTATTTCACATCCATTAGTTTTGAAATCAAAAGATTATGATGATAATGGTTCAATAGATCCAATTTTATTGAAAGAATTTTCAGATGGAAATCACCCTATAGTTTCGAGAGATGAATTTTTAGGTCAGTTGAGTTTTATGAGGTCGTATTATAGAAGTTATCAAATTTATGCAGAAACTAAAAGTGAGGATTTGTTTCCAAAGGAAGTTTATGAAGGCTCGGTTACACATAAAGCCAGTATTTTGAAGAATACTGTTTTGAAGAATTTTAATGGAGATAGTTTGGTTCATATTCCGATGTCCAATGAACTTCAATTTGCACCTATTTATGGCGGTGTAAATTTTGATATTGATGCTGATGGTGTGCAGGAGATCATTTTATCAGGCAATTTCTATTCAAGCAATGTTGTTAATGGGCCATATACAAGTTCTACTGGCGCCGTGGTTAGTTGGCAAAATGATTCTTATATTGTGAAAAGAGGTCATAAGAATGGCCTCAATTATAGGGGAGATAGAAAAGGTTTGGCAACTATAAAATTTGCTAATGGAGATATGGGCATTATTTCAACAGTAAATAATGGAAAAAGCACTGTTCATAAAATTAATTCAAATCTTAATTCCATAGAATATGGCCCAAACGAGTATCGAGCAACTATTCACATGCTAAATGGTAGTATATTAACTCGTGAATTTTATTATGGTTCAGGTTATATTTCTCAAAATACTCGACATCTGATATTGCCTAAAGGGTGGAAATCAATAACGTTTCTAGGTTTTAATGATGAAACAAGAAAAGTCGAAGCAAATAATTTCAAAGACTAAAGAGGTTTTAGGAAGCATTCTTATTATCTAAAAAATGACTTTTTAGCGATTCGGTTGTATAATTTAAGTTTTAAAGCTGTTCTTAAAATTTATGTTAGGAGGACCAGTCATACATTATTAATGAGCGTTTGAGTTTTGTTAAAATATTTTTTGAATTTTATTGTAGGAGAAATAATACACAAGTATATTTGTCGTCCGATTTTGAGTCTTTATCTAAGAAGATTTAATTACGGGGTGTAGCGTAGCCCGGTTAGCGCGCCACGCTGGGGGCGTGGAGGTCGGAGGTTCAAATCCTCTCACCCCGACTAAAAAAGCTGAACGAGAGTTCGGCTTTTTTTTGTTGGAACAAGCCGAAAGTTAGCTTTCAAGGCGCAGTAACAACAAAAAAACTAATAGAGCGATAGCGATATGCTTTTTGGTCAAGGGGCCCCATTCAGGATCAACGACCGCAGGGAGTTAATCCCGGTGGGAATATCGAATGTCGAATATCGAATGCCGAATATTGAATGTTGAAGTGTTTTAAGGATTCTACTTTGTCATCGGCCTCTTTTTCAGGATCAACGACCGCAGGGAGTTAATCCCGGTGGGAATATTGAATGTTGAATATCGAATGTCGAATGTTGAATATTGAATGTCGAAGTGATTTAAAAATTTTATTAAAGTATGATTCCCATTTAGGATCACTGCTCGACATGACCACTATTTGATTCATTACGGAAGCCCTATTACCATATCTGCACCAATCCTCGGGCGCATAAACATCTTCTATTTGCTTTTCTAATATATAAGTACCTGAAATAGTGTTGTAAATTAATGTTTTCATAGTTAAGCCAGGACTCATCTCCCATGATTTTTCTGAAGTATAGGTTTCCTTATACGATGCTGTCCAGCTTTTTACATTCATAAACTTTACATACTTCGTATTCTCATTTTATGAAAAAGAAATATAAGTACTAGCCACTATGAAATAGATAACCAACACTGTATATTTAATTAAAATATTTTTTAAAATTTAGTTGTTAATTTATCTTTGTTACAGATTTGTAATCAATGATAAAAGGCTTAATATCAATATGACATTAACTTAAATCGGTACATTTAATTTTTAATTTGAACTTCAATTACAATCCTTTTTTATATTGTATTATTTATACAATTACATTCCAGATGTAGCCATAAAATATTCCTTAAAACTTAGCAATTTGTAACCTTCCGGGGCCTGAAATTCTGAAGTTGAAATATCTTCTTTTGTAAGACTTACAACCTCAATTTGCCTATTGCTTCCATAATCGTCATAATTAACACTCTTCAATGTAACACCAGCCATTTCTACTTCTTTATATTCATTAGAAAACTCGGGAGATGATCTTAAAAAGGCTTCATCAGGAACCGAACATTCAGCTATCTTCAAGCCTTCCTTTAATACTTTTTTATAGCCTTTTATAATATTACTTAATTCCGAGTCGTTTGTTATCCACATTTCTTCATACAGTCCGCCATTTATGAAGATACTGTACTTAGTCGTTTGATACCCTGCTATTTTCTCACCGTTACTTTTTGAAACGGTTATTTCAAGAGCCGGCTTTGCTTTTTCCGCCTTGATCATATCCTGCATCATTTTTTGTTGGGATGCTGGCATGTTTTTATTCATATCATCCCTGAAAGATTTCATTGCATTACACAAATCTATGGAAGACCCTTTGGCATAGATTTCCTGGTTTTCATCTATTAGAATCATTATATCTTTTGATAAGTTATATATGCTGCTAGAAACTCCTTCTTCATCATATTCGATTGATTTTAACCAGTTTTCACCTATGTAGGTGGTGCTATTATCAGCTTCAGTCATCACCCAAACCTGAGCACAAACACTGGAGCTCAGGAAGAGTAAAGTCACTATACTTATCAAGTAATGAAATATTTTATTATGCATGATATAGAATTTTTGAATTACATTTTTACAAATTCCACGCGACGATTGTTGGCTTTACCTTCTGGAGTGCTATTATCTGCGATGGGAACCTCTTCACCAAACCCTTTTGATTCCAGCCTGGCACTTGCAATACCCTGCTCAATTAAAGTGTTAACTACGGTGCTGGCACGCTGTTCTGATAAGTTTTTATTGAATTGCTCATCACCATCACTATCGGTATGTCCTTCTATACTAAACTTGATCTCGGGATATTGCTTCATTAATTTAACAATCTCGTTAATTATACCCATAGATTCTGGTTTTAAAGTGGCCTTTCCTGAATCAAACCTTATACCATTGGTTATAATTTTTCCATCTGTAATCATTTTGTCATAAAGTTCAAGATTGCCAGTAGCAATACGGATATTTTTTATGGCAGCATATTGATCTTGGTGGCATTGTTTTGAAGATATCGTAATTCCTGTTGGATTATTTTTGAAATTCGGAATATTAGAAATCCTGTTTTCTCCAAAATAAATTTTCAAAGCCCTAATATTAAAGGATATAGCAATTCTTTGCCAATATGGATAGCTTTTGTTTTCTTCAAAATCGTTGCTTCCATAATTGGTAATAAATAGATTTTTAGGAGAAATTATAATATGTCCCATTCTTTCTGAATCTTTTTGATTTACCTTATCGTATAAATAAAGAGTGTACTTGGTGCAGAATTCAGTAAAATAGGCATCAAATTCAAGGGTGAAAACTTCAGGAAGATAATCTCCCTTTACTTTCATCAATGGGACAATTTGCCCGCTTTCTGTTGATGGAAAATTGATTACGGTATTTTCACCAAGTTTCGCTATTTCTACATTTCCAGATTTTAGATCCCATTGAGAAGGGAACTCGCCATTTTTTTCACCTTCCATATTATCTTCAAATATTACTGTTTCACCAGGCACAAAATCATATTTAGACCAAACTTTTAGAGTTTCAATATCGCTTTTAGTATCGGATTCAGAATCTTGATCTTTTGTATCAATTTCTTCTGATTTAGAATCTTTATTCTTACCATAAATCTCGTCTTCTGCCTTATCCAGGCCTTTATCCATGGTTTTATCAACTTTATTTTTGAGTTTTTTTAATATTTGCGCATTTGCAGTCATCGGTGCCTGCAGGAATAGGCCTAGCATTGCAAATAATATTAATTTTTTCATAATGTTTAGTTTTAAATGAATATTAACGGAGAAGCGATTATTGTAATTCAAAGATTATAATATTCTTACTTAAAGTTTGTTAAAATTTCTAACATAAAACATGATAAATATCATGTTTTATGTTAGCTAGAATAGCTATGTAATTGTGTAGATTATTAACAATCTTGACAAGGTTCAAAAACGAGATGATTCTTTAATCAGCTGCCCGTCTTTTAAGGGATATATGAATGAAAGTGATAATTAGCTATTAGATTTATTGAATCATTAAATGATAATTGTAAAATCTCATTCCACACACATTAACTACCTTCCTGAGTCGGTTTGCATATTAGTATATCATTTATCCCATAAAAGAAAAGGACAAAATCACTTTGTAGTTAACCAAAGAAAGCATTTTCCAAGGGAGAGTTACTTCCATTTCTCCTTGTATCACTCTGTTTTTAAAATTTAAAATAAAACCCTGAATAAAACTTCTCGTTTTTTTCTTTAGAATCTCAAAAACATGCATAGTATTTGGCTGTGTCAGTGTAGTTGGTTTTCCCAAATAAAGACAGGAAAGGTTATACCAGATTGTTCTACTTGCCTTTTCCAGTACATTAATCGTTTTGAAATAGTCTACCAGACAAAACAGTAATACATCATGGAGGCGCAGGAATGCAGGAATCCTGTGCATTTGTATAGGCATATGGTGGAGACTTCTTCCATTAGCAAAAAATTGACAATTGGTTGTGTTCACACATTTGCTCGGTAATGGTATATAATACCTGCGCAATTACGGGTGATAAGGAAGCTTTTTTAGATTGTTGACAATCGAAATTACGGCAGGATTTTAAGGGTTATTTATATCCAATGGAATTTCATCTGCAGAGTGCACCATTAAGGTTTTTTGAGTCTAAAGAGTATTTCCATAATTAAACCTAAGGGTCCAAAATTTATTTTTCATCAATAATAATTGTACTTCCCGGTTCATAATCTTTTACAACTGTTTCTTTACCGGATACGGGCCAGGTAATTTTAATACTATCCGCTTTTTCATTGAGACCAAGACCTACTATTAAAGAACTGATATCCGATTGAGACAAATACGAAGCCCCGGTTCTCATCATTCTATTTTGCCTAATACCATCATTCCAAACAGTAATTTTAGCACCAATGGCATTTTGATTTGGTTTTTTTCCTTTGAGCTGAATGGAGACCGAATTGTTTTTTAATTCAGAATCATTTCGGAACAAACGCGGAATCCCACCATTTACGGTAAACAATATATCCAGGTCACCATCCTTGTCGATGTCTGCTGTGGCAATTCCCCTTCCTACCAATGGTGCTTTAAATGACTCACCGACTTCATCGCTGATATCAATAAACTTCCCTGAGTCATTATAAAAAATCTGAGGACGTTGCTCGAAAGTAATGTTTTGTTGTATCCCATTAATCTCCGGCTCGATATGACCATTTGCAGTAATCAGTTCAACAAATCCATCGTTGTCCAGATCAGCAAAATGAATCCCAAATGTCAATTGAAGCAAAGAAGCACGGGTCAGCTGAGCAGCACCAGCCCTATCCTGAAATAACCCGCTTCCTGTCTGGGTATACAATGACAGGGGCTCTTGTGAGAAATTTCCGATGGCAATCGCAAGGTTATTGTCATTGGCCACATCTGCTATATCAATACCCATTCCCGCACGGGCACGACCATTTTCATCATAACCGATACCGTAGACGAGCGCTTTATTTATAAAACTGCCATCACCATTGTTGATATATAAAAAATTGGGTTGGGTATCATTTGAAACAACAATATCCGGCCAGTTGTCATCATTGAAATCAGCAACGGCCACACCGAGAGATTTTCCTTCATGATTCAGCACTCCGGCTTTTTCGGTAATGTCTTCAAAGTAACGGCCCTTCATATTTTTATACAGCCTGCAAGTTTCGCCCTGGTAGATATCCGGGGTCGCATAAGATTTGGACTTTCCATCCCTTGTTGAATAAATGTCTGTTTCAGGCGTCCACTTTACATAGTTGTCCACAAAGAGATCCACCCACCCATCACGATCAACATCAACCCAGGCAGCACTTGTAGACCAGGCCGGAATACTTTCAGGGCCAGGATCATTTCCTGACACACCCATCTGTGCCGTGACATCTTGAAAAACACCGTTTTTATTTTGCAGCAGCATATTGTTGCCAACAGCTGTAAGATAAATATCCATATCTCCGTCAGCATCAAAGTCCGCAAAGGAACAGCCCATTCCATAAATTGAAAAATCCAGGCCTGAGGCAGCGGTCACATCTGTAAACGTACCGTCCTTATTGTTCTTATACAATGCAGGGGTAGGGTTTGACCCGTTTGCCCGGTGATTTGGCCAAAATGAACCGTTCACTAAAAAAATATCAGGCCAGCCATCATTATTATAATCCAGAAACCCTCCTCCGCTACCAATGGTTTCAGGCATCCATTTTTCGCCAAAAGCACCTGTGACATGTTTAAAGTCAATCCCCGATACATTGGTGATATCAGTTAGTTTTATATGACTAATAACTTTGGTGGATTGATCGGCTGTGAAATCATGTGCTTCTTCAGTAAACTCCAATTTTTCTTTTTGTGCTTCTTTTTTTTCGCAACCAACCAATTGGAATAGGATGAATAGAATAAAGAATACTTTGAATTTCATATGTTGTATGAGCTTAATGTTGATCAATTGAAAAATGTGTGTTTAAAATTCCAAATGGTGAATCCTTATGTCCTGTGCCATTAAATTAGCCCCCGGATTTTCCATTCTGTATTTTTGAGCCGCTTCTGATGCCGACTCATCGATTTTATAATAGTTAAATGCTTGGTCCATAAGGGCAGCATCTGCATTGTTTCCCGTTGCCCGATAATTAAGTGCCAAATGGTAATAGGCCTCCCGGTCTTCCGGATCAATATCCAAAACAGATTTGTACATATTGATCGAAGCTTCGTATTGCTGGTCCAAATAATACGTCCGGCCCAGTTGACGCCTTGCTGCCCGGTCTTCAGGAAAATATTTCAAAACATATGTATAGGCAGCTATTGCATCTTTGTACAAGCCATCTTCCTGTCGCACACGAGCCCATACCCATGCAACCTGCGGATCACCTTTTTTAAGTTCTTCACATTTTCTTAGCTGTCTGTACGCCTCTTCAATATTACCCTCACTAAGGGCTGTTTTAGCCATATTAAGCGGCCCGTCCAGGCTTGTTGTTTGCAATTCTGCCACTTTCTCAAATGCCTTAATGGCACCGCGTGAATCCCCTTCAAGCAACAATCCGATTCCATAATCATTATATCTGATCCAATCAGTAGCAGGAAGTTTATTATTTTGTTGTTTACTGTTTGATAAAGCAGTTGTATTACCCGATACCAAAAATTCTATCTTGTCGTTCGCAATCTCGGTAATCGGTAATTTTGGGATTTCTTTAAATTGCTTGAATCCCTGAGGATTGGCCTTATAGGCAAATTCTAGATATTTTTGATCAAACTTCCTAAACATTAACCTGGCCTCCATGGTAAGTTTTTTATTTTCGAATTCCTTTGGAATTGTGAAAGTATAATGTGCAATATCCGCTGTTCCCGGACCAATGACATTGGCATATACGGTAACATGGATGTCCTGGGCATTTCGTTGGTGAATTGGATTTGAATTTTTATCTACAAGCACTGATTTGAAGGTATGTGCATTTTTATCCAAATGCCCTTCACTATCTATAAATCCGCTAATGAGCAGGGTATTACCCGTATCATCTTTAACCGTAAACTCCAACCATCCTTCATTGGAATCATTTGTTCCTCCTGGAAAAGTATGGCCAACTCCTTTGTTCCTAACGACTACATCAACGGTCACCTCTTCACCCGATTTTAGTAAAAGGCCTGTATGCTTCAAACCCATAAGGGGTTCCTGCCGGCTGGTTGACTTAACAGCGAAAATATCGACGCCCAGTTTTTCATTTTGCAGGAATTCAACAATTTTTTGTAAGGTAGCTGTGTCATTTCTGATAAATGGCAATGCAGTATTGGCCGCAATAAAACGATGTGATCGAACCATGCCATTTTTCGCGGCTAAATCTCCTAATGGAGCTTTTTCGGGAGGCATATGGCAATCCTGGCATTCTTTTTTTACGGGCGGAAGGTAGAATGTTCTGGCCGCATTCAAAGACACTCCGCTGTCATGCCAATTATCATATTCGTCCTGACCCCTCAGCCATCTGTAGTTGTTAACGGATTCCGATAAACTAACTTTATGACAGGTCATACAATATTCGCTCTTCGCAAAAAAAGGTTGCATCATCTGTTCCATATGTGCCTCGGGCTTTGCTTTGATTGCCGCGTCATGAAGAAAGGCGCCAAGGCTCCCATCCTTGCTTTTTGCAAACAAATAAGGGTCTTCCTGTTCATCGGCTATATTGTAGTTCCCGTTTCCGGTCTGGTTGTGTATCTTGTCAATAGAATGGCATGCCAGGCAGGTAAGACCAGCTTGAGCTTCGGGTGTATTACGGTCGATAATGCGATTCATTTTACCGGCCAGCATGAGCGAAGGATCATGACATCCGCTGCACCATTTACTCTTGGCCCTTCCAATTCCATCTGGCCCAAAATCTTTAAAGTGTGCGACATGCTTTTCTACCCATTTATTTGGTTCATTAGAATTATTCCGCATCTCGGTAATAGTGGCTTCATAAAAAGGGTTATTAAAAGAGGCAAACCGATGGGCAGATGACTCCCACTGCGCGACGATATCCTGATGGCACCTTGCACAGGTGGAAGCTCCAATCGCTGTATTTTTTACAAAACCAAATTGGTCTATGTCTTCTTTTATTTCCTCAGAATCTCCTAATTCTCCCCTTGTAATGATGCGGGACGGCAGATAACCGCCTGAACTGGTTGTTGCAGCCGAGGGAAAAAATGGACTCCCGGGAGGAACGAATCCAATCGGGAAGTATTCACCATCTGCATAATCCTCTACATTTCGCTCCCTGGCCCCGGGGCCTTTATGCATGCCTTGCTCACGGGCAGCTTTTGCTTCTTTGGTAAGTACTAAATTGCTTTTTGTGGATATATGGCCTATAACCAGAAAGATCAAAAGCAATATAACAGCCATGCTGAATCTTTTAAAAGCATTATTTGCGGGTTTATTACCCCTGCTGCTCATTCGATGCAAAATATATCCTGTTGGGGCCAGCAAAGCACAAATCACATGTAACCACCAGGCCCAGTTATGATCTCTGCTTGCGGCAGAAGTAAGTATAAATAAACCCGTAATTCCCAGTACCAAACCCACGATCATAAAGGCTATTCCGGTCAAGCCACTTTTGTGCCGATACATTTTCCAGACCGGGGGTAAATGCATTAAACCAAACACCAACATCAATATGACCAGCAATATGCCAACTCCTGTATGGGAAAGGATCATGGTTTGCAACAAAATAGGAATTTCTGTCCTGCTCGATGTAAAAAAGCTAAGATCAAGGTTGTCAGCTAGACGGTTTATCAAGAGATACAAGGTATTGGAAAACATAAAAACCGACAAGACAATTGCTATCCAGAGTAAGATTTGAAGATTTTTTGAAACTACCCAGCGGCTGCGACCCATGTATTGATCTTTAAGTAAAAAAAATAATTCCTAAAAAAAAAATGTGTGTAAATATAAAAGAAAATTATCTATGGATTATTGAATTTTAATTCACATATATTTTGAAATGATCTGAAGTTCAAGATAAAAAAATGAGTAGGGGACTTCAGGTCCGACAATAGATATTTTGCTAAAAAGAATGAGGATCTTATGCAGGTCATTCATTTTAAACAGGAGATTCCTTGAGGTAATAACTATACCCATTTTGTGGGTTATTGTCACCTAACTATTTTTTAGATGCAATATTTTTTTGCTTTTTATATCCGCTCCTTTTGTTGATTGCAGGACTCGGATGACATTATTCTTACCCAGATTTTGATAGAAGCCATTGTGTATTTAGTTTGTCAGGTGGTGTTTTGGATATGGTATTGGGTATTTTGGGAAATCAAATTATATGCAGAGCAAGCGGTTTTTTTAAAAATTTAAAATTTTCATATCAAGGCAATAATAAAATCTTAATCATCAAGAAAATGGGATATCTAGTGAAGAATAATTATATTTATTACTTGATAAAATGTAATTTACCCAACGGCATAGTTCTATTAATAAGGTGATTTTATGGCAAACACAAAAAACTCGGCGCCAAAAGCTAAAACGAATAAAGTTACTGCGAACAAGAAAACAAAACAAAAGAAAGAAGATGCATTTCTTATCGTAGGCATGGGCGCATCAGCTGGTGGATTAGAAGCTTTTAAGGAGTTTTTTTCAGAATTGCCTGATGCCCCCGGAATGGCTTTTGTAATAGTACAGCACCTAGATCCTACTCATAAAAGCCTGATGGTAGACTTGCTTAAAAAGTATACCAAAATGCAGGTGAGTGAAGTAAAAGATCATAACCAAGTAGTAAAAGATCATGTTTATATAATTCCTCCAAATAAGGATATGGCCATACTTAATGGTATTCTGCATCTTATGGAACCTACTTTGGCCAGGGGATTTAGAAAGCCGATCGATTTTTTCCTGCGGTCCTTGGCAAATGATCAGGGAGCAAGGGCCGTTGGCATTATTTTATCCGGAACCGGTACTGAAGGCACCTTGGGCCTTAAAGATGTTAAAGGGCATGGTGGTTTAACCATAGTGCAGGATCCTAAGACAGCTCAATATGATGGTATGCCACGCAGCGTTATTACTGCAGGAGCTCAGGATTTTATATTGCCGGTTAAAGAAATTCCGAAACTACTTGTTAAGTATTCTAAAAACAGGAATTTAAAGCCCATAGTAAAGCCGATAGAAGTCGTTAGGACCAAAGATCTTTTAGAAAAGGTTTATATCCTGTTACGCAATGAAACCGGTTGTAATTTTAGTGATTACAAAGACAGCACAGTTATACGCCGGGTAGAAAAGAGGATGGCGATCAACCAAATAATTAAGCTTGAAAATTATATTAAATACCTGCAAAACAACAGTGAAGAGGTCATAAAATTATTTAATGAATTACTTATTGGAGTTACAAGTTTTTTCAGAGATAAGGAACCCTTTGAATTTTTAAGACAAAAGGTTATACCAAAAATCATAGAAAAAAAGTCTGATAACGACACGATTAGAATCTGGATTCCCGGATGTTCCACAGGAGAGGAAGCATATACCATTGCTATTCTTTTTGATGAAATTGTTTCTAAGCAAAATAAAAATATTAAAGTTCAGATTTTTGCTTCGGACATTGATGAAAAAGCTATTAATATTGCTCGTTTAGGTGTTTATCCTGATACGATTATAACAGATGTCACAACAGACCGTCTGAATAATTATTTTTATGTTGAAGGGTCAAGCTATCGTATTAAAAAAGAAATACGAGATCAAATTATATTTGCTGAGCACAACCTTATCAAGGATCCCCCTTTCTCAAAACTGGATATGATTTCCTGTAGAAATTTGTTGATTTACCTTAATATAGAAGCTCAAAAAAAAGTATTCTCCATTTTTCATTATGCATTATTGGATAAGGGGATTTTGTTTTTGGGCAGCTCAGAATCACTCGGAGAATATGGAGATATATTTGAGGTGGTAGACCGGAAAAGTAAAATCTTTAAGCGTAAAAATGTGCATGCGGATAAAATGCCTCGGTTAGGGTATCAGTTTAATGAGCCCCTGCGTGACATAAAAACCCCTCCTGTTCCTATTCTTAAGAGGGTTCAACAAGATAATTTAGCCACAATAACACAACGTCTTTTACTAGCACATTATGCTCCGGCTTGTGCCATTATAGACAGTAAAGACGATGCCGTATACTTTTCAGGTAACACGGGTAAATATTTGCAACCTTCACCAGGTGAGGCCAGATTGAATTTAATCGATATGGCCAGAGAGGGCCTCAAGGCAGAACTTCGAGCTATTATTTCAAAAACTCGAAAAAGCCAAAGCTTGGAAGTGCATAGTCATATTAAAGTTAAAACTAATGGTAGTTTCCAGAATGTTAAACTTTCTGTAAGGCCTTTAAATAAATCATTAAACGATGTGGGCTATCTCATGATTACCTTTGAAGATTTGGATACAACTATAGAAAAAAAATCTAAACCTAAAATAGGTGAGCCTGAAAATATTTCTGAGATAAATGCTTTAGAACAGGAACTTGCCACCACTAAAGAATATTTAAGATCTACCATTGAACAGTTGGAAATTTCTAATGAAGAGTTAAAATCTTCGAATGAAGAATTACAATCGAGTAATGAAGAATTACAAAGCACCAATGAAGAACTGGAAACATCAAAAGAGGAGTTGCAGAGTGTTAACGAAGAAATTATCACTGTGAATACAGAACTGCAGGGTAAAATAGATGAGCTTGCCCTGGCCTATGACGATATGAATAATTTATTGGCAAGCACGGATATCGGAACTATTTTTTTGGATGAAAAGTTAAATATCATGCGTTTTACCCCATCTATGGCCAGAATTATCAATCTGATTCCAACTGACCTGGGTCGTCCCGTGGCGCATTTATCTTTTAATCTTAAATATGACTCTCTTGTCTCGGATATAAAGAATGTACTTAATAAGCTCACAGCCTTTACTACATCTGTAAAAAGCAATGATGGCCTGTGGTATCAAATGAAGATCATGCCTTATATAACATCACAGAATGTGATTAAAGGTGTGGTTATTACTTTTGTTGATATTACAAAAGAAAAATCTCTTGTAGAGGAATTAAATAAGATCAAGGAAAATTATGAACACTTGCTGGAGTCAACAAAGACTGTTGTGTACACACAGGATGAGAATCTGGTTTATACAGGGATTATTAATATGTATCCGGATGTCAAATTCAGAAATATTGAAGGCAAGACTGACAAGGATTTTTTCACCCCAAAAGAAGCTGAAAAGCTTAATAAAATTAAAAATGAAGTTTTAAAAACAGGTAAATCAATGCGACAAACAGTCGCTATGACATTGGGAGGTGATATTAAATTCCACGATTTAACGGTGAGGCCCTTATACGACAAAAATAAATTAAAAGGGATAGCATGTACTTCTACCGATATAACAGAACTGAGCGAAATACAGCAAGAACTATCGAAATATAAAGAATGAGACAATGTCAAAAAGCTCTGCAGAAAGTAAATTACGCGCTAAGGCAGAAAAAATAATCAGTGAGAAAACTGATTTGATAAAGGACCTTACCTTAGAGGAATCTCAAAGCCTGCTTCATGAATTGGAGGTACACCAGTTGGAACTGGAAATGCAAAATGAAGAACTGAGAGAAACTCAACACAGACTTGAAGAGTCCCGCGATCAGTATACAGATTTATTTGATTTTGCTCCGATTGGTTATATTGTATTAAATGAAAGAGCAGAGATCAAAAATATCAATCTCACCGGCTGTGATTTACTCGGTATAGAACGTTCTTTTGTTATTGGAAAACCATTGTCTGCATATATTTCAAAAGGTCAGTCCCGCAACTTATTTTTAAATTTAAGAAAAGCCTTTGAAACAGGTTTGCTACCTTCATTTGAAATTGAAATGAAACATAAAAGCAAGGGTAATTTTATGGCCTTGCTTCAAGGAGTTATTACAAAGGACCAAAAAAACAAAACCGCAGTTTGCAGAGTATCATTAAGCGATATTACCGAGCTCAAAAAAGCTGAAGCTTTGCAAATATCACATGAAAGTTTACAAAAGGAAAAGGAAAAAATACAGCAATATCTTAATCTGGCACCTGTTGTTTTTCTCTTGATCGATACAGAATATAAGGTGCAAATGATCAATAAGAAAGGATGTGAACTTTTAGGATATAAAAGACAGGAGATCATTGGGAAACATTGGTTTGGAAATTTTATAAATTTTGAAAATCATGATAAAGTTTCTCTGATTGACCAAAGCAGACATAAAATAAAAGGTTCGCTAATCCCCTATTTTGAAAGCTATATAAAATGTGGCAACAACGAATCGCGTTTGATGTCATGGACTAACGTCGCATTGCTAGATAATCACAAGCAGCATATAGGAACACTTATAGCAGGAGAAGACGTCACAGAAAGAAAAAAGTTAGAACTAAGGAAACAAAAATATACTGAAGAATTAGAACAGTTAGTTGAAGAGCGCACCAAAGAATTAAAAGAAGCGCTTGCCAAGGAGAAAAACATAAATGAAATGAAAAGTGCCTTCGTGTCTATGGCTTCACATGAGTTTCGCACACCACTTACCAGCATCCTTTCTTCGACTTTTTTAATTAAAAGATATAATGACATGAAAGAATATGCCAAGGAGAGAAGGCATATTGAACGCATCAAATCATCGGTACATCAACTTACAAGTGTGTTGGAAGACTTTCTGTCTATTGATAAGCTTGAACGTGGAATTGTGGCAATAAAAAAAGAAACTTTTGATTTAAATGAATTTATTGCTGAAATCATAGAAGATTTTGAGTGGATGCTTACCGAAAACCAGAAAATCAAGCATGTTCCAAAAGGTTCCGCAGAAGTTTTTCTCGATAAAAAGATTTTACGTAATATTTTGTTAAACCTGGTTTCCAATGCCATAAAATATTCAGAAACCGATGTGAAAATTAGATCTTTTGTAAATAAAAAGGTTTTAAAAATTGTTGTAGAAGACAAAGGACTGGGTATTCCTGAAAAGGAACATAAGGATCTGTTTAAAAAATTTTTCAGAGCAAAAAATGTGGCTCATATTCAGGGCATAGGTCTTGGATTGAGTATTGTAAAGCATTACGTCAGGCTGCTCGGCGGCACGATTATGTTTAGCAGCAAAATGGGAGAGGGGAGTACATTTGAATTGGTACTGCCGTTACAGCCTTAAATTCAAATCCTTTCCGGATTACTACTATGGATTTATATTTTTTTAAAAAACACGATCTAAATGACCTGCGTCATTTCGGATCTATAGCGCTCTCTTTATTTTTGTTTATAGCAAATTATTAATAAAAATATTATGAGAACTGATGTAGAAATTAAAGAAGATGTATTAGATGAATTAGCATGGGAGCCAGACATTGATGAAACACAAATTGGAGTCATTGTAGAAAATGGAGTTGTAACATTAAGTGGTGTTGTAGACAGTTATTCTAAGAAACTAGCGGCAGAAAAAGCGGTAAAAAGGGTAAAAGGTGTTAGGGCCATAGCAGAAGACGTTGAGGTAAAATATGGCATAAGCTATAAAAAAACAGATAAGGAAGTTGCAAAGGCTGTAATAAAAGCCTTGGAATGGAATTCTGCTGTGCCTGATGAGGATATTAAAGTTAAAGTTGAAGATGGATGGGTTATTTTATCAGGGGAAGTAGCCTGGGATTACCAAAAGAAAGCTGCTAAAAAAACAGTTGGAAACTTACTTGGGGTTAAAAAAGTGGTGAACAATATTACTTTGAAAAAAAGCATCAAACCATTTGAAGTCAAAGATAGAATTAGAAAAGCTTTTGCAAGGATGGCTAATGTTGATGCTGAAGATATTGAAGTTGTCACTAGTGGTCATACGGTCACCTTAAAAGGCAGGGTAAGTTCCCTTCAAGAAAGAGAAGATGCAGAAGCAGCAGCTTATATGGCACCTGATGTATACGATGTTGTGAATGAACTTAAAATCCAATATCGAGCCGAATATGCTTAAGGTTCTATAAATGAATCATATATGCTCATGATTTGAAAAGCTCCAGTGTTTGTGGTTACTTTTGGGATTTTTATTTAAAAGGCATGAAACCAATGTCATTTGCCATAATGAGGAGGGATAATAGTTACAAATCATAAGTATTTTCTTATATCAAAATGATATACTTGGATATGGTTATGGCATAACATGAATCTTAAAATGATGTCAAACTGACCTGGATCATTGTTTGATTAAATACATCAGAATACCTTAGCAACATTGTTGCAAATGATGAGATAACAATAATTATAGTATAATTGCTGGAAGAAGAAATGTATCAGTTTGAAAAAATAAGAGACTTGTTTTTTCATGAGAAACAGGAAGCACTGACTTCCTGTTTCTGTTTTATGTGTGTGCTGCTTTAATTGAGTGTCATTGTGAGTGAGGGCTATCCATTAAATTCTCTGCATCAAATAAGTCATTCCCTTCGCCACGTAAAATAAGTAAATTACTTCCGTTATTAAGGAGCCGAAAATAGGCTCTTGTTTGTTTTTCTTCTGCGCCAAGACCCCTCAAAATACCATAAGGACCCGCTGAAATAACCCCAAGCGGAGCTTCATTGATTTTATATAGAAAAATTGAAGTCAAAGGGCCAACTACATATACAAGGCCAATTTCAGAATTTTCGAAATACCCAAAATCCACTGAATCGTCAAGCAATTCTTTCCATTTCCTTTCTAAATTCAAAACATCTTGTTCAAATTCATTCATATTCTCATAGCTGTCTTTTGGAAATTTTCCTAAAATTGATAATTCTAATCTTGAAATAATGTCTTTATCAAAAAATTTCAAAACTTTTTCCAGCTGACAGAAATGCTGATATGACCTGAATAAAATCAGCTTTTGACTTTCTAAAAATAATTCATGTTTCACAATGAGGAAAATACTAAAGAATATGTTTGTCTACATTTCATGCTAAGTTAAAATTGTAGGTGTTAAAAAGTAATGACCTGCATCAATTTGTATAAGTATCTTTTACTTTTTTTTTCAAAAAAATGTAAGCTATTTGTTTTTGGTCTTAAATAGCATTAGAAATAGACTCAAGTACATCTTTTTTCAACAATATTATTTTATTGCCTTTACCGGTAGTAATGAGTCCTTCACCTTTAAATTCTGTTAGCATTCTTATAGCAGTTTCGGTAGCGGTACCTATCATCCCGGCAAAGTCTTCTCTGGGGATGCCAACGCCTGAATCTCTATCATCTGTTATAAAACCTTTATGATATAACTCTAAAAGGGCTTTGGCTACTCTTTGTCTAACCGGTGCAAAAGCCATATTCATAAGTTGCTCTTGTACATCGACTAAATTGTTGGAGATCATGTCAATAAATTTTTTGGACACCATTTTATTTTCATATAGAAGGGTGTTAAAATCTTCTTTTGATATGCCATAAACTTCAGCATTCTCGATAGCAGTAGCTGTTTCAGTGTAATTTGACCTATTGCTGATTAAAGATAATTGACCTACAAAGTCTCCGGCACCATATATTCCTGTAACAAACTCTTTGCCGGATTCTGTAATTCGGGATGTTTTTATAATGCCCTTTTCAATAAAGTATAACTTGGATACCTTATCACCCTCCATAAAAACGACGTCTTTTTTTTCATACTTCTCTGCAGGATGATATTGTATAACCCGCTTAAGATTCAATAAATCGGACGCTTCTTCTATAAATTCATGTAGACTTTCTCTGTTTTTCAAGAACTGTTTTGTTAAAAATTCCTTTTTCTTGATGCGGCATTCTATGGCTTCGATTAATTCATTTTCTTCAAATGGCTTGGTTATATAATCATCAGCTCCAAGGTTCATACCTTTTCTCACATCCGTTCTTTCTGCTCTTGCTGACAAAAATATAAAAGGGATTTTAGCTGTTATTTCATTCCTGCTCAAAGTTTCCAGCACTTCATAACCATCCATTTCAGGCATCATAATATCACAAATGATAACATCCGGTACAAACTTTTCGGCATTGATAATACCTGTTTTACCGTTTTCTGCAGTGACTACTTTGTAGTTTGACAACTCCAAAATATCAGCAATATCTTCTCTTACATCCCTATTATCTTCAATGACTAATACTTTTTTCATCCTTTACTTGATTTACGGGCAATACTATCGAAAAGGTCGCTCCTTCTGATAATTCACTTTTAAAATTAATAGTTCCTCCTACCAGCTCAGTATATTGCTTAACTAAATACAATCCTAGGCCTGTACCTTGATAATGAGCAGCATTAGAGGCACGGTAAAACCGTTGAAACAGATTTTTTTGCTCTTCTTTAGGTATACCAATACCATTGTCTTTAACGTCGAGTATTACTTGTTTACCGCTATGGCTAACTTGTAAACTAATGTTGTCACTATCTGCAGAATATTTCATGGCATTAGATAATAAATTCGTTAATATATAGCGTATTAAATTTGGATCATGGTAAACTTGCATCTCGTCAAGATCACTACAAATTTTAACTGTCTGACCAGTCTTTTTAGAAGGCTTGATTTCTTCTATCAACGATTTTGAGAGATCCATCAGGTCAAAACGAACGGGCTGGCTTTGAATTTTCCCTTCTTCTAATTTACTTAAAGATAGAAAATCGTCAAGAATTACCCTTAAACTGTTTACGTTTGATCTTATCTTCCCAATAGATTTCTTTATCTTATTTTCATTTCCAGGTGAATTTTGTTTTTCAATGAGAATTGTCGACGAAAGAATAACGCTAAGAGGGGTTCTGAACTCATGTGAAGCCAACGTAATAAAACCAGATTTAAGTTCATTTAACTCTTTTTCCTTTCTAAGGTTCTCCAACGTTTCCAGTTGAATTATTTTTTGATCTGTAATATTGGTAAACACTAATAAAATTTGTGCTTTATTGGTGCTGGCATCAATTAGAGGAGTAGAATTTACCGAATATGCATTATTCCCGAATGTTATTTCAAAGGAGCAGTGTTCTCCTTTTAGCGTTCTTATGACTTTCTCCTTTAATTCTTGTTTTTGATTATTAGAAAAAATATTGATTTCATTAATGTCAATGCCCTCATATATTTTCTCTTTTAATCCAATAGTGTCTAATTCTTCTCCTTCAATGTATTTGATCAGAAAATCTGATCCAATCACTGCAATTATTCCTTTGGGAAAATTTTTTGCAATTGCTAAAAATAGTGACTGACTTTCCTGTCTTTTGGATACGGCTTCATTGGCAATTTGTATCTGGTCATTTAAATTCAAATTTGTTTTTACAAGGCTCTGTATGGTGGCACTTAGCTCACCGGTCTGTTTTTTTACTTTAGTTTCTAATTCAATATTATATTTTTCAAGATCTATTTTATTCTGTTGTAAAATAATGCGTGAATTATATTGCTCAATCGCTATGCTCATCAATTGAATCGCATCGCGTATAAATTCTTTCTCAAGCTTCTCAGGTTTTACAATTTGTTTAGTATAGATAACCAAAGTACCTAATAGCTTTTCATTAGAGGACAGGATTGGAAAAGACCAGCACGACTTAAAATTATTCTTTACCAATATTTTTTTAAGCTTATCGTCCGGTAAGCTATCTGTAATGTTGTCAATGATGACGTCTTTTTTTTCGTAAGCGGCCATCCCACTGCAAAAAACCTCAGAACCTATTGTTATCTCATCAATAAGACTACCTAAACACAAAGGGAGAGTTGGTGCTGCTAATTTTCGTAATGTATGGGTACGCTCATCTAATTTTAACAGGGCTCCTGTACCATTTTTAATGTATGATTCAATAGTTTTTATGAGCTGATCACCGATTGACTCAATAGGCTTATGCTGCGCTATCATCATTAAAATATTCCTAAATTCTTTTTTTAGGAAGAGGGTGTGATTATGACTTCTCGCGTCGCTAACATACAGGATCACTAAAGAGTTGTTATCAGATAAAATTCTTGTGAATTTTAATTCTAATTGAAATTTTAATCCCTTTTTGTAAATTCCATGGAATAACTTCTTTGAGCAGTTGCTGCTGATGTCGGGCTGATCATTTTTATGGGCCTCAAAATAATTTATAAAGTCTTCCGGAAAAATAAAGGCCAGTTCCTTATGGATTAGTTCTCCATGATCATAACCGAATAGTTGTTCGGCAGATTGATTTACATTAAGGATGATGCCATTCTTATCTACAATCAAGATACCTTCAGAGGAATATTGGACAATGTTGCGCAATAATTTTATGTCTTCAACTGGGCTATCCATTCTGTGCTATGTGATGAATTATTTTTTCTGAACCTTATGTGTAGAATTTAATATTATCCAATATATTTTAAAACCATGACACTTATATTTTATATAAAAATAAAGTAATATAATTGAATTTCAAAGGATAATAACCATAGATTCAATTCTATACCAACAAAACTGATAAAGGTTATTTTGATGCTATATGTTGACGAAATTCACAATAATAGCTCTTTTGAAATGAACCCTGGATGCAGTATGAATTACTGATGTATGAAGAAATAATTAATTAAAGGAATGAGGTAAAAACATTTGTACCTGCTATATGAATTTGGATTATTCGGTGAAATGTATATTCTTTAATTAAAAAATGATCAAAGCATCTCTAAATCGGGTAGGTAAGTGGAGACTATTCATAAATTTAAAGATGCTTATCTCAAGAAGTTATTTGAATAATACTGACTTAAAACAAAACCTTATACTACTTCTATCACTTTTGGTTTTTGTTTCTTGGCTTCTTCTTTTTTAGCTAAATTAAAGCTTAATATTCCATCGTGATATCTCGCTTTTATGGCCTCTTCTTTTACGCTATCAGGAAGTTGTAATGAGCGGTCAAAAGAATTATAACTAAATTCTCTTCTGGTGTAGTTTTTATCCTCCTCTTTTTTTGAAGTTGATTTTTCTGCCGAAATATTAAGGCATCCATCTGCAATTGTTACTTCAAAATCTTTTTTAGAAAACCCCGGAGCTGCCAGCTCAATTTCAAAATTATCATCTGTTTCTATAATATTTAATGCTGGTTCACTTGACTTACCATTCCAAAAATCATCACTTAGCAGGTCTCTGTTCCAAAAACGATTGTTAAAAAAATCATCCATGTCTAGAAAACTTGAAGGCATTAAATTTGTGAGGGGTCTTCTTCTTTTAAATTTTACTAAAGACATAATTATACAATTTAAGGTTAAACAATATTTATGACGCAAAAATAAAACCGAAAAACCAGTTGAGAAATGACGTGGGTCAGTAAGGCAAAATAGATATCAAAATCTACCTTTCCATGACCACCATCATTCAATTCATACGGCTATCAGGGGCCAGACCCATTACATTAAATAATTTGGCTATTGCTGTTAATTTTTTTACGGTGATATCATTCTCCTTTAGCTGCGAAGTGATCAGGCTTTGTTCTCGTGAATTGATCAGAAAAAGTGAACTTTCACCCAAAAAAAACTTTCGCTCCTCTCCTTTTAGCAGGACTTTGTAATCAGCTACAATGTTTTGAACAATTTGCTGTTGGTTGGTAAGCGATACAATTTCTGTATTTACAGCGGTAATTTTATTCTTTAAAGCCAGTGATGAAGCGCTTATTTCATAATTGATGTCCTGCAGTTTTAACTTTGCCAGCTTGAGGTCACCGCGTTCTTTTCGCAAGAATATAGGCATACTAAAATTTACCATTGCTTTGTAATTAGAGGTATTGAACAAATACTGTTTCTCATAATCTGATGCAAGGAAATTATATTGAACATCAAGTTTCGGCCATAATTTATTTGACTTTAAACGACGATCAACTTTGAGGGATTCCATTTTAGAATCAAGAGATCTCAGCTTTGGATGGTCACTAAGTATCAAAGAATCTGCCGACATGGTTTGCAATAACAGGGAACTGTTGAGAATTGCCTCAGTTGGCAACTCGGGAAAAACCGAATCTTCAAATTCCAAAGGTACATCGTCAAGCCATAAATAGCTACTGGCCTGCAATCCGGCTTTTTGACGTTTTAATTTAGCTGCTTCATACCCCAATGACCAATTTTGAGCTGTTATTTTAGCTTCAAGTGTATCAATGGCAGCTTTGTCACCTGCTAAATAATTTTGTTTAACGGCATTTAAACGCCTTGTGGCGTTTTCTAAAAAATCAGTGTAGATCTGTTCTTCATTAAAGGCCTGAAGCCAGTTAAAATAAGCAATACTGGCCTCATATAATAATTGATTAACGAGCAAATCCCTGTCGGCTTTTGTTTGGTCCTGAAAAAACTTTGCCTTTTTTAAAGTGGCCATACGTTCATTCATCAGGAGTCCCTGAGCCAGGGCCAAGGAAACGCCGGCACTGTATAAACCTTCTTCAGGAACGGTCATGTCCGGATTTAAGAAAGCACCGGTGTTATTTTCAAAATTCCCTTTGAATTCCACACCATACCAAACAGGAATTTTAAAGGTTGCGTTTAATTCATTGTAATACTCCGTATTCTTAAATTCCTTTCTGTTATAATCAACTTCTACTTTTGGATCAAAGCTGCCACGGGCCTTTAAAAGATTCGCCTCTCCTATATTTAAGGTTAAATTTGCCTGTTTAACAAGGGGATGGTGCTTTTTTACATAACTCAAATAGGTTTCAAAAGTAAAAGCCTCCACAATAGGATTCGTTCCATACATCTCGTTCGTTACAAAAATCAACAGTAAATAAATTATGAACCTTTTCATTCGATTGTTATTTTGATTTAGTTTCAACTGATTTTGAATCAGGAGTGTAGTAATTTGGAGGAAAACCATTTAATTTTCTCCAAAGCTCATACCAAATAGGCACATCCTCCAACAGGGCAATCGTGTAAGCTCCTGATCCTACACGCACATTTTTTGGCCATGCTGTCTGCTCATGGTCAGGCGCAATCAAGACTCTGAATTTTCCATTGCTGCTGATAAATGTTTCTACAGCAACAACCCTTCCCGCAAAAGTTCCAAAAGCTGCATTTGGCCATCCGCTAAAGAAAATGGCGGGCCAGCCATCGAATTGTATACGTACTTTTTCACCTTTGTGAATTAACGGGAGGTCAATGGGTTCTACAAAAGTCTCCACCGCCAGGTCGTAATTTTCGGGCATGATGCCAACCAGGGATTCTCCCTCTTTAAATGTCTCGCCGATACCAGCTCTTAGGGCCTTATTTACATAACCACTGAGAGGCGCCGTAATATAATATAAGCTATTCCTAATTTCATAATTAGAGGTTGTGTTTTCCAACTTTGATGTTTCCACTTCTGCTTCAAATTGGCTGGAAAGTGCCGTGTATTTTTCGCTTTGTGATTTTGAAAGCTTCTCGGCATATTCAGCAGAAATACGATTGATTTCCAGTTCAGCGTTGATCACATCGTTCCTGCTTGCCATCAGCTTGTTTTGCTGAGAAATAAGTTTTGCCTGAGTAGCTTGTAACTTGATACTCTTTTCTTCCACATCAGTCATTGGCTTTAGACCCTCCTTTTGAAGTGTTATAGACCTTTTGTATTGTATTTCGGCAACTTGAGAATTGGTAATAGCAGCGCTGAGATCCATACTGTCGCTTTTGACTTTTAAACGTGATTGCTGTAACTTATTTTTTGCCTGGGAGAGTTTTAATTCTCGCTCATTTTTAATAGCTTCTAACTGCATCTCCAATGCTTTTACTTTTTGTTTGTAAGACAATACTGAATTGCTTTTAGCATCGCGCTGTACCCTGCTTCTCTCTACAAGCTTTGGGTCCTGGTATTCGGTTTTAATCTCAGAAATATGAAGAATTGTATCTCCTTTTTGCACGAAATCACCCTCCCTTACATACCAATTCTCGATACGTCCAGGAATTTGAGACTGTATTGTTTGAGGTCTCTGATCAGGTGTTAAAGTGGTAACATAACCATCGGCTGTAACATTTTGGGTCCATGGTAAAAACAAAATAACCAGGCAAATGAAAAAAAAGGTCCCTACAAGCTTGTTGAAAAACTTAAAATGAACTCTGTGGAATGCTTTTTTATATGAAGCATAACCAGCTATGGTTACCTTCTTGTTTAATGGATTATTAGATATATTAAGCATCTTTAACGTTATTATTCATTATTGTTCCATTTTTCAATATGATGCTTCGGTCACAGTTTTGTTTCCAAAGCTGATTGTTGCTTGATACAACAAGCGCCCAATTTCTATCGGGTGAGGTTAGATAGTTAATGATGCGCTTTACTTCATCACTCTCAAAGTGTTCCAAAGGATCCTTTAAAATAAGTAAACTTGGTTCATGAATGATGGCACGTGCCAACAAAATACGTTTTGAAACGGTATAGGGTATTTGTTGTCCTTCAGGATGAAGAACCGTATGTATACCAAGGGTTTGTTTTTTAATAAATTCCAGTAACCCTGTTTGCTTCACTACCTCATCCAACCGTTTAGAGTCAAAATCTTTGTTGTTGAATGTTATATTTTCCATTATAGTTCCTTCAAAAGGAGTTTGGTCTGGTAAAACCTGACCAATATTTGCCCTGTACATATTGGGCCAAATCGCTTTTACAGAAATATTATTCACATACATGGTCCCCGAAGTTGCCGGGATCAGGCCTGAAATGATTTTTAAAAAGGTTGTTTTGCCAGAACCTGATGGCCCTGTTATATGAATCCTGTCTTTCGGTGTAATTGATAAAGAGACTCCTTTTAAAACTTCTTCTCCGTCAGGGGCCTTGTATGTAACATCATTTAATTCTGCTGTAATGCTGTCTTCATTTGTAAAAGGATCTTCTCCTTCTTGCCTTTCCAGGTCTTTATCCACTACCTCTCCTATTTTTTCAAGAGAAGTGAGCACATCATAGAATGATTCTAAGCCTGTAATAACTTTTTCGACCGAACTTATTAAAAGCAGGATAATAATCTCAGCGGCCACGAATTGCCCGATATTCATCTGCTGATTGATAACCAAAAGGCCTCCTATCAATAACAAACCCAGGGTTACCAGTACCTTAAAACTTATCATTTGAGTAAATTGAAGTATTAAAACCTTGAAATGATTCTCTCTTGCATCAAGATATGCAGCAGTTAATTCATCATTCTTTTGCATGGCCAGATTCGTTCGTCCTGAAAGTTTAAAGCTGATTAATGACCGGGCCACTTCCTGAATCCAATGCGCTACGTTGTATTTCTTTTTAGACTCCAACAGACTTGTAGTCAGGCCTTTTTTAGCTGTTGATTTAAAAAGTAAAAACCCCAGCAGAATTAATAAGATTCCATAGAGAATAAAAAATGGATGGTAGAAAGACAAGAGCAAAAGCCCCAAAACTATTTGCAATAAGGCAGCAGGAAAATCAATTAATATTTTTGACAATCCTTTTTGAACGGTTAGGGTATCGAAAAACCTGTTGGCTAATTCAGGAGGATAATCATTTTTTAATTCATCCATAGTGATCTTTGGAAAACGATATACGAACTCAAATGAAGAACGTGTAAAAATCTTTTGCTGAATATTTTCCAGAATGCGTATCTGCATCAATTGCAGTATACCTTGAAAAGCAACTCCAAGGGTCACCAGGACAACCAAAACAATCCATGATGTGGATACCTGTGCCCCTTGTATCAGGTTGATAATAGCCTGTATACCCAAAGGAAGGGATAAGGCTACCAAACCGGCAAATATGGCATAATAAAATACTTGTTTAATATCTCTTGTGTCTAATTGCAGCACGGAGATGAAACGTTGCCATGGACTTAATTTTTGTTTTTTCATTCTGGTTCATATAAGCTATGGTAAATTAGACCATATTGATGAATAAATTTTATTGTGAAAGTTACTTAATCTATCTTTCTTCGAAATATGACGCAAATATAATAGTATTACTATTATAATTCAATAGTAATACTATTAATATTTTATATACTACTATAGAGCTTGTCAATTTAGCCTAAAAAAACAAGTAATAGTCTGCAATTTAAACACAATGAATATCAGTTGAATAGTGGTTTTATAATTGTTCTTATACCATTGGTTTAGAAATACAGGCAACCCGGTTTCAACTTCTCATTAGATCAATACCACATTGCATCATTAAATTTACTTATCTTTTCTGTTGTTTTCTAAGAAAATTGATGATTTTAAATCCCGACCTGCACGATGGTAAACAGGCAAAGTAAGATGTATGCATTTTTAACAGGCTACATGATTATCAGTAATCTGTATGCTCAGAATATCCCTAAAGAAAATATTGAATCAAACATTTCCTTTCATATCAGGAGTTTTGGAATTGATATTGACGGGAGTTTTCAGGAGTCTGTTGTTCAGTTGGAGATGGACACGCTTGCTGTGGAACAGGCTTTTATTAGCGTTAAAATTCGGGTATCCTCCATCGAAACCGGCATATCAAAACGGGACAAGCATCTTTTAAAAGAAAAATACTTTTGGCAATCCAAATACCCTTATATCCTGTTTGAGACATCTTCCATTGAAGATCCGTTGATGATGCTTACGTGACTAAGAGCCAGATCAATATGAAAGGTGCGCTCAAAAATATCAGTATACCTTTTAGGTGGATATCAGCGGAAAGGGGAAGTTCTGTGCATACAGAGTTTGAACTAAACCGGCTGGATTTCAATATTGGAGACAAAAGTTAGGCCATGTCTGAAAGTGTCAAAATAAACGTATCTTTTAACCTTAAAAATTGAGCGGGAAAGATGTCATTAAAGCAGGTAATTGTTGTTGGTGGTGGATTGGCAGGATTGACCAGTGCACTTCATTTATCTCAGGTTGGAGTAGGCGTTAGCCTCATTGAGAAACACGATTACCCAAGACATAAAGTATGTGGTGAATATCTTTCAAATGAAGTGTTGCCTTATCTCAAAGGCTTAGGACTTGATCCTTTTGAACTGGGTGCTAAAACAATTGATCATTTTGAACTGAGTTCTGTTAAAGGAAAAGCGATAAGGGCAAAGTTACCCCTGGGAGGCTTTAGCCTGTCAAGGTATACACTTGACCATGAATTGTTAAAACGTGCGCAGCTGCTTGGTGTTGAACTCATCAAGGATACTGTGACTGATATTAAATTTGAAAATGATCGTTTTTTGGTAAAGCTCAAAGACAATGGGATTAAGGAAAGTACTTTTGTTATAGGCGCCTTTGGGAAACGTTCTAATCTGGATCAGAAACTCCAAAGGAAATTTTTAAATTCAAAAGCCCCGTATTTGGCTGTAAAGGCTCATTACTCGGGTGATTATCCTGAAAATTTAGTGGGTCTGCACCATTTTTACGGAGGTTATTGCGGAGTGTCGAATGTGGAACATAACACACTTAATATTTGTTATATAACAGAATATAGTGAGTTTAAAAAGTTTAGAAACATAGAGGATTTTCAAAATCAGGTACTGTCAAAGAACAAAATATTAAAGTCTATATTCAATGATGCAAAGATGGATTTTGAAAAACCGTTGACAATAAGTCAGATCTCTTTTGATTCTAAGCCACTTATTGATAATCACATGATCATGTGCGGTGACAGCGCAGGTATGATACATCCATTATGCGGCAATGGCATGAGTATGGCGATTCAGGGAGCAAAATTGGCATCCGAACTGATTGAACAATATTTTCAAGGAGGTTTGTCAAGAGTTCAACTTGAAAGAAATTACAAAAAACTATGGAATCATTCTTTTAGGTTAAGGCTTCAAACAGGCAGGGGATTGGCCAGGTTGTTTAGAATGAAATCTGTAGCGCTCTATGCGATGAACAGTTTGAAAAGATTTCCCGGACTGCTCAGGCACATCATCAGTATGACACATGGAAAATTTATTGAAAGCATATGATAGACATGAAATACAGAAGTGATGAAAGAGAGATCATGGATGATTTCACCCTTGAAGGAGATCGTTTGAGGGTAAATCTGGATATTCTGGCTTCGATCAATAAATGGCTGGGAGGAAATCAAATCAGCCTGCAAGGTATTCAGGAACTTCTTCATGCTTATCCTGTGGGCCGCAAGTTTGTGATTGCAGATCTTGGATGTGGTAATGGAGATATGTTGAGAAAGGTTTCAAAACTTGGTGATCAACTTGGTTTTCAATTTACCCTGATAGGAATTGATGCGAATCCGGATACGATCAATTATGCCAAAGAGCTTTCGACGGAATTCAAAAACATCAGCTATATGCAAATGAATATTTTTTCGAAGGAGTTTGATGAGATAACCTATGACATTGCCCTTTCAACCCTTTTTCTTCACCATCTCAAAGATGAGGAAATTATAGGTAAATTGAACCAGCTTAATAAAAATGCAAGAATAGGAATTATTGTCAATGATCTTCACAGGAGTCAATTAGCCTATTTTTTATTCAGTATAGTAAGTTTCTTCATCAATAATAAAATCATTAGAAATGATGGCCTGGTGTCAATCAGAAGGGGATTTAAGAAACAGGAATTAATAAACTTTTCGAACCAATTAAATGCAAAAAGTGATATTGGATGGAGGTGGGCTTTCAGGTACCAATGGATCATGAAAACAAAAATATGAGTGTAAAAATTACGTCAGTAGCTAA
This sequence comes from Lutimonas vermicola, assembly GCF_038433205.1. NCBI lineage: Bacteria > Pseudomonadati > Bacteroidota > Flavobacteriia > Flavobacteriales > Flavobacteriaceae > Lutimonas > Lutimonas vermicola. Next base: position 208,246 of record NZ_JBCDNA010000001.1, read on the forward strand.
AGCCTTGCCGAAATATTCCAGAGATACCAGGGAAATTCTTCCGTATTTAGACTTTTGGTTAGAAGGACAAGACGAGAGATTCAAGCGAAAAATCAAAAAGATTTTTGAGAATGCCGGTGTCGACAGAAGGTATTCGATTATGGATGCCGAAGAAGTATTCAACAAAACCTCCTTTGAAGAAAAGAATGATATCTATGAAAGAGAATCGATCAAGCTAGCCGAAGTCAGTTTGAAAAAAGCCCTGGAAAAAGCATCATTGTTAGCGACTGATATTGATTTTCTCATTACTGTGAGTTGCACGGGCATCATGATACCGTCTCTCGATGCTTATTTGATCAACAGCCTAAAGATGAATCAGGACGTCATAAGGCTGCCAGTCACCGAAATGGGTTGTGCTGCCGGAGTCTCGGGCATTATTTACGCAAAGAATTTTTTAAAAGCCAATCCTGATAAAAGGGCAGCAGTCGTGGCAGTTGAATCGCCAACGGCCACTTTTCAACTGGAAGATTTTTCTATGGTCAATATGGTAAGCGCAGCGATTTTTGGCGATGGGGCCGCAAGTGTTATTCTGTCTTCCCATAAGCAGGATGAGGGCCCTATGGTAATTGACGAATCCATGTACCACTTTTACGATGCGATTCAGATGATGGGTTTTAAGTTAAAGAATACAGGACTCCAAATGGTACTCGACAAATCGGTTCCTGAATCTATAGCCGAACATTTTCCGGATATAATCCACCCCTTTCTGGAAAAGAATGGCATGCACATACAAGATATTGACCATTTGATTTTTCATCCGGGTGGGAAGAAAATTGTTCAAACAGTAGAATCATTGTTTGGCTCGCTTGGAAAAAACATCAATGATACCAAGGAAGTTCTCAAATTATATGGCAATATGTCGAGTGTGACGGTTTTATATGTACTTCAACGATTTATGGAAAGAAATATTAAGCAAGGTGAAAAAGGACTGATGTTGAGTTTTGGTCCCGGATTTTCGGCTCAAAGGGTGTTATTGCAATGGTAAAGGAATTTGAAAATAAAGACTGGGCCCTGATTCTTGGGGGCTCAAGAGGATTAGGGCTTGCCTCTGCAAAAAAATTGGCGCGCCACGGAATGAATATTTGTATTGTACATCGTGATCGAAAATCGGATATGCAGGAGATTGAAAAGCATTTTTCTGAGATACGAAGTGAGCAGGTGTCATTGATATCATTTAACAAAGACATTTTACAAACCGAAAACAAACAAGCTGTTTTAAACGAATTGAAAAGCACTTTAGGAGAGGAAGGGAAGATTAAATGTTTACTTCACAGTGTGGCAAAGGGCAATTTAAAGCCCATGGCAGATGGAGACTCAGGTAGTTTGACTACTTTGGATTTTCAGCTCACCCTTGGGGCAATGGCCATTAGCCTTTACGATTGGTTTAAGTCGATCTTTGATGAACAGTTGTTTTCTGAAGACGCCAGGGTGATCAGTTTTACGAGTGAGGGAGGTCGAAGGGCAATGAAAAATTATGCTGCAGTATCCGCTGCAAAGGCCGGATTAGAGGCTATTACCAGGAATATTGCCTTGGAGTTTGCTCCTTTTGGGATCAGGGCAAATTGCATTCAGGCAGGTGTAACCGATACGATGTCTTTAAGAATGATCCCAGGGAGTGATAAAATCAAGAAATATGCCTTAAGGAGAAATCCTTTTGGAAGGCTTACTTCTGAGGTAGATGTGGCAAATGCGGTCTATTTGTTGTGTAAAAAGGAAGCAGCATGGATCAACGGCTGCGTGCTGCCTGTTGACGGAGGTGAACATATAAGTTAAATACATGAATTCTGAAGAGATTATAACATATTTACCCTACCAGAAACCCTTTTTGTTCGTTGATGAATTGACTGAGATATCAGAGAATGGAATAACAGGGAATTACACTTTTAACAAAGAGAGTTTTTTTTATCAGGGTCATTTTAAAGGTCATCCGGTTACGCCCGGAGTCATTTTAACAGAGGTTATGGCCCAGATTGGTGTTGTTTGCCTGGGGATTTTATTGTTACAAAATGAACTGGACGTTAAGACGCCAAAAATTGCTTTGACCTCGCATAAGATTGATTTTTTTCACGCGGTTTATCCGGAAGAAAGGATAACAGTAGTATCTGAAAAACAATATTTTAGGTTTAATAAGTTAAAGTGTTTTGTAAGAGCATTAAATGATAAGGGGCAATTGGTTTGCCGGGGTGAAATTGCAGGGATGCTAACATAAAAAAATGAAAAAAAGAGTTGTAATAACGGGGCTTGGAGTTGTTTCACCAAATGGGGTTGGAATTCCTGATTTTCTCGACGCCTTAAAACAAGGGAAATCGGGAATCCAGTTTTATCAGCACTTGAAGGATAAACATTTTTCCTGTTGTATTGGAGGAATTCCTGAGGTATCTGAGGACTTAATGAAAGCCTATTTAACACCTTTACAGTTAAAGAATTTTAACAGTTCCGGAATTTTGTACGGGTGCATGGCGGGTATGGATGCCTGGAGGGATGCAGGCCTTGATATTGACGAGGCAGCAGAGGTTGATTTTGATTCAGGAATTATGTTCGGTACGGGTCAGTCAGGGGTTGATAAGTTCAGGGAAGCCATTTATAAACTCGACGAAGGCAATGTGAGAAGGCTTGGGAGTACAACCGTGGCTCAAACCATGTCGAGCGGGATAAGTGCTTATTTAGGAGGTATCCTTGGATGTGGTAATCAGGTGAGTACCAATTCTTCAGCCTGTACTACAGGAACAGAAGCCATTTTGATGGGGGCTGAACGAATTCAATCGGGTAAGGCCAAAAGAATGTTGGCAGGCAGCTGCAGTGATCACGGAACCTATATCTGGGGAGGATTTGACGCCATGCGCGTCATGACTTATAAACACAATGAAAGCCCTGCGAAAGGTTCGAGGCCTATGAGCGCATCAGCGTCAGGATTTGTTCCTGGATCTGGTGCCGGTGCTCTGTTACTCGAAGAACTTGAAAGCGCCCGGGCAAGAGGTGCTTTTATTTATGCAGAAATATTGGGAGGTCATATGAATTCAGGAGGGCAGCGAAATGGAGGCACGATGACGGCCCCGAATTCGCTGGCTGTTCAACGATGCATCAGTCTGGCGGTTAAAGACGCCGGTATCAGGACTTCTGATATTGATACAATCAATGGGCACTTAACGGCGACAATCAAGGATCCTATGGAAATTAAAAACTGGAAAACTGCCCTGGGCCTTTCAAAAAATGATTTTCCGGCGATCAACTCTCTAAAAGGCATGACCGGTCATTGTCTGGCTGCTGCCGGAAGTATAGAATGCGTAGCTTCGGTGTTGCAAATTGCACACGGTTTTATTTTTCCTTCCACAAATTGTGAAGATCTTCACCCTGATATTGAAGAACAGATCGGAAAATTAGCCATTCCACATAAATCCCGCAGTCAGGAAGTGAATACGGTGATCAAGGCCAGTTTTGGATTTGGAGATGTTAATGCCTGTATTATTTTTAAAAAATTTACAAATTAAGAAATGGAAAAAGAAATATTAATCGACAAATTAAAAGAGGTTGTAAAGCCCTATGTTCAGGATGAGCAAGCCTTTAAAAACCTAACTGAGGAAACCGATTTTATCAATGATTTAAAGGTTAATTCGGCCAATCTAATTGATATTATACTTGATATTGAAGACGTATTTGACATTGAAATTGACAATGAATCGATGGAACAAATGCTTAACGTTAAAAAAGCCGTTGAAATCATTCAGGCTAAAATGGTTTGATCTTCTGTTCTTATGATTGGAAATGATATAGTTGACTTGAGGCTGGCTGAGGTTCAGAGCAATTGGAGGCGTAAAGGGTTTCTCGATAAAGTCTTTACCGCCAGTGAGCAATCGATGATCTCCCGGTCACAGCAGCCTGATATATTAGTTTGGAAACTCTGGTCGATGAAGGAGAGCGCCTACAAGGCCCGGTTGAGACTTCAGAAAAAAATTAAAATAGATCCTCTGGCTTTTGATTGTATGCCGGGGAACAAAGATTTGGGGCAGGTGTGCTGTGAAGGCAAAATATACCATACGATTTCGGGCATAGGGGATGATTTTATACATACTTACGCTTATGCAGACAAATTCGACACCCGATTAAGTCAAGATATTGTGCATATGAATGAAACAAACAGGGTTCGTAAAACACTTTATCAGGCAGTAATTTCTGCTGTGGCCTTTACAATGGATTGGAAAAAACATGATTTGGCAATAGCAAAAAATGACTTGGGAATACCTGAGTTATACAGACGGGATAAAAAAACAACCATATTGTGTTCCCTGAGCCATCACGGTCGGTATGGTTCTTATATGACAAGCTTTTAATGACGAAGGATTTATTGGTGATGCAAAAGAAAAATGGATTATGCCATACGTTTTCTTTTCAGCTGCATCATCAGATCTGAATGCCATGAGATTTTTACATCATTAATTTTTTTATCTTTATTAGGTTCACTGACTTAGCATTTTTGTGGGCTTGACTATTAAAGAAGATAATTATCCATGTATAAATTTTGAATCATGACAAACAGAAGATCCTTCATCAAAAAATCAGGAATGCTTGCTGCAGCAAGTGCTATTCCTATGCCAAATTTTTTAATTCCAAAAACCAAAAGAAAAATTGGTGTGGCACTGGTGGGATTGGGTTATTACAGCAGGGATCTGTTGGCTCCTGCCTTGCAATTAACAGAACACTGTGAGCTTCGTGGCATCGTAACAGGTTCTCCGGATAAAATTCCGGTTTGGCAATCGAAATATGGAATTCCGGACAAGAATGTATATAATTATGAAAGCATGCATCAGATTTCTTCTAATGATGATATTGACGTGGTGTATATTGTGTTGCCAAATAGTTTACATAAGAAATATACCATTATTGGAGCGGAGGCCGGAAAACACGTTTGGTGCGAAAAACCCATGGCTACCACAGCCAAAGATTGTGAAGAAATGATCACGGCTTGTAAAAAAAACAAGGTACAACTGACTATTGGTTATCGCATGCAACACGAACCTGTTACCAGGAAGATCATTTCGATGGCCAAATCAATGCCCTTTGGCAGTCTGGAAAAATTGAAGGCAGAAGCAGGGTTTCGCCATGGAGGAGGTGATGGTACCCATTGGAAACTACACCCGGAATTGGGGGGAGGTGCCATGTTTGACATGGGGGTATATCCTTTAAATGCAGCGCGGTATGCAACTCAAATGGAACCGATAAGCGTAAGTGCAAGAATTGAAAATAGCAGACCTGATCTTTTTAAAGTTGACGAGACCACTTATTTTGACCTGGAGTTTCCAAAGGGCATCATTGCAACATGTAAAACATCATTTGCAGAAAACATCAATCACCTTAGGGTTGATTGTCAATCAGGATGGTACGAGCTCAAACCCATGCAATCTTACAGGGGTGTTGGAGGGAAAAGCAGTGATGGTCAAATTTTTGAACCCTTCCTGGGTAACCAACAGGCAAGGCAAATGGATGAAGATGCTTTGGCTATCATACAAAAAACGCAAGTTCTGGTGCCCGGAGACGAAGGGTTAAAGGATATTCGTATCGTGGAGGCCATATTTAGATCAAGTGCAAACGGTGGAAAGCAAATCTCCTTATGACTTTGTTATGCCTATTGCTGTAGCTTCGCGCAATGTCGCGGCAGATCAATGAAAATAAAATGATAGAAATCATTTTATTTCACAATACTCTTGCCTAACTTTGGTAGAATGGCCAATAGTTAAGTATGAATCACAACATACGCATACCGTCTAGTGTCAGGTCTTTTTTGATCGAATTAGGAGAACTCTCTTACTTTGCCGGAAGGTTTTTTAAAGAGTTGTTTACCAGGCCCTTTGAACTGAAGGAACTTCTCAGGCAATGTTATCTTATGGGTAACAAGTCGCTTATGCTGGTTGGTGTTACCGGCTTTATTTTAGGGCTGGTAATGACCCTGCAGACCCGTCCAACCATGATAGAATTTGGTGCTGAATCGTGGATGCCTTCTATGGTAGGTATCTCTATCGTTAGGGAAATAGGACCCGTGATCATAGCGCTTATTTGCGCAGGCAGGATCAGCTCAGGAATCGGAGCTGAACTCGGGTCTATGCGCGTTACTGAACAGATCGATGCCATGGAAGTTTCAGGGACCAATCCTTTTAAGTATTTGGTGGTTACCAGGATATTGGCAGCCACTTTAATGATTCCCTTGCTCATCATCTATGGAGATGCAATTGCCTTATTGGGTTCAGCTATGGTCGAAAATTTAAAGGGAGATGTGTCTTTTCAATTGTTCTTCAATAATGTTTTTGATGCGCTGGAATATTCAGATATCAATCCGGCTGTAGCAAAGTCTTTTTTCTTTGGTTTTGCTATAGGATTGGTTGGGTGCTTTAAAGGTTACTATTGTGAAAGAGGTACGGTAGGTGTTGGTGAAGCCTCGAACGCAGCCGTGGTATTTACCTCCATGCTCTTGTTTGTGATTGATTTTATTGCAGTCTTTGTTACGGATATTTTTTATAACTGATCACCTTGGAAACAACAGAAAAAATACAAACCATGTTACGGATCCAGGATCTGAAAAAGCACTTTGGCGACAATCATGTTCTCAATGGATTCAACATGCATCTGAATGAAGGCGAGAACCTTGTCATCATGGGAAAATCCGGATCGGGGAAATCTGTAATGATCAAATGTTTAATGGGGTTAATGCAGCCTGATTCAGGTGAAATTGAAATCATGGGGGAACGGGTCCTGGACCTGGAGCAAACCGAGCTGGATCAGCTCAGGAAAAAAATAGGATTTCTTTTTCAGGGGAGCGCTTTATATGATTCCATGACGGTTAGAGAAAATCTCGAATTTCCGTTAAGGAAACAGAACATACCTCAAAAAGAAAAGGATACACTGGTGCATGAGGCACTCGAAAGCGTTGGTCTTTTGGATGCCATAGAACTTTTGCCAAGTGAACTTTCAGGAGGGATGAAAAGAAGGGTTGCTCTGGCCAGGGCAATCATTCTGCATCCTAAAATCATTATCTATGACGAGCCAACCACGGGGTTGGATCCAATTACCGCTAAGGAGATTATTCAATTGATGAGAGATATACAAAAAACACATGGTTCGTCGGCCCTGATCATTACTCATGATGTTGATTGCTCCAGGGTTATAGCCGACCGCATGGTCCTGCTCATTGACGGGATAAATTATGCCGAAGGAAGTTTCGAGGAATTATCTTCATCAAAGGATGAAAAAATACAGGCCTTTTTTAAATAATTTATTATGAGAATCAGCAATGCACAAAAAATTAAATTAGGGATGTTTGTTTTAATAACCGGATTTATTCTTATTCTTTCCCTCTACTTGATTGGTAAAAAGCAGAATTTGTTTGGCAATACATTTAAAATCACTGCGGTTTTTAACAATGTCAGTGGCCTTAAACTAGGGAATAATGTGCGATATGCCGGTATCAATGTAGGAACCGTAAAAAATATATTAATGTTGAATGATACGATGATATGTGTGGATATGAACATTGAAGAAGACATTGTAAAGCACATGAAAACCAATGCGCTCGCCATAGTTGGCTCGGACGGATTGGTTGGCAGTATGGTGGTTAATATTATTCCCGGTGGTCCGGATGGTTTGCCATTGCAGCAGGGAGATACACTAAAATCTATGAGAAAAGTATCAACGGCGGATATGATGTCAACCCTGGAGATTACCAATGCAAATGCAGCAGAACTGACCCGGGAATTATTAGAAATAACGCATGCCATCAATGAAGGAAAAGGCACCTTGGGTTTATTGGTGAATGACGAAGCAATGGGAGCGGATCTTAAGGAAACCATGGGGAACCTTAAAACGGCAAGTGCAGAGGTTGCCAAGGTTCTTGATGAGATAAAGGACGTGATCAGCAGTGTTAACAATGAAGAAAACCTTTTACATGTCTTACTAAAGGATTCAGTTTCTGCACAACAGTTTAGGTCTGTTATGGGCAATCTTGAAAAATCAAGTGAAGACATTAACCTTGTCATCGGCAATTTGAATGAGGTTATTACAAATGTTAAGGATGGAGAGGGGGCTTTTAACTACGTTACTTCAGATACAATTTTGGTTCAGGATATAGGGGAGACGGTAAAAAATATCAAGAAAGGAAGCGTGATGTTAAACGAAAACCTTGAGGCATTAAGGCACAATACATTTTTTAGGGGTTATTTTAAAAAACAGGAAAAGGAAAGGCTCAGGGAAGAAAAGAAACGCCAAAAGCAAAAAGAACAATAAAATTGACACAAGCAAACATCAGGAATTATGAATTTTGAAACCCGGAAGTTAGGATTAGTTTTGTCGGGTGGCGGGGTAAGAGGGATTGCCCATATAGGAGCTATTAAGGCTTTAATTGAACATGGCATAGAACCTGAAATTGTATCAGGATCGTCTGCAGGAGCTGTTGTCGGGGCCTTGTATTGCAGTGGTTACAGTCCCGAAGATATGAGGGAGTTCTTTAGAATCGCCCCCTTGTTTCACATTAATAGATTCGCCTTTTCCAAACCTGGTTTTATCGATACCGATAAATTCTATCCTGATTTTAAAAAATATTTTGAAATTGATGATTTTTCGGTACTTCAAAAACAATTATTTGTAACAACAGTTGATATTTGCGACGGTGTTCTCAAAGTCTTTAATGATGGTGAGTTGATCAGGCCTTTACTCGCTTCATGTGCTTTTCCGGGTCTGTTTACTCCGGTAACAATTGATAAATCAGTATATGCAGATGGAGGGATCCTGGATAACTTCCCTACGGCCCCGGTCAAGGATATTTGCAGTCGACTTGTTGGTGTTTATGCCAGTCCTTTAAGCAAAATAGATTCTAATGGTTTAAGGTATTCCGTAAATGTGCTGGAAAGAGCCATCAGGATCAATTATTCAAAAAGGTCCCACGAAAAATTTTCGGATTGTGAGTTGATGATCAATCCACTTAAGCTTGTCAATTACGGGTTACTGGATGTAGGAAAGATGGATGAAATTTATGAGATCGGATATCAGAGTGCCACAGAAGCACTTTTAAAGATTGATAATTTAGAAAAATTTCAAAACCAACCTAGCCATTGATATCTATACAGGTGATTTCAGGTCGCATTCCAAGTCGGCCCGGAAAACCCAACCATCCCAGTCCCCGGTTAACGTTTAAAAATTGGTCCCCTTCCTGATGCAGCCCTGCCCAGTGTTTATACTTGTATTTGATAGGACTCCATTGCTTATTTTTCAGGTTAACTCCTGCTTGCATCCCGTGTGTATGCCCCGATAATGTCAGGTAAATATCAGTGTGACCAACCACTTCTTCGGGCCAATGACTGGGATCATGTGACAGAAGAATCTTAAAAGGCAAATGATTTACCGGTCGAAGCGCTTTATTGAGGTTGCCATATTGCTTGAAGGGTGGCATTCCCCAGTTTTCCACACCGATAATGCCTATTTCGACGTCATCTATTGTTATGCTTGTTCCTTGATTAAGTAAAAGCGTAAAATCAATTTTCTTGTAAAAGTATTTAATAGATTCAAAATTACTTTTTTTAAGGTCAGTACTTGCCCATGAACTGTAGTCGCCGTAATCATGGTTGCCCAGAACGGCAAATTTTCCATGTTTAGATTTGAGTTTATCCATGACCTCAGCCCAGCCTTTCAATTCCCAGGCAAAATTGTTCACAAGATCTCCGGTAAAAACAATAAGATCCGGTTCCAGGTGGTTGATCAATTTGACAGCCCGCTCAAGAATGTGATACCTGAAGTTAAAACTTCCGAGATGAAGATCTGAAATATGAACCACTCTGAGCCCTCTGAATGTTGATGGTAATGTTTCCGTTTTGATATGCAAATGATGTACCTTAAAACGGTATAAGGCCTTAAATATGGCATATACAATTACAAAAAAAGGTAAAAATCCCGCAAGGAGGCCGATAACTGGAATTACCAGCAGTGACTCCTTTTCTGAAAGAACATAGTTAGAAAAGTACAGAATAGAAATGATAATCACGAAGATGATCTTTGGTATAAATGAAGAAACAGTGAGGCCGTACAATGAGGTGATCAATAAATGCTTCCTTTGCGGATGTATATTATCCAGCCTGGCCTTCAAAATAACAATAGCGGCGATAAGCCCTATGGTAAAGAACCAAAACACGATATGTATAATTAACCTCAGCTTAGGCATATTCATCAGTTGGGTTATTGAATCCAGCCAGTAAAACGCCATCATGTCAATTATAAAAATCGCCAGGCAAAGTAAAAAAATTGTAAAATTCGAATATTTCCTCATGCGCTTGATTGATCAGTTGCTTTTTTTCTTCTTTCATCTCTTTTTGCCCAAATATATCCTTTCACACCTGCAACCCAGTGAGGATAAACAAAGATAAGCAATATTTCCTCAAGGGTTTCAATGATACTTATCACAATCATTAAACAGAATAACCAGTAAACGGGCCCAAAAAAAAGTAACCAAAGGATGAATACGGCCTGTATAACAGCTGACAACTTGGCTAGATACGTATGAAATGCAGTTGCTTTACCATATTTGCTAAAGGCGATGATCATCTGTATGCAATACAATACAAAAGGTATAAGAATCCATTGGTAATTATCCCGGATAAATTCAAATTCAAATTGCAGCAATCCTAAAAATCCTGCAAGCAAGGTTAATTGATCGCCGATAGAATCCAATTGTGAGCCTCTCGGGCTGGTAATTTTAAGTTTTCTTGCAAGCATACCATCAATCATATCGGTACTGTAACTAACAAGTAAGAGCCAGGTAAAAAGATCTCTTAAACCAAACCAAGCAATGACAACCAGAATAGGAGCAGCGAAAATTCGATAGAATGAAAACCAATCGGCAATATTGAAGTTCTTAAAAGTTAACATAAGGCTGTACAGCAATTTTTCAGGTCCTTATCAGATGAGTCGATTGTTCATAATTTTGACTACCCGGACCCCTAATATTACGATTTTATTATTTCTAGACAAATCCGGAGATGTTTAGAAAGGATATAAAAGAGCTATTTAGAATGTATAAATCTCCCAATTTTGATCTCCCATTCTGACTCCAACCATGCGGTCTGACAAAAATTGAGCGGTCATTTCAGGCTTTTTCCCCGATTTCATTTTTTCAGGAACACAGTTTCTGGGATGCAATAAAGGGGTCATAGCCTTATCATTAGGGTCTATTACAAATTCTTGGACCTCATAGCTTACAACATCTTTACCCAATAATTTATTTTGGCCCACGACTTCTTTTGTGAACAGCATCACGATGGCAAATCCATTATGGAAAGGTGTAGCGTTGACATAGCGTGTCTTAATGACTTCCTTGCCCTCAGTATCTATATAGCCATAATACATAATGTCATCTTCCAAGCGACTGATCAAAGCTCTGCCATTATGGAATTCTGGGGCTACAGGGATACCATTTTCATTTTCAGTAACAACCAGGTCATCACGGAAGTCTATAACAATAGTCCCTTTTGTATCCATGAAAGCCCATTGATCTCCTTTTTTTATAGAGGCAAGACCTTCATTAAAGCTGCCTATATGTTCTACATTCTGCATTAACTGAGCACTTGTTGGAATCCATACCGCTATTCCAAGCAGCAGTGTAAAAAGCTTTTTCATGATCAAAATATTTTATGTTATAACCTATTAAAGGTAGCCATCAACAATATTACATACAATGATAATTATCATTGAACTCGAAAGTAAATACATCAGTTTTACAAAAGGGTAGAATGATTCCAGGTTCAACATCAAAATCAAATGCCTGCTAAAGATTTCTAATTTGATTTTTTAGCTGTTTTAAAAAATTAACCGTCCAGGTTATTAGATATCCATGTCGTACATTCCTGGAATGAGTCAAAAATATGCTCTTCAGGAATGAGGTCTGGAATGATATCAATAGATTTCATCAAATACAAAGGTTGAGTTTGAATATCCACCAATAAAACATGAATCTCGTTTTTCTCCAGTTCCAGCAATACATCCTCGAGAACAAATAGTCCGGATTGATCTATATAAGGTACCCTGTCCATTCTGATAATAACATGGCTCGCAGTAGGAGGAATCTGTTTGGCAAGCACCTGTATAAAACTTGTGGACCCGAAGAAAATGGGTCCTTTGATATGTTTGATAAATACCTTTTCCTTCATATCTTCCGGAAAATTTGCTTCATCAGTCCAGGATGTTTCAGCTTTCAAGGTTTTTACATCTGACTTCTCTTCTGTTGCGTCACCCATTTTCTTCATAAAAACAAGGGAAGCAATAATCAGACCAATACCAACCGCATATACCAGGTTCCAGAAAGTCGACAATAATAAAACAACGACCATCACAATGACTTCGGTAGAGGGCATTGAAGGGATAGCCTTTAGGCCTTTATAATCCATTACGCCAACACCAACGGTAAACAATATTCCGGCCAAAACGGCTGCGGGAATTTGTGAGGCAAGAGGGCCTATCACAAGAAGAATAATTAATAGAAACAATCCTGCTATCATTCCTGATAATTTGGTTTTTCCTCCAGCATCAATGTTAACAACCGTTCTAATCGTTGCTCCGGCTCCAGGCAGGCCTCCAAACAGTGCAGCTACGCTATTTCCTATTCCCTGACCGATCAATTCCTTGTTTGGGTTATGATTTGTTTTGGTCATGTTATCAGCAACCACAGAAGTGAGTAAGGAGTCTATGGCACCCAAAAACGACAGGGTAATGGCTGTAAAAATAAGAGGTGATACAGATGCAATGCTGAATTGGCTGAATATATCAAAATTGATCAATGGGAAACCACTGGGAATCTCCTCAATGGGCATATAATCAAGATTAGCAAAGATGGCAACACCCGAGACCACTAGCAAGGAGACAAGAGTAGACGGAATCTTTGTAGTGATTTTTTTAAAGCCATAGATGATCAAAATGGTTGAAAAGGCGAGGATCAATTCCAGATAATTAATAGATCTTAAAGCCCGGGGTAAAGCTCTAATGGCGCCAATTACCCCTGATGTTTCTTTTTTTGCCAAAATTAAGGCTTCATTCATGATTTCCTCCTCACTGATCAATTCTGCTCTTTTGATCGTTTCTTTAAAGTCTTCAAGGACAAGGAGACCTTCTTCGGCTTCATCTTTTAAAATATTTTCAATAATCAGTTCTTCTGCTTCCGGCTTGAATTTTTGGATTCTTTCCATATCATTTTCGGTATAATATCCTAATATGGGAAGGATATTTGTAATGATAATGATAAGACCAATGGCCGTCATAAACCCTGAAACAACAGGATAGGGGATATACTTAATATATTTTCCCAAACCGGCAGCCCCAATAATAATTTGAAACAAACCAGCCATAACAAATACCGTGAGAATAATCGGCAAAGCCTTGTCCATGTTTCCGTCATGCGACTGTAATAATCCTGCGACCAATACCATGCTTACCGCAGTCATGGGAGCTGTTGGACCTGAGATCTGTGTCGGAGTTCCGCCAAACAGAGCTGCAATGAATCCTAGAAAAATAGCACCGTACAAACCTGCACTAGGACCTAAACCTGATGAAACACCAAAGGCGAGAGCCAGTGGCAGTGCAACAACACCGGCAGTAATACCTCCAAAGGTATCTCCTTTAATAAATTTAAATATGTTTTTCATAAGTCCCTGTTAATTTAGCGAAAGGTAAAATAATAAATTTTAGTCGATATTCATTCCTTTTTTTTATAGTTTTGAAACATGCAATGGTTTTACTGTGTATGATATAAAAATTGTGTAAAAATGTTAATTCTTGGTATAGCTGGAGGAACGGGCAGTGGTAAAACCACGGTGGTGACACAAATTTTAAATGAATTGCCCGAAGATGAGGTCACCGTGATCTCTCAGGATTCTTATTATAAACGGAATGATGATTTGACTTATCAGGAAAGGTGTCATATTAATTTTGACCACCCTAACGCCATAGATTTTGAACTGTTGATCGATCATATTCGACATTTGAAAAGTGGGCAGTCGATAGAACAGCCCGTTTATTCTTTCGTGACCCACAACAGAGTGCAGGATACTGTGATAACACATCCTAAAAGAGTCGTAATCATAGAAGGGATTTTGATTTTTACAGACAAGCAATTGAGAGACTTGATCGATATCAAGGTTTTTGTCCACGCAGATTCTGACGAAAGGCTCATCAGACGCATGAAGCGCGATATACAGGAGCGAGGAAGAGATATCAATGAAGTGTTGGAACGTTATCAAACTACCCTGAAACCTATGCATCAGGAGTTTATAGAGCCAACAAAAAATTATGCTGACCTGATCATACCGAATGACACCTATAATACTGTTGCCATTGACATTGTAAGAACCGTGATAAATGAAAGATTGTACAAATGACATTAAAACAGATCAAAGAAAATAAAGTATTTAAAATCCTCAGCAATAAGTATGTCATTATTTTGATACTTTTTGCCATATGGATGGGTTTTTTCGATGAAAATTCTTTTATGAACCACCGCGAACTTGATGAAGAAATCGATAAATTGGAAAACGCCAACGAATATTACAAAGAACAAATTGAAACAGATCAAAAAATAATTGACAATCTGAATGATCCTGATTCTCTGGAAAAATATGCAAGAGAAGAGTATAAAATGAAAAAGAAAAATGAGGATATTTTTATCATTGAGTACGATACTGTTGACAAAGATTAAAGGCAGAAGCACAAAACGCAGCATCATTTTTTAAAAATTTTGAGTGTCAGATTCAACCAATGCACATCCGGATAACAACAATCTATGGCAACAGGGTTTGTTATTATCTCATGAGTTTTCCCAATTGGAAGGCAGGCAGCCTCGCATATTGGTTGGGAATTCAAATAAGGTTTCTCAACAGGTAATCCGAAAGGTGTGCAGCTCTATGGCAGATATGGGATTTAACGTGGATGTTGCCCCGGTGCTTAGTTCTTTTGATGAACTGGCCAAACAGTGTTTGGAAAATGACGCTGATGTTCTTTTAATACTGGGTGCTGATCATATCACAAAAACCGAATTAGCCAAGCTTGCCAAAAAAGTATCTTTCTTAAAGTCTGAAACCGTTAAAGCCTTGACTTTTCAAGGTCCGGAATCAATAATCAATTCGGAGGCCCTCAGGGAATTATATAGGATTTTTCCTGAAGATTCTGATCCGGTGGAAATAAGCCTTGCTTTATTGAAAATTCTAATGTCAAACGATTGATTCCTGGGATGCTCTTTGTGAGATACTGAACCCTGATTAATAAATGTACCGCAAAAGCCTGTTCTTATGCACGAGAAGGCGCATTTCCTTATCCATTAAATGAGCGTATTTACGGGTTGTTGATTTTCCAATGAGGTCGGTTAAATCTTTTTCTCTGTCATTCGCCAAGGCCTTTAAATCAGATTTCTGTTCATTGTCTGATTTTCCGCTTTCTAAAACACGATATACCTTGTCGACATAAATCTTGTTGTATTTCATCAGCTCAGAGGTTTTCAAATTTGATAATTTGAGCCGATTTACAGAATTCATGGTATTGAGCAGTACTTCCTTTGGAACATTTTCCTGAGCACTTAACTGCAGCGAAGCACAGAGGCCAACAATTACTGCTAGAATTAAGGTGGTATTTTTCACGGTATATCAATTTTGGTTAAAGGGCCTAAAATACTTAAATAAATTACATTGTAAGTGTCATGGCTGATTGTTCAATGTTATGATGTATTCTGGTTCGGTCATGTTATCAAAATATGGGATAAGCCTGTCTACTCAAATTTTCGGATTTATAAGCAGGTAAATTAAAAGTGACTCAAATAAAAGGAAATGCTTCATTGACAAATAAATGAAGAGGAGATCTGTGGTTATATTTAGTATCTGTGAGCATTAAATCAAATAACAAGTTGTTTGATACGCGTTTTTAATCTCATTTATGTCATGATTAGTCCTATAAAAATGTAAATTTGCACAAAAATTAAATCAACTATGTTCAATAAATATATAAAACTGGTCCTTGCTGCATTTATATTGGTATGGGCTGTGTATGAGTTTTCAAAAGGCCATATCATGAATGGTATTTCCATTGTATTGTTGGCAGGGATTTTCGTCTTTTTTTATTTTAAAAATGAGATCCTTTTGTTGACTTTTTTTAAACTGAGAAAGCAGGATTTTGAGGGGGGCAACAAACTTCTTGATAAAATTAAAAACCCGTCAGCTGCCCTGACTAAGAAACAGGAAGGCTATTATAATTTTCTTAGGGGAATCATGGTATCGCAAACCAATCTTACACAAGCAGAAAGGTTCTTTAAAAAAGCGTTAAGCATAGGCCTGGCTATGGATCATGACAAGGCAATGGCAAAATTACAGCTGGCTGGAATAGCCCTTACTAAAAGAAGGAAAAGAGAAGCGACAACTTTGATCGCGGAAGCCAAGAAATTGGATAAGCACGGCATGCTGAAGGATCAGATCAGCATGGTTAAGCAACAGATGAAAAAAATCTAAGGGTTTATATGGTTCATTCGAGTTGTAATGGCCACCTGATCATTACGATCTAGTTTCAATGTTATGAGGAGCAAAAGTCTTGGAATACTTATTTTTACTTGTATTTGCACAACGGTTTTGGGTCAGGAACTGAGTTTGATGACATATAATATCCGTTATGCCACGGTTAACGATGGCGAAAATCAGTGGGATAAAAGGAAAGCCTATGTAGGCAAACAACTTCTTTTTTATGCCCCTGATATATTTGGTATCCAGGAAGGCCTCGGTCATCAGGTATCCTATCTCGATGATTTTCTTATGAATTATGCTTATGTGGGAGTAGGCAGGGATGACGGCAAGGAAAAGGGAGAGTATTGTGCCATTTTTTATGATAAGCAAAAATTCCAATTGTTAGGAGGGCATACCTTCTGGTTGTCAGAGACGCCTGACAAAGTATCAAAAGGATGGGATGCTGCGCTGGAAAGAATCTGTACCTATGCTTTTTTTATGGACAAAAGGACAGGAAATAATTTTTGGGTTTTCAATACTCATTTCGACCATATAGGTGAATTGGCAAGAGAAAGGAGTGCAGCATTAATCGTGCGGAAAATAGAAGAAATCAATAAAGATGATTTCCCGGTTTTTATCTTAGGGGATTTCAACCTCAACGAAAACACTAATGCTATTCGCTATTTATCTGAACATTTCAGTGATGCGAGAAGGCAGACCATGGAACCGCCTTTTGGTCCTTTTGGAACATTTACAGGGTTCGAGTTTGATAAACCGGTAAGGGACAGGATTGATTATATATTTTGCTCGAAACAGGACATAACTGTAGAAAAATACGGAGTACTCACTGATTCCAAAGATGGGAGATATCCTTCGGACCATTTTCCTGTAATGATCAAGGCTAGATTCAATCTTTTGGAAACTGAAGATTAAAGATCCAGTTTTTTCCCCAGATACATGAGCTTAAATCCTTTGTCTACGGTTATTTTACTTTGGTCGGCCGGGATAATGTGAATTTCGCCGTTAAGGTCCTTCACAAAAAGAGGAATCGATTTCAATTCATTATTTGTGGCCTCTATGATCTGCTGATAATGTTCCTTGGAATTAATCACGACTTCATTGATCACAGGGTAATCCCTCACCACTTCAGAAATATTGATATAGTCATCTGTCTGTGAAAAAAGTCCCAATTCAGGATTGTTTTCAGGATCTCTCATTTCTTCGCTGCTGATCAGCCTGAAGGCCCCTTCTTCACCAAAAACCGATTGAAGTTTTGACAAGGCGTATTCATTAATGGCTCTACTTCCGGTAAGTGCAAGTAAATATCCCATGTCATTTAATTCGATATTTTCGAAAATCTCATCACCATAAATGTCACATTCAATGGCCTCGAGCCCCTCATTCAGCGCTTGAGAAATATTGTTTCTGTTGCTGTCAATCAACACCACCCTCTTCTTATTGTTCTTTAAATACCTGGCGATCAAACGTGAAGGTTTTGAAGCACCAACGATTAAAATCCCTTCAGATTTTTTTAGTAAAACCCCTGTAAGCCCTGCCACAATTCTTGCGGTAGTTGCATTGAGCAGTACTGTTCCAAGAACAATCATAAAAACGAGTGGCGTAATATAATTGGCGTTATCAACGCCCTGCATGGTAAGCTTCAACCCAAATAGGGAGGCAATACCTGCTGCAACAATTCCTCTTGGCCCCACCCAGCTTATAAAAATTTTCTCATTTTTAGACAGGGTGCTCTTCCTGCTGCTCAAGAATACGGCAAGAGGCCTGATGATCAAAACAACAATGACAAATAGAATGAGTGAATTCCAATTGTAGATCAGTTCAAGGTCAAGTATGTCAATATTTGCGGAGAGTAAAATAAAAAGAATTGATATTAAAAGGATGCTGATCGTTTCTTTAAAATATAAAACGTCTTTTAAAGCGGTTAGTTTCATATTACCGAGAACCATTCCCATAATCACCACGGCAAGAAGCCCGCTTTCATGGGCAAACAAATCTGAAAGAACAAACACGGTCAATACAAGGGCCAACGAAACCACGTTGAGTAAATAATGGGGTATCCATCTGTGCTTGAGTGCCAAGGCAAAGGTATAGGCTGAAGTAAATCCAATAGAAAATCCAATAATTAAAATTTTACCAAATTCTATCAATGTCTCTTTGGTGTATTGGGTACCGTGGTCTCCGCCCACGCTAATAAATTCAAAAACAAGTACGGCTACCAAAGCTCCTATAGGATCAATGAGAATTCCTTCCCATTTCAACACGGTTGAGATATCTTTTTTTAAAGGCAGGTTCCTCAGTATTGGGGTAATTACCGTTGGTCCGGTAACAATGATCAGGGAAGAGAACAAAAAGGACAAAGGCCAGTTCAGGCCAATGATAAAATGAGCAGCAATTCCGGCAGTGATCATTGTGATAAAAGCCCCTAAGGTGATAAGTTTATAAATAACGGGTCCGACACTTTTTATTTCATCTTTTTTTAAGGTCAAGCCGCCTTCAAAGAGGATAAGAGCGATGGATAAAGAAACAAAATTGAACAGGCTTTCTCCCGGGAATAATCCGTTTTCACCATCCCAAAGAGGTTCTATCCATTTATTGCCATCATCTGAAAACATCGTGGAGAACGGACCCACGAACAAACCAATGAGAATAAGCGGAAGTATGGCTGGAATTTTAAATTTCCAGGCTACCCATTGAGCAATGATTCCTAAGATGATAATACCAGCGAGTTCGAGCATATTAAATTTTATTGATCGGCTAAAAATACTATTTTTACATGAATCAAATCCTATTTTATGCAAGTAGAAATGTCTTGTTGCACATATTTAATTCTTAAAAACCGAAATAGGGTTTGTAAATACCTGTAAGATATGAAATTTGAATTATGTACAGATAGTGTTGAAGGGGCGACGCTGGCCGGGCAATATGGTTTTACAAGTATAGAACTTTGTTCGGCGCTTTCAGCCGGGGGTCTTACGCCTAGCTTTGGTTTGATCAAGCAATGTGTCGATCAGTCAAAGGTTGAGGTTCATACAATGATTAGGCATAATGAGGGTGGATTTCAAATTACAGAAGAAGATCTGATTCTGATGAGACTGGATATTGAAGCTGCTAAAACAGCGGGAGCCTACGGGGTGGTTTTTGGGATTCTCGACGATAATAATGAGGTTTCGAATAAAAATCTGGATCTTGTACAACTCTCTCGTAGTTTAGGCTTGAAAACCACTTTTCACAGGGCTTTCGACTTTGTCCCTGATTTCAGGTCAGCCATAGAGAAAGTTGTTTCGTTTGGTTTTGATCGGTTATTAACCTCGGGCCTGCATCCCAAAGCAGAAAACGGGATTCAGGTAATTTCAGAGATCCAGCAGACTTTTGGACGTAAAATCCAGGTTATTGCCGGAAGCGGCATTAGTCATGAAAACGCCTTGAGGTTTTCGCTTTCAGGAATTGACTACCTTCATTTTACTGCGAGAAAACCTGAGCGTGAACTGACCGAAATGGGCATGGGGCGACTTATGGTAACAGATGTAAAAAAGATTGAGCAAATAGTGAACCTGCCTTTCGATCATATCAATTAATCTTTTATACGGGTTGATCCCTGTTTTAGATTTTAATCAAATTAAAACCTCAGAACAAGAAGGGGATTATACAATAATGCTGGTTCCTTTGGAAGAAATATTTTTGCTGTGATCAAAAATAAAGTCTATTCGTCCGATATTTACACCCCAGCAGCCAACCTGGTTCACCAGCAAGTTTCTGTTGTCAATATTTTTAACAACAGTAGGTTTTTTAAGAAACGTATGGGTATGTCCGCCAATAATCAGGTCGACGTTTTTGGTTTTTTTGGCCAATGTCATGTCGCTCATCGATTCGGGGCTCCTTTTGTAAAAATAGCCCAAATGCGATAAACAGATCACAAGGTCACATTTTTCATCATTCTTTAAAAGACTCGATATGTCTTGCGTAATTTCAATCGGATCGAGATAAACGGTTTCTTTATAAAGCGCCGGATCAACCAGGCCATTGAGTTTGATGCCCAGGCCAAATACACCTATTTTTATACCATCTCGGTAAAAGATTTTATAGGGTTTTGTTTTCCCCTCAAGAATCGTGTTTTTAAAATCGTAGTTGGCAATGAGAAAATCAAAACTTGCATGCGGCAATTGTTTTTCCAGACCATCAATGCTATTGTCAAAATCATGATTTCCAATGGTTGAGGCATCATAGCCGAGTTTGCTCATCATTTTGAATTCGACCTCACCTCCAAAATAATTAAAATAGGGCGTTCCCTGAAAAATATCGCCCGCGTCGAATAACAGTATGTTGGGGTTTTCATTTCGAATAGTTTCGATAAGAGATGCGCGTTTTGCTACTCCGCCAATATTCGGGTATTTCTGGTGACTGTTTGGAAATGATTCTATATGGCTATGGACATCATTGGTATGTAGGATCGTAATTCTTTTTTCGGTGTTTCGCTCACATGATGCCAAGGGTATTGCTCCCATACTGATCAGGGATCCGGTGGCTATTGTGTTTTTTAAAAATTGCCTTCTTTCCATCTAATTGATTTTGATAAATCTATTGTCTAAAAAACCCCTTAGGGTATCTTGAATTCTCAGGTGATCAATAAGGGCATCCCTTACTTTGTAATCTGTACTAACTAATTCGAGGGGTTCAGTAAAAAATGACATATTGTCTCCTCCATGTTGCAAATAGTCATGTGTTAGCACCCAGTAGCTTTTATCTGTCTCGAAGGCCTTACCTTGAATTCTGATGCTGGAAAGTTTGCCATTGTCTAAAACAAGTTGCAATCCCGAGACCGGATGTGCCTGTTCCTTTTTTACCAGATAATCAAAAAGTTCTGTCACTTTCGCACCGGATAACCTAACCACCACCAGTTTGTTTTCAAAGGGCATCAGTTTAAAAATATCTTTGACTGTAACTGTCCCTTTTTGTATTTCGGTTCTAATTCCTCCGTAATTGAATAAGGCAAAATCTATATGTCTGCCAGATGATTTAAAAAAAATACTGTCGGCACTTTTAAAGCATACATCAGCATAAAAATTCCCCAGAGAACTTTCAAGTTCCGCTTCATTTCTTGAAAGTACCCTGGGATTGTAGCAGAGAGCTTCGTTAATCTTGCTTTGAAGGGCATTCTTATAGGGTTGTATTGCTTTGAGGAACTCCTGATCGGGCTTAAGATCTGGGCTGATTTCGACTTGCTCACCCCGTATCATTTTCAGTTCGCTGTTTTTTTCTTTACAGGAAACAACTATTTTGTTTAATAATGACGAAATAAGTATTAATACTATAATTTTATATAGTTTTGTGCGCATAATTCGGTTGAATGGGAATATTGAATTTAAAGAATAAAACTGCCAACAAATTTATAAAAAACCAACGTAAAGCTGATGGCTTCAACAAGGAAATCAAAGTTAAAGTGGTAAATCGTGTTGGCGTTTTGGCGGAATTGACTTTGTTTCAAACCTATAATTTCACAAAGAGGTTGAGTGAAGCTTTGCATTTGGAACCTGAGGATCTTAAAATTATTTTGTTTGATCCTTCAGGAAGAGGGGTGGCACCCGAGTTATACAGATTATGTGATGAAACGCATTTTGGATTCAATGGAAAGATTAAATCGGAGATCCTTAGTAAATTTGTGAGCAGGGATTTTGACCTTTTGATCAATTACTGTGATCCGGAACTGTTGTTTCCGAAAGTAATCATGCTTAAATCTGCGGCCCAATTGAAAGCGGGATTTGACCATGAATCTAATTTTTTCAACGATATTTCGATCAAAACCACGGGGAACGATATCGATACTTTTAACGACGAACTGGTAAAATATTTACAAATACTGAAACTGATCAAATAACTGCGATAATTATCAAATAAACAATGGAACAATTTAGAGGAACAGGGGTGGCATTGATAACGCCTTTTACGTCGAATCGAGCTGTCGATTTGGAAGCCTTAGAAAGATTAGTGAATTATCAGATTGATAATGGCGTGGATTATCTGGTGGTTCTAGGAACCACCGGAGAAACGGCTACACTATCCAAAGAGGAAAAAGAAATCATAAAAGCAAAGGTCCTGGAGGTTAATAAAGGAAGGTTGCCGGTTGTTTTGGGGCTGGGAGGAAATGATACGCTCAGTTTAGTAAAGGAGCTTAAGGAGGGTGATTTTGATGGTTTTTCGGCAATATTATCGGTTTCCCCTTATTATAACAGACCCACACAAGAAGGCATATATCAGCATTATAGAATGTTTGCCGAAGCGAGTCCTTTACCGGTTATTTTGTATAACGTACCTCCACGAACCGGGAGCAATATAACTCCTGACACTGTAATCAGACTGGCCAATGACTGTAAGAATGTCATTGGGTTAAAGGAGGCCGCAGGAGATTTTGAACAGGCCCTCGAGCTCCTCAGGAGGAAACCTGCTGATTTTCTTCTTATCTCAGGAGAAGATAAACTGGCTTTGCCTTTTGTTTTGGCAGGAGGAGCCGGAGTTATTTCGGTGATTGGACAGGCTTTGCCCAAAGCATTTAGTCAAATGATACGTTTGGGTTTTGAGGGAGAAAGTCAGAAGGCTTTTGAAATATTTTACAGTTTAGCCGAAAGTATTGATTTGATCTTTTCTGAAGGCAACCCGGCAGGTGTCAAAAGCATGCTGGATGCACTAGATATATCAAGGTCATTTGTGAGAATGCCTTTAGTGTCTGCAACACCAGAATTACGACAAAAAATTAATATCTTTGTCACTAAATTTAAAAGTTAAAAAAATGGTTTCAAATAAAATTCAAGAAGCATTAAATTATCAGATTCAAATCGAGGCTGAATCTTCACAAATATACCTAGCCATGGCTTCATGGGCTGAAGTCCAGGGGTTTGAGGGAGTTGCATCGTTTATGTATGCCCATTCTGATGAAGAAAGAATGCACATGCTTAAATTGGTGAAGTTCGTCAATGAAAGAGGTGGTCATGCACAGATTACACAATTGGAAAAGCCGCCTGTGTCATTTGGGTCTTTCAAAGAAATGTTCCAGAGCTTGTTTGATCATGAAGTAATGGTCTCTCAAAAAATTAATGACCTTGTCGATATCACCCTAAAGGAAAAAGACTATGCAACGCATAATTTCCTCCAGTGGTATGTGGCTGAACAGATTGAAGAAGAAGCCTTAGCCAGGAATATTCTTGACAAGATCAATTTGATCGGGGATGACAAAGGTGGCCTGTATCTGTTTGATAATGATGTAAAACTGTTGGTCTCTAATGCTGCTGCACCGCAGTAAACAGGATTTTTTAACAGTTTGTATATTATATAATTAAGAATCAAGTGGTTAATACTTGATTCTTTTTCTGTGTATGCAAAAAATATTTTTTCTAATTTCATTTTAAAAGAGTAATTTTGCCAGATGCAAAAAATGAAGAAGTTAGCCTTAATCATGTTAATGAGCTTTTTAATGGGTTCATGTGGTGAATATCAGAAGGTTTTAAACAAAGGTAAGAATACTGAAAAGTATCAGATGGCGGTTGCTATGTATGAAAAGAAGGAATACAAAAAAGCCATCACCCTGTTTGAAAAGATTATGGGGCCTTATGCCAATAAACCTCAAATGGAAAGAATCCAATATATGATCTCAGATTGTTATTTTCAAACTGAGAATTATACCATGGCTTCTTATTATTTTTCAAAATTCATCACCAATTATCCTGAAAGTACAAAAGCTCAGGAGGCGGCTTACCTGAGTGCCAGGAGTTATTATTTGGCATCACCTGTTTACAGCAGGGATCAGGAAGATACCTACAAAGCTTTAACGGCGTACCAGGACTTTATTGATAAATATCCAAATTCTGAAATGATTGAGGAAGCTAACAAAGATTATGCGGCATTAAACAGAAAATTACAATTCAAAGACTTTGAAGTAGCAAGACTATATTATCACACTGAAAATTATAAAGCAGCTATACAAGCCTTTGAAACATTTAATGAAGACCATTTGGGCTCTGAATTCAAAGAGGAAACCTATTATTACAGCTTTAAGTCTGCCTACGCCCTGGGGATGAATAGTGTGATCACAAAAAAGGAAGAAAGGTTAAATGATGCCATAAGGTCTTATAAGAAATTTCAAAAGTCCTTCCCGGAATCAGACAGGATGAAGGAGTTAAATGGCTCGTATGCTAAACTTGAGCAGGAATTGATGAAAACAAAGGAATTATTCACTACAATATCACAAAATAATTAACAGATGAAAGATTACAAGAATACAGAAGCTCCTGAGAGCACGATTACTTTTGACAAAGTTAAAATTGAAGAGCCTACTCATAATATTTACAAGGCTATTTCTATTATGTCAAAAAGGGCAGCTCAGGTTAATGAAGATCTGAAAAGTGAATTGATTGATAAACTTGAAGAATTTGCGACTTTCAATGATAGTCTTGAAGAAGTTTTTGAAAACAAAGAACAGATAGAAGTTTCTCGTTTTTATGAGCGTCTTCCAAAACCGACTTCTATCGCTGTTGAGGAATGGCTCAAAGGTGAAATATACTACAGAACACCAGATACAAGTAACGATAATTTAGACTAATTATGTCTGTTTTAAGCGGTAAGAATATTCTTCTCGGAGTTACTGCTGGAATAGCTGCTTACAAAACATCCTTCCTGGTAAGACATTTTATTAAGGCAGGTGCTGATGTAAAGGTAGTGATGACACCTTCCGCTAAGGATTTTGTTACTCCGCTTACCCTGTCAACCTTGTCGAAGAATCCTGTTTATTCTACTTTTTATGATAAAAATGAAGAGAATGAATTGTGGAACAACCATGTAGATTTGGCACTTTGGGCAGATTTGATGGTGATCGCCCCGTTAACAGCCAATACCTTGGCGAAAATGGCCGAAGGTATCTGTGATAATTTGCTTTTGGCAACATATCTTTCAGCCAAATCCACTGTTTATTTTGCTCCGGCCATGGATTTGGATATGTATCAGCATGAAACTACATCCACAAACATTAGTACCCTGGAAAGAAGGGGGAATGTTTTTATTCCGCCTGCATACGGAGAATTAGCCAGTGGCCTTGAAGGCGAAGGAAGAATGGCAGAACCTGAAGAAATCGTTGCTTTTATTCAAAAGGATCTGACAGCGAGTTTGCCACTCAGAGGAAAGCGCGTTCTAATAACGGCCGGACCGACCTACGAGGCAATTGATCCGGTAAGGTTTATCGGAAATCACTCTTCTGGAAAAATGGGTTTTGCACTCGCAGAGGCGGCAGCTCAGTTAGGCGCAACCGTGATACTGGTAACAGGTCCGAGTAATGAAGCTTTGCATCACACAGCCATAGACAGAATTGATGTGATGAGCGCAGCGCAAATGTATCAAACCATACATAAGTTTTATGGAGAAGTCGACATAGCCATCTTTTCGGCTGCGGTTTCTGATTTTACTCCAAAAGTTGTATCTTCTCAAAAAATAAAAAAGAAGACTAGTGAGATGCAGATCACGCTGGTGCCAACTAAAGATATACTGGCTTCTGCAGGAGCTGTAAAAAATAATCAATACCTGGTTGGTTTTGCATTAGAGACTGAAAACGAACTTGAAAACGCAAAAGATAAGATCAGGAAAAAGAATCTCGATCTGATCGTACTGAATTCTCTTCAGGATAAGGGAGCTGGTTTCAGATCTGACACGAACAAGGTCACCCTTATCGATAAAAATTTTCAGATTCAGGAGTTTGGCCTCAAAAGCAAACAGGAAGTGGCTACTGATATTTTTAATGAGATTTTAAAAAGTGTTCATGCGTAAGGTTTTAATCATAGGTCTGCTCTTATTCGGATTGAAGTTGTCGGCACAGGAATTAAATTGTGTTGTTTTTATCAATTCGGCAGAAATTGGTGTTTCGAACAAGAAGATTTTTGACACCATGCAGAATGATATCTTTGAGTATATGAACAATACCAAATGGACAAGTTCAGTGTATAGAACTCATGAGCGCATTGATTGTTCAATTACCATAAACATTTTGGAGGCTTTGTCGACCAATAGTTTTCGCGGCAGTTTACAACTTAAAATTTCAAGACCTGTTTATAATGCCACTTACACAACATCTATTTTAAATTTTAACGATAATGATATCTCTTTTAGTTACGAGGAATTTCAACCTCTGGTGTACAATGAGAACTCTTTTGATTCCAATCTTGTATCTCTTTTAACTTTTTATGCCTACACCATTTTGGGATATCAGGCAGATACCTTTGGTTTTAAAGGCGGTGAAAATTTCTTCAAGCTTGCCGAAAATGTAGTTAATGTGGCGCAGCAAGGTGGTGGAATAGGTTGGAACAGGATCGATGGAAATTATACGCGATATCAGTTAAATGAAAACCTGTTGTCTCCTGTGTATGAACAATACAGAAAAACGATGTATGAATACCATCTGTTAGGGCTCGACAGAATGGTCGACAATACAAGGGAAGCCAAAGAGGTTATGAGCAAATCAATTACAGACCTTCAAACACTTTATAATGAGAGACCGAATACTTTTTTGATCAGGGTATTCTTTGATACTAAAGGAGATGAAATCGTTGATGTTTTTTCCGATGGGCCCAGAATAGATACATCAAAATTACGCGAGGTACTATCCAGAATTTACCCTGCTTTTGACGAAAAATGGAAGGAACTTAAAATCTAGTCTCTTTTGAATATCAGTGTGACTTTTTATCTAAGTTTGTTTATTGATCAATATCTTTATTAATTGAGTAGATTTTATGCTTGCATCATTGTCCATAAAGAACTATGCCCTGATAGAAAACCTAAAAGTCGATTTTAAGGATGGACTGTCTATCATAACAGGTGAAACCGGGGCGGGTAAATCAATTTTGATGGGAGGTTTAGCCCTCGTGCTTGGAAAAAGAGCAGATACCAGTCTGGTTTATGACAAGGCAAAAAAATGTGTGATTGAAGCAGAGTTCCAAATCGGAGCCTACCATTTGAAAGCATTTTTTAATGAAAATGACCTGGACTATGATCCTTGGGTAATTATAAGAAGAGAAATCTTACCCAATGGAAAATCAAGGGCATTTGTGAATGATACACCAACAACCTTAGCAGTATTAAACAGTTTGTCGAGGCAGTTGATCGATATTCATTCTCAACATGAAACGTTGCAGTTGGCTGATCCTTTATATCAGTTTCATATTATAGATGGGCTGGCCGATAATGCGAAGTACTTGAATGATTATCAACATGCGCATGGACACTATAAATTTTTACTGAAGAATTTAGAGGCATTTAAAGAGGCGCAGCAACAGGCTCAAAAGGAATACGACTATCATATGTTTCTCTGGGATGAACTGGATAAAGCTGATTTAAAAGTTGAGGAACAAGAGGCCTTGGAAAAGGATCTTGAAAAACTGGCACACGCCGAAGAAATCAAGGCCAATTTATCGGGTATACTCGAAATTTCGGAAAGGGACTCGATAGGTGCATTCAGCCAGCTTTCTGAAATAGGCCAACAATTATCGCGTATAGGATCGTATGCTGATCTTTACCGGAGCTTGTCGGAAAGGATGAAAAGTTTGTTGATTGAATTCAAGGACCTGTTAGAGGAAATTGAATCTGAAAATGAACACTTGGTCTATGACCCCGAGGCATTGGAAAGGGTTGAGGACAGGCTGCAGCTCCTCTATGATTTACAGAAGAAACACGGAGTTTCAACTGTTAAAGAATTGATCGAAGTTCGTGATGGCTATCATTTGAAAATCGAGAATGTTGATCAGGCTGAAGCTACAATTGACAAAATGACGAAAGAAATAGGAGAGACAGCAGCAGCATTAGACAGGGTGTGCATGCAATTATACAAAAGAAGAAAAGAGGCCATCCCTAAGTTCGTTTCTCAAATCGAAACATCTTTGACGGGACTTGAAATGAAGAACACCCGCTTAAAAGTAGAACTTTCAGGAACAGATGAGTTTTTATCGAATGGTAAAGACCAATTACTTTTTTTGATGTCATCTGATAAGGGAAAAACGTATGAAGCCATGAAGAAAGTAGCATCGGGAGGCGAAATGTCAAGGATGATGCTGGCTGTTAAATGGATACTTTCTCAATATTCAAACCTTCCGGCTATTATCTTTGATGAAATTGATACAGGAGTTTCGGGAGAAGTTTCGAACAGAATAGCGGAGGTCATGTTGGCGATGAGCAGAAACATGCAGGTAATTACCATTACGCATCTTCCGCAGGTTGCAGCTAAAGGACAGCATCATTTTAAAGTATTTAAAGAAGAGCACAAGGAAGGTGTTTCATCAAACATAAAGTTATTGAATGAAGATGAACGTTTGGTGGAACTCGCTGAAATGTTGGGAGGTGCCAAAATTACAGAATCTGCCATAGCCCATGCCAAGCAGCTTTTGTCATAAGATTCATATAAAAATAAACACTTAACTTTGCCGCTGTCCGATAAGGAACTGTCGGTAGAAATGGATAGGAATAAAAATAAAATAAATCAAGAAGTATGTACAATCTATTAAAAGGAAAGAAAGGAATCATATTTGGAGCTTTAAATGAAGACTCAATTGCCTGGAAGGTTGCTGAAAGGGCACATGAAGAAGGAGCAACTTTTGTTTTAACCAATGCACCTATTGCTATGAGAATGGGTGAAATCAATAAGTTGGCTGCAAACACGGGGTCAGAGATTATTCCTGCCGATGCCACCGTTATGGAGGATCTGGAGAATTTAGTAGAGAAGTCTATGGAAATTTTAGGAGGAAAGATCGATTTTGTGCTGCATTCAATTGGTATGTCAATTAATGTGAGAAAAGGAAGGCATTATACCGAATCTAACTACGATTTTACACATAAAGGTTTTGATGTTTCTGCTTTATCTTTTCACCGGGTGATGAATGTACTGTACAAAAAAAATGCCATGAGTGAATGGGGATCCATTGTTGCATTAACCTACATGGCTGCACAGAGGGTTTTTCCTGATTATAACGATATGGCTGATAACAAGGCCTATTTGGAATCCATAGCAAGAAGCTTTGGTTACTTCTTCGGGCGGGATCATAAAGTCCGTGTAAATACGATTTCCCAGTCTCCGACACCAACGACTGCAGGAAGTGGTGTTAAGG
Source organism: Lutimonas vermicola (assembly GCF_038433205.1). NCBI lineage: Bacteria > Pseudomonadati > Bacteroidota > Flavobacteriia > Flavobacteriales > Flavobacteriaceae > Lutimonas > Lutimonas vermicola. Next base: position 237,926 of record NZ_JBCDNA010000001.1, read on the forward strand.
GCTTTGGCGGTTTTTTAAGCTATGCAGAAAAAATGTCTCCTTTAGGCAACGCGACAGCCTTGGAATGCGCAGACTATACCCTTACACTATTTTCTGACCTGACACGTAAAGTTACACTTCAAAATTTATACCATGACGGAGGATTCTCAAATATGGGGATCAGTGATGTTATTATGGATAGTTTTATGGAGGGAAAAGAATGAATCAATTTTGAATAACATGCGATGATCGGGAATTTTTTGAGTGGATCTTAATTTTCCCGATTTATTTTTAAACTTAAGCCCCAGATTTTTTACCGTGCGTTTTTCTATAATCATACCAGTGTACAACAGGCCTGAGGAACTCGATGAGTTACTTCAAAGTATTGTTGAACAGGATGTTAATGATAAAACGGAAGTAGTTGTTGTAGAAGATGGCTCTTCGATAGTAAGTAAATCGGTTGTAGACAAATACATGGGTCATCTTGATATAAAGTATTGTTTCAAGAAAAATTCCGGACCCGGCGAAAGCAGAAATTATGGAATGGAGCGTGCTTCAGGAGCTTATTTTCTGCTCTTTGATTCGGATTGTATCCTGCCCAAAGGATATCTGTCTACTGTAAAATATGAGCTTGATGCCCAATACACAGATGCTTTTGGCGGACCGGATGCCGCTCATGAAAGTTTTAGCAGCTGGCAAAAGGCCATTAATTACTGTATGACTTCTTTTCTAACTACAGGAGGTTTAAGAAGCAAAGAAACTCCTTCGAGAAAATTCCAGCTAAGAAGTTTTAACATGGGCCTTTCAAAGGAGGCGTTTACTTTGACTGGCGGGTTTTCAAAACAGCGAATAGGAGAAGATATTGACCTTAATTTCAAGCTTTTGAAGCACGGTTGTTCCACTCGATTGATTTCAGACGCATTCGTATACCACAAGAGGCGTACTTCCTGGCTGGCATTTTTCAGGCAAACCAGGAATTTTGGGGCTGCCAGGCCCATTTTAAATAAAATGTATCCGGGCTCAGGTAAGTTGACCTATTGGTTGCCATCGGTTTTTATCATGGCTTTTATCGGAGCCATTGCTTTGACTTATATCGGTTATTGGGCTGCACTGGTCATCTTCTTTTTATATATGTTTCTCGTCGCGGCAGATTCCTTTTCTAAATCCAAACAGATCACAGTGGCTTTGTTAAGCGTGCTGGCCATGTACATACAATTCTTTGGGTATGGATGGGGTTTTATACGTACTTTCTTCAGGCTTCATGTTCAGCGCATGGACTTCAAAGAGGCTTTCCCTGGAATGTTCGCGTAACAATTTTCTGAACCCTTTGGTTTCTTGCTGCTTTCTCATTTTATTTTCCTTAAATTTGATCATATCAAATACAGCAAATGAATTTCGCCAAAAACATTTTAGAAACCATTGGAAACACCCCAATGGTAAAACTCAATAAAATTGTTGAAGACATAGATGCTTTGGTCTTGGCCAAGGTTGAAACATTTAATCCCGGTAATTCCGTCAAAGACCGTATGGCGCTTAAAATGATTGAGGATGCAGAAGCTGCCGGATTGTTGAAGCCCGGAGGAACCATAATTGAAGGAACATCCGGAAATACGGGGATGGGACTTGCCATCGCTGCTAATATCAAAGGTTATAAATGTATTTTCGTTATTGCTGATAAGCAGTCGAAGGAAAAAATTGATATCCTGAGAGCCTTGGGAGCTGAAGTGGTTGTGTGCCCTACTCATGTGGAGCCCCAAGACCCAAGGTCTTATTATTCTGTTTCGAAAAGGTTATCTGAGGAAACTCCGAATTCCTGGTACGCGCTGCAATATGACAACCTCTCAAATACAGCAGCTCATTATGAAAGTACCGGACCTGAAATATGGGAACAAACTGATGGAAAAGTGACACATTTTGTTGTGGGTGTTGGAACCGGAGGGACGATCTCGGGAGTTGGTAAGTTCCTGAAAGAGAAAAACCCTGAAATCAAGATATGGGGAATAGATACCTATGGCTCTGTATTTAAAAAATACCACGAAACAGGAATATTCGATCAGAATGAAATTTATTCTTATATCACTGAAGGTATCGGGGAAGATATTCTGCCAAAAAATGTAGATTTTGATATTATTGATGGTTTTGAAAAGGTCACGGATAAAGATGGAGCCGTTTATACCAGGAAACTGGCAAGAGAAGAGGGTATTTTTGTTGGAAATTCTGCGGGATCTGCCATCAAAGGTGTACTGCAATTAAAAGAACATTTTAAACCTGATGATGTCGTCGTCGTCCTGTTTCACGACCATGGCAGTCGTTATGTAGGGAAAATGTTTAATGATGACTGGATGCGTGAAAGAGGATTCCTTGACGAAAATATTACCATTGCCGCTGATCTGATCAAAAATAAAAATAAAGACTTGGTTTCGGTTAAAACTGAAGAACTGGTTTCTCATGCGATTGAGCGCATGCGCAAATATGAAATATCCCAACTGCCAGTTACAGATGCGGATGGTTTTGTAGGTTCTCTTGATGAAAGTCAGTTATTCAGGTTGTATTTCGAAGATAAACACATCGCGGACAAACCCATAAAGGATGTGATGAGCAAGCCTTATCCGGTGGTGAAAAAGACCGTGTCAGTGGAGAAGATCTCCTCTCTGATCCACAAGAACAATCAGGCTGTGATTGTTGATTCGGGAGATGGTCATTACCATATTATTACCAAACATGATATTATAAGGGTAATACATTGACATCATGATTTCATAAAAAAATAAAACCGCAAAAATCAGTAGCCGCGATTGGTTGAACAAAAGCTTAATACTCCGGGTACCAGTTGCGAAGCCTTACGTCAATTTCAGGATTTTGCTCATTGACCAGCTTTTTAAAAGCTTCTGTATCACTCATATCAGGGTTCCCCCGATAGTGGTAAGGATAAACGACTTTTGGTTTAAAATCTAAAACGGCACTTGCAGCCTGTTCGATATTCATGGTATAAGGCAGGTTCATGCAGACAAAAGCAATATCGATATCTTTTAATTCACGCATTTCAACGATATCTGCCGTGTCTCCCGAAATATAGACTTTCTTTTTACCAATTTGCAGGAGGTAGCCGTTGCCTCTTCCTTTTACATGCTTGGCATCAGCTGATTCCGGTAAATTGTACATTGGGATCGCTTCAATGCCAATACCTAGTTGCTTACTGTGCTCACCATTTGCCAGAATCACCAATTGGCTGTGGTATTTTTCAGAAATTTGATCGGCTACTGCCTGTGGTACTACTATTTTGATTCCCTCTGTTTTGAGCGTATCCAGTGTATTTTCGTTTAAATGATCTCCGTGGATATCAGTGATCAAAATTAGATTTGGTTTTGCTATACCTGCAAAAGCCTCAGCTCCTCCATATGGATCGACATAAATTACATTGCCTTCATATTGAAAGGCAAGTGTTCCATGGAGGATGGGTTGTATTACAAGGTTTCCTTTTTTTAATTTAAATACATCAGCCTCAGGTCTTTGCCCGGATATAAATAAGGTGTTCAAAAAAAGAAGGAAAACGAAGAATAATTTTCTAGTCATGGTACGGTATTTTTTATTGTTAAAAATAATGAATTAAGGCAAAAGATTTCACGTCCAATAAAGTGGTCATAAAGGATTAGCAAATAGGGAGCCTAAAAGATTTTTTTAACCTCTATTTTTAAATAAGATATTGCCGCACTTGTAGGGCCCTCGTTTTTACCGAGATTACGCAATATATCTTTTCTTAAATCTTCAGCAGTTTCGACTTCTTTTTTTGCAGCCGTCGTATGAATGATTTTGACGATTAAATTTTTTGAGGTGACTACCGCTTTCCAGGCTGTTTCGGATACATAGATCTGTTGGGCCAGGTTGTGCTCAAATTCCTGTTCGACAATGCTGATTAATTTATGACTGTACTTTTCAGGATCTTTTCCAGTAGGCTTGATTCTGATCAGTAATTTATTCAGAGAGATGCGTTCCAAAAATAAAATAAGTCTTTCAAAAGCCTGCAAACGCAATGGTAAAGCCAGCTTTTGACTTTCTTTTCTCAGTAAATAATTTCGTCGCTTATCTTCATTGGTAATAAAATATTTAAAGAAATAGAGCGCAACGAGTCCGGTAACGACAGCTGGTAAGGTATAAGCTAATAATTCTATAATTTTTGTCAGGTCCATAGATAGGAATTTGTGGTTTATATATGGCTTATGTAACTATCGTTACAAAGCCGAAATAAGATGATATTTGTCACAATTACTTGTAACATATGACACTAAATTTGGCCAAAATTAACAGATCGTTTAGGTCAAAAAGAAGAAATTATCTTTGATTGAGATAATTTCAGTTATCTTTAGATAATACGACACAAATTTAATCATTATGATACACAAATCAATCAAATTATTTTTAATCCTCTTAAGCAGTGTGGCTATGGCTCAAACTGGTCACTTGATGCAAGGTGTTGGGGCAGTTAATATGTCAATGGGGGGAGCCGCTACGGCCCAACCACTTGATATAAGTGGTGCAATGCAATGGAACCCTGCGGCACTTTCTGTGTTTGATGGTTCTATTTTAAAATTTGATATAGGAGCCTTTGAAGGTGTTCCTGAATTATCATCTTCGCTTCCTGCAGGCATGTTAGGCCCGGGATCTCCATCAGTTAGTGGTTCAACTAAATCTGAATTGGGGTATAATCCAATGCCAGCAATTGGGTTTGCATGGGGAAAAGCAGACTCTAAACATACTTTTGGGGTTTCAGCATTTGGAATAAGTGGTTTTGGTGTAGATTTTCCTCAGGAAAACAATTTGCCGATTGGTGCTGATGGTAACCCAAATCCTAATTGGAATCCTAATGATTCAAATCCTATTCTGTTTCCTCAAAATTTAATGGGTTTCGGAAACTTGCATTCTGAATATATGTTGCTGCAAGTCGGTTTTACATGGGCTTATAATTTTTCTGAAAAATTTTCTATCGGTCTGCAACCAACTTTTAACTACGCTTCTTTAATTTTAGAGCCTAATCCATTGGCTGCACCTAGTCAGACTTTGGGATATCCGTTAAGTGAATCAGCTTCTACTACTGGTTTTGGAGGACAAGTAGGTTTATTCTATGATTCATTAAAAGGGTTTAAGATTGGTGCCTCTTACAAGACACCTCAATATTTTTCTAAATTTGATTTTAAGAATAATTACTTGGATGGCTCAGCTGCTCCTAATGTGGAATTCACTATGAATTATCCTGCGATTTATTCAATTGGCCTTGGTTATTCAAAAGGAATCGTTGATATCGCTTTAGATTATCGATATGTAGATTATGAAAGCACTGAAGGATTCGAAGATTACGGATGGGAAGTTGCTGAGGAAGGCCCTTTTACAGGTTTCCCTACAGGAGCTGTTAATGGTTTTGGATGGCAAAATATTTCTGTTGTTTCAGCAGGACTTCAATTAAAAGCTATTAAAAAATTACCGTTAAGATTTGGTTATACCTATAGTTCCAATCCTATTCAGGATGAATTAGCCTTCTTTTCGACTCCGGCAACTGCAATTATCGCACATGCTTTTCAATTTGGGTTGAGTTATGAAGTAAGCGATTCTTTCAGAATTGACGCTGTATATCACTACGGAATGAGTGATGGAAAAACAAGTGGAAATCTTTTGAATCCTACTCCGGCAATCGATTTTAATGGAGACGGATTTCCTGATGGACCATGGGATGCAGATAGCAACCCTTTAGGTAAGATCCCAGGATCAGAAGTTGCTTATGAAATGACGACTCAGATGTTTATGCTGGGCTTAAATTTCAATTTAAAGGGTAAAGACACAGATGGAGATGGCGTAAAAGATAAGGATGATCTCTGCCCTGAAGTAGCAGGCCTTGAACAATTCAACGGTTGCCCCGACACTGATGGTGACGGTATCCAGGATTCTGAAGACAAGTGCCCAAATGAAGCTGGCTTGGCCAAATTCAATGGTTGTCCCGATTCAGATGGTGATGGTTTTATAGATGCTGAAGATATGTGCCCCAATGAAGCAGGTTTGGAACAGTTTAACGGTTGTCCTGATTCTGACGGAGACGGTGTAATGGATTCTAAAGATGCATGCCCAAATGAAGCAGGTCCTGTTGAAAATAAAGGTTGCCCGGTACAAGATACTGATGGAGACGGTGTTCCTGATGATCAGGATAAATGTCCTAACGTTGTTGGATCAGTTTCAAACTACGGATGCCCTGTAGTAACAGAAGAGGTTCAAAAGCAAATCACTGATTTGGCAAGAGCCATTTATTTTAAAACAGGACAAGATTCTTTTACTGATGAAACACAAATCAGACTTGAAGGGATTGACAGGATTCTTGCTGAGTATACCAATTCAGAATTTGTAGTCGAAGGACATACTGACAGCACAGGTAGTGATAAAATCAATAGTGAATTATCACAAAAAAGAGCAGATGCTGTCATGAATTATTTAATTGAAAATGGTTTCCCGGCAGAGAATATTACTGCTATAGGCTACGGATCTTCTAAACCTATTGGCGATAATAGCACCTCTAAAGGCCGTCAGGTCAATAGAAGGGTTGAGATTTACGCCAAGTAGCAGGAGATAATTCACGAATTTTAAAAACCGCTTTTTTAAGCGGTTTTTTTTTTGACAAAATGTCAATAACTTTTATTGCCGTTCTTCAATAACCATTGTATTTTTGATGAAAAACGCAGGGGTAGTGAGTAGTTATTTGGATGAGTTAAACGAGGCACAAAGGGAGGCAGTTCTTCAAAAAGAAGGACCCATGATCATCATCGCAGGAGCCGGATCAGGTAAAACCAGGGTTCTGACCTATAGGATAGCACATTTGATGAAAAACGGGGTAGATCCGTTTAATATTCTGTCACTCACGTTTACCAACAAGGCAGCCAGGGAAATGAAAAGCCGGATAGCCGGCGTCGTCGGCCCAAGTGAGGCCAAGAACCTATGGATGGGCACTTTTCACAGTGTTTTTGCAAGAATTCTTAGAAGTGAAGCTGAAAAACTGGGTTATCCCTCTAATTTCACTATATATGATACGCAGGATTCTGTAAGGCTGATCAGTTCCATTATCAAGGAATTACAACTTGAAAAGGAAAAATACAAGGCCAAACAGGTTCTTGGAAGAATATCACAGTTTAAGAATAGCCTGATTACCGTAAGGGCTTATTATCAGAACCCTGAGCTGATAGAAGCGGATAAGGTATCAGGAAGGCCCAAAATCGGAAGCATATACAAAGAGTACGTCGATCGCTGTTTTAAGGCAGGCGCTATGGATTTTGATGATTTGCTGTTAAGAACCAACGAATTACTCACCAGGTTTCCTGAGGTCCTTGCCAAGTATCAGGACAGGTTTCGCTATATATTGGTCGATGAGTATCAGGATACGAATCATTCTCAATACCTTATTGTCAGGGCACTGGCAGACAGATATCAAAATATATGCGTGGTAGGTGACGACAGTCAAAGTATCTACGCTTTTAGAGGAGCTAACATTAAAAACATTCTTAATTTCCAGAAGGATTACGATGATGTAAAAATGTTTAAACTTGAACAGAATTATCGTTCATCCAGTACCATTGTTCAGGCCGCGAATAGTGTTATTGATAAAAACAAGACCAAGCTCGATAAAGAAATCTGGACGGCAAATCAAGAGGGGGAATCCATCAAGATCATGCGCACTTTTTCTGAAGGGGATGAAGGCCGGTTTGTGGCCAATTCCATTTTTGAGAATAAAATGCAGCAGCAGCTTCCAAATAACAGTTTTACGGTTCTCTACCGAACCAATGCGCAATCGAGAGCCATTGAAGATGCTTTAAGAAAGAAAAACATCAAGTATAAAATTTATGGGGGCCTTTCATTTTACCAAAGAAAAGAGATCAAAGATACTTTAGCCTATTTAAGGTTGCTTGTCAACCCCAATGATGAAGAAGCACTTAAAAGAGTGATCAATTATCCGGCCAGGGGTATCGGTCAAACTACTGTTGATCGATTGGTCATTGCCGCAAATCACTATAAGATTTCAATTTTTGAATTACTTCATCAATTGGATGGTTTATCGATCAATATTAATTCGGGAATCAAAGCTAAACTTAATAATTTCAGAGACATGATCAGGAGCTTTCAGATTGAAGCCGCGTCTAAAAATGCTTTTGAAGTTGCTGACCTCGTTGTTAAAAAAACTCGTTTAATCCGGGATATTGAAAGTGAAGGAACGCCCGAGGCAGTAAGCAGGGTTGAGAATGTTCAGGAACTGATGAACGGCATCAAGGATTTTATTGAAGAGCAACATCAAAAGGAAGAAGACGCTTCCCTGGCTTATTTTCTTGAAGATGTGGCATTGGCAACTGATTTTGATAAGGATAAGGAAGATGTCCCAAGGGTTTCTCTCATGACTATTCACCTTGCTAAAGGATTGGAATTTCCCTATGTTTATATCGTGGGTCTTGAGGAGAACCTTTTTCCTTCGGCTATGAGTATGAACACAAGGAGTGAAATAGAGGAGGAGCGACGATTGTTTTACGTGGCACTGACAAGAGCGCAAAAACAAGTCTACCTGTCATATGCCCAGTCAAGGTACAGATGGGGGAAACTTATCGATTGCGAACCCAGTCGCTTTTTAGAGGAAATAGATGAAAAATATATTGATTTTATCAGCCCAAAGAAGGAACAGGCAGCGGGTAATAAATTTATAAATAAAGACATTTTTGGGATCCCTGATGAAAATAGGATCAGATTTAAAAAACCCTTGGTCAGAAAAGTTGAAAAGCCTCTCAAGAAAACAGCGGCTAAACCGGTTCAGGTTAAACCGGCCAAAAACCTTAAAAAGCTAAGCGACATGCAGGGGTCTCAAAACCTCTTCGATCATGACCTGCTTCAGGGTAATTATGTGGAACACGCTAAATTTGGCAAGGGAGAAGTTCTTTCGGTTGAAGGCACCGGGAATAGTAAAAAGGCCGAAATCAGATTTGAATCAGGCGACACAAAGAAGTTATTGTTGCAATTTGCTAAGTTGAAGATTATTGGTTAAATCGTTGCTTTGATCATTAAAATAATTGTTACTTTGCAGCAAGATAAAAATTTAATAAAACGTAGGCTTAAAGAAACGGAAGGATGGATTTAGAATACAATTCAGATCGCGAACATTTGATCATACCAGAATACGGCAGGCATATACAAAAGCTTGTCAATCACTGTATCAAATTAGAAGACAGAGAAGTGAGAAATACCATGGCAAAAGCCATAGTTCAAGTCATGGGAAATATGCAGCCGCATTTAAGAGATGTACCCGATTTTCAACATAAATTATGGGATCAGTTATTTATTATGTCCGATTATAATTTGGATGTCGATACGCCATATCCAAAACCGGAAAGGGAAATTTTACAGGCAAAACCCGAAGCGATGGAGTATCCAAAATCAGCTTCTAAATACAGGTTTTACGGAAATAACATTCAGATCATGATCGACACGGCACTCACCTGGGAAGATGGCGACATGAAAGATGCGCTGGTATTCACCATAGCCAATCATATGAAAAAGTGTTATTTGAATTGGAATAAAGACACAGTTGATGATGAAGTAATCTTTAGCCATTTAAAAGAATTATCTGGAGGAGCACTGGTGCTTAAAGACAAAGAAACGTTGTCGGAATCAAAGGACTTGTTGAGAAAGAAACCGGCTAAAACCTATCAGAAAAGCGCACAAAAACAAGGTAAAAAGAATTTTAGAAAAAGATAGTCCCTAATAATAACTTCCGCTAATGTCAATATTTAAAATTGAAGGTGGACATCGTCTCAAAGGTGAAATTGTCCCACAAGGTGCAAAGAATGAAGCACTTCAAATTATTTGCGCAACACTTTTAACAGCTTCTGAAGTTACAATACACAATATTCCCGACATTAGAGATGTAAACAAGTTGATTTTTATACTGGGTGAACTGGGGGTGAAAATCAAAAAACTGGATACCAACTCTTACAGTTTCCAGGCAGATGACATCAACCTGGAATATCTGGAATCTCTGCAATTTAAAAAAGATGGAAGTTCTCTTCGTGGCTCCATTATGATCGTAGGGCCCTTATTAACCAGATTTGGAAAAGGTTATATTCCAAGACCTGGTGGCGACAAGATCGGACGAAGAAGACTTGATACACATTTTGAAGGATTTATTAAACTGGGAGCCAAATTCAGATACAACAAGGAGGAGTCTTTTTATGGCGTTGAAGCTGATGAATTGCATGGAACAGAGATGTTACTTGATGAAGCGTCGGTAACTGGTACGGCAAATATTTTGATGGCTGCTGTGCTTGCAAAAGGAGAAACCATAGTCTACAATGCCGCTTGTGAACCTTATATACAGCAACTTTGCAAAATGCTGGTAAGTATGGGAGCGGTTATCGACGGAATTGGGTCGAACAGATTGATCATTCAGGGAGTTTCAAACCTCGGTGGATGCATACATCGTGTGTTGCCGGATATGATCGAGATTGGCAGCTGGATTGGAGTGGCAGCCATGACCAGATCTGCATTGACAATTAAAAACGTGAGCTGGAAAGATCTTGGTCTTATCCCAAATGTATTTAGAAAGTTGGGTATTGAACTTCAGCAAATCGATGATGATATTTATATTCCATCTCAGGAAAGTTATGAGATTCAGGGTTATATGGATGGATCCATTTTAACGGTGTCGGATGCGCCATGGCCGGGATTTACCCCTGATCTCCTGAGTATTGTATTGGTCGTTGCTACACAGGCAAAGGGCAGTGTTTTGATCCATCAAAAAATGTTTGAAAGCAGGTTGTTCTTTGTTGATAAACTCATAGATATGGGTGCCAAAGTAATTTTATGCGATCCACACAGGGCAACAGTCATCGGGATGAATCACGAGTCAAGTTTAAAAGCTACCACCATGAGTTCCCCCGATATAAGGGCTGGAATTTCTTTGCTTATTGCAGCCTTATCTGCAAAAGGAACAAGTACGATTCATAATATTGATCAAATTGATCGTGGATATGAGAATATAGATGAGCGTTTGCGCTCGATAGGAGCCAGGATAGAAAGAATCGAAAGTACCTTCTAAAGAATCTCAAAACTTAAGTTTAATTTTGTGACAATATGACACAATAACGGACTTGGCAGGTAATTTGCTTAGCTAGGTGTAATAGCTTTAAATTGAACAGACATGAGTGACCAAGAACATAAAGATAAAGAAATGGAAAATGATACACCCAAACAGGAAGTGGAAAACGGAACTGAAAATATAAATGATTCACAAAATATTGAAAATGAAATAATTGAATCGGAGGTTGATGTACTTAAAGATGAGTTAGGAAAGGAAAAGAATAATTTTTTAAGGTTATTTGCCGAATTTGAAAACTATAAAAAAAGGACATCTAAAGAAAGAATTGAATTGTTCAGTACTGCAAATAAGGAACTTATGACAGTCTTATTACCAATTTTGGATGATTTTGAAAGAGGATTAAAAGAGGTTGAAAAATCTTCTGATAATGTATTGCTGGAAGGTGTTCGACTGATCTACAACAAATTGAAAAATACCCTGAGTCAAAAAGGCCTTAAAGTAATGGATGTAAAGCAAGGAGATACCTTTGATGCTGAGATCCATGAAGCCATTTCTCAGATTCCGGCCCCTTCAAAAAAATTAAAGGGCAAGATTATAGATACAGTGGAGCAGGGATACAAACTTGGAGACACTATTATTCGTTACCCAAAAGTAGTCCTGGGTAATTAACAAATCAACATTTTAAAAAAGATTAACTTGAAACAAGATTATTACGACATACTGGGTGTAAGTAAGAACGCTGCGGCCAATGAAATAAAGAAAGCATATCGTAAAAAAGCGGTACAGAATCATCCTGATAAAAATCCCGGGGATAAGGAAGCAGAAGAAAGATTCAAGCAAGCTGCCGAAGCTTATGAGATTTTGAGCAATGCTGACAAAAAGGCTAAATATGATCAATACGGTCATGCAGCTTTTGAAAACGGTGGAGCCGGTGGCGGATTTGGAGGCATGAATATGGATGATATCTTCAGTCAGTTTGGCGACATTTTTGGAGGTCACTTTGGAGGCGGCTTTGGAGGCGGCTTTGGCGGTGGTTCCAGACAGACACGTGTAAAGGGAAGTAACCTCAGGATAAGGGTTAAACTGGAGCTAAAAGATATTTTGAACGGAGTAACCAAGAAAGTAAAAGTTCGACGCCAGGTAAAAGCAGAGGGTGTTACCTACAATACCTGCGGCAGTTGTGACGGACAAGGAAGCGTGATGAGGGTTACCAATACGATTCTTGGAAGAATGCAAACAGCTACAACCTGTCCTACCTGTAAGGGATCCGGAAAAGTGGTTAACCACAGGCCGAAAGGGGCAGATGCAAATGGCATGGTGATAAGAGAAGAAACGGTTGAAATAGAAATCCCTGCCGGAGTAACCGACGGGGTGCAACTCAAGGTGTCGGGTAAAGGAAATGAGGCCCCAGGAGATGGTATCCCGGGAGATATTCTGGTTGTCATTCAAGAAATTCAACACGAAAAATTAAAAAGGGAAGGCAATAACCTTCATTATGATCTCTATATTAGTTTTGCTGAGGCAGCACTGGGAGGCAGTAAGGAAATAGATACGCTCACCGGGAAAGTTAGGATCAAAATAGAAGAAGGAACTCAGAGTGGTAAAATTCTGCGATTAAGGAGTAAAGGATTGCCAAGTCTCGATAGATATGGCAATGGTGATTTATTGGTACATTTAAATGTATGGACCCCTAAAAAGTTGTCAAAAGAACAAAAGGCATTTTTTGAAAGTGTTCAGAATGATGAAAATTTCATCCCGAGCCCATCGGTTTCGGAGAAATCTTTTTTTGAAAAAGTTAAAGACATGTTTTCATAACTACGCAATAATCAATTTCTTATAGCGAAGTATTTAGTGATAATGAATTTTTTAATGAAAAATTTCATTATATTTGTTATGCTGGATTTTTAATTCAGTAACTTTTTCTTTTTCATAGCAATTTTCCCACTCTTTTATTAGAGTGGGTTTTTTTGTGATCATATCTTAAAAATAATTAAAAATAAATTCTCAATAAGATTAGGATTTTGATGTAAATATTGTATTTTTACCATCTTATTTATATTACTTTTAATAGTAATATTCTTTTTCATAGCAATTTTCCCACTCTTTTATTAGGGTGGGATTTTTTTTTATACCTGTTATAGACTATTTTTGCAAATGAAAAAGAAAGCCATCTTATCGCCACGCACAGCGTGGAGGAAAGTCCGGACACCAGAGAGTAGCATAGCGGATAACATCCGTCATCACGTCAACGGCGTGATAGGACAAGTGCAACAGAAAGTATGTACAGTTCGGCTGTAGTGAAACCAGGTAAACTCTATGCGGTGCAATGCTATGTACATTGGAGATCCGATTCGTCGGGAGAGAACTACTCGTTCGATTTCAAGGGGTGAGCAGCTAGAGTTGTAAAGCAATTTACAACCCAGATAAATGATAGGAGTCCCGCCTTTGGCAGGATAACAGAATCCGGCTTATTGGCTTTCTTTTTTCTTTTGATGATTCCATAATTTCACATCTTTTTTACTCAACTTTTTTATGGATTTGGAATAAATTATTCGCTTCAATGAGGAAGAGCAAATCATCTACTATTTTACTTCAATAATTTCTAAAATCATTTTAATATTTCGTATTTTTGAGAACTAAAAATTTAAACAGAACAATTTAATATAAGATTATGGCATTTGATATTGATATGATAAAAAAGGTCTACGAAAGAATGGCAGGCCGCGTTGATAGCGCAAGAAAGATTGTTGGACGACCTTTAACTTTATCAGAAAAAATATTATACAATCATTTATGGGATGGTTTTCCCAAAGAACCCTTCAAACGAGGTGTGGATTATGTGGATTTTGCTCCCGATAGAATAGCTTGTCAGGATGCTACCGCCCAGATGGCCTTGTTGCAGTTTATGCAAGCCGGTAAAAAGAAAGTTGCCGTGCCGACCACAGTCCATTGTGATCACCTTATTCAGGCTAAAATCGGAGCTGATAAGGATCTTCAGGAGGCAATCAATACCTCCAGTGAAGTATTTAACTTTTTGGCATCTGTGTCTAATAAATACGGTATCGGTTTTTGGAAACCAGGTGCCGGGATTATTCATCAGGTAGTTCTTGAAAATTATGCTTTTCCTGGAGGAATGATGATTGGAACTGATTCACATACCGTCAATGCGGGTGGATTAGGGATGATCGCGATTGGCGTTGGAGGAGCTGATGCAGTGGATGTTATGGCCGATATGCCGTGGGAGCTTAAATTCCCAAAATTAATTGGTGTAAAATTAACGGGTAAGCTGAGTGGCTGGACTGCACCCAAGGATGTTATTCTTAAAGTTGCCGGGATTCTTACGGTTAAGGGAGGTACCGGTGCTATTGTTGAGTATTTTGGAGAAGGAGCTGTTTCCATGTCTGCCACCGGAAAAGGAACGATTTGTAATATGGGAGCTGAAATTGGAGCTACAACCTCAACATTTGGGTATGATGCTTCGATGGAAAGATATTTAAGGGCTACCGGAAGAGATGAGATCGCAGATGCGGCTAATAAAGTGGCACCATATTTAACTGGTGATGATGAAGTCTATGAAAATCCTGAAAAATATTTTGATCAGGTAATTGAAATTGATTTATCAGCTTTAAAGCCATATATAAATGGACCTTTTACTCCGGATCTTGCGACGGAGGTCGGAGGCATAAAAGAAAAAGCAATTAAAAATGGCTGGCCTTTAGAGGTGGAATGGGGATTGATAGGATCTTGTACCAATTCATCTTATGAAGATTTATCAAGGGCCGCATCTATAGCAAAACAAGCCGTTGATAAAAAAGTTAAAGCAAAGGCTGAATTCGGTATCAACCCGGGTTCTGAACAGGTGCGTTACACCGCCGAGCGCGATGGTTTACTTGATATTTTTGAAAATCTCGATGCAATGATATTTACCAATGCCTGTGGACCATGCATCGGACAATGGGCTAGAGAAGGAGCCGACAAACAGAAGAAGAACACCATAATTCATTCTTTTAACAGAAACTTCTCAAAAAGGGCTGATGGAAACCCAAATACCCATGCTTTTGTGGCTTCACCCGAAATGGTGGCTGCCATTGCAATTTCAGGGAAACTTGATTTTAACCCAATGACCGACGCATTGATCAATGCCGATGGCAAGGAAGTAATGCTAGATGAACCGACTGGTTTTGAATTACCTCCTAAAGGATTTGATGTTGAAGACCCGGGATTTGTTGCGCCAGTTGAGGATGGATCTGGTATCGATGTAATTGTAAGTGAAGACTCTAAGCGATTACAGCTTTTAGATCCTTTTACACCTATTGGTGACAAGATTACTAATGCTAAATTACTGATCAAAGTCTTCGGAAAATGTACTACTGACCATATTTCTATGGCCGGACCATGGCTAAGATTCAGAGGGCATTTGGATAATATTAGTAACAACTTGCTTATTGGTGCTGTAAATGCCTTTAATCAGGAGACGAATAGTGTTAAAAACCAATTAACGGGTGAATATCAGCCGGTTCCGGATGCTGCCAGGGCCTATAAGGCTGCGGGTATTTATTCTGTCGTAGTGGGTGATCACAATTATGGAGAGGGATCTTCAAGGGAGCACGCAGCCATGGAGCCGAGACATCTTGGAGTGGCAGCTGTCATTGTAAAATCTTTTGCGAGAATCCATGAAACGAACCTTAAGAAGCAAGGAATGCTCGGCCTTACCTTTGCCAATGAGAATGATTATGACCTTATTCAGGAAAATGACACTTTCAATTTTGTTGATCTTGATCAGTTTGCTCCGGATAAACAATTGACCCTTGAGGTGGAACATGATGATAGAACTAAGGATATCATTAAGCTGAATCATACTTATAATCAGAATCAGATAGATTGGTATAAAGAAGGTTCGGCATTAAATCTGATCAAAAAAGAGAATGCTAAATAATTTGATTTTTTGACTTCAATATATAATGAAAGCTCCAATTGATCGGAGCTTTTTTTTATTTGATTTTGACGGAATTAAGTACATATTTTGAAGGGCTTTATGTAAACTTCTGATGAGGTTTCGTCTTAAGACCAAATAAATCAATCAAAAGTCATGAAAAATTATCTTGAAAGAATTAGCGCCATCGCTGCAGCCGTCATTTTGTTACAAACCCTTTACTTTAAGTTTTCGGGAGCACCTGAAAGTGTTTATATTTTCAGCCAGCTGGGGATAGAGCCTTATGGACGAATAGGAACCGGCGTATTGGAATTGATTATTTCAATGTTGCTTTTAGTGAAGAGTAATTCACTTATTGGTGTCATACTCGGTTTTGGCGTTATTTCAGGGGTGCTTCTTTCACATTTGTTTAGCCTCGGTATAGAAGTCGAGGGTAATAGAGGCTTATTATTCGGACTGGCAATTATTGTATTCGCTTTGTTGCTATTAACTGTTATCTTGCAAAAGGAAAAATTGTTGTTATTTGTAAAAAAAGTCAAAAAATAAAATTATGGATAAGGCTATGAAATTTATAAGAAAAAATTTGTCGAATATTTTATTCATTGGTTTTATTATTTTTCTGTTCACGCCATATGGATTACCTGTTCGGGCAACTCTTATTAAAGGGGTAAGTATGATAACCACACGAGTGTTCTCTTTAAAAGTTGATGACGAAGATCGGGTGAATATTAATAATTATAACTGGGAATTAAGAGATCTTGACGGGAATATAACAAATATGAAGGTTTTTCAGGATCAGGTGGTGGTTGTTAATTTTTGGGCTACCTGGTGTCCTCCTTGCGTAGCTGAAATGCCGAGTTTCCAGAAGTTGTATGATGCCTATGGCGACAAAGTTATTTTTCTGTTTGTAGCGAATGATGAAGAGGAAAAGGTACTTAAATTTCTTAAGAAAAAAGGTTATGATTTACCTGTTTTTTTTCAAGCTTCACGAGTTCCTCAGGCATTGGGTTCAAACTCACTTCCAACTACCTATATTCTCGACAAAGATGGTAACATTATTGTGAACAAAATAGGAGCAGTTGATTGGAACAGTAGTAGGGTTAGAGAATTACTTGATTCTTTGATACAATAAAAAAAGGTTACCGCATACGATAACCCTTTGATTCAAATAAAATATAAGAACGACTAAAGTTGTTTAATCATTTTTACAGGTAATAAATAGATCTCGCCGTGTTTGCCAGGTTGGTGATTTACCTTCTTGTAGTTTAATTTTCTCTTCAAATAAGATTCCAATTGAGCATTTTCTGTATCCACAGAGAGAACGATCAATTCTCTGTCGTTATTGACAGTAAACAAAACTTCTGCAGCATACTGATCAACCTCCATGTCGGCCAAATAGTTTGATCCGATCAAATCGACGATCTCTACCCGTAATTCATCTGTAGGTTTGATAGGATTTAAATTTGCTGCGGAAACATTAATTGTAAAAAGAGTTAAGGCAAGGACAAATAATTTTAAACTTTTCATGATATATAATTTAGATTAGACAAATAATAGATTAGACATTTATATATTAAAGGACGGAACTTTTGCAACAATTATTACATATGAAAATGTTAAAATTTCATGAATTAAGAAATATTTAACTTCAGAGGGTTAATTTGTTACAATAAATTAAGAAATTATTAACGCATATTGTAAATCAGTGTTGGTAGACGCCGCTTGTGATATAAATCCTGTCTTGAGAACTCTTACTATAAGTTATTAAAACAACTGTTGCTGACTAAAGCAGGAGAAGTGTTGAGCAGCATAACAATGATCTTTAAACAAAAAAAAACTGTCTTTTATAAGACAGTTTTTATTCAAATAAAATATAAGAATGACTAAAGTTGTTTAATCATTTTTACAGGTAATAAATAGATCTCACCGTTTTTAGTTGGTTTGTGATTTACTTTCTTGTAGTTCAATTTTCTTTTCAAATAGGATTCTAATTGAACATTTTCTGTATCAACCGAAAGAACGATCAATTCTTTATTGTTGTTCACAGTAAACAAAACTTCTGCAGCATACTGATCAACCTCCATGTCGGCCATATAGTTTGATCCGATCAATTCAACAATCTCGATGCGTAAATCATCTGTTGGTTTGATTGGGTTTAAATTTGATGCGGAAACATTAAGAGTGAAAAGTGCGAGTGCGAGTACGAATAATTTTACATATTTCATGATATATAATTTAGATTAGACAAATAGATTAGACATTTATATATTAAAGGACGTAAGTTTTTCCATGATTGTTACACATGAAATTGTTCACACTTCATCAATTAAGAAACATTTAACGTATTTGGAAGAAAAATGATGAGGTTAAGTCTATGCGGCAAAAAAAAACTGTCTTTTATAAGACAGTTTTTATTCAAATAAAATATAAGAATGACTAAAGTTGTTTAATCATTTTTACTGGTAATAAATAGATCTCACCGTTTTTAGTTGGTTTGTGATTTACTTTCTTGTAGTTCAATTTTCTTTTCAAATAAGATTCTAATTGAACATTTTCTGTATCAACCGAAAGAACGATCAATTCTTTATTGTTGTTCACAGTAAACAAAACATCAGCGTTATACTGATCAGCGTCCATTTCGACCATATAGTTTGATCCGATCAATTCAACAATCTCGATGCGTAAATCATCTGTTGGTTTGATTGGGTTTAAATTTGATGCGGAAACATTAAGAGTGAAAAGTGCGAGTGCGAGTACGAATAATTTTACATATTTCATGATATATAATTTAGATTAGACAAATAGATTAGACATTTATATATTAAAGGACGGAACTCTTAACGTAATTGTTACATAATTAAGCGTTAAAATTCCCTCAATTAAGAAACATTTAACTTTTAAAAGAAGCAAATAAGGAATTATTAAGAAACACTTAACATTATGAACAATTACCTAGATATAATAGGGGATAAATGTAAAATACAAAATTCATTAAGAAGTAATTTATAATATATGAATAGAGGTTTGAAGAATTTCAAGTGAAAAGAGCAAGCTTATCTAACACTATTTTTACTGAGAATATCCAGAATGTGTTTACATCCGGTTTTAATTTCCTCAGTTGAAATGGTCAAAGGTGGTGTTATTCTCACAGCCCTCGGTTCATACAGGAGCCAAAAGAGTAAAATTCCGTTTTTCATCCCTGAAAGAATAAGTTGATCTGCAACTTCAGGGCTTTTCATGATTAAAGCCAGCATCAATCCTTTTCCCCGGATTTCTATTATCTTTTCATGAATCAGTAATTTTCTGATTAATGCTTCTTTTTCGGTGGTTTGCTCGATCAATGTGGAACTAAAAAGGGTTTTTAGTGTTGCCAGGGCAGCCGCGCATATAATGGGATGTCCTCCAAAGGTTGTGATATGCCCCAATTTTGGATTACTTATAAACAAGTTCATACAGGTTTGGGATGAAATAAAGGCGCCTATAGGCATTCCACCACCTAGCCCTTTACCGGTAATTATAATATCGGGTGTAACATCATATTGCTGGAAAGCAAAAAACGAGCCTGTCCGTCCTATACCAGATTGAATTTCATCCAAAATCAGCATGGCACCTACTTCGTCACAACGCTCCCTAACTTTTTTAAGATAGTTGTTTTGCGGTTCAATAAAACCGGCTCCTCCTTGAATAGTCTCCAGTATGACACCTGCAGTCTTTCTATTGATTATTTGTAGATCAGCTTCATTGTTGAACTCTACAAACGAAACTCCCGGTATAAGAGGTCTGAAGGCAGCGTTTTGTTCTTCTCTTCCGCAAACACTCATCGAGCCCTGTGTATTTCCGTGATAGGCATTTTTAGCCGAGACAATTTCAAATCTTCCTGTTGCCCTTTTGGCCAGTTTCAAAGCTCCTTCAGTCGCTTCGGTTCCCGAGTTTGTAAGATAAGTACAATTTAGAGATTCGGGTAAATGCTTGGCGATGATCCTGGTAAGTTCCAGCTGAGGTTCCTGTATAAATTCACCATAAACCATCACATGCATGTACTTATCCAATTGATCTTTGATGGCTTCAACAACAGGAGCTGGCTGATGACCAAGCGTATTAGCTGATACTCCTGCTATAAAATCAAGGTATTTATTGTCACCTGTATCGTAAACATAGCTGCCTGCTGCTTTTTTTATTTCCAATAAAAGCGGGTGAGGGCTTGTTTGTGCCTGATATTTTAAAAAGTCACTCTTCATCTTTTATAAATATATCATCTTTTGATTTTGGCTTTTCAATTTCCCTCCAAATAAATCCTCTTAACTTTCGGGCATTCAGAGGTAGTTTGGATGGAGGATAGGTTTGGCCATCTGGTGATGTAATAAATTTAGAGGATTCGATTTTGCCGTCTCGAAGGACAAAATGAATCTCGCTGCAGGATGTTTTTTCAATTCCTATAAGTTCCTGTTCTTCGTCTCTCACAAAGTGTATTACTTCCGAATTACCGATGATGGTAACATAGCGAAGGTCATTTTCTTCGAATTTCCCGTATAGATCCCGGCCTTTAATCTGATTAAATCCTATTGAATCCTTGTCTATGATAAAGGCATTTCTAAGCACTTTTAAGCTATCCAATTGATTAGTCAGCGTGTTGTTTAACAACTGTATCGTATCCCCGGTAATCTGACTCTTTTTTGACCAAAGAACAGGCGACCTGAACAACTGGGTCAAACCACTTCCCTGATCAGAGTGAATTGAGTCGCATTTGCCACTTAAATCACTTTTGTAAAATTTCACATGGTGATAAGCTCGGATGATCCTTTTTTCAGGCTTTCCGGTCGCTAAAATCGTATCTCCATGAATAAACAGGGAATCTTTATTTGTGTTGGTAACAGCAAGGGCTCTATCGATAACAAAGGCTGAATCAACTTTTTCAAAGAACTCAGCATAATTTCCTTTTAATACGACATGATTAAGCGTGTCAATAATCACAATATCCCTTGTAGCGGATGCAAAGCCTAAAGTCCTGTTGTAAAAGAGGCTGTCGGCCTTTATTTCCTTTTCGTCAAATTCTATCCTTGCATTTTTAGTGAAATGAGATACATTTTGCTTGGTGTCATAAAATCCTTTTTCGCAGTAGATAAGGTTTTCATCACTTTTGATGGTCGAAGGGCCATATAAAAATGCTCTTCCGCTATCTGTATAATAATCCAGGTGATTTGATTCCAATACATAATCAGGATTGGTGAGGACCACATTTGAAATGGCCTGAAACTTGTTGTTTTCTAAATAATAGTTCCCGGTATTGCTTGTTAATACATTGGTGCTGTCTTTGATGGTGGCACCATACTTGTAAAAAAGTAATTGTCTTGACCTGTCAAAATTCAGCGTATCTGTACTCAGGGTCATTTTAGAATCTTTGATTACCACATTACCCCATGACAAGGCTTTCTGAGAATTGCCGTTGTATTCTGTATATTGACTGGTTTGTACTACGCTATCGCCCTGATTGAGCACAACATCACCGTAAGCTTTAATAAAATTCTCATTTTTATAATGGATGGCTTTTTTACAATTGAGCTTGATTCCCTCATGCCTGATTTCAATATTTCCCAACAGGATCGTTGCACCTGGCAGCCGTACTTCATCAATACTGGAGTTATCAGAATGTATAATTTCGATTCTTTTTCCCTGCGCCATACAGAACAAGGGTAGAGAACATAATAATAGCAGCAAAAGTGTTGATTTCAATATTTTTGCAATTTAATTTAACGTTACAAATATAAACTAAATGAAAAAAGGTAAAGTCTCAATAAAGAACTTTACCTTTTTTGTTTTTTGTTGACCATGGTTTATACCATAATGGTTTGCTTTCGGTCCGGACCTACTGAAACGATTGTTACTTTCGCCCCAACAAAATCTTCAATAAAAGCTATATAATCATTAAGGTTTTTTGGCAATTGCCCGGCTTCAGTCATTGCTGTAAGGTCTTCAGACCATCCTTCAAATTCTGTATAATTGACTTTGACATTTTCTTCTTCAATATTAAAAGGAAAATGTAAAATATCTTTGCCTTTATAGGTGTATGAGGTACAGGCTTTTAAGGTTTTAAAACCCGAAAGCACATCTCCTTTCATCATCATCAACTGACTAACGCCATTGATCTGAACAGCGTACTTCAGGGCAATCAGGTCAAGCCATCCGCATCGTCTTGGCCTTCCGGTTGTTGCCCCGAATTCATGACCTACTTTTCCCATGGTTTCACCATCCTCATCAAACAGTTCAGTAGGGAAGGGGCCTGATCCAACCCGGGTGGTATAGGCTTTGAAAATTCCAAACACCTGACCAATTTTATTTGGTGCTACACCGAGTCCGGTACATGCACCTGCTGCTGTTGTGTTTGAAGAAGTCACAAAAGGATAGGTTCCGAAATCAATATCCAGCAAAGAGCCTTGGGCTCCCTCAGCTAAAATTGATTTTCCTTTCGAAAGCGCCTGGTGAATATATTCTTCACTGTCAATAAAAGTAAGTTCCTTTAAAATGTCAATGGCTGCAAAAAACTCCTTTTCCAGTGCTTCAAGATCAAATTCGAGTTCAACAGCATAGAACTTGATCATATTGAGATGTTTCTTTGTAAGTGCCCTGTAACGGGTCTTCCAATCAGCCATTTCAAGATCACCTATTCTCAGACCGTTTCTTCCTGTCTTATCCATATAAGTAGGACCTATACCTTTTAATGTTGATCCGATTTTTAATTTACCTTTCATTTTTTCAGAAGCAGCATCCAACAAGCGATGTGTAGGTAAAATAATATGGGCTTTTCTTGAGATTAGTAATTTGGTTTTAAAATCAATTTGATAGCTACTAAGATTATCAAGTTCCTTCCTGAAGATCACGGGATCGATTACTACTCCGTTTCCAACAATATTAATTGCTCTGTCGTGAAAAATTCCCGAAGGGATCGTATGCAATACGTGTTTATTTCCATCAAAAATAAGTGTGTGCCCTGCATTCGGGCCCCCTTGAAATCTGGCAATGATATCGTAATTCTTTGTGAGTACATCAACGATTTTTCCTTTTCCTTCATCACCCCACTGCAGGCCTAGTAGTAAATCAATCATTTAATAAATTTTATAAAGTTATTCTGCTGTTTTATTTTTTTGACCATAGAAGTAAAGTGAATGGCTGTCAATTTTTACATTAAAAACATCTTCAATTGACTTTTTGATATTCTCGATCCTGGGATCACAAAATTCAATCACCTCACCGGTGTCAGTCATGATGATGTGGTCATGCTGCTTGTTGAAATAAGATTTTTCATAATGCGCCTGGTTTTGACCAAATTGATGCCGTCTCACTAAACCGCATTCCAAAAGTAATTCAATTGTATTGTATAAAGTAGCCCTGCTCACACGGTAATTCTTATTCTTCATCTCTATATACAATGTCTCAATGTCAAAGTGGTCATCATTGTCATAAATTTCCTGAAGAATGGCGAATCTTTCCGGAGTTTTTCTATGGTTATTCTCTTCTAAAAACTTGGTAAAGAAGTTTTTAACTGTTTCCTGATTTTGGCTATTACTCATGTAAATAAAATCCTGGTTCTTGCATTGCAAAGTTACATTTAATCCCCACATTAATGCGATATATTTGCAAAAAAAGTTACAATTTAATTTGTATTTCTGATCACTTTTTCAATGCCATCAATCTTGAGGAGTTTTTGTATCAGATTGGTTAATTGTTTGTTATTATTGATATGAACCGTGATCACGCCTTGAAAAAATCCTTCATCACCGGAAATGTTCAAACTGTGGATGTTCACGTTGAGGATTCCAGATATAACCTTAGTGACTTCATTGACCAGGCCCACATTGTCAACCCCGGTGAGTTCAAGTGTGGCTTTGAACCCTTGCTGAGAAGAATCTATCCACTTGGCCGAAATCACTCTGTAGGCATATTGAGACTGCATGCTAAGGGCATTTGGACAATTGCGTTTATGGACCTTAATTCCATCTTTTATAGTGATAAAGCCAAATACCGGATCCCCGGGAATCGGATTACAGCATTTAGATAAACTATACTTTAATTTTTCCTCTTCCTTGCCAAAAACCAGCATGTCATAATTGGCAGTAACTTCCTCCTTGCTGTTATCCTCCTTAATGGCAGTAGGCCTGTTTATCCTACTTTTCAAAAAATGCATCAAGACATTAGAACGCTGACTTGCATATTTTTTAAGATCCTGATTATCAATGCTTCCGTTGCCAATCTTGTAGAACAAATCAAAACTGGTCTTAAGTTTAAAGAAATTAACAAGCTCATTGATGGTTTTCTCATTCAACTTAATTTTCA
Source organism: Lutimonas vermicola (assembly GCF_038433205.1). Lineage (NCBI taxonomy): Bacteria > Pseudomonadati > Bacteroidota > Flavobacteriia > Flavobacteriales > Flavobacteriaceae > Lutimonas > Lutimonas vermicola. The sequence continues at coordinate 262,270 of NZ_JBCDNA010000001.1, forward strand.
GGTGCCTCAATTTTCGTTCAAGAACTTCCCTGCCTTCCTTGGCAATTACCTTGTGTTCATCCTTCAGGATACTTTTGATACGGGATTTTGCCCTGGCTGTTTTTACAATATCCAGCCAGGCAAGCTTTGGGTTCTGGTTTTTGGAAGTAATGATTTCAACTTGATCACCGCTGTGCAATTCCTTGCTGATTTGAGTAAGCCTTCCGTTTACCTTAGCGGCCCTGCACCTCATGCCAACTTCTGTATGAATGGCAAAAGCAAAGTCAAGGGCCGTTGCTCCTTTTGGCAGCGACTTTATGTCTCCGTTTGGCGTGAAGACATATATTTCCTTTGCGTAGAGGTTCAGTTTGAACTGTTCTACAAAGTCAACAGCATTCACATCCGGGTTTTCCAGTGATTCTCTTAATTTATTCAGCCACACTTCCAGACCGCTTTCTTTTTGAGAGCCGTGCTTGTATTTAAAATGGGCAGCGTAGCCTTTTTCGGCAATCTCGTCCATTCTGCTTGATCTGATCTGAACTTCCACCCACTTTCCCTGAGGCCCCATAACCGTGGTGTGAAGCGATTCATAACCCGTCGTTTTCGGTTGTGTGATCCAGTCACGCAATCTGTTCGGGTTCGGGCTGAAATGATCTGTTACAATTGAATAGATTTTCCAGGCATCAAATTTTTCATCTTTGACGCTCGACTGATAAACAATCCTGATTGCAAATTTATCATACACTTCGTCAAAGGAGACTCCCTGATTCAACATTTTTCGGCGAATCGAATAAATGGATTTGGTCCTTCCTTTGATTGTATATTTAAAACCTTCATGATCCAAGGAATCCTTTATGGTTTTTGTAAAGCTTTCAATGTATTTTTCCTGTTCCTCCTTGCTCTCTGATATTTTTTCCATGATATCAGTATACACTTCATTTTCAGTGTATTTAAGGCCGAGGTCTTCCAGTTGGGTTTTGATGTTGTACAACCCAAGACGATGGGCCAGAGGTGCATAAATAAACAAGGTTTCTGATGCGATCTTTACCTGTTTGTCTTCTCTCATTGATTCCAGGGTCTGCATATTGTGCAATCGATCGGCAATCTTTATAAGGATTACCCTCACGTCATCGTTAAGTGTAAGGAGCATTTTACGAAAGTTCTCAGCCTGAATGGAGGCATTCTGGTCCTTTTGTAATTTTGAAATTTTCGTAAGACCGTTGACGATCTTTGTTATGGTTTCTCCGAAAATTTGTTCAATATCAGCAAATGAATAGTCTGTATCTTCAACAACGTCATGTAAAAGGGCTGCTGCTATTGAACACGCTCCCAGCCCTATTTCATTGGCTACAATCTTGGCAACGGCTATAGGATGATAAATATAGGGCTCACCTGTTTTGCGCCTTTGGTCCTTGTGTGCATCGGCGGCAATATCAAATGCCTTTCGTATCATGAGCTTGTCCTCGTTAGACAAGGTCTGATACGTGTCTTTAAGCATGTCTTTATACCGACTAGCTATTTCCTTTTTTTCTTCTTCTATGGTTACTGTATAAGCCATCGATTAAAAATACTATAAAGCGAATTAATTAACAAGTTTTTTATTCAGCAGAAGTTAATTCAAAAAACTCTTGCAGCTTAACTTGTCGTTAGATTTCTGACTCGCTGCAGTAAGGTCGGGTGAGAATAGTGAACAAATACGTTGGCCTTGTGAGGCGTTAAATTGCTCAGGCTGTTTCTAGAGAGTTTTTTAAGGGAGGTGACCAATGCTTTACCGTCGTAATTGATTTTGGCATAGTTATCGGCCTGGTATTCAAACTTCCTCGAGATAAAATTCATCAATATTCCTGTTAACTCCGAAATGGGACTGTAGAGAATACCAAAGGTAATCAATCCAATATGAAAACTTGGAATAGCCACCGACAGCGCCTCCGAGAGTATAGCGTTATTGATAAATAAAGAAAAGATATAAAGTGTTATTCCTGAAATCAAAAGTGAAAGGAACATGTTAACCATGACATGCTTTTTTTTGTAATGTCCTATTTCGTGGGCTAAAACACCAATAATTTCTTCAGTCTCAAGGTCGTTAATCAGCGTGTCATACAACACGATTCTTTTTTTAGACCCAAAACCTGAGAAATAAGCGTTGGCCTTTGTGGACCTTTTGGATCCGTCAATCACAAAGATATTATCGAGTTTAAAGCCTACTTTTTTTGAGAAGCTATGGATCGCATGTTTCAGGTCGCCTTCTTCAAGAGGAGTTTGTTTGTTAAAAAGCGGAACGATCAACGAAGAGTAAAACATAGTCATAAAGATGGTAAATAGACCAATAAAAATCCAGGTATATATCCAAAAAGCATCGCCTGTTTTTTGATAGAACCAAATAATAATTGACAAAACACCTCCACCAATAATGGCACTTAGGAGCCATCCTTTTATTTTGTCAATAAGGAAAAGTTTTTTCGAACTTTTATTAAATCCGTATTTTTCTTCGATAACGAAGGTGTGGTAATAAGAAAAAGGAGTATTCAATATGTCACTGCCTATCATAATGACCCCAAAAAATATCAAGGCCACCGTAATGTCATTGCTGCTATAACTTCGGGCAAAATGATCTACCCAGGCAAACCCTTTAAAGAAAAAGAACCCAAGGGTCAGGGCGAGGCTAAAACTGCTGGTTACAAGAGAAAAACGATAGTTTTCTTTTTTGTAGGCCTGGGATTTGACGTACTCGTCTTTATTGTATACATCAGAGAGTTCTTCAGGGATCTGATCATTAAAATGTTTTGCATTCAAATGATCGATTAATTTATCGATGATAAAATCAAGAAGAAGAACACCGATAATGATATAAAATAGAGATTGTGGACTCATTTAATTTACTAAGGTTAATGTAAGGTGCATTATTTGGGTCATTCGAATTTTCGTTGTCTTTTGGCTTCAAAAATAAGAATTGCAGCCGAAACAGAGACATTAAGTGAATCTATTTTACCCTGCATGGGGATGATGATGTTTTCAGTTGCGTTTGCCAGCCATGGTTCATCCAATCCTGTAGCTTCAGTTCCTACCACAAAGGCAGTAGGTTTGGTATAATCAATATTGTGATAGGCAACGCTTTGAGGACTTAGTGCCGCTGAGAAAACCCTGATCCCATACTTTTTGAGTAAATCCAAAATTTCAGATGTGCTTCCAAAAGCAATTTGATTCGTAAAAACACAGCCTACACTCGACCTGATAATATTTGGATTATACAGGTCTGTTTTGGGGTTAGCAATGATCACGGCATCTATATGAGCAGCGTCTGCCGTACGAAGCAAAGCGCCAATGTTTCCTGGTTTTTCAGAGGCCTCAGCCACCAAAACCAAAGGATTCACCGTGAATTTTAAATCACTTAATAACAGTGATTTAGAGACCGCTACCGCTATCACCCCTTCAGTTGTTTTTCGATGCGCCAACCGCTCGTATACTTTGGTGGAAACCTTTATAATCTCAGGCGCTAAGCTTTTTTTCGAATAGGCAAGTAATTCAATTTTGCTTTGATCAATAATCTCCTCACAAAAAAGGAGTTGTTTTATTTGATAGCCCCCCTCAAGTGCCAGTGCTATTTCTCTCTTACCTTCAATGACAAAAAGGCCTTTTTGTTTTCTCGCTCTTGATTTTTCCTGCAAGTGGATGATATCTTTGATCAGCTCATTTTGCAGGCTTGAAATTTCTTTGATCATACGATCTTTATTTACACTTTCAAATGTATCAATTAAAATTCAATGTGTACTTTTTGTCGTAAGAAATGACAAGATCCATGATCTGATTATAGCTTTCTAATCCATCTTCTTGTTGATTGTACTTTAAATAATTGTCATAAAATGTTTTAAAAACAGGTTCTAATGGATTTTTATATTTTTTCCAAAATTCATCAGATTCACGGATGTTTTTGAGAACGCCTTTTGGAACCTTTTTTAAATACATCTCAAAAATCTCCTGATCATAGCGTCGTATATCAATTAAAGCGTAACGCAAAACCAGGAGATAGCCGGCATATTGAAAATAGGGATCTTTGTGTTTTGCTGAGGCCAGGAAACCCACAAAATTCGCTTCGCTTTCAGAAGCGATGCCAAGTTGATGTGCTACTTCATGTGAACAGGTAAATGGTAAATTTATCTTAGGAATCAAATAGTCTATTTGGGCTTCACCGGATAGCGGGTTGAAATATCCTGAAAAACCCATATAGGTGAGGGGCAGGCTGAAAAGCGATTTTTTAAGCGACGGCCTTTTGTATTGAAGAAAGTCGAACTGTTTGGCCAGCTGTTCGTAACCACCTTTTGTAAGTGCCATAATCTCATTTTTTGTATAGGGCACTTCCACTGCAACAGAGTCATGAGGCGATAATTGATGCTGAAGCAAGGTGGTTTTAAAAAGAATTTTTTCAGTAACTTCTTCCAGTTGGCTGATGTTGAAAGCCTCTTTTTCAAGTGCCAGCCTGTTTGACAGCGGGCTGCGTGAGTAATTCAGCCCCCATAAGGTGTAAAAGAAAAAATAGAACACAGAAATTCCTGCCGTAAAACCCAAGATCAACGAAATTCGGTTTTTCTTTTTATTAAGGCCCAGCATGACAAGAAACCGAATTATTAAAAAGATAAGCAGGGCATATACAATGTCACCAATTGAAAAGGGAATCCATCCTAATAAAAATCTCAAAACGGAGGAGATTTTAGGATAAAGGCCGTTGACATATACTTTTTCTATATATTCCGGGTAATTGGATAAAACTGCCACCAGTCCAATCTGCAAAAAAAGGAAAACCGATAGAAGAATATTTCTTTTTTCTTTATACATTGCAAGCAATTATTCTGAACAAAAGAACAAATTATTAACAACAATTACAATTAACTTAAGGTAACTGTTTGATTTTTAAAAAAGGTTCTGAAATTGCTAAAGAATTGCATACTAATTTATTAAGGTTTTCATAATTCAGGTAGACAATAAAACGTGACTACAAGTAGAATTTTGAATACCGAATTTAAGAATAACGTTATTAACATATATTTGCTTGTTAACAATTATTGTTAACTTTAATTGGGCTTAAAGAAGGCTTTTGCTTTCCTAAACATTTACATTTGCCACATGGATTCAGCGAGATCATTATCATATAAAAATAAAGGTAAAGGGACCATCATCAACCTTGAGCAAGGAAAAATACCACCACAGGCCATAGACCTGGAGGAAGCTGTTCTCGGCGCAATGATGATTGATAAAAAAGGTGTTGATGACGTTATTGACATCTTACATGCCGAAGCATTTTACAAACCTGCCCATCAGTTTATCTATGAGGCTATTTTCAGGCTTTTTGAAAATTCCGAACCGATTGACCTGCTCACAGTGTCGAACCAGTTGAAAAAAGATGAAAAGCTTGAGGCGATAGGAGGAGATTTCTATTTGATTAACCTTAGCCAAAAAGTATCATCTGCAGCTCATATTGAATTTCATGCCAGAATTATTCTTCAAAAATATATTCAGCGTAAATTAATCAGTATATCGAGTGAAATCATAACAAATTCTTATGATGAAACCATGGATGTTTTCGATTTATTAGATGAAGCCGAAACAAAACTTTTTGACATCACCCAGGGAAATTTAAAAAAGAGTTCTGAAGCTGCTCATAACCTGGTAACTCAGGCACTAAAAAAGATCGAAGAAATTTCCAATCAGGAAGGAATGAGCGGGGTCCCCTCGGGATTTAGTAAACTTGATCAGCTTACTTCAGGCTGGCAGCCCTCCGACTTGGTTATTTTAGCGGCAAGACCCGGAATGGGAAAAACTGCATTTGTGATGTCTATGGCAAAGAATATGGCGATTGATTTTGATATGGCAGTAGCGATCTTCTCACTGGAAATGTCTTCGGTTCAGTTAATTACCAGAATGATTTCAAGTGAAACCGGAATCTCATCAGAAAAATTGAGAAAGGGGAACCTGGAAACCTATGAATGGGAGGCCTTGAATGTGAAAGTGAAAAAATTATCTGACGCTCCTATATTTATTGACGATACCCCTTCATTATCTGTTTTTGACTTAAGGGCCAAAGCGAGAAGGCTCGTTTCACAACATAATGTCAAGGCCGTGATTATAGATTACCTTCAATTGATGACGGCAGGATCTTCAACAAAAAGTTCAGGAAACCGTGAACAGGAGATATCAACTATATCCAGAAACTTAAAAGCCCTGGCAAAGGAACTCAATGTGCCCGTCATTGCCTTATCCCAGTTGTCTAGGGCAGTGGAAACCAGGGGAGGCAGCAAGCGACCACTTCTTTCTGACCTCAGGGAATCGGGAGCTATTGAGCAGGATGCGGATATTGTTTCGTTCATCTACAGGCCTGAGTATTACGGTTTAACAGAATGGGATGATGACGAAAGGACGCCATGCGATGGCCAGGCAGAATTTATCGTTGCCAAACACCGTAACGGAGGATTGGAGAATATTAGAATGAAGTTTATAGGAAGACTGGCCAAATTTGCAAATTTGGATGAGGGCTTTGAAACTGAATTCCAGTCTTCAATGAATGCAGGTCAGATCTCACCTGATAATTTCACCAGCGCTAACGATGCTTTTGGCCATTTGGAAAAGGATGATGACGTCCCGTTTTAACAAAAAGTATAGTCTATCACATGTATGTAATGAAGTCGCTTCATAAACTCCGTCTCTTTTGTTGTTTGATGGTGTTGTTCTTGGCGCATGCAACGGTTTTTGCCTCTTACCTGCTTGTTCCCATGGATGAGGATTCTCAAAAAAATCACCTTAAGGCCTATGGAATTACCTATCAATCACTTATACAGGGAAGAAAAGTACAATGGTTGTTAAATTACCGGGGCGGATCATTCCTCCTTGAGGATCATGAGGCTTTAAGGCGTGAATGCACTATTAGAGGAGTTTCTTATGAAATAATTTCAGAAGCTGAATCCATTAAAATTTTGGAATTAATTGCAAGTCCGTCACAAAATATGGAAGCAGTGGTTTTGGAAAAAGCCCCGAAAATTGCGGTTTATTCACCTAAAAATAAGCAGCCATGGGATGATGCGGTGACCATGGTGTTGCAATATGCAGAAATTCCTTATGAAACAGTGTATGACAAGGAAGTTTTAGAAGATAAACTATTGCTCTATGAATGGTTGCATCTTCATCACGAAGATTTTACAGGTCAGTACGGCAAATTCTATGGGGCTTTTCGAACTGCTCCCTGGTATATTGAAGCCAAAGTAAAAGCAGAAAACGAAGCTGCTGCGATGGGCTATGCCAAGGTATCACAACAAAAACTGGATGTAGCTGCCAAGATCAGGGACTACGTTTTCGGCGGCGGTTTTATGTTTGCCATGTGTTCTGCTACAGATAGTTTTGATATCGCCCTGGCCGCAAATGGCGTTGATATTTGTGAGGTTATGTTTGATGGCGATCCTTCTGAAAGAGGATACCAGTCGAAATTGGATTATGAACAAACATTTGCCTTTAAAGATTTTATACTTGAAAGAAATCCGGTTGTTTATGAATTTTCAAATATTGACACAACCCGGAAAAGAAAAGTCCTGAAAACTGAAGATTACTTTGAATTGAAGGAGTATTCTGCTAAATGGGATATGGTTCCCAGTATGCTGTGTCAAAACCACACCTTGCTGGTCAAAGGTTTTATGGGTCAGACAACCGCATTTGAATCAGCTCTGATTAAGCCTACTGTAATGGTCATGGGCCAAAACAATGTCAATGGGGAAGCAAGATATATTCACGGAGTGAAAGGCAAGGGCATGTTTACTTTTTTTGGAGGACATGATCCTGAAGACTACCAGCACAGAGTGGGAGACCCAAAAACGGAACTTGATTTACATCCGAATTCGCCCGGATACAGGCTTATTTTGAACAATGTTTTGTTCCCTGCAGCCAGGAAAAAGAAACAAAAGACCTGATAAATTAGCGCTCAATCCATTTACGGGCATTGACAAAAGCTTCAAGCCAAGGGCTGACTTCGTCATTCCGCTCATCAGGATAATTGGCCCAGTTCCATTGGAAAATGGATCTTTCAATATGAGGCATCATAACGAGATGTCTGCCATCATCACTGGCCATCATTGCCGTGTTAAAATCAGAGCCATTCGGATTGGACGGATATGAGTCATAACCATATTTGGCCACAATATTATATCTGGATTCTTCGTATGGAAAACTGAATTTTCCTTCGCCATGTGATATCCAGACCCCGAGCGTAAGACCTGCCAATCCTGAAAGCATCACAGAGTTGTTTTCCTGTATTTTCACAGAAGTAAAGCCACTTTCATGCTTAAAGGAATCATTGTGAAGCATCTTTGGTTTGGCATCGTGATCAGGATTGATCATTTCAAGTTCTACAAATAATTGACAGCCATTACAAATACCTACCGATAAGGTGTCTTCTCTTTCAAAGAATTTTTTTAAGGTCTTATTGGCTCTTTCATTGTATAGAAAGGCACCGGCCCAACCTTTGGCTGATCCTAAGACATCTGAGTTTGAAAACCCGCCAACGGCACCTATAAATTGTACATCTTCTAAAGTCTCGCGACCACTTATCAAATCGGTCATGTGTACATCTTTAACATCAAATCCTGCCAGATACATGGCATTCGCCATTTCACGTTCACTGTTTGACCCTTTTTCTCTTATAACCGCAGCCTTTGGCCTGGGTTTTGAAGCGTCGATAAGGGGCAGTTTTCCCAAAAAATTCTTCGGGAATTCATAGGTCAATGCTTGCTGCTTGTAATTCTCAAACCTCGATTCGGCAAGATTATTTGCCGTCTGTTCCTTGTCTAAAAGATAGGAGGTAGTATACCAGAAATCTCTATAGGTTGCTATATCAAAGTTTAAATCAAAATTATTTATTTCAAGGCTTCCTGATGTATCGGCCGTTCCTATCTGATGAAAGCTGATGGTATGTGCCAAAAGGATATCTTCTAATGCTGCTGCATTTTCAGTCTGAATGATGACGCCACTTTTTTCTGAAAACAATAATTTATTAGGGTCTTTTTCATCAAATCCATCAAGGTGAATTTTTGCTCCGAGATTATTTTCAGCAAAACACATTTCCAAGAGGGTGGTAAGCATTCCTCCGGCAGATATATCATGGCCGGCCAATAAGACATCTTGTTTGATCAATTCCTGGACGGCATTGAAGCAATTCTTAAAATAAGCTGCATCCTTTATGGACGGAGTTGCCGTTCCTATTCCATTTTTGATTTGGGCAAAACTCGACCCGCCCAGATGAAACTCATCTTCAGAAAAATCTATATAATAGATCTTGTTGTTTTCTGAAGTCTTAAAAACAGGTTCCACCACTTTCCTTATATCCGAGCATTCTCCGGCTGCTGAAATGATAACTGTTCCCGGAGCAATTACTTCTTCATCAGCATATTTTTGCTTCATGGAAAGGGAATCTTTTCCGGTAGGAACATTAATCCCTAAATCGATAGAAAACGCTGATACCGTTTCGACTGCGTTATACAACCTGGCATCTTCGCCTTCATTACGACATGGCCACATCCAATTTGCAGACAAAGACACTGATTGAAGCCCATCTTTTAAGGGTGCCCAGACGATATTGGTCAGGGCCTCGGCAATCGCGTTTTTTGAGCCGGCTCTTTCATCGATGAGAGAACTTGCCACTGCATGACCTATAGAAGTTGCAATACCCCTATGTCCTTGAAAATCCAGAGCCATTACACCTACATCATTCAGGGGCAATTGAAGTGAGCCTGCACATTGCTGTTTTGCTACTTTACCTCCAACGCAACGGTCAACTTTGTTTGTGAGCCAATCTTTACAGGCCACGGCCTCCAACTGCAACACATTTTTCAGGTCTTCATAAATTTCATCAGTATTGTACTGCACTTGTTTATAGTGCCGATCAAGCGTATGGTCGGTCATTATGGTATGAGGTGAACTTCCGAACATATCAGCCAAGTCGAAATCCATGGGTTTTTCACCCGTTTTTTCAGAGACAAATGTAAACCTGAAGTCATCAGTTACCTTACCTACGTCATAAATAGGAGATCGTTCCCTGTCGGCTATCCTGTGCAAATAATCAAGATCCTTTTCATGAATCACCAATCCCATTCTTTCCTGTGATTCATTTCCGATGATCTCTTTTGAAGAGAGTGTTTGATCACCAACCGGCAAAGCATCAAGGTTGATGATTCCACCTGTGTCTTCCACCAGCTCCGACAAACAATTTAAATGGCCTCCTGCGCCGTGATCATGAATGGAGATAATTTTGTTCTCATCTCCTTCAACCATGCCCCGTATCGTATTCGCAACCCTTTTTTGCATTTCAGGATTTGATCTCTGAACGGCATTTAAGGTGATCGCTGTATTGAATTCTCCAGTATCAGCAGAAGATACGGCAGCACCACCCATTCCTATACGGTAATTGTCACCACCAAGGATAATAATGCTGTCACCTTTTACAGGTTTGTCTTTTAAGCTGTCAATTTTCTTTCCATATCCAATGCCACCTGCGAGCATGATGACTTTGTCAAATCCAAGTTTTCGGTTGTGTTCTTCGTGCTCGAAAGTGTAAAGTGAACCTGATATCAAGGGTTGCCCAAATTTGTTTCCAAAATCAGATGCTCCATTTGAGGCCTTGATTAATAATTCTATTGGAGTCTGGTACAGCCATTTCCGTTCCTGCATGGTTTCCCATGATCTGTTTTTTGTTAATCTTGAATAAGGAGTCATATATACAGCAGTTCCTGCCAATGGCAAAGAACCCTTTCCTCCGGCAAGCCGGTCTCTTATTTCTCCACCTGAACCGGTGGCCGCCCCGTTAAAAGGCTCTACGGTGGTTGGAAAATTATGGGTTTCGGATTTTAGTGAAATAACCGATTCTATTTTTTTATTTTGATAATAATCAGGTTTATCGGCCGATATAGGCGCAAATTGTTCAATAACAGGCCCTTCAATAAACGCTACATTATCTTTGTAAGCCGAAACGATTGTATTGGGATTTTCAACAGAAGTCTTTTTGATCATTTTAAAAAGAGAATTTGGTTTCTCCTTTCCATCGATCACAAAGGTACCGTTGAATATTTTATGACGACAGTGTTCTGAATTTACCTGTGAAAACCCAAAAATTTCTGAATCTGTCAATTTTCTGTTTAATTTGGCAGACAATTCCTCCAGATAAGTGACCTCATCATTGCTTAGTGCAAGTCCTTCAGCTTCGTTATAGGCAGCGATATTCTCGATGTACTTTATGGCTTCAGGTTCAATATCAACAACGAACAAGTCTTGGTCAAGTTGTTTGTAATGATGTTGTATCATCGGATCAAAAACAGGGCTATCGGAAGAAGTTTTAAAAAATTCCTCAATCCGTATAATTCCCGAAATACCCATATTTTGAGTAATTTCAACGGCATTGGTACTCCAGGGGCTGACCATTTCATTTCTGGGGCCAATAAAATTACCGGTAATGGAGTTTTCTTTTACTTTTTCAGCATTGCCGAAGAGCCATTTTAATTTTTCAATATTCTGTTCGTCAATTTCTGAAGGAGAAGAAACGGCAAATACCGTTTGTTTCTTGGTAAAAAAGTTGATCATTTGACTGATTTTATCTTTGGATTTTGAAAAATGCAAATTTAATCAATTGGCATTGTATTACAGTAGGCAATGTTAATAATATTCAATAAAATATTGAATTATAGCAAACAAGCAAACTTCCCATTTGTACAAAATTGATTCAAAGCCGCCAAGTTTCAAAACCAACTGAACTCATGAGAACTAAGACGGCATAGAAAATGAAGGAAATCAACCCCTAATCCATGCTTCTTTTATCATCTCCTTTCTAAAAGAGCCATATAAAAGCCGTCAAAACCTGAGGCTGCGGGAGACACTTTTTTATCCTTGATCATTTCAAATTCTTTGTGATTGGCCAGGAAAGCTTTTACCTGTTTTTCGTTTTCCGAAGGAAGGATAGAGCAGGTTGCATACACTAATTTGCCACCGGTTTTAACCATTGACGCGTATTGATCGAGTATTTCAGCCTGAGTTTTTCTGATTCGGTCGATAAAATCGGCATTGAGTTTCCATTTGGAATCAGGGTTTCTTTTCAATACTCCTATACCGCTGCAAGGAGCATCGATAAGGACACGATCAGCCTTGCCTTTTAATTTTTTTATTGATTTAGTGCCTTCAATGGTTCTTGTTTCAATATTGTGAGCTCCGTCTCTCTTTGCTCTTTTCTTAAGTTCTGCCAGTTTGTGACCATGGATGTCTAAGGCAATGATCTGCCCTTTGTTTTCCATTAAGGAGGCCAAATGCAGCGTTTTACCTCCGGCTCCGGCACAAGTGTCTATAACCTTTTGACCCGGTTTTACATCTAAAAAAGGAGCTACGAGTTGTGAGGAAGCATCCTGAACTTCGAACAATCCTTTTTTAAATGCCTGACTCAGAAATACATTTTTGCGTTCTACCAGCACAAGGGCGTCCGGTGCCGAAGGAACTGTTTCAGTTTCGATTTCTTCTTCGTGCAACAATCTTTGTAATTCCTTTCGGTTAGTTTTAAGGGTATTGGTCCTGAGGATAACCCTGGCCTGCTTGTTCAATTCCTTGATTTCAACATCCCATTGTTTCCCCAATTCTGCCTCACCGGTCTCATCTAACCAATCCGGTATAGACTCTCTAAACTTTCGGATGCTTTGTAACTCGTCAAATTTGCCTTTGATCCTTCGGGTCGGAGTACCTTCGAAATACCTCCAGTCGGGTAAATCAATCCCTTTAAGGGTGGCCCAAACCGCAAAATTTTTCCATAAATTATCTCGGGAATAATGCTCTTTTGTACCTGCGATTTCATTGTAAAGGCGTTTCCATCGTACCATGTCGTAAATGGTTTCGGCAACAAATTTTCTATCCCTGACCCCCCATCTTTTATCTAGTTTCAAGGTTTTTTGGACGACCTTATCCGCATATTCGTTCTCATTGTATATAAGATCAAGTGCATGGATCACTGCCAGGACAAGATTTCTGTGTAAGCGCATCAGTTTTCAATTTTAGGCCTCAAAGGTAGGGATTAAATGGAAAGGGAATAGCACCGGGTAATTGAATTGATTAAAAAATAAAATTGCTTTTGACCAGTCTCAGGAAAATTTTTCAAAAACACCTAATCCAAAAAGCGCAAAATCGTATTTTACAGGATCGGCAGGGTCCATTTCCCTGAGCTTATGATCTAATTCTTGGAGGGCTTTGGCATCGTTTTGTTTCCGATGCAGCAAACCGAGTTTTCGGGCTACATTTCCCGAATGGACATCCAGTGGACAGGATAATATGGCTGGTGGGATCTGCTTCCAAATACCAAAATCAACTCCTGTATTATCATTGCGGACCATCCATCTTAAAAACATATTGATCCTTTTTGCGGCCGAACCTTTTTTGGGGTCTGAAATATGCTTTTGGGTTCTTAATGGGTGGGGGATATCAAAAAAATGCCTTTTAAAATGATGAATACTGTTTTGAATGCTGTCAGCTTCGGCATATCTGCTAAAAACAGATTCCAGGCCTCCATGCACTTTGTATATATGTTGCAGCCCCTCCATAAAAAAACTAAGGTCAGTGGCATTAAAGGTTCTGTGAACGAAATGCTCCATTTTTCCAGGTTTCCATTCCATGACAAAATCATAAGGAGAATTACCCATAAGGCCCATTAACTTTTGAGCGTTTTGGATGATCATTTTTCTGTTGCCCCAGGAGATGGTTGCCGTTAAAAAGGCCGAAACCTCTATGTCTTCCTTGTTTTGGAATTGGTGAGGAATCTGAATGGGGTCTGTATCAATGAAACTGGGGTTGTTGTATTGATTGGCCTTTTCGTCTAAAAATTCCTTTAGTGCTGCTGATTGCATAATTGATGATAAAAAATCAAATGTAAAGAATCTGCAAAAGAATTAAGTTTTATATTTTCGTATTCTCATAATTTGTAAGAAATCAATTTTCAAACATCCATATCGTATTTAAAAGGGGTAGGCCCGTCAAGGGCAAAGTTGCTCGGTAAGGAACTGGGTATTTTTACCTATGCTGATCTTGCCAATTTTTTTCCTAACCGATATATTGACAGAACACAGTTTTACAAGATAAGAGATTTGCAGATAAATAGTGCTGATGTTCAGATTGTTGGAAAAATCACAGGAGTTAAATCAGTAAAGCAAAAAAGGGGTAGCAGGTTGGTCGCGCAATTTGTCGATGACACAGGTCATATGGAACTGGTTTGGTTTAGAGGCGTAAAATGGATTCAGGATTCCCTTAAAATAAACGTGCCCTATGTGATCTTTGGAAAAGTAAACTTCTTTAACGGAGCCTTTAATATGCCTCATCCGGAGATGGAGCTGCTGAGCGATTATAAAAAAGGCTTCAAAATATCTATGCAACCTGTTTACAGGTCAACAGAGGTTTTATCGAGTAGGGGGGTAAGCAACAGGGTCATGCAAAAAATGCAGCAACAGCTTTTTACAGAGACCCAGGGTAAATTCGGGGAGACGCTTTCTGAAAAGTTGATCAGGGATCAAGGCTTGATTTCAAAGAATGAGGCGATGTTCAATATACACTTTCCTCAAAGCCAGGAATTATTGACCAAGGCCCGTCAAAGATTAAAATTTGAAGAACTGTTTTTTATTCAGTTGCAGCTGGTCGTTAAAAACCTTACCAATAAAAGAAAAAACAAAGGGTTTGTTTTTGATAAAATCGGGGATTATTTCAACGGGTTTTACTCAGCGTATTTACCTTTTGAGCTTACAGGGGCCCAGAAAAAAGTGGTTAAGGAAATACGAATGGACCTCAATACAGGAGCCCAAATGAATCGCCTTCTTCAGGGAGATGTAGGTTCTGGTAAAACCATTGTGGCTGTTTTGACGATGTTAATGGCCCTGGACAATGCCTATCAAACAGCGCTGATCGCCCCCACTGAAATCCTGGCTACCCAACATTTTAACGCCATAGATGAATTATTGGCTCCCATGAATATTAAAGTACGCTTGTTGACCGGCTCTTCAACAGTTGCCCAAAGGCGCGTGATACACGAGGAACTCGAAAATGGCAGCTTGCATATTATTATAGGTACACATGCCGTTTTCGAAGATAAAGTTCTTTTTAAGAATCTTGGCCTGGCCATCATCGATGAACAGCACAGGTTCGGGGTGGCGCAAAGAGCAAAAATGTGGATGAAGAATGATTTGCCTCCTCATATTCTGGTCATGACGGCTACTCCGATTCCAAGGACCTTGGCTATGAGTGTTTACGGAGACCTTGATATTTCGGTCATTGATGAATTGCCTCCCGGAAGAAAAACAATAAAGACCATACATCGTTTTGACAGCAACCGTCTTTCGGTTTTTAAGTTTATCAAAGATGAGGTGGGCAAGGGTCGCCAGGTCTATGTTGTTTATCCGTTAATTAAGGAGTCAGAGCAACTCGATTATAAAGACCTTATGGACGGCTATGAAAGTATATCAAGGGAATTTCCATTACCAGATTATAGAATAAGTATTGTTCATGGTAAAATGAAATCGGCCGATAAAGAGTATGAGATGCAGCGCTTCGTAAAAGGGGAGACCCAGATCATGGTGGCTACCACAGTCATTGAGGTAGGGGTTAATGTTCCAAACGCCAGTGTAATGGTTATAGAGAGTTCAGAGCGTTTTGGCTTGTCTCAGTTGCATCAGTTAAGGGGAAGAGTTGGTCGTGGAGCAGATCAGAGTTATTGTATTTTATTATCAGGGGTCAAACTTACCAAAGAGGCTAAAAAAAGGCTACAGACTATGGTGGAGACCAATGATGGATTTAAAATCGCCGAAGTCGATCTCGAATTAAGAGGTCCCGGAGATTTAATGGGCACCCAGCAAAGTGGCGTATTGAATTTGAAAATAGCAGATATCGTTCAGGATTCGCAGGTAGTGTATACGGCAAGAAAGGCAGCAATTCAAGTAGCTCATTCTGCTTTAGGCCATAAAGATCCGGCTTATAAAAACATTTGGGCGACTTTTGGAGAAATTATGAAAAACAGGTCGATCTGGGCGAATATCAGTTGAATACATATCGATTGGGATATTTTTTTAGATAAAATCATAATTTCTATATTTGAAAAAAAAAGTTCTCAATTATGAATAAAAGCTACTATATCGTTTTTTTAGTTTTTTTGATCTACAATGTTGCCACAGGACAAAAAGACACCCTGACGCTTTCAAATAATGATGTCCTGGTAGGTACTATAGAAAAAATGGATCGGAGTATTTTAACCTTTAGTACTTCATATGATGATTCTGATTTTAAGATCAAATGGAGGGAAGTAAAGAAAATAAAAACCCAAAGACAATTTATAATTTCTGTAACCGAAGGAAAACGCTTTACCACAGATATTAACAGTATTTCAGGAAAAGATAAAACAGTGGTATTAAACGTTGAAGAAGGTACCAGTGAGTACGCCCTTATGGACATCGTATTTATAGAGCCCATTGGGAAGAATTTTTTTTCAAGGCTTACGGTAGATTTGGATTTTGGTATGACCCTCACAAAGGCTAATAATTCAAGGCAGGTAACTTCAAACCTCAACGCGACTTATTTGGCCTATAAATGGAGAGGTAAAGGGCTTTATAAAACCGTTTTAAGCCGTCAGGATGGAGCTGCTGATATCAATAGAATGGATGCAGAACTGGGAGGTGAATATTATTTGCCTCATGATTGGTTTATCCAGGCAAAAGCTATTTACTTGTCAAATGATGAGCAATTGCTGCAATTGAGATCAACCTATCAGGTTGGTGCAGGTTATTATTTTATAAGAAACAATACGATGTTCTTCTCTGCCAATGCCGGTATAGCCTATACGAATGAAAATTTCACAAGTGATTCTTCTGATCGGAAAAGTACTGAAGGATATGTGGCTTTGGGATTCACCAAATATGCGATTGGCGATTTAAGCGTTGGGACAAATGTTGTTGTATATCCGAGTTTTTCTCAAGGTGGAAGATACAGGCTGGATTTTAATTTTGATATGAAATACGACCTTCCCCTTGATTTTTATATCCGCCTTGGTTGGTCGTATAACTATGATAACCAGCCAGTTGAAAATGCAGCTGATAATGACTATGTCTTTAATACTTCTTTCGGCTGGGAATGGAATTAGGTTAAAAACAATGGTATTGAAGGGAATTCTCAGGACTTGATCCTGGTCTCTGAATCCATAAGTTTAAGATCAATGATAGCATTATCTTTTTGACCCAGGTATCTTCTGCTGCCTAAATATCTGTTTGTGTTGAATTCATCATAATACTTTGAAACAGGATCAATTGAACCCAGTTTCACCCTTCCCGAAGCATGAATAAACTCACCCTGGTCGTTGCCAAGCCATATAGCAACATGGGTTACCCTTTGCTTTGTGCTGTCGGTGGCTTTTTTCCCGAAGAACATCAGGTCACCCTTTCTAAGGTTTTCCAGCGTAAACTGAGGGTCTGCGTCTTTCCCTGCCATAATCTGCTGAGAGGCATCACGAGGGATGATATAGCCATTCATAAAGTAAACAGTCTTTGTAAATCCGCTGCAATCCATGCCTTTGGAAGAAGTTCCTCCCCATAAATAAGGAGCCCCCATTAATTCTTTAGCGTATAATTCAACGAGTTCGCCTGATGGTTGTACTTCCTGTATCCATGTATGATATACTTCGCTTTCTGATTTTTTAAGATAGCCTTGCCTTTTGTCGGGATACTGAACCTTGTAAAAAGAGGGCATTTCTTCCACCAACAGCAATTGTGAGCCTAACACCATGTCACCGATTTTGTCAAATTCATTGTTTAATTCCTTATAAACATAACCAAAACCCTTTGTGAAAACCACTTTTGTTGCCATTTTCCAGGACTTGAATTCCTCTGAAGACATAAGCGTAACCCCTCCGTGATCTACCCAGGAAATGTAACCATCTGGCGTTTGCACCAAATAAAAGTCTCCTTTGATTTTTAAAACTTTTAAGGGAGTACCCAGGATGGCCTGAGTTGCCAGTTCTCCCGAATGCCTGGCATTTGATCGGATGTTTGCAACGGAATTGTTCACTACTGCCTGTTTCCATGGGCCCACACTTGAGTCGGGCAAAATGATCGCCTCGTTTTTTATCTCCATCCCTCTGGCCTTCAGCAGGGTTATCAGACTGGAAAGCGCCTGTGGTTGATCAGTTTCACCCGTTATTTGAATCTGATTTGCCTGTTCCGACAGCGTGAGCGTATAAACGGCCACGCGCTTGTCTGGCGCATAGCTTTGTTTGATACTGTCATTCAGCGATTGAATCGCCTCAAGGCCTTGTTTGTTCGGTTGATCACAAGCGAACAGGGCAACTAATAAAATGGCTGGGAGTACTTTTTTAAGCATAATTTCTGGGTGTGACCCTTTTAAAATCGGGGCTAAGCTACAAAATTAAGGATAATACGCACATGGCTTAAGGCTTATCAGTTTAATGAGAAGAACAGCGTTCTTTGATCCAGTTATGCAGGTCATAAAAATTCTGCGGAGCCACGCCGTGGCCGACAGGGTATTCCCGGTAACTGTATTTGATGTTGAGTTTTTCAAGGAAGGGGCCTGTTTTTCTTGCCCATTCAACAGGTATTACCTGATCTGCCGATCCATGTGAAACAAAAAAATCAAGATCTTTATAGCTCTCTTTTTCAATAGGCTTTTCAATTAATTCTTGATTTACATATCCGCTAAGTGCTGCTATGTGTTGAATTTTATGAGGATGGTTAAGTGCATAAGCGGTGCTCAGTATGGTGCCCTGGCTAAATCCAAGAAGAAAGATGTTCTTTTCATCCACATCATAGGCTGCGACCACTTCGTTGATAAATTGATCTATGCGTTTCAGCGCCTCCTTTGCTTCAGGGATATCCGAAAATTTATCACTGCTTGTGGCATCAAAATGTATGGTATACCAGGCATAACTTCCAAATCCAAGTGATAAAGGAGCCCTGGCACTTATGATCAGCAATTCTCCGGGTAATTCGTCTGCAAAAGAAAACAGATCCTGTTCATTACTGCCATATCCGTGAAACATGATGAGCAGCGGAGCATTGGATTGAGGTATTTTAGGTTGTCTTATCAAGTATTCCAGTGAAAATGAAGCCATAGAAGTCTCTAGTGTGTTTTGATTTGTTTAATAGTCTTGAAAGATCTGCTCACCGAATCTTATGTTTTTAATGAATATTCCTGAACCATTCCTGAAATTGATCCCCAAGTAAGGGAACCCTTTTTTCTTCTCCCTGAATTGCCCCGATCAGGCCGATGATCCATAAAATAAATACCCCGATGCCCAATAACATATCTAACCAGCCAAAATCTGTATAGCGCTGCAGAAAATTAACGAGCAGACCCAGGACAAATATGCCTATCGCCTGACGGATATGAAAGGACGCAAAATAATTCTGTTTGTTTTGATTCATGATAAATGCGATCAAAGTACCAATAACAGTGATATAACTTATAATGGCAATGGTTTTGCCTTCTTGTACTGTTTGATTTTTCATGGGTGAAGATTTTAATAGTTAATGTGTTGGATTTCCTCTTTACATACTCAGGACAGTACCAGTTTATTGTTGGCGAAGATACCGTAAGATTTCCCCAAAAGTTCTTTTCCTAAAAATGCTGAGTTCTTTGATTTTGATATGATATCCGTTGTATCAAAAACATATTTGGCGTCGGGATCGAATAGGGTCAGCTCTGCCTTTGCATCTTTTTCAATAACTGAAACGGGAAGGTCAAAGCGTTTGCAGGGATTTTCAGTTAAGCAAGTGATCGTTTCTTCGAGCTCTAATTTTTTTCTGACGCTGCCAAAAAGTGATTCCATTCCAATGGTCCCGTAAAACCCATTTTCAAATTCCACGTTCTTGTTTTCAATATCAATGGGGTTGTGATCGCTAACGATCATGTCGATGGTTCCGTCTTTTATACCTCTGATGAGTGATTTTACGTCCTTGTCGGATCTCAATGGCGGTGTTACCTTAAAATTGGTATCAAATGATCTTATTTCTTCATCTGTGAGGAATATATGGTGTGAAGCGACACTACAGGTGACGTCAAGCCCTTTTTTCTTGGCTTCTTTGATCAATTGCACGGCCTTGGAAGTACTGATGGTCGGGATATGTAATTTTCCACCTGTATACTCCAGTAAAGCAAGGTCCCTGGAAATCTGTAATTCTTCAGAAAGATTAGGAATCGAATTAAGTCCGAGCCTTGTGGTATTTTCACTTTCGTTTACAAATCCGTGAGTCCCAATTCCTGCATCCTGTGGAAAGCTTAAGACAACCCCGTCGAAATTTTGAGCATACAACAACGCTATTTTAAGCAAATTTGCGTTTTCAACAGATCGGTTATAATCACCGAAAGCTATGGCCCCTGAATTTTTCATGTCATATAATTCGGCCATTTCCTTTCCTTGTGCCCCTTGGGTAAGATTGGCTATCGGATAAAGGTTGACAGCCGATTCTGAGCTTTTTTGTATCAAAAACTCTACTGCTGATTTGTTGTCGATTAATGGATTGGTATTGGGGTTTAAGGCTACTTTTGTAAACCCGGATCTCGCAGCTACTTCCAATCCGTGTTTAATGTTTTCCCTCTCTTCATACCCGGGTTCACCTAACGAAACACTGGTGTCGAACCAACCGTTGGAAACGTGAAGGTTTTTCAACTGAATTTCCTTGCAATTTTTCGGGAGTTCCAGTTTTTTGCCAATGTTCGTAATGATACCATGTTGAATCAAAATATCCATCTTTTGGTTATGATACCTTGAGTTGCTGTCGATGATCTTGGCAGATCTTAGAAGTATGTTCATTTATTTCTTGTTTTGATGCTAATCATCTTAAAATATTTAATTCTTCAAAAATTTTTGAAGCAGAATTTCCAAGATTAAAAAAACCAAAGCAAAAATAACAAATAATTGCCATAGTTCTCTATTATTATTCCTTTCGATTCCTTCTTTCATTGCCGTATCCAAAGAATTGAAATAATGGATGTTCTCAAATTGATCAGTCAAAGGTTTGAGATTGACATAAGTAAGGTCACTTTCAATTCGATCATAATTGAAAGCTAAAGTTTCCAGCAATGTGTCACCTGATTTCAAATCATAAAGGCCTGAATTGAGCGGGTAATCCTGGGTAGTTAATTTGATTCGCTCACTTGTTCTAATTTGCATTGGAATGAATTCCATGCCGTTCCCAACAATTTTTAAGGCTTCCTCATCCGACTTATCTGACCTTGCTGTAATCTCATTTTTTTGTCCTATGGTCAGGTAAATCGACTTATCATTCTTGTTTTGAACCGAAAAATTGTAAAACAGCGGAACGACAAGGGGCGAATTTACAAAAGTATTTTCCTGGGCAGACAGATGTGAGGAGATCCAGTAGATCTTGTTGTTGAAATATTTTATTTCTGTCACAAAATCTGTTTGGTCCTCAAACTGGAGTAGTGTGGAGGAATTTTTAAAATCGGCCGTATATCCATCTCGCAATAACGGATATTCAAAGTTATATACTTCTTTTTCGAATACCTGATCAAAAAACGGATGGTCATAGTTAATCCGGTTGACACTTTTTTCTTCATTGAACTTTCCCGCAATCTTTCCTGTTCCAAAAGCGTTCAACAGCTTGTTATAAGAGTCAAGATCTGCGTCAACGGCAGGAATGATCACAAGATTTCCATTTTTTTCAGTAAAAGCTGCCAGGCTTTGACTTAGGGGGTTTGGTATTTTTTCTAATTCATTAAGAATAATGAGATCTTGGTTCGGGATGATGCTTTGATCCAGGTCAGCATAACTGGATTTGATAAAGGCAAACTCTTGTGGATTGTAAATCCTTTCTAAAAAACTATTCTTGAGACCAATAACCAAAACATTTCTTTTTGGCTTTTTAGGAATACTGAAAAATAGTTCATTATCAAAATTCAAACTGTGGTCAGTAAAGGAGATGCTGCCGTAATCTGATGATGAAGCAGGAATCAAGAATTCAATGTGTTCAGTTTCTCCGGGTTTTAAGCTTAATGTTGTTTTTCCGTAAAGCAGTTCATTGATAACCAGGGATACACTTAAGTCTTTGACTTCCATTCTCTCGCTGCTTATTTCGGCTTTTAAAGAGATTTGGCGGCCATTGTTTTTTGTGATCCAGACCGAATCGAGAGAAATGTTTCCTGTGGTGATATCCGACAGGTCGACCAAAGAATAATTGTGTTCTTTACGTATTAAACTGGTATCAATAACATTGTTAATACTTTGAAAATCACTAATTAAATAAACATCAAATAAAGTATTGATTTTATTATTTGAATTGGTGTTTACCTGAAACAGTACCTGGTTAATATCTTTTTTAAGAGGGAAAAAATCAAGTTCAATCAAAGTCCTTTGAAGGCCCTTTTGGTCCAAATGACTCATAGGCTTGTTGTTGGT
This sequence comes from Lutimonas vermicola, assembly GCF_038433205.1. Classification (NCBI taxonomy): domain Bacteria; kingdom Pseudomonadati; phylum Bacteroidota; class Flavobacteriia; order Flavobacteriales; family Flavobacteriaceae; genus Lutimonas; species Lutimonas vermicola. The sequence continues at coordinate 284,702 of NZ_JBCDNA010000001.1, forward strand.
GATCAGGCTCACTTCATCATCTATTGCTTCTAATTTGTCAAGGAGGTAATTTTTGCTCAATTCTAACTTGTCGACGCCGGTGTTACCCTTTGCCTGCATACTCAGTGAATTATCTATATAAAAAATACGCTTCCTTTTTTGAAGGCCTTCATTCTTATTGATAAAAGGTTGAGAAAATGCAATAACCAATGCCATTAAAGTGAGCATCCGTGCCAAAAGAATGAGAAGCTTTTTGAGTTTGGAGCTTTTTCTGGTTTCGAGCTCTATTTCTTTCAGGAACTTAACATTTGTGAAAACTTCTTTCTTAAATTTTTGTAGCTGAAACAAATGAATAAGAAGGGGAATAAGCAGCAGAAAAAGAAAAAATAAAATCTCTGGATATTTAAATTGCATTATTCCGAATAACTTTGTCCAAAAGTAGGAATTTATTATTCAAATATAAAGCTTAAAATTGGAAATGATCAAGGCGAGGCCCTTACAACAGAACTACTGCTCCACGCCGTTAAGTTCGGATATTATTCCTTCACTGTCAATTTTAAACCTTTGGTATTTCTTTTTGTGCCTTACAAGCAAAAGTAACTCGGTGGCTGCGTCATCGAGATCCGTTGTAAGCAGCTTTCCCTCATATTTTTGCGTAATGGTTTCCCGTGTTGTATGGGCTACCACGTGCAACTTTGATTTGTGCTTTTTGAGCATTGTATTTAATTGCGGGCCAAGGGTGTCTAAAAGTACATAACCCCTGAACCAGTATGGACTGTCGGAATGGAAAAAAAAGCTTCTCATTTCCATCCAGTGATTTACATCATATTTGGTACTGTCGGGATATGCTTCCATCATCTCAAGATACATCGGCTCTTTCATAAAGAAATAAGCTTTATTATTGAATTCTTCAAGCGTAATAGGGCCAATGTTCAAAATACCGCCATGCGACATTACGACATGATCAATTTTTAACAAAGATACTTTGCTCCGCAGCCAGGATCCGAGTACCGAATTGATCGGATGGAACAACTCTTCATAACCAAGGCCATGGGCCAATGAAATATTTTGCTCCTTTCTGCTGAGATACCTCAGGTCTTTGGTCATGGTCATGATTTCATGATTGCCAAGTACAAGATGTGACTCGCCACCGGCTTTTGCAGCTTTTTCTTCCAATTGATAGATAAACCAAAGCACTTTTGTCACATCATCACCACGGTCAAAAACATCTCCTAAGAAAACAATATGAGCATTTCCTGCTGTCCAATTTAAGTTTTTATCAATGATCTTTGATTTGGTCAGCAAGGTGATCAATTGATCGTATCTCCCGTGGATATCTCCGACTACATATATAGAATCCACTTTTTTATAAACTGTTTTGTCCTGTTCGGCATTGGCTTTGATCCTCACCTGATGCATTCCTGCTTTTTCACCTCCGAATTCAAAAGTAAAGGGAGTTTTTATTTCTTTATCAAGGTTAATATTGTGGGTTCTTGCTGTATCTGTTTTCCCGGATGCAACAATCCTGTTTCTGGAGTCAATAATTTGATAGCGACCTATGTCTGCTGCCTCGGTGATCCAGCGAAAATTATAGTAATCGGTTTTCCCCACATACAAAGAGTAGGTCCCTTCATATTTATAATCATTTTGTGTTGCTATCCGGTTTATTTTTGAATGCTTATCAAAGCTCATAAAAATAAATACGGCAGAAACAGCAATGATGAAATAGCGCGTTATTAGTATGTTATTTTTAGTCTGTTTCATAGGCGTGCTTATGTTTTACCCTACAGGCCTTGTTTATTTTTTTATCGACATATTTTGGGTCATTGAGGTTTTTGTAAAACCCACTGACATACCTGGTCATTGAATTTCTGCTTTTTTCTGTTAAGAAGTCAGCATTTTCGATGATACCTAACATATCATCCTGGATACTCAGGTAAAAATCTATTGTTTTTTTATAACCATCTGAACGACAGAAACCCCTGAAATCACGAGTTTTTACATTTTCAAGATTACTTCCTTCCGGAGGCAGGGCATAAGGCGTATCAACCAATCCAGAATAATCAAAGTCATAAGGGACCGGGATTGGTAACCTTCCCTGATCACCTTTAACAAGTTTCATATTGTGCATTTTAGAGATGGACCAATCGTGATTTCCAATCATAAACTGGAACATGATCAACTTGTCGAGTTCTTCCTTATTTGCAACCTCCTGATTTCTGAGGGAATCCTTAAATACACTTACCTCATTTCTTTTTGCGACATCTTTGATATCTTCAATGAAAAAACCGTAGTGCATATTTGCCCTTTTCGGATTATCGGAGTCGATATAGGTAATTTCGGCAAGTATAACATTGAAACTATAAGGACTTACTTTCTGATACATTTTATACACCAAATATTCTTTTTGAATGTATTCTTCATAAGATTTCTCGTTCTGGCAATGTGTCACTAATTTAAGTTTCTTCTGATTTTTAAAAATCGTGTTCTTTGTGTCGGCTTTGTTAAAGGTCAATCTCAAAGGCGGAAAAGTACATATTTGTTTAAATGTGCGCGAATTTCCACGGACATTGACTTTTAACTGGTGCTCGACGACGGTCCCGTCAGCTTGTGTGTAGGATATTTTTGCGTTGTGCTTATTCCTTTCTTTTGTGTCATTTGCCACTGTTTTTAAGGGCATTTCAAGATTTAATACAAGAATGGAATCTGATCGGAACAACTTTGCTGCTTTTTGAGCATTGACCGAAAGGTTTGTTAGCAGCAGGAATAAGATTAAAAAAACTGATCTTTGGAACATAAATGTTACATTTAGGTATTACATATGAACCCTGTTTATTAAGGTTTATCTCATACAGGTCAATTATTGGATTCCACCGAGAGATAACAGATTTTTCTCAGATCAAATAAGACAGTTGCAGCCAGTTCTTATGAAAGCGCAAGATTTATTTTAATTGTTTTTTTACAAAAAATAAACCCAAAATATCTGATTATCAGATGTATCTGTTATCACTAAAACTTTAATCAAAAAAGAAATTTCAGAATAAATCCCTAGTAATCCATTGACTATACGTAAATATAAACAAAAAATAAAGGTCATTTCTTTCGAAATGACCTTTATTTTCAAAACGTCTTAAAGCTGTACCCTTTTTTTAGGTTTCTTAACCTTTTCTTTTAATAAAGCGAGATTGATAACTTCTTTCATTTCTTTTACATAATGGAAACTTAATCCCTTCAAATACTTTTCATTGATTTCCTCAACATCCTTTCTGTTTTCATCACAAAGAATAATTTCTTTTATGTTGGCTCTTTTTGCTGCCAGGATTTTTTCTTTGATTCCTCCAACGGGAAGCACTTTTCCCCGAAGCGTAATCTCACCGGTCATCGCCAGTCTGGCTTTTACTTTTCGCTGAGTGAGTGTCGACACCAAAGAAGTAAGCATGGTGATTCCTGCACTTGGACCGTCTTTTGGTGTAGCCCCTTCAGGAACATGTATATGTAAGTTGTTATGGATCACTGTTTTATAATCTATGCCAAATTCATCAAGATTTGCCTTTATGTATTCAAGGGCAATCGTAGCCGATTCTTTCATGACTTTACCCAGATTACCTGTAATCGATAATGTACCCTTGCCTTTTGACAGGATTGATTCTATGAAAAGGATGTCACCACCTACACTTGTCCATGCAAGCCCTGTTACAACCCCGGGGATTTGGTTGTTTTCGTATTTATCCCTTTCAAGGTGTGAAGGACCAAGGATGGATTCAATGTCCTGGTTCGTGATTTTGACATTGTATTCTTCGTCCATGGCAATTGATTTTGCGGCGAATCTAACAACCTCTGCCAGTTTCTTTTCAAGACCCCTTACACCCGATTCACGCGTATAACCGGTTACGATTTTTTCAAGTTGTTTTTTGCCTACTTTAAGGTTTGAAGTATCCAGGCCGTGTTCGCGCAATAGTTTTGGAAGCAAATGTCGCTTGCCGATTTCAACCTTTTCCTCAACGGTATAACCACTTACATTAATAATTTCCATTCTGTCACGAAGTGCCCATGGAATTGTTGATAAAGTATTTGCCGTCGCGATAAACATCACTTTTGAAAGGTCATAACCAACTTCCAGGTAATTGTCATAAAAATCAGTATTCTGCTCAGGATCAAGAACTTCAAGCATAGCTGAAGAAGGATCTCCGCTATGATTTGAGCTCAATTTATCGATTTCATCCAATACAAATACAGGATTCGATGTTTCGGCTTTTTTAATACTTTGAATTATCCTGCCTGGCAGTGCCCCTATATACGTCTTTCTGTGCCCTCTGATTTCGGCTTCATCACGTAAACCGCCCAATGACATTCGAACATATTTTCTGCCCAGAGATTCAGCAATTGACTTGCCAAGAGAAGTTTTACCCACTCCAGGAGGTCCGTACAAGCATATTATGGGAGATTTCATGTCTCCTTTTAGCTTTAACACCGCTAAATGTTCAATGATCCTTTTTTTAACCTTTTCAAGACCGTAATGGTCCCTGTCTAAAATCTTTTCTGCCCTTTTAAGATCAAACAAGTCGGTACTGTATTCTTCCCATGGTAATTCAAGAAGGAGGTCAAGATAATTTCTTTGTACCGAATATTCGGCTACCTGAGGATTCATCCTTTGCAGTCTTCCAATTTCTTTCTCGAATGTATCCTGAATTTCCTTACTCCATTTTTTCTTAGTTGCCAGCTCCCGCATTTCTTCAATCTCTTCATCATGCGAAACCCCACCAAGTTCTTCCTGAATGGTTTTCATTTGCTGATGAAGGTAATATTCCTTTTGCTGCTGGTCCATATCTTCACGAACCTTTGACTGAATAGCGTTGCTGAGTTCAAGCCTTTGCAGCTCCTTATTCATTTTTTTTAAGGTGGCCAGGGCCCGGCTTTTTAAACCATTGATATTCAAAAGTTCTTGTTTCTCTTCTGTGGTCAAATTCAGATTGGATGATACAAAATTGACAAGAAAGGAATTACTTTGAATATTTTTAATGGCGAAAGCTGCTTCTGTCGGGAGGTTCGGATTTTCTTTGATGATTCTCAGGGAGATATCTTTGATTGAATCAATGATAGCCTTGAATTCAGTGTCATTTTTTTCGGGAAGCGTCTCAACGATTTCTTTGACCTTTGCCTTTAAATAAGGTTTCTCTTCAATTAATTGATCTATTTCAAACCGTTTTTTACCTTGCAGGACCACCATGGTATTCCCATCAGGCATTTTAAGAATCTTAAGGATGCGCGCAACCGTTCCTATCTGATATATATCTTCCAGACCCGGATCTTCTGTTGCTTCGTTCTTTTGGGCCACCACACCTATCGTCTTGTTGCCCTTGTTTGCTTCTTTTAACAATTTGATAGATTGATCACGGCCCGCGGTAATCGGGATGACCACTCCGGGAAACAGTACCGTATTTCTCAGCGGAAGAATTGGTAATGTTTCGGGGACATCTTCTTTTCTTATTTCCTCTTCATCTTCAGGCGTCATCAACGGAATTAATTCGGCCTCTTCATCAAGAATATTTTGAAGTGACAAGTTGTCAATATTTATAATTTTTGATCTGCTCATACTTTTTTTAAGTCATTTTGACATTATTAATACAAACTCGATGTAGGTTTGTATATTTTCTCATTATTCAATTATCTCATTTAGAAAGAGTTGTGTATTAATAACCTTTCTATGCCTTATCTAATGGTCAATTCTTGTGCCAAGCAGCTATTTCATCAGAAGAAAGTTTCTCAAGCATGGATACTTAAATTATTATATTGATAATTAATCCTTTATAAAAAATTGTAATTTTATTTCATTAAAGTGTAACATCACGATAAATGAATTGTCATTAATATAGAACCAAAGCATTGCAAGTGGAACAACAGCATATAACCGAACTATTACAGGCTTGTAAAAACGGAAGTACAACAGCGCAATTTGAGATATACAAATTATATTACAAGGCAATGTTTAATACAGCCCTAAGAATTCTGCAGAATAGTTTTGATGCAGAGGATGTAATGCAGGAGGCTTTTTTAAATGCCTTTACAAAATTGGATACCTATAAAGGGGAAGTGCCTTTTGGAGCCTGGTTAAAAAGAATTGTGATCAACAGAAGTTTGACGCAGATAAAAAAGAAAAACAAATTACAGGAGGTGAATTTAGAAGTCATTGATAGAAAGCTTGAAGATGTGGATGAAAACGAAGTAAACGAATCAAAAATTGACTATGTGAATTTAAAAGTTAAGAAAGTGGCTCATGCGATGCAGCAATTAAAAGATAGTTATCGAAGGGTACTTACTTTAAGTTTGATCGAAGGCTATGACAATGAGGAAATTGCAGAAATACTCAATATCAGCAATGAGAATTGCAGAACGAAGATCTCAAGAGCCAAGAGCAGGTTACGTAAAATACTAACGGAGTCATCCGTTTTAAATTGAAGGATCATGAAAAATAATATGGAAGAATTTTTTAAGAATAATAAGCACGAATTTGATTTTGCTGAGCCGGATGTAGGCCATTTTGAAAGATTTCGCGCAAGATTGGAGAAAGTTGATGAGACTCCAAAGAAAAAGGGAGGAACACCCTGGTATATATTGGCAGTGGCCGCATCGGTCTTATTGTTTTTTGGTTACTGGATGGGTAATTACAATCAAAGCGATTCCCGAGGGATAGACCTTGCGGATGTATCTCCTAAAATGGAAGAGACTCAGAATTTTTATATGACCAGTATTCAAAAAGAGGTGGAAGAAATTAAGACGAGAAAAACACCGGCGAATCAAAAAATTATTGAGGATGCTTTTATACAACTGGAATTACTTGAAACAAATTATCGCAAACTTACTTTAGAGCTCAAAGAAAGCAATGCTGATAAACGTGTTATATATGCCATGATCACTAATTTTCAAACCAGGCTTCAAATTTTACAGAATTTGATGGATCAACTTGAGGAATTTGAAGAATTGGTGCCTCAGGAAAACAGAGTTTAACATTATTAAAATCAAAAGTCATGAATAGAAGGATACAATTATTAATAGCCATGTTTTTGGTGGTACCCATGTTGGGTATTGCTAATCCTAAAAAAAACGCAGGGGATTATGAAAAAACCAAAACCATTAAAAAAGAATACGACGTGAATGCTGATGCAAACCTCAGTATTGAAAATAAATATGGAAATGTAGACGTCATTTCCTGGGATCAGAATAAGGTTGAAATAGAAGTGACCATCACAGTGAGCGGAAATAACGAAGCTAAAGTAATTGAAAGGCTATCCAAGATCAATGTAAAATTTGAAAACAGCAGATCTGCGGTTTCGGCTAAAACAACGCTTGAAAACAATTCAAAAGGCTGGTACAATTCAAAGAATAAAATGAATTACCAGATTGATTACAAGGTAAAGGTACCTGTTACCAATAGTATCGACCTAAATAACGATTATGGAACCATTACTTTGAATGAGATCAAGGGAAAGGCAGAAATTAGTTGTGATTATGGGAAAATACTTATTGGAAGCCTGTATCACATAAATAACAGTGTCAATATTGACTATACTTCAGACTCAGAAATAGGGTTGATGAATGGAGGTAATGTTAATGCAAATTATTCTAAATTCAGGGTTGGGAAGGCTAAAAATATTGAATTAAATGCCGACTATACCGAATCTGTTTTTGAAAACATTGAAGAATTGAAATTTGTTTGTGATTATGGAAATGTTGAGGTAAAAAACGCGAATATCATAGAAGGTCAGGGAGATTATATAACCATGCGATTCGGAACCATTTACAAAAAGCTTAGCATTCAGGCTGATTACGGTGGCATTAAAGTGGATAAGTTGATGAAGGGTTTTGAGAGCATTGATATTCATACAGATTATGCAGGTATTAAAATAGGTCTTGATAGTGATGTGTCTTTTGATTTTATCGCCGAATTAAACTATGCCGGTTTTGACTATGACGAGCAGAATATAACTTATCTTAAAAAAGTGGTAAAATCCTCTTCCAGCTATTATGAAGGCTTTGTCAATAAAGAAAATTCTGGATCAAAAATGGAAATAAGTTCTGAATACGGAGGTGTAAAAATTTATAACAACTAATATAACGTAACAATGAAAAATTCAATTTTAAAATCGACTGTCTTACTTTTAATTTTAACCCTCGCATTCGGTACTTCTTATGCGCAGAAAGTAAAGGGGAATGGAAAAATTATAAATAAAACCAGGACTGTCGGAAGTTTTGACGGGGTAGGGGTATCAGGTTCCTTTGATGTCTTTTTAGTGGCCGGTGAAGAAGGAAAGCTTGATATAAGCGTTGAAGAGAATCTTGAGCCTTATTTGATTACAGAAGTAAAAGATGGCACTTTAAACATCAAATGGAAAAAGGGGACAAATATAAGAACTTCAGCCAAGACGACGGTAACAGTTCATTTTAAGAATATAAATTCTCTGGCCATGGCAGGATCGGGTGATATCATTGGAAAAGATAAAATCAAAGGCAATTCTTTAAATGTGGCCCTTGCCGGATCCGGAGATATTGATGTTGAGATGGATGTCCAGCAGCTTAAAACAGCTATATCGGGATCCGGAGATATTGAATTTTCAGGGAGTGCAACCGAATTTGAAGCAGCCGTATCCGGTTCAGGAGATGTTGATGCCTATGATTTGAAAACAGAAAAGGCAGCCTTGAAAATCTCTGGTTCAGGCTCTATTGGAGTACATGTAGAGAAGGAAATTGTTGCCAGGGTTTCAGGCTCCGGAGATATCAAATACAAAGGGCAACCCAGAATCGAAGACATTAAAGTAAGCGGTTCAGGCAATATCAGTTCTTATTAAAATTATTGTGGTTAGTTGATAAGTAAATGTCGGTACCCGTGGGTATCGGCATTTATTTTTTCTCCTCTGTCTTTCTTGTAAGCGTTTTTACAAGTGCAGTTGAATCACATAATTCCACTGTGATCACAAGCTCTTTTAGGTCACCGGAACCTTCTATCCAGTAATTTCTGCAAGGATCATTCTTTACCTGGCTTTTTGAAAAATCGATTTCTCCCCTGTTGAGTACCTGCATGACGTCCAGGCTGTCGGTTGGGGTTGAAAGGAGTACTTCTTTTACATCCTCGCTGAGCATGATCTTTTTCTGGCTTATGATATTTAAGATCCTGTCATTGGGTAACCAGTTGCAGGATGCTTTTTTACCTCCGAGAAAAAAGAAAACTAGAACGATTCCAATGGCGAAACCAAACCCATACAGCGTAAAACGCGTTTTCATGTCGTCCATTGGCTAGAAAATAAGCAGGTTGATGTCAGTAAAAGGCAGGTTGAACCAATCTGCAATACGCTTATTGGTAAGAATTCCATGGTAAAAATACATACCTTTCTGGAGGCTTTTGTCAAATCTGGCAGCATTTTCTATACCCCCCATTTCACCTACATTTAAAAGGTAAGGTGTAAAAATATTGCTTATGGAAACGGATGCGGTTCTGGAATACCTAGAAGGTATATTCGGAACGCAGTAATGAATTACGCCGTGTCTTACGATAGTTGGTTTACTGTGTGTGGTAATCTCTGAGGTTTCAAAACAACCTCCATTGTCGATGCTGACATCAATAACCACAGCTCCGTCTTTCATTTGCTCCACCATCGTTTCACTAACTACCACGGGTGTTCTGGTTTTTCCCCTCAAAGCCCCAATAGCAACATCGCATTCAGCGAGTGACTTGGTTAAATTTTTTGGCTGAATGGTAGAAGTGGCAATCGGATGCTGTAATTTGTGTTGTATGCTTCTCAATTTCGTGAGTGAGTTGTCAAAAACTTCTACGCTTGCACCCAATCCCATTGCAGAACGGGCGGCGAATTCAGCAACGGTACCGGCACCTATAATAACGACCTTACTCGGTGGGACCCCTCCAATATTACCTAACAAAAGGCCATTTCCGATATTGTTATTGTTCATAATCTCGGCAGCGATAAGTACCGAGGCAATTCCGGCAATTTCACTTAAGGATTTTACCAGAGGGTAAATACCATGTGAGTCTTGAATATAATCAAAGGCTATGGCAGTGATTCTTTTTTCCGCCAGGGCTTTAAAATATTCCTTTTTCTGCGTTTTGATCTGCATGGCCGAGATCAAAACACTTTGCGGATTTATCATCTTGACCTCATCAAGAGACGGAGGTTCAATTTTTAATATAATGTTACAGGCAAAGACATCATTTGCATTATATGAAATTTTCGCACCTGCTTCAGAATATTCCTGATCAGTATAATTTGTTCCATCCCCTGCACCTGATTCTACTACGATTCTATGGCCATGTGAAGTAAGCGCAGCTACTGCGTTGGGGGTGAGACAAATACGTTTCTCATCGAAATGTGTCTCTTTAGGGATACCGATATATAATTCGTCCTTATGCTTTTTTATTTCAAGCATCTCGGGTTTTGGCATCAGCTCTTCACGGCTAAAAGGTGAAAGTTGTTTGGACATTTTAGTTGATTTCTATGGTTCTGGTATTATCCTGATTAATGCTTAATTTAATAACAACCGACTCTAAAGGTAGTAAATTTTCAACTTTATCCGGCCATTCTATAAAACACCAGGCCTCGCTGTCAAAATATTCTTCAATTCCCATGTCATAGGCTTCTTCCTCGCTATTTATCCGGTAAAAATCAAAATGATACAGGGTTTCTTCGTTTATTGAATGGTATTCATTAACAAGAGAAAAAGTGGGTGAACTGGTAACATCATCAACACCAAGCTGCTTAGAGATTTCTTTGATCAAAGTGGTTTTCCCACTTCCCATAGGCCCGTAAAACAGCAACACTCTTGAGTTGCAGTTATGCAGAATCCATTTGGCAGTTTCCGATATTTCAGAAAGCTGGTATGTTCGCTTCATGCTTGATATTTCTTGTATAAAAACTTATCTGTTGCTTTAATTCAATTCCATTGAATGATAGACATTTTGCACGTCATCCTCCTCCTCAAGCCGCTCTAAAAGCTTTTCAACATCCGCCTGCTCTTCTTCACTTAATTTTTTGGTTGTGGTTGGGATTCTCTCAAAACCAGATGAAAGTATCTCCAGTTCATTTTCCTCAAGGTATTTTTGAATGGCACCGAATTGCTCAAAAGGAGCATAGATCAGGATTCCGTCTTCATCCTCAAACACTTCTTCCACGTCATAATCGATCAATTCCAGTTCAAATTCTTCAAGATCCATTTTTAAGCCCTCAGCAGCGATCCTGAAATTACAGGTATGGTCAAACATAAAAACAACTGATCCCGATGTGCCAAAGGTTCCATCACATTTATTAAATGCAGCACGAACATTGGCAACGGTTCGGTTATTGTTATCTGTAGCGGTTTCGATCAATACGGCTATACCATGCGGGGCATATCCTTCGAAAAGAATCTCCTTGTAGTCTGCAGTATCTTTATCAGATGCTTTTTTGATAGCCCTCTCAACATTTTCCTTAGGCATATTAGCTGCTTTTGCATTTTGCATCACAGCCCTTAGCCGGGCATTGGTCTCAGGATTTGGACCACCTTCTTTAACCGCCATTACGATATCTTTACCAATTCTGGTAAAAGTTTTGGCCATGGCCGACCAGCGTTTCATTTTTCGGGCTTTTCTAAATTCAAATGCTCTTCCCATGATTTGTTAGTTTGTCAATTTTGAAATGTGTTAAACTTGTAATATGCCTAAATTGAACTTTTTTTCGATAGGGGCCTGATTGGCTGCATGAATACCTGAACTGATCCAATGTCTGGTATCCAATGGATCAATAATGGCATCAGTCCATAATCTTGCCGCAGCATAATAAGGCGAAATTTGTTCTTTATAGCGATCAGTGATCGTTTGAAGTATCTCGTTTTCCTTTGCTTTGCTTATAGTTTCTCCTTGTTTCTTTAAAGTTGCCGTTTCTATTTGCAGCAGTACCTTGGCCGCCTGTTCCCCGCCCATAACAGCCAACTCCGCACTTGGCCAGGCAACAATCAGTCTCGGGTCATACGCTTTTCCACACATGGCATAATTTCCGGCACCATAGCTGTTGCCAATCACGACGGTAAATTTCGGAACCACTGAATTGCTTACGGCATTTACCATTTTTGCCCCGTCTTTGATAATGCCTGAATGCTCTGATTTACTGCCAACCATAAAGCCTGTTACGTCCTGAAAAAACACCAGCGGTATTTTCTTTTGATTGCAATTGGCTATGAATCTGGTCGCCTTATCGGCACTGTCTGAATAAATCACGCCGCCAAATTGCATTTCGCCTTTTGCATTTTTCACCACCTTTCTTTGATTGGCAACGATACCAACGGCCCAACCATCTATCCTGGCATAGGCACAAATGATGGTTTTGCCATAGTTCGCTTTGTATTCCTGCAATTCTGATTTATCAACCATACAGCGCAGGATCTTTTTCATATCGTACTGTGCAGATCTCGCCTGTGGCAAAAGCCCGAACAGATTCGATTCGGGTTCTGAGGGTAACTGAGGTTCAGACCTGTTGAATCCCGCGCTTTCCTGGCTGCCTATTTTGTCTATAATGTTGATGATTGTTTCAAGGGCATCCTTGTCATCCTCTGCCTTGTAATCACAAACTCCCGAAATCTCTGTATGGGTAGTTGCTCCGCCGAGTTCTTCATTTTCAATCAGTTCTCCAATAGCCGCCTTAACCAAATAACTTCCGGCAAGAAAAATACTTCCTGTTTTGTTGACAATAATAGATTCATCACTCATAATGGGCAGGTAAGCACCTCCGGCCACACAGCTTCCCATCACTGCCGCAATCTGTGTAATCCCCATGCTGCTCATGATCGCATTGTTTCTGAAGATCCTCCCAAAATGTTCTTTATCCGGAAAGATTTCATCCTGCATAGGAAGGTATACGCCTGCGCTATCAACTAAATAAATGATCGGGAGTTTATTCTCCATGGAGATTTCCTGTGCCCTAAGATTTTTTTTTGCAGTAATCGGAAACCAGGCACCGGCTTTTACCGTGGCATCATTGGCGACGACAATACATTGTTTTCCTTTGATAAATCCTATTTTAACCACAACCCCGCCAGAAGGGCAGCCCCCTTGTTCGGCATACATCCCGTCTCCGGCAAAGGCAGCAATTTCAAGCGCTTTCTGAGGCTCATCAAATAAAAAGTCAATGCGCTCACGTGCTGTCATTTTACCTGCTTCGTGAAGTTTGGATATCCTTGCTTCACCGCCTCCTAATGATACATGACGCAGCTTTTTCCTTAATTGAGAAGCCAGCAATTTATTGTGGTCTTCATTCATATTGAAGTTGATATCCATTATTTTTTGATCCTGATTTAAAGGGCTAAAGTACAAAATGCAGGTCAATTATCAGATAAAATATACCATGTAAATAAATACCATGGTAAATATATAAATAATTTTGTATATTTGTACCTCAAACTAAAAATGTCACACATGAAAAACATCATAACAATTGGAGGAAGTACGAGTAAAAACTCCATTAATAAGCAACTGGCCGAATATACGGCTTCATTAGTCGAAGGGATTGAAACCAATAACCTTGACCTCAATGATTACGACTTACCGCTTTATTCGGTCGATATTGAAAATGAGTTTGGGTTTTCAAATGATTTAAAATCTTTAAACAGACTGGTTGAAGAGGCCGATGGGATTATCATATCACTGTCAGAGCACAATGGAGCCTACAGTGCAGCATTTAAAAACGCTTTTGACTGGTTATCAAGAATTGAAGCCAAGGTATGGCGAAACAAACCCATGCTGTTGCTGAGTGCATCTCCAGGACCGAGAGGTGGTCAGTCTGTGATGGATATTGCTCTAAACAGGTTTCCTTATAACGGAGGAAATATTATTGGTTCGATGACTTTTCCCTCTTTCGAAGAGAATTTTAAAGACGGAGTTGTTGCCAATAAAGAATTGAAAGAAAAGTTGATGGCCTTAAGTGATGAATTCTCAAAAAGCTTGTAATCATGGGAGACCTTGCCAAGGAAATCAATTCAGCTTTTTCGAATGAAAGGTTGAAAGCACTTTTAAATATCAAATATACAGCGGGCTGGCTCGATCAAATTGGTACCGAATTGCTGAAACCATTTAATATTTCAGAGCAGCAATACAATATTTTAAGAATATTAAGAGGTGCAAGAAAAGAAATTACTGTTACAGAAGTAAAAGAGCGAATGGTTCAGAAATCCCCTAATACAACGAGACTCATGGACAAGCTTTGTGAGAAAAAATTGACGGAAAGAAGGAGGTGTGACAATGACCGACGAGTTGTATTTGTAAAAATCACTAAAAAAGGGCTGACACTTCTGGAAAAGATCAACTTAAAGGATTTTGACATGTATATGAATCGATTGACTGAGTCAGAAGCTAAAACATTGAATGATTTGTTGGATAAAATAAGATAAACCAAGAGATATGAAAACAAAAATATTTAGGGCCAATGAGAGAGGGCATGCAAATTATGATTGGTTGAAGGCTAATTATTCTTTCAGTTTTGCAAATTATCGCAATTCGGAAAGAGACAATTTTGGGGCTCTAAGGGTCTTAAACGATGATTTTATTAAGGGAGGTACAGGTTTTGCTGAGCATCCTCATCACAATATGGAAATCATTTCAATTCCTCTACAAGGGGGGCTTAAACACAAAGATTCGATGAGTAACAAATGGATTCCGTTGCTTACCGGAGAGGTACAGGTAATGAGCGCGGGTACTGGTGTATTGCACTCTGAAAGAAATTACGATGTACAAGAAGAATTGAATTTGTTTCAAATATGGATCATTCCTGAAAAGTCGGGAATAAACCCGGCATATGGTCAAAAATCATTTGATCCCGAAGAGAGAAAAAACAAGTTGCAGGTACTGGTTAAAAGTTATAAGGATGCTGAGGCAGATGATTTAAGCATCCATCAGGATGCCCGGATTTCAAGAATTGACCTCAGTGGAGCAAATACCTTTGAATATCAATTAAAATCAACAAATCACGGTGTTTATCTCATGCTTATTTCAGGGAAGGTAAAACTGAATGATGCGATGCTGGAATCAAGGGATGCAATGGGTATTTGGAAATCAGATTCCTTTACCGTGACTGCTGAGGATCATTCTGAAATCCTTTTTATTGAAGTACCCATGTTTTTTTAATGATACATGACTAATGTTGCAAAATCCATAATCTGCTGACCAGAGGTTCTGTAATCTTGTAAATTTATCCTGATTTCTGTGCTAATTCTGCACTGCAATTGTTATGTTTGCAGCCATTATTAACGTCTTATATTGATAGGAAGAAATGAAGAAATTTAATGATTTTATTTGGGAAACCCACGGGATTCATGCGGGTACTGAAAATGATCATGTCAAGCATGGAATTGACAAGTTGGAAGACATAGTCGACAAGGCTATAGCAGAAAAACACCCGAGTATTACTTTTATCATTCACAGCCCGCGGCTGACCAATTTTCGATATGAAGCCGAAAAGGATACCAACATTAAATTCATTAGGGGAGATCGGTCTTATATCAATTATCCCAAAAGAATAGCAAATCTCCGCAAAAAATATGAGGGCCGGATCAATATCAAATACGGTGTGGAACTTGAATGGATGGGGGCCGACCTTGGCCTTCTTTGGAGCAGATCAAAGATATTTCAGGCAGAGGAGGCCGATTTTGTTATTGGCTCTGTTCATTTTGCTCCAGAAGGATTGCCTTATGACGGTTCGAAGGAAGAGGCACTGGAACTTTTAAAACAGAGAGGATCACTTGAAGCTTACTGGAATGGTTATATCAATGAAATGATTGAAATGATCGAAAGTTTTGGGGATATGATTCAGGTTGTAGGCCATATAGACCTTCCTAAATTGAACGTAGAGGTTCCGGATGTACTGCTTCACTTTGAGACCAGTTCTCATCCACTGGCCAATAAATTCAGGACTTTATTAGAAATTATAGCCGATAGAGACCTGGCTTTGGATGTGAATATGGCTGGTGATTTTAAGGGAGTAGGGGTGTATCCATCTCAAAATATTCTGAAAAGGGCCTTTGAGTTGCAGATTCCTGTTGCCCTGGGGACAGATACGCATCACGTGAGGTATTACGGGCATAACTTTAAGGAAAGTCTGGAATACATCTATAAAGCAGGTTATCAGCAATACGTGAGTTTTTCAAAGCTTATTCCTGAAAAGAGAACAATCTTCGATGACCATGACCTTAAGGTTAAATACACGATCCTCAATAAGGGAATTGAATTATTAAATCAACGCTTTCATCATGGAAGCAGGAGAATCATTCCTGACTTTTCTTTTGGAGGTTCTTTTTCTGAATTTATCGACATTTATAAAAATGCTACAGGGATGGGCGATTATAATGCCGTAAGGATCAGGAAGGGAAATAAATCTATTACAGTTTCAAATGAAACTCCGGTATCAGGGAAAACCAAGGTCAAAGGGCTTTTTTCAAAACATCGTGATCAAGCCGGAGTATTGTCGTCACTTTTCAACTCGCTGGCCTCAGAGAGAGTCAACGTTGAAACAGCTCGTTTACATTCGAATAATGATGGAACGGCCGTGGCCTTTTTAACGCTTGAAGCAGAAAATGGCAATGTCAAAAATGCCATTGATTTTGTTCACGGTACCGACCAGGATACATTCCTGGAACTTACTTATGATCAAAATATAGATCTTCCAAATTTTTATGGGGAGGGAGTTTATTTGTATGAAATGGATGGCGTGGAACTGAAAATAGCGCTAAGCCCAAAGATGATCCTGACAAAGCATGAGAATTCCCCGGGAGTTCTGTTGATATTGCTTTCGGCCCTGGCCTCAAAAAATATCAATATCATCGATATGCGCCTGGGAAAAAGAAACAAAGTAGGTTATTCTGCTTTGGCAATTGACGGTGATTCAAATATAATTAAAGCGCTTCTT
Organism: Lutimonas vermicola; assembly: GCF_038433205.1. NCBI lineage: Bacteria > Pseudomonadati > Bacteroidota > Flavobacteriia > Flavobacteriales > Flavobacteriaceae > Lutimonas > Lutimonas vermicola. Next base: position 301,612 of record NZ_JBCDNA010000001.1, read on the forward strand.
GCAAAACTAGGAGAACAATATTACGAGGCTAATCTTGTCGAATTTCACAGCATGTAGACATTTCAGTTTATTTAGCAAATAGGCTTTCTATATTTTTAAAGGCTTTAAATTCGAGAGCGTTTCCCTCAGGATCAAGAAAAAACATGGTGGCTTGTTCGCCGGCTTGACCCTTGAATCGTATATACGGTTCGATAATAAACTTAATATTCTTGCCTGAAATCATTGTTTTGAATTCATGCCAGACGTCCCAGTCAAGCACTACGCCAAAATGGGGAACAGGAATACTATGACCATCCACCGGGTTGTATACTTTTTTGGGAACTTCGTCGGTCACCGGTCTTTGATGTATCACCAGCTGATGCCCAAAAAAATTGAAATCCACCCAATGCGACGAGCTTCTTCCTTCTTCACATTGCAGGACCTCTCCATAAAATTTCCTGCAAATGGAAAGATTATCAACCGGGATAGCAAGATGGAATGGACTAATTTTGTTCATAAGTGTATAATTTAGAGTATAAGAGAATTCCAAAAGAATATTTATTCTATGTTATAGATTACTTTCTATAAATATATACATTTGCTAAAATATCTTGCTGAGAAATGTATCTTTATTGAAAAAAATCATGAAGGCTGTTACACTGATATGTGGTTTTCTTTGCCTTGTTTGTTTGAATGCCTGCTTTGACAGGGAAGCAAGCAATACACCTGAGATACCCAAATACCTGAAAACTGAAAAGACTCAAAAATTGAAAAAACTCAGACATATCGTATTGTTAAAATTTAAAGAAACGGCAACCCAGGCCGATATTTATAAAGTAGAGCAGGCTTTTGCAGAACTGCCATCACTTATTGAGCAGATCAGGGAATTTGAATGGGGTCTTAACAATTCTCCCGAAAATTTAAACAAGGGTTATACGCATGGATTTTTACTTACATTTGATAATGAAAAGGACAGGAATCTTTATTTACCGCATCCCGATCATAAAGCTTTTGGAAAGATTTTGCAACCTATTCTAGATGACGTACTCGTTGTTGATTACTGGACAAACACAAACTAAATATATCGTATGAAGCTAAATATTTTATTCACTTTTTTACTTATTTCCTGGGTGGTCAATGCGCAGGAGGATGCCAAAATAATTGAAAACATGTACAATACCTCCTTAAGCAACGGCATGAGTTATTCCTGGCTTGATCACCTTTCTAATGAGATCGGAGGTCGATTGTCCGGATCAGATGGGGCTCGGCGAGCCGTGGAATATACCAAATCTGAATTGGAAAAACTCGGTTTAGATAAAGTGTGGTTGCAACCTGTCATGGTGCCAAAATGGGTTAGAGGGGCAAAGGAAAGTGGGTATTTTACCACCGGAATGGATCGGCATGAATTGCATATCTGTGCTTTGGGAGGATCTGTCGCTACACCCCGGGAAGGGCTCATTGGAGAGGTAATAGAAGTAAAGGGTATTGATGAATTAAAAAGCCTGGGGCCTGACAAGGTAAAAGGCAAGATTATTTTTTTTAACCGACCCATGGAGCCAACACTTATTGAAACCTTCAGGGCCTATGGGGGATGCGTTGACCAGCGTTATTCAGGTGCGATGGAAGCAGGTAAACTTGGAGCGATCGGGGTTGTGGTCAGGTCAATGAATTTGCGGCTTGACAACTATCCTCATACGGGAGCCATGACTTATGGTGATCTTCCCGAAAACCTGAGAATTCCTTCAGCTGCCATCAGCACGATCGATGCAGAAGCTTTGAGCATGGCGCTGTCAAATGATGCCTTATTAAAACTGAGTTTTAAACAAGACTGCAGGCAATTTGATGATGTTGAATCTTTTAATGTAATCGGTGAGATAAGAGGTTCAGAATTTCCCAATGAATTTATCGTAGTTGGAGGGCATCTTGACTCCTGGGACATGGGAGATGGATCTCATGATGATGGTGCAGGCGTTGTGCAATCTATGGAGGTACTGAGATTGATGAAATTCCAGGAGCAAAGACCCAAAAGAAGTATACGTGTGATACTGTTTATGAACGAGGAGAACGGCCTTAGAGGCGGACGAAAATATGCTGAAGAAGCAAAATTCAATCGGGAGCAGCATATCCTGGCTTTGGAGAGCGATTCAGGAGGTTTTACACCAAGAGGATTTTCTTTTGACTGTAGCGACGAGGAATTTGATCAGGTCAAAAGCTGGGAACATCTTTTTAAGCCTTATCTGATCCATTATTTTGAAAAGGGTGGGAGTGGAGCCGATATTGGACCGCTGAAAACCGAGGGAATCGTACTGGCCGGATTAAGACCTGATTCTCAACGCTATTTTGATTATCACCATACAAGTATTGATACTTTTGACGCAGTGAATAAGCGCGAACTTGAACTGGGTGCCGCAACAATGGCATCATTGGTATATTTGTTTGATAAATACGGGCTTAAAGACAAGAAAAACATCCCAATAAAAAATTAATATGCCTTATGAAACATCGAATAGTATTAACTTTGATGATATACATGAATTTATTTATGAGCCAGGCACAAGAACACTACGAAGCATTGCCGTATTTTCAAATTCCAGAGGCACCTGAAGCCTATAGCCAGGGGGCTATAGCAGCCAGAATGGTAGACGGGTTGGGGTTTAGGTATTACTGGGCCACTGAAGGCCTTAGCCCGGAAGATTTGGCATTCAGGCCCTCTCCTGAAGCCAGGACTTCACAAGAAACTATTGACCATATTTTAGGACTTTCCACTGTGATCTTAAATTCAGCGCTGCACAAAACAAATGAAGGCAACGATTTTAAAGATTTAAGTTTTTATGAAAAACGCAAGTTAACCCTGAATAATTTAAAAACAGCCGCGGATATCTTCAGGGAGAGTGATGATCTGGCTGAATTTACAGTAGTATTTAAAGGTAAAAACGGTACCAATACATTTCCTTTCTGGAATCAAATTAACGGACCGATCTCTGATGCCATTTGGCATTGTGGACAAGTAGTTTCTTTTAGAAGATCTTCAGGGAATCCTTATAATTCGAACGCCAGTGTTTTTATGGGAAGATTGAGGGAATAATTGAATTGTTTAATAATATTTTGATAAATAGAATCATATGAAAAAGTTGTTGATATGTTTCACTATAGTTCTCGGTTTGCTTTCGGGAAATACGCGAGGACAGCAGTTATCGGACGAATTTGAGAAAAACAAAAACAAAACCATACTTGCCATTTTTGCGCATCCTGACGATGAGGGCTATGTGACGCCGATTTTTGCCAAATATGCGAAGTTGGGCGTGAATATTCAATTAGTTGTTGTTACCGATGGATCAAAAGGTGTAACGGCTCATGCCAATATTGAGGCCGGTGACGCATTGACAAAGGTGAGGAAGCTGGAGACTGATTGTGCCGCCAAAACTTTAGGTATTAACCCGCCTGTTTTTCTTGGTTATACAGATGGAACTTTAGCCTCCATGGGAAGCATGGCTACCCTGGATGATAAAATTGACAGCTTGTTTGTCAAATTGCGGCCTGATGTCGTAATCACGTTCGGACCAGACGGGGCCTACGGTCATCCGGACCACAGAACCGTGAGCAATTTGGTTACTGAAGTATATCAAAAGCAGGGTCTGGCATCTTCAAATCAACTGTTATACGTAGGTTTTTCAGCAGAGTCAATAAATCAAATTACCGGGCTAAAAACCGATACAGGTAAATGGTTTAAAGAGAATATTCATACTACAGACATGAAATATTTAACGTACAGGGTTCCTTACAGTAAAGAAAATTATGAGTTGGCCCGGAATTCATTTTATTGTCATGAATCACAGTTTACCAGAGAAGAAATGGATGATTTATGGCTTCTGTTGGGTGCCGAGCGTTACGTCTATTTTCGGCCCTGGAATGGATCGGCTAAAATACATGATGACGTATTCGAATAAGCCTGCAGAAATCTCACCTCTCACTTCTCCCTTCTCACCTGTCTGTCGGCAGGCAGGATGGCTTCTCCCTTCACATTACATTCTGGAATCGATAATATCCATAACAGAGCTTTCAAGCTCCAGTGTCTTTTTATAAATAACCGCGGCTTCGGAAAGGATCTTGTCGACAAAGGACTTGTCTTTAATATCTTTTGCATTGATTCTAACATTAAAATACGCCCCGATTACTGCAGTTCTTGCACAGAGTACACCTACACCTGCGTCTGACAATGAATTTGGCAACCCGTCTTTGATCATGGCTTCCATAACCTCTATTGAATCATAGGCGGTTTTCATTACCTGAAAGGGAATTTCTGTAGCGTATTTAGTAGCATTTTCAACCGCTTCCATCCGTATCGTTTTTTCTTCAGCAGTACCCTTGGGCAAGCGAAAAGCTTCTATGATCCCATTAAAAGAATTGGTGTCTTCATCAACAAGATACAGTAGCTTATTTTTATAAGCCTGGCCTTTTACAGCCCATGAGGAGAAAGTTTCCCACTGATCATCCCAGCCTGGTTTATGGGCCGAAAGGTTCGCAACCATAGTGCCGAGTGAAACTCCCAATGCACCTACGTAAGCGGCAATGGAACCACCACCCGGAGCCATTGATTCACTGGCTGTTTCTTCGGCCAAACCGGCCGCCGTAAGGTCGATCAATTTAACCTTTTGCTTGTCTTTAAGAAGGTATTCAATTATTTTTTCTTCCGGGTTGAATGGTTTCAAATCATCCAAACCCAAAGATTTTACTGCAATTTTAATTTTTTCGCTTTCTGCGATGCCCAACGACCGTTCCTGTTTGATCAAATAATAATCAGCCGCATCCAGCATGGCCTGCAGAGGAATTAGCCCGATCAGCTCAGATCCGGTAACTCTTAAACCCCTTGCATCGGCAGCTTTGCAGGTGGCGTCAAAGGCTTCATGCATCGACGTGATGCTTATATTGGTTAGGTTATAAGAGATTTGAGCAATTCCGTATTCCTCAATATACCATCCAATTCCCTTCACGGCTTTTAGTTTACCCGGAATCCTGACAGGCTCCCCATGCTCATCAAGTACTTTTTTACCCGTCGATGGGTTTCCTTCTCTTTTGATCCTGCCGGCTTCTCTGATGTCAAAGGCAATGGCATTGGCCCTTCTCGTGGAAGTTGTATTGAGATTCACGTTATAGGCTATGAGAAAGTCCCTTGCAGAAATGGCTATGGCACCTGTTTTTGCTACATTTGAATTGAAACCTGCCGGCCCGAAATCAGGCTTCCATACAGGATTTGCCAGTTTGTCTTTTAATCCTTCATATTCTCCTGAGCGACAGTTCGCCAGATTTATTCTTTTTTCTGTTCTGGCTGCTTTTTCATAAAAATAACCTGGAATTCCCAATTCTTTGCCTACCCGTTCACCCAATTGGTGTGCATAAGTGACAGTTTCTTCCAAACTGATACCCGAAATGGGTACCAAAGGACAAACATCGGTCGCGCCAAAACGCGGATGTTCACCGGAATGTTTTTTCATGTCGATCAATTCTGAGGCTTCTTTGATCAGCAGAAAGGCAGCCTCGATTACTTTTTCGGGTTCTCCTACAAAAGTGATCACGGTCCTGTTGGTAGCTTTCCCTGGATCTATATCCAGTAATTTTACGCCCTCGATTGTTTCAACAACCCTTGCAATTCTTTGTATTTTGTCGTTATCTCTTCCCTCGCTAATATTCGGGACACATTCTATGAGTCTTTTTTCCATCCTGCTTGATTTGATTTGCCAAATTTAGGAATTGCCCCAACATTTTAAGGTTTTTTTTAAAAGAAAAACAAGCGCTGCATAACATAAAGTCAGGGTCAGTGTAAAAACATGCATATGGCTTATAAGAATTTGAAATTAAGCCCTAAAACAATGTTCCGTCCTGGATTTGGTATCAAATCTGCTTTTAGAACAGATAAGTGCGAAATATAGGTTTCGTCAAGTAAATTGTTAAAACTGAGGTTCATGCCGATGTTTAATTTTTGCAAGGAAAGATTGGCGCCCATCCTTAGGTGCAATAAGTTATAAGCCGGGGTAGCAGTTTCGTTAAGACTGACTTTATTTTGTTCTAAAAATGAATCCAATACCAGGGCAGCATAAAGCTCATTGAATTTTTCTGTACCCTTGAATTCAACCCTGATGGTATTGGCCCATTTATTGGCTGGGATCAAAGGAAGGTAGTCTCCACTTATTTGTTCTCCAATAACCGTTTCATAAGTACTTTCGAGATGCAACCAATCAAAGGGATGAGGATGCAAGTGAATACCGAACTCTCCTCCATATAATTTTGCATCACTTTGAACGTATTTAAATGCCTGGTAATTGTCAATCATCTCTCCCGTAGGATTGGCAAAAATATAGTTATCTAGTTTATTATAGAAACCATTGGCAAATACCTCCAGATGTTTATTACCGTATTCCAGGGAAAGATCTAACTGAAAATTATATTCACTCTCCAGGTCAGGATTTCCTACTTCAAACCTATTGGAACCGTGATGAACCCCAAAAGAAGTAAGTTCTGCAAGATTAGGGGCCCTGAATCCACTGGCCAGATTAATTCGCGAGGTAATTTTATCGAAGAATACATTTTTATAACCTAATGAAAAAGTAAAGTTACTGAATGATCTATCCAGCCCCGCGATGGTAATATCCTGAGAAGGAAAATCAGGATCTTCCTTTTCAAAATCAGATGATGACAAGCTTCTGTGGTCATATCGGACACCTCCTTGCAAAGAACTTTTGTCGTTAATCGAAAGGGTACTTGTCAGGAGCAAGCCTATATCATTGGTGATGGCATCCGGAATCAATATTTCTTCACCAAAATTGCGATTTTCCTGATACATTCCCTGTAAGCCGGCAATAGTCTCAAATTGACCCATTTTTACCAGGTTATATTTTAAATCATAAGACAAGGTTTTCAGTTTCATATCAAGGGCAGCCTCTTCGCTTTCATGTTCCTCTTCTTCACCACCCTGAAAGTCAGGTTCCTCGTCTCCATGGTCGTGCTCATCTTCAAATTCCTTTCTGTTATTTACAATGTACCCCAGGTTGAGATCAATTTTTGACTTGTTTAAGTAAAAATGGTTGTGCAGACTCAGTATATGTGTATTGAGGTCCTGAAAGGGAAGGGCAGGGGATCTGGAAGTGGTTTGTTCTTCTATACCTTCGGGAATGCCTATTTCAGACTGGTTATAGTTATAACGAAACTCTGTTACAAATTGATCGAGATTCAATCCGATACCTGTTTTAAAATCTTTTTCTGTAAAGCGTGAATTGGTAACCCTGTCTCCATCGGGAATATGATAATCAGCATGACTGTTAAAACCACCTCTGGCGATGAATTTCACTTTCTTTTTCGAAGTTTTAAAGCCTATAGAAGTATTGCTTCCCAGGGTATTTGACAGGAAAGTCTGACTCAGGTCAACCTTTGTTTCTCCCTGATAAGCAAATTTTTCAGGGTTTAAATAAAGGACGCCACCTAAAGCATCAGATCCATAAAGCAGGGAAGCGGGTCCTTTGATTACTTCCACACTCTCAATACCCGATTCGTTCATCCCAAGGCCATGTTCATTGCCGAATTGTTGATTTTCCAACCTTACTCCCTGTGTATAAACCAAAACACGGTTTCCACTAAGACCCCTGATAACCGGCTTTCCGATACCGGTTCCGGTGGTTATTTCAGCCACCCCCGGAATATTACTGATACTTTGCATCAGGGTTGGGGCACCTGCTTTTTTTAGTATCTCCATGCTTTTAGATTCAATTTTCATCACATTCTCACTTTGCAGTTTATTGAATGGGGCCGAAAGGATAACCTCATCCATATGGAATACTGATGGGGTCAGAGATACTTCAAGAATCGTTTCTTTTGATTTTATTTGTACCTCGAGGTTCTCGGTATTAAAACCGACAAAACTGATACTTAACTTATGCGTTCCGTTAGGGATATTGTCCAGTGTAAACATACCTGACTCGTTAGAAGTAGTCCCGATATGTAACTGTTCTATATAGATGTCGGCTCCAAATACCGGCTCTTTGTTTTCGTCTAAGATATTTCCATTAATTGTATTTTGGGACCAAAACACATAAGGAGATAAGAAGAAGAGGATGATCGTATAATAGAAAAAATGTATTTTCATAAAAATTGTATTATCAATGTCATTATAAAGTTTTTAAAAACTAGAATGTCATGATAACAGGAGGGCCACGATCAGGATCAGTGCTTGGAAAAGAAACAGTTATGCTCACTTCAATTGACGCGTCCTTCATATCAAACCATTGAGCAAAATTGAAATTCTTGTCTTCTGTGAAATTCTGATCTAAAGTTTGATTAAAATAATGAAGATGCGAACAATCTGATTTTTCTGCATGAATGTGGCTCTCTGACTGGTCATGGCACCGCTGATTTTCATGTTCGTGAACCGCATGCATTACACCGATCCCCATAGGCAGGATCAGGATAAGTACTAAAATCAATGAAGTGATATGATTTTTTCTGTCTAATTCCATGTCACTGCAAATATACAATTTTGATGTTTATTTAAAATATGATTACTGAGTCAAGACAAAAAAAACAGGTAGCGAGTGCTACCTGTTTTTCATCAATTCATATAACGGACTTAATTTGTAATCGAAATTTTATGTCTCATTGTATCGTTTCCATTTTTGACCAGGGCGAAATACAATCCTCTTTTTAAATGAAGCGTGCTGAATTCGATCAAGACATCGGCTCCTTTTTTCGTAACACCATTGTACAGGTCTCCAACTTTTTGCCCGCTAATATTATACAGTTCTATTCGTGTGTCTCCACTTTGTTTTGATGTAAAAGCAATTTTCCCAACATCTCTAACCGGATTTGGAAATACGTTTACCTTGTTTTTAGATGAGGCTACTTTAATGGCAATCTTTTCGGTGTATTCATCCTTATCATCACAATGACCCGGTCCGATTCGGCCGTTGTTAAAATCGTCTAAAATTCCTCCTAATCTTACGCACATTTGTTGAAGGTCTTTATTGTTGTTAACCTCTTCCGGCGTATTTTCATGTAAAAACTTTGTGGCTTCATCAAAGGTGGAAGCGATATCTGACGGATCAGCATCATTATGGAGATTTAATTCTGCCGCGATGTATTGATGTGCCAGAATATAATATTTTCCTCCTTTACCTGGATTTGTATTAAAAACCTCACAATAATCTTTTCCTGATTCAAAAAATACAGTTTTCTCAGCTTTACCTCCTTCAATAAGATCCCAGGTATCATCTCTTTTTGGGCCGTTACCATTTTTTTTGCAGGTAGAATGTGTTTTCCAATAGCCCTGGGTTAAGGTACATCCGTTAAAAACTTTTTCAACATCAGCAATCACGCCTCCTACGAAAAATGAATCTCCGTTTAAGTTGTCCGAACCTGGGTCGGGAGAATAGATACTTATTGTTACTTCTGAAATATTTCCGGGTACATCCTTTAACTGATACTCACCTATGAGTAAAGAATTTCCAAGTGAATTATAAGTATTTTCAACAAATCTCTGGTATTTTGGACCTGCCTCAATTTCGATGACGATCATCCTTTGACCTTCATCCAATTCAGATATGGGTACTTTAATGGTCAAATCTCTGCTGGCCGTTTCTGTTCCAATATCCAGGGTGTATACATATTTCTTCGCAGAACCATTATGATACATAAAAACCTGCTCTACATTAACAACGCTTTTATAACTGGCCGTCAATGATGTTCTGTACACATAGGCATAAAAGGAGTGAACATAGTCCTCTATTTTTATAGATGCATTGAACTTTTCATTTAAAGGATTTGCAAAGCTTCTTGTATAATAACCTATGGACTCATCCTTTACATAGGATAGATATTGACTGCCGACAATTGGAATCCAGTTAGACGATGGAGAATCTTCATTATCAAATAAAACGCCGTCAATTGGCGGTAATGTGTTTAAACCTTTTGAAACTGCAAATAAATCAGCCTGTTTTATATTATACTGATCTGCGATTTCTAAAGTAGCACTGGTCTTACTTTTAATGCCCATTCCCATCAGTTCAACCACTTGTCCTCTAACGGAGAAGTTGAGAAATATAAGCACAACAAAAGAGAGTAATAATTTTTTCATAGCAAGGGGTTTAAAATTAATACGAGATAAAAGTAAGAAATTGGAAGTTAATATCCAAATTAATTACTTGAAAACATGCTGTTTAGGTATTTTAAAGCCCTTGGTATTTATTATTTCACGCCCATCTTTTTTAAGATTACCGACATTAAACACCAATTTGTAAAACCTGATTGTAACAAATTGGCACCCACAAAAGCTGTAAACCAGATCCAGTTGGGATTCACATAATGAGCAAGCAATAAACTGATAAGAATAAAACTTCCGGCGATGACGTTGATGTACCTGTTGATCATTTTTATATATTTAAAATTATTGATATTTTTCTATATGTAACACAATGGCCCTTAAAGGATTACCGCTTTCTACCGTCATATTGAGGACTTCCAGCTCCTTCAATAGCAAATCGATCTTATGCTCTTCAGTAAAAGTGAAGAATAAAACGGATTTTACGTTCTCCGTTGAACTGGAGAACCAATTGTCAATGAGGTCTTCCTGGTCAAGTGTTTTGAATCCATTGATATCAGTGTTGCTAAAGGCCAGAATTCCGGCTTTTTTAAACAATTTTACAGCTTGTTTTTCATAGCTTTTTACTGCGGTAATGACGAGTAATTTCATATTGATTTGTTTTTCTTTTTAAGTTTGCTTCTTTCCAGATAGTAATAGATCAGCGGTACTGCCAGCAGCGTTAAAAAGGTCGAAAATATCGTACCCCCTAAAAGTGAAATGGCAAGCCCCTGAAATATTGGATCAAAAAGCATGACAATAGCGCCAATCACCACAGTTCCGGCAGTTAAAAGTATCGGCGTTGTCCTAACTGCGCCTGCCTCTACGACCGCCTGTCTTAATTCAACGCCGTCTTCGAGCCTCAGGTTGATAAAATCAACGAGAAGTACTGAATTTCTTACCATGATTCCGGCCAATGCGATAAGACCAATCATAGAAGTAGCAGTAAAATAGGCATCAAATACCCAATGGCCCAAGATGATTCCAATCAGCGAAAGCGGGATAGCGATAAGCATCACAACAGGCGACCTGAAACTTTGGAACCATCCAACCAGCAAGACATAAATGATAATGATAACTACGGCAAACGCGGCCCCGAGATCTCTAAAAACCTCAAAAGTAATTTGCCATTCACCATCCCATTTAACTGTGTATTCCTCGGTATTTGTCGGTTGATGATTCCATTCTTCATGTAGGGTAAAACCTGTGGGCATATCAATATCTTTTAAAAGGCCTGAGAGGCTCATTAAAGCATATACAGGGCTCTCCAGATCTCCTGCCATATCAGCGGTTACATAAACCACCCTTCTTTGGTTTTTTCTCATGATACTTTTTTGAATCGTATCTTTTTTCAAGTGAATAAGATCGCCTATTGGAACCGCTGTTCCGTTATTTGAAATTACCTTGAATTGAAAAAGGTCCTGTGCGGTGGCTCTTTCTTTGTCTTCAAATTTAAGGACGATGCCGATATCACTATTTGATCTGTCCCTGTACATCTTGCCAATGGCTTGATCAGACAAAGACATCTGCATGGTATTCACAATCTGCTGAGGGCTAATGCCGTTCAATATGGCTTTTTCTTTATCTATGATAAATTTGTATTCAGTTTGATCATCTTCCACCATCCAATCGATATCGACAACGTCTTCAACTTCAGCGAATTTATTTTTAAGCTGATCGGCAATTTGAATTTGCTGCTGGTGATTGGGCCCGTAAACCTCTGCAACCAAGGTTGAAAGTACCGGTGGCCCCGGTGGTACCTCAACAACCTTGACATTGGCACCAAACTTTTGTCCGATCCTTTGAATTTCAGGACGGAATACGGTAGAGATATAATGGCTTTGTTCCTTGCGATCTTCCTTGTCAGTCAGGTTTACCTGTATGTCTGCGATATTTGATCCGCTTCGAAGGTCATAGTGCCTTACCAGGCCGTTGAATGTTATTGGAGAAGCTGTTCCCGCATACGATTGATAATTCTTCACAAAGTGACTTTCCTTGATATACTGTGAGATCTCTTTAACCACCATATCAGTTCTTTCCAAAGTTGTTCCTTCCGGCATGTCAACAATCACCTGAAATTCATTCTTATTGTCAAATGGCAGCATTTTAACTGCTACGGCTTTGGTAAGAAACATGGCAGAAGTTGCCATCAGCAGAAATATATTGATACCGAAAAAGGCGAGTCGATACCACTTATTGTCTAAGAGCGGATCAATCGTTTTCTTGTAGAACCTAAAGATAGAAGAATCTTCAAGCGTTTTTGATGGTTTCTTTTCCTTGGTTTTATTTTCTTTTTCCCTTAGAAAAATATACCCTAAATAAGGGGTTATGGTCAAGGCCACAAAAAGGGAGATAAGCATAGCTATGGAAGCTCCGATAGGCATAGGGCTCATATATGGACCCATCAAACCCGATACAAAGGCCATTGGCAATACCGCGGCTATCACTGTAAAAGTTGCCAGTATCGTTGGGTTTCCAACTTCGTTAATCGCGTAAAGAGCCGCCTGTTTAAAGGGTAATCGCTTCATTTTAAAATGCCTGTGCATGTTTTCGGCTATAATAATCGAATCATCAACTACGATACCCGTAACAAAGACAAGGGCAAAAAGTGTAATCCGGTTTAGGGTATAGTCCATAAAATAATAGCTGAACAGGGTGAGTGCAAAGGTTACCGGTACTGATAAAAACACAACCAGGCCTCCGCGCCATCCCATGGCGAGCATTACTACCAGGGATACAGAAATGATGGCAATAAAAAGATGGCTTAGGAGCTCAGAAACCTTGTGCGATGCAGTGGCTCCATAGTTCCTTGAGACAGTGACCTGCACATCATCCGGGATAAGGTCTTTTTTTAAGGTTTCAATTTTTTCCAGGATGACATTCGAAACTTTCATGGCATCCCCACCTTTTTGTTTTCCGATTGAAAGTGTAACTGCATTGTACAATTCAGGGTGTTCAAGGTTTTCTTCTGAGGCTTTCCCAAAACCAAAATTCACATATTCTTTAGCTGCTTCTGCACCATAACTAACGGTGGCGATTTGATTGAGATAGACGGGTCTTTTCTCGTAAATACCTACTATCAGATTTTCAATATCTTCTGCAGTCTTTAAAAAATCTCCCGTATGTATCCTGATTTCCTCATCATTATTCGTTATGGTTCCTGAATTGGATTGTGTATTGCTGGCCTGTATCATTTGAGCCACGCTCAGGATATCTAATTTGTTTTCGGCGAGCTTCTCTTTATCAAGGAAGACACTCACTTCCTGACTTCTGCCACCGATTATATTTGTAATGGCAACGCCATCCACTTTTTTAATCTCAGAATTAACCTCTTCCACAAGTTGCTTGAGCCGAAAATCGTCATAGTGTTCGCTCCAGAAGGTCAGCCCCAAAACCGGTACATCATCAATGGCTCTGGTTTTGACCAATGGCATTGTAACCCCTTGAGGTATCTGATCCAGATGTTTGATAATCTCATTATAAAGCTGCACAAATGATCTTTCAAGGTCTTCTCCAACGTAAAACTGCACGATCAACATGGCTTTCCCATTCATCGAGGTTGAATAGACATATTCTACACCTGGCAAATTGCTTACGATTTTTTCAAGCGGTTTCGCCACTTTTGATTCGATTTCTGCCGGTGAAGCACCTGGATACCCTACAAATATATCGGCAATGGGCACCTCAATTTGAGGCTCTTCCTCCCTGGGAATCAAATAAGAGCTGTAAACACCAATGATCATGAAAATTACCATCAGCAATATAGTGAGCTTCGATTGTAAAAAAACCGATGCTATTTTTCCTGCAAATCCTTTATCCATCGCTTTTTATTTTATGTTGAGTTTAACTCCGTTATATAATTTGCTTTCAGCGCTTACTATATATTGCTCACCTTCAGAAAGTCCTGACAGTACTTCAATATGATCACCCACTGATCTTCCCAGTTTGAGCCATCTCAGAATAGCGGTATTAGAAGAACTTACAGTATAAATACCTTGTAAGTCTCCCTTTCTTATGAGCGCTGATTTGGGGATCAGGACCTGGGTAGTTTGATTCTGACTTGATGGGAATACAGCAGAAATAAACATCCCTGAATACAATCGCACGTCTTCGGGAATTTCTAATTTTATTTTTACCAGATACTGACCACCAGAGTTTTGCGAAGAAGTACTGATTTCGCTAACGGTTCCGTACAGTGTTTTTTCATTTGATTTTACGTAAACCTTGACGCTGTCATTTTGGCGTACATAAGGAATATTCATTTCCGGGACCATGGCAATGGCCACAAAGTTATTTGGTGCCTCAATGCTCAAGAGGTGCTGCCCCGGGTTAGCCATATCGCCAACCTTGACAGATTTGGAAGTAATGACACCGCTGAATGGTGCCCTTATGTTTGTATAGGATAATATCGCTTCCACTTCTTTTCGGACCTGCCTGGCACTTTCAAGCTGTGCTTTTGCTATGCTGTATTGGGTATTCACATCATCGAACTCCTTTTGGGAAGCACTTTTTTGCTCGAATAAAGTCTGATATCTCTTCAGGTTTTTATCGGCTGTTAAAAACCTGGCTTCAGCCTGGCTAATCCCGGCTTGTGCCTGGGCTTTTTTGGCTTCCATATCGGCATTGTTAATATCGATCAAGGCTTGTCCCTTTCTTACATTTTGCCCAACTTTCACATAAACTTTAGATACGTAGCCCATCATTCTGGTACTGATGTTTGCAAATTGATCGGCTTCAATTTGGCCACTGGTATTGAAATAACCATTGCTCTCGGGAACTATTGATTTTTCCACTTTTACATCTACAACTTCGACAGCTGTGGTAGTGGAATTCTTGGAGTCGGAGCAAGAAGCCAGCGTAGCTGAAGCCATCAGGAATAGACTCAAAAGTTTTATTGTTTTGTAATTTAGTTTCATCTTGTTTTGATTATCGTGTTAAGAAATTTAAATAGACTTTTGAAAAGTTGAAGTTGAAGATGGCCCTTGCATATTCAAGTTCTTTTTCATGGTATTTTGTTTCAGCGAAGAGAAGGTCTTTTGATTTTTCCAAACCTTGCTTAAACCTGTTATCTGTGATCCTGAATGCTTCTTTTGATTGTGTCAGGGAAAGACCGGTAAGCTCTATCTGTTTTTTGGCATCTGAAAATTGACGTTTGGCTTTATTGATTTCCAATTCACTTTCCTGAATATATTTTTGTTGTTTGAGCGTGGCTTTTTCTAAAAGCGCTTTTTCCTGGTGAATTTTACCGATGTTTTTATAACCACTAAAAATATCCCAGGACAGTTGCAGACCAATCATATAGTTGTTGGCTCCAAAACCCATAAACGAGGCATCATTCCATTCATAATTTGCCACAGCATTGGCTCTGGGGATAAAACTCATTTTTGATGATTGAAGCATTTGTTCCTGGGCATCTATGGAATACTGCATCGCAAGAAGGTCCTTGCGGTTGCTGTTCAAGGTAAAATCGTCTTCGGAGCCAACTACGTCCAGTGTTAATTCATCTGATGGCATAAGTACTCCTGGGTCTGTATTTCCTATTAAAAAAGCAAGGTATTCAGAGACGTTTTGAAAGTTAGACCTGGCCAGGTGAAGTTTGTGTTCTATCTCGGCCAACCTGACTTCCATATCGAGATAAGCGGCACTTTGCATCAAGCCCTGATCATAGGTATTTTTTGCCCAAATCTGATTCTGAGAAGCTGTTTCTTTAGCTTTTTTAATAACTTCAATTGATTTATGAGCCAATTGGAGTTGCATATAGGTTTTGATGGCTTCAAGTTCTATATATTCCTCTGTTCTCTGTGCCTGAAGGTTTGAAGCTTCCAAATTGAGATTGGCCATTTTTCTTTCTTTCCAACCATCTACGTTGATCAGGGGTTGCATGAGTTCAATCCTTGTGTTGAAGTTCTCTACATTACCCGGATCATTGAGCAGTTCGGGGTCAAAATCAGCAGATGCTACATCTCTTTGAAGCAATTTGAAACCAAATGCCTGCAAAGGGTTATTTGTGAAAGTACTCGTATTACTCAGTCTGATCTGAGGCAGTAAAACGGCTCTCGAACTTTCGTATTGTCCTTTTGCCAGGGCATAGTCTTGTTGTGAGATCTTTAGACTGTTATTATTTTCCTTTGCGCGGGTTTTTACTTCTTCAAGACTTATAACAGTGCTCGATTGCGCATGGGTCTGAGCCAGCATTAAAACGGTTCCCAGGACCAAAACTCCTTTTAAAAACGATTTGTTCAATTTGAATAAATACATGGATTTCTTAAATTAATTCCATGCAAAATTAGACTTATATCCTACTTGTCTAAGTAACCCAAGGCACATTGACACAATACAAAATGTCGTAACGAAGCTTCACTTACTTTTGGTATGCAGTACATCAGTACCCCTTGAGAGATTTTCCCTTGTTCTTTTAAAAGAGGTGAAGATGCAAATATGAATCGAGTTATATTTTTATTTTGAGCTTTCTGACCTTCATATTGAGGGCTTCAACAAGAAGTGAGAAAGCAATGGCAAAGTACAGGTAACCTTTTGGTATGGCACCAACGCGCTGGCCAAAAATTACTGCATTCGATAAATGCGCACTTTCTGTCACAAGCATAAAACCGATAAGAATCAGAAACGATAAGGCCAGCATTTGTACTGTAGGATGTTTATTGACAAATTTTCCGACAGGCAAGGCAAAGATCATCATGATCAAAATGGATACAACAACAGCTATAATCATGATAATCAAAGCTCCATCCAGACCATTGGTCATTCCAACAGCGGTCAAAACTGAGTCAAAGGAAAAAACAATGTCTATAAGCACGATTTGAACAATGACGGCAGACAGCGAAGACTTCACATTACTGCCGGCACTAGTATCGTGTTCAGCGCCTTCCACCTTTTGATGGATTTCATGCGTGCTTTTGTACAACAGGAAAAAACCACCACCTAACAGAATCAGACTTTGCCCTGAAACGGAAGCCTGAAACCAGGAGAGATCGACCTCAAAAAGAATGTCTTTCATGGCGATGATATAGGAGACGCCTATGAGTAATAAAATTCTAAAGACCATGGCCAGCACCAGCCCTATATTTGTTGCTTTTTTAATCCGGTTTTGAGGAAGCTTACCCGCGGTAATCGAGATAAAAATTATATTATCGATTCCAAGAACTATTTCAAGGAAAGTTAAAGTTAGTAGAGCTACCCATGTATCGATGTGAGAAAATATTTCCATGATTCAAGTGTTTTGCTGATTGGATTATTCCAGTTTTATGGCCGTACCCTTTTGTTTGAATTTAGATCCTTTATAATAAGCTTTAAAGGTATAGGTATCCTCTTTAATACTGATAATCTTTACATGAAAAGGGGTACTGTCCAAAAGTGTTTTCGGGCTTCTTTTGGTTAATACATATTCAAACTGGTCAAGCCACTTTATATTGAATGTATCCTTGACTCCATTAAAATCTTCAATTTGAATCGAATCATTGCGTGTTGCAAACGAAACCGTCTCTTTGTCTTCTAAAATGGTTTTAAATCTGCCCTTTTTAAGATCATCCAGGTGTAATTTACTGCCGTTGATACAGGAAACAGTAAGATAAAACATCATGATTGTCAAAAAATGGCGCATGGCTGATTGATTAAATTCCAGTGTAATTGTGAGGTGTAATAGCTTTTAATTCCTTTTTTATCTCGTCGGTCACTGCAAGCGTATCTATAAAGTCGGCTATTGCTTTTTGGTCGATCTTGGCGTTGGTCCTTGTAAGTCCTTTCAAAGCCTCATAGGGATCCGGGTAAGCCTCACGTCTCAATATGGTTTGAATGGCTTCTGCGGCTACAGCCCAGTTATCCTCAAGATCCTTGTCAAAAGCTTCCTGATTCAAGAGCAGTTTGTTTAACCCTTTTACAGTAGAAGTAAAAGATATGATAGTGTGGCCAACAGGAACTCCAATATTTCTAAGCACGGTTGAATCGGTCAAATCTCTTTGCAATCTGGAAATAGGCAGTTTAGCCGATAGATGTTCAAAAATAGCATTGGCAATGCCAAGATTTCCTTCGCTATTCTCAAAATCTATAGGGTTTACCTTATGGGGCATGGCCGAAGAACCTACTTCTCCTTTTTTAATTTTTTGTTTGAAATAATTCATCGAAATATATTGCCAAAAATCCCTGTCGAGGTCGATAACAATAGTATTGATCCTTTTTAACCCATCAAATAAAGCAGCCAAATGGTCATAATGCTCTATCTGGGTCGTTGGGAAAGAATGTGTCAACCCGAGGACATCCTGAACAAAATGACTTCCAAAAGCTTTCCAGTCATAATCTGGATATGCCACTTTATGTGCATTGAAATTTCCTGTCGCCCCTCCAAATTTCCCGGCAAAAGGTATTTCTTTTAGCAACTTTAATTGCTGCTTTATCCTTTCAACAAAAACATATATCTCTTTACCCAAACGGGTTGGAGAAGCAGGTTGTCCATGTGTTTTTGCGAGCATGGAAACAGCACTCCACTCGGTTGCAAGTGATTCGAGCTTTTTAATCAGCGCATCCAGCTCGGGTAAATAAACACTGTTATAAGCATCTTTTAAACTCAAGGGTACAGCAGTATTGTTAATATCTTGTGAAGTAAGTCCAAAATGGATAAACTCCTTGTATTTATGCAGATTCAGTTGGTCAAATTTCTCCTTGATAAAATATTCAACGGCTTTGACATCATGATTGGTAATACTTTCTATTTCCTTAATTCTTAATGCATCTTCAGCAGAGAAATCCGTATAGATGCTTTTTAAGGTGCTAAAAAGAGCATTGTCAAAACTTTTCAATTGTGGGAGTGGAATTTGACAAAGCGCAATAAAATATTCTATCTCTACTTTAACCCTGTATTTTATGAGTGCCTGTTCCGAGAAAAAATCAGCTAGGCCTTCTATTTTATTTCTGTACCTGCCGTCTATTGGAGATATGGCGTTCAAGGTTGTCAAATTCATGTCAAGTCATTTTTTTTGTAAGCTGCAAAAATAGTTTATTACACGTTTTTATGCACCATGGTTCTAGAGATTTTTTAATAATTTCCTTGCATGCGTCCTGTATCCGCTTGTTCCCAAGTCTGCGTTTTTTTGTAGAACTGATTTTAGTTCCGGTTGTATCCAATTTTGTTCTGAACTCCATAGTTTCAGCGTATCCATGGCAAATACTTGGGTGGCTGTTTTATGCGATTCAATAAGCCAGTCAAAATTACAGGAGATGATGATTTCCACTTCAGTTTGACTAGGTTTGATTTTTGAAGTCTTTTTTGAAAAATAATAGCTACTCCACAAGCTGCAAACTTTTGAAATCGGCCTTAAGGCACTTTCATGGTTTAACAGCGGCATGCCCCTGATAAATTCATGTATATAAGCATCTAAAAGCGAGCCGTCTTCAAGATATACCAATTCCAGTACCCAGGCCGCCTTAATATGCAAAGGGTCATCAATATCATATACTTTAGCAATAAGCTCTGGCAGCAGTTCGGGATTCCTTACAATATCAGCAGCCGTGGCATCACGATAGATTCTCTTTGCATTTATGACTTTATTCAAAATACTTATAAGATCCATTTTAGTGCCTTTTGTCTGCAGGTTGCCGTTCAGATGAATCTAATTTTTGGCGCATGATTGATGTGATTTCTTACAGTGCCAGAATCATCTGCTGTGCAGAGAAACTAAAATTAAAAAATATTTCTATTTTTATCCCCATAAATAAGCGCTTAATTTGAACAACATTTTTCGCTTATTTGAGTTATTTAATTAGAAATAGTAATCAAATGTATAGATATAGCCTGTTGTTGGTCTTTTTTTTGAATTTTTTTGCATCACATGCTCAGGCAGATATCAATCAATTTGATGCTGAGGGCAAAAGACATGGAGTTTGGAGAAAGTATTACAACAACAACCGTATCAGATATTCCGGGAAGTTTGATCATGGGAAGGAAGTCGGGGTTTTTAAATATTTTTCGGCATCAGATTCTGATTTTCCTGTAATTGTAAAGGAATATGAAGATAACAGCGATCTTGCAAGAGTAAGTTTTTTTACGCCTTCGGGAGCACTTGAAAGCAAAGGTCTGATGAGAGGGAAGGAGAGAGAAGGTAAATGGTTGTATTATCACCCGGATGGTAAATCGGTAATGAGTGAGGAGAATTACGTGAATGGAAAACTTGACGGTGCCTATAAAACTTTTTACCCCTCGGGGGAGCCAACTGAAACTGCCTATTACAAGAATGGATTACTGCACGGGAATTATAAAAAGTACTCCATTAAGGGGTTTCTTTATCAGGATTTTAATTACGCCAACGGAAAACTAAATGGCATGGCCGTTTACTATAGCCGTAAGACAGGAGACCTTATCAAAAAAGGACCTTTTAAGGATGACCTAAGGGTAGGAACATGGGAAAATTATGTCGACGGTGAATTGGTGAGTACTGAACAACCCGCCTTAAAGCCTGAAAAGGATTAATTATGTCTTTGTGCTACTTACATGATTAAATCTGGAACAAGTGCAGGGGCTTGTTTATAATACATTTTGTTTTTTGTATCTTTGCCGACGCAATTTTTATAGTCGATGAAAAGAGTTATCGTAGGATTATCCGGTGGAGTTGATTCAAGCGTTGCTGCTTATTTACTTAAGCAACAGGGCTATGAAGTGATTGGGCTGTTTATGAAAAACTGGCATGATGATTCAGTAACAATTTCAAAGGAATGTCCCTGGCTGGAAGACAGTAACGATGCGATGCTAGTTGCTGAAAAGTTAGGCATCCCGTTTCAGGTTGTGGACCTTAGTGAACAATACAAGGAAAGGATTGTTGATTATATGTTCAGGGAATATAAAATGGGCAGAACGCCAAATCCGGATGTACTGTGCAACAGGGAAATCAAGTTTGACGTGTTCATGGATATTGCATTGGATCTTAAGGCAGATTATGTAGCTACCGGGCACTATTGCAGAAAATCGGAGCAGGAGATCGGGGCTGAGAGGGTCTATAGCCTGTTGGCAGGAAAGGACGATAATAAGGACCAGTCATATTTTTTGTGTCAGTTGTCCCAGCAACAACTGGCTAAAGCCTTATTTCCGATTGGGGAATTGAAAAAGTCAGAGGTCCGTGAGATTGCAGCTCAGCAGGGACTCGTTACTGCAGATAAAAAAGATTCACAAGGCCTTTGCTTTATTGGTAAGGTGAGGTTACCTGAATTTTTGCAACAACAATTGAAACCAAAGGAAGGCCTGATCGTTCAAATTCCTAATGATTCGACTATTTATGATACAGAAACACCTGAATTTTCAAATCAGGAAGAGGCCCTTAAGTTCAACAGCCAAAAATTTCACTATTCCCCGGAGGATGGAAAAGCTGTAGGAAAGCATCAGGGGGCCCATTATTTTACAAAAGGCCAACGAAAGGGCTTGGCAGTCGGAGGTACTGTTGAACCTCTGTTTGTAATTGATACTGACGTAGAACGCAACGTGATCTATGCCGGGGAGGGAAAACATCACAGAGGATTATATCGAAATGTATTGTTTGTAAAAGCCGATGAAATTCACTGGATCAGAGAAGACCTTGCGCTTGAAATCGGTGAAGAAATGGAAGTGATGGCCAGGATTCGATACCGTCAGGCATTAAAAAAAGCGAGTTTATACAGAGCAGCTGATGGCATGTATGTCTCATTCAATGAGCCCCAGTCTGCTATCACTGAAGGTCAGTTTGTGGCCTGGTATCAGGACGATGAATTGTTGGGTTCCGGCGTGATAAGTTAAGAGGGCTTATGCATTGATTTAATTTGAACCTTTTACTGACACTGCAATAAGCACCGATTCCTATAAATTTGTTTTGACTTTGGTTTTCTTAACGATCAATAAAAAAACACCTCCCAAGATCATAAGAGAAGCAATAATTAATTTTGAACTGATCAGTTCTCCTACAAAAATAACACCACCTATGGCGGCAAGAACCGGGACAAAAAGCTGGACTATCGAGGCTTGTATCGAGCTGAGTTCCTTTAGAGCCATATACCATATCGTGTAGCCAATTCCAGAAGTGATTGTTCCGGATAAAAGAGCAAGCAGAATTCCCTTGGTTGAGGCGTTGGCATCTTTTGCAATAAAGAATAAAAGCAGCATTAAAAATGGAGTGGCCCTTAAAAAGTTAAATGCAGTTTCATTGAGCGGGTTCTTTGAATCCCTGCCTCGTATCGAATATAAACCCCAGGAGACACCCGAAATTGTCATTAAAACAAAGCCTGAAACCGATGGAGTTTTAGCATCAGGTAACATCAAATATACGAATCCTGCAATGGATAAAAATACTCCCAGCCATTCCCAAACACTCATTTTATAGCCTGATAATAGTGAATAGGCGATCATGGTGATTTGAACCGATCCGAATATAATCAAAGCCCCGGTTCCTGTTTCTAAAGTAATATAGGCATAAGAAAAGGCCGCCGCGTACAGGAATAGTACAAAGCCGGAAACCCAGGAACCTTTTGAATATGATGATCGGTCACCTCTTGATAAGAAAACCAGGATAGCCAATACTGACGCCCCGGAAATCAAACGGATACCGGTAAATAATCCAGGATCAATAGCCTTCTCTTTCAGGGCTAACCTACAGATTACAGAATTTGCCGCAAATGCCGAAAGTGCTAAAAACGTGTATATGACGGTTTGGGCAATTATTTTAGTTTTTTTATTTTGAATCATGTTTGAATTACGGTCCGGTAATTTACTAAGATAAACATTGAGAATGTGAATTAAACCAATTAATTTTACAGGGGTGAATCAACTTTCAATATGAACGAAAACAGGAATAAAGTCACATCATTGTTTGGAATAGACTATCCGATCATCCAGGCAGGAATGGTTTGGGTAAGCGGATATAAACTCGCTGCCGCTGTAAGTAATTCAGGGGGCCTGGGTTTAATAGGTGCTGGTTCCATGTATCCTGAGGTCCTTAGAGAACATATACAAAAATGTAAAAAAGCAACCCTTAAACCATTTGGTGTTAATATTCCGTTGTTCTATCCTGACCTTCAAAAAATCATTGATATCATTATTAAAGAAGAAGTAAAGATTGTATTTACTTCAGCCGGAAACCCGAAATTATACACGAGTATTTTAAAAGAAAGGGGAATTACCGTGGTTCATGTGGTGAGCAGCGTGAAATTTGCTTTAAAATCACAGGAGGCAGGAGTGGATGCCGTTGTTGCGGAAGGTTTTGAAGCCGGAGGCCATAATGGAAGAGAAGAGACAACAACCTTTACTTTAATCCCTATGGTAAAGGAAAAGATTCATATACCATTGATTGCGGCAGGAGGGATAGCAACGGGAAGGGGAATGCTTGCCGCCATGGTTTTAGGTGCTGATGGTGTTCAAATCGGAAGCCGGTTTGTTGCGAGTGAAGAGTCTTCCGCCCATTTGAATTTTAAGCAGGAAGTGGTGAAAACAGAAGATGGAGGAACCCATTTGACCCTTAAGGAATTAACTCCGGTGAGACTGATTAAGAATCAATTCTACCAAAATGTTCAAAAACTTTATGAAAAGCATGCAGATACCGAAGCGTTAAAAGAGTTTTTAGGACGCGGCAGGGCTAAAAAAGGAATGTTCGAGGGTGACCTCAACGAAGGGGAGCTGGAGATTGGTCAAATAGCAGGACTTATACATGATATTAGGCCCGCATCCAAAATAGTTAAAGACATTTTAAAAGAATACCATAAGGCCTTACTGTCAATTACAAAGATCAATTTTTAGTCAAAAAATGATTTTCTTAAGAGCCTGGAAGCACTACTTGATCTTTATTTAGGAATTTGTATCTCGTACAATTTTCTTGATTTATTATTTAAATGGTTTTCCCTAAGCCATGGGTTGTACATTTTCAATTCCTTGTAATTTGTATCGAATTTTTGCGCAAAGCTTGCAATATTAGTGATTGCTGTATCTACTCTTACGGTATAGGTAGTACCTAATTCATAGAGATCATCTTTATCAAATTCAAAACCGTATTTTTCAGGATGGCTTAGGATTTCCTTGGCCGCTACGATTCTTGGAATATACCTTTCAGTATTTTCACCTGCAAGAACGTCATAATAATTATCGACCATTTGTTCCTTAAGCCTTTTCTCAATCCCAAAATTGCCGGCGTGGTATGCCGCTGCAGCCAGTGTCCAACTGCCAAGTCTTTCTTTGGCCTCAATGAGATAATCACATGCGGCCCTGGTTGCTTTTTCCAAATGATATCTTTCATCGACATTATCATTGATCTCAAGACCATTTTCCCTTCCTGCGCCTTTGAGCATTTGCCACATACCCTTTGCGCCTGCCGGAGAGGTAACATTTCTAAGGTCACTTTCAATAACCGATAAATATTTAAAATCATCCGGAACCCCTTTTTCCTTTAAAATGGGTTCGATTACCGGAAAATATTTGTTTGTTCTTTTAAACCACAACAGGGCATTTGACTGCCAATAGGTGTTCACTAATAATTCCCTGTCTATTCGCTCCTTTATATCAGTTTTGTCAAGAAGTACTTTTTCTCCCGCAAAACTCAGGTTCTCAGGAATTTTAAGAGCTTTTATTGTATAGCTGTTCTCATCATTGGTTGTAGACGAATCGACATTTACTTTGCCTTTGGTTTCAGATTTTTTCACAGATTTTTCCGCGTTGATAAAAAAGAAAGCTATAACAACAATACTTGCTAAAACAATGAATCGATATGATCTGCTCATAGTAATTTGATTTTAAAATTAAAAGGGATTTTCAAATGTAACAAAATTTTCCGCCATTCGGTCTTTTTCTGCTAAAATCGGATCAAGCACACCCCAGTCAATGGAGAGATCAGGATCATTCCATAAAAGGCTGGCCTCGCTTTTAGCATCATAATAGTCTGAACACTTGTAATTTAAAATAGTATCGTCTTCAAGGCTTAAAAAACCATGAGCGAATCCTGCAGGTATGTATAGTTGTTTTTTATTTTCGCCGCTTAACACGTGTTTAAAGTGTTTTCCAAAAGTACTCGAATCTTTTCTCAAGTCAACGGCAACATCCAAAATACTGCCTTTTACCACCCTGATCAGTTTAGACTGTGCATGAGGAGGAAGTTGAAAATGAAGCCCTCTTAAGACATTCTTATGTGAAACCGACTCATTGTCTTGTACAAAACGGTCTTTGATTAGCATCGCTACTTTCTTTTCATTATACGACTCCATAAAATAACCTCTGCTGTCATAATACACCTTAGGCGTCAACAGGATGATATCATTTATGTCTGTTTTTTCAAGAATCATACCAACAAAATGTTTTCAATGATTGCACTTATTTTTTTTGCTTTAATAATGATCATGGCATGTGTACCGTCTTCAACGGAAATACAATCTTTAACGTGTTTTATTGGAAAAATCTCATCTTTCGTTCCGTGGATGTGTATTACACCGGGTTGGATAGATTTGTTGCTCCAGAACAATACATTGCGCAGGGCCCAATTTAGATATTTTTCGTTTCTTATACTTAAATATTTATTATATAATTCACCTTTTTTTTTCAAGTTTGGATGGAAGTTGTATTTCGAAAAGTCATCTATTTTTGCTATTTGTTTGGTTGGAAAGAACTTGTAAGCACCCGAACTTCTCAGTAATTTTAATCTTTTGGGCATCTCATCCTGACTTTTGATACTTGAGATAATAATTACTTTGCGAACCGCGATGAGCCTGCTAATTTCCTGAACCAGGATTCCTCCAAACGACACGCCTATCAATACTGCTTGTTCGTGTTCTATAAGCTTAAGGTATTTAGCGGCATAACTGGGAAGAGATTCATTTTCGTTTGCAGGTTCAAGCCATTCAAGATAATGCAATTCAAATTTATCTTCTGCCACATGTATGAATTCAAAGATTCTTGAGCTGGCAGCCAGGCCAGGCATAAAATAGATGTGTATTTTATCTTCCATTGGTACAACGTGGAATCAAAAATACTAAAACTTTCAACCAAAAGAACTCCTTTATCACATTACTGCCTCTTTGATCCATTCAAATCTTACAAGACCGTCCTCATCTATGTTCGTGAGTTTGACAGGATGCAGCGAATTCACAAGGGCAGGGTTCCAGGGTGTTTTTACTTTAACATAATTTTCTGTGAATCCATGAATATATCCTTTTTTGTTTTCACCCTCAAAAAGAACCGTTAGCGTCTCCCCAAGTTGAGATTCATAAAAAGCCCTCCTTTTTTTGACCGATAAGCCTCTGAGCATTTTACTTCTTTTATTTCTGACCTTAATCGGAATTACGCCTTTCATTTCAACGGCTTCGGTATTAGGCCTTTCTGAATAAGTAAAAACATGAAGATAGGAAATATCAAGATTGGATAAGAACTCATAAGTCTCAAGAAACACCTCATCAGTTTCACCGGGAAACCCAACGATAACATCTACGCCAATACAGGCATGAGGCATTAATGTTTTGATCTTTTTTACACGGTCAGCATACAGGCTCGACTGATACCTCCGTTTCATGCTTTTCAGCAGTTCGTCACTTCCACTTTGCAGGGGTATATGAAAATGCGGAACAAAACTTTTTGAACCTGACACAAAATCAATGGTTTCATTTTGAAGCAGGTTGGGTTCAATCGAAGAGATCCTTATTCGATGAATTCCCTGCACTGTATCAAGTGCCTGAACCAACTCGAGAAAAGTATGTTCGTGTTTTTTATTTCCGAATTCACCTTTCCCGTAATCTCCAATGTTTACACCTGTCAGTACAATCTCCTTGATTCCTTTAGCCGATATTTCTTTGGCATTCTCAATCACATTTTCCAGGGTGTCACTTCGGGAAATTCCCCTGGCCAATGGGATGGTGCAATACGTGCATTTATAATCGCATCCATCCTGTACTTTGAGGAAAGCTCTTGTGCGATCTCCAATGGAATAGGAACCCACATAGAAATCTGCTTCATCAATTTCACAGGAATGAATCTCCCCCATCTGGTTTTTTGAAAGATCTTCAATATAGTCAAGTACTTTAAATTTTTCGGTGGCTCCAAGAACAAGGTCAACTCCGTTAATATTCGCAAGTTCTTCAGGCTTTAACTGCGCATAGCAACCAATGGCTATTAAGAATGCATCTTCATTTTTCTTTAAGGCTGATTTAACGATAGTTTTAAAGCGTTTATCGGCATTTTCCGTCACAGAGCAGGTATTGATGACATAGATATCCGCGTAGTCATCAAATTCCACCCTGTTGAATCCTTCGTTTTGAAAATCTCTCGCAATGGTTGACGTTTCTGAAAAATTCAGTTTGCACCCAAGCGTATAAAAAGCTACTTTTTTATCAGTCTTCATGCTCAATTCTTTAGCGCTGACAAAAATACAATATTTTCATCGATTGAATTTTTTGAAGGGTATTAAAAAAATGTTTACGGAGGTAAATGATCAATAACTAAGCCTGGCAAGCACCGGTTCGTGATCAGAAAGTTCAATCTGGTAATTTTTGTGTTCATTAACCAGGAATTTCTTATCTGCCAGAATAAAGTCTATGCGCAAGGGGTATTTATTAAAAGAATAGGTTTTTCCAAATCCTTTTCCGGCTTCAACATAGGTGTCGTTCAGATCATTCTTGAGTTTTAAATAAGCCCAGGAAAAAGCTGTGTTGTTAAAATCACCGCTTATGATTATTTTGTACGGGCAGTTATTCCTGTGTTCCATGAATTTTTCAACCTGAACCTGTTGCTTGGTAAAGGATTTTTTTAATCTGTAAATCAGTCGCTTAGATTTTCTCTCATCGATATTTAAATCAACACTGTCTGGTCTGATTCCAAAGGATTCAAGATGAACATTATAGATTCTTATCGTATCATTGTTACGAATGATATCTATAAAAATGGCATTGTTATTTGAATTTTCAAAATCAAGACTGCCCTGGTTCACTATCCTGTACTTGGATAGGATAGCTAAACCATTAGCTCTTTTCCCGCCGTTCAGTTTTTCATACACATAGGGATAATTAAGGTCGACTTCTTTGTCGTGTTTGAATTCCTGAAAAGCGATAATATCGGGATTCTCTTTTTTGATAAAACTGGAGATTTTAGCGGGGACTTCTTCTGAGGCTATCCATTTGTATTTGTTAAATAACCTCACGTTGTAAGTCATCACTGCAAAACTCCCGCCACTCACCACGGTTTTACTGTTAAATTTATAAGGGAAGATTGACAAGCCAATGGCCAGCAGAATACAAAAAAAAGATAAAAGAAATTGCTTTTTTATACCTGATAACAACCAGTACACGATAAAGGCAACATTGGCAAACAGTAACAGTGGAACAGCCAAACTTATGATTGACAATAGGGGGAATGACTGAGGCGATATATAGGGTAGAGTCATTGAGGTAAGGAAAAGCAATGCCACAATGTTGTTTGCAAAAAATATGATTTTATTTAAAAACGATAAATTTTTCAAGAGGGGAATCGTTTAATTTATTTTTTTCCTGCATTAAAGAGATAATCCTTTTCTTCTTTTGTCAGGGTGTCATAACCTGACTTACTGATTTTATCCAGTATACTGTCTATTCTATGCTGTTCTTCAGATTTGGTTTCTCTTTTCTGATAGGCTTTCTTCTGACTATTTTTGTAAACTGTTTTTAAAGGTTTCTTTTCTCTTTTTGACATCAATTGTTCTACCCACCTGATCAAACCCAAGCCTTGATCAAAATATTTTGTCATCGTCAATCCAATCAGCGATCCGCCCAAATGTGCCAAATGACCACCGGCATTCCCGGTAGGTATTTGGACTACATCCAATACAACCAAAACTACAGCAATATACAACAATTTGACGTTTCCAATAAATCTAAATCTCATGGAGTAATGTGGAATATAGCTTGAAATACCAATTACAACGGCCATTACACCGGCTGAAGCTCCCAATAAAAGTGATTCCTGCGTCTTAAGACCCGGGAGGTAATTGTACGAGATCATATAGACAAATCCGCCTCCCATGATTCCAAGCAGGAAATAGACCAAAAACTGCTTATGATTGAAAAAATCAAGAAAGAGGTTGCCAAAATAATACAGCACAAGCATATTAAACAAGATGTGAAAAAAGCCAACATGAAGAAATCCATAGCTTATAATTGTCCAAGGCCTGTACAGCAAAAGTTCGAAATCAGGTTGCAGGGAAAACCAGTTAACGATGAAATTACCATCTATCTGGAACAAAAATGACAGGGTGTTGAACAAATAGGTCAGGATAAAAACGACCACATTGATGATGATGATTTTTTCAACAATACTTCGTGAAAGGTAATTTTGATATAGGTGTGTTAGCCAATTCATGATTCGAAAGCAGTTAATTCCATGATTTGAATTGATTCTTTTGCCAGTATTTCATAATGATAAATCCTATCACTGCTCCTCCTACATGCGCAAAGTGAGCAATTCCACCACCAAAAATAGAGAAGCCGGTTACTCCAGAAAAGAGGTCTAGCCCGATCAAAACCGGGATAAAATATTTCGCTGCAATTGGAACGGGCAAAAAGATCAATGCGAGCTTGGCATTGGGAAAACTCATTCCAAAGGCTACCAAGATACCATAAATGGCGCCCGAGGCCCCCACAGCTGGAGTATTAAAGATTTGGTAAATACCCGATAGTTTTTTTTCAGGAATCTGGTCCAAAATTGCAGAATTGTACCTTCCCGATTCAAGAAGGATTTGAATATCCTCCGGTCCAACTCCTATGCTTATGAGATCGTTGTAAATGCTGTTGAATTGAAAATAATTGACGGCAGTATATATGAGCCCCGCACCAATACCGGCCGAAAAGTAAAAGAAAAGGAATTTGTTCCGGCCCCACATCTGCTCCAGAGGTGATCCAAAGGCCCATAAGGCATACATATTAAAGAGAATATGCATAAACCCTGCATGCATAAACATATGGGATACGAACTGCCAAAATCCAAAGTGATCATTTTTTGGGAAGTACAAAGCCAGCCAGTTTCCAAGATTCAGGCCGAACAAGGAACTGGCTGCAAAAAAAATAACATTTAATATGATCAAATGTTTAATGGCCTCTGTCAATTTCCCCATATTACTCTAAATTAAATTTTTCTTCCAAGTCATTTAATGACAAGGTAATAAATGTTTTTTTGCCAAATGGCGAATAATTCGGCTCCTTGCAGGAGAATAATTTATTCAACAGATTCTCTTGTTCTCTGTTGTTAAGTGAGGTGCCCGGTTTGATCGCAAGACTTTTTGCCAAACTTTTCGTGATCAGGTCAACCTGGCTAAAACTTGATTCAGGCACTTCATTCCTAAAATTTTCTATAAGTGATTCAATAATGCCTAGTACTTCTTTTTCGGCAATGGCCGAAGGTATGGAATCAAGAACCAGTGCTTCTTCCTGTATCTCTGAAATATGAAATCCGGCGCTATTCAGATCTTGCCTGATCTGTTCAATGATCATTACATCATTTTTACTGATCGAAACTTTAAGGGGAAATAATAATTGTTGATGTCCAAGACCTTCCATAGTTACCTTTGCGAGGTATTCTTCATAGAGTATACGTTGATGAGCAGCATGCTGATCTATCAAAACCATACCCGATTTTATCGAACTTGCAATAAACTTTGCTTGTACCTGAAAAGTTTTCAAGGCGGCAGCCTCCTGAGCTTCGTCAAATAAATCTTGGGTGACATTATCCATGTCCACCGTAATATTCTCAATGAGTTCATTTTCAGGGTTGTCACTAAGGTATAATGCTTCCCATTGAAGATTCTTTGCAGATCGTTCTTTGTTAAATTTTGTGTTCCCTTTTTCTTTAAAGGGATTAAAACCTTGATCTATCTCAATAACCGGATTAGTTACATAGGCCCGGTCTTTGTAAGAATAAGGTGTGTCAAGACTTGCGTCCCTCTCAAAGTCTAAACTTGGCACTACATTGTACTGGCCGAGACTGTGTTTGATCGTAGACCTTATTATCGCATATAAATCTCGTTCATTATCGAATTTTATCTCTGTCTTGGTTGGGTGGATGTTAATGTCAACACTGTTTTTTGGCACATCAAGGTATAAAAAATAGGAGGGATGAGATCCCTGATTTAATAAGCCATCATAAGCATTAATTACTGCATGGTGCAGATAAGGACTTTTGATGAACCGGTTATTGACAAAAAAGAATTGCTCCCCTTTTTTTTTCTTTGCAAATGAGGGTTTGGTAATAAAACCTTTGATACTTAAAATATCAGTTTCTTCATGTATAGGAACCAATTTTTCATTAGTGCTTTTCCCCATAATATTTACCACACGCTGCCTGGTGTTGCTGTTCCATTGTTTTGAAGACCCTGCCGGTAATTTAAAAACCTCACTTCCGTTGTGCTCAAAAGAAAAGGCTATTTTGGGATAGGTAAAAGCCACTCTTTGAAAAGCATCGATAATATGTCTTGTTTCAATAGAATTGGATTTGAGAAAATTTCTTCTGGCCGGAATGTTATAAAAGAGATTTTTTACTTCGAAGCTCGAACCAACAGGTCCGGCAACGACTTGCTCCGATATAAATTCGCCCCCGTTGATCCTGATTTCTGTGGCCAACTCATCTCCTGCCGTTTTTGTTCTTAAAACTACATGGGCAATGGCGGCAATAGAAGCTAAAGCTTCACCCCTGAACCCATTTGTATGTAAATTAAATAGATCATTCGCTGTTTGGATCTTTGAGGTAGCATGTCTTTCAAAAGACATTCTTGCATCCGACGGGCTCATGCCCCGACCATTATCTATCAGTTGGATTAGTGATCTTCCTGCGTCTTTAACAATCAGTTTTATATCTGTTGCTCCAGCATCCACTGCATTTTCAAGCAATTCCTTCACCACAGAAGCAGGACGTTGAACCACCTCTCCTGCAGCTATTTGATTCGCCACATTATCTGGAAGTAATCGAATGAAGTCTGACATTAAAACAGTTTATGCAATTCAAATAAATAGGCTAAAATCCCGACTAAGATAGTTATTATAATAGCAAGTCGGATGTTGACGGCTCTGTTGGATGACATTTTCTTATGCCTTTGCCAACTTGATCTAAGATGATCTTTGGAGATTGTTATTTTGGGGATATCAGTTACAGAATTGTCTTTGTTCTTGTATTTTTCTTTTAATTTTTCCAAACGCTCTTTACGCTCGTCATAATAACGAGGTTTGTAATTGAATACATAATGAGCTCTTGGTTTAAAAGCATTTCCGAACATAGCACTTGCATTTCATACAAAATTACAGAAATATGATAAGCTGATCAAATAAAGTTATGTTAAAAGCCTTTGATAAATGCCCTTTATTTTAAAGACTACTGTTTAAAGCCGCCATTTTGATGGCTGCTACAGCGCATTCAATCCCTTTATTCCCGTGTTTGCCTCCAGACCTGTCAATAGATTGTTGCCTGGTATGATCAGTGAGTACACAAAAAATGGTAGGGGTATCATATTTTAGATTGAGATCTTTGATACCTTGAGTAACGCCTTCACAGACAAAAGTAAAATGCTCTGTTTCTCCTTTGATCACATTGCCTATCGCAATTAATGCATCCAACTCTTTATTAATCAGTAATTGTTTACAGCCATTTATGAGTTCGAAACTCCCGGGAACTTTAATCGATAAAATATTTTCATCTTTTGCTCCATGCTCCAGCAAAGTAGCACGTGCTCCATCAAAGAGGTTTTGGGTAATATCAGGATTCCATTCAGACACTACAATACCAAATTTGAAGGGAGAGGCATCAGGTATGCTTTCACTATCGTATAAGGAAAGGTTTGCAGTTGCCATGGTTTCTTTTATTTTTGAGCTATCTGAGCTCTTTGAATAAAAATATCGATATTCTTGGCTTCTTCAGATTTTGGATAATTATCCTTTATGGTTTGATAATACCCTTCAGCATCTTTAAATTTGCCCAGCTCCATCGCTATATTTCCAGCTCTGAATAAATATAAGGGTGAGGTAAAATTATTGTCTTTTACCCTTGCGGCCTCCAAATAGTATTGCAAGCCATCTTCGGGTTGTCCAATTTCAACAAAGGCATCTCCAATATTTCCTTTTGCAAGTGCGGCGAGCATTTCATCCTCAGAGGAGAAATCACTTAAATATTTAATGGCACTTTCGTAATCACCTGTTTTAAGAAAAGCGATTCCACTCATATATTTGGCCAGGTTTCCGGCTTTTGTACTGCCATAGTTGTCAACGATATCGATAAGGCCATATTTACCATCTGTACCGTTAAGGCTAAGATTGTATAATGAATCGACTGCGACACTGGTGTTTTGAGCTTCCTCAAAATATCGTTTTGGGAAAGCAAGTTCGTCAGCAGCTTCTTTTTCTTTTGGTTCAATAACATATTTGTTATATGCTAAAAATGCAAGAATGATTCCTGCTATAACGATTAATCCGGTAAAAATAATCTTTTGATTCTTTTCAACCCATTGCTCTGATCTTGATGCAGTTTCGTCTAAAGTGTTGAACACCTCAGCCGTAGTACTTTGATCTTCAATGCTTCCCTGATTACCTTTCTTTACTTTATTTCCTCTTTTTTTATAAGTCGCCATCGGTCTTTTTATTAATGGCGCAAAAATAAAATATTTATTCAAATTATTGACTTAATTTAAACTTAATTTTTGTTTTTTTGTAAGGTTCACTTCTTTGAACAGTAAAAGGGTTTAAATAGTTAAAAATTAATTAGTTAGTATCTGTTTGTTCAGGCAGATGACAAAAGTGTCTCAATCGGTTGAACCAATTGGGCGCACAGAAGGATTTTATCTATGTTTTTAGAAAGTATATCACTGATCAACTTTAAGAATTTTTCTGAGAAGTCATTTAGTTTTGACGAAAGGATCAATTGTCTTGTAGGCAACAACGGAGTGGGTAAGACCAATGTACTGGATGCCATTTACTATCTCTCGCACACCAGGGGCTATTTTAATGCCGTTGCCTCTCAAAATATTAAGCATGAACAAGATTTTTTTGTTTTAGACGGTATTTTTAAAAAAGGTGATCGGCCTGAGCATATCCATTGCAGTTTAAAGAAAGGTCACAAAAAGGTAGTCAAAAGAAACGGTAAGGAATATGAAAAACTCTCTGATCATTTTGGACTGATACCTTTGGTCATCATTTCACCATCAGATACGAACCTGATCAGCGAAGGAAGTGAATTGAGAAGAAAGTTCATGGATATGATCATCTCAATGAATGACAGAGCATATTTTCACGATCTCATTCATTATAACAAGACGATTAGTCAAAGGAATTCCCTCCTAAAATACTTTGCATCTAATTTCACTTTTGACAGTGATAACCTGGAAATATATGATGAGCAACTCATCGTTTTCGGCGAAAGGATCTTTGAGAAGCGCAAATCTTTTATTAAAGAATTTACACCTATATTTAACAAGCGTTACAGTCATATCATTGAAAAGTCATCGACTGCGAGTGTAAAAGAAGAGGTTACTTTTTCATATAAAACACAATTGGAGCAATCGGATTTCAGAACCTTGCTCAGGCAGCATCTTGAAAAAGACAGGGCACTGCATTATTCGTCGGCCGGCATACACAAAGACGACCTTCTTTTTCAGATCAATGAACACCCGGTAAAGAAGATAGGGTCTCAGGGGCAACAGAAATCATTTTTGATCGCCTTAAAACTGGCTCAGTTTGATTTTATAACCAAAAAATCACAGTTTAAGCCCATTTTGTTGCTTGACGATATTTTTGACAAGTTAGACGACCAAAGGGTAGGACAGTTGCTGCATCTTGTCAACGACGATAGTTTTGGCCAGTTATTCATAACAGACACGCATGACAAGAGAACCGAGGCATTGATTAAAGAAACAGGCCAGTCCTATAAGATGTTCGGTCTTTAAAAGAAAATGAAATGAGCAAAAGAGAAAATGACACCAATAAACTAAAAGATCTTATACCTCAAATGTTGCAGGAGAATAAGCTGAAAAAAGGAATGGATCAGATTCATGTAAAAGAAGCCTGGGTTGAAGTCATGGGCCAGGGTGTTGCAAATTATACCGAATCTGTTATTTTAAAAAACCACACTGTGTTTGTAAAGCTAAGCTCTGCTGCTTTACGCGAGGAATTGCAATACGGGCAGGATAAAATTGTAAAAATGATGGATACTGCATTAGCGCATGTGTCAGTAAGATCGATAAAATTAATGTAGTTTTTCATACCTTGATTTTTCTTCCGCCGCTTTTGCAGTTCAAGGGTTATAATTGAATACAAAAAAACCATCCGTCAATTGAAGGATGGTTTTTTTATTTTGTAAAACTGAAAAATTTAATAAATCTCTCTTCCTGAAAAATGAAAGGATCCTTCTATTGAGGCATTTTCGTTGCTGTCCGATCCGTGAACTGCATTTTCACTAATAGAAGTAGCGAATAATTTTCTGATGGTACCATCAGCTGCATCTTCCGGATTGGTTGCTCCTATAAGTGTTCTAAAATCTTCAACTGCATTTTCTTTTTCCAAGATGGCAGCCACAATGGGCCCTCTTGTCATATATTCAACCAAATCACCGAAAAAAGGTCTTTCTCTGTGGACCGCATAAAAAGTCTCAGCATCCCTCTTGCTCATCTGAGTCTGTTTCATTGCCACAATCTTGAATCCGGCCATATTGATCTTTTCTAATATTGCACCTGTATTTCCTTTTTCCAAAGAATCAGGTTTTAACATTGTAAATGTTCTATTTGTTACCATGTTGTTTTAATTTCAAATTTTGTGCAAAAGTACTTTATTAGACTCTTATTGACCAAAGTATCAGCCTTCTTTTTTTAATATTTTTGTAATAGTTCTTTAAAAAGAAAATTATCTTCCCCTCGAATCTCCATTTTAACTGTATTTTCTTTTACATCAATTGTAAGCAGACCGAAGTTTTTTTCGGCTACAACATCGCCAATCCTATAGGTGTTTGGTTCTCCGCTAAAGGTGTCGTAGCTATGGGTCATACCGCTCGAAGTAAAATCAACCAAGGGATAGTCCAGCCCCTGAATATCTATTTTAGAAATTTCAGCAATGTGTCTGTCGCCCGATAAAAATATTATACCTCTGGCCTTGCTTTTTACGATCAGTTTTTTCATTTTTTCCACTTCTCCCGGCATGTTTCCCCAGCTTTCAAATCCGTGTTCATGTGATAAAAACTGAATGCTGCTTACGATGATGTTGAACTGAGCATCTGAAGTTGTAAGGATATCCTCCAGCCATTTCCATTGCGGCGCACCCAGCATAGTAGCATCTTGATTATGGGTAGGAATATACCTTTTCTCTCCAGTGGGATCTTTGGTTAAATCACTTCTGAAATAACGCGTATCCAGCACGATGATATTTACAGAGGCTCCTCCTTTCACATAAGTATACAATTCATAGATTCCCTTTTGGTTTCTTCTAGGATGATCTGGCTCTACATCAAAAAAATCGAGAAAAAGTTGCTGTGAACTATCTTTTTTAAGGTAGTTCGCACCTCCGTCATTAAGCCCGTAATCATGATCGTCCCAGGTTCCAATGACAGGTATCTTTTTTCTGAAGTTCAAATAAGCCAAATCATCTTTCATCCTTTTATAATTCTCTCTCATTAAAGCCATATTTTCGGTATCCGAGTAAATGATATCACCTCCCCAGATAAAGAGATCAGGGTCATGACTAAGAATGGGTGACCATAATTTATTGGGAATGTTCTGATTGTTACAGCTGGCGAATGAAATAACGAATGTTTCTTTTTTGGTGCAGGAACAAAGTACGGTTGTGAGAAACAGTAATTGTAAAAGAAAAATTTTCATAACCCTTAAGAGATTTGAAGGTATATTTACGGTAAACACAAAGTAATGAAAACTATCTTAAAGAATCTGAAATAAGAATGATAATATTATTTTTATTGTATATTCGCAAACTATGAATAAAGTAGATTTTCGACGACTACAAGAAGACCTTTCTGAACCTAAAAACATTGTCATTGTCACGCACAGGAATCCTGATGGAGATGCATATGGCTCAAGTTTGGCGTTGTACTGGTTCCTAAAAAAACTAGGTCATGAGGTGGCTGTTGTGTCACCTAATGATTGTCCCGGATTTTTGAAATGGATGCCCGGTGAAGATCGGATACATATATTCGAAGCTGATACCGAAAAAGGAATTGAAATTCTGCGAAAAGCTGCAATGGTTTTTACCCTTGATTTTAATGCATTTCATCGTTTGGGTGAAGTGATGGAACCCATCATGGAAGAAATTAAGCCTGTTTATGTCATGATTGACCATCATCAGCAACCTGATGATTTTGCTGATTTTGCCTTTGTGGACCCTTCCATGAGCTCAACGAGTGAAATGGTCTATCGATTGATTGACCGTATGGGCAAGGCTGAATTGATAGACAAAAATATAGCCAGTTGTTTATATGCAGGGATTTTGACAGATACAGGATCTTTTCGCTTTCCGGCAACTACGAGCGCAACGCACAGGGTTGTGGCAGACCTTTTGGAAAAGGGTGCCAACAATTCGGATATTTACAGTAAGATACACGATGTAAATACTTATAATCGAATGCAACTGCTGGGACGGGCTTTAGATAATATGGTCGTTTTAGAAAGGTTTCATACCGCTTATATCACCTTGTCGCAGAACGAACTCAACCGCTATAAATTTCAGAGGGGAGATACAGAAGGTTTTGTCAACTACGCGCTATCCCTTAAGAATGTTATGTTTGCAGCAATCTTTATAGAAGACAAAAAACAAAAAATCATCAAAATTTCCTTTAGATCGGTCGGTGGATTTTCTGTGAATGAATTTGCCCGTACATATTTTAACGGAGGTGGTCATATCAATGCAGCAGGAGGAAGAAGCGACCTTTCTTTAAAAGATACCGTTAAAAAGTTTGTGAATATCTTACCGGATTTGTCAAATGAATTAACCTTACCCTCATGAAGTACTTTTTAATCATCCTGATCGTTTTTACCGGTTTGCTGTCATGTGCCAAACCTGAAGCTCGAAAGCCAATTGTTCGAAAAACAAGTTCTTTTATGAGCGAATCCATTGAGCGGAACAAGTTGCTTAATAAAGCAGAAAATGCTATGATTATGGCTAAAATGAAATCAGACAGTTTGCATCAATACCTGAATTCAGAGCATGGGTTCTGGTATTATTATGAAGTGTCTTTACCCACTGAAACCTATACTCCTAAAAGTGGAGATGAGGTGTTTTACAGTCATGAAATAAGAAGTCTTGATGACCTTGTCCTTTATGAAAAGGAAGCATTGGGAACCAAAAGTTATCTCGTTGATAAAGAGGAGTTGATATCAGGTCTTCAGGACGGTTTTAAATTAATGAAGGAAGGGGAGAAAGTTACTTTTTTATTTCCATCTCACAAAGCTTATGGCTATACCGGAAACGATAAAATTCAACCTAACCAACCCTTGATCTATTCAGTTCAATTATTAAAAATTAATAAATTAAGTGAAAATGAAAGTAATTAATCTAATCCTGCTCATCTTTTTGATAAATTTTGGTGCATGCAAAACGACTAAATATACCGATCTGGATGATGGAATTTATGCTGATCTCCAAACAGACAAGGGTGATATTTTGTTAAAACTGGAGTATGAAATTGTACCGATAACTGTTGCAAATTTTGTCTCACTTGCTGAAGGCACCAATCCCTATATGGATGAGAAATACAAAGGCAAAAGATTTTATGACGGCCTGAAGTTCCACAGGATCGTCAATGATTTTATGATTCAGGGGGGTGATCCAAGAGGGAATGGCTCAGGAGATCCTGGGTATAAATTTGAAGATGAATTTCCTATGGATGACAGCGGTAATTTAATATTGACGCATGATGGTCCGGGAATTTTGTCAATGGCCAATTCGGGTCCCGACTCTAATGGATCACAGTTTTTTATAACGCATAAGGAAACAAAATTCCTTGACGGAAAACATTCGGTTTTTGGTTATGTTGTGCAAGGCCAGGAAGTAGTTGATTCAATGGCCCAAAATGATCTGATCCAAAGGATTGAGATTATAAGAATTGGAAAAAAGGCCAAAGATTTTGATGCAGCAGCAGAGTTCACAAGTTATTTTGCAAAAATTGAGGAAAGGCAAAAATTGGTTGAAGAATTGAGAGAAAAGAAAAAGGAAGAACTGATTCAGTTTGTCATAAACAATGAAGCTGCCGCTCAAATAATGCCTTCAGGTTTAAAAATATTAACCATTACTGAAGGTACTGGTGAGAAACCGGCACAGGGATCGAAGGTAGATGTATATTATGCCGGATATTTTATGACTGGTGATTTGTTTGATTCCAATGTCAAAGAAATAGCAGAAGTTTATGGTAAATATGACAGAAGGAGGGACCAGATGAATGGTTACAGGCCTATCCCAATGGATTACAGCCCTGACGCCGCACTTATTCCCGGATTTAGAGAGGGCTTGCAGCAAATGAATTACGGAGACAAAGTTTTATTGATTATTCCTTCTCATTTAGGATATGGTGAACAGGGAGCCAATGGGGTGATTCCACCAAATGCTGATCTTTTATTTCAGTTGGAGATTGTTGCAAAACCATAGATCAGACAAAAAATAATTCATATTAAAAGGGCCTTATGGCCCTTTTTTTATTGAAAATTTTAACGGTTTGGTTTGCTGTGATTATTTATGCCGTAAATTTAAATAATTCAAATCTGCAACACTTTGATTTTCGCGTCGTATTTAGAATGAAGAATAAAAAACCGGATGGATAATAATTTTCAAATGCATTTGATCGAGAAATGCAAAAACAATGATAGCCTGGCTCAGATGCAGCTTTATGACCTTTATTGTAAAGCAATGTTTAATACTGCCTATAATTTCATCAAAGATGATGACATTGCGCAGGATGTCATGCAGGAAGCATTTATAAAAGCATTTCGAAAGATTGAAACCTATACAGGTGAGGCTACTTTCGGAGCCTGGTTAAAGAGAATTGTAATCAATCAATGCCTTGATTGGTTGAAGAAGAAGAAACTGGCAACAGTTGAATTGAATGAAGATGTGTCGTACCTCCCTAATGATGAGCCCTGGGAAGTCGATAATAAAATCAGTTTGGCAGTGATATATAAATGTATTGAATCACTGCCCCAAAAGTGTAAAAATGTGGTCAAACTCTACCTGCTTGAGGGCTACGATCATCAGGAGGTGGCCCAGATATTGGAGATTTCGGAAGTTGCATCAAGATCTCAATTGTCAAGAGGGAAAAGCAAATTAAAAGAACTGTTAATTCATGAAAATTATGAAAGTTGATATTAAAGAAAAATTAAAAGAAGAAAAAGTGTTGAGAGAATTATCAAATAATCATCGTTCTATTTTTGAAAAGAAACTTCAAAAGGAGTTGCACAGATCTTCTGGGAGTATAAGAAAGTACTTCATGGTAGCAGCATCAGTAATTATATTGTTCGGTATGGGATACCTGTTTACTTTGACCCGGGTCGATTCAGAGGTTCCTGTTCAGGCCACAAGCTCAAAAGTATCATTGGAGGAGTTTTCACCTGAATTAAAGAAAATCGAAAATTACTACCTCACCGCCATTAATTTTGAACTTGCAAATTTAAAGTTAACTGATGGAAACAAATTGATTCTCCAGGAATACTTCCGAAAGATGAATTCCCTGACAAATGAATACAAACTTCAAAGTGAACAATTGGAAATTGATAAAATTGATGAAGAACTTATTAATAACCTAATTGACAATTTACAAATGAGACTACAATTGATGATCGAGTTAAAAAAGGAATTAAAAAAATTAAAATCTAAAGAAAATGAAGCGAACACACTTTAAATTATTAGTCTTAAGTTTTTTATTGTCATTGAGTTGTTTTGCCCAGCAATTCACCAAACCCATACAGGAATTTAAGGTGGGCAGCAACACCACAATATCTATTGAAGCCTCTTATGCTGAAATTGAAATTATTGAATGGAACAAGAACAAAGTTGAAGTAGAAGGTATCATGAGTATTCAGGGCTTACCTGAGGATGAGGCCGAGGATATTTTTAACAGCTGGGATATCTTGGCACAAGCTGATGCCGAGAAGATAACAATCAGGTCCAGTTCAAGTAATTTTGGCAATGAATATTTCTTTATCAACAGTGATAAGTATTTAGGAAATGTAGTTATCGATATCCCTGAAATGAGCGACAGGGTAATTGATATTATTGATTCGATTCACTTTGTACTACCTGAATTTGAAAATTTCCCTGATATTGATTTTAATTTCAATCAGAATTTTGAATTCGCAGGTGATTCCATAGCCTTTGATTATGATGAGTTTCAAAAGAACAGTGAATATCTTGAGCAATGGCAGGAAGAGCACAAAGAGGAAATGAAAAGAATCAAAGAGGAGTTAAAGGAAAAACAGGCAAAGGTTGCTAAGAATCAAAAGGAAATTCAACGAGAGATTGCAAATAGTCAAAAAGAAATGCAAGAGGAGCTAAAAGAGATTCAAAAGGAAGCGGTTGAAGAAGCCTTGATACAAGCGCGGGAAGCTCAGCGTGAGGCTCAAAGAGAGGTCCGCAGGGAAAGGTCCAGAATGATCGAAGAAGGAGCCAAAGAAAGGGAGTATCAGGTTCAGCGGATAATAAGAGACAGGCAAAAGGTAAAGATC
This sequence comes from Lutimonas vermicola, assembly GCF_038433205.1. NCBI lineage: Bacteria > Pseudomonadati > Bacteroidota > Flavobacteriia > Flavobacteriales > Flavobacteriaceae > Lutimonas > Lutimonas vermicola. The sequence continues at coordinate 343,357 of NZ_JBCDNA010000001.1, forward strand.
AAAAAAACGCTTCGCATCAAAGTTCCAAAGAATGCCAAATTGGAAATGGATGTCGATTATTGTAAAATCACTACTGTTAAATAGAGATTGCCATTCATAAAAGCAAACATCCGGAGCCAAAATCCGGATGTTTTTTTTGTCTTTCCTTCTCGTAATAGTTCTTATATTTGGAGACGCAAAAAGGCGTATAAACAAAAGACCAAATATGATGCAGAAGTTGATTTTATACAATTCACTTACAAATAAAAAGGAGCTGTTTAAACCGGTTAAGGAAGGTTATGTAGGCATGTATGTATGCGGCCCTACAGTATATAGCAACGTGCATCTTGGAAATGTGCGGACCTTTATGTCTTTTGACATGATTTTCAGATATTTCCTTCATTTGGGTTACAAGGTACGTTATGTGAGAAACATAACCGATGCCGGGCACCTCACCGATGATTCTCAAGAGGATAAGATCTCAAAAAAGGCAAGACTGGAACAACTGGAACCGATGGAAATCGTACAAAAATACACAACCGATTTTCATCAAATTCTGGAAAAATTCAATTTTCTTCCGCCGAGTATAGAGCCAACTGCCACGGGTCATATTATGGAGCAGATTGAAACCATTCAAACTATATTAAACAATGGCCTGGCCTATGAGGTAAATGGATCAGTGTACTTTGATGTGCTCAGATACAATGAAAAGGAGCATTACGGTATATTATCGAAAAGAAACATTGAAGATGCCATTGAGAATACAAGGGTCCTTGACGGCCAGTCTGACAAGAAGAATCCTCAGGATTTTGCTTTGTGGAAAAAGGCAGAGCCTGAACATATTCAAAGGTGGAATTCTCCATGGGGAGAGGGGTTTCCGGGATGGCATCTGGAGTGTACAGTAATGAGCACGAAATACCTTGGCGAAGAGTTCGATATTCACGGAGGAGGAATGGACCTTAAATTTCCACATCACGAGTGTGAAATTGCCCAGGCCCAGGCCTGTAACCATGTAAATCCGGTCAGGTACTGGCTTCACGGTAATATGCTCACCATGAATGGAAAAAAAATGGCAAAATCAACTGGGAACAATATCCTTCCGGAGGAGATCTTTACAGGTGAAAACGAGAATATATCCAAGGCTTTCGCACCCAGTGTGGCAAGATTTTTTATGATGCAGGCGCATTACAGAAGCATACTTGATTTCTCTAATGACGCGATATTAGCTGCTGAAAAGGGTTTTAACCGGCTTATGGAAGCAGTTGATTTGTCAAAAAAGCTTAAAGCCGGTGAAGAATCCACGCTAGATATAAGGTCATGGCAAGAGAAATGTTATGAAGCCATGAATGATGATTTTAATTCTCCTATTCTTATCGCTAACCTATTTGAGGCAGTCAGATGGATCAATTTGATCAATGATGGCAAAGAGTCTTTGGTTCAAAGTGATCTGGATCTCTTAAATTTAGCTTTAAATGATTTTGTTTTTGATATTTTGGGCTTGGAGAATTCCATGGATAAAAATGATGATTCACGCATAGTTGATGGTTTGGTCCACTTGTTGATTGAGATGAGAAAAGTGGCGAGAGCCAATAAAGACTGGGCCCTGTCTGATAAAATCAGGGATGAATTATTGGCCGTAGGCGTACAACTGAAAGATGGAAAAGACGGTACGACTTATTCATTGATTTAACACGTGATAAACATATGATTAAAAGGATTTTGATATTTCCATTTCTATTATTAATCAGGTTCTATCAGATTGCTATTTCTCCTTACACTCCTGCCAGTTGCAGGTATAGTCCAACTTGTTCACAATATGCTATTGAAGCCCTTAAGGTTCACGGCTTGTTCAGAGGTGGTTGGCTGGCCTTAAAAAGGATATTTTCATGCCATCCATGGGGTGGTAGCGGCTACGATCCTGTGCCCGAAAAAGAAGCTGATAATAAAAAGTAAGGAGGGGAGCAGATATTAACATCTTTCAATTATATTTACGTCATAAAATAAAATTTCATGTTGTTTTTAAGTATTGATTGGGATCCTAGCATAGAGCTTTTTAAAATTGGTTCTTTTGCGATCAGATATTATAGTCTGATGTTTGTGATTGCCTTTGTTTTGGGCCTGCAGATCATGAAACGGATCTTCATAAGAGAAGGAGTAAGCCTGGATAAGTTGGATTCTTTATTTATTTACACTGTAATTGCGACACTCTTAGGGGCAAGGATAGGCCATTTTTTATTTTACGATACCGCCTTTCTTTTGTCGAACCCCTTGGAAGTTCTTTTACCTGTAAAATTTAATCCATTTCAATTTACAGGTTATCAGGGACTGGCTAGTCACGGAGCTGCAATAGGAATAATCATTGCCATGTATTTTTACTCTAAAAGAGTGATTAAGAAACCTATGTTATGGATTTTAGACAGAATTGTTATCCCTGTGGCAAGTGGCGCTGTATTCGTTAGGATTGGAAACCTCGTGAATTCTGAGATCATTGGTAAAGCTACCCACACTGATTATGGATTTGTTTTTAAACAACTGGGGGAAGATTTTCCGAGGCACCCCACGCAGTTATACGAAGCATTTGGGTATTTAATCACTTTTGTAGTGCTGTGGTATGTGTATTGGAAAACGAATAAAAGAGAAAAACTTGGTTATCTTTTTGGCCTTTTTATGGTCTTTTTATGGTCCGTAAGATTCATTGTTGAATTCTTTAAAGAAGCACAGGTTGATCAAAGAGGCGAATGGGATTTGAACACTGGCCAGATATTGAGTATTCCAATGATATTGGTTGGTTTCTATTTTATGTTCAGAAATAATAAAAAGCAGGTTTAAATCTCTCTGTTCTTGTCGTAAGGAATACTTTCAAGAATATGTTCTACAACCTCTTTTCGCGCATCTGTTTTTCTGTTGGCCTTGATTACTTTGAATGGAATACCGCCATTTTCAGTATTTTCAAACATTTTCTTTTTATAAAAGGTATAAGAATCCCATAACTCCTGGGCTTTTTCATCAACTTTGCTCATTTTCCATTGTTTTAACGGATTGTTTTTTATATCTTCAAAACGTTTGGCTTGTTCCTTTTTAGAAATAGACATATATATTTTTACAAGTAAAATTCCGGATTCTGAAATCATTCGTTCAAAATCATTGACTTGATTCATAAAGAGATTGTATTCTTCATCACTGCAGAATCCATTAACAGGTTCAACAACGGCCCTGTTATACCAGCTTCGGTCAAAAAAGACGATTTCACCGGCCTTTGGAAACTGCTGAATATATCTTTGAAAATACCACTGTGTTTGCTCTACTTCAGTAGGTTTTGGAAGTGCCACAATACGGTAATGACGCGGATTGATCCTTTCTGTGATCCTCCTGATGGCCCCTCCTTTACCGGCTGCATCTCTTCCTTCAAAAATTACGATAACACGCATATTCTTATCCATGATACAGGCCTGCTGCCTGATCAGTTCAGTTTGCAGTATTTTTAATTTTTTTTCATAATCAATATACCTGATTGTTTTAGGTAAATTGATCGTATCGCTGTATAATATCGATAACAATCCCTTTTTGGAATTTAATTTTTTTAAATCTTTTTCTGAAAAATGTTCCATAGGGGTCTAATCGTATTTGTGTAAAGAACGGAAATATCGCATGATCACATTGGGGTCTGGTAATAGCGAGACATTGCTGTCATCTTTATTTTCATAATCGAACAGCGATAATACATATCGCATACATTCCAATCTTGCCGTCTCTTTTTTATTTGTTTTGACAATTACCCAGGGACTAAAAGGAGTATGTGTTTTACTAAACATTCGCTCCTTATATTTAGTGTAATCATCCCAATATTCCTGCCCTTTCTTATCAACAGGGCTGAATTTCCAACGTTTTAACGGATTGTCTTCCCTTGCATTGAATCGCTTGAGTTGTTCTTCTTTGGAGATTGACAACCAGAATTTAACAATGGTGACACCATCCTCATAAAGCATATGCTCGAATTCGGGTAGTTGAACCATGAATTGTTCATATTGATGTGGGTTACAAAATCCCATCACCGGTTCTACAACAGCTCTGTTATACCATGACCTGTCAAAAAAGACCAATTCTCCCGGGTTGGGCAAATGTTGAATATATCTCGTAAAATACCATTGTCCTTTTTCGACATCGGTTGGTTTGTTTAGCGCCACCAATCGCATGGATCTTGGGTTTAAATGTTCTGTAAACCTTCTGATATTACCACCTTTTCCTGCGGCATCACGACCTTCAAAAATGATGGCAACACGTTTGTTGTTCTTTTTTACCCATTGTTGTAATTTAACCAGCTCCACCTGCAACTTTTCTTTCTCTTTTTCATAATGGATTTTGGCCAATACGTCGCTGAAATCAACTTTTTTTTCGTCCAAGATCCTCAAAAGGTCTGCATGGGACGTTATGCTGTTAAATTCAGCTTCAGTAATATATTTATTTGGATTTTTGCTCATAGATCATTCAGTTATACAAGAATTTGGGTCATTGGAAATGATTAATTTGGTGTCTGCAGGCGAAACATATGGAATCCCTAATCCCATTCCTCTTACAATGAACAAGAGCCCAATGATAACTACAAATATAGGAATTGCTTTCTGAATTTTATTCCGTAACGAAACTTTTAAAAAATTCCCTAAAAAAACTGCTCCGCTCATTAACGGAACGGTACCCAGTCCGAACATAGCCATATAGGTGGCTCCCTCGATTAAGCCTCCGGTTGAAACAGCCCCTAAAAGTGCCATATAAACCAGGCCGCAAGGTAAAAAACCATTAAAAAAACCTATAGAAAAAAGGGCTTTCATAGAGCTTTTGTTCAAATAAAGGCCCAACTTTGTCTTAACTTCACTAACGATCCGATATAAGGGCCTGGTAAAATGAAATGCATTTAAAATTCTAACAGGGATAAGCACGATCAAAATCATGGCAATCCCTACCAAAATTGACAAGCGCTGTTGAAAACCAGCCAGGTAGAGTCCTTTTCCAAGCAAACCGAACAATAAACCGATCAGGCTGTAACTCAGAATCCTTCCTGTGTGATATAATCCTGTTCCTAAAAAGGTCTTGAATTTATTGTCTTTATTTACAGGTAACACAAAAGCAATGGGCCCGCACATGCCTATGCAATGGAAGCTTCCTAATAGTCCTAATATGAGTGCAGTGTACAGAATAATATTTTCTTTTAATAAAACCAGGAATCTTTGAAAAGATAAGAGTTCTTTCCTGCCATCCAGTCAATTTTAACGATCCATTTTCCCGAAACAAGTTTGTCAACAGAAATGAGTTGCTCATGATCTGTTAGCTTGATCTCTTCGGTAAAGTCCAGTTTCTCATTTGACAATCTTTGAAAGTAGATCGAGCCACTTATTGATGAGGGATCAATATCTTTTGGGAAACTGATTGTAACTCCATTTTTCGTGTTTCTAAGTTCGATATCCTGATTGAGATGTTTGGCATTATTTAATTTATCGATCTCCTCCTGATAGCGGAGCTCGTCTCCGTAATAATCTTCAGAGACAAGTTCATGCTGGTATTCATCCATGGCGATTGATTTATACACAAATGAGAGTATAAATACCATAAAGCTCAGTATCGCTATAAATATTCCGGTAGGCCAGTTCAATCGTATCTTCATATGCTTTAATTTCTGATAATATAAACTATTTATTCTGTAAAGGAGAGGAAAAGTTCGTGTTTGCTTCATCAATGAGCTCTCCTTTAGCATAGATGCCCAAATCAATTTTTTCTTTGGAAGAAGATAGGTTTTCCTTATTTATTTTAATAAAAACAGTGCCTTCATACATACCTCCTTTTGGTATATTTACCTGACCACCAACCACTTCTACTTTTCCTTCATGCGACATGAGTTGAATGTCCACATTTTCGAAAGGATCGTTTGTTTTGTTTATAATTTTAAACGTATAAACGTTTCTTACTTCTTCCCCTTCGGTTGAATATAACTGACCCGGTAAATGCAAGAAGTTAGCCTGCACGTCATTGCGAAGGAATAAAAGTGTTACAAAAAACGTAAATAATAGGGTTAAAACCACAATATAACTTATAATTCGTGCATTGTAGGAGAATTTCTCACCTTTTTCAATATTGTTTTCCGAGGCATATCTTATAAGGCCTCTGTCAAAACCAATGGTATCCATCATTGAATCACAAGCATCGATGCAGGCAGTACAATTAACACATTCCAATTGGGTTCCATTGCGTATGTCAATACCTGTGGGGCAGACAAGAACACATTGCTTACAGTCTATACAATCGCCGTATTGTTTTTCTTCACGATCTTCATTTTTTCTCAATTTCTGTCGGTTCTCACCCCTTTTATGATCATAGGCCACAACAATTGATTTATTGTCGAGAAGTACGCTTTGTAAGCGACCATAAGGGCAGGCAATGATGCATACCTGTTCTCTGAACCAGGCAAAAACAAAATAGAACACCGAAGTAAAAACCAGAAGTTTTACAAAAGTATCCACATGTGCAATGGGCCCGTCCATTACGTGTTGTATCAGTACATCTCCACCGATAAAATAAGCTAAAAAAGCGTTGGCGATTAAAAATGAAACGACTCCAAATAAAAACCATTTAAGCGTTTTTTTTCTAATTTTCTCAGCATTCCAGGCTTGCTTTTCGAGTTTGATTTGCTTATTTCTATCACCTTCGATCCAGTACTCAATTTTGCGAAATACCATTTCCATAAAAATGGTTTGAGGGCACATCCAGCCGCAAAATATACGACCGAAAATGACGGTAAAAAGAATAATAAAAACTACAGAAACCAATAAGGACAAAACCAGTAAATAAAAATCCTGTGGCCAGAAAGGCTGACCAAAAATGTTGAATTTACGGTCGATGATGTTAAAAAGCAAAAACTGATTCCCATTGACCTTGATAAAAGGAGATGCGAATAATATAAAAAGAAGGAACCAACTTACATAAGTGCGGTAATTGGTATACCTGCCTTTAGGTTTTAAGGGATGGATAAAATTTCTTTTCCCCTCCTTATCAATGGTCGCAATGCTGTCTCTAAAATTTTCCTGTTCGCTGTTGTTCATGTACTTGGGGGTATTTGAAAAGGCTACATTATCTTTAGAAGACAAGCGTAGCCTTTTCTACTACTAACTAAAAAAATCAAAAACACAGCAGCTCACTTAAGCGAGAACTAAATGCGAACTACTGTTTACTCCAAATGATGTCGCCTTCAGCGGCCTTAGGATTGGCAGGTGTAGTTCCATTTAAGGAAATTACATAGCTGGCAAGTTGCTGAAGTTCATCATTATTAAATGTATTTTTCCAGGAAATCATCCCTTTCCCGGCTCTACCACCTTCATTAAGCGTTTTTAGAATGTTTTCCATACCTCCGCCAAGGATCCATTTGTCATCTGTAAGATTCGGGCCAATTCCTCCTCCGCCATCTGCCATATGACAGGCGACACAATAGGTGGCAAAATTCTTTTGACCAGCGGCAAGGCTTTCTTCATCGGTAAGCAGGGTCACATCAAGCTGAAACAATTCTGGATTGGCCGCTTTATAAGCCTCAACTTCTTGTTTTCCCTTTTCTACTGCTGCCTTATATTCCTTTTCCTGACTGTATTTTTCGGGATTTGTAAATACCTGTACATAATAAAAAATCCCAATGGCTATGGTAATATAGAATCCGTATTTCCACCAGGGTGGAAGTACATTATCTAATTCTTTTATACCGTCGTAATCATGGTCTGTCAATATTTCTTCCTCCTTGTCCAATTCATGTGCCTTGGTCATGGACTGAACAAATTTTTTCCATCCACTTGTTTGTTTTTTGTCACTCATGATTGATGTTTTTTAGATCATTATCCAATGGTAAATTGCTTAGTTTTTCAATATTTTTTTTAGGCATCTTCAAAACGATGATTAACATGGTTGTGAAGACTATAAAAAAAAGTAGCAGCGAAATGATGGGATATATTTCAACTCCTGACATCGTATCTAAATGGTGTTTTATAAATTTTAACATAAACTGCTTTTTATTCTGTTGTCTCTACTTTGATGTCTGTTCCTAATCGCTGTAAATAGGCGATTACCGCAACAATCTCTTTAGTCTCAATATGAGCATCCCCGTAATTTTTTACAAATTCCGGATCTTGTCTCAGGTTGTTTTCAATTTCACCAGCCTGATTCTTGAGCAGATATACTGCTTTTTCAAGTTCAAACTGTGTGTAAGGAACACCCAGTGTTACCATGGCATTAATCTTGTCTACTGTTTTCGAGATGTCTAAATCATCTTCGATAAGCCAGGGATACTGAGGCATGATTGATCCTGGAGAAGTAGTTCTGGGGTCCATCATATGATTAAAGTGCCAGTTATCGTTGTATTTACCACCAACCCTATGCACATCCGGGCCCGTTCTTTTCGATCCCCACAGGAATGGGAAATCATACACGAACTCGCCTGCTTTGGAATATTCTCCGTATCGTTCCACTTCCGATCTGAACGGCCTGATCATTTGTGAATGGCAGTTATTACAACCTTCCCTTATATAAATATCCCTGCCTTCTAATTCGAGAGGGGTATAGGGCTTCACTGAGGTGATCTTTGGAATGTTTGAGTCAACGGTCAAAAGAGGGATAATCTCGACGGCACCGCCAATCGCAACAGCTATAACAACCAAGAATGCAAAAAGGATCGTTCTTCTTTCCAGCCAGGAATGAAATCCTTCTCCTGCCATTCTCGATGAAGTGATTTTCTTTAAAGGAGCGGCTTCGGCCAACTCGTCTTCTACAGTTGATCCTGCCTGAGCGGTTTTGATCACATTATAGGCCAGTAAAATAAATCCTGTAAGGTATAAAGTACCTCCAAAGGCCCGCATCATATACATTGGCATGATCTGGGTAACCGTTTCAAGGAAATTCCCATACACTAACGTCCCGTCAGGATTGAACTGCTTCCACATAATCGCTTGTGTAAAACCGGCAACATATAGTGGGAGTGCATAAAATAGAATCCCTAAAGTCCCGAGCCAAAAATGGACATTGGCAAGTTTTGTAGAGTACAGTTCTGTTTTCCATAATTTACCTGCAAGCCAGTAAATAATACCTGCCGCCATAAATCCGTTCCAGGCTAAGGCACCGATATGCACATGACCCACGATCCAGTCGGTATAATGCCCAATGGCATTCAGTGTTTTAAAGGATAGCATTGGCCCCTCAAATGTAGACATACCATAACCGGTTATCGCCACAACAAAGAATTTCAAAACAGGATTTTCTCTTACCTTATCCCAGGCACCTCTTAAAGTCAATAAACCATTTATCATACCCCCCCAAGAAGGGAAAATAAGCATCACTGAAAATACGGTTCCAAGATTTTGAGCCCATTCCGGTAAAGCGGTATATAATAAATGATGGGGTCCGGCCCAGATATAAATAAAGATCAGTGACCAGAAATGAATGATTGATAACCTGTAGGAATAAACGGGTCTGTTAGCTACTTTAGGCACGAAATAATACATCAAACCCAAAACAGGAGTAGTAAGGAAAAAGGCTACGGCATTATGACCATACCACCATTGAACCAGGGCATCCTGAACTCCCGCATAGATGGAATAACTTTTAAAGGCGGAGACCGGTAATTCCAAATTGTTGAAAATATGCAGCACGGCTACAGTTATAAGTGTGGCTAAATAAAACCAAATAGCAACATAAATATGGCGTTGGCGCCTTTTGAGGATAGTCCCTATCATGTTGATCCCCATCACTACCCATATCAGGGTAATGGCTATATCAATGGGCCATTCCAGTTCAGCATATTCTTTGGAGCTGGTTAAACCCAGAGGAAGGGTTATGGCCGCGGCCACAATGATCAATTGCCACCCCCAGAAATGAATTTTGCTGAGAGTGTCGCTGAACATCCTTGTTTTCAACAAACGCTGCATAGAATAATAAATCCCCATAAAAATGCTATTCCCGACAAATGCAAATATCACGGCATTGGTATGCAAAGGTCTTAATCGGCCAAAACTAAGCCAGGAAATACCTTCCATATAATTTGGGAAAATAAACAGAAAAGCTACCAGTAGCCCTACTAACATTCCTACCACACCCCAAAGTATGGTAGCAACAAGAAACATTTTTACTATTTTGTTGTCGTAATAAAATTGTTCTTTTTCCATTTGAAAAATTTAGTTAATAATTAGTTGATTGATTTTTGGCTGCTTTTTTTATCCGATGATTTGTCGTTTACCAATTCATCGTCAAAGAGCATTCTGACTGAAGGCGTGTACACATCGTCATATTGACCGGACTTGACCGATTTAACGAATAAAATAAAAAATAAGATTGCAATAAACAGGCTCGCAATAATAAGCATGAATATGATATTCATTAATGATTTTTTTTAGTTGTACCAAATAAACAAAAAGTTAAAAACCAGAAACATGATAAAAGTCATGTTTTGAAAATAACAGTTGTTTGTGATATGCTAATATAATAATTTTTTCGCTAAAACATTGGTGCTGATGGTTGCGAATAAAACCACTGAAATAGAGCTTATTGGCATTAGTATTGCTGCAACGATCGGAGAGAGATTACCGCTTACAGCGAATAGAAGCCCAATGATATTGTACAAAAATGAGATCACAAAACTCAGCTTGATCACACGCATTGTTTTATGTGTAAGTTTTAGAAAGCGAGGCAATAACTCAAAGCTTTTGGCATCGAGGATTCCGTCACAGGCAGGTGAAAACACGTTGATGTTTTCCGATATGGCTATTCCTACATTGCTTTGAGCAAGTGCTCCGGCATCATTGAGCCCGTCACCCAGCATCATTACATTTTTTCCAAGCTCCTGTTTTGATTTGATATAATTTAGTTTATCCTCAGGTTTTTGATTAAACAGTATATGGCTACCTGCTGGAAGCAAGGCCTTTAAGCTTTCCTTTTCTCCCTCATTATCCCCTGAGAGTATTGAAATTTCATAATTTGATTTTAAGGAACCAATTAAATCATTTAACCCTTTTCTATAGGAATTTTTAAAGACAAACTTTCCCATGATATCTTTCCCCATCCTCACATGGATTGCTGTGTCCAGGCCATTATCTTCATCAATGCCTACAAATGAAGCAGCACCTAATAAGATGTCGGTACCGTCAACTTCTCCTTGAATTCCTTTAGAGGTAAATTCTTTAAAATGCATGACTTCTCCTTGTTCCTTCTCAATGATGTGATCATGGAGCATTCTGCTCAAAGGGTGATTTGATGATCTGAGCAAAGATTTGATCTGTCTGAGTGCATGAGGTTCAAGCTTTTTTCCAAAATAGGAGATGGAGGCCTGTCGATTCGAAGTAATGGTTCCGGTTTTGTCAAAAACCAAATCATTAATTTTAGACATAGACTCAATCACCTGGGTGTTCTTTAGATAAAATTTATGCTTGCCGAAGATCCTGATCATATTGCCCAGGGCAAAGGGCGCTGACAGTGCCAGGGCACAGGGGCAGGCAATGATTAATATGGCTGATACCACCTGAAAGGCCGCATTTTTATCTGTAAAATACCAGTATATACCTGATATTAGGGCAATGGAAAGAATTACAATGGTAAACTGTTTTGAGATAGAGTCAGTGAGCGACTTGATATCTTTGGAATCATTTTTCTTAAAAATATCATTACTCCATAGTTGCGTCAAATAACTCTGTTTTACAGATTGTATGGCTTCCATTTCTATCGCACCACTGGTTTGTTTGCCTCCGGCATACAATTTGTCACCTGATTTTTTTTCTACCGGGAGCGATTCTCCCGTTACAAAGCTATAATCGATCATGGCATTTCCGTTGATCAGGATTCCGTCAACGGGCATAATTTCTCCATTTCTGATCAGTAAACGGTTTCCTTGCTCAATTTCATGAACACTAACGTTTTCTTCTTTTCGGTTAGCACTGATTCTTGTAACGGCTATTGGAAAATAAGACTTATAGTCTCTTTCGAATGACAAGAATCCATAGGTTTTTTGCTGAAAAACCTTTCCGAGGAGTAAAAAAAAGATCAAGCCGGTAAGGCTGTCAAAATAGCCTTGCCCTGTATTCGTGGCAATTTCATAAGTACTTCTGAAAAACAATACAAGAATACCAAGCGAAATGGGAACATCTATATTCAGAATGCCATGTGAAAGTCCTTTATAAGCTGAAATCAAATAGTCTTTACCAGAGTAAAACAGGGCGGGTAAAGACAGCAGGAACATCAAGCCCCTGAAAAAAGGTTTAAACCGGTTGAGCCAGTACTCGTCCATTTGGAAATATTCCGGAAAAGAAAGCATCATGATGTTTCCAAAAGCAAAACCGGCCACTGCAACCTGATAAATGAGTTTTCGATCGATTTTATTCACGTTGGCCTCCACATGATCCAGACTTATATAGGGTTCATAACCGATTGAAGTGATAAGTTCCGCAACATTTTTAAGGGAAATCTCACTTTTTCTAAAGGTAATTCTCACCTCTTTTTTGGGAAAATTCACCAAGGAAACCTTGATTCCTGCATTGAGCTTGTGTAAATTTTCAAGCACCCATATGCAAGAGCTGCAATGAATAGTGGGAACATAAAAATTCACCACAGAGGTTTCAAGATCGTCAAATTCGATCAGTTTTGATGCTATATCAACATTATCCAGATAGTCAAACTTACCCTTAATGTCAGTCGGAATGGTGCCAGGGGCCGATTCAAGATCGTAATAGCAGGATAATTCGTGTTGGTTAAGTATTTCATAAACCGTCTTGCATCCATTACAACAAAATGACTTTTGTTCGAATTCAATTTTATCAGCATTACAGTCAAGACCGCAGTGGTAGCAGTTTTCTTTAGACATAGATCTTTTGGAAAAATGGTAAATTTCTTATAAAAAAATTACATAAAAAAATGAATGCTGTCAGAATTTATATAAATTTGCAAAATGAAAATCCAAGTTTATGAGAGAAGAATGTGAAAAATGTGTTATTAGAGATCTTAATTCGTTGAATTCTGTTTCGGCAGCTGAATTACAAGCCATTGCCAAGAAAAAATCAACGATTCACGTTCAAAAAGGGGAGGTGGTTTTTAGCGAAGGCACTTCGTTAAGAGGTGTTTATTGTTTGAGAAATGGTAAATGTAAACTTACAAAACTGGCGCCTAACGGCAAAGAGCAAATAGTAAGATTTATCAGAAAAGGAGAATTGGTTGGGCACAGATCAGTAATCAGTAATTCAGTGGCACATTTAACGGTCACAGCTCTTGAAGATATGGATGTCTGCTTTATTCCAAAGCATGAAATTATTGAACTATTCAAAAATAATTCTGAATTTTCTATGGAAATCACAAAGTCCCTGGCAGAAGATCTTGATGAGGCAAACTCGTCTATAGCGAATATGGCACAAAAAAATGTTAGAGAGAGATTGGCGGAGTCTCTCTTATTTTTTGAAAGAATTTTTGGGGTTGATAATGATGGCTTTATTTCAGTAACCCTTACCAGGGAAGAAATTGCAAACGCCATAGGAACGGCCACAGAATCTACAATCAGGTTGCTTTCTGAATTTAAAAAAGAAGGTTATATTACTTTATCCGGAAAGAAGATTAAGTTAGAGAACAAAGTTAAATTACAACACCTTACCGAAGGTTATTAAACAGTCAGCCTGATTTAAAATTTAAAACCTGATAATAAAATTATCAGGTTTTTTTTATATCATTTTGACAATGTGATTCAATCAATAACCATTCACGGCTCCATGGATAAAATTGTGTCCTGGATGATCTTTACACATTCCAAAAGCTGGTCTTTGGTGATCACCAGGGGAGGGGCAAATCGAATGATATTGCCATGTGTTGGTTTTGCCAATAAACCATTATCTCGTAATTTTAAGCAAATGTTCCAGGCCATGGAACTGTCTTCTGATTCATTTATCACGATGGCATTTAATAAACCTTTTCCTCTTACCATTGTAACTAAATCGCTTTTTTCTACGAGTTTGTTCATTTCTTTGCGAAATAATTTACCCATTTCATCAGCATTTTCAGCCAGGTTTTCATCTTTTACCACGCGCAATGCCTCCATGGCAACAGCTGAAGCCAACGGATTTCCTCCAAAAGTAGATCCGTGTTGACCAGGCTTGATAACCTCCATGATTTCATTGTTTGTCAACACAGCTGATACAGGATAGACACCACCACTAAGGGCTTTTCCTAAAATTAGAATATCTGGCTTTACCTCAGGAGTGCCGGAGCAGTTTTTGTCAGGACAATCACAATTTCCACAGGTGGCCAGTAAACGACCTGTTCTGGCAATGCCGGTTTGCACTTCATCCGCTATAAAGAGTATGTCATTCTTTTTGCAAATATCAAGGGCTTTTTTAAGATATCCTTCAGATGGCACAAAAACACCTGCTTCACCCTGGATAGGTTCCACCAGAAAACCGGCTATATGATCATTTTCTTTAATGGCTTTCTCAAGGGCCTCGGTATCATTATACGGGATCTTGATAAATCCCGGTGTATAGGGCCCAAAATTCTTTCTTGCTGTTTCATCATTGGAAAAAGAAATGATTGTTGTTGTCCTGCCATGAAAATTATTTTCGCAAACAATAATCTGTGCCTTTTCTTGTGCTATGTTTTTTTTCTCATAGGCATATTTTCTGCAAAGCTTGATAGCCGTTTCGACTGCTTCTGCTCCGGTATTCATAGGCAGTACTTTGTCAAACCCGAAAAATTCAGTGACATACTTTTCATATTCCCCCAACTGATCATTGTAAAATGCCCTTGAGGTAAGGGTCAACCTTTCAGCCTGGTCCTTTAATGAACCAATGATACGGGGATGACAATGTCCTTGATTTACTGCAGAATAAGCCGATAAAAAATCATAATATTTTTTACCTTCAACATCCCATACATAAACACCTTCTCCTTTATTTAAAACAACGGGTAGCGGGTGATAATTATGTGCGCCGTATTTTTCTTCAAGCGTTATTGCTTTGTTTGAAGCATTATTGTCTTTCACTAACATAAGAATAGAATTGAATACCTGATTATATCGTTAAAACCAGATAGAATTATACATGTATAATTCCTTCTTGAGGAGAGAAATCATCCGTAGTGCAAATCTATTAAAATTAATTCTTTCAATTTACCTTATTTCACAATATTGCATAAAAAAAGGCCTCGTATCCCGAGGCCTTTATTTTCAAATTACAATCGTTTATTGTAACGTAAAGGTCATTCTTGCAAACATAAAGCGCCCACCTGCACCAAATTGCT
The DNA here is from genome assembly GCF_038433205.1 of Lutimonas vermicola. Classification (NCBI taxonomy): domain Bacteria; kingdom Pseudomonadati; phylum Bacteroidota; class Flavobacteriia; order Flavobacteriales; family Flavobacteriaceae; genus Lutimonas; species Lutimonas vermicola. The sequence continues at coordinate 358,618 of NZ_JBCDNA010000001.1, forward strand.
GTGATCTTCTTGAGTATTCAAAACGACCACTGCTGCGGTTGGCTTCAATATTTCTGTCAGGATAGGTATCAAAAATATTACTTGAGCCAATCGTGAGTCGAAGTGATTCAGTGGCCAAAAAGCTTAATGATAAATCATTTACAATTTTCGATCCAAAAACCTGTTGATTGTCAACATTGTTTGTCGCTTCGGTGACCTTACCAAAATAAACGCTTCTGAACATAACATTGAATTTATTGATATTATAATTGAATGTCAAATTCATTTTAGTTCTTGGAACGGCTTTTTCTAAATAAATTCTGCTTGTTTCATCAAAGTAGGTGTCAACCAGTCCTGCCGCTTCCAGTACGGGAGAAGCTTTGATGTCTCCAACCTGTTTGGTTTGCCCGGCAGTTAAAGCAAAATCGGTTCTTAAATTGCTGTTTCTGAAATTGGCATTGTGTGTAATAACAACATCTAAACCGTATGATTCCGTATCAATGGCATTCGCAAAAAACGTTGCTGATCCGGCATTGGCTTGCTCCAAAAGACTTTTTAAAAGCTCATCACCCGGGCTACCGTCATTTGAAGGGGAAAACTGACCCGTGTAAACAACCCTGTCATCAATAGCGATGAAATATCCGTCTACAGTAAAACTTAGGTTCAGATTGGGGAGTTTACCCGTAAAACCGATACTCCCACTCCTTGATTGTTCTTCTTTCAACTGCGGTATCCCGAGAAGTTTTGCTGCCCTGCTGTCATTTGAAAAAGTACCGACATCCGTTGGAACCCCGTCAACAAAAATAGTAGAAGTACTGTTGAAATTCAGCTGATGTAAAGAAGGTGCCCTAAACCCTGTATTGGCAGAAGCTCTTAAGGAAAAATCATCTCCTAATTTGACCCTGGTCGCCAGTTTAAAGTTCATCGTACCGCCAAAATCACTGTAATTTTCATATCGCAGTGCCCCGCTCAGCAGAAAATTATCCGTTATATCAGCTTCCAGATCCAAATAGGCTGCTGCACTGTTTCTCGTTTTGTTCACCTCGTTATCAGGATTAAATCCGGGAAACACTTGAGATCCTCCCGGCCTGGCTCTTCCAAAGAAATCTACCACTTCAATGCTTGTTGGGTCATTAATGTCCCACACATTTCCATCCGTATCGAATTTTGCATATGAACCCAGCTCTCCTGCGAAAATTTCATATCGTTCCATCCTGAATTCACCTCCGAAAGCCACATTGAATCCAGACATGACATCCGGGTAGAATTTGTTCATATCGAAATTCGTAGTATTCTGTGTAAATGCAAATCCACCTGCATTAAATTCAACAGGGGTCGCATATTGCATCGTTGCGTTTGATGTATTTTGTATATTGTAATCAAAACTGTTTTGCCCCCAGGTATTACTGAAATCTACATTCCATTCTCCTATCTTGCTTTTTATTCCTGCCGAAATCGATTTGTCAAGAATTGAAGAATGTATTTCTGGTAAAAAACCATCAATGTATACAGGAGTAAATGCTCTTTCTTGACTTGGCAATCTATAGAATCCAGCCGCATCACCGTTTCTAACACTCATACCTCCAAAAGCATATAGGGTACTTTGCTCGGTTAAAGGAACTTCTCCGTTAAAGAAAAATTTTCCACTGCGCAGGCCAGACTGGCCAACCCTCATGTTATAATCCTTTCTTTCCTGTCCCCTTGCATTTAATTCAGATTCCGTATTATCTGCTGATAAAGCCGCCTGAAGATCAGCAATAGTGGACGCATCATTGACTTCGTTTAAAACGTCACCAGGTAATCCTGCTCCCTGAGCATAGGATTGTATGGCATCAAAATCAGTCTGTAAGGCTAAAAGGTTGAACCCATCGGCATTAGCAACCCTTTCAATCGAATTGTAGGAATTGAATATATTACCTTCCCATTCAATCATTCTATTGGTCGGGTTTCTCGAATCATACATTCCGGTAACGTTAATATATCCTCCCTTGTCGCCAATCGGCACGCCGTAGTTAATAGAAATACCGTTTGTCTCACCATCTGTACCACCTTGTTCATATCCTCCGGATTTGCTAGAAAAATGAGCCCCTGTATTTGCATTGACTGTTAAAGTGGCGCTTTTTCTCATGACAATATTTATCACACCTGCAATCGCATCTGAACCATACTGAGCAGCGGCACCGTCTCGTAACACTTCGACTCTTTCTATAGCCGCCGTTGGAATGGCATTTAAATCCGTACCGACCGAACCTCTTCCGAACGTTCCGTTAACATTGACCAAAGATGAGGTGTGACGTCTTTTTCCATTTACTAAAACCAATACCTGATCTGGCCCTAATCCTCGTAATGAAGCCGGGTCAATATGATCTGTACCATCAGAAATAGTTTGTGTATTTGACGTAAACGAAGGAGCGACATACGTAAGTATTTGATTCAGGCTGGTCTGAGCACCAGTCGTAATAAGCTCTTTTATATCTATTACATCAACAGGTACTGCGGTTTCTGTTGCTGTCCTGTTAGGATTTCTGGAACCTACAACGACAACTTCACTGAGTTCAACCCCTTGAGCCATTGAAACATTAACGGTTGCGCTTCCATCCATTGTGATTTCCTGAGTTTCGAATCCGACGAATGTAAAAAGAAGAATATCGCCGTTAGTTACATCCAGAGAATAGTTTCCTTCAAAATCTGTTGAAGTTCCTGATTCCCCATTTTTTACGGATATTGATACCCCGGGCAGCGCTTGCCCGTCAGAATCCGTTACAATTCCGTTTACCTGATAAGTCTGAGCTAAAGCAGGTATAGAGAAAAGCATAATAATTAAGAAATTGTAAATTTTTGATTTCATTGTTAGAGAGTTAAATTAGACTAATTAATTTTTGAGTAAAAAACTTGAAGTTTATGTACGTATATTTGGATTTTTGATTTAAGAACTCCAGTTTTCTAGGTCGAAATGTTAGTTTTGAATTTCAGAAAGTTACAATAAAATTAATAAAACAGTATTTTTGACTGTTGAACCCGAAGGTTTAATGAACTATTTAGCACATATATATCTCTCGAAAAATGATGAACTCATAAGCATAGGTAATTTTATGGCTGATCACGTCAAAGGAAATAAGTATAAGGCGTTTTCTATTGACCTGCAGAAAGGAATACTGCTTCACAGACAAATTGACTCCTTCACTGATGCCCATGAAATTGTGAGAAACAGCAAAAGAAGGCTTGACGATGATTATGGCTTGTACAGGGGGATCATTGTTGATATTTTTTATGATCATATGTTAGCGAAAAACTGGCATTTGTATTCAGAAAAACCGCTTGGTGATTATACCCAGGCATTTTATGGGAAACTTAAACGGCATTATGAAGTCTTGCCCGAAAAGATCAAGTATATGACTAAATATCTGATCAAGGAAGACTGGTTGCTCAGTTATGCGGAGATAGGGGGTATTCAAAAAGTACTCGAGGGAATGAATCGCAGAACCGGAGGCTTATCAAACATGAATCTGGCCATAAAGGATCTTGAAGAGAATTACAAGGAATTTGAAAATGATTTTACCTTGTTTTTTGACGAATTGCAGGAGTTTAGCCATCAGAAATTATTAGATATTGATCAATTATTTATATAAAAACCAAATCCATATCAATGAAAAAATTAAGTTTTTTATTTTTCTTTCTACTGATTTTAGCAAACTGTAAAAAGCCGGACATATCAGTAGAACCTGTAAAGGGCTTGATTGCGGATAGCGCTATGGTAGTGAGTGCCAGAGCCGAAGCTTCAGTCATAGGGACATCTATTCTTAAAAACGGTGGAAATGCATTCGATGCGATGATTGCCACCGATCTTGCATTGGTAGTTGCTTACCCATTTTCAGGAAATATCGGTGGCGGAGGATTTACTGTATTCAGAACCTCAAACGGGACAACAGGATCCTTGGACTACAGGGAAAAGGCACCTCTTGCAGCTCACAGAGACATGTATCTGGATGAAAAGGGTGAAATTATACCTGAAAAAAGCACGCTGGGCGCTATGGCGGTAGGTGTACCGGGAACAATTGCCGGCCTTTTTGAATTGCATCAGAAATTTGGATCTAAACCGTTTTCTGAATTGATACAACCTGCAATAGATCTTGCTAAAAGAGGTGTTGTTGTTACACAAAAGCAGGCAGAAAGCTTAAATAATTACAGAAAGTATTTTAAAAAAGCGAATCAGCGAACCATTTTTCTGGATAAGGACTGGACAGCGGGTGATACTATTAAATATCCTGCATTGGCGAAAACCTTTGAAAGAATTCGAGACAACGGAAGGGCCGAATTTTACGAAGGAAAAACGGCAGATTTACTTGTGGATTATTTGAGTGAATTAGGGGGTATCATTACAAAGGAAGACCTAAAAAAATACAAGGCAGTTTGGCGTGAACCTATTATATTTGATTATAAAGGCTATAAGGTTATTTCGATGCCTCCTCCATCCAGCGGAGGCATATGCATTGGCCAAATCTTAAAAAGTATAGAGCCTTATGATATTGGTCAGTATAAACACAACAGTGATAAATATATTCAGTTGCTGAGTGAAGCAGAACGCAGGGTCTATGCTGACAGGTCTTTTTTCCTGGGCGATCCGGATTTCAATATAATTCCATTGGATACCTTATTGTCAAGCCGTTATAACAATGGAAGAATGGAGGATTTTTCATGGGAGAAGGCGACTCCTTCGTCTGAAGTAAGTCATGGAAATATCGATATTATCGAGAGCAATGAAACGACCCACTATTCGATTGTTGACGCTTTTGGTAACGCTGTTTCGGTAACAAATACACTCAACGGAGCTTATGGATCAAAGGTGTATGTGGAAGAGGGTGGATTTTTTTTAAATAATCAGATGGATGACCTGAGTTCAAAACCCAATTCACCCAACATGTTTGGTTTAATAGGAGGTGAGGCCAATTCAATAGAACCAGAGAAACGCATGCTGAGTTCAATGACGCCAACAATTGTTGAAAAGGATGGAAAGTTGTTTATGGTTGTAGGCTCTCCCGGGGGGTCGACAATTATTACTTCTGTATTGCAGAATATTCTCAATATCATTGAATTTGACATGGGAATGCAGGAGTCTGTAGCTGCGCCAAGATTTCATCATCAATGGCTTCCCGACGTTATCCTGTTTGAAAACTCATTTGATACCATTCATTTTGAATCCCTGAAACAAAAGGGATATCAAATAAGCCAGGGGAAGTCAAGGATCCTTGGAAAAGTAGACGCCATTTTGGTTTTGCCTGATGGTCGATTGGAAGGAGGGGCAGACCCCAGGGGTGATGATACTGCAGTCGGCTTCTAAAGGGTTATTGATCAAAAATGACAAAACATTTAAATTATGACAATAAAAAAAGGAAAACACACAACCTGTATTCATCAGGGCCAAATAACAGACGAACAATTTGGTGGAGCCTTATCCCCTTTGTATATGGCTACTTCGTATCCTTTTCTCGATGTTGAAGACAAGCGCTATCCAAGATATTTTAATACCCCTAACCAGGAGGTTATTTCAAATAAAGTTGCTGCGCTTGAAAACGCAGAATGGGCTTTGCCATTTTCAAGCGGTATGGCAGCCATCAGTACGAGTTTATTTGCTTTTCTTAAAAAGGGCGATCACGTGGTTTTTCAAAATGAACTCTATGGAGGAAGTTATCATTTGGTACAGGAAGAATTCGAGAATTACGGTATTGAATACTCATTTTCGAAAGGATTGGAGATCAGTGATTTTGAAAATGAAATCAAGGAAAACACAAAGGTTATTTATATAGAAACTCCTTCGAATCCGCTACTGAGTTTAACTGATATTGAAGCCATTGCCAATCTGGCCAAAAAACACGATTTAGTGAGCATGATTGATAACACCTTTGCTTCACCTATAAACCAAACACCTTTGGATTTTGGCATAGACCTGTCTATTCACAGTGCCACCAAGTATTTAAGCGGGCACAGTGATATCAGTGCAGGGGTTGTTGCCGGCAAAAAGGAACTTGTAGATAAGGTTATGTATAAGGGTAGGAATTTTGGCGGTAATTTGAGTGATTTTATGTGTTTTTTGTTAGAGAGAAGTATAAAAACTCTTGCTTTAAGGATTGAAAAGCACAACGAGAATGCCCATTTTGTTGCACAGGAACTTTCATCAAACCCTATGGTGAAAAAGGTATATTATCCGGGTCTTGTCAGCCATAAAAACCATGAATTGGCTAAACGTCAAATGAATGGATTTGGAGGAATGTTGTCTTTCGACCTTGATGAGACCTTGAATGCAAAGATATTTCAGAAGAAATTGCAAATGATTAAACCTTCCATGAGTTTGGCAGGGGTGGAAAGCACGATCATCCAGCCCAGTTTGACTTCTCACGCCTTACTGTCGCCTGAAGAAAGAATTTCACAGGGTATTTCAGATAATTTATTGCGTTTTTCAGTAGGTTTGGAAAATAAGGAAGATATTATGGCTGATATAGAACAAGCTTTAAAGAATATAGCATGATTAAATTAGATATTTTAGCGTTTGGAGCACATCCTGACGATGTGGAATTAGGCTGTGCAGCAACGCTTGCCAAAGAAATTTCCAGGGGTAAAAAGGTAGGGATAGTAGATCTGACCCGTGGGGAATTAGGTACACGTGGGTCAGCTGAAATAAGGGATACCGAAGCGGCAAAGGCTGCTGAGGTTCTTGGAGTGTCAATTCGTGAAAACCTGGCATTCAGGGACGGGTTTTTTATGAATGATGAAAGTCATCAGGTTGAAGTGATCAGGATGATTCGTAAATACCGTCCCGAGATTGTCATTTGTAATGCGGTGCAAGACAGGCATATTGATCATAGCAAGGGAAGCGATTTGGTGTCCAACGCCTGCTTTTTATCAGGCTTAAGAAAGGTAGAGACGAATCTTGAAGGAATGGATCAGGAAGCATGGAGGCCAAAACAGGTCTATCATTATATACAATGGGAAAATCTGGATCCCGACTTTGTCGTTGACGTTACAGGGTTTATCGATATCAAGATGCAGGCAGTCATGGCCTATGCCTCACAATTTTATGATCCCGATTCATCAGAACCTGTTTCGCCCATCGCCACTAAAAATTTTCTTGAAAGCATTAACTACAGAGCCCGGGATCTTGGCAGGCTTATTGGAAAGGATTATGCAGAGGGGTTTACAGTAGAAAGATTTGTAGCTGTAGATCATCTTGATCATTTGATATAACAGTAGTTGATATCACTATTGAACATCGATAGATTTGGCTTATATGATGGGTTGTCCTGAATTGTTAAACCCTGATTATTTGAGTGTAAAAATAATCAATAAAAATTTATTTTTTATTTGAAGAAGTGATGAAATAGATTATATTTGCTCCCGAATTTAACATGTGTAAATTCAAAGTATCACGGTGGTTGTAGCTCAGTTGGTTAGAGCATCGGTTTGTGGTACCGAGGGTCGCCGGTTCGAGTCCGGTCTTCCACCCACTTTTAAAGAAACGCTCAAAGTTATTGAGCGTTTTTTTTATTCATAATGGTTTGTTAATCTTTTCAATAAGGTTCGGTATTTCCAATAAATTGAATATTTTTGGGCAAAATTAAAAATTAGATATGAAAAAGTTGTACGTATCATTTGTTATCGGTTTGTTTGGGCTTACTGTTGTTGCTCAGTCAGGAAATGACGAGGCTATTGCGCTTGAGAAGGAAGTTATTCGAACAGCAAAAACCATGGGAGATCCTAATGTGGCAACTTACAGTATGTATAAATTGATTGCCCTTGAAGGTACAAACAGTACATATAAGGATAGTCTTGCTTTTGTATATTTCTCTTCAAGAAAATATGCCTCTTGTTTTTTAATGGCCGATGAGGTGTTGAAAAGAAATCCTAAAGACCAGGCCATGCTCGAACTAAAAGCTGTTTCACTGGAATCATTGGGGGCCCTGGACAAGAGCATGGATGCCTTTAAAGAATTGTTTGCCTTAAGCAACAATAATTATCACGGTTACACCCTTGCAAAGCTTCAATTAGCCATGAAAAAATACGATGATGCCTATGCTACGATCAAAAAAGTAGAAGGACTTAATGACCCGGGAAATATCAAAGTTACTTTTTCAATTAATCAGAACCATACACAACAAATTGAATTACTTGCGGCAATTCCTTATGTAAAGGGACTCATCGAAGAAGAACTCAAAAAGAATCCCGAAGCAAAGTTAAGTTTTGAAAAAGCACTGAGAATTCAACCTGAATTCGTTCTTGCCAAGGAAAAACTTGATAAACTTAATTAAGGTAGCTGTCAACCCAAAAGCTTTTCTTTTAGATATTTTGCTGTATAGGAACGGTCGTTTTTGATCAATTCTTCAGGTATTCCGCATGCAACTACATGACCTCCTTGTTTTCCTCCTTCAGGGCCGAGATCAACGATGTAGTCTGCGCATTTGATAAGATCAAGGTTGTGCTCGATCACGATGATGGAGTGCCCTTTATCTATAAGTGCATTAAACGATTTAAGCAACTTTTTTATATCGTGAAAATGCAAGCCCGTTGATGGTTCATCAAAAATAAAAAGTGTATTTTCTCTGTTACCGCCTTTTACCAGAAATGAGGCAAGTTTGATCCTTTGAGCCTCTCCACCGGATAGGGTAGAAGAGGCCTGCCCAAGCTGAACGTAGCCTAATCCAACATCCTGCAGAGGTTTGAGTTTGGCAACGATTTTTTTCTGCTGATGTTCGCTAAAGAAAAGAATAGCTTCGTCGACCGTGGTTTCAAGGACGTCATTAATATTCTTTCCTTCATAAGTGATCTCTAAAACTTCTTTTTTGAAACGTTTACCCTTGCAGGTTTCACATTCCAGGTGCACATCTGCCATGAATTGCATCTCGATAGTTACTTCACCTTCACCCTTACAAGTGTCACAGCGCCCGCCGTCGACATTAAAAGAAAAGAATTTGGCTTTATACCCTCTTAATTTAGAAAGTTTTTGATCTGTAAAGAGACCTCTTATGTCGTCATAGGCCTTGATATAAGTAACAGGGTTAGAACGGCTGGATCTTCCGATTGGGTTCTGATCGATAAATTCAATATGCTGCAAGCTGTTGATGTCTCCCTTTAATTCAGTAAACTGTCCCGGCTTTTCCCCGTATTTTTGAATGGTCTTTTGAAGTGCCGGATATAGGATGTTTCTTATAAGGGTACTTTTTCCACTACCTGAAACACCAGTAATCATGGTAAGGGAGTTAAGCGGCAACCTGACGTCTATGTTTTTTAAGTTATTTGCCCTTGCTCCGATAATCTCAATGTGTTTTTTTGGGATACGTCTTTGATCGGGGATTTCTATTTTGAGTTTACCATTTAAATAATTTGAAGTCAGGGTGTCGGCTTTTAGAATATTTTTAAAATTTCCTTCAGCCACCAATTCTCCTCCAAAACTTCCGGCTTCAGGACCAATATCTATGATATGGTCAGCGACCCTCATAATATCTTCATCGTGTTCTACAACAATTACGGTGTTGCCCAGATCCCTTAGTTTGAAAAGCACTTTTATCAGCCTTTCGGTATCCCTTGAATGCAGTCCTATACTTGGTTCATCTAAAATATACATAGAACCTACCAAACTGCTTCCCAGTGAAGTCGCCAGGTTGATACGCTGACTTTCACCTCCTGAGAGTGTATTTGAGTTCCTGTTAAGACTGAGATAACTGAGGCCCACATCGTTCAGAAATTCAAGCCTGTTTTTGATTTCGATCAATAATCGCTTGGCAATGGCATGATCCGATTCATTTAGTTGAAGTTTATTGAAAAACGTTAATAGTTCATCAACCGGAAGGTCAACTAGTTCAGTAATGTCTTTACCCCCTATTTTCACATAGGTTGTTTCGGCTCGGAGCCTTTTTCCGTGGCAGGTCGTACATTTTGTTTTACCCCTGTATCGGGAAAGCATCACCCTGTATTGAATTTTATAACTTTTTTCTTCGAGGTAACTGAAAAAATCATTCAACCCATTAAAATAATCATTTCCATTCCATAACAATTCATATTGTTCTTCGGTTAATTCAAATATGGGCTTGTGAATGGGGAAATCAAATTTGTAGGCATTGAAGATCAAATCGTCTTTATAGGCTTTAAAGGAGTCAGACTTCCATGGAACGATGGCATTATCATAAATCGAAAGTGAAGTATTGGGAATCACAAGGTCGTCGTCTATACCTATAACATTGCCATAACCCTCGCATTCTTCGCAAGCTCCATAAGGATTGTTAAAACTAAAAAAGTGAACATTGGGTTCCATAAAAGTGATGCCGTCCTTCTCAAATTTATTACTAAACCCGAGTCGATCACCTGTACTCACCATTTCAAGAACACATTCTCCCTTTCCTTCGTAAAAGGCTGTTTGAACTGAATCGGCGACTCGGTTGAGAAAATCTTCGTCGTGCTGCACAACGATCCTGTCAACAATCAGCCAGATCTCTTGCCCAGGAGTTTCTTCAAATTTATCTATACGAATGGTTTCATTATTGACCATCAGCCTTGAAAACCCTTGTTGTTTTAAAATACTTATTACGGTTGTGATATTTTTTTTAGGATCAATATGAACCGGGGCTAGCAAGAGTACCTTCGTATCGGTTTCCAATTTTTTGATATGCCTGAGAACGTCAGAAACGGAGTCTTTTTTAACTTCTTCTCCCGAAATCGGAGAATAGGTCTTACCGATTCTGGCATATAAAAGTTTTAAATAATCGTAAATTTCGGTAGTTGTCCCTACTGTCGACCTGGGATTTGTACTGTTTACTTTCTGTTCTATGGCAATTGCTGGAGAAATTCCTTTAATAGATATCACCTTTGGTTTGTTCAATTTCCCTAAAAATTGCCTGGCATATGATGATAAACTTTCTACATATCTGCGCTGACCTTCGGCATATAAGGTGTCAAAAGCAAGGCTGGATTTACCGGATCCTGACAATCCTGTGAGTACAACAAGCTTATTTCTTGGAATTTTTACATCTAAATTTTTTAAATTATGCAAAGAGGCACCCTTAATAGTGATGAAATCTTTAAAATCGTTGTTTTTCAAGGGCTTAAAGGAGTTTTATTGTGAATATTTTACAAATATACTAAGGTTTTTTTGTTAAAAAAAAGGTATGAATTGTTAAAAGAAATAAAATATTTTGCAAAAAAATTTGTTTATAAGAAATAAATGTGTTTATATTTGTCGAGAGACTTATTGAAATTTAGACTAGTCTCCCCTAACGATTTATTAATTTAAAAATTTTTGCATATAGTATAGTTCTACTTTTCATAACAATAATAATTGTAAGCCGAATAGTATTAAGGCTTCACTTAAAAAAGGGGAATTATGCACACACAAAAATTAGACGACAGTGTCTTAGTTAGTAACTACATTGCAGGGAACGAAAGATGTTTAGAAATCTTAATCCTGCGTCACAAACAAAGAATTTTCAGTTTTATTTATTCAAAAGTACAGGACAGGGATGTTGCAGACGACATTTTTCAGGATACTTTTATCAAAGTGATCAATACTTTGAAAATGGGTAAATACAATGAAGAAGGTAAGTTTTTACCTTGGACGATGCGAATCGCACATAACCTTATTATTGATTTCTTCAGAAAAGGGAACAGAATGCCCACTTTTCAGAATACCGATGAATTTGATATTTTTTCAGTATTGAGTGATAATACACTAAGTGCAGAAAACAGGCTTATTAAGGATCAAATCCATGAAGATGTAAAGAAATTAGTAGAGGAATTGCCAGAAGATCAAAGAGAGGTTTTGATGATGAGAATTTTTAAAGACATGAGCTTTAAAGAGATTTCTGAGCAAACGAACGTGAGTATTAATACGGCTTTAGGTAGAATGAGGTATGCCTTGATCAACTTAAGGAAAATGATCGACAACAATAATATTATTTTAACAAATTAGTCTAAATTTTAATTTTTTTTTATTTTTTTACAATAATTTTTATTTTTGTTCGTTATCTTATTAATCCCTAAAACATTATAAGATTTATGGCAAAACTTTACACTGAAAGATTTTTCAAAGAAAAACTTGATCCGAAAACAGAAACGATTTCATTTTTACTAAATTATTCGAAATCAGTTCAACCGATCAAGACGAAAAAAGAAAGCTTAATGTTTCATTTGAATTAATCGGAAAAAGCTCTTAATTTTAATATTAGGAGCTTTTTTTATTTTAGATTTTTTCTTCCTATCTTATTATAGATCACATCTTTTTCCCGATTCCATCCTCTGGCAGGAGAGTGTTCTCGTCCGTAATAAATAATCTGTAAATGAAGTTTGTTCCAAAGTTCTTTTGGAAACAATCGTTTTGCATCCTTTTCGGTTTGTACTACGTTTTTGCCCGAACTTAAATTCCAACGATACATCAATCTGTGTATATGCGTGTCTACAGGAAAGCTTGGGATACCAAAAGCCTGGCTCATTACAACTGAAGCTGTTTTATGACCAACTGAAGGTAATTCTTCCAGTAATTCGATTTGTGCAGGCACCTCACCATTGTATTTGTCAATAAGTATTTTAGAAAGACCATAAATTCCTTTGGATTTCATAGGAGATAAGCCCACGGGTTTTATGATTTCTCTGATTTCTTCAATGCTTAATTTGACCATGTCATAAGGATTATCGGCTTGTTCAAAAAGAACGGGCGTGATTAAGTTGACCCTGGCGTCTGTGCTTTGAGCAGATAACAAGACGGCAATTAGCAAAGTATAAGGATCCTTGTGTTTAAGTGGAATAGGAGGTAAGGGGTATAGTGCTTCCAAAGTATCAATAACGAGCTGTACCTTTTCCTTTTTAGTCATTTTTTCAGTATTTTTGACAAAAATACAAATAATGACAACACTAAAAGTAGGGGATAAGGCCCCGGGATTTTCAGCAAAGGACCAATATGGAAAAACGATAGAACTCGATAATTTTAAAGGTAAAAAAGTTGTGCTTTTCTTTTACCCAAAGGCCAGTACACCGGGATGTACGGCAGAAGCCTGTAATTTAAGGGACAATTATGAAACTTTTAAAAGTAAGGGGTATGAAGTGATTGGTGTAAGCGCCGATTCTGAAAATAGACAGCTAAATTTTAGCAACAAACAGAAATTGCCCTATAGTTTACTGGCAGATGAAGATAAGAAAGTGATTATGGCTTATGGGGTATGGGGCCCGAAAAAGTTTATGGGCAAGGAATATGACGGCATCCACCGAACCACATTTGTAATTGATGAAGATGGTAAGATTGAAGACGTAATTTCAAAAGTGAAAACCAAGGAGCACGCTTCTCAAATTTTGTAATTACTAATTTTAAGATAAAAAAAGGACGGTTTAACCGTCCTTTTTTTATTTAGCTTTCTTTCTTGTTTCGTGTTTTCTTTTGCTGTAACCAAATAATCGCTTATCCTTTATAATATTGGCAACGCCTTCAGGCAGCATTTCTTCCCAGCCGTTTTGACCACTGACGATCATTTTGAAGGCCTTCCTTGAGAAGATCTCTAAAATGTCCGGATCATATTTAGTGATATCGACAATTCTTCCGTTGAATTTAAAATATTTGTACAATTCTTTCATTCGCGGATGCACCTTAAGATTGGCGCTTGTAATAATTTCTCCGGATTCAAGATCCTTCAATGGATATAAATAAATTTTAAGATCCTTATAGAAGAGTTTTCCAAAAGCCTCAAGAACCCCACCGCTCAGATCACGGTAGTATTTCTCATCAAAAATCTGGATCAGATTGTAAACACCCATGGCCAAGCCCATACGGGCTTTGGTAAATTCAGAGAAATAATCGACCAGTTTATAATACTCCTGGAAGTTTGTGATCATCACCGTTTGACCCAGGGAGCACAATAATTCGGCCCTGTCTAAAAAATCTCTTTCGTTTATTTTTCCCTCTGATCTTAAATTGGCCAGTGTTATTTCAAAAATTACATTCGTATTTTTTTCTGTAACCCTTTTGTCTAAAAAGAACATTCTTTTCGACTCTTCATACATTTCCATATTGACACGAGTTACAGGTCGAAAACTACCTCTCAATGCCAAAATATTTTTTTTGTATAATTGTTGAGCGGGCAAAAGGTTGTTTCCATCCGGGCCAAACATAACGGCATTGGTCATACCATTTTTTAGCAAATGCAAACTCATGAGGCGATTGTCTACATACATAAACCTCGGTCCGGAAAAGTCGACCATATCAATTTCAATGGTATCATTCTCAATATTGTCAGTAAAAGATTTTAATAAATCTTTTGGGCTGTCATTCAAATAGAATGCCCCATAGATAAGATTGGCTCCTAAAATACCGAGCGTTTCCTGTTGTAATTTGGAATCGGTTTGTTTAAAGCGAACATGAAGAACGATTTCATTATAATCTTCCAAGGCGTCCATCTGAAAACGTATTCCAACCCAACCGTGTCCTTTAAAATTCTTTGCAAAATCTATGGTAGTCACCGTATTGGCATATGAAAAGAAAATCTTGTTAGGATGTTTATCCCTGCTGAGACGGTCCTCGATCAACTCGACCTCATGCCTCAGCATTTTTCTCAGTCGTGATTCAGTAACATAGCGTCTGTCTGTTTCTATGCCATAAATGGCATCCGAGAAATCTTTATCATAGGCTGACATGGCCTTAGCGATGGTCCCCGAGGCACCACCTGCTCTAAAGAAATGACGAACTGTTTCCTGCCCCGCGCCAATTTCGGCGAAGGTACCGTAAATGTGTTCATTCAAATTAACCCTTAGTGACTTGTGTCTTATAGAAAGAACATGTTCCAGTTCTCTATCACCTTTGATCCGTTTCATTGATTAATCTTTTGAGCAAATATACTCAAGATTTGAACAGTAAAAAGAGTTTGATTAAAAAAATCAAAGGAGTATCCCGATGAACAAAGCCAATAGATGCTTTACATACCTTTTAATTCATGTACCAGTTTAGTTAATACGTCTTTTGCGTCGCCAAAAAGCATGGATGTTTTTTGGTTAAAAAATAATTCATTTTCAATTCCGGCATAACCCGGGTTCATACTCCGCTTATTGATGATGATACTTTTGGCTTTTTCAACATCCAGAATGGGCATACCATAAATTGGGCTTCCCGGATCATTGTAGGCGGCCGGATTTACCACATCGTTGGCTCCTACCACCAACACGGCATCCGTATTTTGGAACTCTGAATTAATATCTTCCATCTCCACTAATTTGTCGTAATCGACGTTGGTTTCTGCAAGAAGTACATTCATATGTCCAGGCATGCGGCCGGCTACAGGATGAATGGCATATTTGACTTCAACCCCCTTTTTTTCGAGCAATAGTTCAAGTTCATGAATCACATGCTGGGCCTGTGCAACAGCCAGGCCATAACCGGGAACAATAATGACCTTATTGGCATAATTCATCAATATTGCGGCATCACTTGGTGTTGTTTTTTTAATGCTTCCTCCATGTGGGGATTTTTGCGAAGCCTCAGAACCTGCCGTTCCTTCGCCAAAGGCTCCAAATATAACACTTGCCAAGGGCCTGTTCATGGCATCACACATGGCAAAAGTAAGTATCGTCCCTGCAGATCCTACCAAGATCCCACCTGTAAGCATTACCATGTTTCCATAAAGGAACCCGGCAAAAGCGGCTGCCAATCCTGTGAAGGAGTTCAGCAATGAAATAACAACGGGCATATCTGCACCGCCAATGGGCATCACAAATAAGACGCCGTAAGCCAATGCGGCGAAGAATATAAGATACAGGTACAATTGGCTGTCTGAACCACTCATCGTGATATACACACCAAAGGCCAGTATGACTATTAATATAATATTGTTAACAATGTTGTAGGAAGGAAAACGAATCGGTTTTTTCAAGGTTCCGTTCAGTTTTGCCCAGGCAATCATACTTCCAGAGAATGAAATACTACCAATGATGAGCCCGGCAATGATCGTTGCGATTGACAATTGGTCACCCACATAATGACTGAATTCGATCAAGCCAATGATGGCTGCACTTGCCCCGCCCATCCCATTGAACAAAGAAACCAGCTCCGGCATTTTGGTCATACCTACTTTTTTTGCTATTCCCCAACCAATAATGGTACCTATTAGAATGGCGGCGCCAATTAATGAATAGATAAGGGGTTGTACTTTGCCCTGGTACAAGAAGATGGTGCCAAAAATAGCGAGGGTCATACCGAAGGCAGCAATCAGGTTTCCTTTGCGCGCCGTTTCAGGATGTCCCAGCATTTTCAATCCCAATATAAAGGTTACCGATGCTATCAGATAGATAAGCTCAAGACTAAATATATATTCCATTATTTTTTCTTTTTAAACATTTCTAACATTCTGTCTGTAACAACGAACCCGCCTACCACGTTTAGAGTACCAAGCAAAACGGCGACAAAACCAAGTGACAAGGCTAAAATATCGTCGGGTGATGCGCTAAGCATGACCAGGATGGCCCCGATGATCACAACGCCGTGAATTGCATTTGCTCCAGACATTAATGGGGTATGTAAAACAGCAGGTACATGCCCTATTACTTCAACACCAACAAAAATCATCAGAATGACGATATAGATCATTTGCAGGTGATTGCTAATAAATTCAATCAATACATCCATAGTTTATTTATTTTAAGTTTTTCTGATAACACCGTCCTTTACGATAAGCGTTTCGTCTGTAATTTGGTCTTCCAGGTTCCATTTAAATTCATTGTTCTCGGTCAGGTAATTAATGAAATTGAACATGTTTTTGCCATACAGATCACTGGCATTTGTCGAAACGCTTTCTGGGGAAATTGTCGTTCCAATGATTTTGACTCCATTTTTTATTACCGTTTTATTCATTTTGCTCAGTTCACAATTTCCTCCCTGAGCTGCAGCAAGGTCAATGATCACCGCGCCATTTTTCATTTGTTTTACTTGCTCCTCGGTAATAAGTATCGGTGATTTTCGTCCGGGAACCATAGCTGTGGTAATCACAAGGTCGGCCTTGAACAAGGAGTTATTTACTGCCTCTTTTTGCCTGCGCGCATAATCTTCGGAAGCTGCCTTTGCATAACCATTCTCAGATGCCTCGCCATTGGGATCAACTGTGATGAATTTAGCACCCAGAGACTCGGCTTGCTCTTTTGTTTCCAAACGTATATCGGTAGCTTCAACAACAGCACCAAGTCTTTTTGCCGTGGCGATGGCTTGCAGACCTGCAACACCAACACCATATATTAAAACCCTTGAAGGTGTTATGGTTCCGGCTGCAGTCATCATTAGCGGAAATATTTTTGTCATTTCATAGGCGCCCTTTATCACTGCTTTATAACCTGCAAGATTACTTTGCGAACTTAAAACATCCATGTCCTGGGCCCTTGAAATCCTGGGCAATGCGTCCATTGAAAACACAGTGGCGCCTTTTTCAGCAATTTGCTTTACAATTTCAGGGTTTGATTTATGAAATAACTGGCAAATGAGAATATGATGATCATCAATCAATTTCAATCCGTCTTCGTCGAAAGGGTTGATTTTTACAAGTATATCACATTCTTTATATACTGCACCTCTTTTTTCCACCTGGACACCAACTTCCTCATAATCACTGTTCTTGTATTTGGAAGAACTTCCGGCATCATCCTCAACCACAACTTCAAATCCTTTTTCAATAAGCTGCTTGGCAATTTTCGGTGAAATAGAAACACGTTTTTCATTTTTTTCTATCTCTTTCAGTATACCTATTTTCATGTTGAAATTTTTGTAATTCGATGCTAAATGTAAAATTAAATCATAGTAAATATAATGATTTAAATCACTTTCCTAAACTAATTTTACTTAGGTCTGAAACCGTGTTTATGTGATTTAGAAAAGTAGTGACCCGAGACTCATAAAATATGTTTTGTCCTTAGGCTTAAAAGAACTTTTGTTATTTAATATTACATTTGTTGAAAATTGTTTTTGATGAAAATTACTTTTTTAGGTACTGGCACCAGTCAAGGGATACCAGTCATTGGGTCTCGTGATGAAGTCTGTTTATCATCAGACGAAAGGGATACACGTTTTCGTTCGTCTATTTTGATGGAATGGGACGAAGCGGCATATGTAATTGATTGCGGACCCGATTTTCGCCAGCAAATGCTAAGGGCCAATTCGAGCCGGTTAGATGGCATTTTGTTTACGCATTATCACGCAGACCATACTGCCGGTTTGGATGATGTTCGTCCCTTTTCACATAGACAGGGAGAAGTAGCAATGTTTATGGATGATTCAGTAGCCGAAAATCTAAAGGAAAGGTTTGGTTATATTTTTACTACTGTGAACAGATACGCAGGGGCTCCTAAAGTTTCAATCAACCGAATTGAAAACAAAGTTTTTGAATTGTCAGGAAAGTGGGTGTTGCCAATTGAGGTGATGCATGGTAACCTGAAAATATTTGGTTTTAGAATTGATAAGATGGCTTATATCACAGATGCTAAATCAGTCGCTCAGGATGAAAGGAAAAAATTAAAAGATCTGGACCTGCTTGTTGTCAATGCCCTAAGGATTGAACCACATCCCACGCATTTCAATTTAGAGGAAGCCCTGGCATTTATAAAAGACATAAACCCCCGTAGGGCATATTTAACCCACATCAGTCACAGATTGGGCTTTCATCAGGAGGTTTCAAAAAAGTTGCCTCCCAATGTATTTTTGGCCTATGATGGTTTGGTCATTGAATTGTAGGCCCTGTTAAATTTTCTCAAAATCAACGGCAACCACTTTGTATTCAGGTGTTAACGTGAATTCGTCACCAACATTTCCCGTGAGCATATTGATGAAAATTTCTGGTTGATGAAAAGTTGTCCTCACTACCCCGGGTTTTACAAGATAAGTTAGTTTTACAGGAATGATGACGCTTCCACGATCTGAAAATATTTTCACCTTATCATCAGCTCCTATATCTTTTTCAGCAGCATCCAAAGGGTTCACTTCCAGATAATCCATAGGCGACAGCTCTTGATTATCGGTTCTTCGTGTCATGGTACCTGCATTGTAATGTTCTAATTGCCTGGCAGTTGTAAGTATAAAAGGGTATTTATTTCTGTGTTCCACAAGCTCCGGAGTTTCTTCGAAGTCAAAATGATGAAATTTACCTTTTCCTCTCCTGAAATTACCGTCTCTATGTATGATTTGAGTATCTGTACCATCTTCCAGTACGGGCCATTGTAATCCGTTAGTGCCTAGCCTCTCCCAGTTAATCCCTTTCATAAAAGGAATTACATCTGCTATTTCATCTAAAATTTTTGCGGCATCATATTCGCGACCGGTTGGCTGTTCATATCCTAGTTTGAACATCATGTCAATAATCATCTGTCCGTCAGGTTTCGTGTTGCCGATCGGATCGATGACCTTATTGACCCTTTGCACCCGTCTTTCCCCGTTGGTAAATGTCCCGTTCTTTTCAAAATAGGAACTTGCAGGCAAAACCACATCTGCCATTTCGGCTGTAGCCGACATAAATAATTCCTGAACGATTAGGATATCAAGCTGTTCCATTGCCTTTCGGATATGCATGGTATTCGGATCAGTCATGAGCGTATCTTCTCCCATGATCCAAAGGGCTTTAAATTTTCCGTTTATTGCGGCATCAAGCATTTCCGGAATCTTTAGGCCCTCTCTTTCGGGCATTTCCGGAATTTGATATTTTTGGGCGTAATAGTTTTGAATTTCGGGATCATTTACATCCATATAACCTGCTCCCTGATGCGGTTGTACCCCCATATCTGCTGCACCCTGAACATTATTTTGTCCTCTCAACGGATTTAACCCCACACCCGGACGACCTATATTGCCTGTCATCATGGCCAAATTAGATAACAACATCACAGTCTTGCTTCCCTGAAAATGCTCGGTAACACCAAGGCCGTGAAATTCCATGGCATTATTTGAAGAAGCATAGGCAATGGCCGCTCTTTTAACAAGGTCTTTTGAGACACCTGTAATATACTCGAGTTCATTCATGTCAAGGGAAATAACATGTTGGTAAAACTCGTTGTATTGCTCTGTAAATTTTTGAATAAATTCATTTTTAACCAAACCTTCCTTTACGATATAATGCCCGATCATGTTGAGAATGGCCACGTTTGTACCCGGCCTGAGTTGAAGGTGATAGGTTGCCAGTTTTGCCAGACTTGTTTTAACCGGATCAACAACAATACTTGTGATACCCTGCATAAACAACTGTTTGATCCGAGCCCCAGTAACTGGATGTGCTTCTGTCGGGTTTGCCCCAAACAGTAAAATACAATCTGTCATACCAAGGTCTTTAATAGAATTGGTCGCTGCTCCTGTTCCAAAGGCCTTTTGCATTCCATATGCGGTTGGGGCATGACATACTCTTGCACAGCCATCTATATTATTGGTGTTCAGCGCCACTCTAGTCATTTTCTGCATCAGGTAATTTTCCTCATTGGTCGCTCGTGAGGAAGAAATGCATCCAATGGAATCCGCACCGTATGCCTCTTTTACTGCTGTTAATTTTTTAGCCATAAAGTCATAAGCGTCTTCCCAGGAGACCACTTCAAACTTACCGTCTCTTTTGATTAAAGGATCCGTCAGCCGATCCGGATGGTTGTAAAACTGAAAGGCAAAACGGCCTTTCAAACACGTATGTCCTTCATTTACTTCTGCTGTTTCCGGGGCTTGAATCCCACGAATTTCACCGTCGATAACAGATACGTCCAATTGGCACCCAACCCCGCAATATGTGCAGGTGGTTCTTATTGTTTCATCAGGAATTAAGGTTTTGGTAGTGAATTTATCATACAGAGCCTCTGTAGGACAGGTTTGCACACATGCGCCGCAAGATACACAGGCAGAAAGATCGAAATTACTGTCAAAGCCCTTGATGATCTGGGTCGCAAAACCACGTCCGCTCATTCCCAGAACCATTTCGCCCTGAATTTCTTCGCATGCTCTTACGCAGCGATAACAATTGATGCACTGCGACAGATCAGACTTGATATAGGGATGTGAATTGTCTTTTTGGAGTCCAAAGTTCGATTTTCCCTGAGGATAACGTACATTGGGGATTCCTATATCGGCAATCGCCTTTTGGAATTCAGTAGGTTTTTTCCCCTTATCCGGAAATACCTTGTCAGATGGGTAATCGGTGAGTACCAATTCCAAAATATTCTTTCTTAATCTTTTGATTTTTTCTGTGTTATGATAAATATAGGCACCTTCGAAAATCGGGGTATGGCAGGATGCAACGGTTTTTGTCAATCCTCCTTTTTCTCGTGCGACTTCCACCGAACAAACACGGCACGAGCCAAAATTGTCAAGTCGATCGTCTTGACACATGGTAGGAATGGCATCCCTGTTTTCATTTCTTCGAACGAATTCCAGTATCGTCTCATTTTCTCTGCCCTGAAAGGCTATGTCGTTCAAATATACATTCATGTTTAATAGCTTAAGATTGAAAATATGACTTTAATTCAGGTTCAAAATACTTCAGGGTATTTTTGATCGGCAAGGGAACACCGCCCCCTAAAGCACATAAGGAACCAATTTCAAGGGTTTCAATAAGGTCGTCAAACAATTGTCTGTCAATTTTATAGTTTTCATTTTGAGCTTTTTCAAGCATTTCGTATCCTCTAAAAGATCCGATCCGGCAAGGATAACATTTCCCACAACTCTCCTCGGCAGTGAATTCGAGCAGGTGTTTTATAAATTGTATCATAGGAAAATTCTCTGGAATTGAAACCACGCTGGCATGTCCAAGCAGAAATCCGGCATTGTTCAGAGATTCAAAATCGAGAAACAGGTCTTTAATATTTTGAAGGGGAATGATACCGCCAAGGGGCCCTCCGATTTGAAAAGCCTTCACGGGAGCATTAAGCCCTTTGCCATATTCGTCAAAAACCACAGATAAGGGGGTTCCCATTTCAATTTCATAAATACCGGGTCGGTTAAAATAGCTATCCAGCGATACGAGTTTGGTTCCGGTAGACTGCTGGGTGCCAAGGGATGAAAATGCTTTTCCTCCATGATCAAGTATCCAGTGCACATTGGCAAAAGTTTCTACGTTGCTCAAAACAGTAGGTTTGCCAAATAGCCCGTATTGAGCAGGATAAGGAGGCCTTACCCGTACTTCTGGCCTAAGTCCTTCAATAGAATTCAATAAGGCTGTTTCCTCTCCGCAAACGTAGCTGCCCTGACCTTTGATGATCTTAAATTTAAAATCGGATAATAGTTGAAGTTCATTCAAGTGGCTTATGGCTTGTTCCATAACGCGAACAGATTGGGGATATTCTCCCCTTATATACACAACCCCTGTATCGGCCCCAACGGATATTCCTGACAGATACATGCCAAATAAAACCTTGTACGGTTGATGTTCCATAAGGTACATATCGCTATAAGCACCGGGATCTCCTTCATCAGCGTTGCAAACAATGTATTTTTGCTCATTGATTTCTTTTGACACGGCGTCAAGCTTAAACCAAAACGGGAAACCTGCTCCACCTCGACCTCTTAAATTTGAAGTTTTAAGTTCTTCAATAATAGCGGGCCTCTGCAGTCTATATTTCTGTGCTAAACTGAAAAAGTCTTTAAGATCGCCAATAGCACCTGTAAGTACAGCAGTTGTATTGGTTCCTATATGGTAGGTATTTTCGAATTCCTCCTTGTCATTTTCAGGAGAGAGGATTTTTTCGAGATACTCCTTAGAATTTATGGAATACGTATGGTTTTTATAAAGAACGGCGCCATTGGAATGACAATGTCCAACGCAAGCCACATGCCCTATATCTTTCGAGT
This sequence comes from Lutimonas vermicola, assembly GCF_038433205.1. NCBI lineage: Bacteria > Pseudomonadati > Bacteroidota > Flavobacteriia > Flavobacteriales > Flavobacteriaceae > Lutimonas > Lutimonas vermicola. Next base: position 381,401 of record NZ_JBCDNA010000001.1, read on the forward strand.
CAAAATGCCCTGATAACATCGATTGTACTTTTTCCTGAGACCCGGCAACCATACAGGCCGTTCCGTTGCAAACCCGAATTTGTTTTTTTCTTTCATCAGGTTTTATAAAGTCATAGAAAGATGCGGTACCAAAAACGACGGAATCATCAATAAAAAATTGCTTCGACAACTGATGAAAATCAGATTGGCTCGCTTCTTTTTCAGAGAGTTCAGCTATTTTTTCAAACAGATTGTTTTCCAACCCCTTTCTGGAAGAAAGAGATCTTATGTTTTTATTGGCCATGGTATCGCTTTGAAATATTTTGTACTAAATTTAATAAATATATTGAGTCAGCACCCTGAGTGACTGTTAAACTTTTTTACAATGAATAACGACAGCCTTGTCTTGTAAGTCGGTGGTAAAGAAAAGGTAATCGTCACCTCCTTCTTTTAAACCTGTTTTTTTTCTGATCCCAGCCACAGATTCATGAAAATTTCTTGTGGTAATATTTGCCTTTGAAAAGCCAAAGGCTTTTTTAATCAGTTTTTTGTTATATCTGGTTACAGATTGAATCATAAAACTTCTTCCAGGGAAATTTTTCATTTCATTTGAAGTATACAAATGACTGTTTACATGTAGTTTATCAATTCCTAATTGATAAGATACTTCATTAAATAGGCCGGATTTAAGTATAGCTGAATTCGGCTCGTAAAGATATTTTTTAGGTAAGGAGTAAGTGGCTTCCCGATGGGAGGGAAAACTTCCTTCAAAAGCCTCAGTCGATTGATTGATCATATGGACAGCTCTGAGATTGATGGGTCCTTTATATCCTTTTTCGATAAGAAATATTAACTCCTTAACCTCGTTTTTTACAGCGATAATATGAACCTCTTTTACAAATTTAAGGCTATTGATCGTTGATGTTATATCGAGGAAAGGCGATAATTTGATCATGATATGTGAAGATCTCTTAAAAAACACATCAAGATGAAGCGTAACATCCGGAAGGCAGTCTTCAAGTTTAAACACCTTTGCCTGATTGCTGCTTCTGCGTGATGGATCGACATAAATCCAGTCATAGTCATTGTTGGCATTTGTCAAAAAATCTATACCATCTTTATGTTTACAATCGATATTAAATGCTCCGAGAACCTTGAAATTATAAGCTGCTATATCAGAAAGATCTTTGTCTTTTTCACAATGAACAACCTTGTCGATCTTTTTTGAGAAATAATAGCTGTCAACGCCAAACCCTCCGGTCAGATCTATTAATGAGTCTCCATCAACCAATGCTGATTTATACTCAGCAGTAATTTCGGAAGAGGTTTGTTCAATACTTACAGGTTTCGGATAATAAATTCCTCTTGTTTGAAACCAGGTGGGAAGTTTGCGCTGACATTTTGATTTACTGAGAATCTGCCCGGCCAATTCCTGAATGCTTATTTCTTTAAACGGGGAACCTTTCAATATCAGTGAAGGTAAGTCCTTTTGTAAATTATCCTGAATAAATTGCTGTACTTCGGTATGTAGCAGTTTGGTATTCAATTTAATCCAGGCCTTTGGTCAGCGATTTTACAATGGGGTTGTCTGAGAGAAATTCTTTTAAAATTACTTTGATGACCGTATAAGTCGGAACTGCAAAGATCATTCCTGTAATGCCAAACAATAAACCTCCGATCACTATGATCAAAAATATTTCCAAAGGGTGCGACTTTACACTTTTTGAAAAGATAATGGGTTGACTAAAAAAGTTATCGATAAGCTGAGCAACGATATAGCCCAGTATTACGTAACTCGTAACAGGTATGATATGCGTTTGAAAATCATATTCCAAACTGCTCGTCATAGTCAGCAGGACCATTAAGACTCCCCCAATAAGGGGTCCAATGTAGGGGATCAAATTTAAAAGTGCGCAAAGGAATGCAATTACTACGGAACTTTTTATATTGAAGATCAGCAATGTAACAGAATAAATCGCAAATAAAATTGAAATCTGAATAATTAAACCTATAAAATACCTCGATAAAAGATCATTGATTTTTTTGAGGGAACTTAAAATTTTGTCTTCATTCCGATCGGGAGTAATAAAAACAAATGCATTATGTAAGATCCTATTGTCTTTTAAAAAGAAAAAAGTTATAAAAAGCACTGAAAACAAACCCATACTAAAGGTTCCGACAACACCCATAAGCGAATTCAACAAGCTGGGAATGGAAGCAATATTCGAGGTCAGGTCAATGTTTTTTAATTCGCGGAATATATTGATTCTCCTGGCCGAAAAGAACACATCAATCTCGTGAAACAGGTTAAACATTCTTCTTCTTAATTCTTCTGTATTTAGCAAAGAAATATTGTGCCCCTGCTCTTTAATCAAAGGAACAAACATGGAAATTATCCCAAAAATCACCATTAAAAAAAAGGCCATGGTAATCACGACGGCAAAAACATTAGGGAATTTGAGCCTTTTTTTTAAAAAACTGAGTATGGGTTTTGCTACCAGAGACAAAACCGCAGCAATGACCAAATAAATGATCACGCTCTGAATTTTATATAAAAAAAACAGAAAAAGAAGAATCCCGACAATAATGGCAAGGGCCCTTAAAATTCCGTTGGCAATAACTCTAGCATCCATGTGTTAATTTGGTATGAGATGACTCCGGTGGTAAATATAGAAATAAAAGTAGAAAGAATCCAAAGCTGATAAAGATTATTCTTTGCGTTTCAGTACCATGACCTGTTGATCTCCATCGAAAAAAATCAGTAGCTCTTTTACCTCAAAAGTAAGTTCTTTTTCGTTAAAGGAATCTAATATTTTATCACTCATTTCCATATGGTTACAAGCCATAATAGTCCCTGCTGTCGGACCAAATACTATTTTATCGTTCTTGAATGTCACCTTCCCATGAAATGAATTGCAGCCATCACTTCCAGAGATAATCCCTTTAGATAGGTCAATGATCATTGTGGGCTGTTTGCCATCAAACTGTACCGAGTCAATCGGCATATCATAAACTTGTTTGATCAGCCATTTCCCATCCAGTTTTTGCTGTTGCTCTTGATATAATTCACTGTGCATTTCCTGATGCATCACGACATGAGGATCTTGAAACTTGTCTCTTGATGAATTTGAAGATGTTCCACATGAAAAAAAACATATAGATAAAATCAGGTTGAATAGAAAATAATGTTTCATCTCTTATTTTTAAGATTTCGATTCATTCATGATTTCAACAAAATTATTACAAATCAGAGAAAATAGAGTGTGCTAAAGACAAAAAAACAATATAATTTATGAAACTTCTAAAAGTTACACAGAAAAACCATACACCCTTTAATGACAGTCTTTTTAAACCGTATTATTATGAATTTTCTGATCTAATTACCTTAATATAAGTAAGCATTCTATTTGTATTCACTTACAAAATGTAGTTTTACCGTTGGGTATTTTTGCTGTGTCATCTGCACGGTAAATGCTGAATCAGCAAGAAAAACCAACTGTCCTTTTTTATCTTTTGCTAGGTAACGCTGTTTTACCCTTTTGAATTCTTTGAATTCCTCATTGTACTCATCCTCAGGGTCAACCCAACAGGCTTTGTGTATATTGACATTTTCATAAGAACATTTGGCTCCGTATTCGTGTTCCAACCTGTACTGAATCACTTCAAACTGAAGGGCACCGACTGTTCCTATCACTTTCCTGCCATTGAGGTCGAGTGTGAATAATTGCGCAACGCCTTCATCCATCAATTGATCAAGTCCTTTAGACAATTGTTTGGATTTCATGGGATCAGCATTGTTGACATACCTAAAGTGTTCAGGTGAAAAACTAGGAACCCCTTTGAATTCGAGTATTTCTCCTTCGGTAAGCGTATCACCAATCTTAAAGTTCCCTGTATCATGCAATCCGACAATATCTCCTGGAAATGATTCTTCCACAATTTCTTTTTTTTCGGCAAAAAAAGCATTCGGACTGGAGAATTTTAGTTTCTTGCCCAATTTCACATGCAAATAGTTGGTGTTCCTTTTAAAAACCCCTGAAACAATCTTGACAAATGCGAGTCGGTCACGGTGTTTTGGATCCATATTCGCATGAATCTTAAACACAAAACCGGTAAAGTTTTTTTCTTTAGAATCAACGAGTCTTTTGTCAGACATTTTGGGTTGTGGAGTAGGGGCGATTTCAATAAAGCAATCCAATAACTCCTTTACCCCGAAATTGTTAAGTGCTGATCCGAAAAAAACAGGTTGTAAGTCACCTTTTAAATAGGCTTCTTTATCAAAATCAGGATAAACTTCACGAACCAGTTCGAGTTCTTCCCTTAATCTTTCTGCAGCCTCTTTGCCAATAACGTCTTCAAGTGCCGGGTCATCTATATCTGTAAATTCAATGCCAGCTGAAACTTTTTGTTTGCTATCCGGAGAAAACAGGTTCAATTTTTTGCCCCAGATATTGTAAATTCCTTTAAAATCATATCCCATCCCAATAGGAAAACTAAGAGGTACTACCCTTAGCCCTAATTTCTGTTCTACTTCATCCAGCAGGTCAAATGCATCTTTACCTTCACGGTCGAGTTTGTTGATAAAGACTATCATTGGTATTTTTCTCATTCGACAAACTTCAACAAGTTTTTCAGTTTGCTCCTCCACACCCTTGGCGACATCTATCACAACAATTACGCTGTCAACGGCCGTAAGCGTCCTAAATGTATCTTCGGCAAAGTCTTTGTGTCCGGGGGTATCAAGAATATTGATTTTTTTATCTTTATAATTAAATGCCAAAACTGAAGTTGCTACCGAAATTCCACGCTGACGCTCAATTTCCATAAAATCTGAAGTAGCACCTTTTTTGATCTTATTACTTTTAACAGCTCCGGCTTCCTGAATAGCACCCCCAAATAATAAGAGCTTTTCAGTTAATGTAGTTTTACCGGCATCGGGGTGAGAAATAATACCAAAAGTGCGTCTTCTTTTTATTTCCTGCAGTAGATTCATGAATGAAAATTAGGCTGCAAATATAAGTGAACTGCTTAAACTAACAATTAGGAATTCCAATTTTTGAATTTTGTCCTTACCGCAATGAGCAGATCTTCTTATAAGCTTATTAATTTTGGATTAGTTGAGAACTTCAATTTTCATAAATACATCATTCAGTGGCCATTCATCGCTTCCCGCTTCGAGGTTTACGATTTTATCAATGGTGTTAAAACCCGAGATGACTTCTCCAAATACAGTATGCTCACCATCAAGGTGATGTGCACCTTTTCTGCTTTGAACGATGTAAAACTCAAAAGCAGTCGAATATTTTCTTGGATTATTTACCCAGTCTCTGGCTGAGGCAACTGCTCCGTATTTATGGCGTCTCTTCTCATTGAATTCCGGAGGAATCTTGTATCGTTCGTATCGTGCCTTGTAGGCCTGGGTGTCCAGGCGTTCAGATTCGCCCCCTTGAATGATAAAGTCAGGAACTACACGATAGAAACAAGTTGTATCAAAGTATCCCATTTTGGCAAGAAAGATAAAACTGGCGCGATGTAAAGGTGTGTCTTCATACAACCGGATTGTTATGTTGCCAAGCCTTGTCTTGATCAATACGGTATTCTCGGCATTTTCTTTCCCGTAAAGGGTTAAAAAGCTGACTGCATTCTCATTATTAATTGAATCTTTCGGCCTTGCTTCAAGTACGTTTTTTTTTGCCTCTTTTACCTTATTTTTGTCTAAAACAGATGTATCCGGGTGCGTGGAATTTTCTTTTTTACAAGATAATACCCAGAAAAGAATCAGAATCGCTAAAAGTTGAAAAATGATTTTCATAGAATCAAAAGAGTCGTCTTGCCTGCAAATATAAAGTATTGTCTCAAATAACATGGCATATCATATGGTAAAGCCGACTGCCAGGGGTTCAAAAAATCTTCATGTTTTCAGGGTGCATTGAGTTACCACAACTGAGTTTCACAACATTCAGGGGAAGACTTTTATTAGACGATCTAAATAATTAACTTTGTCAAAAATCAAAATTTTGGAGGAAAAAGTAATATTAGTGACCAAAAACGATGATCAGCGCGGTCTCATGGGTAAATTGGAAGCACATCAAAAAGGTGAACTTCACAGAGCCTTTTCCGTATTCGTTTTCAATAAAAAAGGGGAGTTGCTTTTACAGCAGAGATCCCTTGATAAATATCACTCACCTGGATTATGGACCAATACCTGTTGCAGCCATCAAAGAGAAGGTGAAACAAATGTTGAAGCAGGTAAGAGAAGGTTACAGGAAGAGATGGGTTTTAGTTGCGAGCTTGAAGAAATGTTTTGGTTTCTCTATAAGGCAGCGTTTGATAATGGACTGACAGAGCATGAACTTGATCATGTGATGACAGGTTATTTTGACAGGGATCCCGTTATTAACCCTGAGGAGGTAGCATCTTTTAAATGGATGCTTCTCGAAGATGTCAAAAATGATATAGCTACGCATCCTGAACGCTATACTGAATGGTTCAAGATAATTTTTAAAGAATACGATCAAAGACTCATCTAATATGAAAGTAACTGTAAGTAGAAAGGCGCATTTCAATGCGGCCCATAGATTGTATAATACCGAATGGACAGATGCACGAAATGCCCTTGTTTTTGGCAAATGTGCGAATCCTAATTATCACGGACACAATTATGAATTAATCGTTTCGGTTAAAGGGGAAATACATCCTGAAACCGGATTTGTGATGGATATGAAGGTATTAAAAGATCTTATTCGAACTGAAATCGAGGATCAATTTGATCATAAAAATTTAAACGAAGAAGTTCCTGAATTCAAGACTTTAAACCCTACTGCAGAGAATATTTCGGTAGTGATTTGGAATAAATTACGTCCGAAAATCGAGAAAGATCTCGATGTAAGCATCACGCTTTATGAGACGCCCCGGAATTTTGTAACCTATAACGGCGAGTAATGTTCAAGAAAGGCTTATATATTGTTGGAGCAATCGTCATGTGTATGATTCTCTTTTCTGTCTACAGAGCTAAGGCGCAGTCGGCATTGGCTGTTGGAGATCAGCTGCCTTCGTTTTCATTGAAGGATCAATCGGGCAATACATTTAACGTGGATCAATTTTTGGGAAAAACCGCGATGGTGATTTATTTTTATCCAAAAGACGATACTCCGGGCTGTACAAAAGAAGCATGCAGCTTTAGAGATTCCTATGAAGAATTTACCGATAAAAATATAAAAGTGATAGGCATCAGCGCGGATGATGTGGAGAGTCATCGAAATTTTGCTGAGAAGTACAACCTACCGTTTACGCTGTTGGCAGACACCGACAATAAAGTTAGAAATCTGTTCGGAGTAAAAGCCAATATGTTTGGGTTGATACCCGGAAGAGTTACCTATGTCGTCGACAAAAAAGGAGAGATTATCTTTATGTATGAGAGTCAATTCAAGGCCTCAAGCCATATTGAGGAATCTATTAAAGCGATCGAGGCTTCCCTTGAAAATTAAATATTACTTGTTCTTTTTGTAGAAACCTTCTAGTTCCGTGAGATATTTTCTCTTGGTATCCTCTTCTAATAATGCGTATTCGAAAGAATTCCTTGCAAGCTCATAAATATCCTGTTTAGAAAGATGCAGGGCTTTTTGAATTTCAAGATAATTTTGATTGACCTGACCTCCAAAATATGCCGGATCGTCAGAATTCACGGTTACCTTTAAGCCTTTGTTCATCATTTTTTTTAAGGGATGGTTCTGGAGATCAGGTACAACCTGAAGTGCCTTGTTAGACAGGGGGCAAACCGTAAGCGCTATGTTTCTCCTGATAATTTCCTCAACCAGTTTCTCGTCTTGCATAGCTTTGTTGCCGTGGTCAATTCTCTTAATTTTCAATATATCGAGTGCTTCCCAAACATAATCCGCATCGCCCTCTTCACCGGCATGGGCCAGAGGAATGTAGCCTTCTTTTACAGATGCTTCAAAAACATGTTTAAATTTTGATGGCGGATTTCCTTTTTCAGAAGAATCCAATCCCACAGCCTTGATGTGCTTTTTAAAAGGAAGAGACTCTTCCAATGTTATAAAAGCTTCTTTTTCAGTTAAATGTCTAAGGAAGCTCATGATAAGCAGGGAAGTAATACCGAGCCTTTTTTCCGCATCGGAACAGGCCTTAAGAATCCCGCTGATAACCGTTTTAAATTCAACGTTTCTTTCTGTATGGGTTTGAGGATCAAACATGATCTCTGTGTGCCTGACGTTTTGCTCAGCACATTTTTCCAGATAGCTGTACGTCAGGTCATAAAAATCCTGCTCCGTCAGCAAAACTCGCGCACCCTGATAATAGATGTCCAAAAAGTCCTGAAGGCAATCAAACTGATAAGCCTTTTCAATTTCTTCAACAGAATCAAATGGAATCGATATTCCATTTCTTTTTGCAATTTCAAACATCAGCTTAGGTTCAAAAGTCCCTTCGATGTGAAGGTGCAATTCTGCTTTCGGTATTCCTTTAATAAATGCTTCCATGAGACAAAAATAGCAATTAATCGTCACGAATACTTCAAATTTAATCAACTGATATTCTTTTTTTGATATATTTTGTCTCACCATTCCTGGCTTTGAATCGGGAAAAGGGAGCTTTCTCAATTAATTTTAAAATATGACCTTGAATAAGGTGGAAACCTCTTTAATTCATTTGAAATAATTATCTTTGCTTCCTTTGAAACAACCAATTTTAAAACAATTAAAATATGCCTGGATTTGAGTTATTTGGAGCTGAAGAAAGAAAGGAATTAAATGATGTCCTGGAGAATGGAGTGTTAATGCGCTACGGTTTTGACGGGATGAGAAATGGGCACTGGAAAGCCAAAGAATTAGAACAGGAATTACAAAAACGTTTTGATGTAAAACACGCACAGCTTACAAGTAGCGGAACTACAGCTCTCAATGTGGCTTTGGCCGTGATGGGAATAGGTGCAGGAGATGAGGTCATCATGCCCTGCTTTACCTTTGTGGCAAGCTTTGAATCTATACTTGCTTCGGGTGCAACACCGGTTTTGGTGGAAATAGATGATACTTTAACCTTGGATCCCGAAGCCGTTGAAGCCGCCATAACATCGAAAACAAAAGCTGTAATGCCCGTGCATATGTGTGGTTCTATGGCAGAACTCGATGCTTTACAATCAATCTGCAAAAAGCATGACCTGTTTCTCCTGGAGGACGCTTGTCAGGCATTTGGAGGTTCTTACAAAGGAAAGATGCTGGGGACTATTGGAGATGCAGGAACTTTTTCATTTGACTTTGTTAAGACGATTACGTGTGGAGAGGGTGGAGTAGTATTAACGAATAATAGCGAATATGCCCGCCTTGCTGATCAATATTCTGATCACGGCCATGATCATATGGGCAGCGACAGGGGAGCTGAAACCCATCCATACCTGGGGTATAATTTTCGAATATCCGAGTTGCACGCCGCCGTTGGTCTTGGACAAATAAAAAAAATGGATGATTTTATCAGCATTCAAAGAAGAAATCATGCAATTCTTAAAGAGGCACTAAGTGCGATTCCTGAAGTTACTTTTAGAAGGATACCTGATCCGGAAGGAGATAGTTGCGGCTTTTTGAATTTTTTCATGCCAACAGCTGAGCTTTCCAATAAAGTAGTTGAAGCTTTTGCTAAGTTTGGGATTGACGCCTATTGGAATTATTATAACAATAACTGGCACTATATTAGGAAATGGGACCATTTTAAGGAAATGAAAAGTTTATTTCCACTTTCAGATCAGATAAAAAAAGGGATGGAAAGACTAAAGGATCAATCATTCCCGCAGTCGGACGACTTTATCTCAAGAAATATTTCATGTTTGATCAAATTGTCCTGGACCGAGGAAGAAGTTAAAGAAAGGGCCACAAAAATGGCAGCAGCTATACATTCAATACTTTAGATACTAATGAAGATCATCGCGATGATACCCGCTCGTTATGGAGCGACAAGATTTCCAGGTAAATTAATGGCAGATCTTGCCGGAAAACCTGTTATTGTCAGAACATATTTGGCAACTCAGGCTACCAGGCTTTTTGACGAGGTATATGTTGTTACCGACAGCGAAATCATTAAGGAGGTGATTGAGAAAGAAGGTGGTAAAGCCATATTAAGTCAGAAGGAGCACGAGTGTGGATCTGACAGGATAGCTGAAGCCGTTGAAAATCTGGAAGTTGACATTGTGGTTAACGTTCAAGGCGATGAGCCCTTTGTTAAAAAAGAACCTTTAGAGGCGGTAATTAATGTTTTTAAAGGCTCAGATGCTGAAAAGATAGATCTGGCCTCTTTGATGCAGGAAATTTCTGATTGGAAAGATATTACAGATCCTAATTATGTAAAAGTTATTGTAGATAAAGATGACTTTGCTTTGTATTTTTCAAGGTCGCCTATACCATATCCAAGGGATAAAGATGCAGGAGCGCGTTATTTTGAGCACATTGGGGTGTACGCATTCAGAAAGCAAGCCATCATGGATTTTTACCATTTACCGATGAGGGCACTCGAAGCGACAGAAAAAGTTGAATGCATCCGTTATCTTGAATACGGGAAAAAGATAAAAATGGTAGAAACCAGTTATATGGGTATTGAAATTGATACTCCTGAGGATCTGTTGAAAGCAGCCAAATTTATTAAAGAGTAACACAGTATAAAATAGTTAGATTATGAGTTTTAGAAACTTTCCGATGGTTCCAAGAGTGGTTTTTGGAAGAGGCAGTTTTAATCAGCTTGGCGAAATTTTAGAGCCAAAAAGGCAAGGAAACAAGGCACCTTTTATTTTTTTAGTGGATGATGTGTTCCGAGGGAAGGTAGATCTGATATCCAGAATTCCCTTAAAACATAATGATAAAATTATTTACGTTAGTGCCGAGGAAGAACCCAAGACCATTTATGTTGATGATATCAGAGATGATATCAAGAAGGAATTTAAGGAAACTCCTTCAGGCATTATTGGGATTGGTGGAGGAACTCTTCTGGACTATGCCAAGGCGGTGGCATTAATGCTAACCAATCCAGGCTCATCTGCCGATTATCAGGGCTGGGACCTTGTTAAACATCAGGGTGTTTATCATGTAGGTATTCCTACTATCTCAGGTACCGGGGCTGAAGTTTCAAGAACTACCGTGCTGACCGGTCCTGAAAGGAAATTGGGAATGAATTCGGATTATACTCCTTTTGACCAGGTAGTGCTAGACCCTTCGCTTTTAAATGGTATTCCAAAAAACCAGTGGTTTTATACCGGAATGGATTGTTATATCCATTGTATTGAATCATTAACAGGTACTTATTTGAATGCTTTTAGCCAGAGTTATGGTGAAAAATCATTGGATCTGTGCAGGGAGGTATATCTTGAAAAAGAGAGTATTGACGAAGATTCCCAAGACAAATTGATGATGGCTTCATGGCATGGAGGAATGAGTATAGCCTATTCGCAAGTGGGAGTTGCGCATGCCATGAGTTATGGACTTTCGTACTTATTGGGAACAAAGCACGGTGTAGGCAACTGTATCGTTTTTGATCAATTGGGAGAATTTTACCCTGAAGGTGTAAAGGAATTTAAACAAATGGTCACGAAGCATGGAATCGATATTCCAAAGGGGCTGTGTAAAGACCTTACTGATGATCAGTTTGATACCATGATAGATGTTGCCTTGAGTTTGGTGCCTCTTTGGGAAAATGCCCTTGGTAAAGACTGGCAAAAAACAATCACTAGAAAGAAATTAAGATCTATGTATGAATTAATGTAGACTGAAAGGTTTGACATTTGTATTAATTTCATTTATATTTATCAAAAAACGAAACTATGGCAAGCATTAGAAAATTAAAAAAAGAGATGAATACGGTTTTATCCGAAATTATAGAAGAATGTTACGTTTGTCAATTGAACGGCGATGACAAAACTTCTGCAAAAGCCGAAAAAATTATTGATGAAGCCATTGCGACCTTTGATGATTTGATTGTGAATTTGCATCAAAAAGATGTAAAGGATCAAAAATCTCATTTTAAAAGTTTAAGAGCCACATTAAACGAAAAATCTGTAGCATTATCTGAAAAGATTAAAAAAATAAGTAATTAATAATCAATGAGATAAAAAATAATTTCATTTTATTCATTTTTTTTACTTATTTTGTACTAAGTGTTCCTAAGAATGCGTTCTTTATTTTATAAAACGATATTTATGGCAAGAGCAATATTGGATTACACCAAAACCGTCCTGAAAAAAGTTAGTTTTGATGTCGAATTGTTTAGCAAGGAATTAAAAAAAGCTGTGAAAAGGTTATTACCTTTTGAAATTGAAGAATTGAGAATCTGGCTGTTGCAGTTTACTGTAGACAGGCCGGAATTATATCCAAGTCTGGCATTGATAAGAAGATAAGCTTACATTCTAGATTTCAACAGGTTTCTTATGTAAAGGGCTGATGATTTTCACATCGTGAAAATTAATGGCACCTTTTATAACCCCGTCAATTGTAGTTTTCAGAGCCTCTATAAGTTGCATTTTAAGTTGTGATTTATGGTATATGACGCTTACTTCCCTGGCGGGAACTGTATTAGAGAATTGTTTCAAATACTGCTTGTCGGTTTCAGGTAGGTCAAGGCTATGAAGATAAGGCACCAACGTCATGCCCAATCCTTCTTTACTCAGTTTGATCAGGGTATCGATGCTGCCGCTTTCCAATTGGAACTGGTGATGATCCGTAGTGTTTTTGTTTTTGCAGATGTTGATGACACTATTGGTAAAACAATGTCCCTCTTCAAGCAATAAAACATCATCCAGATCAAGATCATCTTCAGTGATATTTGGCTTGTTGAACAGCCTGTGATCCGCTGAAACAAAACCTACAAAAGGCTCATAATAAATGGGCCGTTCCTTTATCGCTTCGTTTTCTAAAGGAGTAGCTGCTATGCCAACATCGAGATGGCCTTCAGACAATTTTTTAATAATTTCCTCAGTGGTTAATTCTTCAATTATCAGCTTTACTTTAGGATATTTTTTAAGGAAATTTTTAAGAAAAATCGGTAATAAAGAAGGCATTATTGTAGGAATGATACCTAATTTAAATTCTCCGCCGATAAATCCTTTTTGCTGATCAACGATATCACTGATTCTAACACTTTCATCCACAATCAGCTTGGCTTGCTGTATTATTTTTTCACCTATGGAAGTAAGTTCTATAGGTTTCTTTTTTCTATTAAAAATCATTACATCTAACTCCTCTTCCAGCTTTTGGATTTGCATGGATAAAGTAGGTTGGGTAACAAAACTATGTTCAGCAGCTACAGTAAAATTTTTGTACTCGGCTACTGCTAGTACATATTTCAACTGGGTGATTGTCATGTGTATAAATATTTTTGATAAATATATATAAAGTATCGATGAAATTGATCAAATTTTATGGCAATTTTATATGAAATTTGTATAAACTTTAAATGAATATGAGATGAATACTACAGTATTAGGATTGAACAGGGAAAAAGTAAAGGATTTAACTTCAAGTCTGAATGAATTACTGGCTAATTTTCAGGTGTACTATCAAAATTTAAGAGGATTGCATTGGAATATCAAAGGAAAATCATTTTTTGAGTTACACCTAAAGTTTGAAGAATTATATACAGATTCACAGGAGAAAATTGACCTTTTAGCAGAGCGGATTCTGACGCTTGAAGGAGTACCTTTGCATACTTTTCAGGATTACACTGATTTGGCCAAGGTTCCGGTTGGAAAGAATATATCTAATGATACCGAATCTGTACATCTTATTGTCTCCTCACTTACTAAATTACTGGAGATTGAAAGAGAGATCTTAAATCAGTCTGACCAAGCAGATGACGAAGGAACGAATTCCATGATGAGCGATTTTATTTCTGAACAGGAAAAAACAGTGTGGATGCTTAAAGCCTGGTTGTCATAAAAAAGTATTCGTCAAAGGGCGGATATTATATTAGTACATATCCCAAAATTCTCTTTTTTTATTGAGTTCTTTTTCGCTTTTGAAATAATCGTCCTCCTTAGTGACTTTGAGAAAAGAAGGGTGTTGTTCTATGGCAAATTGCAATTTTTCAACTATTTGTTCAATGGTGTCGTTTTCATAGTCGATGTCCATGGGTTTTTTGATGACCATTGATTGAAGAATACCTCGTTTTTTTATCAGGAGTCCTTTTTTATCAAAAGAACGCCTGAATCCGTCAATCACAATGGGAATCACAATAGGCTTATTCTGTCTAATGATATGGGCAGTTCCTCTTCTTATGGGTTTGAACGGGGTAGTAGTGCCTTGGGGAAACGTGATTACCCATCCGTCTTTTAACGCGGTCGTAATGTTAGAAACATCCGATAATTTTACTTTCTTATTGACATCTTTGCCTTTTTCCCTCCAGGTTCTTTCAATAGAAATAGAACCTCCATAGGCCATGATTTTTGGCAAGAGCCCGGCCCTCATTGTTTCCTTGGCGGCAACAAAATAGATATTTAATTTTGGTTGCCAAAGATAGCCCACATCTTTAATATTGTCAACCCTTCCGCTTAAGGCCGCATTAAACACGTGAAGCATGGCTGCCACATCGGCAAAATAAGTTTGGTGATTTGCAACAAAAAGGACGTTGTTATCCGGAAGGTCCCGAATTATTTCAGAGCCTTCAATTTGTAATTCATTGAATCCACGGTATCTTCTATGGGAAAACAATCCCAAAACGCGAATCAACATTTTCTTTAAAAAAAGGTTATTCCCAAAAACATCTTTCTTAAATAATCCCATTCTTAACTATTTGTGCAACAAACTTAAAAAAATTAATGAAGATTTGCTTTGATTAGGTCTTTAATTTCACTTAACATCATTGCAGTCGCCCCCCAAACTGTTCTGTCATTCAGAATAAAACATGGTACTTGAATATTTTTCATATAGCTGGTTGTAAGGTTTTTTGAACTAACCGAAGCATCATTCAAAAGGTCCTTCAAATTTACTTCAATGATATCTTCTACTTCATGATTTGTTTTAAATAAAGGTGTTTTATCCGTAAACCCGATATACGGACTTACAAGAAAATTACTTGGAGGAATAAAAGTATCGGTTAGTTTTTTACGAATTCGTATTTGGTCCATCTCAATGCCAACTTCTTCGGAGGTCTCTCTCAGTGCTGTTGTTTCCAGATTTCCATCCGGAGTCTCAAATTTTCCTCCGGGAAACCCAATTTGAGAAGCATGTGTCCCGTCGTAATGGGCTCTCAGTATGAGTAAAAATTTCGTCAACTTGTTGTGATCAGGGTAAAACAAAGCCAAAACCGCCGCTTTTTTTGGAGCTGCGGCTTCAACATCATTTACGTTAATCATTTTGCGCTCCCTGGGAATCATTTTGGCATGTGAAGCAAATCCACCCAAATTCACATTTTCTATCCCAGAAATCAATGATAAAAAATAGTCAAATTCCATTTAAAAGCAATATTTTTACAAATACAAATTTACAATTATTATACCAAAACTATAGGTGTCAAATTACCTCATGATTTGAATCTTCCTGGTACAAAAAGAAATAGCATACAAGTTGACACAAGTAAGGTGCTAAAAATCTTACGTCTTCTTAAAACCATAAAAATCAGTATATGAATATAGGAATCGTTTGTTATCCTACTTATGGAGGTAGTGGAGTAGTAGCAACAGAGTTAGGGATGGCACTGGCCCAGAAAGGACATCAGGTGCATTTTGTAACCTCTCACCAGCCTGTCAAATTAAATTTCCTGAATCATAATCTTCATTTTCATGAAGTTTTTGTAGAAAACTATCCATTGTTTCATTACCAGCCTTATAACCTGGCATTGTCGAGTAAACTTGTTGAATCGGTTCAAAAATACAAATTGGATGTGCTGCATGTGCATTATGCAATTCCGCATGCTTATGCCGCCTATATGGCCAAGCAGATGCTGAAGGATTTTGGAATAGACATTCCTATCGTTACCACCCTCCACGGAACAGACATTACCCTGGTGGGCAGTCATCCGGTTTATAAACCTGCAGTTGAATTCAGCATCAATCATTCGGATGCAGTCACAACAGTCTCAAAAAGCTTAAGGGATGATACCTTAAGGTTGTTCAATATTAAGAAGAATGTTGAGGTGATTTACAATTTTATTGATTTTGAACAACAAGAGGACTGGAGTAAGGAAGATTGCGTTAGAGACACACTTGCTGAGCCGGGCGAAAAAATACTGACCCATGTGAGCAATCTTAGACCGGTAAAACGGGTGACTGATGTGATTAGGATCTTTCACCTGGTGCAACAAAAAATTCCTTCAAAATTGATTTTGGTAGGAGATGGCCCTGAAAAGGAAAAAGCCGACCTGTTGGCAAATGAATTGGGTGTAAAGGAAAAGATTTTATTCCTTGGCAAGAGCGATGAGATTCGAAAAATAATGTGTTTATCTGATTTGTTCCTATTGCCTTCTGAAACAGAGAGCTTTGGTCTGGCAGCTTTAGAAGCCATGGCTGGAAAAACACCCGTTATTTCGAGCAATACAGGAGGATTGCCTGAAGTTAATATTCACGGGGTTACAGGGTTTTTAAGTAATGTTGGAGATGTAGAGGATATGGCCAAAAATGCTATTTACCTGTTACAAGACGATAAAAGGCTTCAAACTTTTAAGCGACAGGCTTTTGAATCGGCGCATCAATTCTCGATTGAAAAAATCCTGCCCAAATACGAGAAGATGTACAAAAGAGTGATTAAGAATGGATTTTAGCGTATAAGAAAAGACTTTTAGTTCTTGATATAATAGTGAATACCCTCCTGAATCAATTCAGGACTTAGTTGTACGTCAAGCTTGCAGTTTTCGAGTTTTTCAACCAGCACAAAATTGATCCTGCCGCTGACGTTCTTTTTGTCATATTTCATGAGATCCGTTATTTTGGCTATATCTTTTTCCTCGATCCTTACTTCGCCGTAATACGACTTTACAAATGCCTTTAAATCATCTGTTAATTCCATTGGAAAACCAAATGTTTTATAAGAAAAGTACAGTTCTATAACCATTCCTATTGCTATGGCCTCACCATGGGTAAGGCTCTCCTTGTCAGGAGATTCAAGAAAGTATGATTCAATGGCATGACCTATGGTATGGCCAAAATTCAAAGATTTTCTAACACTGTTTTCCATGAGATCCTGAAGCACAACTTCGTTTTTAATCGCAACAGATTTGTAAACCAAGTTGACGACATCTTTCATGTCAACTGAAGTAAAATCTTTGATCGTATACCATAAGGAGCGGTCAAAAGTAAAACCGTATTTGATGATCTCTGCAAGGCCTGATCGCATTTCTCTCTGTGTTACCGTTTTGAGAAAGTCCATGTCAATAAGAACCATTTCAGGATTACTAAACAATCCAATCTGATTTTTTAGAACACCAAGATCAACCCCGGTTTTACCGCCCACTGAAGCGTCAACCATACTGAGAAGCGTCGTAGGGATATTGATGAATTTCATACCTCTTTTAAAGGTAGAGGCAACAAACCCTCCCATATCTGTTATAACTCCGCCGCCGAGGTTGACCATAAGAGATTTCCTGTCAGCACCCTGTTCAGACAATTTGTTCCACAAATGGCTGCAAGTATCTATGTTTTTATATACTTCACCAGCCTCAACCTCAATAATTTCAACATCTAACGAAAATGCTGCCTTTTTTAAAAACAAAGGCAAACAGAATTTTTTTGTATTCGTATCTACCAGGATAAAAACTTTGGAATGGAAGTTTTCCTTTAAATAAGTATCTAAATTTTGGTAGGCATTTCCCTGAAAATGCACATAATAATTTGTAGACAGGATTGACTTCATAAAAATGAATTTTATGTTGCAAATAACGGTCAAATATTTTAAAAAAATAAATCAGTCTCAGTATCTTTGCGAAAAATAAAACAGCATGGAAAAACTTTTTGATAATACAGAAGTGGCTTTTAGTTTAAAATCGGATTCCGAATTGGAACGCGCCTATTTTTTATTTAAACTAATCAAAAGTGAACCTCTGGTTAAAATAGGTACAGCGGTAACTAAATTTGCTCTAAAATCATCACTTCCGGTGGAAGGTTTGATTAGATCAACCGTTTTTGATCATTTCTGTGGGGGTGTTAATGAACAAGACTGTATGCCAATTATTAAAAAGATGTATACGAAAAAGGTTCATTCTGTTTTAGATTATTCTGTTGAAGGCAAGGAGGAAGAAGCCCAATTTGACAGTGTACTTGAAAAAACCCTGTCGATTATCAATTTTGTGGGTGAGAAGAATGCAATGCCTTTTGCGGTATTTAAACCCACAGGGTTTGGAAGATTTGAATTGTACCGGAAAAAAAGTGAGCAGAGTGAACTCACTGAGGAAGAAACCAAAGAATGGGCACGTGTGGTCGACAGATATGAAAAAGTAGCCAAAGCCTGTTATGATAAGGATGAATGCTTACTTGTGGATGCAGAAGAAAGCTGGATGCAAAAAGCGGCGGATGATCTTTTGGAATCTTTAATGGAAAAATACAATAAGAATAAAGTGATCATATTCAGTACACTTCAGTTATACAGGCATGATCGACTTGATTATTTAAAAGGATTACATAAAAGAGCAAAAGAAAAGGGGTTCAAAATTGGTATGAAACTTGTAAGAGGTGCCTATATGGAAAAGGAGCGGGAGCGTGCACAACAGAAAAAATACAAAGATCCGATCTGTGCTTCAAAGGCAGAGACAGATAAAAATTTCAATGATGTGCTTCGCTATATGTTTGATAATATTGAGGATATGTCGATTTTCTGCGGAACCCATAATGAAGAAAGTTCTTATTTGTTAATGGATCTTATCGATCATTCAGATTATGAGAAAAAAGACAGCCGATTATGGTTTGGTCAGCTCTATGGAATGAGTGATAATATTTCTTACAATCTTGCAGATAGTGGATTTAATGTGGCAAAATACCTGCCCTTTGGTCCTGTTAAAGACGTGATGCCATATTTAATCAGAAGAGCGGAGGAAAACACTTCGGTTGCAGGTCAGACCAACAGGGAACTTGACCTGATTTCAACTGAAAGGAAGAGAAGAAAGATTTAAATGTCGACAAGAAATATTTCAATTAATATTATCTGGACACTTATCGTATTGCTGGTCATGGATATGTATATCTATTTCGCGGTTCGAAAAAGTATACAGGATCACAAGTGGAAACTAGTTTTCAATGCAGTTTATTTGGGAACTGTCGTTCTGGGTTATATTGGATTTTTTTATTTATACTCCTATTTTACATACAAACCGCTTCATGTGGCATTGGCTCCCAATTTATCCATTGGCTTCTTTTTTTCGATCATGATCGTTAAAATAGTAATGATCTTCTTTTTCTTGTTTGAAGATATTTTCAGATTCATTGAGCTTATGGTGGCTACCTTTAAAAATATCATAAGTTCAAAAAAGGTAAAGATAAGCGGACCAGGCAGGAGAAGTTTTGTCAGAAATACAGGATTGATTGTTGCTGCCATTCCTTTTTCGTCAATGCTATATGGCATTACCAAAGGGAAATATGATTTTAGGGTGAATAAGGTAAAACTTTCTTTTAAGAACCTTCCAAAAGCCTTTGAAGGTTTTAAAATAGTACAAATTTCGGATATCCATTCGGGTAGTTTTGACAGCAGGGAGGCTATAATTAAAGGCATCGAACTTGTCAATAGCCAAGGCGCCGATCTGGTCCTTTTTACCGGTGATCTTGTCAATAACGATTCTCGAGAAATATTACCTTTTTTAGAAGATTTCAAAGAGCTTAGCGCACCATATGGTATTTATTCTGTCTTAGGAAATCACGATTATGGCGATTATAAACAATGGGGTTCCCCTGCTGAAAAAGAGCAAAACATGGAATTGCTTTATCAGTTTCAGGAAAGGATGGGATTCAAATTGTTGAATAACGAAAACGCGATGATTTCCAAAGAAGGCGAAACGATTGGAATTTTTGGTGTTGAAAACTGGGGTAAACCCCCATTTCCCCAGAGAGGAGATCTCGACAAAGCTTTGGCTGGGGGTGAAGAGGTGGGTTTTAAAATTTTAATGAGCCATGATCCAACCCATTGGAATAAAAAAGTGATAGATCATCCGGTACATTTTGACCTCACCTTGTCTGGTCATACCCATGGGATGCAATTCGGTGTGGAGATACCAGGATTTAGCTGGAGCCCTATCGAATATATTTATCCACAATGGGCAGGGCTGTACAAAAAGAAAAATCAACTTTTATATGTCAACAGGGGTTTCGGATTTCTTGGGTTTCCTGGCAGAGTAGGCATATGGCCAGAGATCACTTTGATAGAATTAACAAGTAAAACGCAAAAGAATGTTTGAGTTCCTCAGGAATAGCAATAAAAAAGACAGTACCGGAAACCAGTTGAGAGTCAATGTTGAGTCATCGGAACAACTGGATGATATTCTTGCATTATCCCAGGAGAACAATGTGTATATTTTCAAGCACAGCAGCAGGTGCGGAATCAGTTCAGTGGTGCTCAACCGTTTTGAAAAACAGGTTAAAGAAAAGAATGAAACTTATTTCCATGTACATATACAGGGCAATAGATCTTTGTCGAACAGGATTGCCGAAGAACTTCAGATCAGGCATGAATCACCCCAATTGATCGTTTTAAAGAATGCCAGGGTACTGGCCCATGGTTCTCACTATGACATACTGGAGATAGTGCCTTCCCTTTAACTATACATCCTTGTCGAAGTTAAGTTTTCTGGCTTTTTTAATCTTTCCAATACATTCTCCAAAACCTATTCTGATCTGGTCTTTTTCACAGTAGCCTCTCATGATCACACTATCTCCGTCGTTGATGAACTTTCTTTCTGTACCATCAGACATGACAAGTGGCTGGGTTCCTTTCCAGGTCAGTTCCAGCATGGAACCATAGCTATTTTTTTCTTTCCCCGAAATGGTTCCACTACCATAGAGATCACCCGATCTTACGTTACATCCATTCACTGTCTGATGAGCCAGTTGTTGTGAAATGCTCCAATACAAATTTTTAAAATTCGTGTGACTAACCAGTTTTTCTTCTTCTTTTTTAGGCTTGATGAATGTTTCAAGGTGAATGTCGAAACTATTTAATCCATCTTCCTTCAAATAGGGGAGCGGCTCAGGAACTTGTTCGACTCCGGCTACTTTAAAAGGTTCCAGGGCATCTAATGTAACGACCCAGGCTGAAATTGTTGTTGCGAAATTTTTTGCCAGAAAAGGGCCGAGCGGAACATATTCCCATTTTTGAATATCTCTGGCAGACCAGTCATTGAGAATGACCATTCCAAAGATATAACTCCTGGCTTCCTCGATAGGAATGACCTTTCCCAAATCATTTGCGTCTGTGGTGATAAAACCCATTTCGACTTCAAAATCCAAAAGTTTAGTCGGACCAAACACTGGTGTTTCAGCTCCCTGAGGCATGGTTTGCCCCCAAGGCCGGCGTATTTTCGTTCCGGAGACAACAACAGAGGAAGACCTTCCGTGATAACCAACGGGGATATGCAACCAATTCGGAAGTAAAGCGTTCTCGGGATCCCTAAACATGGTGCCCACGTTGGTGGCATGGTCTTTACTTGAATAAAAATCTGTATAATCTCCAATGGATACCGGGAGAAGCATTTCAATCTCATCTACTGTGAAAATCACAATTTCCTTATGTGCTTCGTTATCTTTCAACTTATTGTTTTCTGCGTCAAAAATCTCAGCGATCCGATTTCTAACCAGTCGCCATGTTGTTCGACCATCTGCAATGAAATCATTCAAGGTATCTTGCATAAAAATGTCTTCGGTCAATGGAATTCCCTCAAAATAGCCCAATTGCTGCAGTGCTGCCAGGTCTATGACATAGTTTCCTATTCTGGTACCAATTGTAGTTATATCGTCCTTGGTAAGAAATACGCCAAAAGGAATATTCTGTATCGGAAAATCGGAATCCTTTTCAACGTGTAACCAGGATTTTCTATTTGGATTGTTGGCAGTTATCTTCATGATTTTTGAGAATTTAATAAAAAAATATCCATTATTTGAGAAAAAATTTATTTCATTTCAAATATAGAAGTTTCTCCAATTATGAAAGATGAATTTACTACTTTTGTGATGATTTTATCCATATAATTAAAACTAAATTCATGAGCCGAGATCAAATAATTTTTGACCTGATATCAGAAGAAAAAGAAAGACAAACAAATGGTCTGGAGCTGATTGCTTCAGAAAACTTTGCCAGTGAACAGGTGATGGAAGCTGCGGGCTCCATTTTGACCAATAAATATGCAGAAGGATATCCGGGTAAAAGGTATTATGGAGGTTGTGAAGTAGTTGATCAGATAGAGCAGATTGCGATTGACAGGGCGAAAGCATTGTTTAATGCCGAATACGTCAATGTTCAGCCTCATTCGGGTTCTCAGGCTAATACAGCAGCTTTTCAGGCTGTTTTAAAACCTGGCGATAAAATACTTGGTTTTGATCTGTCTCACGGGGGTCATTTGACACATGGTTCTCCGGTAAATTTTTCCGGAAAGTTGTATAAAACGGCATTTTATGGCGTAGAAAGGGAAACAGGTGTTTTGAATTATGACAAAATTCAGCAGAAGGCAACCGAAGTGATGCCACAATTGATTATCGCAGGGGCATCAGCCTACTCAAGAGACATTGATTTTAAAAGATTCAGAGAGATCGCCGACAGTGTTGGTGCGATTCTATTAGCCGATATTTCTCATCCGGCAGGACTTATAGCAAAAGGAATTTTAAACGATCCGATGCCGTATTGTCATATCGTCACAACAACCACACATAAAACATTAAGGGGGCCCAGAGGAGGAATCATTATGCTGGGTAAGGATTTCGAAAACCCATTCGGTGAAAAAACACCGAAAGGAACTGTTAAAATGATGAGTACTTTATTGAATTCAGCTGTTTTCCCTGGTACTCAGGGCGGACCGCTTGAGCATATCATCGCTGCAAAAGCCATTGCATTTGGAGAAGCATTAACAGATGAATTCCTGAGTTATCAGATTCAGGTTAAAAAGAACGCAGCTGCCTTGGCAGCTTCCCTGGTAGCCAAAGACTATCACATCATTTCAGGAGGTACCGATAACCACATGATGCTTATTGATTTGAGAAATAAAAACATCACAGGTAAACAAGCTGAGAATGCCCTTGTAAAAGCCGATATAACAGTGAATAAAAATATGGTTCCGTTTGACGATAAATCTCCGTTTATCACTTCAGGAATAAGAATCGGATCGGCTGCTGTTACCACCAGAGGACTGGTAGAAAGTGACATGGGCGTGATTGTTGACCTGATCGATGAGGTTATCAATAATTTTGATGATGAAACTTTATTGGAAGCTGTTGCTTCAAAAGTAAACAACATGATGAAAGACAAGCCTTTATTCGCTTAGGCATATCATTCACACATGATAATAATCATTTAATTCTCTATAGATTTAATCTATTTTAGGGGTAAATTTTGAGGGAATGGGCTCACAGGCTGTTAAGGCAATCGAAAGTTTAACAGAGCGAAAGGAATTTTTGTATCATTTGCTGAATGATGTAAAGGCCCTTGAAATGATGCTCGACCAGGATATTTTTGAAAAAGGAATTCAACGTATAGGAGCCGAACAGGAATTGTGTCTTGTTGACAATAATTTTAGGCCCTCCTGCAATGCACTTAAGATTTTAGAAAAGCTAAATGACCATCATTTCACTACTGAATTAGCGCTTTTCAATCTCGAAATCAATATGGATCCACTAGAGTTAAAAGGGAATTGTTTTTCGAAAATTGACAATGAACTTACCGAGCTGATTAAAAAGGGTGATAAGATTGCCCATAGTATTGATGAAACTAAAATCATACTTGCCGGAATTCTTCCTACGCTGAGAAAGCGTGACATGGTATTTAAGAACATTACACCTTTTAAGCGTTATAAAGTTTTAAACAAGATATTAAAGGATATCAGAGGAGATGATTTTATGCTAAAAATCAAAGGTGTAGATGAATTGATCCTCAATCATAAATCAATACTGTTTGAAGCTTGTAATACCAGTTTTCAGGTACATCTTCAAATACCAATAAGCGAAATTGTAGACAAATACAATTGGGCCCAGGCCATCGCCGGTCCGGTCTTATCAATTACCGCAAATTCACCCTTGCTTTTGGGGAGGGAATTGTGGAGCGAAACAAGGATAGCCCTGTTTCAGCAAAGTGTTGATCTTCGCAATAGATCTTACCTGCTCAGAGAGCAAAAACCCAGGGTTTCCTTTGGCAGCGACTGGATCAATAAGTCGATCATCGAATTGTATCAGGATGATATTGTGAGATATACACCTTTGTTAACAACTGAATTGAAAGAAGATGCTGTGGCTAAACTCAAACAGGGAGAAATACCAAAACTGGAGGCTATCGGTGTGCATAATGGAACCATTTACCGGTGGAATCGTTTATGTTACGGACAGAATAACGGAATTCCAAATATGCGCATTGAGAACAGGTATATTCCTGCCGGTCCCAGTGTTAAAGACGAGGTAGCGAATGCGGTATTTTGGGTCGGCCTTATGCAGGGGATGCCTCTCAAGTATAAGAATTTGAACGAATTAGCTCCCTTTAATGATGTTAAGGGTAATTTTGTGAATGCAGCCAGAACCGGGGTTGATACTTTTTTTAACTGGTTTGGCAAAGGAATATCGGCCAAACGGCTTATCCTTACCGAATTGCTTCCTATGGCTTATGCTGGTTTGAAAAGAACCGGTATTGACGAAAAAGATATTGAATTTTATCTCGACATCATAGAAAAAAGAGCTGAATCGAGACGCACTGGCGCACTATGGGCAACGATCAGCAACAGGGCTCTAAAGAAAAAAATGACAAAAGATATCGCAAATGCGACTTTGACTGCTCATATGTACAAAAACCAGAGAGAAGGAAAACCGGTGCATGAATGGGAAATTGCTAAGGACAATGATTTGTTAAACCTGGATATGGGCTTAACAAAACTTGAAAAGTTCATGACTACCGAGATATTCGTGGTCAATGAAAATGACCTGGTGGAACTTGTTGCTAAAATTATGGAATGGCGAAATATTCACCATATTCCTGTAGTCGACAATAAAAACAGACTTAGAGGACTTATCACCAAAACGAATATTCTTGAAATACAGGGTCAGGACACCAATGTTATTGTTGCAAAAGATATTATGATTAAAGAGGTGGTTACCGTTGATTCGGAAACTTCAATAGAACAGGCCACTAAACTTATGATTGAACATAAAATAGGTTGCCTGCCCATACTTGAACTTGGCGACCTGGTTGGAATTATTACCAAAAATGATCTTAACAAATTACTTTCTATTTGAGTATGAACAACATGGAGCCTAATAAAATGGAATCCTTTACGCGTGAAAATAGAATTCTGGGAAATTTCTATGGGACTAAAAATAGCCCCACGGTTATTGTATTCGCAGGAATTCACGGAAACGAAAAGGCAGGCGTATTCGCGGCCCGAAACGTAATTGCCAAGATCAGGGAAAGAAATTTGAAGCTACGTGGAAATCTACATATTATTTTGGGTAATATCAATGCCCTTAACAAAGGAATTCGATTCGAACATGTGGATTTAAACAGGATCTGGCGAAATAGAAATATTGGGCAATTAGGAGGGGATGATAAAGAATTTAATGCAGAAATCATAGAACAGAAAGATATTTTTGTCATTATTAAAAATATTTTGGCTCATGAAAAAGGTCCGTTTTATTTTCTTGATTTACATACGACCTCAGCTTCTTCGGTGCCATTTATTACGATTAGCGATTCACTTAACAACAGGAAGTTTTCGTCAAATTTTCCAATTCCGGTTGTATTGGGAATCGAGGAGTATTTAGACGGGCCGCTACTTACCTTTATTAATGAATATGGTCATATTGCCCTTGGTTTCGAAGGCGGATCCCATGAATCACCATCTTCTGTAGTGAATTGTGAAGCTTTTATCTGGAAGGCACTTGTTCATGCCAAATGCCTCAAAAAATCTCATTTATCAGATTATCAGGAATATCAAAAAACTTTTTTGGACCTGGGCTGTGAATATCAATTTTTTGCCATCAAATACCGATATGAACTTGATCAAGACGATGATTTTTCGATGAGGCCGGGTTTTGAGAATTTTGAATCCATTGATAAGGGCGAATATCTCGCCACCAACAACGGTGTAGAAATAAATGCACCCAGAGGAGGAAAGATTTTTATGCCCTTATACCAGGAATTGGGAGAAGATGGGTTTTTTATTCTTCAAAAGATTTCCAAATTCTGGTTGAATGCTTCCATTGTGGCCCGTAAATTAAAGATCAACCAATTTTTAAGATTGATTCCCGGAGTCAAAAAAGATCCTGAAAATAACTATACGCTTATCGTAAATCCAAAAGTAGCAAGATTTATGGCTACCCCGATTTTTCACTTGTTCGGATACCGGCAGCAAATCTACAAGGACAATAAATTGCATTTTATTAAAAGAGATAGAAAAATCAGTGAATTCTTGTAAGGTATTTAACAACATAACAAAGTAAAGGAGGCTCAATGCAATGATATTTGCATACAACTGTCAATGATTAGCCGAGATAATTTTTAAGAATTCCCAAAGCATATATACTCGCTATGTCTTTGGCAAATTTCGGAAAATCGATATGGGCATTGTGATTTGCATTATCCGAGATGGTCCTGATAATGGAGAAAGGAACCTTGTACTCATAACAAACCTGCGCAACGGCTGCTCCTTCCATTTCAACGCAGATCACAGATGGTAAGCCAATAAGGATGGCTTGGCTTTGCTTTGAGGAAGAAATAAACTGATCTCCGGAAGCGATATCGCCTACATGCATTTTTGGGTTTTTTATATCAAAATCAGCGAGTTGTTTTTTGGTAAGGAACTTGTATTTTTCCAAGAGGAATGTTTCTGTGGCCTTTAAGAGTGCATTCCTTTTCTCTATGCTTGTTCTGAACGCACTTTTCCCCAAAAGAGGAATTTCAAATGTTTTTACCAGCGGGCTGCCATTCATGTCGTGCTGGTAAAGCTCACTTCCTATGATGATATCTCCTATATAAATATCAGGGTGAATCGCACCTGCAACCCCGGTAAATAAAATTTCATCGATCTCGAACTCATTGAGCAACTGTGTGGCTGTGGTGGCAGAAGCAACCTTTCCCCATCGCGAGAATACCAGAATGACCTTGCGATCAAAAAGGATTCCCTGATAATAGGTTCTCATTCCCCTGATCACTTTTTTCTCGATCTGCAGTTCGTTTAGCAGGGCCTGGATTTCTTCCTTCATGGCACTGATGATCCCTATATACATAACCTAAAAATGAGTGATTATTAACTTAAATAATTTTGCCATCTTTCATTTCTAGTTTTCTGTCGGCCATTTCGGCCAGTTCCTGGTTGTGGGTTACGATAACGAAAGTCTGATCGAATTGGTCACGAAGTGTAAAAAACAGCTCGTGCAGGTGTCTGGACGAAACAGTATCTAAATTTCCGCTGGGTTCATCTGCAAAGATGACGTCCGGTTTGTTAATCAATGCACGAGCAACAGCCACCCTTTGCTGTTCTCCTCCCGAGAGTTCATTTGGCTTATGTTCCAGGCGATCCGCCAGGCCCAGGAAATCAAGAATTTCAGCGGCTTCTTTTTCTACTTCCTTTTTAGTACGATTGGCTATAAAGCCCGGAATGCAAACATTTTCTAAAGCCGTAAATTCAGGCAATAACTGATGAAACTGGAAAATAAACCCAATGTGTTTGTTTCTGAATTTTGACAGGGCTTTATCGTTCAATTTCTTTATATCAGTGTCATTAATGTTCAGGATATCTGAAGTTGTGGGTTTGTCTAGCGTTCCTAAAATTTGAAGCAAGGTTGTTTTCCCGGCTCCACTGGGCCCTACAATGGCTACAATCTCACTCTTTTTGATGTGGAGATCAACCCCTTTAAGAACTTCTAGGTCTCCATAAGATTTGTGAATATTCTCAGCTTTGATCATTTTTGATAAAATATGCGGGTGAAATTACAATTTTTTAGTGAGTTACCAACCTTGGTAAAGATTCCGACCTGCACAGTTGAATGGGTTTACATATTAAGAATGATCTTTTTTAACCAGGCGTTTGATATTATTGTAATCAAGGAAATAAATCACTTTAATAGAAACCAGGTGTCCGTAAGGTTGTTCAAGTAAATCGGATAAATTTTTGCCAAAGGATAAATCAGACCTGTTATCTTCACTTTCAATAGTATTTCTGTATAAGGCGACGAGCTCACTTCCTCTTGTGAATTGCCAGATATACCTCAGGTCCAGATTCCAGTTATTAAAGTTTAAATCATTGTTTTCGTCATAAGTATGGGTGATTAAATACCCGTCATCCCCAAGTTCATAAAATTGGTCCTGATAGGCAACAGTGGACCAATAATGTCTAAACGACAAGCTAATGGATGCTTTATCATTAAAATTGTATTTACCCGAAAAACTGTTTTCAATCTGATCGTTTTGCCTTACCCCAAAAACAATGGTTTCGTCATCAAGTGTATCAACATAGCCTGGTTGATTAAAGCTTTTGTCAAGCGTAAATCCATATCCAAATTCCAATTTGTCATTCACCCTAAATCGAGGTCCGAAGCCAAGTTCATACGAATATTCATTTGTATCGTACCTCTTTCTGTAATCGACCCCAATTTCAAAGGCGAGTCTTTTCCTGAAATCAGTCGAGAAATAACCTTCTGTTGAAAATTGCCCGTTTCTTTTCCAAAATCGACCTTCGGTCCTGGGCTCAAAAAAATCGACTCTTTCCCCTATATTCGTGCCAATTTCCAGTCCATAGGACAATTGTTTTAAATTTGTGGCGAAAATATCTATTTCAGTATAGTTACCTGTGGTCACGCTTGGATCAAATCGCCTGAAATGGCCCGCGAATAATCTGGCCCTGAAAAAATTAAAATGTTTGGTCGGTTTAAAGATTTGATAACTTACCCGACCCATAAAATCATTGTAATTATTACTTCTTTGAAAGCCAAGATCATTTTTATCATAAGTGTCATCTGCAAATCTGTGTTCGACGCCATACCTAATGTTTCCCTCCGTCTTTTCAAATTCAAGTCTGGATGAAAACCCGCTTTCAGTCATGCCATTCTCATTAATGTTGCTCATAGTTCCATCGCCGGTCAGGCGATATGAATTGGATTTGTCTGCTAAGCGCAGTACGAGTGATGTAACATTGGCATCTCTAAAATCACCTTCCCGCAGCACATTTGTATTTACAATTCCAATGGAAGAATTCCTGTTAAACTCCTGGTCGATGACCAGCACATTATAATTTGTAAGGGGTTCTGTTTTTATTTTGGTCTTTACACCTGTTAGGGTATCCTTTATGGTAGCATAGGTATTTTCGGTCACTGCATTGAGTACCCCAACCCCAAGTCCTTTTTTGGACCTTCCTGTAACCTTAACGGCATTGAGGATTTTAACTTCATCAGGATTGCTCACAATTTCTTCTTCATTATAATTATCCTCGATATCAGATCTACCGACAGGAGTACTTCCAATTCTTCTGGAAAAGAACAAATCACCTTTTTGAAGCAAATCGGCTCCTTCTATAAAAAATTGTCTTTGCTCAGAAAACACTTGTTCAAAGGGTCCCAGGTTTAAGACGACATTATCAAAACCGGCTTGTGAAAAATCAGGAACTAATGTGGCAAAAAGCGTAAAATTATCTGTGATACCATATTTAACATCCATACCGAAATTGAGGTTGGGATCGATAGCTCCATCATAACTGTTAAGAACAAAAGAGGCAAAAGGGGCAAAACTCAACCGGGTAGGAGGATCTATATTTTTAAGGTCACTTAAAATACCTGCATATTGAGTTATCCTGCCTGTTGACTTGTCTATATAATTCCAGGAATATTGTTCTCTTGTACTTTCAATGCGGCGTTGCAGGTTCATACCCCAGGTCATGTCTTTTCCATCGGCAAACCGGAGTGCTGCATAGGGGATCTTCATTTCAACATACCACCCTTTGTCATCGAAACTTACTTCACTGAACCAAACTTCGCTCCAGCTAAAATCTTCACCATTCGCCGGAGATACCTGCGCGTCTAATTGTGTAGCTCCTGCAGTTACAAAAAATTCGTATTCATTTTGTCCGTCATTGTTCGGGCTGATCGAAATACCGAAGAAGTCGGCCGTTCCTAAATTATCCCTTTCGCTAAGCTGCCTCATAATCTTTTCCGGCTCGGCATCGTACAGATACGCTCCTATATAAATGGCTTGATTGTCATAAATAATTTTGACCTCTGTTTTCTGTGTGTCAGGCTCAGGATCACCGTCACCGGGTCTAAACATGACAAAATCTCTTGCCGTATGCGATGCATTCCAGACAGGGTCGTCAAGTTTTCCATCAATCACTGGAGCTTTTTGTATCCTGGTAGCCACCAGTTCTTTTTTTGTAGTTTGGGCTGTGGCGCTTATCAATGTAAGCAGAAATATAATGGCAAAAAATCTTTGCATGAAGGCAGTATTCTTGTGTGGATTCCACACCACGAAAATAAAGGCAGGTTAACTAATATTGTCTTAAAAAACTGTTAAACTATTTAGAATCTTAAAGATTTTTATACAAATCTTTCAGGCTTTTTAATCGAAAAAAAAATAATGGGCAATCCCTTGAATCTCGATTAAATACTTACTTTTGTAGACATCAAAATATAAAGAACTTATTCATGAACTTACACGAATATCAAGGGAAAGAGATTTTAAACAGTTTCGGAGTGAAGATTCAACGGGGCATCGTTGCAGATAATCATAAAAAAGCGGTCGAAGCCGCCAAATTGTTGGCAACGGAAACCGGAACAGATTGGTGGGTCATAAAGGCTCAGATACATGCCGGAGGAAGAGGAAAAGGCGGAGGTGTTAAATTGGCCAAAAGCTTGTCTGAGGTTGAGAGTATTTCAAAAGACATTATTGGAATGATGCTTAAAACCCCTCAAACATCGGCAGAAGGGAAAAAAGTAAATCAGGTCTTAATCGCTGAGGATGTATATTACCCGGGACCTAGTGAGCCCGAAGAATATTATATGTCTGTGCTGCTTAATAGAGCAACCGGTAAGAATATGATTATGTATTCGACCGAAGGTGGAATGGATATTGAAACGGTTGCTGAGGAAACACCACATCTCATATTTACTGAAGAAGTAGATCCAGGGACAGGGCTTCTTGGTTTCCAGGCCAGAAAAATTGCTTTTAATTTAGGATTGTCCGGTAAGGCATTCAAGGAAATGGTAAGATTCGTCTTTGCCTTGTATAAGGCTTATGTGCAGTCTGATTCTTCTTTGTTCGAAATCAATCCGGTATTAAAGACTTCTGATGATATGGTACTTGCCGTTGATGCCAAAGTTACTTTGGACGACAATGCCTTGTTCAGGCATAAAGACTACCAGGACTTAAGAGATTTGAGAGAAGAGAACCCTATTGAAGTTGAAGCAAATGCTGTGGGACTCAATTATGTTGATCTAGACGGAAATGTAGGTTGTATGGTAAATGGAGCAGGACTCGCTATGAGTACCATGGACCTTATCAAGCAATCAGGCGGGGAACCGGCAAATTTTCTTGATGTTGGAGGCACTGCCGATGCAGAAAGGGTTGAAACAGGTTTTAGAATCATTTTAAAGGATCCAAAGGTGAAAGCCATTTTGGTAAATATATTTGGCGGAATTGTTAGATGTGACAGGGTTGCCCAGGGAATTGTGGATGCCTATAAAAATATGGGAGATTCCATAAAGGTTCCGATTATCGTAAGGCTTCAAGGAACAAATGCTGTAGAGGCCAAACAACTTATGGACAATAGTGGATTGGATGTTATTTCGGTAGTGGAATTTAAGGAAGCTGCTAATAAGGTTCAGGAAGTGTTGAGTTAGGAGATATTCAAAATTATCGATTGCTATAGAATAGGCCTGATTAATTTCAGGTCTTTTTTTTGTCCATGACATCCTTTTTTTCCTCGTCAACAATTCAAAATTGAAAAGTTTTTACAGAATTGAACAGAAAAATTAAAAAGGAAGTGGCTCGAAAAGGGTTAAAATTGGTCTATTTTTAGTGTTTTTGTAGTAACTGTTTTCCAGTAGACGTTCCGGTTAAAAAAAAATTTTTAACTAATATTTAAATTATTGTCATTGATGAACTTCATCATAAGTCAATATCTATTACATTTAATATACTTATAATTAATTAGTTAGATTCAATAATCTTAAAGAATAAAGTTCTAAGGGTTTTCAGGGATATTCAAAATTCCCATTTTTATCTATTGTTTGATAAAGTAAATACGACTTACATTTGAACTATGGTTTTCATGTGAAATCATATTCTTTAACAAACAATTCGATTTAATACTATAATATGAGATAACATTACTTTCTTAAATCATAACAAATTATTGATCAACTTATAAAAACAGATCATATTTAAATTGACTCTAGAAAATCCATCTCGGTTTATTAAATCTCTTTACTTACAATTTTTCCTAATTTGAAATAAGACGCAAACTTTGAATTGCTAATTATTAACATAAATATTTCAATTATGAAAAAGATAACTTTATTTTTCGCTTTAAGCCTTGTGAGCCTGGTAGGAATCGCTCAGGAGTCAAACCAAACAACAAAACTTAGTTCTGAATCTTTAGAACGACAATCAGAATACATTATTGTTCTCGATGATGTTAATGTTGGAGACAATATTGATAATCTTCTGAATGACAATTCGGTAGCAAGGGATTTTCCATTAAATTTTAACAACCATGAGTTGGTTCATGATGCTCCGGATACTTCTGACATAGAAAGTAAATTTATAGAAGGTGCTTTCACTTATAACGAATATGCTTTGAATTACTCCATTAATACAATTGAAGAAATTGGTTTAAGTTCATAGTTAAACATTATTCAAGAAAGTTATCTTCCCTATCAAAAATAATATAAAAGTCATCAATAATCATTTAATATCCAATTACCATGAAAAAGATCATATTTATTTTAGCTATTGCTTTAACAGGATTTACAACGTATGCCCAGGAAGCACAAACAAGTAAAAAAGAGACCGTTACTAAATATGTAACAACTTTTCCGAACGGGGAAGAAGCCATTACAATCACTGATAAATCAAATTCCAGTTCACTTGAGCTTTCATCAGCAGATAATTTTTACAAATATGAAATTCTTGAGACAGCCAATCACGAATTGGTTCACGGTCAAAATAATAAAGGAAAAATCTGTGCCATAGACAAGACCAAATTAGATCAGGGAACGTATACCTTAAAAGTATATACGGATGATTTTGTAATCACTTCCGACATCACTATAACAAATGATGAAGCCGCTAAGGGAATCATTCAGTAATCAATGTTCAATAAAAATCTATAAATAATAATACCGAAAGTCATGAAAAAAATATTCTTTATAATCGCTGTAATCTTACTTAGTGTTTCAACCTATGCACAAACCAATACAAACAAGCAATCTGAAAAAGTTACCAAGTATGTTACAACCTTCCCAAATGGTGAAGAGGCCATTACGATAACTGATCGTTCGGAGTCAGACAACCTTGAATTAGCATCAGCTGACAATTTCTATAAATATGAAATTCTGGAGTCGTCCAATCACGAACTTGTGCATGGATCCAACAACCAGGGGAAGGTATGTGACATAGATAAGAGTGCATTGGAAGAAGGTACGTACACCTTAAAGGTCTATACTGATGATTTTGTAATTACTTCTGATATTACAATCACCAACGGACTTCAGAATCAATCGGGTTCATCAATTAACTAGAATCGATTTGATTTCAATCTTAAAAAAAAACATGAAATACCTATTTAATTTTTTAATGATGTTCATAGCTTATAACGCATTCGCCCAAAGCGGGAAAAACGAAAAAATAAAGAATATTGTCACCTTTCCAAATGGTGATGAGGCCATAACCATCATTGAGAATTCAGAAAGAAATGTGATTCAATTAACAACAACTGATGATTACAACAGATATGAAATGCTTGATCTGTCAAATCATGAGGCAGCTCACCGCACAACAAAAAAAAAGGGACTCATTAGCGCGGATGCCAAAGATCAGTTCGGGGGGAACTATATGGTAGGCAAGAATGAGCAAGAGCCGATAGTTCAAAATAAAAATGAAGAAGAGGAGAAAAGCGGCGCATAAAGCGCGGATCACAAAAGAAGGATCAGAAAAAGGCAGGAGTCTTATGTTGATCCCAGTAAAATAAATAAAATCTAGAAAAAATGAAAAGATTCAATTCAATTACCACACTATTTGTTCTTGCCTTGAGCTTGCTTTTTAGCCCAAACAGTGCAGCGCAATTCTTTACAGATACGGATAAGAATCCACATGATATTGTTTATTACCGTCCATCAAAAGGCGCAACGCCACAAATAAAGGTCATTTATGGAAGACCAAGGGCAAAGGATGATAAAGTGTTCGGTACCCAGGTACCTTATGGAAGGATTTGGAAAACCGGTAGTAATGAATCAACGGAAGTAAGATTTTATTGTGATGTAATGTTTGGTAATAAATATGTAAAAGCAGGGACTTATTCACTCTATACAATTCCAAATAAAAATTACTGGATCGTGATTTTGAATGGAAAAACAGATACATACGGCGCTAATTTTTACAATCCTAAATACAACATTGCCAGCATTGAAGTACCTGCAGTTAAAGGTCAGAAACTTGAGAATTTCTCAATAGCATTTACATCTAAGAATTACGGTACACAGATGGTTTTGGGTTGGGCGGAAACAAGGGTTAAAATTCCGTTATATACAGAAGAGCGTCTTATTTCAAAAATATAATTATTGATTAATTTTCGTTGTCTGTGTCTTAAACACTGCCATATGTTTGGCACAGGTGACAATCAAAAAAAGGGGGATTATTTTAAAAGTAGGTTTATCTATTCGTAGATAAACCTATTTTTATATTCAGGAAGCATCATCACGCACTCGCTTTTTTTCCCAAACCATTGATATCGTCGTTTCGCAATGAAGTCATAAAGCCAGTCTCTCCATTTGAGCGGAACATAACGGGCGATTGAAAACAACCTCCATGGCCAATTCATTAGCCGGCATATCTTTATTACCGCTGAAGACTTTTGATAGACGTTGCCATTGTCAATCAAAACGATTGATTTTAACTGATAATTTTTCAAATTATACTGTAACAAAAGTTTTTTTGAGGCGTCTGATTGTAAGGAAGCGAATAAGAACTGTTCTTTAGGGTCTCTTTTGATTATGAACTGTACTGAAGCGTTACATAAATTGCAGATACCATCAAATAATATAATGGATTTTTGATCACTTGTTTGCATTTTGTAAAATTAGGCAATTCGCTGCTTTTATTTTGACATAATAATTTGTCTTGACATAATTTAAAAATACCATTAGCTGATGATTAAAATTGAAAACCTTCATAAGTCATACCCAATGGGGGATGATTCACTTCATGTACTTAAAGGCTTGAACCTCCATATCAAGGAAGGTGAATTCGTTTCTATTATGGGATCGTCCGGTTCCGGAAAATCTACCCTCTTAAATATTGTAGGTTTATTGGATATTCATGATGAAGGGAAATACTATCTAAACGGACAATTGATAGAAAAACTAGATGAGAAACGAGCGGCAGTTCTTAGAAATAAATTTTTGGGTTTTGTATTTCAGGCCTTTAATTTGATCACCTATAAAAGTGCTTTGGAAAACGTGGCTTTACCCCTTTATTATAAGGGTGTCGGAAGAAAGGAAAGACAGAAGATTGCTATGGAATATTTAGATAAAGTAGGTTTGCGTGATTGGGCAAATCACCTTCCAAGTGAATTATCGGGGGGGCAAAAACAAAGAGTTGCGATTGCCCGGGCCCTGGTAACCAATCCCAAAGTTGTACTTGCTGATGAACCTACAGGTGCTTTGGACTCTACTACTTCACATTCTGTAATGGAACTGCTTAAAGAGATCAACAAGGAAGGAATGACTGTTTTTGTGATTACGCACGAAGAGGAAATTGCAGCAGAAACAGATAGGATCGTCAGACTACGTGACGGTGTGATTATCAGTGACGAGAAAACAGAAAAAAAAATAAATGCATAAATCATGTTTGATTTAGATCGTTGGAGAGAAATTTTT
Source organism: Lutimonas vermicola (assembly GCF_038433205.1). Taxonomy (NCBI): domain Bacteria; kingdom Pseudomonadati; phylum Bacteroidota; class Flavobacteriia; order Flavobacteriales; family Flavobacteriaceae; genus Lutimonas; species Lutimonas vermicola. The sequence goes on from NZ_JBCDNA010000001.1 coordinate 417,606, forward strand.
CAAACCTTAAGCAAGAATAAATTAAGAACGGCTTTATCAGGTTTTACCATTGCCTTTGCCATTCTTTTGTTTACGCTTCTTTTTGGTATGGGTAACGGTCTGAAACATTTTTTCGAAAGAGAATTTTCAGGTGATGCCATGAATTCGGTTTATATTAATTCCGGAATTACGACAAAGCCTTATAAAGGGTTTCAAAGTGGTCGAAGAATTCAATTCAGAAATGATGATACAAAGTTTATCAATGAAAAATTTGAAGAGGATATAGCTTTCTTTAGCCCCAATATACAACGAAATAACGTGCTTGCCATTTATAAGGGAAATCAAAATCGTTATACCGTTAGAGGAGTATATCCCGATTACCAGCCATTGGAATCTGCCGTTATAGAAAAAGGCAGGTTTATAAGTTTTTTAGATCTTAAGAAAAGAGCAAAAGTTCTTGCCATAGGGCGTTTGGTGGAAGAAGATCTGTTCGGGAATAAAAGTGCTTTGGGCAAAAACATTAATCTAGACGGGATTTCCTATCAGGTAGTTGGTGTATTTAGTGACCCTGGAGGAGATAATGATGAGCGATTTATCTATACCCCTTTTACGACTGCCCAGGGTATGTACAGGGAAAATGATGAGCTTGATTATTTTGGCCTTACCTATAACCCAAAGTTAAGTGTTGATCAGGCGCTCTCATTTACATCGATGCTTACAAAAATGCTAAAGGAAAAACATGGGGTGGACCCAAGAGATCAAGGCGCTTTACGCGTTAGAAATTATGCCGAAGGAGCTAAAAACGTGCAACAGTTTATTATGGTTTTGAACGTGATCATTCTTTTTATCGGTATAGGAACACTCATAGCCGGTGTGATTGGGATCAGTAATATCATGGTCTATATCGTAAAAGAACGGACCAAAGAATTAGGGATCAGAAAAGCCTTAGGCGCAACTCCAAAGTCAATAATTTCAATGATTATGCAGGAATCTATTTTTGTTACTGCGATTGCAGGGTATCTAGGATTGATGATGGGTGTGTTTGTATTAAAAGGGATAGGTGACAATCTGGAAAAATACTTTATTGTAAACCCGAGTGTTGAGACCTATGTAGTGGTAGGTGCGACCATTGTTCTAATCGTAGCAGGAACTATAGCCGGTTATATCCCGGCGACACGAGCTGCACGAATCAAGCCGATAGTGGCTTTAAACGATGAATAAATAAAAGGCGATGAAATTTATATTTGATCCAGATACATGGCAAGAGATTTACGAAAGTATTCGTAAGAATAAAATGCGGGCAGCCATTACAATAATAGGGGTAATGTGGGGTATCTTTTTATTGATCGTTTTATTGGGAGCTGCCAGGGGAATGAAAAATAACTTCAATAAGCTATTTGGCAATTTTGCGACAAACAGTGTTTTCGTTTGGGCCCAATCAACAAGCATGCCTTTTAAAGGATTTCAGGAGGGAAAAAACATTAGACTTAAATTGAGCGATGCCGATTATATTATGAGTGAAATAGAGGGTTTGGAATTTGTGGTCCCAAGACATCAAAGGCAATCACAAGCCACAAATAATTTCAAAACCGGAACCTTTGGTATTTTTGGTGATTATCCCGAACTGGATTTGGTAGAGAAAAAAGAACTCCTGAGCGGAAGATGGATAAATGATAATGACATCAATGAAAAGAAGAAAATATGTGTCATTGAAGAAGAGATCTATAAACAATTGTTTGATAAAGATGAAGATCCCATAGGCCAGTACATCAAGATCAATGATGTTAACTATAATGTGGTGGGCATGTATAAACAGGGGCAACTTCGAATGGGAGGGCCTCAGGGAGCCATTCATATTCCTTTTACGACTTTTCAACAGGTTTACAATACGGGCAATACGATGGGTTGGATGATGATTACCGGAAAACCGGGCTTTGATATCAAACAAATAGAAGCGGATGTAAAATTATTGCTAAAAAACCTGCACAAAGTACACCCGAAAGACAACCGCGCTTTTGGCAGCTTTAATCTTGGAAACGAAATCAAAAAATTCACGGGTTTTTTAAGCGGAATGCAGTTTCTGACTTGGTTCGTCGGTATTGCGACCTTGATTGCCGGTGTCTTTGCAATTGGAAATATATTGTTGATAACGGTAAAGGAGCGGACCAAGGAAATTGGAATCAGAAGAGCCCTTGGGGCTAAACCCTGGGAGATCAAAAGGCATATCATGCTGGAGTCAGTTTTCTTAACCAGCCTGGCAGGGGCACTGGGTATTATTTTCGGAGGGCTGGTTTTAATGTTGATTGATGCAACCATCGGGAAAGGGGATAACGCGGCTTTGACCAATCCTACAGTTGATATACCTGTAATACTCATTGCTGTTTCGACCCTCATCATCCTGGGTACACTGATTGGGTTAATTCCGGCACAGGTTGCTGTAAATATTAAGCCAATAGAAGCTTTAAGAGATGAATAATTAATAATCAAATTGAATAGTAAATATAGTAAACATGAAAAAAAAGATAATTTTCGGAACCATTATTATCGCTTTAATAGCAGTTTTGGTATGGCTGGGGAAAAAGAATAGCAAGTCTCCGATAGAATACGAAACTGAAAAGCCTTTTAAAACGAATATCGTTAGAAAAACGGTTGCAACCGGAAAGGTAATTCCCCTTGAAGAGGTAGAGATTAAGCCTCAGATTACGGGAATTATAGAAAAAATATTTGTTGAAGAAGGACAAAAATTAAAAAAAGGAGATTTGATTGCGAAAGTTAGGGTGATACCAAATGAGCAGGCGCTGGCGAGTGCAAGAGGTCGCGTGAGCAAAGCTGAATTGGCAGTCAACAATGCGAGTATCGTGTATAAACGAAATAAGAAATTATATGATAATGGTGTAATTTCACAAAAGGACTTCGACGAATTCAAATTAAATTATGATCAATCCAGGCAAGACCTGATCAATGCACAAAATGATTATCAGATCATTCAAAAAGGATATACCGGGAAGGGAGGTTCTGCCAATACCAATATTCGTGCAACGGCCACTGGCATGATCCTTGAAATTCCGGTAAAAGAAGGATATCAGGTAATTCAAAGTAATAATTTCAACGCGGGCACCACAATTGCCTCCATTGCTGATATGAGTAAAATGATCTTTGAAGGAAAGGTAGATGAGGCAGAGGTTGGGAAATTGGAAGAAGGCATTGACATTGAAGTTGGTTTAGGAGCGATAGAAAAAAAGAAATTTCCGGCAAAATTGAATTTTATAGCTCCTAAGGGAACTGAAGAGAATGGAGCAGTACAGTTTAAAATCAAAGCAGATGTGGTTCTTGATGAGGAATATTTCGTAAGAGCAGGTTATAGCGCAAATGCAGATATTGTGCTGGAGAAGAAAGACAGCGTGATGTCTATAAAGGAATCCCTTATTCAGTTCGATAAGAAAACAGAAGTTCCTTATGTGGAAATCAAAACAGGAGACCAGGAATTTGAAAGAAAAGATGTAGAGTTGGGAATTTCAGATGGTATCAATGTGGAAGTTATTTCAGGGGTTTCAGAAGATGATGAGATCAAGATCTGGAACAAAACTAAAAAAGACGGTGAAGAGGGTAACGAATAGAACTTCTTAGGATAATATGAACCCTGCATAAGCAGGGTTTTTTTTAGCTTCAGAACTTCCCGGATAAAATACGGTAAGATCAAAAAAAATGACTTTTATCAATGGTATAGTCATTTTTTTTTAAGAAATTTATGCTATTATTAATTTTAAGATATTACAGCCATGGAGACAAAATTAGTTTATTTGAGCGATTTGAAGTTTAATTTAAAAGTTTGGAAGGAAGAATTAAGGTTTCACAGAAAGGAGATGGAGAAATTTGAAAAGAAACTGGAAAGTATTGCCAAACGGAATTTGGGAATTGAAGCAATGGCTCCTTTAGAAGGCTTTCAAAATAAAATAATACGTGAAAAAGAAGTAATTGGCAGAATGCTGCAGAGAATAAGAATGAAGAAAAAAATTATCGCGACTACTGATCTCAGCGAGGAATTGGATGGCAGGTTAAGAAATCAGCAAACCTCAATGAGAGATGATATGAAAACCTATATAAAATTGCACTATGAGTTAAAAGAAGATCTAATGGATTATTTCTTAAGATGGTTGTAAGCAAAAAACAGCTCCCTTTTAAGGGAGCTTTTTTTATCTATACAAATTGACTTGAAATTTTCTCAGCTTTTTTAGACTCAGCATAGTCATAAAAACCTTCTCCTGATTTTATGCCTAATTTACCCGCTGCCACCATATTGACAAGTAAAGGACAGGGCGCATATTTTGGATTTCCGAATCCGTCAAAAAGAACCTTTAAAATCGATAGACAAATATCAAGCCCAATAAAATCAGCTAATTGCAACGGACCCATGGGATGTGCCATGCCCAGTTTCATTACTGTATCTATTTCATACACCCCTGCAACGCCTTCATATAGCGAATAGATAGCCTCATTGATCATTGGCATCAATATCCTGTTGGCAACAAAACCCGGGTAATCATTTACTTCGACCGGCACTTTTCCCAGTGTTTTTGACAAGGTCATGATTTTATTGGTTACTTCATCAGAAGTGGAATACCCCCTAATTACTTCTATAAGCTTCATAATCGGAACAGGGTTCATAAAATGCATACCTATCACCATGTCAGGCCTGTGCGTTACCGAAGCAATTTCGGTGATTGAAATGGATGAAGTATTCGTTGCCAAAATTGCATTTGCAGGAGCCAATTCATCAATTTGAGAGAATATCTTCTTCTTAAGGTCAAGGTTTTCACTAGCAGCTTCGACAACGAGATCAGCTTCGGCCACACCCTTTGCTATCTCAGTAAATGTGCTGATATTTTGCAACGTGGATTTCATTGTTTCAGGTCTTATCTTTTCTTTGGCCAGCAAACGCTCCAAGTTCCTTTCAATGCTCGATAAGGCTTTTTGCAAAGCGTTTTCAGAAATATCTACAAGGCTTACCCGAAAGCCATTCTGAGCAAATACATGGGCGATTCCGTTACCCATGGTTCCGGCACCAATTACTGTGATGTTCTTCATTTGTATGACTTTTTTGGGGGCATGGTGCGAAAGACCCTGTCCCAGATCGTATTAGAAACTCCAAAAGCTTTATCCGGATATTTGTAATGATGAAGACTGTGATGCCTCCATAAATATTTGAATCTTTTGGGTGGTTTTGAAACGTGAGTGGCCCGATGCAAAAATGAATACAACAAATATCCAAGAAAAAAACCGGGAAAAAAAGCCCAGGTATAGGCTGGTATTCCTACGATGCTAAACACAAGATAGAAACCCAGGAAAAGGATACAGGCCATAATCAATCCAGGCACTGGTGGCATAAGCAATCGTTCTTCATCTCTTGGAAATAAATGATGGGATCCATGCATAACAAAATGAAATCTTTTTACCAGTTTATTCTCAGAAATCCAATGAAAAAGATATCTGTGTAACATGTATTCGGCAAAGGTCCAGAAGAAGAGGGCAAAAATAAAAAAAGCCAGAAAGTGAATTACGGGTATTTTCTGGATAAAAACAGCGACATAGGTCAAAATTAACAGGACCAGACCATATACAATGATATTCTGTTTCAATGAGGTTCTGGTGAGGCTTTCAAGAAATGGGTTTTTGAAAATGGTTGCGCTACCTCGATGATGTTCTGTAGTAACTTTTGGTTCCATGATTAAAAATTATTAATAATTTGCTGTGCCACCTGTAAAGCTCGAGTGCCCTGCCGCAGTGATACGATAGGCGTTGAACCATTATTGATAGCGTCAGCGAATGATTCTAATTCATCCAGAATGGCATTATTTTGCTCAATCCTCGGATTCTCAAAATAAATTTGCTTTTTATTGCCTTCGGCATTTTGAAGTATCATAGCAAAATCATCAGGATTTTCAGGAGCATCCTTCATTTTGACAACTTCACTTTTTTTCTCAAGAAAATCAACAGAAATATAGGCGTCTTTTTGAAAAAATCTTGACTTTCTCATATTCTTTAATGAAATCCTGCTTGCAGTAAGGTTGGCTACGCAACCATTTTCAAATTCAATTCTGGCATTGGCAATATCCGGTGTATCACTTATGACGGATACTCCGCTGGCATGGATATCCTTTACTTCAGAATTGACGACACTTAAAATAATATCTATGTCATGGATCATCAAGTCAAGCACCACGGGCACATCTGTACCCCTTGGATTGAATTCAGCCAGGCGGTGAGATTCAATAAACATAGGGTTCGAAATCATATCCTTCACTGCCGTAAATGCCGGGTTAAATCGCTCAACGTGCCCAACCTGTCCTCGAATTTTCTTTTTCTGAACGAGATCCCTGAGTAATTCAGCCTCCTCAACAGTCTTGGTGATTGGTTTTTCTATAAAAATATGTTTACCTTTTTCAATGGCACTTACAGCACAATCAAAATGGTTTAATGTTGGTGTTACAATATCAATAACATCTACTGCATCGATTAATTCATCTATACTCGTAAAATGCACATATCCAAATTCATTGGATACTTGTCTAGCGTAATCTTCAATAGGGTCATAAAATCCGACCAATTCATATTTTGAAGATTGTTGGAGTAGCTTTAAATGAATTTTACCAAGATGACCAGCACCTAAAACGCCTGCTTTTAGCATAAAAAAATATTTCGTTAAAAATACAAAATCACCAGCTAATTAAACAAGCGCTTGAGTAAGAAAAAGCAAAAAAATAGCTTTAGGGGTTTTATTCTACAACAACCACGGCCAACCTTGATCCATCAGGGCTAATTGCTAACCTGCTTATTCCTTCAAAAGGAAATTCAGATTCAATAATGACGGGCTGCCAGTCTTTATCCTTTCCAGGATGAAATTTATAGATCTTTTCTCCTTTGCCCATTAATAAGGTTCCTTTTACCGTCCAGGCAATGTCTTGAGAACCTGGCAAGGCATCCGTAATATATTTAGTATTGCTGTTTAGTGGATCGATAGAGTAGATTTCAGGAACTTCGTGATCGAGGCTTATATAACTAACCAAACCCTTTCCCAATCCGGCAGATTCCGGAATTTTATTTAATGATCTGCCAATATTGCTTTGAATAGGGTATCTGATATTATATTTAAAGTTTGTCACCTGCAAGGTCTCAACATCATCAATAACGAAACTTATGATTGTTTTTTCATTGAACCACATATAGTAACCAACTTTTAAATCAGGGATCAGTAATTTGGGTGGCTTTTTTTTAAAATTATACTTATAGATATATTGTGTTCCATCCTGATTTAGTCTGACGCACGAAAAATATTTCTTCTTACCGGGGAAAGGCATTGGTGAAAATTCACTTTCTTCTGTGTTAGTTAACCACACCCTGTAATTTTCGTCAATAAAGTATTTTGAAATATCGGATTGCCCGTCTCTAAACGAAGTGAATAAAATGCTCAATCCATCCTCAGTAAAGCTGGGTTGGTTGTCATAACCGTCATTGTTGGAAATGTTGACAGGATTATTAATGGTTATTGTGTTTTCCTGTTCTTTAAGATCAAATAAATATATTTCTGTAGGCTCCTGTGCAATCATAAGATTACATAGAAGTAACATCAAAATCGAGGGGATTATTCTGATATACATGTAAATTAAATTAAGCTATTTCAATATCAAATATAGCATTAATATAAATGCAACTGTTCAAAATATAGATTTGATTTTAAACAGACTATAACACCAAAGCTCTTTTTTAAGGTTAAAAGCAATACTTGTTCTCTTTAATAAGTATGACCGCAATCTCTTTTCTTAAAGCAATAACGTCAGGGATATTTGTATATTTAGTAAATCGTTTCAGTCCCATCAACATCATTCGTTGCTCGTCTCCTTCAGATAGATAGGCTATAGCTTCCTGACCTTTTTTATTGACAATGCCCACCGCATTACTCAAATTTAATTTAGCCATGGCAATCTGACCTTTTGAAGCTTCCTCTGAGCTTAATGCAACAACTTTTTCTGATTTTAAAAGAGCACTTTCCGCCATATATATCTCAATAAGGACCTCAGCCGCGGCTAAAATTAATTGTTGATGCTGCTCCAATTCCATACCAAAAGTCTCAACAGCCTTTCCCGCAATCATCAGAAATGCTTTTTTGAGCTTCCTTATCATTTCCTTTTCTTCCGAAAACAACTCGCTGTAATCAGGGATGTCAAAAGAAGGTATTTCCATGAGGCTTTTACCAACTGCCATAGCCGGTGTCAAAAGGTCAAGGTCTCCTTTAAATGCTTTTTTCAACAGCATCCCTATGGTTAACAGCCTATTGATTTCGTTGGTTCCTTCATAAATTCTGGTAATTCTCGCATCTCTCCATGCAGCCTCCATTGGCGTGTCTTTTGAAAAACCCATACCTCCAAATATCTGAATGCCTTCATCGGTAACAAATTGCGAAGTTTCGGAGCCATAGACCTTTAAAATTGCTGCTTCAATGGCATATTCACTAAAAGCTTCCAATTCAGCTTCCTGATGTGTTTTACCGGATTCCAACAAGTTGTCGATGTAATTTTGAATATCTTTGGCGGCTCTGTAAGAACCTGCGTCAATAGTGTAGGTTCTTGCGCTCATTTCAGCCAGTTTAGCCTGTATGGCGCCAAAGCTCGAAATTGGTTTTTTAAATTGAACCCTTTCGTTGGCATATTTAATGGATTCTGTAAGTATCCTTCTGCTTGCGTCAAGACAGGCAGCAGCCAATTTAATACGACCTACATTCAGAGAATTAAGTGCTATTTTAAATCCTTGCCCTCTTTCACTTAACATGTTCTCTACAGGAATCTTTGTGTCATTGAAGAATACCTGTCGCGTTGAGGAGGATGTTATACCCAGTTTCTTTTCTTCTTCACCAAAAGTAACCCCGTTCGGTGCTTCCTTGTCGTATTCCAATAAAAATCCGGTTATATTTTTATCGTCTTCAATACGGGCAAAAACAATGAAAATTTCTGCAAAACCAGCATTTGAAATCCACATTTTCTGACCATTGATCAGATAATATTTTCCATCTTCAGATAAAGTGGCCGTGGTTTTCCCTGAATTGGCATCACTTCCCGCACCGGGTTCGGTTAAGCAATAAGCTCCGAATTTCTCTCCGGCAGTAAGTACTGGCAAGTATTTTTGTTTTTGTTCTTCTGTGCCATAGAGAAAGATAGGCATTGTACCAATCCCGGTATGCGCCCCATACGCAGTGCCCAAAGAGCCCGATGCAGCAGAAATGTAATCGGTTACAAGCATCGTTGATACGAAGCCCATTCCAATCCCACCGTATTTTTCAGGGATAGAAATACCAAGAAATCCCATTTCGCCTGCTTTTCTCATCAATTCTTCGGTAAGGGCATAATCTTTTTGCTCAAAGCGTTCTTTAATTGGCCAAACTTCCCGATCAATAAATTCAATAACGCTTTCCTTCATCATTTTTTGTTCTTCGGTAAACTGTTCAGTGATAAATACATCCTCTTTATTCACTTCTCTGATGAGAAATTCTCCTCCTTTTATAGTTTTCATAATGACTTTTTTTTTATCGATTGGATTCAATCTTTTATTTTAATAACTCGTATACGCCAGCAGCTCCCTGACCGGTTCCAACACACATGGTTACGAGGCCGTATTTTTGATTTCTTCTTCGCATTTCATTAAAGAGCTGTACTGAAAGTTTTGCTCCCGTACACCCCAGCGGATGACCTAAAGCAATAGCACCGCCATTCACATTAACAATATCCTTATTCAGGCCTAATTCACGAATAACTGCCAAGGACTGAGAAGCAAAGGCTTCATTCAATTCAAATAACTCTATGTCTTTTAGCTTCAGGCCTGCCTGTGACAAAGCTTTAGGCACTGCAGCTACCGGTCCGATACCCATTATTCTGGGTTCAACCCCAACAGCGGCGTAGCTTATCATTCTTGCTATGGGCTCCAGATTTAGTTCTTTTACCATCTTCTCACTCATCACCAGAACAAAAGCCGCTCCATCGCTCATTTGTGAGGAATTTCCAGCGGTAACACTTCCATTATTTGCGAATACCGGTCTTAATTTTGACAGGGCCTCCACAGAAGTGCCTCTTCTTGGTCCTTCATCTGTTTTCGCCGTATAATTTCTAACTGTTCTTTTACCGTTCTTGTCTAAAAAGATCTGCTCTACATGTATGGGTGCAATATCCTCCTCAAAAATATTATTATCAACGGCATGCAGTGCTTTCATGTGAGATTGGTAGGAAAAAGCATCCTGATCTTCCCGACTGATCTTATATTGATCGGCAACTGCTTCGGCTGTAAGCCCCATGCCCCAGTAATAGTCTTCATGACCTTCTTTAGCAGATTTATAATTTGGTACAGGTCTGTAACCGCCCATGGGGATATAGCTCATACTTTCAACGCCACCTGCAATAATACAATCGGCCATTCCAGCCTGTATTTTAGCCGTTGCCATACTAATGGTTTCCAGTCCTGAAGCGCAATAGCGATTTACCGTTACACCGGCCACATCGTTTGAATTCGTACCCATCAAAGATATCAACCTTCCTACATTAAGCCCTTGCTCGGCCTCAGGCATGGCATTTCCAACAATAACATCATCTATTCTTTTTACATCCAGTTCCGGTACTTGTTTCAATAGATATTCAATGGTTTCAGAAGCCAGCTCATCAGGTCTTTTAAACCTGAAGGTACCTCTTGGAGCTTTTCCAACTGCTGTTCGGAATCCTTTTATTATATATGCTGTTTTCATGGTTTAATTTCTTAATGGTTTACCTGTTTTTAACGTGTGTTCTATTCTTTCCAAAGTCTTGCGTTCGGTTAACAGAGAAAGAATGGCTTCTCTTTCAAGGTCAAGTAAGTACTGCTCTGATACCAAAGTGGGTTCAGACAGATCTCCACCTGCCATAACGTATGCTAATTTATTGGCGATCTTTTTATCGTGTTCAGAGGCGTATCGGCCTTTTTCCAGACTGTCAGTACCAACAAGAAACATTCCCAGTGCCTGTTGGCCCAATACGTTGACTTTTTGAGTAACAGGTCTGGTATAACCATCTTCAAGAATTTCTATGGCATACCTTTTTGCTGTGGCAATCTGCCTGTCGGCATTGACTACGACCAAATCTTTGCCTTTCTGAAAATAACCAAGATCAAAAGCTTCTTCAGCAGAGGTCGCAACTTTAGCCATGGCAATATTGATAAAAGCATCTCTCAGCCTGTTGAGTTTGACATCATCTTTTTCCCATAAATCCGACACGCGTTTGGTCATTTCCTTTGTGCCGGCTCCTGCGGGTATAATACCAACCCCAAATTCAACCAGGCCCGTGTAGGTTTCAGCGGCAGCCACAACCTTATCGGCATGAAGACTCATTTCGCAAGCTCCTCCAAAGGTCATCCCTCTCGGCGTTATTAAGGTAGGCACCGAACTGTATCTCAGTCTCATTACTGTGTCCTGGAACATTTTTGTCGCCATTGCCAATTCATCATATTCTTGTTCTATCGCCAACATAAAAGCCATGGCAAGATTTGCACCCACAGAAAAATTCGCTGCCTGATTCCCTAGGATTACGGCTTCATATTCATCTTCTGCAAGATCGATCCCCTTGTTGATAGCTTGTAAAACACCACTGCCTATTGTATTCATTTTAGATTGAAATTCAACGTTTAAGATGCCATCACCTAAATGTTGAATTGAAGCTTCTTTATTCTGCCATATCGTTTTGGCTTCTCTGATATTGTCTAAAATAATAAAGGCATCCTGTCCGGGAATCTTGACATGTGTATTTGCTTCCAAATCAAAGTAACATGCAGAACCCTGATCAATGCTGTAAAAGGAATCGCTTCCCTTTGAAAGCATTTCCCTCACCCAGCTATTGGGCTCATATCCTTCATTTTCCATCATTTCGATACCTCTTGAAACACCTATTGCATCCCAGATCTGAAATGGGCCATGTTCCCATCCGAAACCGGCTTTCATGGCATCATCTATCCTGTACAGTTCATCAGATATTTCAGGAATTCTGTTTGAAGCATAAGCAAAAATCGCAGAAAGTGTCTTTCTGTAAAACTCCCCGGCCTTATCGTTACCGTTCACCAATATTGTAAACCTGTCTATGACCTTTTCCACTGTTTTGGTTTTTGCCAGAGTAGGAAAAGAAACTTTGTTGGCCTTTCTATACTCCATCTTGTCAAGATCCAGCACAAGGATTTCCTTTTTGCCGTCAGCCATGGTTTTTTTATAGAAGCCCTGCTGAGTCTTGCTTCCTAACCATTTTTTTTCCATCATGGTATTGATAAAGTCAGGAATTGCAAAACTGTCGTGCATTTCGTCATTTGGCGCGTTTTGAGCTACACCATTTGCTGTATGCACCAAAGTATCAAGGCCAACCACATCAATCGTTCTGAAGGTAGCCGATTTAGGACGTCCAATAAGCGGACCTGTGAGCTTGTCAACTTCCTCCACACTAAGTCCCATTTCCTTAACAATGTGAAACAGACTCATAATTCCAAAGATTCCGATTCGATTACCAATAAAAGCAGGGGTGTCTTTGGCAAGAACAGAAGTCTTACCCAAGTACTTTTCACCATACATCATTAAAAAGTCTGTTACTTCAGACAAGCAAGAAGGGCCGGGAACTACCTCAAAAAGCTTTAAATACCTTGGAGGGTTAAAGAAATGCGTAACTGCAAAGTGTTTTTGAAAATCTTCGCTTCGACCTTCATTCATGAATTTTATAGGGATTCCAGAGGTATTCGAGGTAATAAGACTACCTTTTTTTCTAAATTTTTCAATCTTTTCAAATACCTGTTTTTTGATATCCAATCTTTCAACTACGACCTCAATAACCCAGTCGGCATCCTCAATTTCACTGAGGTTATCTTCCAGGTTGCCAGTGGTAATTCTAGAGGCAAATGACTGATGGTAAATAGGAGATGGTTTTGATTTAAGGGCGGCACTAAGGCTGTCGTTCACCAGCCTGTCTCTAACCTGTTTATCTTTCAAGGTAAGTTTTTTCGCTTCTTCTGCTTTACTTAGTTCTCGTGGAACAATGTCCAGAAGCAATACTTCAACACCGATATTCGCAAAATGACAAGCGATTCCGGAACCCATGATTCCTGAGCCTATCACAGCAACCTTATTAATATGTCTATTTTTCATTGGATAATTTTTTGTGCTATAATTGTTAGTCCTTAAAGATTAATTTTTCACATATAAGCTTGTTAATCATATCAGTAACCTCAAAAAAGTGACTGATTTTTATTGGATCGACATGTTCTCTCACCGCTTGATTAAACTGGTATACTGAAGCTTTCGATATTTCTCTCTTTTCAATACCCAGCTTGGTTAATTTTATAAAAACACCACGACCGTCCTCCGGATTTTTTTCTCTAAAAATATATCCTTTTTCTTCCATGCTGTTCAAAGTCCTCGATAAACTGGTAGCCTCCATTCCCATTGATGGGCCCAAGGCAGTCGATGGCGTTCCGTTTTCAACGTCAATATATAAAAGAGCCATTGCCATGGCCATAGTACTTTTGTGTTTGGCAGCCTGTTCATTGTAGGTTTTGGCTACGGCTTGCCAGGTTGCCCTTAAAGCATGATCTATTGATTTTTCTTTTTGCATAAGTCAAATATAACAAAAAATACTATGCACGCATAGTATCTTGAAAAAAATTTATTATTTCAAATAAATATTTGTAAATTGAAATCTCAATCAATGCATAACCAAACAAATGAAGTTTTTATGGAAATACGTGAATTAATAGGAAAAATAACACTTCAGGAAAATATAAGTCCCATTGAAAGAAACAAAGTAAATGGCACATTCGTAATTCATATTCCTAATCCTTTAGCATCGTACTACAGTCGTTTTACTGAAGTGAATAAGCCGAACTCGATTGTTTTCGTAACCAAAAACCCTGTGTCATTCGAACAAATTCTCAGAGCAACAAAAATCATCAATGCGGAGCATAACCTTAAATTAAATGGCGCCAAATCTGAGTTAAACATTGGAAGACATAAATTCAGCGGTATCAGGGTCACCGGGATTGAGAGATATACCAATATTGGTATGGTTCAATCGGCCTATCAGGAACGCGGTTTTGAGTTTCATAAGAACGTAAAACTCGGCAAAGGAACAGATGCCTTGATTAGGGTAAATAAATTCTTTAATATGATCAGTATTGAAGAAAAGATTTATCAATCACCAAATAACAAAGACAGGTTTTATTTTGAGATCCCCAGATATGTCGATTGGGAAGATTTCAGGGAAATCACTTTTGACATTAAAAACAATATTTCAGTGAGCAATTACGACATTGCCAAAGGTATTATTTACGAAAATGACGGTATAACAGACATTATCAGAGTTATCAAACCCAATATTACAGTCGATATGGTTCGCCTGATTCGTGAAAAATATGCACATAAACTCAGCTGAATAATTTAATCTCTTTTTCGACGTTCATTTTACTATATTTGAATTTTTAAAATTCTTCTATGGATCAAATTTTGGTGGCCGAAAATATCGTAAAGAATTTTGGTTCCTTCAAGGCTTTGAATAATGTCTCATTAGAGGTACCTAAAGGCAGTATTTTTGGATTGCTGGGCCCCAACGGAGCCGGGAAAACTACCTTGATCAGAATTATCAATCAAATAACCATGCCTGATGAGGGCCGGATTGAATTTGACGGCAAGCCACTTACACCTGATGATGTACACTATATTGGTTATCTGCCAGAAGAAAGAGGCTTATACAAACGGATGAGAATTGGGGAGCAGGCGCTTTATCTGGCGCAGCTAAAGGGTATGTCGAAACCTGATGCAAAAAGAAAATTGAATTACTGGTTTGAAAAATTTGAAATTAGTCCATGGTGGAATAAAAGAGTAGAGGAACTATCAAAGGGGATGGCCCAAAAGTTACAATTTATCATTACGGTCCTTCATGAACCCAAATTATTGATTTTTGATGAACCATTTAGTGGTTTTGATCCAATCAATGCGAATTTGATAAAGAATGAAATACTGCATCTTAATAAACAAGGTGCTTCCATCATATTTTCGACACACAGAATGGAATCGGTTGAAGAGTTATGTGAATATATAGCCCTTATTCATAAGTCGAATAAAGTGCTTGACGGAAAATTGCAGGATATTAAAAAACAATTTAAAACGAATACTTTCGAAGTGGGTTTATCTTCGGATCATAAATCTTTGCTTCAAACGGAGTTAAAGGCAAAATTTGAAGTGAGTCCGGCAAGCTTTAAATCGCTTGAAGATGATTTAAAATTAAATATCAAACTTTCTGACAATCAAACTTCTTCTGATCTGATTCGATATTTGAACAGTATGGCTTCGATCACGCATTATAAAGAAGTGATACCGAGCGCCAGCGATATTTTTATTCAAACCGTTAACCGGAATTCTTAAAAATTTGATCATAGCAATTATATGAATAAGTTAAAATTAATCATTCAGAGGGAGTTTCTGGCCAAAGTTAGGAACAGAACCTTTATCGTAATGACATTTTTGAGTCCTGTTTTAATGATCGGTATGATTGCTCTTGTTGCATTACTCACAAAAAGCAGCATTGAAAAAAAAAGTTCTGTGGCATTTGTAGATGATTCAGGCTTGTTTAGTAAAGATGATTTTATCAAAGAGAAGTCTATTTCGTTCGAAAATTTAACAGAAATAGGCCTGGAAAGGGCAAAGGTACTGGTTCGGGAATCCTCTCAGGAAGGGCTGCTTTACATACCTGCAGAACAAGGTATTGATGAAATCGCCAAGGGTGTTCAATTTTTTTCCGACGAGTCTCCAAGCATGATTACTATTTCTACCTTGGAATCTATTCTTGATAAGAAACTCGAAAATGAAAAGATGAAGGAACTCGGGCTGGATCTTATCAAACTCGAAGAGTCTAAAGTTGATATAGATATCAAACTGTCGAATTTTAGCGGTGTTAAATCTTCCAAACTGATCAATGGCATTAAAATAGGTATCGGAATGGGAGCGGGGTATTTGATCATGATGTTTATTATTATTTATGGCGCTATGGTGATGAGAAGTGTGATCGAAGAGAAAACAAGCCGAATAATTGAGGTGATTATTTCGTCTGTAAAACCCTTTCAGCTCATGATGGGGAAAATTCTTGGTACGGCAGCAGCCGGTTTGACACAATTCATTATTTGGGGAATTTTATTGATAGTTATTTTTGTTGGAAGTTCCTACTTTTTTGGCGTCGAATTACATAACAATGGCGTCGGTGTGCAACAAATGGGAATGGAACATATGGATCAAATTGCTCAGAATGACACACAACTTCTTTTCGATGAATTGATGGGTTTACCGCTGATCAGTACTTTTATCTATTTTATTTTGTATTTTTTAATGGGCTATTTGCTTTATAGTTCGCTTTATGCAGCAATAGGTGCTGCGGTTGATAATGAGACCGATACACAACAATTCATGTTGCCCATTATGCTTCCTTTAATGCTGGGGGTTTATATTGGCTTTGCAACGGTTATTAATGATCCACATGGTACTGTGGCTACTGTATTTTCAATGATACCATTTACTTCGCCCATCGTTATGCTGATGAGGATTCCTTTTGGTGTTCCCTGGTGGCAGATTTTGATGTCGCTAAGCTTGCTCTTTCTGAGTTTTCTGGGCATAGTTTGGATTGCGGCCAAAATATATAGGGTAGGGATCCTGATGTATGGAAAAAAAATAAATTATAAAGAATTAATGAAATGGATAAGGTATTAATTTCCATTGCTCTTTAATCAAGAAACAACATGCAGAAAATATTAATTATCGAAGATGAGGACGCAATCAGAAGGGTGCTGGTTAAAATCATTAAAAATGAAAATAACGGTTATGAAGTAGAAGAAGCTGAAAATGGTTTGCAAGGGCTTGAGCTTATACAAACCCATGATTATGACCTTGTGCTATGTGACATTAAAATGCCTAAAATGGATGGGGTGGAAGTTCTGGGGAAGGCCCAGGCCATCAAACCCGAAATACCCTTTATCATGATTTCAGGGCACGGGGAACTGGAAACAGCTGTTCAGACCATGCGGTTGGGAGCATTTGATTATATTTCAAAACCGCCTGATTTGAATCGTTTGCTAAATGCAATAAGGAATGCGCTCGATAGAAAGAAGTTGCTGGTTGAGAATAAAATCTTAAAGAAAAAGGTCGACAAAAACTATGAGATGATCGGTGAGAGCAAGGAGATCCTCAGAATAAAGGAAATTATTGAAAAAGTAGCTCCTACAGAGGCTCGTGTTTTGATTACGGGAGCAAATGGAACTGGAAAAGAACTGGTTGCACACTGGCTTCATCAGAAAAGCAGCCGTTCAAAAAACCCAATGATAGAAGTGAATTGCGCAGCGATTCCTTCTGAACTGATTGAGAGCGAGCTATTCGGCCATGTCAAAGGGTCGTTTACAGGGGCAAACAGAGACAGAGCCGGAAAATTTGAAGCTGCCAACGGTGGAACAATTTTTCTGGATGAGGTAGGGGATATGAGCCTCTCTGCCCAGGCAAAGGTTTTAAGGGCCTTACAGGAAAATAAAATCAGCAGGGTGGGAAGTGATAAGGACATCAAAGTTGATGTCCGGGTCATTGCGGCTACCAATAAAAATTTGGAGGAGGAAATTTCAAAAGGAAGGTTTAGAGAAGATTTGTACCACCGTCTGGCTGTGATTTTGATTGATGTTCCTTCACTTAATGAACGAAAAGAAGATATTCCGTTACTTATTGAATATTTTTCAGATTTGATTGCCGGTCAGCAGGGCAATACGAAAAGGAAGTTTAGTGAAGGTGCGCTTGAATTGCTTAAAGACTACAACTGGACAGGTAACATCAGGGAACTTCGAAATGTTGTGGAAAGACTGATGATTCTTGGAGGAGAAGTAATCACTGAGGATGATGTGCGCTTATTTGCCAATAAGTAAGTCGGGCCAGTCTTTTCCAAGGACCATTATTTGTTTTCAGGCCTTCTCTTTCGGTACTCGGACAAGAGTCTCTTGTTGAAATTCATTTCTGCGACGTATAATTTCATCAGTTTGACCGGAGGAAGTATTTTAGAAAGCTCTTTATACATTTCTTCTTTGGTCTCGGCAGCTTCCTGCTCCAGTGCCAGCATATCAAAAAGGGTCTTTCTTGCATCTGAGTCACTCAGGTTTTCAGGACCTCCTAATTCTTTAATTCGATGTTTTTCTCTCCTGACTTTTTCCACTTTTAACTGAAACATTCTTTTGTCGTATTTATTGTAGACGGGCCAAAATTTCTCAGCCTCGGAAGAACTCAGATCAAGTTCCTGGGTAATATAGGCTGTTTTATATGCTCTCATACGTTCTTTACCTCCTTCCTGGGCGCTGACCTCCTTTGAAAAAACGAGGATCAAAAATACCATGATCAATATCTTTTTCATACTGTTAATTTTCTATAATTATGTTTTCAATATCTATATCATTCAAATAGTCGAATACCTCTTCATCTGTATAAAGAGGATTTTCCAATTCAATGTCGCTAAAGGCTTCAGCAATCTCATTTGAATTGAAATAAATCAAATCAGCCTCTATCCAATTTGCTATTTCCTGATCCTGTAAAAGCAGCTGATTGTCGGTGTTTTTATCAGTATTCATGTATTGAATGCCAAAAAACAACAAAATGGAAGCTGCAATTGATAAATAAAACACCCGGTAATTTCGATTATTGAGAGGGATAATTCTAGGATACTTAGTTTTCGTTAGTTTAGACTCAAGTTGATCAAAATATCCTTTAGGAACGATGAGCCCATGCTTTCTGCCAATCTTATCCAAAGCAGTTGTATCAGGGATCTTTTGAATTTTCATT
This sequence comes from Lutimonas vermicola, assembly GCF_038433205.1. Taxonomy (NCBI): domain Bacteria; kingdom Pseudomonadati; phylum Bacteroidota; class Flavobacteriia; order Flavobacteriales; family Flavobacteriaceae; genus Lutimonas; species Lutimonas vermicola. The sequence goes on from NZ_JBCDNA010000001.1 coordinate 436,474, forward strand.
TCTTTGTCCAAGTCTTTTAAATTCGAATTTTCCAAATCCTGAAAAGTTATACCCAAGCGATCTTCCAGTGTTTCAAGATAGCCTTTGGGTACAGTAAAACCAGTACCTGATGTTTTTATTTTACTCAATATGCTCTTTTTTTCTCGGTCCATTTTAAATAGCTCTTCTAGTCTGTGATCACTAATAGTGACTCAATTTTTTTCCTCGCATGGTGATATGAAGCTTTTAAAGCACCTACGGAAGTATCTAAAATATCAGAAATTTCTTGATACTTCATTTCGTCGAAATACCTCATATTAAATACTAATTGCTGCTTTTGAGGCAAGCTTATGATTGCTTTTTGCAATTTTAATTGAATCTCGTCACCATCAAAATGAATGTCAGCCTTAAGGTTCTGAACCCTTTGTTCTTGCAGCTCAGTAAGGCCAGTATTCATCTGTTTGGCTTTTTTGTTTAAAAAAGTGATTGACTCATTCGTTGCAATTCTGTACATCCATGAATAGAGTTTGCTGTCGCCCTTAAAACTGTCGATATGCTTAAATACTTTTATAAAGGTGTTTTGCAATATGTCATCAGTGTCTTCATGGTTCAATACAATTTTCCTTATGTGCCAGTACAGCCGCTCTTTATGCGTCGATACGAGGATGCGATAAGATGCTTCCCTGGTCTGGGGATTCTTCAATTGACCAATAAGAACTTCCTCGTCAAACACTAATTTTTATTTATTTAGACTCCTTAAGCACTGAAAAGTTTAAAGTTCCTCAAAAAAAATGAAAATAGTTTTAAATATACGTTAAAATCTCATGGATAATTTCAGGTTGAGAACCCTGCTGCTTAGGTAATTTGGAATGGCAACATAGCGATTGGAAGATACGTCTTTGACCCAGGTATTGGTAATTGAATTTTGGTTGTCGAACATATTAAACAATTCCAATCCTGCCGAGAGCTGCTTGAATTTTTTCTGCCATGCAGCTTTTGCCGGATTATTAAAATCAACAAAAACATAGGAAATGCCAATATCTGATCTAAAATAAGCCTTCAAACGGTTTTGGTATAAATAAGGATCGGCATAGGAGGGAGACCCCCCGGGTACCCCGGTGTTATAAACCAGGTTTAAATACATTTTAAGGCTGGGAACCGACGGTACATAATCCTGGAAAAGAAGGGCCAACTTTAATCGCTGATCAGTTGGTCTGGAAATGTATCCCCTGTCATCTATATTCTCCTCGGTCTGAAGGTATCCGATGCTGAACCAAGATTCTGTTCCGGGCACGAATTCTCCATTGAGCCTCAGATCAATCCCTGCTGCATAGGCTATGGCGTTATTTTTTGCCCGATACCTGATTCTGACATTATCAATTGTAAAAGGGTTTACTTCGGTGAGATGCTTGTAATATATTTCACTGATAAGTTTAAAGGGCCTCCCCCACATGGCAAAACTATAGTCATGTCCGAAAACTATATGTACCGATTTTTGAGCTTTTACTTCAGGATGAACAACCCCTAAGGAGTCACGTAATTCACGGTAAAAGGGAGGTTGATAGTACAGACCTCCTGAAACCCTGAACAGCATGTCTTTGTCCCAGTTTGGTTTAATTGCGAATTGACCCCTGGGACTAATAACTGTATGAGAGTCAGATTCAAGATCATCACCGCTAATTTGCCAATGTTGGGCCCTAAGCCCTAAATTATACCATACTTTATGGTCGTTTATATTAGATTTTTTACTCCACTGCCCAAAACCTGAGACACGCTGTATTGTAACATCGTTAGTTGCGTTGACACTGACAAATGGAACGATAGGGCCGTTAAAGGGAGTATAGGGTTGGTCATTTCCTGGCGTCAGAAATGGAGGCCTTAAAGAGAATCCGGATGAATCCACAACCTGGAATTCATTAATCCTGTCTTTTATGTTTTCGTGTTGGTATTTTGCTCCAAATTCAAAAAGGTTAGAGGCTTTTCTCCAATTTGCCGTGACTTTTATGCTGTTGATCTGTGCTTTGAGATTATTTCTTGCATGATCTAATTGAGATCCTATAGTCTGAACGAAACTGGTATTGCCAAAATCATCCGAGCCAAAATTGGCATCAACTTCTCCTAAGCCATAAAAGGATAGTATATCATAGTATTCCTGTTCCTGAGTATTGTAGGAAGATGCCGTTAAAGAGACTGAAAAATCTTCTGAAAATTTATAATTTCCCTTTAAGGCACCAAAAATAGTCTCGTATTGATCTTCCTCTTTTCCTTCATAATTCACTACATATGACAATGGGTTTGTTAAGGTCCCAAAATTTGTTTGTCTTGATCTTGGTGTAAAATCAAAATTATTGAGGGAATAACTACCCAGAAAATCCAATGAGAATTTTTCACTGAAATCATATGAGAGATACATCTGAACATCAGTAAAATTAGGATTGAAATTTGCATCCACATCATTACTGTTGAGAAATAAACTATTGTTTCTGTATCTGGCGCCAACAAGGGCTTTAAACTTTTCATTTTTCGACAAACCCTCAACAGATGCCGAGGCACCCAGAAAACTCGCCTCAAAACTTGCTCCAAAACGAGAAGGCTTGCGATAAGTGATGTCGAGAACCGAAGATAATTTGTCACCGTATTTTGCTTGAAAACCTCCTGCCGAGAAATCGACATTTTGGGTCAATTCGGGGTTTACAAAACTCAATCCTTCCTGCCGACCTGACCTTATAAGAAAAGGGCGGTAAATTTCTATGCCATTGACATAAACAAGGTTTTCTTCAAAACTCCCGCCTCTGACATTGTATTGAGTGCTTAATTCGTTATTGAAATTTACACCGGGAAGTAATTTTAAAACACTCTCTATTCCCTGATTGGCGCTTGGTAATTGTTTAACGGTTCTGCTTTCAATACCTATTAACCCTTGACTATTGGCTCTTTCATCAATAATGATAATCTCATCAATTGATTCTGTTTTATTGTATAAACGAGGAGAGAAATAGAGTGTTTTGCCTTTTTGAACCCTAAAGGTTTTTGAGAAACTGTTATAAGAAACATGCCCATACCTTATGGTTACACTTCTTCCTGCCGGAATCAGGATCTCATAGGAGCCATCCTGATCAGTTACCGTCCCAAGGCCTCCAATGCTTATAGTGGCATTTTCTATAGGATTATTGATACTGTCTAATACCTTGCCCTTGATAGTAGCGGTTTGTCCTGATAGTATTTGAACAGAAAAACTAAAAAGAAAAATGGTTAGAAACTTTGCTTTCAAGGGGTTTTCAAGGTTTAATTCTTCTTGTTAAACGTTGTGGTAAATGTAGTGGAATTATTTACATTATCTGTTACAACCACTTTTAAATTATGCAGGGTGCCTTCCAGAGCTTTATCGCTAAAATCATAGGTAAGAATACCATTTTTTGGATTAAAGGCCATGCGGATCCATTCTCCATCTATTTCAGCACGATATGATTTGATCCCTGATCCTTTATCGTGAATTTTCACTTTCAACGTGCTGAATTTTGTGAGCCATTGCTCGTCTTTAAAATTGTAATTTTTAATGCTAGGTCTATCATTATCATTTATTAATGTAAACTCACCTAATCCTTTACTTAAAGTATATAGCGTGTTGTCTTTTCTCTTGGTGCTAACGTAAAACAATTTGCCGTAACGATTTTTTTTGGCAATATATAGAGTTTTTAATTCTTCTTGACTGTATTTTGAGACGTCGAATGAAAGCCGAAAACTTTTATGAACAGGAACACTGCTATTGTGTAATTTGACAATTCCATTTTCGCGAGAATAATCAAAATAGAAATCTTCGTAGAAAATGTTTTTGGGGAAATAAGCGGTAATCACAGAATCCTTAATGGTATTGGCCTGATCGGCTTTAAAAAAATGGGCTGTTTTTTCTACTTTTTTGGGGATAATGATAGAGTCCTTTTTTCCATTGATAGGAATAATCAGCTTCGTCTCGTTGCCTTCAAAGTCTTTGGCAATAATTGAAACCGTGTATTCCAGGCTGTCTTTTATATTGATAAAGCCATTTTTTGTGAGTTTTTTATAAAGACTGAGGTTATTTATTTCATGATCGACAAAACACTTCTGAACTCTTTGTTTTAATTTAATGAGCCGCTCATAATCAATATACGAGTTGATCAATCTGGATTCATCAAAAGAGAATTTGTCGGCCGTAAATTGAAAAACCTTTTCTCCATTGACAAACATATCCAATGAATAAAGCCCATTTCTGTTAATGGCTCCATCCAGCCTGTCGTAGGCATTTATTCCAAAGCCAATTTCCCCATGTGCAGTAATGGGGTTTGCAAGTAAATCACCATCATATTGCCGGTTAAAGACCAATTGAACATTTTCAGAAGATTGATTTACCTGTGAACTGCCATTTTTAGAATAAGCAAATGCATTTTGAATGGTCGGGTTTTTATGATCCGGAACATTTAATCCAAAAAGCATGGGATTAAGGATGTTTGATTTTACATCTCTTATTTCATAATGGAGGTGAGGACCGCCAGAACTCCCTGAATTTCCGCTTAGCGCAATCACCTCACCTTTCTTTACTTTTAATTCAGACGACTTCGGATAGAGCCTTATTGTAAAGCTTTCCTTTTCGTATTGTTTTTTTCGCACATAGGCATCGATCTTGGGTGAAAATTCCTGCAGATGTGCGTAGACCGTGGTATATCCATTTGGATGCGTAATGTAAAGGGCATTTCCGTAGCCCCAAAGGGAAACATTTATTCTTGAGACATACCCATCAGCAGATGCCAAAACTTTATGTCCTGATACTTTTTGAGTTTTTATGTCAAGGCCTGCATGGAAATGATTTGTTCGTAACTCACCGAAGGTACCCGACAAAACCAGAGGAATTTCCAGAGGATTATCGAAGTAATCCTTAGCGATTTCGTCTTGAGGGAAAGCAATATTTGTCATTCCCAGAAAAAAAAATATAATAATTTTTCGGTGCATATGGGCGCTAAAATAACAATAAGCTTTGATACAAAAAAATGAATATTTTAAGTGATTATGATTCAATATATTGTCTAAGATTTTATGGATTTTCGTGAAAATAGTTGTTTTATATGAATAGGTATCTTAAATTTGTTGCAATTGTTTGATTCTTTGAGTTGATGAATAAATTATTTGAAATAGTGGGGAACCTGGAAGCCAAGCTTTCAAAAATATTGGGTAAATACGCTATTTTGCAGCAGGAAAATTTGAAATTGATCCAGCAAAAAAATAATCTTCAACATCAGTTGGATAAGCAGCAGGAAGTGATCGAAGAACTGGAAAGAAAATATGAGTCACTGCGGGTTGCAAATACAATTGTAGGCAGCAAAGAAGATAAGCATGCAACAAAGCTTAAAATAAATACTTTGATTCGGGAAATCGATAAGTGTATTGTTCAATTAAGTGACTAGAAAATAAAATGATTAACAATCTGAAGATCAAAGTTACCATAGGAGACAGGGTATATCCGCTTACTATAAAAGACGAGAGTGAGGAAGAGGGAATTAGAAAAGCGGTGAAGAAGATTAATGAAATGGTAAAGCAATTTGAGCAGAATTACGAAGTGAGAGATAAACAGGATGTTTTGGCTATGTGTGCGTTGCAATTTGCATCCCAGAAAGAAGTTAAAAATGTCCATGAGAATCAGGATTCAAAACAATTGGAAAGTAAGTTATTGGAATTGAATGAATTATTAAATTCCCATCTTGCATAAGTTCTTTAAAGAAAACAATTACTGCCTACATTAGTTATTTGTTTAATAAACTCAACACTATCAATTTAAAAAGGATGAGTTTTTAAAGCGAAAGCGTGCCTAACCAAGCAATTTTAATTGCTTTAAAATTGGATACTTGACCTTTAAGTTAGTCCTAAACTTGTTAATTGGAGTTTACAAAACCGTAACCGATGTAGGCTTTTTTTATATATGAATTATGATAGCAACAACCATTAGCATAGCAATCGTAGCCCTTATCCTGGGTTATTTTATTGCCAAAGTTTTAGAAAAAAAGAAGGCATCATCCACGCTTAAAAATGTAAGCAAGCAGGCGGCTTCGATTCTAAAGGAGGCAAAAATTGAAGCGGATGTAATTAAAAAAGATAAAATTTTACAGGCGAAGGAAAAGTTCATAGAGCTTAAATCAGAGCATGAAAAGGTTATTTTATCGAGAGATAAAAAAATCAATGAAGCTGAAAAGCGAATCAGGGATAAAGAATCCAAGGTGTCTCAGGAATTGGACAAGAACAAGAAGATCAACCATAATTTAGAAGAGAAGAATAAACAACTTCAGAACAGGCTTGAAATCATAGAGAAGAAAAAGACAGAAATTGACAAGCTTCATAAGCGTCAGGTTGAACAACTTGAAACACTTTCGGGTATGTCTGCTGCAGAAGCTAAAAAGGAGTTAGTGGAAACCCTCAAAGAAGAAGCGAGGAGTGATGCAATGTCTTTTATGCAAAGTACGCTGGAGGAGGCCAAAATGGGTGCCCAACAGGAAGCAAAAAAAGTTATTTTAAATACGATTCAACGCATTGGAGTTGAACAAACTATTGATAACTGTGTGTCTGTGTTTAATCTTGAGAATGACGATGTAAAAGGAAGGATAATCGGAAGAGAGGGAAGAAATATAAGGGCTATAGAGTCTACAACCGGTGTTGAAATAATTGTTGATGATACTCCCGAAGCCATTATATTATCTTGTTTTGATCCTGTCAGGAGAGAAGTAGCCAGATTGTCTTTGCATAAATTGGTTACAGATGGAAGAATTCACCCGGCCAGGATAGAAGAAGTCGTGGCTAAGACGACAAAAGAGATCAATGAAGAGATTATAGAGGTTGGTAAACGCGCTGTAATCGACTTGGGTATTCACGGATTGCATCCTGAATTAATTAAAACGGTGGGACGGATGAAATATCGATCGTCCTATGGTCAGAACCTGCTTCAACATTCAAGGGAAGTTGCGAATTTATGCGCTGTTATGGCATCTGAATTGGGTTTGAACCCAAAAATTGCAAAAAGAGCCGGCTTACTGCATGATATTGGCAAGGTACCGGATACAGATACTGAATTGCCACATGCAATTTTAGGCATGCAGTGGGCAGAAAAATACAATGAGAAACCTGATGTTTGCAATGCAATCGGAGCGCATCATGATGAAATTGAAATGAAATCATTATACGCGCCCATAGTCCAGGTTTGTGATGCCATTTCGGGTGCCAGGCCCGGAGCGAGAAGACAGGTTGTCGATTCATACATTCAAAGGTTAAAAGAACTTGAAGACCTAGCCTTCGCTTTTAACGGAGTACAAAAGGCTTATGCCATCCAGGCAGGCAGAGAACTGCGTGTGATTGTTGAAAGTGAAAAAGTGGACGATACAAAGGCAGCAGAATTATCTTTTAATATTACTCAGAAGATCCAAAATGACATGACCTATCCGGGACAGGTAAAAGTTACGGTGATTAGAGAAACAAGAGTGGTTAATATAGCCAAATAAGGTTATTGAAGTGCCGTCCCGAAATAAGAGCCATACTTGATTAGGTGTTCATTGGTTAACAAAGAATTGTTATAATAATGCAGTTCAATCTCTTTTGGGTTCACCCTTTAATATGGGAACTTTGTCCTCAATCATATCAACTGGTTTACTTATAGGTTTTGGAGCTTTGAATCGGTAGCCAAAATATACGCTGAAATGATTTTGCATTGGAGTAATTCCAACCTTACGAGAAGTTAATTTTTCATTCGTAAGTCTATTTTTAATTTCTGCTCCAAAAAATATTTTATCTCCGTTATAACCACCCCCGAAGCCGTAGTTTAGAGCAACGATTGCCTTATTAAAAGTTTCTTTTGTCTTTCCTTCAGGGCTGTGTATTTGGGTCGTATAAAAATCAATCCCGGCGCTGGGTACCCCATAAGCATTTAAAAACCAAAACTTTTTAAGCACAAAAGTATAATAGTAACCTGCAGAAAGGGCCAGATTTACACCATTGTATTCATTATAATAATCCCTCAAGATACGATCACCATTCTCATCCTTGATGACATTTGTTCCTGTTATGTCATAAATAGTATAATTTATTCCAGGCATAAAAGAACCGGCACTTTTGACCTGTACTTCGGTTTGAGACTGAAATGCTCTCATAGAATAGTTTTTGTTAAACTTATAGGATGAAGAACCATAAAGAATATTAGAAGACATTTCGGGAAATTGAATTCTAATATTATTGTTAGAATCTAGAAAATCACTGGTATTAGATAGATAATAGCCTTTATCTATATTGTATTCCAGTTTATGATTCCAATTGTCAAAAAGCAATTGAAGACGAAACCTAAAAGTATCCGAGCCTCCTTTTTTCTCCTGTTGCTCGTCCGATATTTTGGGCCGAATACTCATACGAATGGAAAGAAATTTATAACTGAATACGACACCATATCTAAGATTTAAATTTGGCTTTAAATCAAATTCATCACCATCGTTTAAAATAACATAAGTTGTGACGTCATTGCTAACTTCAAGTTTGACATTAAACCTTTTTTTATAATCAATAATATAATTGTTTAAAACACTGTCTTTTGACTCTTCCTTTCCGATGGTCTGCTCTTGAGCCGATAAAGGATTTATAGTCAAGAATGCCAGACCCGAACACAGGATTAGAGCATATTGAAAAAAACGATTTTCAAGTTTTCTAAACACTTGGTTTATTTAAATTTGGTATTTATTATCAATCCGCTAAACATCAATATGATAGATAGAATATATTTTATCATTGATCAATTTTATATTTGCAATTTTCTACTTAAAAGGGCCACAATTCAAAAATACATTTTTCTGATAATGAAAAGTCTTGTTCAAGGCAGTATATCAGGCCATAAACTTTAGATCTTGAGCTTTGGTTTTGAACATTCTGTATGGCACCATAGTAATGAACGCCGACACGTAAAAAAAATCAAAACCCCATAAAAGTTAAGTATCCTGGTTAACCATTTTGTTTTTCTTGCGCTTTTTTGGCCTTTTTAGCTTCTTTTTTCTTAGCCTTTTTTTCTTTATTGGAATTTTTCATCGCTTTAATTTCCTCTTTCTTGTCAAGGCTCAGACCAAATGGTACATTTAGTTTTAAGAACAAGGAACTGTTCCTGCTTCCCGAAACACCTTTGTATACGTCAAGAAAGCCGTAATAATATCTGGCACCAATGGTCCATCCTAAACCTTTAAGTAAACGATACCCCACACCTCCGGCAATTCCCATATCAAAGCGGTTGATCATATCGGTATTGGTTTCTCTGATTCTGGCCTCATTTCCGTCAATTTTAGAATCAAACTGGACAAATGCTTTGGTAGCCAAACCAAATTGAGGACCTATTTCAGCATGCATATTATTCTTAAATTTATATTTAGCCAAGGCAGGAACTATAAAATAATTGATGCGCTGTTTATACGCACCTTCTTCCTCATATATTCTAACACCTAAAAAATCAAGATCCTTTTCAGTAAGGTTGTCTAATCCAAGGGTAGATTTTACCAAAACACCTGTATTGAGATACCATTGCTCCTTCATTTTTATATCAAAATAGAACCCAAGGTTGAGCTCCCGACTATAGCTGTTAGAGTCCATGTTTCCAATATTGGAGAAATTCAAGCCTCCATCCAGACCAAATTCGATTTTCCCTGAATTCAGTTTATCCCCTAAAAGTAATGCAATTAAAACCTGAGACTGAACGGAGTATGTTATCAAAAGCATTAGAATTAATACAAATGTTTTTTCTTTTTTCATGGGTTTGATTTATTTCACTGTATAGCCTTTACCTTCAATACATGCGGAAAAAGCCTTATTAACATTGATCAAATTTATAAATAAATAAAAAATCAATTCACGATACTTCTTCTAATTTATTCAATTCAGGAATATAAATGTCAAAACAAGATTAAAAGCATGAATTTTAAAAAAGCACTTTATTTAAACTTGTAGTAGAAACTTAAAATAAACTGTGAATTAGAGGTATCAACCAAAGCGAAATCAATGTCTGTGTTTTCTCGAATAAAACTAGCTTCAGAATCTGAAAAACCAGTTTCCCATCGAATATCAGCACCCAACTTTCCAAAGTTAAGCCCCAGTCCAACTTGTCCTGAAACCAGGAAATCATCCGAAGTCAGGTTCGAGACGCGTTCTATACTTTCGGGTACTGACAGTTTTGTGTTCATGACATAAGAAAAATTCGGGCCAAAAAAGAATCTACCAATTTTAAACACCCTAAAGCCAAGTAAAACAGGCAATTCTAATTTGTTCATTTTTAACTTGCTTTTATCCCCTTCCAACTTATAACTGCTCTCGGTATGTGTGTAAATCAGTTCAGGTCTTATATATAAAAACAGAGGTAATTTAATTTCAGAGAGAATACCGATATGATATCCAACTTCTTCGCTTGAGGAAAAGGAAAGAGGGCCTCCATCAGCAATTGTTCTGAGGTCTCCATTTTCGTTGTAATTGATGCCTCCTTTAATACCCCAATTTAAAAACTGGGCATGGGCACTCAATGCAAAACAAAAAAGAACGAGAAATAGGCATAGATTTTTCATCGGGGAAATATTTATATCAAAAATAGGAATTAATTTCTTTTAAGCACTCTGTTTACATGAGCAATAATGGCTTTATCATTCAATTTGTATTTCCCCTCAGATTGTTAAACCAACAGCTATAAGAATGATATTGGCTTCCGTTATTCCAATTTAAAAAACCGTTCCGGGTTTTCTTTGATAATTTAATCTTTTGAGATTTCACCAACTCTGCGCATAATGCCGCAACATGCATAGTGGTTTTGCCTAATTCTGCGAATCCTTCACCAAAGCCGGCGCGGGTATATGTTTTTTTTAAAAGGTGTGCTTTTTTACTTCTTAATTGAGGAAAACAGTGTTTTTTGGATATAGTAATAACAGTATTTAATGTTTGTTTAAAAATGAATAATTGACTATTTAAATCTTGTGCATGGCATCATAAAATAGTTGGATAGGGAAGCCCATCACATTGAAGTAATTTCCTTCAATACGTTCAATACCGATATAACCCAGCCATTCCTGTATTCCGTAGGCACCGGCTTTGTCAAAGGGCTTATATTGATCGATATAATAATTGATCTCTTTATCGGAGAGTTCTTTGAAAATCACTTTTGTGGTATCTGAAAAGACTAATTGTTTATACATTGTGGTCAAGGCGACTGAACTGATCACTTCGTGACTTTTATTTGACAGTGACCTGAGCATTTTCCTGGCATCATTTTTAGATTTTGGCTTACCCAGGGCTGTATCCTCGAGCCAGACAATCGTGTCGGCAGTAATCAGGATATCTTTATCAGTTAATTCGGGCAAAAAAGGTGCAGCTTTTAATTTTGAAAGGTATTCACTAATTTCTTTCCCTTTTAAATGAGACGGGTAAGATTCTTCTGTTTCCTTGATTCTAATTTCAAAATCAAGGCCAAGCTCCTTTAAAAAAAGACTTCGCCTGGGTGACCCGGAGGCAAGGATAAGGTGTCTGTTTTGAACTAGTTCACTTAACATATTTAAATAACTATGACTGATAAAATACCCAGAAGCATGATTATTTTTAGTATTCCGCTTAGTTTGTGGAAATCGGTTTTATGTTGTGCCCTTGATAATCTGAATATAAAATAGAGCAGAGGTAAAGTAACCAATGTTGTGAGGTATATACTAACCTGTTTATGCTCGCCGTATACATAATAAGATACCAGGCTTATGGCCGCCATAAGCAACAAGGTTAAGGTTATCAGGATTCTTTTCGCAGATCGCTGCCCAAGAATGATGGGGATCGACCTGGCTTCAATGGCTTTATCCCCTTCAATATCTTCCATGTCTTTTACAACTTCTCTTAAAAAAGTGAGAACAAATCCAAAGACACCGAATAAGAGGACAATATTCAGAATAGAACGCTGAGATTCCAGGTTATATTGATTTGTTGCGGGCGCCACATCAAAAACAGCGACCATTAATATACAGAAAAAGACAATTGAAGAGACGATTAAATTACCTAATAATAACTTCTTTTTTAACTGCTTGGCATATTTATATAGAAGTAATGATGTAAGTACATAAATGATGAAAAACGAAGTGTTTCCTACATGATAAGACAGATACATGCCCAAAAGTAAACCGACCGAATTAAAAGCAATAAAAAGATTTTGAGCTGTTAGTCGCGTAAGTTTTTTATCGACAAATAATTTTTCGGGCTTGTTGATGATATCTGCTTTTACATCGTGAATGTCATTAATGATATATCCCGCGATGGCTACAAAGACAGTGGAAAGTGCTAAAAGGATAAAGTCTATATGATCAAGGGATACCTGTATATCAAATTTTTCGAAGAGTACATATTTAAAGAGGAGTTGAATCAATAAGATCATCAAAACGTTCTTCCATCTGAAAAAAATTAAATAATCTTTAGGGCTCATGAATAGTTCTTCTTTAATCTGTCAAGAGACTTCTTATGGTCCCGATCTTTAAGAACCTGTCTTTTATCGTATAATTTTTTACCTTTACACAACGCAATTTGCAATTTGGCCCAGCCCTTGTCTGTTACAAATAATTTAAGCGGGATAATGGTTAATCCAACGTTTTGAACCTCTTTCTGTAGCTTTTTTAGTTCCTTCTTGTTCAGCAATAATTTCCGCTCACTTTTTGATTTGTGGTTATAGTAGCTCCCAAAACTATATTCCTCTATAAACATATTGATAACAAAGAGCTCGCCCTTTTCATTAAATTCACAAAAACTTTCTGTAATACGGGCTTTACTTTCCCGAATTGATTTTATTTCTGTACCCGTAAGTTGGATTCCAGCGATGTAAGTATCCAGAACTTCGTATTGAAAGCGGGCTTTTTTGTTCTGAATATTGATCTTCTTTTGCATGGAGCAAATCTAAATAAAAAAATCACGAAATGTAAATAATTCAATTCTAAATGAAGAAATCAATTGATTGATGAATACTTTGTATGAATTTCGGATTAATTCAGTCCGGTCCATTCAATTTTTATAAAGCCAGAATTCATAAGATGATTTAATTGCTGGTCTGGCAACTCACCGGCTTCGGCTTCGTACATGACGACCAAATTATTCAACAATTCAGATTTGAGTTTTCCTGAATCATCAACTTCAATTTTAGCGATATAATCTGAGGTTCTGAACAAAGGTACGTTTTCGTAAATCAAAGGGTTTTCAATTTCAGGTCCTGCCATAATAATGGTTGCATCTATATTATCGGCATTGATGTTAAAAACATGTGAACCTAAATCTTTTATAATAATTGTTCCTGAAATTTCTTTAACGTCGTTTGTAGTACATGAAGTGAAAGACATAATGCATAAGCATAATGCATAACTTAAAAAATTCTTTTTCATAACCCCTTATTTTATTTAGCTATTGTTATTCTAGATCTCTATAACGCTAAGGCATAAGGTTTTATTTTATTTAAGTTGATGTTTTTATTTTAGACCTTGAGTTGACCATTCATTTGAGGCCGGTTTTCTTGTCACAGAACAACCAGAGCCTCTTGATTTGAAATTTCCAGGGTTTACTTTTTTGATAAGCAGGTTTTTAGCCGGTGATTTTATAAGGCTTACATAATTAAAAACAAAGCTATTAATTAACACTCAAAAACAAGTGTTTTCAACAACTCATGAATTAAGCAGAATTTCGACTGGCATTGATATTTCCAAACAAAGACCTTGTAATGATTTTTTCATAAACTTCAAGTTCAGTTTTATCAGGTGTATTTTGACTGTTTAGTTCCTGGACTTTTTTCAAGGCATATTGCTGAATCGTAAGCAAAGGTAAAACTATTGATTCGCGGACTTCAATAGAAGCCTTGCTGACTGGATAGTTTTGCATCAGTTCAGCTTGATTTGCGAGCTTAAGGACAAGTCGTTTACTGGTTTGAAATTCGTCATAGATCAATTTCCAAAAGTCACCGTATTCAGGGTCACGTTCCATATAACGCGTTAATTCAAAAAATGACTTTTTCATTGACATCATACTGTTGTCGATAAGGCTTTTGAAAAATTTTGAATTGTTATATAAACTGACCACTTGGTCAAATGTTCCATTTTCTTCAAACTTCTTTAAGGCCGTACCCACGCCGAAAAAACCAGGGACATTTTGTTTTAATTGGCTCCAGGAACCAACAAATGGGATCGCTCGAAGATCACTGAAATTAAATGTATCTGAGTTTTTCCTTTTTGAGGGACGACTTCCAATATTTGTTTTTGCATAATATTTTAAGGTACTCATATTCTCCAGATAGGGGAGGAATTTTTCATGATTTTTAAATGCGCTATAGGCTTTATAGCTTTGTTCGGCTAGTTCGGTCATGATATTCCTTTGCTCTTCTGTGAACGTGTTTTTTACACTGTCGAAGAATTGATTGCTAACGCCTGAACTTATGAGCTGTTCAAGGTTGTACTGAGCAGAATCAGCAGTGCCAAAATTGGAACTGATGGTCTGGCCCTGAATTGTCAACTGAACTTCATCGTTTTCAATAGTCGGTCCCAAAGAAGCATAGAATTGGTGTGTTTTTCCTCCACCTCTTGCCGGCGGACCACCCCGTCCATCGAAAAAGATGACTTTAATATTGTGCTTTCTCGAAATTTTAGTCAATTCTTCTTTGGCTTTGAAAATTGACCAGTTGGCCATCAAATAACCTCCGTCTTTTGTACCATCCGAAAACCCTAACATAATGGTTTGTTTGTTGCCCCGGTTTTTTACATGATTCCTATACGCTTTATTGCTGTATAGCTGTTCCATGATGCCGGCTGCATGTATCAGGTCGTCAACTGTTTCAAACAGTGGGACGATGTCGACAGTCAAACGCTCTTTAAAAGCTGTAAGCTTTAACATGGCATACACCTGCATCACGTTCAGGGCACTTTGATTATTGCTTATAATGTATCTGTTAGCGCCTTTTTCACCATTGTTTTGTTGAATCTCCTTAATGGCCTCCATCGAGCCCAGGGTTTTAAATACAAGTTCATCCTCAAACTGATCAGCACTGATTTCCCCAGTTATTTCTGACAGGATATATATTTGAGATTTCTCATCCAGTTCATTGTAATCTGTTGGCAGTGAACCCGAACCTGATGCAATAAGTGAAGCGGCGACATGATCAAAGACCTGTTGATGTATACGACTATCTTGTCTGATGTCAAGGGTGGCGAAGTGAAATTGAAATATTTTGGCTTTATGGATAAGATCTTTTAAATCAGAAAGATATAGCGACTGGTAATCATTGATCAATAAATCCTTGATCTCCATCAGTCCGTTTAAAAATTCCTGGTATGTAAAGATTACTTTCGATGGATTAATAAAACTGTGGTACAATTTGTTTTCAACATCTATAACAAGGCTTGCTACTTTCTTAAAAGTCAATTTTCGCCTAAGTTTACGAATGTCACGATAGTAATTCCTCAATACAGATTGTCGCAGTTTTTGAGCAACCCTCAGGGTAATTTCTGTAGTGACAAAAGGATTTCCATCCCTGTCGCCTCCCGGCCAAAAACCCAAACCTACAAATTCATTGTTGATCTCCTTTCCCTCATAAATATTACTTTCAATATAATTGTAAATGCTACCTGCTGCTTCATAGAAAATATTTTCGAGGTACCAGATCAAATTGACAGCTTCATCCAAAGGGCTAGGCTTTTCCTCTTTCAGAAAGGGAGTAACACCTAACTGTGCCAGTAACTTTTTGATCTCGACAAGATCGTTCTTTTCAATGGCTCTCGTAAGGTCTGTTATGATTCCCAAAACAGATCCTGGATAGAATTGAGTTGGGTGGGCCGTGAGTACAATCCTTACTTTGAATGCTTCAAGGTATTGTTGCAAGGCTTCCTTTTTATTCTGAGAAAATGCCTCTTCTTTGGCGTTTCTCAAGGTACCTTTCCCATCCATGTTGTTAATAATAGGAAATGCCGCATCTTCCACGGCATCAAATAGCACAACCTGTCTTTCAATGTATTGAATAAATTTAAACAACAGGTCTATTCTCTCTCTTTCACTTGCATGGTCCTGAAATTTACTAAAGAATTTATCTATGATTTCAACCGGGGTCAAGCCTTGTTCAAATCCTTTTTCACATTCACTTTTTAACAAAGGCATTAAAACACCTGTATTAGTGATATTATCAAAAGGAAGTGTTATAAATATGCTATTATAGATTTGGTACTTGGTCAGGACATTCTGATTGAACCTTTGAGATTTGGGTTGTATATTCATAGAGTTTGTTAAAAATTTATGTAAATTTAATAAGAATGGGAGTATAATACTATTTTAAAGTAAGAATTACCGACTTATGAATTTCGAAATTCATAATTTAAAGATACCTTAATTTTTGTTTAGATTATTATTTATTTGACAGTATGAACAGGCATAAAAAAAAAGAACCGTCTAAACAGACGGTTCTTCAATATTAGTTCAAGGGTAATTTATTATTTCTAAAGACAAACTGGTCATCAAAGACATCTAAAAGAATATTGCTTTGGGCAGATATATTGCCCGCTAAAATTTCTTTGGATAAATTGTTGAGCACTTCTTTTTGTATGACCCTTTTAATGGGCCTTGCCCCAAATTGAGGTTCAAATCCTTTTTTAGCTAAACTTTCGATAGCCTCTTCAGTAGCCGACAAGGAAATATTCTTCTCTTTCAGCATCGCAGACAGGGCATTGATCTGAAGCCTTACAATCTGGGTAACTTCAGATTGATTCAAAGGAGTGAACATGATGATCTCATCAATGCGATTTATAAATTCTGGCCTGATGGTTTTTTTCAGTAAAGCAAGAACTTCTATCTTGGTTGATTCAATGACGAGGTCCCTGTCCTCCATATTCATGTTCTCAAAATTTTCCTGGATAATATGGGAACCCATATTTGAGGTCATGATGATAATCGTATTCTTAAAGTCGGCAACCCTTCCTTTATTATCGGTCAATCTGCCTTCGTCAAGCACTTGTAACAAGATGTTGAACGTGTCAGGGTGGGCCTTTTCAATTTCATCCAGAAGGATTACTGAATAGGGTTTTCTTCTGACAGCTTCGGTAAGCTGTCCTCCTTCGTCATAACCCACATAACCAGGAGGTGCCCCAATTAACCTGCTAACAGCGTGTCTTTCCTGATATTCGCTCATATCAATTCTGGTCATTGCCGATTCGTCATCAAAAAGATAATTGGCAAGGGCTTTGGCCAGTTCTGTTTTTCCAACTCCGGTAGTACCAAGGAAAAGGAATGATCCAATTGGTTTTTTACTGTCCTGCAGGCCGGCTCTAGATCTTCGTACAGCATCTGAAACCGCTTCTATGGCTTCATTTTGGCCAATAACTCTTTTGTGTAGCTCTTCTTCAAGGTGCAATAGTTTCTCCCTGTCGCTCTGCAGCATTTTTTGAACTGGAATTCCCGTCCATTTAGCTACAACTTCGGCAATGTCTTCACTGGTTACTTCTTCCTTGATTAAAGAGTTTTCCTGACTCGATTCCAGTTCATTTTGATATTCAGCCAGTTTTTCCTCTTCAACCTTTATCTTTCCGTATCTGATCTCGGCAACAAGGCCGTAATCTCCATCTCTCTCGGCCCGCTCTGCTTCCAACTTGAATTTTTCTATATTCTCTTTTGTGGTTTGCACCTTGTCGACAATTTCCTTTTCACTGGTCCATTTTGCATTAACCTCATTACGCTTCTCCTTATAATTGGCAAGCTCTTCTTTGAGGAATTTCAACTTTTTGGTATCTTTTTCCCTTTTAATAGCTTCAATCTCAATTTCCAGCTGCATTACTTTTCTGTCCAGTACGTCCAGTTCTTCAGGTTTTGAATTGATTTCCATTCTTAATTTGGAGGCAGCTTCATCCATAAGGTCAATAGCCTTGTCGGGAAGAAACCGGTCGCTTATATATCTTTGTGATAATTCAACTGCAGCAATGATAGCACTGTCTTTGATCTCGACTTTATGATAGGTTTCATATTTATCCTTGATACCCCGAAGTATTGAAATTGCGCTTTCAGTATCAGGCTCATTAACGGTCACTTTTTGAAACCTCCGTTCCAAAGCCTTGTCTTTTTCAAAATGTTTTTGGTATTCATCTAATGTCGTTGCCCCGATGGCCCTTAATTCACCTCGAGCCAAGGCAGGTTTAAGAATATTGGCAGCATCCATTGCTCCCTGACCGCCACCGGCACCAACAAGCGTGTGGATTTCATCAATAAAAAGCACGATTTCACCATCCGAGGAGATTACTTCCTTGATGACAGATTTAAGTCTTTCTTCAAATTCTCCTTTGTATTTGGCCCCTGCGATCAAGGCTCCCATATCCAGTGAATAGATTACTTTATTTTGAAGATTTTCAGGTACGTCACCTTTTACGATACGGTGGGCAAGGCCTTCGGCAATAGCTGTTTTGCCGGTTCCCGGTTCTCCTATTAATATTGGATTGTTTTTGGTTCTTCGGGAAAGAATTTGCAAAATTCTTCTGATTTCTTCATCCCTGCCAATTACCGGGTCCAGTTTTCCATCGTTGGCAAGCTGATTTAAATTTTTGGCGTATTTATTAAGTGAATTATAAGTTTCCTCGGCACTTTGTGAAGTGACTCTGTTACCCTTTCTCAACTCTTCAATGGCACTCATAAGGTCTTTTTCATTGATACCATTATCTTTGAGTAATTGAGTGGTATCTCCTTTGGAATTTAAAATGGCCAGGAGTAAATGTTCCAGGGACACATATTCATCCTTCATTTTTTTTGCAATGTTTCCTGCATCGATAAGCATTTTGTTGGTTGCTTTGGAAAGCATTAACTCTCCGCCTTCGACTTTTGGGAAACTCTGGATGATCGTGTCAAGGGTCCTGTTGAAAAGTTCAACATTGACCCCAAGTTTTTTAAGGATAAATGGAGTCACGTTTTCGTCGACTTCCAAAATACCTTTGAGTATATGAGCATTTTCTATTTGTTGTTGCTCAAAGCCCTGTGCAATTTGTTGTGCTCTTTGCACGGCTTCCTGTGATTTTATAGTGAAATTATTGAAATTCATTTGATTTAGATTTAGGTTCACTAGGTGAGGTTCAAAAGATGTTCCAATCATAGTTTTAATAAATCACAATGTCAGAATGGCTGAAATTTAAGAGGTTAGATGACGAATTGGCTTGTTTTATGCCAAGATGGATTGAAGGCCATAGATCAGTAAGCTGGTTGGAGCCCGTCAAAATTGTTTAAAGACCCTATGGACCATATAAAACAAAAAGCCCCTGATATATTCAGGGGCCCTTTTTTGATGATCGCCGAAGACTAAAGTGACAGTGTACTTAAAACTTCTTTCAGATAAGGATCAGACGGACTAGGTGCATCTGAATTTATGATATTTCCTTTCGGATCAATCAGAATAAATCGCGGGATTCCAGTGATATTATAGGCTCTTAAAAAATCTGAGTCCCAACCTTTATCTGCCATGATTTGTATCCCTCTAAGGTCTTTGTCCTCAATCATTTTCAGCCACTTATCCTTATGTTCCATCTTATCAATAGACAGGCTTACAAAGGCTATGTTTTTTCCTTTATACGCTTCATCTATTTCTTTTAAATATGGGATTTGTTTAATACAGGGGCTACACCAGGTGGCCCAAACATCTATATAAACATATTTGCCTTTCAGATCGGTCAAAGAAACATTCTTGCCAAATTGATCCTGGTAGTTGAAGATAGGAGAGGGGTCTCCTTTGTTGAGACCCACATAATTCTGGTGTTCTGTTTCGTAATTGGATTCAAAGAAAATGATCAATTTTTCGTTCATTTCAACTTCAGTTTTGTACACTTTTTGATCCAGGCCTTTTGCATTCATTAAAAGGCTATCCAAATTCTTTTTCACACCAGCAATTCTGGCCTCAAAGGCATCTTTTTCAAGTCGAAAAAATTGAGCGTAATCTGTCAGCTCTTCTTTTTTAATGAATTCAAGTTTGCTGGCCATATAGTTATTGGTCACTGCGCCTTCACCTTCAAATACGACTGCTTCGGGAAATGCATTCATATCTATTTGAATTTCCATGTCATAACCATTCTTTAGATAAAGGTATGCCTGCTGTCTTCCGTCACTCAACCCATGAAAACCATCAGTCACCTTTAAGGTATCCTTGAATGATCCATCCTCATTTAATTTAATTACTTTCCTGAAATTTTTTCCTAAAATACTGATGCTATCCAATTCAGAATTTTTGATATTACCCTTCAAAGTAACATATGGGTTATCAGACTTCTTGCTACAAGCGAATAAGGTTGCAACTACAAGTATCAATACTATTCTTCTCATATATGGTTCTTTTTAAAAATCGTACAAATTTATGTTTTTCCAATTAACTTTCGAGTTAAGTATTGTTAAACATAGTTTAAAATTTAACCGTAATTATAAGCCAAATTTGAAACAGATTGACGGCGACACCGATAGCGTAATGCCATTAGGGGGACCTTAGGGATATTTGGCTGAAAAGTACTTGAGATCCATAAAGCAGGTGATCTAGAAACTGTGATTCACGGATTAAGATTAGAAAAGTTGACATAGGTATAGGCATACCAGCAGGTATGCTTTTGCACACTAAAACGGATAATGGAGTTGATTTTATGATGGGCGTACACGCTTGGCATGGAAAAGAACCCAATGCAGAACAACTCAAAAGTGCGCTTGAACAGAAACCCGAATTATGAAGAGAAGATTAAAATCAATTACTGTAAAAAGTAGGCAGCTGTAACTTAAATTTTACGGCAATAAGCCGAACGGCAATGACCATAAGCGTTGTCAGGATGTGAATCAGAGACTGGTCTATTTGAAATTTATCTAAAATAAGGTAGGTTCCGGCGCCAATGATACATGCTGTAGCATAGATCTCTTTGTGAAAAATAAGAGGCATTTCGTTGCTCAGGGTATCCCTGATAACACCTCCAAATGTTGCGGTGATCATTCCAAGGATAATACAGATAAGCGCATGAAATCCGTTTTGCAATCCTATTTCTGTTCCTATAATTGTAAAGATCCCCAAACCTATGGTGTCAAATAAAAAGAGCGATTTGCTTAGATAGCCTATCTTATTTCTTAAAACAATGGCGAGTATCACAGCTGCAATGATCACATAGAGGTAGTTAAGGTCATTCATCCAGGTGATCCGGTCGGCACCAACAAGCATGTCCCTTAATGTTCCTCCTCCAACGGCGGTAACAAACCCAATGATGAGTACTCCAAAAGTGTCCATTCTTTTTTTGATTGCGAACAAGGCGCCTGAGATCGCGAATGCCGCTGTTCCCAAAAGATCGAGAAAATCAAAAATACTCATAGTGGCATGGTTTGGTTTACTGAGCGGCCAAGGTCTTGTAATTTTTATATCTTTCAAAGATATCTTTTACATATTCGTAAGGTTCATTACCACGGGCGTAACCAAACTCGACTACAGGGTCATTATAGTATTTGGGCTTTGACAGGTTCATAACAAAAAAATCGACACCATCATCCCAGCGCAAGGAGTCTTTTCCGTATTTGATAGCTAGTTTTTGGGCATCTTTGATATGGCCATAACCACAATTATATGACGCCATTGCAAATTTGATCCTCTGGATGGAATCCGGAATCTGCTCCCAATAAGAGTCCATTCTCTTTAAATAGTTACTTCCGGCTTTTATGTTTTGTTCAGGATCATTGATTTTCGAAATTCCCATTTCTTCAGCCGTAGCAGGCATAAGTTGCATAAGACCCTTTGCGCCGGCCCATGACTTGTTGCTGGCATTAAACATCGATTCCTGATAAATCAATGATTTAACCAGAATCCAATCCCAGCCTAAATTTGTTGCGTACTTCTTAACGAGCTCATCATATTCACTGAATTTACCAGTAGTTCCGGTGTAGTATTCGCTGTCGAGCCTTTTGTGGAATTGTCTTTTGTTTTCAAAGTATTTTTTATAGATCATATTGTAATCCGGTTTCCTTTTAATGACTTTTAAGCCCTGATTGATTACTGCTAATAGTTCTGGGGATGATTTTCTCACGGCCCAGGCAATACGCTGCGATAAACTCACGGGTGTGTCCACGTCAATATTTGGAAAATAGCTCTTGTGAATAGCAGCCTTATGATTGTCAATAATAGAATATTTGATCTCTCCTTGTGAAACCATTTTAATGATTTCCTCATCAGACAATTCCCCGGGCAGTACTTCAATATATATGCTGTCACCGAGCTCATTTGTCAATTCCCTTAACCGCTGATAGTAAGAAGAATTAATTCTAACCGACACTGTATCATTAATGAGGTCAATGATATCGGTAGCCAATGATTCTTTGATTTTGTCTCTGGTCATTTTTCTCCAATTGTCAGGCTTCCGTTGGATTAATGACTGGTGTGTGACAAGATAGGGTTCTGTGAAACTAACATCTTCTTTTCGATCTGTGGTAATGGTATAGCCAAGTGCAATAATATCTCCCTCACCACGGTTGAGCATGGGAATCACAGAATCGACATTTTTGGCAATTACCATTTCCAAACTGATTCCCAAACGATCTGCCAGGCGTTTAAAAATCTCGTATTCAAAGCCCATGGTTTCGCCTCTATACAAGAAGTAGCCGGTAGGTGAATAGGTAGTGATTACTTTAAGAACACCTGATTCAACGATCTCATCCAGGTCATAATCAATGTGTTTTCCCTCTATATGGATTTTTAATTTTTCTTTTTTACTATTGGAGGAACAAGCGGAAAAGACAGTTACAGTTAAAAGTAAAACGCCAAAAAGAAACCATTTACCCAATCTGAATTTTGTTTTTTCATTCATTTTCCAACAATTTGTAAACTTGGTCATTTTTCTCGAAGAAGGCATAAAATAAGGCAGTTTAGCCTTATTGTAATCCTTTTTCCCGGCAAAGCATAAAATTGCCTGTCAATATGAAGACCAATTCATTATTTTGAGATAAAGTCAAATATAGGAAATTAATTGACAAGGACTTCATCCGGTTAATTGGACGAATTCTTGGTGCAAAATCAGTTATTTAATCTGTGAAAATCTTTTTTTCCTCAGGATAAAATGCTCCCAAACAATGCTAAAACAATAAAAGTAATTCGTTTGTTTATAAGATAGCGCGCGCCTTTTGGACATCATTTTTTTCAAGTGCCTGTAAAAACTCAAATGTGCTTTAATAATGGCCCAGGTATGTATTGGCCTTAATTCTATGATGAATTTAATGCCGGCAACGGCATCCAGTACCAACCTAAGGAAGATCACGATAAAAACGAAGCGTTTAGGAACATTTTTGGCAATGGTAAAAAGACTGTTTCTAAAATTGAGATAAGTTTTCTGAGGATTTGATTCCCGGAGGGTGGCCCCTCCCACATGGTATACTTCTGAATGACCAACATATTGAATCGCATAACCCTCGTTTTGGACCCTCCAGCACAGATCAATCTCTTCCTGATGCGCAAAATACTGTTCATCAAAGCCTTCCAGCTGATGATAGATGTCTGATTTGATAAAGAAACACGCACCTGAAGCCCAGAATATATTTGCTATATCATTATACTGTCCATGATCATGTTCTAATTCCATAAATACGCGCCCTCTGCAAAAAGGATATCCCATGAAATCTACAAAACCTCCGGCCGCACCTGCATATTCAAATTTAGACTTGTCTTTGTAATCAAGTATTTTGGGTTGAACAATTGCCGTTTGACTGTTCTGTTCAAAAACTGCTTTAATAGGTTTGAGCCAATTTTCAGTAACTTCAATGTCAGAATTCACCAAGGCATAAATATCAGCATTAACGTATTTTAAAGCATCATTATATCCTTTGGCAAAACCTCCGTTAATACTGTTTTGTATAATTTTTACCTGAGGGTATTGTTCCTTGAGAAAAGAGATGGATTCATCGGAAGAATTGTTGTCAGCCACGTATATTTCTGCATCCTCTTTACTGTGAGCAACAACCGATGGGAGAAACTTTTCCAGTAAATCTCGGCCATTCCAGTTTAAAATTACAATAGCTATTTTCAAGGTAAGTGGATATAATCATTTTAAGAATTGCAAACATAGTTTTTTTCATGAATGAAAACTATTAAACAGGCCATTTTTAAGAATAATTTGGTAATTCTTTTAAAAAATCATATTGCTTTAAATCGTGGTTCATTTGACAGTAATAATGCTCCAGTCCATTGGTAACCACAAGGTATTTAGCTTTTAAGGTCATATTGTACCTCGCAATCTGGTCAAAGACATCCTGACTGATCTTTACGTGCATAGCCTTGCATTCAACAATGATATGAGGTGCTCCTGTCTTGTCAAACACCAAAATATCAGTGCGCTTGGTCAGTTCGTTCACAAGGCATTGTTTTTCGATGGCGATAAGAGATAGGGGATACTTTTTATCCTCGTGCAGGAAAGAGACAAAATTTTGACGAACCCATTCTTCATCGGTAAGAATCAGGTCTTTTTTTCTGATTCTATCAAAGATGTAAAGCTTATTTTCTTTATTTTTGATGCGAAAGGAATACTTTGGCAGATTGAGATTTGTCATGGTGTAAAAGTAAGGAACTTCGCATAATATATGAACAGAATCAATCAGATCGTTGAAGAGATTAAATCCAGAAATGCCAAGCCCATCTATTTTTTAATGGGGGAGGAAGCCTATTATATTGACAAAATCTCAGATTTCATTGAAAACAATGTACTGTCGGAAGAGGAAAAGGGATTTAACCAAATGGTCTTTTATGGAAGGGACGTGTCTGTAGATGAGATCGTTGCCAATGCCAAACGCTTTCCAATGATGGCTGAGAAACAGGTGGTTATTGTCAAAGAAGCCCAGGACCTCTCAAGAACTATTGAGAATCTGGCTGCTTATGCTGAAAACCCGCAACCTTCAACGGTTTTGGTAATTTGTTATAAGTATAAAACAATTGACAAAAGAAAAAAACTGGCCAAAACGATATCCCAGACAGGATGTTTGTTTGAAAGCAAAAAACTCTATGAGAACCAGGTCGGAGACTGGATCGGCAGCATCTTAAAAGAAAGAGGTTATCAAATAGAGCCCAAGGCCATACATATGCTGGTTGAATTTTTGGGAGCTGACCTTTCAAAGATTGATAATGAATTAGAGAAACTGGCTGTGATACTTGAAAAGGGGTCTGTCATCACTGCTGCTCATATTGAAAATAATATAGGTATCAGCAAAGACTTTAATAATTTTGAATTGCGAAAAGCAATAGGGGACAAAGAATTGTTAAAAGCCAATCAGATAGCTCAATATTTTAGTCAGAATCCGAAGAGCAACCCTTTGGTCATGACCATTTCACTGTTAAATTCTTTTTTTACTCAGTTGCTCCTATATCATGGGTTAAAAGACAAGGGAAAAATAAACGTAAGTAAAAGGCTGCGGATTAACCCTTATTTTGTACCGGAATATCAGAGAGCAGCAAAAAATTATCCCATGAGAAAAGTGGCACAGGTTATATCGGGCCTGAGGGAAGCCGACCTTAAGAGTAAGGGAGTCGGTGCTTCAAATTTGGCTCAGGGAGATATCCTTAAAGAGCTGCTGTTTAAAATCATGCACTGATTTAATGTCAAATTACTAAGTATAGGTTCATCCAGTGTTTTTTAAGCAATATAATTGCGTGAACCAAAAATAGCGCTGCCTATCCTGATCATGTTGCTGCCATGGTCAATGGCCAATTGATAGTCTCCACTCATACCCATTGAAAGTACGCTTAATTCATATCCAGCATTATTTAGCTTGTCAAAAAATGTTTTAAGGCTTTTAAACTCATCCGATACTTCCTTATCGTTCGAACTAAAACTAGCCATTCCCATCAATCCGGTTATCTTGACATTCTTAAGTTCAGTCAATGCCTCTGACTGAAGTATTTCTTCAATCTCCTTAAAACTCATACCGAACTTGGTTTCCTCTTTTGCGATCTTGGCCTGTAACAAACAGTTGATAACCCGATTGTGTTTTTGAGCCTGTTTGTTGATTTCTTTAAGGGTTTTGAACTTGTCTACCCCGTGTATCAGATTAACAAAATGCGCCATATACTTTACCTTGTTGCTTTGAAGGTGACCAATCATATGCCACTGAATATCTTTAGGAAGTTCATCGTATTTATTGACCATTTCCTGAATTTTATTTTCCCCAAAAACTCGTTGCCCGGCCTCGTAGGCTTCCATGATGTCGCTTATAGGTTTGGTTTTTGATACAGCAACCAGTGTTACTTCCTTAGGTAGATTTTTTTTAAACTCTATTAAATTCTGTTTTACAAGCATTTATATACTTTTAATTAAATTATTACGATAACTCATAGATTGTTAATCCACTTCTTAGCTTTGGTTCAATATAGCTGCTTTTAGGAGGCATTGCCAGGTTATTATCAGCCACTGTTTTTAGCTGCTCGACCGAGACGGGAAAGCATCCGAACCCTACTGCAAAATCGCCGGAATCAACAAGGTATTGCAATTGCATTTCATTACCTGTTTCAGGCAGGTAATGAATGTTTTTATCATTTGAAGGGTCGTGTATGCCCAGAATAGGTTCAAGGATATATTTGAACAAAATTTGGGAATCCAGATGGTCAAGCTCATTTTGAGGTTTGAAAGCAGACTTTCTCATGTATAATTTATAAAAATATCCGTCAAGATACATTGAGAAATGATGCTTTTTAGAAGGTTTATAATATTGTTTTCCAACGTTTTCAATTCTGAAATATTCGTCAAGGGCTATTAAGAATTCCTCTTTGTGAAGACCGTTTAAATGGTTTACGAAACGGAAAAAAGAAGTGATTCTTAAATTGGATTCCGGAATAAAATAGGCCATAAAATATTTACTGAGCTCTTTTGCCTTTTCGTCATTGCCGGCAGCCATTTTATTGTATAAAAAATTCGACGAGGCGGTTCGGTGGTGACCGTCTGCTATGTACAACGAAGGCATTGAACCAAAGGCTTCGCTAATCTTTAAAACTTCGTCCTCCTCATCGAGGAGCCACATTAAATGTGTTCTGTTCTTGTTGGTGGTGAATTCGTACTCGGCTCGTGTTTTCCTGTATTTTTCTATCAGGGATGACAAAAACTCGTGATCAGGATAGGTAATAAGAACAGGCTCAGCATTAAATCCGGTGACTTCAAGATAATTGCCAAATAAAGCTTCCCGTTCACTCAGTGTTTTTTCATGCTTTTTGATCACACAGTTTTGATAATCTTCTATGGAGGCGAGCCCGATAATTCCCCAAAATACATTCCCTTTATATGATTTTTGATGGAGGTAGTAACTTGGTGAGGCATCACTTTCGAAAATGCCATTTTCCTTAAATTCCCTGTATCGGTTGTGCACCATTTTGAATCGTTTTGTTCCATGAACGGTTTTGTGGAATTTAAACCCTGGTAACAGGATATGTAAAAAAGAGAATGGATTTAACCTAAGAATATCCTTCAGTTCTTTTTTTTGATAAATATCGTATGACCTTGTTGTTACCAAGGCGACCTTATCTCTGGTCGGTCTGACAGCTTTAAAAGGTTTTACTAGGGCCATAGTGGTTCAGGTTATAACAGAAGTCATTTTGGATGGAATTGTAAATACTCCTTAAAACAAAAATAGAGATTTATTATGGATATAATAAACCTCTATTGCCGTTCATGCAATCGGCTGTTTTTAAGCCAGGATCTTTATGATCTGGGTAGCCAGTTCCTCTCCGATTCTATCTTGTGCTTCCAAAGTAGCGGCACCAATATGCGGTGTTAATGAAATGTTTTTGTTCATTAAAAGTTTGATCTCCGGATTTGGTTCATTTTCAAACACATCCAAGGCGGCATTTGAAATCTTTCCTTCTTCAATGGCCGCCACAAGGGCAACTTCATCAATTACACCCCCACGGGCTGCGTTTACAATCCCTGCTCCTTTTTTCATAATACTAAATTCCTTGGCACCAATAACATAATCTTCCTGGGCCGGAACGTGAAGAGAAATAAAATCAGCTTGTGCCAATACCGCTTCTTTTGAAATGGTATCGATCGTGAAATTAACTTGTTGTCCGTCATAAAATTCCAATCCAATGTGTACACTATCAATAAAAGGGTCGTAGGCAACAACTTTCATTCCAATACCAAGTCCGATTTTTGCCGTAGCCTGTCCGATTCTTCCGAATCCCAAAATACCCAAAGTTTTGCCTTTTAATTCTACACCTTTGGCGTAGGCTTTTTTAAGTTCTTTAAACTTAGAATCTCCTTCCAAGGGCATATTTTGATTTGAATCGTGCAAAAAACGCACCATTCCAAAAAGGTGGGCAAAAACCAATTCGGCAACAGAGTGAGAAGAAGCCGCAGGTGTATTGATTACCTTAATCCCTTTATTTCGTGCATATTCAACGTCAATATTGTCCATTCCTACACCTCCACGACCTATGATTTTTAAAGAAGGGCAGGCATCGATTAGGGCTTCCCTTACTTCTGTTGCACTGCGAACCAAAAGAACATCAACCTTGTTCTCATTGATGAAATCAGCGAGTTGTTCCTGAGCTACAGTTTTTAAAATCACTTCAAAACCCGCATTTTCCAAAGCTACAACTCCAGAAGTTGCAATTCCGTCATTTGCTAAAACCTTCATACTATATATTTTTAAATTTTATTATTAAAGCGCTTTCATGATATTTACCAATACCTGCACACTTTCTAAGGGCATGGCGTTATAGATACTTGCCCTGTAACCACCCACAGAGCGGTGTCCGTTTATACCACTGATTCCTGCAGCTTTCCAGGTGCTATCGAATTTTTCTTTTTTACTTTCATCCGTCAGGATAAAGGTGACATTCATATTGGATCGATCTTCTTTTTTTGCCACTCCTTGAAACAAAGGGTTTGTGTCAATCTCCTGGTACAAAATATTTGCTTTTTCTTCATTAATCTTTTCAATGGCTTCTATTCCTCCCAGAGATTTCAGCCATTCTAAAGTAAGCATGGATACATATACAGGAAACACAGCAGGCGTATTAAACATACTGTCTTTAGCTATGTGTACCTGATAATCAAGCATAGATGGAATCTTTCGTCCCGTTTTTCCAAGAATCTCGTCTTTGACTACGACCAGTGTCGTTCCGGCAGGACCCATATTCTTTTGAGCTCCGGCATAAATTAAGTCAAACTGACTAAAATCAAGTTTTCTTGAGAAAATATCCGAACTCATATCGCAAACCAATAAGGTATCAGTTTTTGGGAAGTTTTTTATTTGCGTTCCGAAAATAGTATTATTACTTGTGCAGTGTACATAGGCAAGATCTGAAGGAATAGCATAATTTTTTGGAATATAATTATAGTTAGCGTCTTTGGAGGATGCAATAACTTCAATGTCACCGAGTAACTTCGCTTCTTTAATGGCTTTTGAACTCCAGGTTCCGGTATCGAGATACCCGGCTTTTCCGCCTTCAGGCAATAAATTGTAAGGAACCATCAGGAACTCAAGGCTGGCGCCTCCCTGAAGGAACAAAGCAGAGTATCCCTTATCTTTTAGATCAAGTAATTCAAGAACAAGATCTTTGGCATGTTCCATTACAGCTACAAAATCGGCACTTCTATGAGATATTTCTATAAGAGAAAGATCAAGGTTATTGAAGTTGATCACTGCTTCAGATGCCTTTTTTAAGACTTCCTGCGGCAATATACAGGGGCCAGCACTAAAATTATGTTTTTTCATCAATTAATGATTTAAATGATTCGCTTAAAAATGCTGTTGCAAAATTGATAAAATTCTTTCAAATATGGGCTATGAAATTCTTAAAAATTTCACGACTTTATTATGTACAATTGAATATTTTGACGGTAAATAGTAAGCTTTTAAAAAATGTAGAGCCCTTCTTTATAAAAAATGACAAGTTGCTTGTTCAAGCCTTATTTTACTTTGGTTCGAATGTCATACAGGGGATGATCATTTCTTCCAAAGAAATACCTCCATGCTGATATGTATTCTTGTAATACTTTACATAATGGTTATAATTGTTTGGATATGCAAAGAAGTAATCTTCCTTGGCAAAGATAAATGAACTGCTTATGTTAAGGGAAGGCAGCATTATTTCTTTCGGGTCCTTTACTTCATATACCTCTTTTTCGTTGTAGCTTAAACTTTTACCGGTTTTATACCGAAGGTTGGAACTGATGTTTTTATCTCCGACAACTTTTGAAGGTTTAGAAGTGTTAATGGTTCCATGATCGGTTGTAATGATCAGTTTTAAACCCATTTTCTGGGCATTCTGAATAATTTCAAGCAAAGGAGAATTTTTGAACCAGCTCAAGGTAAGCGAACGGTAAGCTTTATCGTCGCTGGCAAGTTCCTTAATCATATCCATCTCAGTTCTGGAATGGGATAGCATATCGACAAAGTTATAGACGATAACCGTGAGATCATTGTTCTTTATCTTTGCCAAATTTGAGGCCAGTTCCTTTCCTTGATTTACTGCAGTAATCTTGAAATACTCGTGTTTAAGGTTTAATCCTAATCTTTTGATCTGTTCAGTAAGAAACTCATTTTCGAACATGTTTTTTCCTCCTTCATCTGTATCGTTCTTCCAATACTGAGGATATTTTTTTTCCATTTCCAATGGTGTCAGCCCTGAGAAAATAGCATTACGTGCATATTGAGTTGCTGAAGGAAGAATACTGTAAAATGACTTCTCTTCTACAGACTTGTAGTATTGATTAATAATGGGCTCCAGAACCCTTAACTGGTCGTATCTCAAATTATCAATTAAAACAAGAAGCGTGCCCGCATCTTTATCGATCTGCGGCACAATGACCTCTTTAAATAAGGTATGAGACAGTATGGGTCTGTCGTCACTATGAAACCAATCCCTGTAATTGTTTTTGATGAATTTAAAAAACTGAGAGTTGGCTTCTTCTTTTTGGCTTTCAAGTATCTCGGTCATGCCGATATCTGCAATTGATTCAAGCTCAATTTCCCAATGTACAAGCTTTTTATAGAGTTCAACCCAGTCCTGATAGGTATTGACCATAGCAAGATCAAGAGAGATTTTTCTGAATTCCTGCTGATAATTTGACGTCGTTTTTTCAGAAACCAACCTTGAATTATCAAGATTCTTTTTTAACGACAAAAGTATTTGATTTGGATTTACGGGTTTTATAAGATAATCTGCTATCTTTGAACCAATAGCTTCTTCCATAATATACTCTTCCTCACTTTTTGTGATCATGATGACGGGTAAATTTGGAAGTTTTTCTTTTATCCGGGCAAGGGTTTCCAAACCAGAAAGCCCGGGCATATTCTCATCCAGAAAGACAATATCAAATTGTTCCTCACTAACACTTTCTACGGCATCTGCACCATTGGTACAAGGGGTAACTTCATAATTCTTTTTTTCTAAAAATAACATATGGGGTTTAAGAAGTTGGATCTCATCATCAACCCAAAGAATTTTTCCTGAACTCATTCTAAATCTATTATCTGTGATTAATTAAATTAAACCTTTATTTTTGCGTTTAATATTGTATCGCAAGGAACGACAATTAATTCTGAAAAATACAAAAATCAACGTTAATATTTTGAAAAAACTGAAAATTTTTAATGATCCTATTTACGGTTTTATCACGGTGAGAAACCCATTAATTTATAAGATTATTGAACATCCTTATTTTCAGAGATTAAGAAGAATTTCCCAAATGGGATTGTCTTATCTGGTATATCCGGGTGCGCACCATACAAGGTTTCATCATGTTTTGGGGTGCACGTATTTGATGCAAATGGCCGTGGAAACACTGCGTCTTAAAAATGTTGAGATTAGTGACAAGGAAGAAGAGGCACTGAACCTGGCAATTTTGATGCATGACATTGGCCATGGACCCTTTTCACATGCGCTTGAACACAGTTTAATTACAGGTGTGGGGCACGAAAAAGTTTCATTGAGGTTTATGGAACTGCTCAACGAAGAATATAATGGAGCACTTGAACTGGCTATAAAAGTGTTTAAAGGTGAATACCATAGAAAGTTCATGAACCAATTGATTTCAGGTCAACTCGATATGGATCGCCTGGATTATCTTAAAAGAGACAGTTTTTACAGTGGGGTGGCAGAAGGAAATATTAATGTTGAAAGGCTGATCACCATGCTGCATGTGAGGAATGATGAATTGGTAGTGGAGTTCAAAGGAATATACTCTGTTGAAAAGTTTATTATGGCCAGGCGATTTATGTACTGGCAGGTTTATTTACACAAAACAGGAATCGTTGCTGAAAGAGTTTTGGTAAAGATTCTTAAAAGGGCAAGAGAGCTTTTAACTGAGGGGGACAAACTGGAATGCAGTGGTACTTTGAATGTATTTTTGGAACAAAAAATAAATGAAACTGCGTTTAACAAAGAAAAACTGATTACTTTCAGCCAACTGGATGATTATGATGTTATGTCAGCGCTCAAAGGTTGGGTCAGCCATCCTGACAAAATACTTTCCTATTTGAGTAATTCCATTGTGAACAGAAGGTTGCCCAAGATCGAAATGCGAAATGATCCTTTTGAACCCGGGTATGTTGAAAAAATACGCAGCAAAGTAAAAGATGCCCTGAACCTTGATCCGAAAGAATTAGATTATGTGGTCTATCACGGAACGGTTGAGAATAAGGCTTATGATCAGGAAAAAGAGCAGATCAAGATCATGTATAAGAATGGAGAACAAAAAGATATTATCAAGGCTTCCGACAGTTCGAGTATTGAGGCTTTGTCTATGACAGTAAGAAAGTATTACTTGTGCTATCCAAAGAAATTATTATAATACCGGAAGATTGCTAAATTTTAGTATTTTTGCAAGCATCAATTTGATTTTAAAAAATTAACGATTGAAATTTACAGCTAAACAGATCTCTGATATCCTAAATGGAGAAGTTCTTGGGAACCCTCAAGAAGTAGTTTCCAAGCTCTCGAAAATTGAAGAAGGAGTGAAGGGCTCACTGACTTTTTTATCGAATCCCAAATATAATTCCTGGCTTTATATTACAGACGCCTCTGTTGTTATTGTTGACCAAAATTTTATCCCTGAAAAAGAAGTTTCAAGTACCATGATCAAAGTTGAGGATCCTTATATGGCCTTTTCTACATTACTGGAATACTACAACAATATTCAACTGGATCGCTCAGGTATTGAAGATCCTGTTTTTATTCATGAAAAAGTTTCCCTTGGAACACAAATTTATATAGGAGCTTTTAGTTACCTCAGTGAAAATGCGAGTATTGGGAACCGTGTCAAGATCTATCCGAATGTGTTTATTGGCGATAATGTGATTATTGGTGATGATACGACAATATTTTCGGGAGCAAAGATCTATTCAGAAACCGAGATTGGAAATAATTGCACCATTCATTCAGGGAGTATCATAGGCAGTGACGGTTTTGGTTTTGCCCCTGATAAAAATGGAGGGTACAATAAAATTCCGCAGATTGGAAATGTGATCATTGAAGACAATGTGGATATCGGTTCTGGAACAACCATTGACAGGGCAACCCTTGGGTCGACGATTATCAGGTCCGGAGTAAAGCTCGACAATCAGATACATGTAGCCCATAACGTGGAAATCGGCAAGAACACCGTGATAGCTGCACAGACAGGAATAGCGGGGTCTACAAAAATAGGCAATGAGTGTATGATTGGCGGACAGGTAGGTATTGTGGGTCATATCAGTATTGGCAATAATGTTAGAATTCAGGCTCAATCAGGTATTGGAAAGTCAATTGGTGATAATGAGATCGTACAGGGAAGTCCGGCAATGATGTATACGGATTTCAACAAGTCCTATGTGCACTTTAGAAATTTACCCAAATTGTGCTCGAGATTAGATGAACTTGAAAAACAAATACGCAAAAAAAAAATTGAAGAATAAGTATGAACCAGAAGACAATTGAAAAAGAGGTTTCTTTGCAGGGAATCGGTTTACATACGGGGAATGATGTGTCTTTAACCTTTAAGCCGTCCGGTGTAAATACCGGATTTACCTTTGTAAGAACTGACCTTGAAGGACAACCCGCTATAGAAGCACTCGCATGCTATGTGACGGATACCCAAAGAGGTACCAATATTGAAAAAAATGGGGTTGTGATCAATACTTCAGAACATGTTCTGGCTGCAGTTGTTGGATTGGATATTGATAATATTATTATTGAAATAAATGCTCCGGAACCGCCAATTATGGATGGATCTTCAAAATATTTTGTCGAGGTTTTAGAAAAGGCAGGTATTGTTGAGCAGGATGCAGAGAGATATGTCTATGAAGTAAAAGACATTATTTCTTATAAAGATGAGGAATCGGGAAGTGAGATTATGATCATGCCGTCTGATAAGTATGAGGTCACAACCATGGTTGATTTTGGAACCAAGATTCTTGGTACGCAAAATGCAACGCTGGAAAAACTAAGTGACTTCAAAAAGGAGATCGCCGATGCAAGAACCTTTAGCTTTCTTCATGAAATAGAGATGCTCTTGGATAACAACCTGATCAAAGGAGGCGATCTGAACAATGCCATTGTTTATGTGGATAAGCCTTTGTCTGAAAAGACAATGAAAAAATTAAGCAAGGCATTTAAAAAAGATTCGGTTAAGGTCAAACCCAATGGAATTCTTGACAACCTGAACCTTCACTGGGCAAATGAGGCAGCAAGGCATAAGCTTTTAGATGTTATTGGTGATTTGGCTTTGATAGGGACTAAAATCCAGGGAAAAGTTATTGCCACCAAACCGGGCCACAAGATCAATACGCATTTTGCAAGAAAAATGATGAAATTGATCAAAATTGAAAAAAGAAATAAAGTTCCGCAATACGATCTGAGTAAACCGCCTTTGATGGATATCCATAAGATCATGAAGCTCTTGCCTCACAGGCCCCCGTTTTTGCTTATTGACCGTATTATTGAGTTGTCTGATCAGCATGTGGTAGGAATGAAAAATGTCACCATGAATGAATCGTTCTTTATAGGACATTTCCCGGATGCCCCCGTCATGCCCGGGGTGCTTCAGGTAGAGGCCATGGCTCAATGTGGGGGTATTCTAGTTTTAAGTACCGTGCCTGATCCTGAAAATTACCTTACCTATTTCATGAAAATGAACAATGTAAAATTCAAGCAAAAAGTGCTGCCCGGTGATACGCTTATCTTTAAAGCTGAACTCATGGCGCCCATAAGAAGGGGTATTTGTCATATGCAGGCCTATGGATACGCAAATAACAAGTTGGTTGTCGAAGCTGAATTAATGGCTCAGATAGCAAGGAATCCCGAAAAACAATAATAGCTTAATCAAAAATCATGAATCAACCATTAGCATATATTCATCCCGGGGCAAAAATTGCAACAAATGTGGTAATAGAACCTTTCTCTACCATTCATAATAACGTAACAATTGGATCAGGAACCTGGATTGGCTCTAATGTGACAATCATGGAAGGGGCGAGAATTGGCAAGAACTGCAGAATTTTCCCGGGAGCCGTAATTTCGGCGATTCCCCAGGATCTAAAGTACGAAGGTGAAGATTCACTTACCACGATAGGAGATAATGTAACCATTAGGGAATGTGCTACCATCAATCGCGGTACCAAGGCTTACGGAAAAACAGAAATTGGCGATAATTGTTTGATTATGGCCACTGCGCACGTAGCACATGACTGTATTATTCATGAAAATGTAATCATCGTAAACGGAGTGACACTTGCAGGACATGTTGAGATTGGAGAATATGCCATCATTGGTGGATTGGCGGGTATACATCAATTCATTCATATTGGCAAACACGCTATGATCTCAGGAGGATCATTGGTACGAAAGGACGTTCCTCCTTTTGTAAAGGCTGCCAAGGAGCCTTTATCTTATGTAGGCATCAATTCAATTGGATTGAGAAGACGTGGATTTAGTTCAGAAAAAATCAATGAGATTCAAAATATTTACCGTATACTTTTCCAGCAAAATAATAATACAACACAGGCCGCACGTATTCTTGAAGCGGAGTTAAACGCCAGTCCCGAGCGAGATGAAGTACTTACCTTTATCAATAATTCTCAACGGGGTATCATGAAAGGGTATTCAAGCAACTATTAAGAAATTTAAACATGGCAAGCACATCAGATATCAAAAAAGGCCTTTGTATCGTCTTTAATAATGATACATATAAAGTAATTGAATTTTTACATGTAAAGCCAGGGAAAGGACCCGCTTTTGTAAGAACAAAACTCAGGAGTTTAACCACTGGAAAAATATTGGACAACACTTTTTCGGCAGGGCATAAGCTCGAGGAGGTAAGGGTTGAGACACGTAAATATCAATACCTTTATCCTGAAGGTGATACCTATCACTTTATGAATACCGATGATTACAATCAAATTACGCTCCAAAGAGAGGCTTTGGACACACCTGAATTGCTTAAGGAAGGCGAGATTGTAACCATTATTATCAGAACCTCCGATGAATTCCCTCTGGCTGTTGAAATGCCTTCGCATGTATACCTGGAAGTTACACATACAGAGCCGGGCGTCAAGGGAAATACAGCAACGAATGCGACTAAACCAGCAACAATAGAAACCGGTGCCAAGGTCAATGTTCCTTTGTTTATCAATGAAGGGGATAAGATCAAGATCGATACAGAGAAAGGAACCTATGTAGAAAGAGTGAAAGAGTAATTTTTATGAAATTTTCACGCACCCACAGTTTAGAGGAAATTGCAGAAATTATAGGGGTACCTTTTGTTGGGGACGCTGATTTTCCGGTCGAAGGGCTGAATGAAATTCATGTTGTTAAACCCGGAGATATCGTTTTTGTCGACCACCCTAAATATTACGGTAAAGCCCTCGAATCAGCTGCAACGATCATCCTTATCAACAAAGAAGTTGAGTGCCCTGACGGAAAAGCACTGCTTATTTCCAAGGATCCGTTTTCTGATTTTAACAAACTCTCGCGACATTTCAGACCATTTGAAAGAGCGTCATCAGGTATTTCAGCGTCAGCCACTATAGGAAAAACCACTGTAGTACAACCAAATGTTTTTATCGGCAATCATGTTACCATAGGAGAACATTGTGTGATTCATCCGAATGTGACAATTTATGATCATTGTGTCATTGGAAATCACGTCATCATTCATGCCGGAACTGTTTTAGGATCGGATGCTTTTTATTTTCAAAAAAGGCCCAGGGGTTTTGATAAATTGGAATCAGTAGGGCGGGTTGTCATTGAAGACCACGTGGAAATCGGAGCCGCCTGTACAATAGATAAAGGGGTAACTGCTGATACTACCATCGGATGGGGAACAAAGATTGATAACCAGGTTCAAATAGCCCATGATACACTAATTGGCAAGAAATGCCTTATCGCCTCCCAAGTGGGGATTGCCGGTTGTAATATTATTGAAGACGAAGTAACTATCTGGGGACAGGTTGGTATAAAAAGCGGTTTGACCATTGGTAAAGGCGTTGAAATATATGCTCAATCAGGTGTTGGGATGGACCTTGCACCCGGAAAAGCTTATTTTGGCACGCCAGCTGTTGAAGCAAGAGATAAATTCAGGGAAATGTCTCTGATACGATCCTTGCCGAAATTACTGGAAAAAATAAAAAAATAGAACGGTTTATCGTTCCATTACTATACTTTTGTATCTCACAGTTTGATACAGGCTTAACATATTAAAATTCATAAAAAATAGACCAATGAGTGTTTTAGTTAATAAAGATTCGAAAATTATTGTTCAGGGTTTTACCGGTAGTGAAGGTACTTTTCATGCAGGACAAATGATTGAATATGGCAGTAATGTTGTAGGAGGTGTAACTCCAGGAAAAGGAGGCCAGTTGCATTTGGACAAACCGGTATTCAATACAGTTGCTGATGCGGTTAAAGAAGTAGGTGCAGATACTTCAATTATATTTGTACCACCGGCCTTTGCTGCAGATGCCATTATGGAAGCAGCTGAAGGAGGAATTAAAGTTATTATCTGTATCACTGAAGGAATTCCAACAGCAGATATGGTCAAAGTAAAAGCCTATATAGAGCATAAAGACTGCAGACTGATCGGGCCAAACTGCCCCGGGGTAATTACTCCCGGAGAAGCGAAAGTGGGTATCATGCCAGGTTTTGTGTTTAAGAAAGGAAAAGTAGGAATTGTTTCCAAATCAGGTACCTTGACCTATGAAGCTGCCGATCAGGTGGTAAGAAGAGGCTTGGGCATTACAACTGCCATTGGCATCGGTGGAGATCCAATCATTGGTACCACTACAAAGGAAGCCGTTCAATTGCTCATGAACGATCCTGAAACTGAGGCTATTGTGATGATAGGAGAAATCGGAGGCCAACTTGAGGCCGATGCAGCCCGATGGATCAAGGCTGACGGAAACAGGAAACCTGTGGTAGGTTTTATTGCCGGACAAACCGCCCCTGCCGGGAGGACCATGGGCCATGCCGGAGCGATAGTAGGAGGAAAGGATGATACGGCGCAGGCTAAAATGAAAATACTTGCGGAGAATGGGATTCACGTTGTTGAATCTCCCGCAGAAATCGGCCAGACGGTGCTAGACGTGCTTTCCTAAACGATTTCAACAAATCAATAACCTGTCTTTAAAGACAGGTTTTTTTTTAGATTTTATTACAATGTTAAATAATTCTTAATTCATGTAACCAGCTCTGTATTTACTCAAACAATTAATATTTTTGATAGTTACTTACCTTAAAATCACACCATGAAAACAGTTAAAAACCGCATCTTTTTATCCGCTTTAAGCGTTTTATTTCTTGTCGGTTGCCAAAAGGAATCCAAGCAGGAATCGTATGTTGCTGAAAGTCATCAGGACAAAAATGGTTATACTTACGAATCTGTAACCAATGACCCGACAGGATTGAGATTGTATACACTTGACAATGGTTTAAAAGTGTATTTAAGTCAAAACAACGATGCACCCACCATTCAAACCTATGTTGCCGTTAGGGCAGGCTCAAGTTATGATCCAAAGGAGAGTACGGGTTTGGCACATTATTTAGAACATATGCTCTTTAAGGGGACAGATAAATATGCCACAAATAACTGGGAAGCTGAAGAAGGATATATCTCCCAGATCTCAGATCTTTATGAGCAACACAGGGCCGAAGAAGATCCGGATCTTAAAGAGGGGATTTACCGTAAAATAGACAGTGTCTCCTATATAGCATCGGGGTATGCCATTGCCAATGAATATGAGAAAATGGTATCGTCGCTTGGTGCAACAGGAACAAATGCACATACCTCAAATGAGGAAACTGTGTATCATAATAAGATTCCTGCCAATGAACTGGACAAGTTTCTAGAGCTTGAAAGTGAAAAATTCAGGAAATTGGTATTACGCTTATTTCATACCGAATTAGAAGCAGTATATGAAGAATTCAACAGAGGTTTGGATAATGACCCTGCAAAAACATTTTATGCTTTAATGGATGGTTTGTATCCGACTCACCCTTATGGTCAGCAAACAACAATTGGGACTTCGAATCACTTGAAGAATCCTTCCATGCTGCATATCCAGAACTATTTTAATAAGTATTATGTACCGAGTAATATGGCTTTGGTCTTGGTAGGTGATCTGGACTATGAAGAAACTATAAAAAAAGTTGATGGAACTTTCGGGAAACTTGAAGGAAAAGAGGTGGAGCACCCTGTATTACCAAAAGAAGAGCCGGCAACCGAAATTGTAGTAAGAGAGGTTTATGGTCCGACAAGTGAAAATATTTCATTTGGATGGAGAACAAAGGGTTTGCTCAGTGAGGACGCAAAATATATCGCATTAATTGAAAGGATCTTAAGTAACAACAGTGCTGGCCTTATAGACTTGAATTTGAATCAAAAAAAATTAATCCAATCTTGTTTGACATGGACCTATATGCTGAATGACTACGGATTAATAGCATTTGATGCCTGGCCAAAGGAAGGACAAACCCTGGATGAATTAAAGGACCTTATCATAGAACAGGTCAACATCATCAAAAAAGGTGAATTTGAAGATTGGATGTTAGAAGCTGTGATCAATGATCTAAAATTAAGTAAAATCAAGGAATATGAAAATCCAACGGCTTTGGCTGCTTCTTATTACAGTGCTTTTATTCACAGAAAGAACTGGGATGATCAGGTTAGGTTTCTCGATGACTTGTCGGCGATATCAAAGGACGAATTGGTCGCTTATGCCAATGAACTATTTAAAGACAATTATACCATCGTCTATAAAAGAGAGGGAGTTGATGAGAATATTGCAAAAGTCAAAAACCCCAATATTACTCCGATTCAAATAAATAGAGAAGAGCAATCTGAATTTTTACAAAATTTTATTGCCAAGGAATCCGAGGAATTAAAGCCGGTCTTTGTTGATTTTAAAGAGGCAATAAAAAGAGAAAATCTTGATAGTGGTATTGAAATTACTCATATTAAAAATAAAAATAACGACCTTTTTAATTTGAATATAATTTTTGACATGGGTAAAGACAATGACAAAAAATTAACCCTGGCTGTCGGATATTTGGAATCTCTCGGTACTGATAAGTACACTGCTGAAGCCTTGGCCAAGGAATTTTTCAAATTAGGTATAAGGTATAGTGTAAATACAGGCAGTGACCGATCTTATGTTTCTTTATCAGGACTGGAAGAGAATTTGGATAAAGGCCTTTTGCTACTAGAACATCTCATGTCAAATGCAGTTGTGGATCAGGAGGCATATGATAAATATGTTTCGAGTATCCTGAAGGCACGCTCTGATGGAAAGACAGAGAAAGACAATATTCTATGGAACGGTTTAGGCAGTTATGCACAATACGGTGAAAATTCCAGGCTGAGAAATATATTTACTGTTGACCAACTGACAACTATGGATCCTTCTGAATTGGTAGGTATCATCAAGGATCTGAACAATTATAAGCACAGGGTGTT
The DNA here is from genome assembly GCF_038433205.1 of Lutimonas vermicola. Classification (NCBI taxonomy): domain Bacteria; kingdom Pseudomonadati; phylum Bacteroidota; class Flavobacteriia; order Flavobacteriales; family Flavobacteriaceae; genus Lutimonas; species Lutimonas vermicola. The sequence continues at coordinate 477,399 of NZ_JBCDNA010000001.1, forward strand.
TTACTACGGTAAACACCTGGATAAAGCAAAATCTGCACTCAACGAGCATCATAAGGTTCCAAATGAGTTGAAAGAATACCCGCCCGCTATAGAATATGAGCAGTTGGCTACCGGAAAGAATGTATATTTCGTAGACTTTGACATGGTGCAGTCCGAAATGCTGTTTATAGCCAGGGGGGATGAATTTGATCCTAAGAAAATGGCCATGTCAAATGTCTTTAACAGCTATTTTGGAACAGGAATGTCCTCTATCATTTGGCAGGAAATCAGGGAGTCCAAATCGCTGGCGTATGCCGCTCAGGCCAGTTATCAAACGGCCAGTGAAAAGGGAAAACACGATCTGATCTGGACCTATATCGGAACCCAGGCCAATAAAATTCCGGAAGCAGTCGATGCCATGCTGGAATTAATGAACGATATGCCTGAAGCAGAAGCTCAGTTTGAGGCAGCCAAAGAGGCCGCTTTAAAGAAAATTTCGGCGCAACGTATCACCAAATCCAATATTTTCTGGACCTATGAGAGCCTGCTAAAGCGCGGTATAGACTATGATATTAGGGAGGATATGTATCAACAAATTCAGCAAATGGGGATGAAAGACGTAAGTTCTTTTTTTGACAGCAATGTCAAGGGCATTGATTATTCAGTATCAGTCATTGGAAATAAAAAAGACCTTGATCTGGAAGCATTGAAAAAACTTGGAAAAGTTCATGAAATGGATGTGGATTATTTATTCAATTATAAAGAAACAGCAGTTAAGCAGTAAATTTATCTGTACCTGTTTAGAACTCCCGGGGTTTTAAATCCTGGGAGGTTTTTTTATTTTTAAGCAGAAAGCCATAAATCACATTTCCCAATTCGAATTTATTATCTTTGAATTCATAAAAACAAAAATTTTAACAAAATGAAGTTACTCGAAAATAGAACAGCTTTGATTACAGGTGCATCACGTGGTATCGGTAATGGTATTGCCATTGAATTTGCAAAGCAGGGTGCTAATGTAGCATTTACATTCAATGCCTCTGTTGAAGCTGCAAAAGCTCTTGAAAGGGAGTTGGAGACCTATGGCGTAAAAGCAAAAGGATACCAGTCAAATGCTGCTGATTTTGATGCTGCTCAGGAATTGGTCAAGGAAGTGCTCAACGATTTCGGAAGTTTGGAAATATTGATCAATAATGCAGGAATTACAAAGGATAATTTGCTGATGAGAATCTCTGAGGAGGACTTCGACAAGGTCATAGAAGTCAATTTAAAATCGGTGTTTAACCTTACAAAGGCAGTGATTCGCCCCATGATGAAACAAAGGCAAGGATCAATTATCAACATGAGCTCCGTAGTTGGTGTCAAAGGGAATGCCGGTCAGTCAAATTATGCAGCCTCGAAGGCAGGTATTCTTGGTTTTACCAAATCTGTAGCCTTGGAACTTGGTTCCAGAAATATCCGCTGTAACGCTATTGCGCCGGGCTTTATAGAAACCGAGATGACCGCAAAACTTGATCCGAATACTGTAGATGAATGGCGAAAGGCCATTCCTTTGAAGCGTGGTGGTTCCCCTGAAGACGTGGCGAATGCCTGTGTCTTTCTGGCTTCTGATATGTCGGCATATATTACCGGACAAACCATTAATGTGGATGGAGGAATGCTAACCTAGGCAATTTTTACATGATATAAAGAAGAAAGCAAGCCTCCCAAAGGGTTTGCTTTTTTTATCCCCCAGTCCCTAAATTATAAAGTATATTTACATATATTTTTTTGTGAAATAAATCGAGAACCTTTCTTATAAATGAATACATCTGGTTTGTTATTAAGTCTTATGGCCGTGGTATTTTCGGTAATCTTGGTATATTATCAATATTATTACCGACAAAAACCTACAAAAGATTCAAAGGCCTTTTCATTTTTAAGGCTGATCAGTGTTCTTGGTATTTTAATGCTGTTGATTAATCCAAAGTTTGAATCAAAACGTATTGAGCTTCAAAAGCCGCAATTGTTTTTGACTGTGGATAATTCAGCTTCCATCAGTCATTCGGGCTTTAGCAAAATTTCAAGAAGTGTAAGACAGCTTTTTTTAGAAGATAAGGAACTCAATAAACGATTTGACCTTAGTAATTTTAGTTTTGGGGCAACTATTTCAACCGATACCCTGTTACAATTTGATCGTGATCATTCGAATCTGTTTAAAGCGATTCAAGATATCAATTCGCTGAGTGATGACCGATTATCGGCAATAGTACTGCTTTCGGATGGCAATCAGACCTATGGAAGCAATTATGCGTATATGTCATCTAAAAATCCGATTTTCCCGGTAGTGATTGGAGACACTACTGCACGGGCTGATATAGGGATCAGCAGGATTAATGTTAATGCATATGCGACTTTGGAGAATAATTTTCCCGTTGAATTGTTTTTGAATTCCAATGTTAACCAAGACGTAAAATCATCATTGATTATAGAAAGAAATGGTGTTGAACTGTATAGGAGCAACGTAAATTTTACTGAGAAAAAAAAATCAATTAAGTTATCACTGTACTTGGCAGCTGATACTGTTGGAATGCAGTTGTTCAAAGCTCGTTTGATTCCTTTTGACGGAGAAAGGGAGTTAACAAACAACAGCAGGAGCTTTGGTGTTGAAATTCTCGATGAACAGGCAGAAATCGCTATTGTTTACAAGGTCTTGCATCCTGACCTGGGAATGATAAAGCGAAGCATAGAGACTAATAAACAACGCCGCGCTGTACTGCTGCAACCTCGCGAATTGGATTCAGTCTCGAAGGATTACTCACTTTATGTTTTATACCAGCCCGATAAAAGTTTTAAAGGTTTGATTGAACAGCTTGAGCTGAAACAAAGCAATTTGTTTATTATCACTGGAAGCCAAACAGATTGGGACTTTTTAAACGATGCCCATATCGGGTTTTATAAAGAAATGACTGCAGTGACCGAGAATCTTTTTCCGGCTTTCGAAAATGATTTCAATGCTTTTTATATTGAAGATATCGGATTTGAATTTTTTCCTCCTTTAAAAGGGCAGCTGGGCAGGATAAGTTTTAATCAGAACCCCGGGTTCCTCCTTACCCAGAAAATTGATAACATCGCAACTAACAGCCCCTTGTTAGCTGCGTATAGGCATAATGAAGCGAAAGGTGTTGTGTTGTTCGGTGAAAATATTTGGAAATGGCGAATCCATTGTTTTTCAGCAGACGGATCTTTTGAGAAGTTTGACCAGTTTTTTAACAGCCTTATTCAGTTTTTGCAGTTATCAAACAGGGAGCAAGACCTGGATCTTTTTTATAAACCGGTTTATCACGAAAAGGAACCCATCAGGATTCAGGCAAAGAAGTATGACAGCAATCTTAAAATAGCGTTGAATTCAACATTAGTATTTGAACTTAATGACAGTTTGAAAGGTGTTCCGTTTTACGTAGAAAACGACGCTTATGAAGTTCAATTGAAAAACTTAAAAGACGGCGTTTATACCTTTAAAGTCAAAGATCTCGATTCGGATATTGAAAAGGGTGGCTCTTTTGAGGTTGTTCCTTTTTCAATAGAACAAGAATCTGAGGAGCCAAATGTCGAGGATTTGAGTTTGCTTGCATTAAATTCAGGGGGAAAATTGTATTACCAGGACCAGTTTGATGCCCTTAAATCGGAATTGCTTGAAAACCCGAGATTCAGGACAATAGAAAAGGTGCGTACAAATTTGATTTCTTTGATTGATTGGAGGTGGCTTTTAGGGCTAATTGTCCTATCTTTGAGCTTGGAATGGTTGCTCCGTAAATACAGGGGTATGATCTGAGAACACATTCCTTATAATTAGTTTAATATAAATTTTTAAAAATGGCACAACAACCGCAATTTCAATTCCCAAAAGGGATATTGCCCATAGTTTTTATCGGAATCATTTTATTGATTTTTATTTCAAAGTCTACTGTAACACTAGATGCCGGTGAGGCCGGTGTTTTATGGAAGAGATTTGGAGGAGGAGTAGTTACTGATCAACCGCCTTTAGGGGAAGGTTTTCACTTGGTGGCTCCTTGGAACACTGTAATCGTATATGAAACAAGACAACAGGAATTAACTGAAAAAATGAAAGTTCTTTCATCTAATGGATTAGACATTCAATTAGAAGCAACAGCCTGGTACCAGCCTATTACTGCAGAATTGGGTTTTCTTCATCAAACGAAAGGAACAAATTATTTAGACAGAGTTTTAAAACCTGCAATGCGTTCAGCGACAAGAAGCGTGGTAGGCAGGTATACGCCTGAACAGATTTATTCTTCAAAAAGAGATGCGATTCAGGAAGAGATCTTTATTGAAACACAGAAGATTGTTGAAGATCAGTATATTCAGCTTAATGATGTTTTGGTAAGAGACGTGACCCTTCCTGGTGCGATTAAAGACGCTATTGAAAGAAAGCTTGGTCAGGAGCAGGAATCTTTGGAATATGAATTCAGATTGCAAAAAGCAAGAAAAGAAGCTGAAAAGCAACGTATTGAGGCTCAAGGAAAGGCTGATGCGAACAGAATTCTAAGTGCCTCCCTTAACGACTGGATCCTGAAAGACAAAGGAATCGAAGCAACACTTCAACTTTCCGAATCACCCAATACGAAAGTAATTGTTGTAGGTGGAGGGGGAGACGGACTTCCGTTGATCCTGGGAAATAATTAAGATAGTTGAGATAGAATACTATTGAAAAGGCCGGTTTTTTTGCCGGTCTTTTTTAATTGGTATCGTTAATGCGAATAATATCTTTTTTGACCTGACCTTTTTGCAGGGCTCTGTAATTTTCATAACATTCGATAACAGCCTCAATAATTTGAAGGTCACTGGCCTTATCGATAAATCTACTTGAATAATTGCATTCAGACAGCAGGTCGTTTAATTCTTTCCGGCTCATATCGAGATAGTCCATCATAATTTCGCGACTGTATTTCTGTTCCATCATATCACGCATCTGATCTCCTTCCTTTAATTTTCTAAGCCGGGCCATTTCCTTTGGTTTCTTACCAAATTTGTTATACCAGAAATCAACTGGATTAAAAATCGCTCCCAATCCTGAATTGTAATTTCTATTATAAGAATTTCCTCTTTCATAGGCCTGAGGTAAACCATTAATGTGGATACGACTATAGGAATCCTGAGGTACATTTTTGGCATCAACGACCAAAACACCTATAAGTTTATGAGATTTAACGGTGACCTCTTCAATATTCACAACCTTTTCATGAATGGCAATTTCAAGTTCGTTGCCCTTTAAAAGGTCATTTGTGATCTTTAATTTTATCGATTGAAAGCCTATATAGGAGATAAAAATTGTATCATTTGCAGTTGCCGGAATTTCAAACTGACCATTTGAATTGGTGATCGTACCTTCAACCGAATTCAGGTTAACGACATGAGCACTTTGTAAAGGTTCCTTATCGGTAATACTTATGATGCGGCCTTTAAGAGAATGTACATTTTCATCGATGTCTGAAATGATCGGCGTATCCCTGCTCACAGTATCTCTCTGCTTCACAGTAATTTCCTGAGAATTTACGGCATAGCCCAAAAAGATTAGAAAAAACGTACATACAATTTTTTGCATGGGCAATGATACTAAATATTGAGTTATTTTATTATAAAATAATGTGAAAAATAGGATGTTTCGAAATGTATGGCTGGCTTAGCCAATCTATGAGCTTTGATTGAACCCGTCCGGATAAAAGATCATAAAATAAACAGGTTTACGAAATTTGATGAAATCAACAGGATGGGATCATAACTTAAAACTAACGATACCGCAATCCAATTCGATAACCTGCCCTGATATCCGTTTACTTTTTTCCGAAATTAGGAATTCAGCCATTTCTGCCACATCATCGGGCTGCAAATAGGATTTCATAGGATGTCTTTCGCGCATTTTCTCTTTCATGGTATCATTTCTCAACAATTTATCGGCAAGACCTGTGTCCGTAATGGTAGGAGCAATAGCATTAAAGCGAATCACGGGTGCCAATTCAGCTCCCAGGGATCGGATTAAAGCTTCAACGCCCGCTTTTGAAACGGCAATACTGGAGTGAAAGGGCATCCCCATTTTAACAGCAACAGAACTAAACATCAATACCGAAGGATCAACTCCGGATTTTAAGGTTTTTAAATAATGTTGAATCACACGGACTGCCCCAAGGACATTGATGTCAAAATCATTTTTAAAATCAGATTCTGATAACCTCCCGATAGGTTTCAGATTGATACTGCCCGGGCAGTAAATTAAGGCATCCAACGCTTCAAGATCAGGAAGTTCATCTACGAGAACATCACAAGAATAGTGTTCAACACTATCCGGGAGATCAGTCGGTTTAGTCCTACTGATATTTATGATCCTATGGGATGAATGCATCTTGCTCATGACGGCTCTCCCAATTCCTTTACTACCTCCAACAATAAGAACTTTTTTCATAATCTTCCTAATAAGTTAATAGACCTCATTATATGAGTACTAATTTATATTTAATCAATTGTTAATGAAATTTTGTAATTCCACAATCTTTTCATGTGTATTAAATACACCTCCATAATATGCCGTTACGGTAGTGGAAGTATCATCTTTAATTCCTCTTGAAGAAACACATAGGTGTTTTGCGTCGATGATCACGGCAACATCTTCGGTTTTCAGTACTTTTTGCAGTTCCCTGGCAATTTGGTTGGTCAACCTTTCCTGTACCTGGGGCCGTTTTGCAAAGTATTGCACAACCCTGTTCAATTTTGAAAGCCCTATTACTTTACCCGAAGAGATATAGGCAATATGCGCCTTTCCTATAATGGGCACAAAATGATGCTCACAATTTGAATAGAATGAAATATTCTTTTCAACCAGCATTTGTTCATATTGATATTTATTTTCAAAAAGCGCAATCTCTGGTTTGTTTTTTGGGTCAAGGCCAGAGAAGATTTCTTCAATATACATTTTAGCAACCCTTTCAGGGGTTCCTTTTAAAGAATCGTCATTTAAATCTAAGCCCAGTGTATCCATGATTTCAGTGAAGTGAAAGGCAATTCTCTCTCTTTTTTCTTCGTCACTGATTAGAAAAGCAGTGGATTTCATAGGTGTATCCATACCCGTAAGCATATGGTTATCTCCTATATCATCATGGTTTAATATCACGTTATTTGTTTTGATGCCATTGATAAGTACATTTTCATTTGTTTTCATAAGGATCTTTTTTTAATGCTGTCTTTGAGCAAAGCATTGCGGTATATTAAGTTTTTGATAAATTGAATTCTTTGTTTATTGAATTTTCTTTTCTGGGTCGTTGATAAGGTAATCTTGCTTTTAATTTCGGCGTTGTATAGCCGTCCAAACCGTTAATCGCACAAATATTTCCTTGCGAAAGATCAATAAATCCATCTTCTCCCAGAAGTTCATTTTTTACATACATCCCAATGATTTCACCAATAATCATAATGGTATCGTTGATCTTAAAATGATGCTCTTCTCTGAACTCCATATGCAACTGGACAGGAGCTCCTTTGACAAAAGGGGCAGGACAGGCATGATCATATACCTCTTCGAGGTTTGTCATGGAGAATTCTGAAACTGAGCTATCGTATTTAGCGGAGCAATGATGTGCATCTTCAATGATTGGTTCATGTACATGATTGATTGTGTAACTCCCTGTGGCTTTTATGTTTTCATAAGTATTACGCGGAACGGTAGTCGGCCTCATTACAAAACCCAAAAGAGGGGGATTAGAACCTAAATGGATGACAGAACTAAAAACAGCTACATTGCTAACACCATTTTTGCCTTTGGTCGCAATGAGATTAGCCGATTTAAAACCTGAGCTCGAATTTACAAGATTGATACGGTACAAGTTTTCAAGACTTGCTATATATCCTTTGTCAAAATATTTCATTTGAGTGACTTAAAATTATTGATATTCACCTGTTTGGCTTTGAGATCAAACATAAGATTATAGAGTCCAAAGAAGGTGCGATTCATATAGATAAAGTGCTTGGATCCCCTGTTGCCATTCATTTTTCGCAGCTCGGTGTTTTTGCTGTATTTCTCGCTTAAACTGCTGATTTTTTTAAAGAAATTACCATTGGAAAAGTCAAACACCTCTTGTTGAAACGGCTCAGTAAATACGCTTAAAAGTTCATGAAACATTTCGGTAAAAAAAAGGACCTCCTCCTTAGAATCTTGAGGGAGAAGAATTTCTAATTCGTATAACTTTTCTTTAAATAAAACAGGATTCGATAGATTCTCGGTTGTGGCCAGTTCAAAATACGGTTTGTAAAAACTGTCAGGAATAATTTTGATACAACCAAAGTCGAGCGCTATTAATTGGCTTTTGTCAGAAACAAGAAAATTACCGGGATGCGGGTCTGCATGTACTTTTTTCAAGATATGAATTTGATACATGTAAAAATCCCAAAGTGCCTGGCCCAATTTGTTAAGATCTTCCTGTTGATTCTCGTGTACTACATATTCTGACAAATGTTCTCCCTTCATCCAGTCCATGGTAAGTATCTTTTCAGAAGAGAACTCCGGGTAATAGTTGGGAAACAACAAATTTGGAATATGCCTGCAGGCGGCTACCATCTCTAAAGATTGCTGGATTTCCAAATGGTAGTTGGTTTCCTCCATCAACTTATTCTCTACCTCCTTAAAGTATTTATCGGAGTCTTTTCCCCTGATGTTAAACATTTTTATAGCTATCGGTTTCACCAGAGCAAGATCTGATCCTATACTGTTTGCTACACCCGGATACTGAATTTTTACAGCCAGTTCTTTATCATTTTTAAAAGCCTTGTGAACCTGGCCTATGCTGGCCGCATTGACCGATTGAGCATCAAAGTGGTCAAAAACTTCCTGGGGTGACTTCCCAAAATATTTCTTAAAGGTTCTAAGCACAAGAGCAGGGGATAAGGGGGGTACCGAAAATTGGGAAAGAGAAAATTTTTCGACATAAGCCTGGGGCATAATGCTCTTTTCCATACTCAGCATTTGGGCAACTTTAAGGGCACTTCCCTTGAGTTTTTTCAGTCCGTCATATATATCTTCAGCATTGTCCTCATTTAACTTAGCTCTGGCTTTCACTTCGTTTGTCGTAAGTTTACTGCCGTAATATTTGAGATAATTTACACCGACTTTGGCTCCTGTTTGAACTAAATTTGATGCTCTTTCGACCTTTGATACTGGAATTCTGTCTATACTATTCATTAGTTCATATTTATTTTTTCATGAAATAGGAATTTTCCGAGATCAAGAATACTTTTAAGGGGTTTCACATTGAGAAGGTCAAATCCTGTATTAATTGATTTTTCAATAAAAATATCGGTCTTTTCCAAGGAAGCCGAATCGTCATCCATCCAAAACTTAAGGCATAAAATGAATTGTGCCCAGAGACTTTCTTCCAAAGATTTGTCGATAAATTTTTCAATCCGTGCTTCTTTCAAGTCTAGCTTTTCAATTTCCAGACTCTTTATGAATTTGTTATAGCCCGGTTTAACAGATGAAATTGTTTTGAGAAATCGAGAACTGTTTTTGTCTCTTTCCAAGATACTTAATACAAAACTCCTGTTTGCGGTAAGAATTTCAAAAAATGTATAATAAAAACTCAGTAATTTGTTTCTTCCGTCAAAGTTTAAATAATCTTCGCTTTTCTCTAATAATTCAATGGTCTGGTCAAAAAAGGATTCGAATATCGATTTTTCAACTGCTTTGAGACTTCCAAAAAACTCGTAGAAATGTGTTTCATCAAAATTGTAGAGTTTTGAAAGTTTGTAGACCGATTTTGGAGCCTCACCATTTTCAAGATAATAATCCATATAAAATGAGTAAATATCTTTTTTGCTAATTTTTTTCTTGCGTGCCATGGTTTAAATTTTTTGTAAATATACATATTGTTTAACTATTTAATACAAAAGTTAAACAAAAATATTTGTTAAAATATTTGTTGGGTCAAAATTTAAGCCCGAGAAAGTGATATTATTTTTTGCTTCATAGCCAAATGCGCAACAGAATTGGCTCTTTTTATCAGTTCCTAAAAGGCTGGCGTTCTCAAATCTTTGTACGCTATTTGTATAGGGTTAAATAGCTTTTTACTTTTGCCTTAGCAAGGTTAGCCTGAGGAAATATATCAATTTAATAATGCATGAAACAAAAAGACGACGTTTAAAACATTTTCTCCAGTAGTATTTATCACAAAGTAAGATTGAGGTTCACTGTAAATGAACGAAGTTGGTTTTATTCGCACATGCACCTGAATAGGCCGCTATGCAAAATGGTCATTTTGGCAGGATAATAATTAAAGCTGTTGACAAGAAAGAAATAAAACCATTTCTTCTGGAAGGTGTTCTTTCCAAAATAATGATTGGTTTAGTCTTGTAACAAGGTGTTTTTTGGGGTTCCATCTATCCTTTAATTCATTGAAAAAAAAAATAAAACCTAAATTGATTTTCATTTGCATAAAAACACAATAATCATGTTATTTTTTTCACTCTAATTTTGCGGATATGTGAATATTTGAGCAGAAAATTATCTAATTTTGAATAAAAATAGAAGAAAATGAAAGAAATTAAATCCATTTTAAAATATTTTAAGGATGGGCAATCGACTGGTGAACAATGTGCTTTGGCACAGGTGGTTAGGGTAGAAGGATCTTCTTACAGAAGGGAAGGAGCGAGAATGATTGTATTTGAATCCGGAGTTTTCGAAGGAGGCATCAGTGGTGGCTGCCTGGAAGGAGATACCCTGAAGAGATCTCAATTAGCAATCTTAAAACAAGAACCGACGATAATAACCTATGATACTTCGAAAGAAATGGAAATTGGTATAGGACTGGGATGCAATGGAATCATTGATGTCTTGCTGACACCTGTCACAGTTGATTCTGAGAATATCAGGATTCTGGAAAAATGTACCTCACAGAGAAGAACCCATATTATTGTTACAATAACTGCCTCAAGCTTGAAAGAAGAATACTTTCAACTTGGTCGGTCTTTTTATTATGATACAGATACAAAGATGCTGGAGGGAATAGAATCAAATGAAATAAAAAAGTTCATCTTAAGTAAAATAGACCAGGTTATGGATGAAGGCAAATCAAGGAGTTTCACTTACACTGCAAGTGACGACCTGTTAAACTTCCATGTTGAATTAATTCCGGCTCAATACCACCTTGCTATTTATGGTGATAATTATGATGTATATCCCTTGATACAGTTAGCAGGTTTACTGGATTGGCAAATTAGTTTGACGGGCAATATTCAAAAGCTGAAAAAGGAGCATTTAAAACAGGTCAAAAACATTTACCCGAAACATTTGACGGAAAGACCAAAAATAGACGACAGAACAGCAGTAATTTTAATGGCACATGATTTTAACACCGATGCCGAAAATCTAAAAAGCACAATTAAGAGTGCAGCTCCCTACATTGCAAGTTTAGGACCAAAAAAACGATTTGAAAATATTAAAAACAAGTTTGAAGAAGGGGGAGATCCGTTAAGTGAACAAGACCTTGAAAGAATTCATGCGCCCTGTGGTTTGGAAATCGGAGCTGATTCACCCGAAGAGATTGCATTAAGCATCTGCTCTGAAATCATGAGTTCTTTTACAGGTAAAGAAGGCGGAATGCTCAGAAACAAAACAAATCCTATTCACGACAGAAGTTGATTTGTGAAAAGGTTTTAAAATAATCTTCGTTCCCAAAGTATATTACTGTCTCTCTGCTTTGCTACTTCCTGCTCAACAATTGGTATGACACGATCAATATCGTAGTCTGTTGTAAACCTTCCCAGACTAAAGCGGATAGAAGAAAACGCAAGGCTATGATCAAGGCCCATTGCCAGCAAAACATGAGAAGGATTCTCATTGGCCGAGTTACATGCAGAACCGTTAGAAACTGCCATGTATTTACTAAGGGCACTTAAAAGTTTAAATCCGTCCACATAGGCAAAAGAAATATTTAAGGTGTTCGGCAGCCTCTCAACGCTCCTTCCATTCAAAAATGAATCTTCAATTTCAAGTAACCCGGACTCAAGCTTGTTCCTTAAATGAATTAACCTGTTTTGTTCTTTTTTACCCAGAGCAATAGACAATTCTATAGCTTTGGCAAAACCGGCTATTCCGGGCGTATTCAATGTTCCTCCTCTAAGCCTTTTCTGCTGACCTCCTCCCTGAATCAATGATTGAAGCACTTTGTTTTCAAATTTGTTTTTCACATACACCAGTCCAACACCTTTTGCCCCGTAGACTTTATGTGCAGAAAAACAGGTAAAATCCACCGAATCAAATACGTCGTCTAAATCAACTTTTCCCAATGACTGTGTAGCATCACTAAAAATATATATATTTTTTCCCTTAACCATTTGCCGGATCTTTCTCAGGGGTTGAATAACTCCTGTCTCATTATTTGAATGCATGATAGAAATCAAAATGGTCTCAGGCCTGACAGCTTCTTTTAATTGGTCCAGATCAACGAGGCCATGTGCATCAACATCCAGGTAGGTGACAGTTACACCTTCATATTTTTCCATAAAACCCAAGGTATCCAGCACTGCTTTGTGTTCAGTTTTACAAGTAATGATATGACTTCCTTTAAGGTTAAATTTACTACTAAAACTTTTTAATACCATATTGATACTTTCAGTCGCACCAGAAGTATAGATCAAATCTTCTGCTGAAACGCCCAAAGAATTGGCTATTAATTTATTTGAATCCTCAATAGCTTCTTTCGTCAGCCAGCCATAAGAATGATGGGCGCTGGAAGGATTCCCATATAACTCACTGAAAAATGGCCTCATATGATCTACCACTTTCTGATCACAGGGTGTTGTTGCATTATAATCTAAATAAATTCTGTTATTCATAGACATTGTAAAAATTCATGGATATAAATTTAGGTGAAATTATGTGAATTGTCTTAAAAAATGTACTAATCAGCTGCCCTGAAATGAAAAAAATAAGCCCATTTTTTTTAATGTTGCAGCGATTAGCAGCCTTGTTGGGGATGGCCACCATCTGCTTTAGAAGCATTTTTTGAATCTTGTGACTGTGAAGTTGAATGGCTCAATACTTTTAAAACCAGTGACCAAATTCAGATCAAATAGGTTAGTATTAAATTTACAAGAATACCGTCCATAGTAAAAAACTACTTCATTCTCAATATGAGAATGAAGTGGTTTTTTTATGTTTTTAATAAAAATCGATAAATCTTACGCACCTCAAAAACTGAATTAACTTGAACAGTACCTGCTCAGTCAGCCGCAGGGACAATGAGGATTAAATATTTGACAAAGGAATAATTCCTCATATTGTATGATGACAACGGGCCGGTCTTTAAGGGTTTAAAAAATTCATTGATTTCATTGAACCGTTTTGTGTATAGCTGATACTGATTTCAAAGGTTTTAAGATTTGCATATAACAGAGCCTTATCGTTTTGGTTCACCCATTCGATATTGATGTCACTACCGGAAGTTTCATTAATATTCACGGTGCCCAAAAATGCTTTGGATGTATTTCTTAACCTCATCATATCCAATTGTTTAAGCACAATATCCTTTTGAAGGCCACTTCTAACTTCTTGCATGTTTAGCGTTGACCGGTTAATCTCTTTATGGCCTGAATCTCCTCCTTTATCGGCAGCTTGATCATCGTTTTTACCGGCAAAAAGGTCCAAATACCAGACCTGGGGAATTCCGGGCATAAACATTTGAATGGCTCTGGCCAGTAATAATTTGCGTTCATCTTCACCCAGGGCACTAAAAAAAGTCGCGTTTACCTGATAATATGAAATTTTTTGTCCTGATGAATCATATAAATTTTTAACCCTTCCTCCACGCTCAATGATTGTTTTCATAAGGCCTTCTATGTCTGCATCATTTAGCAAGCCCTTGTTGAATATGCCATTGACTTCCTTCCCCTTCAGGTCCAAAACTGGTATGCCGTCATGACATCCCAACATGTTCACAGTTTTATATCCCTTGGAAATAATTTCTCTGGCCCAGGTTAAAAGCGCCTTACTGGTTCCGTTTTCAATGGCATAAATCATCAATCCGGGTAGAAAAAAGTCATAAATTCGATAACCTTTTCTAGCTACATCATCATGCAGTCCCATACCATATTCTGCGTGAATTTCGGGTAACAGGATTAGTTTATTCTTTACAGCTATTTGGTTTATTCTTTCCAAATAATGCCAGGTACCCGGTTTATTAAAAAAATTTGATGCCCCCACCTTTTTATGCAAGTAGGCAAAGGCATCCAATCTTACTATTTGCCCTCCGTAGTTTTTTAATTTTGAAAGTGTTTCCTCATAAAAATCCCAAACCAACTGAGATTTTGCATTTACATCCATTTGACCCAGATAACTACGATTTCGATATACGATTTTTAAAACATTATCTTTCAGGTGATTAAAGTCTTCAAAGTCAATAGTGTTAAAATCTTGTTTTTGCTCAATGGCCGTATTGACTTTGCTAATAATGAATTCAATTTGTTCCTGACTTAAATCGCCTAAATTATTTAAATCACTTTGTGTAAGTTTGGTGTAACTGATATCCTGGTAAAAAGTGTTCCAATAAGGCTTCTCTGTTCCATCCGGAAAAAGTACTTTTAAGACGGGTAAACCTGATTTTCTCATAAATAATTTATTGAGAAATTTTTCATGGGGAATGATAACTCCGTCTTTACCCATTTCACCATTTCCCTCCCAAAACGCATTCCAATCGATAAAAAAGTTCAGATATTCAGATTGTTTTCCGCTATCTAGAATACTTTTAAATTGAGGAGACCCTACCGATAAGTGGTTTAAAACTATATCAAACTTCAAACCAATGTTCAGATCTTCCAAAGCTTTTAAATCTTCCTGGCGAACCAAATCCGAATTCAGGTTATAGTCTACAATAGAAAATCCACGATCCAGATCACTATTAAAAAAGGTAGGTAATATGTATAAAAAGGAAAAAACATTTTTAAACTCCGGCATTTTTAGCATGCAGGTCAAATCATGCAGATTTTGCCCTATACTGTCAGGATAAGCATTTAGCATGACGCCGTTAAAGTCATCAGAAGTGTTCAAATGGTCGCTCTCTTTTATCATGTCTTTTTAAAAACTAAAATTCACTCTGCATTGTCTTATGAGGAATTATTCAAGAAGTTGGGATAATATTTTTATGTTATCCGGTAATCTACCAACATTTTGCAATTTTAAAGCAGCTAACTGTAGTCCGATTTTTAAACAAGTATCTTGAGGTTTATCCTTTATATAGGCAAATAAATAGCCAGACCAAAAGGCATCACCCGCACCCGTCACATCCATAACCTTGTCAACCTGAATCGCTGGTAATTCTATTATTTTTTTCCCTGTTTGAGATAGTTTAACACCATTGCGGCCTAAAGTCAAGCAAACAATTTCCACTCCTTTGGAATGAAAAAAATCAAAAATATCTTCATGTGGCAATTTTTTTTCGAATAGCCTTAACATGTCATCTTCACTAATCTTCACCAGGGGATTAAACCTGCAATATGATTTTATTATGCCAAGCGCCTGGTTCTTGCTTTTCCAAAGCTTCTCGGCATAGTTTATATCAATACTTAATTTGCACCCCAGATGAAAGGCTTCCTCTGCTTTTTTTAAAATAACGGATTGAGCCGGATTTTTGCTTAATGCAAAACA
This sequence comes from Lutimonas vermicola, assembly GCF_038433205.1. Classification (NCBI taxonomy): domain Bacteria; kingdom Pseudomonadati; phylum Bacteroidota; class Flavobacteriia; order Flavobacteriales; family Flavobacteriaceae; genus Lutimonas; species Lutimonas vermicola. The sequence goes on from NZ_JBCDNA010000001.1 coordinate 493,060, forward strand.
TGTCGTGTGATAAATAGTTGTTTTTAAAAGTGTTTCTTTGGTGATTTGATCCTCTGTGATCTGATAATCAGCTTTTCGAAAGGGCACGAAATCAGGGGTTTCGTTCGTTCTGGTAATAAAAATAATGGAAGATGGTTCATCATTTATTTTCTTAATAAAATCGATTTTAACACCTTCTCTTTTAAGTTCATCAATAATATATGATCCAAAACCATCATTGCCAACGCTGGATACAACAGCAGATTTTAATCCTAATCTTGCTGAATTCATCGCGACATTTGTAGGAGATCCCCCTAAATACCGATGGTAGTCACTAGTGTCATTGATTTGGGCTCCTGACTGCTGTCCGATAAAGTCAATAAGTGCTTCTCCAACGCAGAGAATATCTATAGTTTCTATATCTTTCTTCAAAATAATAGTTTTTATAAATCTGCTTCTTTTTTATCAATGGTTTTTGCCGATTGTAATTGCGTTGCTAAAACCGCTGCAATAGCGAAAAAAACACCTCCGAATAAAATGGCATTGACAGCATTATTGTTTAATATGTTTTTAATAATTGGACCGAAAGAAATGGTTTGTATGAGCATGGGAATTACGATCATCATATTGACAATCCCCATGTAAACACCTCTTTTTTCTTCAGGAATTACTCTGGAAACCATGGCATAAGGAATACCCATCATTGCCGCCCAACCAATACCCAGTAAAACCATAGGGGCGAGCAGTAACCATTTGTCATGTATAAACGGCATGCTTAACATCGCAATTGCAGCAAAGAACAAACTGACAACATATATTTTTTTATTACCATACTTGGCAGCTATTGGAACCATCAATAAGGCTACAATCATCGTTACAAAATTATAAGTCCCATTCATTAAGGCAGCCTGACTTAAGGCTTGTTCAGAAAGTGATTGAATATTTTGTGCGAAAGACATATCGAGTTGGCTAACAGTTTCTCCTGCCTTGCAACTGTCCATAATACTTTCGGATTTGAGAATATCTTCATTGCTAATGCCAAGTAAACTGGTCTTTAACATTGGGGCAATAAATTGCCAGTAGATAAATAAGGCATACCACTGAAAAAAGTAGACCAAAGACAATTGTTTCATGAGTTTGGGCATGCCGCCAATAGCACGAATAATTTCTTTTATTGGGTCCAGCAATCTTGACGTAAAAGGTTGCTCTTTACTTTTATTGATTTCCAATAATTCTTTATTTGACGGCGGTATTTCCGGGGTTTTAAATACAGACCATAAAATGGTTGTTACTGAAGTGATAGCTCCTAAAAAGAAGGAATAATAAACCCAGGCAGGTATGGTCGTTACTGCGGCTTCTGCGCATAAACCACCCTCTACAACCGGTTCGCTAAACCAATCTTGAAATAAGAACAATGAAGCATTGGCCAATACTATACCGGCTCCCACGAATAAACTCTGCATTTGGTACCCAAAGGTTAATTGACTGTCGATGAGTTTATCACCAACAAAGGCCCTGTAAGGCTCCATCGCTGTGTTATTCGCTGCATCTAAAATCCATAATAAGCCAACTGCAAACCATAAACCGGGACTAAATGGAAAAGCAAACAAGCACAGACTTCCTAAAATAGCGCCAAATAAGAAGAACGGTTTTCGCCTTCCCCACCGTGGAGACCATGTTTTATCAGAAATGGCGCCTATAATAGGTTGTACCAAAAGACCTGTGACAGGTCCTGCTAAATTAAGTAGTGGTAAGTCTTCATGGTGAGCCCCTAAAAAAGAAAAAATAGGATTTACTGCAGTCTGTTGCAAACCAAAACTAAATTGAATACCTAAAAAACCAACATTCATGTTTAGTATTTGCCAAAAACTTAATCTAATCTTACCAGCCATTATCTGTTTTACCTGATTAAAAATCTAATTAAAAATGACCACATTTGGTAGAAAATGAATCTCAATATCTATTCTTAATGCGGCCTTTATGGGAATTACAAAGCAATTTACACTTTTATATAGTCTGAGTTTCAATATTTTTAACGAAAACGATTTCGAATTTAACGAAATCGTTTTCGAATTTTTTCATAACTTGTCTTGAATAACAAATACTATGAAACCCGTCACTTTAAAACAAATTGCAGGCCAATTAAATATATCTGTTTCTACGGTGTCAAAAGCTTTAAAGAATTACCCCGATGTTAGTAAGGAAACCAAGCTAAAAGTTAAGGAGTTGGCCAAAGTATTAAATTACCAACCTAATGCTTTTGCGGTTAATTTGAGAAGGAAGGAGTCTAGAACAATTGGTTTGATAATTCCTGAAATTGTCCATCATTTTTTTTCCACGATCATAAAAGGTATTGTTAATCAGGCAGAAAAAGAAGGATATTTAGTGATTATTCTTCAGTCAAATGAGTCATATGAGTTGGAAAAGAAACAGATTAACTTACTTTTAAATCAACACGTAGATGGTATCATTATTTCTTTGGCGAATAATTCTACCAATTTTGATCATTTAAATCAAGTTGTGCTTTCAAAGAAACCTCTGGTAATGTTTGATAAAATTGCCAAATTAGTAAATTGCTCGAAAGTGATCATCAATGATCGAAAAGCAGCTTATACGGCAACGCAGCATTTAATCGATGCAGGCTGTAAACGCATAGCTCATTTTAGAGGATCCTTGTTACCTTTAAATTCAATTGACAGGTTTTTAGGTTACAGAAAAGCATTGCTGGATAATGGTTTACCTTACGATCCTGCATTGGTTTACATCAGTGAATGTGATGATACAAGTTTTGAAGAGGGTAAAATGAATACCAGGAAATTACTTGAGGATCATGATGATGTAGATGGTATTTTTATCAGCACAGATTTAGTGGCCATTGGTGCTTTGACAGAATGTAACAAATTGGGCGTTAAAGTTCCCGATGATATCAAAATTATTGGTTTTAGCAATTGGTTTATGTCTAAGGTAGTATCACCAGCGCTTTCAACGATTGACCAACCGGGTTATTTGATGGGGGAAATGGCTTTTAAACAGCTTTATAAGGAAATTACGATGCAAAAAAACAAGGAATCATACTATCCTGAAATTATTGAATTGGAGACAAAGTTAATTGTAAGAGAATCGACGGCTTCGTAATAATTTACTTAATACATTTTGTCAACATAACACCTACCTGCGTCAGGCGGTTTTCTCACCTCTCACTTCAACCCCGGATTAGCTCCTGACAGCAGTTGATCCTTTATAAGACACGACATTCGCTGTTCGATCAGAACTCATCGCCTCGGAACTCATCACCTCGGAACTCATCGCCTCGGAACTCATCACCTCAGAACTCATCGCCTCGGAACTCATCGCCTCAGAACTCATCACCTCAGAACTCATCGCCTCGGAACTCATCGCCTCGGAAGTGATCGCCTCGGAACTGAGGTGCTCACGCGCGAGGTGATGAGTTATCCTTCTCACTTCTCACTTTAATCAAGTATTACCTTCTTGCATTAGAAGACTGCGCCTTCGATATTCAATATTCATTATTCTAAATTCCATTAGGATTACCTCCCTCCGGTCGGTGATCCTGGTTTGGGGAACGATGCCAAAGTAAAATCATTCGAAATTCGACATTCCTTGTTCGATATTCAATATTCATGATTCGATATCCCCCAAGGATTACCTCCCTCCGGTCGGTGATCCTGGTTCGGGGAACGATGCCAATAAAAGCTTTGACTCCCTTTGGTAGTGCATTTCTTTTTTTTACAGTTTTTTATGAGCAAGCTCACACAACTGCATAAAAAAAGCCCTGCAAAATTTGCAAAGCTTTTATTGTCGGGGTGGCAGGATTCGAACCTGCGACCTCCTGCTCCCAAAGCAGGCGCGATAACCGGGCTACGCTACACCCCGAATCGGTTATCTTATCATTCTGCGGAGAGACAGGGATTCGAACCCTGGCAACGGTTACCCGTTGACAGATTAGCAATCTGCTCCATTACCACTCTGGCACCTCTCCAATAACTTTTAAAAGAACTAAATTTTAGGTTTGCAAATGTATTATATGGAATAGAATCCTGCAAACATTTTTCATTTTATTTTACCAAAATAAAGGGACCGGGTTTTAATTAATTATTTCAATCTCTTTCGTGCTAAATTAAATTCTTTTTTTACAGTGAGCTCGTATATCATATGCCCTTGTTAATTTTTAATTTTACAAATACAATGAATCTAAAATGTGTTATATTTGTTTTGATATTATATAATTACATTTAACAATAAAAACAAGTATGAAAAGATTTAAACAATTTATAATGCTATTGACCCTAGCATTGATTTTTGGAAGTTGTTCTGGCATTAAAGTAGTGGATTCATGGAAGGGTGATGAGATAGGAGACTTGAAAGATGAAAAAATATTGGTAATTGCCAGATCGGATGATATGGTGGGCCGTCAAAGATTTGAACAGGAAATTGCTGATAGATTAAGAGCAGCAGGTATTGATGCGACAGAAAGTTATAAGAAATTCCCGTCGATGAAGCAAAATCAGGAACTAACTGAAGAACAAGTTGCTCAAAGAATTCAGATTATAAAAAATGAAGGTTTCAGTGGAGTTGTACTTACTGTTTTGAAAGATATGAGTAAGGAGGTTGTAACATCTGAGACAGGCGGATATGTATCCGGTGGTTATTATCCTTCATACTATGGTGGTTACTATGGTGGATTCGGTGGATATTACGGACGTGTATATTCTCCTTATGGATACGGTTATGGTGGAAGTTATGTGCCTTCTGAAACACGAACCTATACCTCAGAAACTTATAGTTTGGAAACTGTTATGTACGATTTAAATAAGGAGCCTGGCAAACAATTACAAGGGGTTATTTCGATTGATATTACAGATCCCAAATCGGCATCTAAAGTGGCACCACAATATGCAGATGCAGTTGCAAAACAGTTGAGCAAATAATATATTTTTTTAAATATTTTAAGGCTTAGGTAAAATCACCTAAGCCTTTTTTTTGACCTATATATAGCGAAATCGTTTTCTTAGATTCATTCGTTAATTGATCTCGTTTCTATACCTATTTTGTATTTTTGTCCACCTTATGAAGAGACTAATTATCATTTTTGTTTTCCTAACTTTATGTTTGTCAGCTTCGGCTCAAACTGAAAAGGAAATCAATAATCAGCTACAATTCTGGACCAGTATCAATTCCACTTGGCGATTTAGTGATCACTGGGGTGCCATGGGTGATTTCCATGTTCGTAGAAACGATTTTTTAAAAGACCCTAATTTTTATTTTTTAAGGGCAGGTGGAGTTTATTGGTTTAACGATAAGATCTCTGCTGCCAGTGGGCTGGGCGCACTATGGTTGGCACAAAAGGCACAGGATGGAGGATTTAATTATGTTCTTGAAAAAAGGATTTACCAACAGATTCTTTGGCGCAGTATAAACGGACGCGCCAGGTTTCTGCAGCGAATAAGAAACGAGCAGCGATGGCACGAGGTTCTAAACCCTGATGGAAGTGTGAATCGCATCAGGTTTTCGAATAGGGTTAGGTTCTTGTTTTCGGCATCCATACGTGTTTTTGAGGATGAAAAAAAACCAAGATTGGTTATTGCAGACGAAGTCCTTTTTCATTTTGGAAATGAGATCATCTATAATACCTTTGACCAAAACAGGTTCTTTATAGGAATCAGCCACAGGCTCAATAAAGACTGGATCTTTGATTTTGGTTATATGCCCGTATTGCAGCAAAAATATAGCGGCTATCAGTATGATTTGAACCATACGGTCAGATTGTTCTTCTATTTGTCTCCTGACTTGCGTAAAAAGAAAGATGAAGACCTACCACATTATCCTGTTGGAGGTATAGAATAAGTCTGAATACTTTACAAAAGTGGTTCTTTTTTATTATTTTAGACACCTTCATCTAACTCATTATGATGGTAAGAAACCACTTTCTGTTTTGTAGTTTATTATGTTTACCTGCCTTGCTATTAAGTCAGGACCGCTATTTAAGCCTAAGCTCCAAAGATTCGATTGACGGGCTCCCCAAACTTAGAGGGAGCGTAGGTGCCAATCTAAAATTAAATGGTTTTTACGATGTTTTCGGTGGCTTACAGGAAAGTGAAACTTTTAATGTAGGGATGATAGATGTTTTTGGCACAGATGATTCCAGTAGTTTTCATATGGACCTCTATCAGACCCAAATCAAATTGGAAGCGACTTATGTTGAAAAAGAAGAACAGAAGGTTTATTCTTTAGTTGAGTTTGATTTTTGGGGAGGGAACGGTCGTATGCGCTTAAGAAAGGCTTTTGTAGAATCCAGGCATTGGCAAATTGGCCAAAACTGGAATAATTTTGGTGACGAAGATATATGGCCGAATATTATGGAGTGGGAAGGACCTCCCTCTGGAATCTGGCTTAGAACGCCCCATATTAAATACAGTAATAATTTCAAAAAAGACAGCTGGATTTATGAAATAAGTTTAGAGGCACCTATAACTAATTATATTTCGCTGCAGGAAATAGACCTTGATGTAGAAGAGGCTTATCAGGTAACCCCTGACCTTACGTTTGCCATAAAAAACAAGTATGACTGGGGGCATATTCGATTGTCTTCTATTTTGAGAAATATCAGGTATAAATTCAATGATCAAACTGATAATTTTTTGGGATATGGCCTGGCCTTTTCGGGTATTTACGCAACGGATAGAAAGAATAATTTACAATTTCAATTCGTAGGAGGTACAGGTATTACCGCTTATATGACAAGTATCTCAGGACTGGGATATGACGGATACCCTAATATTGATGACCAGTTTGTATCGACTCCAGCCTTTGGAGGCTGGATCTCATATGAGTATTTTTTTACTCCCAGATTCCACAGTAATGTAGTTTTCGGGAGTACAAAATATGATTTCTATGATGTTAAGGACATTGTTCTAAAGGGCGATGAGGATCAGGAAGAAACCGTTTATCAAGGAGATTTTAACAATTTTCATTTTTATGGAATTATCAATCTGATGTATGAACCTTTCCCAAGAATGACAATTGGTCTGGAACTCGACTATGGGGCCAAGGAAATCAACTTTGAAGGAATAGCCAATGGTGATTTTATTGAAGATGGTAAAGTAAGAGATGCCATGAGGATCAGTTTTGGTTTTATGTTCTATTTATAGTTGGTCTTTTTTGATGAATCACCTAGTTTAGCATTCTATTTCTCACATATATGAAAGTATTTAGTCTCACAACTTTACTGTTTTGTTTATTTCTTATCAGCTGTGAAAATTCGAATGATAAAAACGAATACAAAGAAATTGAGTCACTGACCTCGTTACAGACAGAAGGATATGTGGGAGACGAAAGTTGCACTACATGTCATCAGGAGGCTTTTAAGGATTGGAAAGGGTCTCATCATGACAAGGCCATGCAATTAGTTGACGACACGACTGTTCTGGGCGATTTTAATGATGTGAAGGTAAGTTTGGATGGGGTCAGCTATTTTTTTTATAAGAAAGAATCTGGTTTTTTTGTTAAAACCATTGAACTTGACGGGTCGGAGAATGAGTATAAGATAACGTATGTCTTTGGACTTACTCCTTTGCAACAATATATTGTGGATTTTAAGGATGGTAAGAAACAGGTCCTAAGAGTCACATGGGATACGCTTGAGAAAAAGTGGTTTCATCAATATGCAGGGGATGAAATCATCATCACTGACTGGTTGCATTGGAGCAGGGGAGCGCAGAATTGGAATACGATGTGTGCAGAATGTCATTCAACAAATTTGAAAAAGAATTATTTTGTAGAAAAGGATTCTTTTCACACCACATATTCTTCTATCAACGTGAGTTGTGAAAGTTGCCATGGTCCCGGTGAGAAGCATATCAACTGGGCCAATTCTGGTCAAACAGATAAGAATATGCAGGTTATATTGGGTAATGATCAACAAGCTCAAATGAATATGTGTGCACCTTGCCATGCACGAAGGGTAAAGTTGACAAAAGATTTGATTCCGGGATTGAATTTTGAAGACCAGTACATGGTTCAAAATATTTCTTCTCAGTTCTATCATCTCGACGGACAGATATTAGAAGAAGACTATGTCTATGGGTCTTTTTTACAAAGCAAGATGCATGCCCAGGGTATAAAATGTGGCGATTGCCATAATGTACATTCCAACAAACTTAAAATGACCGGTAATCAGCTTTGTTTACAATGTCATGTGCCGGATACTTATGATGCACCTCAACATCATTTCCATGAGGCCAATACAGAAGCTTCACGGTGTATCAATTGTCATATGACAGGAAGATACTATATGGGCAATGATTTTAGACGCGACCATAGTTTTAGAATACCCAGGCCAGATCAAAGTGTTGAATACGGAACACCAAATGCTTGTAGTGAATGCCATAACGATAAATCAGAAGAATGGGCCGCAGAATGGGTGGTTAACTGGTATGGAAAAGAAAGAAGACCCCATTTTTCGGATTATCTGTTGATAAGCAATCAACCGGAGCTCAATCCTAGGGAGAGGCAGAAACTGGACACTTTTATCAATGATCTTAACTACCCTGCCATCGCCAGATCGACTGTGATCAATAACCTGAGTTATACAAATGAGGAGCAATTAAAGTCGTTACTGACGGCATTAAATGATTCATCAGCAGTTGTTCGATATAATGCCTTGATGCAATTTAGAACTATGAGCCCTCAGGATAGAATTGCTGTCGCTCAGAAACATATGGTTGATTCAATAAGGCTGGTACGAATAGGAAGCGCCCAACTAGTGATTGGCTTTGAGGGTGATGACTGGACAGAGTCTGAAAAACTCAGCTTGTTTAAAGCCAGGGAAGAGTTAGAGGAAATGCTTTATAGCAATGCAGATTTTTCGACCGGGCGTTTACAGTTGGGAGATTATTTTATGCAAGCCAATGATTATAGATCAGCTATAAAGCACTATGAAATGGCATTAAAAATGGATAGTCTTTTATATCCGGTATATACCAATCTGGCTACCGCCTACAGTATAAATCAACAAATGGATAAGGCTCTTGAAACATTGAATACCTGGATGGATAAACAGCCTGATGCAGGGCGGCCCTATTATCTGCGGGCCTTGCTTCATTTTGAGTTGGGAAACAATGAGATTGGCGAGCAAGACCTGAAAATGGCTATTGATCTGGATCCGCAGGACAGCAGGTCCATGTATAATCTTGCAACTTATTATTATCAGATCAAGGAATATCAACGGGCTGAAATTCAAGTAAAAAAAGCGCTTGGTATAGAGCCTGGCAATCAGGAAATAAAATATTTATACGCATTGATATTGAAAGAATTGGGAAAAATACAGGAGGCTAACCAGCTTATGAAAGAAATTCAAGCTTCTTAACGAAATTTTCTAAGGATCTCTGGAAAGATGAAATAGTGAATTTGTTCTATTTTTAAGGCCTTTTATTTTCTCTTCATCTTATCGCTAAATAGTAATTCTGTTTGTTATTAACTATCTTTGAGTATAATTGACTATAGTTTGTAAAAAAATTTTGATCTAAAAAATTAATACAACCATCCGTTTATGGAATCCAAAGACATCATTAAGAAATATAAAAAAAACGAACTGACTATTTTGTGGGAGCCTAAAAAATGCATTCATTCAGGGATTTGCGTAAAGGAATTACCGCATGTATATAATCCAAAGGCCAAACCATGGATTAAACCGGAAAACGCATCTGTCGATCAATTGAAAGCACAAATCGATAAATGTCCGTCAGGGGCGCTGAGTTATTTAAAAAATGAAATATCTAAAAAAAATAAAAATATGAAAACAGAAGTAGAATTAATGAAAAATGGACCCTTGTTAGTGAAAGGGACTATAGAAGTCAAGTCTCATGATGGTACAGTTGAGACCAAAGAAAAAATGGCAGCCTTTTGCCGATGCGGGGCCTCACAAAATAAACCTTACTGCGATGGTAATCACAAGGGAGCTGGATTTGTAGGTTAATGGCTTGTATATGTTCTCAAGTTGTTACTTTTCAAACGGATAGATCACTTTCCAGTCATTTTTCATGTCGATGACCGTCCAGCCGTCTCTTATGGCCTGATCGAGGCCTTGATCCAGTTTTCCGATATGTGATTCCCTGTCATAGGCCCATTCTCTTTCTTCGTCAGTATGATGCAGGTATAGCATAAAACTTTCCTGCTCATTCGATGCGGTCCATTCCATCATTTGCAGGTCTCCATCAGAATTACCGGAGGCAAAGACAGGTTTCTTACCTATAATCTTTTGAATATTTAAGGGTTTACCTTCTTTGTCATCGATAAATTCAATCTCCGGTAAACGCTTAATAACAGGACTTCCATTGTTATATTCAAAGCTTGTTTTTATCCTGCTTCCAATGATCTGCTCTTCAGGAATACCATAGATTTCCATGACAAAAGCCCTCATAAAATCAACACCGCCACCTGAGACAACATAAGTTTTAAAATCATGCGCCCTTAAATATTGCAGCAATTCGAGCATGGGTTGATACACCAATTTATCATAAGTAACTTTTTTTGTTGGATGTATGGCTGTTTTTATCCATTCCTGAACGTCTGCTTTAAATTCTTCTGTTGTATTTCCGGCATGGGTTGCCATGACCAATTGCAATAAGCCATGCTCTCCCTGTTTAGCCAGTTCGGTCATATCATTTTCTAATACCGCTTTAAAGGGTTGCTCAGTTGCCCATTCAGGATGATCTGCAGCCATGGTTTTGACCCTGTCAATGGCAAAGAATAATTGAAAGTAGGCAGGTTGCTCGCTCCAAAGATTTCCGTCATTGTCAAAAGTGGCGATACGATCTTTAATAGGAATAAAATCAGGGCTATCGGATGTAGTAACCATTTCTACATAAGTTGTGATTGCGCTCTTGGTTTGTCCTTGGTTCCATGATGGCAAAGGGTCCTCAACCGATGTTGATGCTGAATTTTCACTATTTACATTTGGCTTTTCTGTATCGCAAGAATACATGAATGAAGTCAATAGAAGAAAGCTGGCCAGGTATAGTCTTCTAAAATGTTGCATATCATATATAATGTAAAAAGGCAGGTTTTTGAACCTGCCTTTTTTAAATGTAGATTAATTACTTTTTGTTATCATTGCTTCAATTTGTTTTTCAACTTTTGATAAACTCCAGTCTCCAGCTGTTTGACTAGGAGGGTATTCTTTGAATGTTGAAAGAAAATTAAAGGCATAGCCTTGTATTGATATTAGAATATAAGCCCTGTCAATATACCAGTCATAATAAGTGTTAGAACCTTGATACGCTTTTTCAAAAGGATCACGACGTAGATTAGCTAATAAGGGTGCTCGCAATTCAACAAAAGGTTCTAACCAAATTTGAAGTTGTCTGGCTCTATTTTCTAAAAAAGTAGCTTTCCAATCTCCATAACGCAATGCTGCAATGGATCCGCCGTCATTCACATAGATAAACCCTTCTCTTGGTGATTCTTCTACTTTGCCAGTAAGATAATCTAATTGGTTATAGCCATCTATATGATTTTTATAAGTTCTACCGTTGATTGTTGTTCCTTTAAGTAATCTTTCTTTCACATTAGTATCACCAGCTATGGCAGCAAATGTCGGCAACCAATCTTCATGGGATACTATACCATTTAAGGTAATATCTGCCGGGAATTTCCCAGGCCAGCGAACAAAAGCAGGAACTCGGTAAGCACCTTCCCAGTTACTATTTTTTTCACCATGAAATGGTGTTGTGCCTGCATCCGGCCAAGTATTATAGTGCGGGCCATTATCTGTAGAATACATCACGACTGTATTATCAGCTATACCTAATTCATCCAAATAATCTAAAAGTTGCCCAACATGCATATCGTGTTCAATCATACCATCAGTATATTCATCATTACCTTCATGACGTCTATCCTCTTTTACATGAGTTCTAAAATGCATACGTGTACCGTTCCACCAGGTAAAAAATGGTTCTCCGGCTTCAACCTGCTTTTTAATAAATGCCTTTGCAGCTGCAACACTTTCGTCATCAATGGATTCCATACGTTTTTTTGTCAATGGGCCCGTATCTTCAATACGCTGACCACCTTTTCCATCTGACCAGGAATGAATAACACCACGAGGACCAAATTTATCTCTAAAGGTCTGACCATCCTTTAGGATCATATCTCCAGGATAATCAAAATTTTCTGGCTCTTCCTCAGCATTTAAATGGTACAAGTTTCCAAAAAATTCATCAAAACCATGCATGGTTGGTAAATGTTCATCACGATCACCTTGATGATTTTTACCAAATTGTCCTGTGGCATAACCTTGTCCTTTAAGAACGGTTGCCATAGTCACATCGGTTTTTTGCCAGCCTTCCGGAGCTCCTGGCATACCAACTTTTGTCATTCCCGAACGAACCGGAACGCTTCCGCCAATAAAAGCAGCACGTCCAGCTGTACAACTTTGTTGTGCATAATAGTCTGTAAAGCCTATACCTTCTTTAGCTATACGATCAATATTTGGCGTTTTATAGCCCATCATTCCACGGTTATTATGGCTGATGTTCCAAGTGCCAATGTCATCACCCCATATCACTAAGATATTGGGTTTTTTTTGTGCCGAAATTGATGCTGCCGTCAATAAGCACAGGGTTAATAATGTTATTAGTTTTTGTTTTTTCATAAAAAGGGGGGGGGTTAAAATTATTTATTAACGATAAAGAAAATAGCTCTATATATTTTTAAGAGAGCCATGACAAAAATTGTTTTAATTTAATCTCCCAGCCCGACAATCAGGCCTCCGCTAAAATTCAATTGAAGGATAGAGCCACCAGCAGTAACTCCACCACCTCCGCCACCGATGTAAACACCACCCCAACTCACGGGCATGAGTAACTGAGACTGAATTCTGATTCCAATACGATTGCTAAAAAAATATTTTAGTCCTCCACTTATACCAAGGGTAAAAGTCGTGGTGCCGTCATATAAGTCGATATCAGGATTAAAGCTTGACCATCCGGCAGAAAGACCAATAAATGGTCTCGCTTCATTATAACCAAACATATGAATTGCACCTAGTTGATAATGATTTACAACCACATCGGTCAACTCTGTTTCGTTTGGGTAGAATTGAAAATCTTTAATTCTCACATTGGAATTCTGCTGTGCCCACATAAATTCTAATGTGATGTCATCAGTTGCATTAATACCAAAAGTGAGCCCATATTGTTCAGAGCTTTTCAGCTTTAAATACCCACCGTAATAATTGTATTTGGCACCTACCTGATATCCGTAATGTGGCGTAATTTCAACCTTTTGGGCACTAACACTATGAGCGAAGGCTAATGAAACAGCCATAACGATAAAAATATTCTTCATAAGAATTGTTTGATTTTATTTCTTGTCTTGAATAAAATCAATATTGTTCAGAATGGCAAACCGAATACCGTCAGAAATATAATTTTCGATCTGGTAGAACTGGACAGAAACCAAAGCATTGGTGGCTTTCTCAATTCGCTTTGTGTAATTCAAAATCAATTTATCTCCGGCGCTCCTAAGGGGTACAGCTTCAGCCATAAGGTCTTTCGCCTGCTGATTTGTTAAAGCGCCTTTCTTGGTTGTATATTTTTGTAATAATTCTATTCTGGCCATGCCGAGCTCTTGACGCTGTTTTTCATACTCATCGTATAGTTTCCAAAAAGCATCACTATTGACACCTGAAAGATCTATATTTTGCTCCATGATGGAAGCTTTTTCAACGCCGAATATTTCCTGCATCATGGCAATTTCTTCGGCCATATCATCTTGTGCGAATGACAAATTAAAAGTTAAAAATGCTGTAATTAAAAGGGTTATTTTTTTCATGTTCATTAGGTTTAGGGGTTATTTACTTAAAAACTGCGGTTCTTAGTGAATCAACTAAATTAATTAAAAATGCTAACTTTACAAAGTATCGAAAACCAAAACAAGATTTATGATCAATATTAAAGTAAATGATAAAGATTATTCGGTTGATGTTTCACCTGATATGCCCATTTTATGGGTTTTAAGAGATGTTCTTGGACTTACCGGGACGAAATTTGGTTGCGGGCTTGGTGTCTGCGGATCTTGTACGGTACTTCTTGATGGTAAAGCCATCAGATCTTGTATTACACCGGTTTCGCTTGTAAAGGATCAAAATGTGATTAGTATAGAAGGTGTTGCCGGTGAGCATTCAACAATACAGAAAGCCTGGGAAGAATTGAATGTCCCTCAGTGCGGCTTTTGTCAACCGGGTCAAGTAGTAAGTGCACTGGCATTGCTTAAAGAAAACCCTGATCCTTCAGACAAGGATATTGATACTGCTATGAGCGGAAACATTTGTCGCTGCGGTACTTATGTCAGAATCAGAAAGGCAATACACTTGGCGGCTTCGATGAAGAATGAGTTGCACAACACTAAAGGCGTATGAGAACTGAATCTTTTATATCGCGCCGTTTTTTTATAAAAAACATGAGCCTTTTTAGTGGTGGTTTACTTCTGGCTTGTGATGCAGGGGGGGAGGGCAGTGCCATAAACACAAAAAGCAGCAACGGCAATTTTACACCCAATTTATTCGTTGAGCTCAAACCCAATGGGGATTTGATTTTGATCGCATCAAGAAGTGAAATGGGACAAGGTGTGCGGACTTCATTGACCTCGGTAATCGCTGATGAAATGGATGCTGACTGGTTGCGTGTACAGGTAAGACAAGCACCTGGTGATGATGCTTATGGCAACCAGAATACAGATGGTTCCAGAAGTATTAGAACTATTTACGAACCCATGAGAAAAATGGGTGCAATGGCCAGGGCCATGCTCATAGGAGCTGCAGCGAAGCGCTGGAATATAGCAGAAGACCTTTGCAAGACAGCATTACATTATGTGGTTCGAAGTGATTCGGGAGAAAAGATATTTTATGGGGATTTGGTGTCCGAAGCAGGCTTGATGGCGATTCCTGATGAGCCAAAACTGAAATCACCTGATGAATTTATTTATATTGGTAAAGAACTGAAAAGTGTTGATGCCGGTGATTTCGTAAAAGGCATTCCGAAATACGGTATGGATATCAAACTTGATAATATGCTCTATGCCTGTATCCAGAGGTGTCCGGTAACCTTTGGAAGTATCAGGTCTTTTGACGACAGGGATAGTCTGAAAATTTCTGGCGTAAAGGCGGTACATAGGGTGGATAGAATTGAAAAACCATTTGGAGCACTCGGTGGAGTTGCCGTGGTGGCTTCTAATACATGGTCTGCAATACAGGGAAAAAAAGCGCTGAAAGTTGAATGGGATTACGGGGAAAATGAAACCTATTCAAGCAGTGAGTTTATGGAAGTGATCACTGCAAATGTTCATGAAAAAGGTAAATCGATAAGAGAAGAAGGAAACGTGTCAAAAGCATTTGATGAGGCCGATACAGTGGTTGAAGCTACGTATAATTTACCTCATCTTGTGCATGCCCCTATGGAAACTCCAAACGCAACGGCCCATGTCAAAGAGGGGAGTTGTGAAGTATGGGCCCCGGTTCAGGCGCCCCAAACCACAAGAAAGGAAATAAGTGATTTTTTAGATATAGATCTCGATAAGGTAACGGTTCATGTTACTTTTTTAGGAGGTGGTTTTGGAAGAAAATCAAAGCCTGATTATGTACTTGAGGCGGTGGCATTATCTCAAATTTCGAAACAACCTGTTCAGGTGATATGGACCAGGGAAGATGACATTCAACATAGTTATTATCATGCCATTAGCGCTCAGTATTTAAAAGCCTCCATTAAATACAATTCAGTAACCGGATGGTTGCACAGGACGGCTTATCCTTCTATTACATCAACATTTATACCTGGGGTAACCCATGGTGCTGGATTCGAATTTCAACAGGGAATGACCAATATGCCTTATGAGATTTCGAATACGACCTTTGAGAATGGTAGGGCTCCTGCGCACTTAAGGATTGGATGGTTAAGGTCTGTCTATAATATTATCCATGGTTTCTCAGTAAATGTTTTTGCAGATGAGCTTGCCCATGCTTCCGGTAAGGATCCATTGGAATTTAGATTAAACATGATCGGGTCAAACAGGATCTATCCTTCAGAAAATGCCTATAAATTGGATACAGCCAAGCTTAAAAATGTGTTAAGAAAAGCAGCCGAAAATGCAGGTTGGGGACGTAAACTCCCTGAAGGCCATGGATTGGGGCTTGCCGTTCATTACAGTTTTTACAGCTATGTGGCGACGGTAGTTGAAGTTTCTGTTATTGATGGTCAACTAAAAGTACATGAAGTTTTTACCGTTGTTGATTGTGGCACCGTAGTCAATCGCGATACTGTGAAAGCTCAACTTGAAGGAGCTGCTATTTTTGGGATGTCGTTGACTTATTATGGGGACATTACTTTGGAAAAGGGGATAGTGCAACAAAGCAATTACCACGATTATCAAATGTTAAGAATACATCAGACGCCAAAGGTCAACATTGAAATTATTGAAAGCAGTGAGATTCCGACCGGCATTGGTGAACCCGGCGTTCCTGTAATAGCACCTGCAATTATAAATGCGATATTCAATGCCACCGGAAAAAGATATAGAAGCTTACCATTAAAGGACTTCGGTATTGTAACATAAAAAAAAGTCATAGTGAGTTTCAATAGTTGAACATTTAGATCTTAAATGTTTTTAGTTTGATCATAAGCCCCCCTCAAGGCTATTTAACTCTCTATGACTTTTTTGATTATCCTTATATGATTAATAACGTCATGTGATTTAAATTATTGTGACAAGGAAAAGTTAAAATCCCTAAATATCAAACAACTTTTCACTCATTTTGTCGAAATAGTCAAAAAGCTTATCTTAGCCTGAGTTACCTTAAAAAAATCAACATGAAAATCACAACCTATTTAATTATTTTTAGCCTAATAGCATTCTCTTGTACAAAACCTTCTTATAAAAAGAATGAAATCATTAATACAGAAAAGGAGGATAGCGTGGAAACCTCAATTTTTAAGGCTCCTGCCAATCAAAAACTTAGCCCTGATCAACAAATTGCCTCGGCAGTATTAGCCGCTCCCATTGAGGGAAGGAATGAGGCCATGGTATATGGCTACAGTGATACAGGTGATTTTATGATACTTAGAGAAGGTTTCAATGATTTTATTTGTATCGCCGATGATCCTCAAAAAGAAGGCTTTCAAGTGGTGTGTTATCATAAAAGTCTGGAGCCTATGATGGCGCGGGGACGTGAACTGGCAGCAGAAGCAAAGACCCGTGAAGAAAAAGAGGCGATACGTGCAGAAGAAGCCGCTTCTGGTAAAATGCCACTTCCGGAATCACCGGCCACTTTACATATTTACTACGGTGATAATGCTTATTTTAATGAAGAGACCGGCACTATTGAAAATGCCAAATACAGATATGTGGTTTATATACCATATGCTACACAGGAAACCACCGGGCTTCCGCTGGCTCCCAATAAATCGAGCCATCCATGGTTAATGTTTCCCGGAAGGTATAATGCACATATCATGATCACCCCGGAATATTAACATTATTTTGAAACTGTTTAATATTGTTCTGACCAAGCTCTAAATCATATTTAACAGAAAAATATTTAGCGGTATTATTTAGACGTCTGTATTTTTTTTGCGACGGCTTCTACTTGTGCCATTACTCTTAAAAGGTTTAAACCCCATAGTTTGGCGATGTCTTCTTGCGAATAGCCTCGCCTTACCAATTCGTAAGTAACATTAAACGTTTCCGAGGCATCGTTCCAGCCTTCAATGCCTCCGCCACCGTCAAAATCTGAGCTGATCCCAACGTGATCTATACCCATTTTATTGACCATATAATCAATGTGATTCACAAAATCCCTTACATTGACCATCGGGTATTTGGCATTGATCTCTTCTTTTCGTGTTGAAGCAATTTTTAAAATTTTGGAAGCGTTGTCATAAGCCTCTTCCAAGGCGACTCCAGATAAATTTTTCACCTCATCCCAGGTCAGATATGCTACACCCAGTTCATTTGCAATTTCCTGGTACAAAACCTGACTCGCGTCGTTGTTCGCATTGAATTTATCAAGATCAATATAGCTGTCAAGAGCTACGGTTTGAACCACTCCACCATTGTTTTTGATCATTTGTAATAATTCATCATCGAGGTTCCTGCTTACGTCACACAATGCTCTTGCCGATGAATGAGAAGCGATTACAGGTGCTTTGGACATTTGAATCATCTGTATGTTGGCATCTTTAGAAGGATGGGAAATATCGATCATGATGCCCAAACGATTCATTTCTTCCACGGCCTGTTCACCGAGTTCACTTAATCCGTTATGCAGCCATACACCATCATCTTCTCCGGTGTTGGAGTCGCTAAACTGACTGTGGCCATTGTGAGCAAGAGACATGTATCTGGCACCCTTATTATAAAACTTCTCTATATTGCTTAAATCTGTCCCTGCTGAGTAGGCATTTTCAACTCCTATCATGGCAACTTTCTTTCCTGAAGCGTGTATCCTTTTCACATCAGTGGCACTGAGTGCCAGTTCTATCTGTTCAGGGGCGTATTTTTTAACGAGCCTGTGTATGGCGTCAAATTTATCCATGGCATTTTTGTACGCTTTTTTATAGCCTTCCTTATCAAGATTTCCCTGACCTGTATAAACGATCAGCCAAGACACGTCGAGTCCGCCCTTTTCCATTTTAGGCAAATTAACCTGGGTGTCCAAATTTTGCGTGTAGTTGATTTCGTCAGTAAAATTATTTATGTCGATATCATTATGAGTATCGATGGTGATAACCGATTCATGAATTTTCACAGCCCTTTGTCTCATCCTGTTTTCACTCTCCGGTGGCCTTGTTTGAGCGATCATAAAAGTTGAAAAGAGGATACAGGAGAGTGTAAAATAGTTTAGTTTCATTTGAGCTGAGTTTGATTTTATATTTGATAAAGGATGGCCTAAAAGTACAATAATTATCGACTTAAAAATCGTATTTGTAACAAAGTGGAAAAAGAAAAATAGGCTAATGAACAGCTGGCGTTGGAGTTTTTAAATAAACAATATTCAGTACCAGCTGTTTCTTTTGATAATTCTGCAATTTTTCATCCTATAATTTTAAATATTCACAATATCATTTAAAAAAAGCAGATGGCTCATATTTTTATCACAATCATTAGACCGGAGAAATGTATTTGAACATTGTAAAAAGATTAAAAAAACTATCGGTAGAAATGATCTAAAGCAATAAATTTGCACTGCCTTTGGTAATACTGAAAAAATTTAGATTTAAAAGAATTATGAGTAAAACGTTATTTGACAAAGTTTGGGATACCCACGTGGTACGTAAAATTGAAGATGGTCCGGATGTGTTCTTTATCGACCGTCATTTTATTCATGAAGTAACGAGCCCGGTGGCTTTCCTGGGTCTTGAAAGCAGGGGAGTAGGGGTTATGTCTCCTGAGCGTACCTTCGCTACTGCAGATCACAATACACCTACTATGGATCAGCATCTTCCTGTAAAAGATCCCCTGTCGGCGAATCAATTGGAAACTCTGGAACGGAATGCCAAAAAGTACGGTATCCTCCATTGGGGCCTTGGTGATCACAATAACGGTATCGTCCACGTTGTAGGACCAGAGCATGGAATTACCCTGCCTGGCTCGACCATAGTTTGTGGTGATTCACATACTTCAACCCATGGTGCTTTTGGTGCGATAGCTTTTGGGATAGGAACTTCTGAAGTGGAAATGGTACTGTCTACACAATGTATAATGCAGCCAAAACCAAAAAAGATGCGTATCAACATCAACGGGACACTCGGAAAGGCAGTAAGTCCTAAGGATGTAGCGCTTTTTATAATTTCAAAATTATCAACTTCAGGCGCTACCGGATATTTTGTAGAATACTCGGGAGATGTATTTGAGCAGATGACCATGGAAGGAAGAATGACCGTTTGCAACCTGAGTATTGAAATGGGTGCAAGAGGAGGAATGATCGCACCTGATGAAACAACATATGATTATATCAAAGGCAGGCAATTTAGTCCTAAGGATGAAGCTTGGGATAAAGCCATGACCTATTGGAAAACGCTCAAAACTGATAAGGATGCTGTTTTTGACAAAGAGTTTTCTTTTGATGCTGCAGAAATTGAGCCGATGATTACATACGGGACAAACCCCGGAATGGGTATTGGAATATCACAGGATATTCCTTTGGCAAATCAAGTTGAAGGAGGAAAGGCTACCTATGATAAATCATTAAATTACATGGGCTTTAACGAAGGTGAAGCCATGAAGAGCAAGCAGATTGATTACGTATTTCTGGGAAGTTGCACAAACGGAAGGATAGAAGACTTCAGGGCCTTTGCATCGATCGTAAAGGGCAGGAAAAAAGCGGAGCACGTCACAGCCTGGTTAGTGCCCGGTTCTCACATTGTAGAAGATCAGATCAAAAAAGAAGGGATTTTAGACATTCTGGAAGAAGCAGGTTTTGAACTGCGTCAACCCGGTTGTTCAGCTTGTTTAGCGATGAATGACGACAAGGTACCTGCGGGAAAATATGCGGTGAGTACTTCGAATAGAAATTTTGAAGGAAGGCAAGGCCCCGGATCAAGGACTTTGCTCGCCAGTCCGCTGATGGCAGCTGCTGCAGCCGTAACAGGTAAAGTCACTGATCCAAGAGAATTATTATAAAAAGATTTATTTCATCAAAAAGGAATATAAAAATGGCATACGATAAATTTACGGTACTACAGAGTACTGCATATCCCTTACCCATAGAAAATGTTGATACTGACCAGATCATTCCGGCAAGATTTCTTAAGGCAACAGAGAGAAAAGGATTCGGAGATAATTTGTTCAGAGACTGGAGGTACAATGCGGATGGTTCACCAAAAGCTGATTTTGTGCTGAATCAATCAAAATACGGTGGTAAGATCTTAGTGGGTGGAAGGAATTTTGGATCAGGTTCATCCAGGGAGCATGCGGCCTGGGCCGTTTATGACTTTGGATTCAGGTGCGTGATTTCAAGTTTCTTTGCTGATATTTTTAAAAATAACTGTTTGAATGTAGGAGTGTTGCCTGTTCAGGTTAGTGAAACGTTTTTGTCTGAGATATTTGCAGCAATAGAAAAAGATCCCAAGACAGAAATTATGGTTGATCTTAAAAAGCAGGAAGTTAGTTTGGTAAGCACTGGTTCAAAAGAATCGTTTGATATCAATACATATAAAAAAGAAAATATGCTCAACGGCTTTGATGATATCGATTATCTCCAGAATATGAAGGATGAAATCGTTGAATTTGCCGACAAGAGACCATTTTAATTTCAAAGGTCATGTCAAAGAGACGGAATATTGAAATAATGGATACTACACTTAGGGATGGTGAACAGACAAGTGGCGTATCTTTTTCAGCTACCGAAAAGCTGACTATTGCCAAGTTGCTGTTGGAAGAACTGCATGTTGACAGAATTGAAATTGCTTCGACCAGAGTTTCTGAAGGGGAGTATAATGCTGTAAAAAGCATTACTTCATGGGCCAAGGAAGCGGGATTTATCGATAAGATAGAGGTGTTGTCGTTTGTGGATAAAGGCTTGTCGATAGAATGGATGATAAAAACAGGAGCCAAAGTCCAGAATTTACTTACAAAAGGTTCCCTGAATCATTTGACGCACCAGTTGAAAAAAACGCCCGAACAACATTTTAAAGCAATTTCCGAGAATATCAGTCTTGCCCTTGAAAACGGGATCGAAACCAATGTTTATCTTGAAGACTGGAGCAATGGAATGAGGAATTCACCTGACTATGTGTTTGAGTTTATTGATTTTTTAGCCGGACAGCCTATAAAAAGATTGCTTTTGCCAGATACCCTTGGTGTGCTTACGCCAACAGAATCATATGACTTTGTGTATAGCATAAAACAGCGTTATCCCAAAATACATGTAGATTTTCACGCACATAATGATTACGACCTTGGGGTAGCCAATGTGCTGGAAGCCGTCAGGGCAGGAGCCGATGGTTTACACCTGACTGTAAATGGTATGGGTGAACGAGCCGGTAATGCACCATTGGCAAGTGTGGTGGCCGTTATTAATGATTTTGTGCCTGAGGTAAAAATTGGGGTCAAGGAGAAATCCTTGTACAAAGTGAGTAAGCTGGTCGAAACATTTTCAGGATTCAGAATCCCGGAAAACAAACCTGTTCTTGGCGATAATGTATTTACGCAAACTGCTGGAATACATGCAGATGGAGATAATAAAAAGAACCTTTACTTTAATGATTTACTCCCCGAAAGATTCGGTCGAAAAAGACAATATGCCTTGGGTAAAACATCCGGAAAGGCGAATATCCAAAAGAATTTACAGCAGCTTGGTCTATACCTGAGTGACGAGGATATTGCCAAGGTAACCAAGCGTATTATTGAACTTGGAGATAAGAAAGAGGTAGTGACCAAGGAGGACCTGCCTTATATTATTTCGGATGTTTTAGACAGTAATACGGTGGAGCAAAAGGTTATCGTTGAATCATATGTACTTACGCATTCCAAAGGCCTCAGGCCTTCAACCACTGTATCACTTCGGATTGATGGAGAATTAATAGAAGAAAACGCACAGGGCGATGGTCAGTTTGACGCCTTTATGAGTACACTTAAAAAAATATACACAGAAAAAGGCATGGAACTTCCTAAACTTACCGATTATGCGGTTAGGATTCCACCCGGTTCGAACTCAGATGCCCTTTGTGAAACGGTTATCACCTGGAAGCTGGGTGATAAAAGTTTTAAAACCAGAGGGTTGGACTCCGATCAAACGGTATCAGCTATTGTAGCTACTCAAAAAATGTTGAATATAATTTAGATTAAAATACTTCTTATGGAATTAAAAATTGCGCTTTTAGCCGGTGACGGAATTGGTCCTGAGGTGATCGAACAAGCTGTCAAGGTATCGGATGCCGTAGCTAAGAAATTCAACCATAAAATAACATGGGTTCCTGCACTTACAGGTGCTGCTGCCATTGATGCAGTAGGAGACCCTTACCCGGATGAAACGCATGATATATGCGCATCTTCTGATGCCGTTCTGTTTGGAGCAATTGGACATCCCAGATTTGACAATGATCCTTCTGCCAAGGTCAGGCCTGAACAAGGTTTATTGAAAATGAGAAAGAAATTGGGCCTGTTTGCCAATGTACGTCCAACTTTTACCTTTCCTTCACTTATTGATAAATCCCCACTGAAGCGAGAGCGAATTGAAGGAACGGATTTAGTGTTTTTAAGGGAATTGACAGGGGGTATCTATTTTGGCAAGAAAGGAAGAGAGCAAAATGGCGATGTTGCCTATGACCATTGTGTGTACTCAAAGGATGAGGTCAGGCGCTTGGCAAAAAAAGGTTTTGAAATGGCCATGACCCGCGGAAAAAAATTGTGCTGTGTCGACAAGGCCAACGTTCTCGAAACATCAAGACTATGGAGAGAAACAGTTCAGGCTATGGAAAAGGATTATCCCGAGGTTGAAGTTTCCTATGAATTTGTTGATGCAGTGGCGATGAGACTGGTTCAATGGCCAAATTCATACGATGTATTGATTACTGAAAACCTATTTGGTGATATTTTAACTGATGAAGCTTCGGTGATTTCAGGTTCTATGGGCCTTATGCCTTCAGCTTCAGTTGGCTCAAAAGTATCTCTTTTTGAACCCATACACGGTTCTTATCCCCAAGCTGCCGGAAAAAACATAGCCAATCCGTTGGCCACCGTATTATCTGCCGCTATGATGTTTGAGACCGGTTTTGGCCTCAATGACGAAGGTGCCGCTATTAGAGAAGTGGTCAACAAGTCTTTGTCTGAAGGAATCGTGACTGAAGATCTCGCAGACGGTGAAAAATCCTATGGAACTTCTGAGGTAGGTGATTGGTTAGCCCAAAATATTTAGAAAAAAAAACTGATCCGAGTGATCAAAACCCGTTTCATTTTACACCACCTTATGAAAAAAGGTGGTTTTTTTATGCCTGCGGTCCAAGTTCTAAAAATTTAGTTATCAACCTTATACCTGTTTTAGATGACAACTTATTAAAATTAATCAAAAGAATTGCTTTAGAACCTAGTTAATTGAGTATTTTTGCAAGGTTTATTTTTAATGATATGGTGCTGACAAAAATTGATAAGGAAGAAAAGATAATTGGTAAAAAACTTTACGATTACCAACACGGCGCCATTGACAAAATTTTCGAACGGATCAATGACAATCCGAATGAATATAATTTGTTGTATCAATTGCCTACAGGTGGTGGTAAAACAGTCATCTTTTCCGAAATAGCACGTCGTTATATCAAGAAAAACCATCACAAGGTTCTTATACTTACGCACCGTATTGAACTAAGTAAGCAGACTTCTAATATGCTCACTGAATTTGGTGTCCAAAACAAGGTTATTGACAGTAGTGTGAAAGAAGTGACCAACGAAGCAAAATATTCTTGTTTTGTGGCAATGGTAGAAACCCTCAATAACAGGATTAAAGAAGAAAAGGCTGATCTGGAAGATATTGGTCTTGTTATTGTGGATGAAGCTCATTACAACTCTTTCAGAAAATTGTTCAAGCATTTTGAAAAGTGTTTTATCCTCGGAGTAACGGCAACACCCCTGAGTTCTAACGTAAACCTTCCCATGAACGAGATCTACAAAGATCTTATTGTTGGTGAAAAAATCACGTCGCTTATTGAAAAGGGATTTTTGGCACAAGCGACTACTTACAGTTATAATGTCAATCTGAGTACGCTGAAAATTGGTGCCAATGGAGATTATACCGTAAAATCATCAGAAGAATTGTATACCAAAAATGAAATGCAATCAAAACTGATCAGTGCCTACGAACAAACAAGCAAAGGAAAGAAGACCCTTATATTTAACAACGGAATCCATACTTCAAGACATGTTTATGAAATCTTTAAGAGAGCCGGGTACAAAGTCAATTATATAGACAATACGAATACCAAAGAAGAAAGAAAGAGTGTCCTGAAATGGTTCAAGAATACCCCTGATGCCATTTTGACCTCTGTTGGGATTCTTACCACAGGTTTTGATGAACCTACAATAGAGTCAATTATTATTAATAGAGCTACTAAATCACTTGCTTTATATTTTCAGATGATAGGCAGGGGATCCAGAGTTATACCTGGCAAAAAGGAATTTTCGGTTTTGGATCTGGGAAACAATATGTCAAGGTTTGGGTTGTGGACAGACGATGTGGACTGGCAACTTATTTTTAAGAACCCATCGTACTTTTTGGAGAATTTGATCACTGATGATGAAATTGAACGCAATTTCAAATATGAAATGCCTGAAAATGTGAAAGCTATGTTTTCCAAATCAACTGACTTTCATTTTGATGTTCAATCCGAATATGAGTTAGCTATGGGGTCAGGATCAAAATCAAAGCTGGTTCTTGAAAAATCAATAGAGCAGCACGCAAAGATCTGCGTTGAAAACAGTGAAGATGCCTTTGATGCCCATATCCTTTCAAGAGAGCTGAATGACGAGATAGAATACCGAATCAAACAATATTCCTTTTGTATCCTTAAAAGCTCAAAAAATTATTTAAAATGGCTCGAAGAAGACTATAAAAGACAACTTCGGGTCAAGATAAGTTTGTTCTTCAGGTAATTTAACAAAGTAGAACAACACTTAAGTGACTTTAGTCAATTCTTAGAAAATTATAATTCCTTAGATTTATATTTTTAAAAGATGGGTTATATTCGTAATTTCGAAGGTAATGCTAAGAAAGTCGACTTCATTTATATTGTCAGTTTTTGTGCTCACCCAGAGTTTCAGTATTCATGCTTCGGATATGTTCAAACTCGGAAGTCTTTTGGACCATATAGAGTTTCACCAAGCTACCGATGGGGATGATATTTTTTTGTTTTTGTCAAAGCATTATGGCAATAAGATGCAACAGAACAAAGGTGAAACAGGTAATGACACCGAACATCAGAAATTACCATTCAATCAAAGGTTAGCATGCGACTCAGGGCATCTTTTTGTATTTCAACTTGAACAGCCGGTATTTCTTTTTACAGAAATACCAAATGCAGAAAAAAGAGATTTTTATTACTATAATTTTTATTCTTTCATGGAAAACTCAGATATTTTCCAACCTCCCCAACAGACATAATTGATTGATCATTTATGATCTGCCCTTTATTTCAAAAAGGCAGCATGAAGCCATTTGGTATGCTTTTTAAACCAATTCATTTCTTTATGTATTCAATAATAGACGCTTGTGAATTTAAAAAAGTACCCGTTTCTGTCGGGTTAACCGATAACGACATGATCATGCTCCTTCATGATGAGGATTTTGATGATGTTGCCATGTATCTTGCGGGTGCAAATCAATTGATGGAGGTTTATTAAAGGGCAGAGGCAAAATGCTCCATGTTATATGCAAGTTAAGTTTTAAAGGTATCCGGGCTTCTTCAAGCTCAGAATTTGGGCGTATTGAATATTTTTTTACATTTATCAAGTAATACATATACATATGAACAGTTTTTCCCCCAACCAAATGAAGGCCATAGAGGCCGCGATTATCGAGTTCCAGGACAATGGTTTCAGAGGCACCAGTATGAGCTCCATTGCCAAGGCAGCCGGTATCAGCAAAAAAGAGTTAAAAACCTATTTTGAAAACAAAGACGAAATCTTTAAGTATGTTTTTCTCGAACTATATGGACGAATTTCGCCTCAACTGCAGGATATTATGGATGGCGACATGACCGTGATAGAAAAAATCAGGCATTTCATCCATAACTATGTGTCTTTTATCAATGATTATAAATTCCTTCCTTTAGGTTTGATTCGTAAATCAAAATCAAAGACCGATTTTGCAAAGGAATTCATAGTGAATTTGAGAATGCCTGATCCAACAATTTTTTATTATCAGATTGAGAATGAAATTGAAAAAGGGCGCATTAGAAAGATTAACCCTAAGCAGTTAATGATCAATATTTTTGCATTGAGCGTGTTTCCTCATGTAGCCTCTCCATTAATGAAAGACTTTATTAATGCAGGAAATGATGAATTTGAATTGATTAAAATAAAAGGAGCTACCCAAGTGGCCAATTTTATTATTGACGCCATTCAAATTCCTCAAAATATAAGCTGATTAGTCCGAAGTTTTGAATTCACTGATCAATTCGAATACTTCCAGGTCAAAGTAGGGAACCGCTGCTATGATGTAATCAAATATATCTGCCATGATGTATTCATAATTTTCCCATCTTTTATCTTTGCTAAAAGCATAGATTTCAAGTGGGATCCCTTGAGGTGTTGGTGCAAGTTGCCTTGTCATGATCATCATATTTTTATTGATGGCTGAATGATGTTCAATATACGTTTCTATAAATTTTCTAAAAACCCCTATATTGGTCAGGTTCCTGCCATTGATCAAAAGGTCTTTATTCACATTATTTTGTTCATTGTATTTGTCAATATCAGCAGCTCTTTTGTCTATATAATCTGAAATTAATTCTATTTTTTTAAGAGCTTCTACCTTTTCTTTGTTTAAATATTTTATACTGCTTTGTTTAATGATTACAGCCCTTTTAATCCTGCGACCTCCCGAATCTTCCATGCCTCTCCAGTTTTTAAAAGAATCGGATATTAAGGCATAGGTAGGAATCGTGGTGATGGTCTTGTCAAAATTCTGAACTTTTACAGTGGCAAGATTGATTTCAATAACATTTCCATCTGCACCAAATTTTTCAAAAGTGATCCAATCTCCATTTTGCACCATATCATTTATTGAAACCTGCAGGCTCGCTACAAAACCCATGATGGTATCTCTGAATATCAATAATATAACCGCTGAAGCTGCACCAAGTGTCGTGATGAATTTAAAGAATGGGATACCTGTGACAATTGCGAAAGCCGAAAGTAATCCGATTGACCAAACAACAATCAGAACCACCTGTACATAACTGTTGATAGGTTTGTCTTTTAGTTCATCTTTTGTGTTTAGATAGTCCCTTACAGCTTTTATAAAACTCCTGATGATCCAAATGGTTATGAGTATACTCAGCACCAGGAGCCCTTTGACAATTATATTCTCCAAATAGTCAAAATCAGCCAAGGCAATCGGCGTGAATTCAAGAGCAATAAGCAAAGGAATTATATGGGCCACATTTCTCGGTACTTTATTTATAACCAAAAAATCGTCAAAGCGGGTTTTTGTCTTTTCAGAAAACCTTGTAAAGAGATTGAGCAAAAATTTTCTGATCAGCAAATCAGCAATAACGATAACGATCAGCATAACAAGAAGCAGCGCGGCCATATTTAGGTATTTGGCCCCGGCTTCAGATACGCCCAGTTGTAAAAAATATCGATAGAAGAAATGTGAAATGTCGGTCATATGATTTTATCAAAAATTGAGGTGCAAAAATACGACGAAACACTTGAATAAAGAAATAGTTTGTTATATTAGGTGTATGAAGCGTTCGGTCAAAATAAGAAAGTATTCGGGTGAACTTGTAGACTTTGATGAAAGCAAGCTTATTTTGTCTTTGAAGAATGCAAAAGCCGACGATGCCTTGGCCAGTAAAATCGTTCAGAAAGTGAAAAGCGAACTGTATTCGGGAATGACCACCAAGGAGATTTACAGCAAAGCTTTTAAAATATTAAAAAGCCAAAGAAGGCCCAGTGCTGCCAGGTACAGGCTAAAAAAAGCTCTTATGGATTTAGGGCCGTCCGGGTTTCCTTTTGAAAAATACATCGGACATATATTTGGCCAAAACGGGTATGCAACACAGGTTGGTATTGTTATTCAGGGTAACTGTATAGCCCATGAAGTTGATATTCTGGCTTCTAAAAAGGATAAGTGTTATATTGTTGAGTGTAAATACCATAATGCACAAGGGAAGCCCAATGATATAAAAATCCCTTTATATATTCACTCCCGGTTTAACGATATTCGCAGGAAACTTGAACAGGATGAGCCAGATAAAAAAACAAATTATCAGGGGTGGATTTTTACCAATACAAGATTTACCCTTGATGCCATCACCTATGCAAAATGCAGTGGTTTAAACCTTGTAAGTTGGGATTATCCCGAAAATCAGAGTTTAAAATACAGAATAAATAAATCAAAATTGTTTCCAATAACGGCGCTAACGTCAATTACCAAAAGAGAGAAAGAGGCCTTTTTAGAACAGGGGATTGTTTTGTGTAAAGATATTTATGAGACCCCTGATTTATTGGATAAACATGGTTTCTCAAAAATGCGCTCCAAAAAGATATTGGACGATATTGCAGACTTGTGTGAGAATGATGCCGAAGTTCATTAATTTAGTATGTTTTCATCAGCATAATGAAATATGCAGGAGCGATGCATTCTATAAGAAACAAACTCCATATGAAATGAATGACAAATCCATAAACTGAAAAAGTTTTTAATGTCCATAATGCCTGTGTTCTGACCATCTGATTCTTTTTGCATTTTTAAACTTTGAAAATTGAACATACCTTCTTTCTTCTGTTGCCAATGTGTTGATATCTGATTTCATAATCCTGTAATTTGATGGTTTCTACTATAAAGACGTTGGCAATGCTTTATCTGTTACGATATAATTACCATATTAACTGTATTTTAACGAAAAACGCAAACAAATTCTAAATAAAATAATTATAAGTTAAATCTATTCAAATAGAATTGAAAATATTTATACCATTATTTAATCGTTTCATGTTTAAATATTTGATATTTTCAATGTATTGGTATATAAATGGTTACAGGATAAAATTTTATGCCTTTTTCAACGTTCTTTTTTACATCAAGGGGCAGATAGTAATGTGAAGTCACAGTAAAATATTAAGCGTCTGCCTCAATGGGAAACTATAATTTAAAACAATGATGATGATTCTGATCGTAAAATTATTCGGTGCCGTTTTTGGTTTTTTTGGTGTAATATTCGGAGCTTTTGGGGCGCATCGGCTAAAACGTATATTACCACCGGAGGTCTTGCATAGTTTTGAAACCGGAGTCAAATACCAGTTAATTCATGCCGTAGTCTTGCTTTTTTTGGGATTTCATTTTGATTTCATTGATTTTACAGAAAGAATGATTGCTTCTTGTATGATTATTGGAGTGCTTTTATTTTCTTTTAGTATTTATGGTCTGTGTTATGCTAAGGCCAAAAGGTTAAATCTAAAATTTCTCGGTCCCATCACTCCCGTAGGCGGCTTATTATTGATGAGTGGCTGGGGATTACTTATTTACTATATTATTGTTGGTTAGGTTTTTTAGTTCTATCCATTTTGAAAGGTACTTTGTGCTTTTCATCGTATGATGAGAAAGCATATTTCCAATAAAGTTTGATGCCCTGTGAGCCTGGAGTTTATTTGACAATTCTTCCAATTTAAATGCAAGGCGCCTTTCAAAGCTGTCTTTATCAAAATTTTGACTGATTAGATCGAAGCCCTTTTTTTGGGCATTATCCCATAGCAGTTTATCCTGATAAAGCAGGACCGCCTTTGAGGCATAAGCCCCGGGTTGATCTTCAATAAAACCATTCCATTCTTCAGATGCAGACATGCCTTCTGAACCTATTGACGTCGTGACGCTGGGCGTGCCATAAATCATGGCGTCAAGAAGCTTTCCTTTTTGACCGGCTCCAAATCTAAGAGGAGCCAGGCAGATTCTGTAATTGACAAAAGCCTCCCTTTTATGCTCTATCCATCCTTTGATCAAAAATCCGGTATTCTTATTGTTTAATTGCGTAATGGCCTCACTGGCATAGGCACCGTAAATGTGCAGTTCTGCCTGGGGCAATTCATTTCTGATCAGGGGCCAGATTTCACTTTGTAAATAAAAAACGGCATCGAGGTTCGGTTTATGCTTGAAATTTCCTATACACATAAAATTCAAGCGTTGATCATAACCGGGAATGGGATGCATATTAACATCTTTTTCAATGCCTTTTAAAAAGGGAAGGTATAAAAGCAATGATTCAGGAATGTTGAATACATTTTGCAATAAGTCCACTTCAAATTTTGAAATAATCAGGGAAAGATCGGATCGAAATATACTCGCTATTTCCCTTTTGGCTGTATCATTTTGGATGAATTTCATCCAATCATCGCTTCCCTGCTTTATCGCCATTTCTCTAGATTTTCTGAGAAAATGAAGGTCTTCTGTGTCTAATATCCTGATGGCACCGGGACAGGTTTGCTGTACCCTCCAGCCGTATTGTTCTTCAGTTAAAAACCGATCAAAAATTACCATTCCCGGATTCAGTTTCTTGAGATCAGCATCAAAACTGCTACTGTTGAGTTCAATGTCAATACACGACACAGGCAATTCAGAAAAGTCATATGACAAATCACTTCTTGAAGCTGCTGATGCAAAGCTAAGTTCATAGCCTTGTTTTAATAAAAAATCAATAAGCTCAATCATTCTGGACCCCGCAGCAGTTGCCAGGGGTTCGGGCCATATAAGACCAATGATCAATACTTTGTTGTTCATTTTTTATGTTTCTTAGATAGTTTAAAGATAAGCCAGTCTTGTGGCCTGACAAACTTATTTGAAAAGATTTACCAGGTCCTGTTATCACTTTAACTGAGTATCAGTGTACGCTTTGATTGAGTCAAAAAAACATGTACACACCATTGTGTTATTCAGAATATCAAAATAGCGAAAACATCAATTCTAGTTTTTGAGCACAGCATTGACAACCGAAAGGTTTATAAAGTATTTGCCCAATTCGTTTCTTCGTCTAATTTAATATCTTTACAAGAGATAAATCTAAAGATATGCCGCTCAACGAAGAGATACTTTCATTTTTAAAAGAACTCAGGAAGAACAACAATCGAGATTGGTTTAACACCCATAAACCAAGGTTCCAGGCAATACAGTCAGAGGCTAAAGGATTTTACGAGGAAATCAAACAAGGCATGATGCAGTTTGATGAAATAGAAAATTTCAAAATGTTCAGAATTTACAGGGATGTTAGGTTCTCTAAAGATAAAACTCCGTATAAGCCTCATTTTGCAGGGTCATTCAGCCGTACCGGAAAAAGGTTAAGAGGCGGGTATTACTTGAGAATCAGGCCAGGGGAATCTTTTTTGGCAGGAGGGTTCTGGGCACCAAATAAAGAGGACCTGTTCAGGATAAGAAAAGAGTTTGAGATAAGCGACGTGGAAATCAGAGAAATACTGGAAGCACCTGATTTTAAAAAATATTTTGGCGGACAATTGGAAGGTGATGAATTAAAGACCGCGCCAAAGGGGTTTCAAAAAGATGATCCTGCCATTGACCTGATTAGAAAAAAAGGATTCATTGCAGTTAGGAAATTTTCTGACAGTGAAGTTTTATCTCCTGATTTCTTAAAGGAGGTCCTCAAATCCTTTAAAGCGCTACGACCCTTTTTTGATTATATGAGTGAAGTGCTTACCACCGATCTGAACGGGGTTTCCACGATTGATTAAACCGCTTCTTTCTCCGAAAGAATCTGATAAACAAGTATGGGGGTCAATGGTTTACCCAAGGCCAATTTTCGTAATTTATCAAATGGAAACAGAAAATCACATCCATTTTTATAATGACTGCAGCCATAGGCGGTTTTGCCTTTTAGAAGCACTCCAGTTTTACATTTTGGACACTTTTTCTGAGGCTTGTCTTGTTTTATTTTAACTGTATTGGCACCTCTCAGCATCAGGCCAAATTCTTGATCAAAACACAATTTTCCATTTACTTTTTGCCCCTCTTTTAAAAAGCCCTTCAAATGAACTGTCTCTGATTTTTTGAGTAACCTGAGGTATTGGTTTTCAGATATTTTTTTGCCCATATACCTGAATGGCAGTAAAAACTTACAGCCATTTGTAAAATTGCTGCAACCATATGCCTTTGCTCCCTTAACAAGGGTTCCTTCGGCGCATTTTGGACAGATATGGCCAATGAGCGGGGAATCCGAATTTTTAGGATTTGATGTCTGTTCAGAAGGGCTGTCATGGCTGAGTGAAATAGATCGTGACCTCGTATCTGATCTTACTTCATAGACCAATTGATCAACCATTGCTTTCATCTGTTTGATAAAAGCGCCGGCAGGATATTCACCTCTTTCTATTTCTTTTAATTTCTTTTCCCAGTTTCCCGTGAGTTCAGCCGATTTCAGCAGTTGATTCTCAATCGTTTTGATGAGTTCAATCCCCGTAGTGGTCGGAAGAATTTGCTTTTTGTTCCTAAGGATATAGTTTCTCCTAAAAAGGGTCTCAATAATGCTTGCCCTGGTTGAGGGTCTTCCTATTCCGTTTTCTTTCATCAAATCGCGCAATTCATCATTATCAATATCTTTGCCTGCAGTCTCCATCGATCGTAATAAACTGGCCTCGGTAAATTGATTTGGAGGTTTGGTTTCCTTTTCGAGAAATGAAGGAGTATGATCTCCTTTTTCACCTTTTGCGAATTCGGGAAGCAAAGAATCTTTTGAATCAGTTTCCTGGTCTGTCAGTTGAAACACCGTTCTCCAACCCTGATTCAAAATCTGTTTACCACTGGTTTTAAAGGAATATGTATCTACCTCTCCTGTTACGTGCGTATGAGCTACCTCACAATCAGGATAGAAAGAGGCTATAAACCGTCGTGTGATGATGTCATAGACTCTTTGCTGTTCTGAAGAAAGATGCATTTCTGTACCCGTGGGGATCATGGCATGATGATCAGTAACTTTTTTATCATTAAAAACCTTTGAAGATTTTTTGATTTTTTTGCCTAAGACCGGTTCACATAGCTCCTTGTATTTGGTCAATTGATTCAGTATCCCGGTAATCTTTGGATAAATGTCATTTGACAAAAATGTTGTATCGACCCTGGGATATGTGATCATTTTCTGTTCATATAACTTTTGAGCAATGTTCAGGGTCTGTTCAGCTGTAAAGCCAAACTTTGTATTGCAGTAGACTTGTAAGCCGGTAAGGTCAAAAAGCTTTGGAGCATATTCCTTCCCCTTTTTTTTATCGATAGAAACTACTTCAAAAGGCCGGTTTTTCACTTTTTCGGCCACAGTTGTTCCATCTTCCTTTTTGAGAAATCTACCTTCTTCATATCTGAATACAGTGTCTCTATAGGTTGTTTGTAACTCCCAATAGGGTTGAGGCCTAAAGTTTAAAATAGCCAGATAACGTTCGACAACCATAGCAAGGGTTGGAGTTTGAACCCTTCCGACCGACAGCACCTGTCTTTCTTTTCCATATTTTAAGGTATAAAGCCTTGTCGCATTCATTCCGAGTAACCAATCGCCAATGGCCCTTGAAAAGCCCGCATGGAACAACTGATCATAATCGGCAGCGGGTTTCAGCTTTTCAAATCCTTGCTTGATGGCCTCTTCAGTAAGGGATGAAATCCAAAGGCGCTGAGATTTACCTCTGTACCCTGCTTCCATCATCACCCAGCGTTGTATCAATTCTCCCTCCTGACCTGCATCCCCGCAATTGATTACCACTTCTGCTTTGTCGAACAGGCTTTTGATGACCTTGAATTGTTTTTGGATTCCGGCATCCTTATTCAATTTTATGCTGAATTTCTCAGGAAGCATAGGAAGGTTATTCAGATCCCACCTCTTCCAGTAAGGCTTATAATCATTGGGCTCGAATAAAGTACATAAATGGCCAAAAGTGTAGGTAACTGCATAGCCGTTTCCTTCAAAATATCCATCACGTTTAGTGTTGGCTTTCAACACTTTCGCTATTTCTCTTGCTACACTTGGTTTTTCAGCAATGCAAACTTTCATTTGAATCATTTAACAGGCCTGCAAATTATAAAAATGAAAGGGAATATCATCAATGAAAACACATATTTAAAGTCATAGAAAAAGCTTATTCAATTTGAATAAGCGTTTGGGACATGTCACTGTTTTACTAATCAACTTAATATACCCTGAGCTTGTGTCTTTCTTGAATACCATACCAAAAAAGCACCAACAACAATGACCATGACGGTCATAATTAAGCCCATTGGACCATAAACTTCAATCGCATTGCTCATTAAAAGGTTATAGGTCATTTGTGCCAGTATGCTCACAAACGAAATAATAAACACCGGGATGGCAAGTTTTTTTCTAAGCAAAAGCAATATACAACCAAGGGATCCTCCAAACACGGCCAATGCAAATGCCGCGGTAACCCAGGCAGGAATGTTTTCATAAAGAACCTGCTCTTCGGGAGGCAGGGCAAAAAGTTCTTCCGCTGTCATATAAGCGATTGTTAAATACTCATAGACACCCATCAGATTCCAAATGAGCGCCACAATACCGATAATCCAGAAAGATGTTGTGGGTTTATTTTTTGATTCAGTCATGATGATTATAGTTTGGTTTATACTATTAAATATAGATAATAAATTTAAAATGAGTAGAATAGAGCTCAGAAAAACCAATTAATTGTAAAAAAAAAACCTACTCAATCATAGAATAGGTTTTACTAAGGCGGTATGTTATTTTTATAATCCATAATGTCTGTGCTCTGACCATTTAACTCTTTTTGTATACTTGCAATTACCAAAATACAAATGCTCCCTGGCCTGTGTGGTTGATATGTTATAATTTGTTGTCATGGTATTTTGTTTGTAGTATTAGACTTTGATTTTGTGATTAATGACCGAAATTTCTATACTCTGACCATTTAATTCTTTTTGTGTTTCTGAAATTAGAAAAAGTAACATATTTTCTTGATTCGGATTCTGTCGGTGTGCTTAAAAAAGTTTTCATAATTGTTGTTTTTAATTGGTTTATACTATATAGACGCCTCAGATGTATTATTTGTTACAGTACTATGTTATGCCGAGTACTATATTAACAATAATTTAACATTGAAGACCCCCTTTTATAGGATTGGAAGAGGAGTTCTGCTTTGCTGTTGTTAAAAAATATGAAATGGGGCAACAACAAAGATCATGGGCATTTTCAGCTTGAATCGACCTGGGCAGATGTAGTGATTATTGGGTAAAATTATAAATTAATATATACGATCGACCATCGGGCCCAGCTTGTTGCCTCCCAATAAATGCATGTGAATATGGAAAACCGATTGTCCTGCATCTTCGTTTACATTTATCGATAATCTGTAACCCGATTCAGCAATGCCGTTATTCTTTGCAAGCTTAGCTGCGAGCAAAATCATTTTTCCTAGTAGGAGGGTGTCTGTTTCGTCTGCGTCATTGATCGTGTGAATTTCTTTTTTGGGAACAATCAATAAATGAACCTTTGCTTGTTCCTTCAATGGAACAAAGGCAATAATTTCCTGGTCTTCATAAACAATCGTTGCCGGAAGTTCTCTGTTGATAATTTTGATAAAGGGTGACCCTTCTTTAATTTTTCTTGCTTTTTCCTTTTGATAGGATGATGATTGGCCCATGACCAGCAAAGGAGACAAAAGGAGCAGAAAACAAAATCGTTTGAGTAATTTCATCGTATTGATATTTGGTTAACTTTGAATCAAGACTAAGGTAAACTTTAAATGAATCATTATGAAAATCGCAAGAATATTTTTTATCAGCCTTATGTTGATGCACTATTCGACATGTATGTATGCGCAAAATAAACAGGCAAGTGAAGACAGCCATGCAGTTCAACTTGTGATTGATAAGCTTTTTGATGGGATGAGGGAAGGCGACAGTGCCAAAGTGGCTTCAGTTTTTGGTGAAGAAGTGAAGATGTATACTTCCTTTATCGATAAGGACGGCACGAAGAAAATCAGAAAAGGAACCCTGAAACCATTTTTAAAGGCTATCGGAACACCTCATGATGAAATATGGGATGAAAAGATATGGGATACCAAAATCACTATTGAAGGCGGAATTGCCCAGGTTTGGACGGATTATGCTTTTTATGTTGGTACAGAGTTTAGCCATTGTGGTGTGGATGCCTTTCATCTGATAAAAAACCCTGAGAACCAATGGAAAATAGTCCACCTCATGGATACCAGAAGAAAAGAGGATTGCCAGGTTAAAAGCATTGGCCAATAGTTGCGAGTCGATACTGTAAAACAAATTCAATATTTTTTGAAGATACAAGGCCAATTCCTTAGCTCATAATTTCGATCGAATTCAGACAAATAATAAAAAAGATTTCATCAATGCGCATTTTGGAAGAAGTTTCAGCCTTTAGAAGAGTCTATTTCTGCGCGGATTCCCTTATTTTTTGACGCATATTGTTTTGTCCTTTGGTTAAATTAATGTTAAATGTGGCTCCTAAGGTTAACAATATCAAAAGATCCCAGTCTATATTTATGAATCATCACATTGGGAGTTTTTTGTTAATATGGTAAGAACCCGTGGCCTTTCTGGTCCATGGGTTCTTCGGTTTTTGGCTTGCCGGACCTGTTTCATAGATAAATTCTATCAGGTCATAAGTATTTCCGATGATTTTGGTAGGATAATTGCATATTCTATAAGTATATTTAAATTGCAGAGTTGGCGGAATGTTTTTAAACCGTTTTAATGTTGACAAATGCCTAATAAAAATAAATAAATATAAACTTAACCCCCAAATTATGGAAATTATCACACAAGCCCTGGAATTTGAAAACCGGAAGTTGTCGTTAAAATCCACAAACGACAGAATTTTAGCATCAAGAGAAGTCAAGTCATTAATATTAAGTCTCAATGAGATTTATAAAGTCAATAAGGACCAAAGTATAATGGATCTTATGAAGAGGCTTACAGCGATAAAGAGAAAAGTGGAATCGCGATTAAGGACCCGCGTCACTATTTGATAGAGTGGTATATATTGTGAAGGAGATCCCAAAAAATTTATACGACATTCAGTTAAAAACCCTTCAAGGTGATGTATTTGATTGGAACAGTTGCAAAGGCAAAAAAGTTCTTATTGTAAATACTGCCTCTGAATGTGGTTTTACGAAACAATACAAAGAACTTCAGGAACTTTATGAATTATATAAGGATAAGCTGGAAATCATTGGGGTACCTTGTAATCAATTTGGGAAGCAAGAACCTGGTGATGCTAAAGAGATTCAGGAATTTTGTGAATTGAATTTTGGAGTTACCTTTCCTCTAACGGAAAAACTCAGAGTTAAAGGGGATGACAAGCATCCGCTGTATGCCTGGCTAACTTCTAAAAAGCATAACGGGGTGAAGAGTTCGTCCGTAAAATGGAATTTTCAGAAGTATTTACTTGATGAGAATGGAAATTTAATTGATTTTTTCTATTCGATTACAAAACCGATGAGTAAGAAGATCGTGAATAAACTTAGCTGATTTGTATAGTTAATACCTGTTGATCATAAAACCAATAAATTTCTATCATTGATATGAATTTCGAGAAGCAAGGTCAGATTTACCAGTTATCGGCTACGATACAAGTACCCATTGATATCGATGAAGCTTGGGAGTTTTTGTCAGATCCATCGAATCTAAAGGTGATTACGCCTGATTATATGGGATTTCATATTTTATCAGCAACTGAGCCGGTTATGTACTCCGGACAGATTATAAGTTATACGGTTTCTCCTTTGTTGGGCGTGAAACTGAATTGGGTTACAGAAATTACCCATGTTGATGACAAAAAATATTTTGTGGATGAACAAAGAATAGGTCCGTATGCAATGTGGCATCATAAACACTTTTTAAAAGAAATTGAAAACGGGACTGAAATAAGGGATGTGGTGCACTACAAACTACCTCTACCACTGATTGCAAACCGTTTTCATTCCATTTTGGTTAAACCGAAGTTGAAAGAGATTTTTAAATACAGAAGCAAGGCATTGGTTTCTATGTTCGGCAAATACCATAAATCATGAGCAAATTTATTTTATTATTGATCCTTATTCAAACATCCATGCAAGAAAAGATGACCATTTTTGATTTTTCACAGGAAACAAGTTCTAGCGGATGGTATGTTGTAAATGATGGTGTGATGGGAGGTCTGTCGAAAGGCCAATTCAGTAGAGAGAATGATATGGCTGTTTTTAAAGGAGATGTGTCAACCGATAATAACGGAGGTTTCACCATGATTCAAAATCAATTTGAAACAATTAAAACAAATAAATTCAAAGCTTTTACGATCAGGCTCAAAGGCGATGGTAAAGACTATCAGTTCAGGGTTAGATCAGATAAGAATCAACAGCATTCTTACGTTTATCAGTTTTCGACTACAGGTGAGTGGCAGGAAATATCTGTTCCATTTTCAAGCCTTGCCCCGCGCTTTAGAGGCAGGTCACTAGAAATGCCAAATTTTGATGGGGCCAAAATAGAAGAAATAGCTTTTTTGATTGGCAATAAAAAAAAGGAATCTTTTAAACTACTCCTTGACCGTGTTTCAGTAGAATAACAATTCAACTATATAGTTCTTGTTTTCTGGAACACCCTGATTTTCAACTTTCACATACCGAAATTTCTGTATATTTATGAGATGATTCATATCGACCTTAAAGATCAAAATATTCTCGTAACAGGAGCATCCGATGGCATTGGAAGGGAAATCGCACTTTATCTTATGCAAATGGGAGCAAAGGTAGCAGTGCACTATTCTCGCAACAAAAATGCCGCCCAGGCTTTGATTGACCAGTTCCCTGATTCCGGTTCACGTATGTATCAGTCGGATTTTTCCAAACCCTTGGAAATTGAAGGATTTTGGAACGAAGTATTAAATGATTTTGAGCGCATTGATTCCATTGTGCTCAATGCAGGTGTTTTTTTAAAGCAACCATCTGAAGCTTCTCTAAAAGATTGGTATACGATTTGGCAGGAAACGATGCATGTCAATTTGGATGCACCGGCCTTACTTACTAAGATGGGG
The DNA here is from genome assembly GCF_038433205.1 of Lutimonas vermicola. NCBI lineage: Bacteria > Pseudomonadati > Bacteroidota > Flavobacteriia > Flavobacteriales > Flavobacteriaceae > Lutimonas > Lutimonas vermicola. The sequence continues at coordinate 532,824 of NZ_JBCDNA010000001.1, forward strand.
ATAGACCATTTTAGGAAACAACAGGGAGGAAGGTTCATTTATATGGCAAGCAGAGCTGTTTTTAGAGGTGAAACTGAAGAATACATGGGCTATGCTGCCTCAAAAGGTGGATTGGTATCTCTGGCAAGAAGTGTTGCCCGGTCATTCGGAAAATTGAATATCAAATCATTTATCATAGCCCCCGGATTTGTTAAAACAAAAATGGCTGAACAATTTATCGCTGATTATGGAGAGCAAGCAGTCTTAAACGAATTAGCCTTAAACAAAATGACTGTTCCCAAAGATATTAGTCCCTTAGTGGCTTTGATGTGCAGTGGAGGCATGGACCATACCACAGGTGCTACGATAGATCTCAATGCCGGGAGTCATATTCGATAAATTCCCGGTTTTTACAATTATTTTTAATGGTGAATGCAATAATCTTCCTGAAGAAAAATCAAAATATTATCAGATTATTGATCTAAATCAGTACTTTTAAACGTGTTATAATTGCTTTGAAAATGAAACTCTCCAGATATGTCTCGGTTCTTTCTTGGTCCAAAAAGGTATTGAATTAGCTCAGATCAAGGTCTTGGGTGTACAAATTAATTTTATGCTAACAGAGTACTTAGTTGTAATCCTTTGGAATTACAAAGGATTTTATTCCAATTGGGGTCAAATATTTGTATTTACGATAAATTCGGTAAATTGGTCGGCCAATTGGTTGGGGCGAGCTAAGGTTGGTATGGATTGTTTAATGGAAAACCTTTGCCTTGGTCAGATTATTGGTATAGCGTACAACTTGAAGACGGTAGGATTCACACAGGTCATTTTAGTTTAATCAGAAGATAGGAATTAAGTTTATGAAAAAAATAATGATTGTAATTTTGATCATTTTTGCCGGTCATGAAACGTTGGCTCAGGAGACCTTCCCTATCTATTCTGATTATTTATCAGATAATGTATATTTAGTGCATCCTGCGGCTGCAGGCATAGGAAATTGCGGAAAGATAAGGTTGACATACCGCCAACAATGGGTTGGGGTTGAGGATGCACCTTCTTTGCAAACCTTAAATTTTCATACGCGTCTTACAGATAAAATGGCGGTTGGTGCCATTCTGTTCAATGATGAAAATGGATACCATTCTCAGCAGGGCTTTTTAACAACATATGCCTATCATATAAATTTCGGCAGGGAAGATGCCATGAATCAGCTTTCATTTGGGCTGTCGTTTATGTATAGTCAAAATTCGATCAATCAGACTGATTTTATAATACCGGATCCAGGTATCTCCCAGGGTGTTGAATCTACAGGCTACTACAACGCTGATTTTGGACTCGGATATCACTATATGGACTCCTTTGCTTATTTTACAGTTAAAAACCTTTTGTTAACCCCAAGAGATCTCGTGAATAACAGATTTGAATCAGATAATCTAAGACGATATTTATTGACCCTTGGATATTATCTGGGCAGAGGGAAAAGTTTACAGTTTGAACCTTCAGTGATGTTGCAGTTTATTGAATACACCGGCGAAACCTTTGCTGACCTGAATTTAAAAGCCTACAAAAACATTGGAGAGAAAAGTCAGATCTGGGCAGCATTGTCTTATCGACAAAATTTTGATTCGAACCTTGAGAGTTTTAAAATGATAACACCCATTATCGGGATCAATCACAAACGGTTTATGTTCTCTTATACCTATTCAAGCCAAATAGGTGACATAGTCTTAGAAAATGGAGGAAGCCATCAGGTCACATTGGGTTATAATGTTTTTTGTAAAAAACCAAGGGCTACGGCTTGCCCGAATCTGAATTCTACATATTAATTCTATAGGTTTTAATGATAAAAGTCATGTCTTCTTTTTTATGAAGGGGCTACATTTATAGATGGTACCACATTTGGCTTCATTTTAAATTGGAGTGCCGCTAGTTTCGATTATCATTAATTATATATAACATGTCTTATTTCAATTATTTAAGATCAGCCCACAAATTGGCGCTGATCATCGTTTTCGGTGGATTATTAAATTTCGGTTTCACATTGTCAAATTCGGATGTAATTATTCAAACTCCTAAAACTGATCAGGTTGACGGGGAGGTTATCTGGCATGTTAAGGCCATACACCCCGAAGGCTACTTTTTAGATATAAAGGCCATGGACCAACAAGGGAATAAATATGATGTTAAAGCCATTCAGGACGCTGATCAGACAAAACTGTTGGATATTAAGGTTTTGATAAGGGGGGATAAAATTCCAGTAAAAATTCTTCAAAGTGATGGCCGTTTTATGCCGGTTAAAGCGATAACAAAAACCGGTGAAATTTTAGATATTAAAGCGTTTAATGCCAAAGGAGAAGAGCTGGATGTTAGAGGGATTGGTCATTCCGGAAATATCATCCATATCAAAGCGATAACCAAAAACAAGGAATTTTATGGTGTTAAGGCTATTTCTCCTGCGGGTCAGTTGAATGATGTAAAAGGGGTTAAAGTAACAAAAAATGCTGTTGAAGCCAGTGTAAACGGAGTTCTGATTCATGCACATGTAAAGGCGATAAGTCAGACAGGTTGTTCAGGAGACAGTTTTATATGGCACATCAAAGCCATTCATCCCGAAGGCCGGACACTTGATGTAAAAGCTGTTGATCAGCAAGGGAATATATATGACGTAAAGGCAATTCAAAATTCTAATCAAAGAAGTATACTTGATATTAAAGCATTTATAGGTGACGCCTTGCAGCTTCCTGTAAAGGTTGTACTGAATAAGGATTCAAAAAAAGAAATAAAGGCGATTGGGGAAGATGGTATGCTTTACGACATCATGGCCATTGATAAAAATGGAGATAAACTTGATGTTATCGCCAGCAACAGGTCGGGCAACTTGATCGATATTAAAGCCGTTCAGAAAAACGGAGATCTTTATGGGATCAAGGCATTTTCATCTGAAGGTGAACTGAATGATGTAAAAGGAGTCAAAATGTTTATAGAGGATGTTGAAATGGAAATTAATAAAATAAAAATCTATGCGCATATCAAAGCACTGCCCCAGTAATACAGTTTTTTTGGTTTCGTTAGACTGACATAAAAGGCCCTTTCATTTTTTGCGATTTGAAAGGGTTTTATTGATGTGTGTAAAGATTATAATTCTTATTTTTACTCATGACAATAAAAAAATATAAGGGATATACTTATTGGAATCTCTACAACACATAACCCAATATAAATTATGGATAAGGATCAAAGCAGGTATGAAAAGATGACATATAACAGATGTGGGAAAAGCGGTCTGCTTTTACCTAAAATTTCCCTTGGATTATGGCATAATTTTGCCGGAGTTGACGTTTATGAAAATTCCAAGGAAATGGTGCTAAAGTCATTTGATATGGGTATTACCCATTTTGATCTTGCAAATAATTACGGCCCGCCTCCTGGTTCGGCCGAAGAGACTTTTGGCAAAATTCTTCGCAAAGAACTTTCTGCATACAGGGATCAGATGATCATTACGTCGAAAGCAGGGTATTTGATGTGGCCCGGGCCCTACGGAGAATGGGGATCACGAAAATACCTGATCTCAAGTTGCGATCAAAGCCTAAAGCGCATGGGACTCGACTATGTAGATATTTTTTACAGTCACAGGCCTGATCCTGACACGCCGCTTGAGGAAACTATGATGGCTTTGGATCAGATTGTGAGATCCGGGAAAGCTTTATATGTAGGTATTTCTAATTATGACCCAAAACAATCACAGGAAGCTTTTGACATACTCAGGGCATTGGGAACGCCTTGTATCGTGCACCAACCTTCATACAGCATGTTTAATCGCTGGGTTGAAGATGGATTATTGGATGTGCTTGAAGAGAATGGCGTTGGTTCGGTTGTATTCAGCCCCTTGTTTCAAGGATTGCTGACAGATAAATATTTGAATGGTATTCCCAAAGATTCCAGAGCCGCTAAATCACATGGATTTTTGCAAAGTTCGCAAATCACTCCGGAAAAAATTGAAAAAATAAAAGCCTTAAACCTAATAGCTCAAGACAGGGGGCAAAAAATGTCACAACTTGCACTGAGCTGGGTCTTGAGAGATCCTCGGGTTACAAGCGTCATTATTGGGGCCAGCAAGGTAGCTCAAATAAAAGATGCAGTTGCCATTGTCGATCACCCTGATTTTTCTCAACAGGAACTGGAAAAAATCGAAAAAATCCTTCAATCCTGATCAAATATTTATGAGAGATCACGGTTTATAGTTTTGTTCATTTGACCTGTCACGCAGGTCATGTGGCCTGTCAAGCCACTCTAATTCAGGTACTGTTAATAAGCGTGTTCCGGCTAATTAAAAGGGTTAATGGATACTATCCGTTATATAATAAAATGGAGTTGATTTCATAGGGTTCAAGGCAACCAATTTCTGTGAATCCGCCAAAAAAATCTTAAAATCGTTTTTTGTATGCTTTATTATATTTTTACCTGATTTGGAGTAAAACTGTCAGATATGCCTATTTTAAATCACCGTAGAAGAGCCCCCATTCTTAATTAGTCTAAGCAGGCATCTTCTTATATACAAGTTTTAAAGTGTCAGGAAGCTGTTGGATCAAGGCAGCTTTATAAGTCCGTATATGAAATTACAAGGATTAATCCGTATCTTTGTGAGACTATCAAGAAAAGGGATTAAAAGTTTATTCAGAGTTAAGGCTCTGATATATAGGGTTTTAATCTATTCCAAATCATATATAAAAGAAATGTCAGAATACTGCAAAGCGTGGTTTTTAGTAACATTTTTTATAAGTTGATAAAGTAGGTCAAGTTTAATTGCTCAGAGAAACAGAGAAATTATTATATGAAAAGAAAGAAAAACAGCGTAGGTTTTCAATTTGAATTGTTTCAGGAGGAAACGAAAAGCCCTTTTGACAAACTATTTGATATATTCAAAGAGTTGATTACGCATACTTCGGGAGATTTTGACGAAGCGATGGATTGGCTGGAACAACTGGACCAAGAGTATCAGTTAACAGATGAAAACTACACTTTGGATGATTTTGTAGAAGACCTCAAAGAGAAAGGTTATATAAGGGAAGAAGCGAAGTCAGATGGAACCTTTGATAAAAAAATAACCGCTAAAACTGAAAGGGCAATTCGAAAAAATGCCTTAAACCAGATTTTCGGGCAAATAAGAAAGAAAGGTGCGGGTCATCACAAAACCAATAGCAGCGGTTTAGGAGATGAACATACGGGAGACCTGAGGGAATTTAGATTTGGTGATGCTCTGGAAAACATAAATATTACCGAAAGTTTAAAAAATGCCCAGGTGAATCATGGTTTCGGAAATTTTGAACTTACTGAAAATGACCTGATTGTAGAAGATACGCATCACAAAGCTCAAATGAGCACTGTCCTGATGATTGATATAAGCCATAGCATGATTTTGTATGGGGAAGACAGGATTACCCCGGCAAAAAAAGTTGCAATGGCCCTGGCCGAATTGATTACTACAAGATATCCCAAAGATACCCTTGATATATTGGTTTTTGGCAATGATGCCTGGCCTATTCAACTCAAGGATCTTCCATACTTGCAGGTTGGGCCCTATCATACCAATACTGTAGCAGGTCTCCAATTGGCTTTGGATTTATTGAGAAGGAAAAGAAACACAAATAAACAGATTTTTATGATTACCGATGGCAAGCCAAGTTGTGTCAGGATGCCTGATGGGAGCTATTATAAAAACAGCAATGGCCTCGATGATTTCATCGTGGATAAATGTTATCAAATGGCTGCTCAGGCCAGGAAGTTGCATACGCCTATTACTACTTTTATGATTGCCCGGGATTCTTATTTACAGACCTTCGTGGATGAGTTTACCCGTTCAAACAGAGGTAAGGCTTTTTACACAGGCTTAGATGGATTAGGTGAAATGATATTTCACGATTACGAAAACAACAGAAAAAAAAGAATACGATAATATGGATGTTAGCATAAAAACTTTAGGAGACCTTAGAAAACAAGGATATCAAAGCAGGAGTATCAAATCTGAACTAAGAGAGAATCTCATTGAGAATATTCAAAAAGGTGAAGCTTCCTTTACCGGGATACACGGTTATGATGAAACTGTCATTCCCCAGTTGGAAAGGGCCATACTCTCTCAGCACAATATTAACCTTTTGGGTTTAAGAGGGCAGGCAAAAACGAGGTTGGCAAGACTAATGGTACAGCTTCTGGACGAATATATACCTGTGATTGCTGGCTCTGAGATCAATGATGACCCCTTGATGCCTATCAGTAACTTTGGAAAAGAGCAGGTCGCCTTATTAGGTGATAAGACTCCCATCTCATGGATTCACAGGGACAAAAGGTTTTATGAAAAACTCGCAACTCCTGATGTGACCATTTCTGATTTAATCGGTGACATTGATCCGATCAAAGCGGCGAATTTAAAATTGAGTTATGCTGATGAAAGGGTCATTCATTTTGGGATGATTCCTCGAGCTAACCGTAGTATTTTTGTAATTAATGAATTACCAGATCTTCAATCCAGAATTCAGGTAGCACTATTTAACATACTGGAAGAAGGCGATATACAGATAAGGGGATTTCAGCTGAGATTGCCTTTGGACCTGCAATTTGTCTTTACAGCAAACCCTGAAGATTACACCAACAGAGGGAGTATTGTGACACCGCTGAAAGACAGGATTGGATCTCAAATTTTAACCCATTATCCTGATTCAATTAAAGTCGCGAAAACCATTACGGCCCAGGAAGCGAAACTTCAGGATAACCGGGTTTGCGAGATCCACATTCCCGAACTGGCTAAGGATTTGGTGGAACAAATCGGTTTTGAGGCAAGAGACAGTGAATTTGTAGATAGTAAAAGTGGTATAAGTGCAAGAATGAGTATTACTGCCTATGAGAATCTTTTGAGCACTGCAGAACATAGATGCATTGCTTCCGGATCGGGCTCAACAAGCATTCGTTTTGCCGACATACTTGGGATGATTCCTTCGATTATTGGCAAAGTTGAACTCGTTTATGAAGGAGAGCAGGAGGGTGCGGCTTTTGTTGCGGAAAAATTGATTGGTTCTGCATCGAAAACATTGTTTGATACTTATTTTCCGGCGATCAAAAAATTAAAGCACGAAGATGATAAAGACGTTTATGACGACGTGTTACAGTGGTTCTTTGAGCAAAGCGCTTTTGAATTGATGGATGACGGGACCGAAAAGGAATACAGCGAGGCCCTGAATAGCATTGGTGCCCTTGATAATCTGCTTACAACCTTTATGCCTGAAGCTAAAGCCAAAGACAAGCTTTTTATCAAAGAGTTCGTTCTTTGGGCGCTTGTAGAATACAAAAAACTGAATAAAAAGAGAATTGTAAAAGGTTTTGAATTCAAGGATTCTTACGGGGCTTATTTATCTAATTTATAAATTAACCGAATCCAATCACCTGTAATGAGGTACCATAAACTGCATTTGATCATTTTTTTACAATCCTTTAACAGGAATTACATCTTGCTATGATTTCTTCTGTTTTATTGTTGATATTGGGATTTGGCGTTCCATTTGGCTATTATTATTTAAAAAAGAACCCGCAATTTGGAGGTAAACTGACGAAGGACGAAAAGCTGCGCCTGCAACAATCTGAACACTGGAAAAATGGCATATTCCAGAATCTGTCAAAGACGACCATGGACATGAGTTTGGCATCTTTACCCAAACTGATTCGGGAAAGCATGCAAGGCAGAAAAACCAGAATCCCAAAAGAAGCTATACCGATTATACCCTTTGATGCTCATAAGTTTAAGCCGGATGGTGTTCCCAAGTTTGTTTGGTACGGACATTCTGTACTTTTGCTTCAGATCGACAATAAAAACCTACTTATAGACCCCATGTTTGGGTCGGATGCTTCGCCTGTGGGCCCGATCAGGACAAAAAGATTTTCAAAAGACAGTTTACATATAATAAATAAACTTCCTCCAATTGATGCGATTTTGATGACTCATGATCACTATGACCATCTCGATTTTGGAAGTATGCGCCTGCTGAAACAAAAAGCTGATCGTTTTCTGGTACCACTCGGAGTAGGAAGGCATTTGGAACATTGGGGCGTAGACAAAAACAAGATCACTGAAATTGATTGGTGGCAAGAAATAAAGCTTTTTGATTTACAACTTGTATTGACACCATCGAGGCATTTTTCGGGCAGAGGAGCCTGGGACAGGGCAAAGTCTTTATGGGGTGGCTGGGTGATTAAAAGTGCGAAACACAGTGTGTACTGGAGTGGAGACGGTGGCTATGATGACCATTTCAAAGAGGTTGGAGAGAGATTTGGTCCCTTTGACTGGGGTTTTATGGAATGCGGACAGTATAATGAAAGGTGGCATCAGATTCATATGTACCCTGAAGAGGCTGTGCAGGCTGCCTTAGATGCAAAAGTAGCATATGCTATTCCCGTGCATTGGGGTGCATTTAGCCTCGCTTTGCATCATTGGAAGGAACCCGTAGCCAGATTTATAACAGAAGCCGGTAAAAAGGATCAACCTTATTTAACACCAGAACCGGGCGAAATTGTGAGTATAACCACCGAGAAGACCAGTTCATGGTGGGAGCCTTTGAATTGATCATTTCGATAACTGACTATGCTTCTAATCAAAAACTTGTCGTTTTTTCGTTTCTACGATATTTGTTTCTTCAAAGAAAACACAAAACTTATTTCGGTATCCAATTACTGCATTTTAAATGCCATTTTGACATTCAAAACAACATAAAAGCGACATAATGTCAATATTTTGTGTGAAACTCATGGATTTTGAAGAAAAATAGCTTTTGGTATTCGAGTTGCTATAAAGTTATCAAACGTTAAGACAAAAGTTTAACCTATAAAATAGAATAAAAAATGAGCAATCTAGTGTTAACCAAAAATGGAAACATCGTTAGAAGTATTCAACCTGGTTTAGGGAACTTTCCGGCATGGACTTCTTTTATAGATGATTTGTTTAAAGAGGAATCAGGCTATATTAAGAATGCGGATTTTAATAAAGGAATCACTTTACCAAAAGTAAACATCAAGGAATCTGTTGATTCCTATACTTTGGAAATGGCCGTTCCCGGATTTAAAAAATCTGATTTTGTGATTGATTTGGAAAACGAAAATCTGACCATTTCAGCTGATATTAAGACCGAAGAGGAGGAAACAAAAGAGGATTATACCAGAAAAGAGTTTGGTTATTCATCTTTTAAAAGAACTTTTATACTTCCTGAAACGGTTGAAGAGGACAAGATAGAAGCTGCATATACTGATGGTATTTTGAGCTTGAACATTCCAAAAAAGGAAGAGGCAAAACCCAAGCCTGCCAGAACGATTAAGATATCGTAATTCTTATAAAAGAACATGAAAAAGGCCATCAGATAATTTCTGATGGCTTTTTTTGTGTTTTCTTGGAGTCGTGTTGTTTATCCCTTCTGCAATGGGAGCATTTTCCTGGTATTCCAAAGAAGGTTTAAGCCGAAAAAGAATCCCTGTATCACATCAAATTTACAACTCGTCTCAAATTATCTACAGTTCGGCCAGTCTGAATTTCCCAGGACGTCTTCCCGGCATTAATTTGTGGTATAATATTTAAATACATATATCATGAAAACAGTAATCAATAACGGTACGGCAAACGAAACAAGGTATGTGCATTTTTCTGCTTTTAGCGAAAGTAAAAGAATCAGATGGTCAAATTAGAGAAATTACGGATATTAAAAACCATGACCCAATGAATAGAAAAATGAATTAATGATTTTATCAAAAATCAAGTCTGTGGAAAAAAAATTATTCCACCGTAAAAAGCCTTAACAGTGTTGTTAAGGGTTTTTTTATGATTGGATGTTGATTCTTTAGCCCATTGATATTTGATCAGATTATTTTCTATCTTTAAACAATGGACAAAAGGGCTTTTTTAAAACAACTCTCCCTATTAGGTGTTGGAACGTCGCTCTCATTGATGGAAGGGCTCGCCAAGAATTTTGATGCGGTTTCGCATATAACACCCGTCGAATTGGCTTCAAATGAAAATTTTTGGGAAAGTATTCGCAAGGGATACCTGTTAAATAAGGATTATATCAATTTAGAGAATGGCTATTATTGTATGATGCCCCAAGAGAGTTTTAATGATTATCTCGAAAATGTGAGGACCGTCAATTTTTTGGCATCAAGGTATATGAGGACGGTTCAGCCTGACAATCAAAATACAGCCAGACAGCAACTTGCAGATTTGGCAGGCTGCTCTTTTGATGAAGTCGTAATTACACGTAACACAACAGAATCGTTGGATTTGGTCATCGCAGGCCGGGATTGGAAAAAAGGGGATGAGGCTATATTTGCTGAACAGGATTACGGCGCAATGATGGATATGTTCAGGTTGATGGAAGAGCGCCATGGAATCGTGTCAAAAGTAGTTTCGATACCGAATCATCCCAAGAATGACAAGGAGATTGTTGAGTTATATGCCAATCAGATCACCCACAAGACAAAGATGTTGATGGTCAGCCATGTTGTGAATATAACCGGTCAGGTATTGCCGGTCAAAAAGATTTGTGATATGGCTCATAAAAAGGGTGTTGAAGTCATGGTCGATGGGGCACATGCCTTTGCCCATCTGGATTTTAAGATCCCGGATTTGAATTGTGATTATTATGGAACCAGTTTGCACAAATGGCTGAGTGTTCCTTTAGGTGCCGGATTATTGTATGTAAAAAAAGATAAAATCAAGAATTTATGGCCCCTGTTTGCCGAAACAGCATTGCCAAGGGATGATATAGACAGGTTGAACCACAGGGGCACAACTCCGGTTCACGTGGAACTTGCTATTCCCAAGGCTATTGACATCTATAAAATGATCGGTGGGGAAAGAAAAGAGAAACGACTAAAATATCTAAAAGAATACTGGACAGCAAAAGTAAAAAGCATACCTGGTATCATCATAAACACTCCTTTTGAACCTCAACGATCCTGTGCCATTGCGAATGTCGGCATCAAGGATATGCATTCAAAAGAAATGGCAAATACCTTGTTTGAGGTATACAATATCTGGGTTGTTGCCATTGATCGTCCAGGTGTTCATGGTTGCAGAATAACCCCGAATGTGTTTACATCAACAGATGAACTTGATATATTTGTAAAAGCTTTGACAGAAATGGCCGGCTAAACTCCCGGAGACGGTTACATTCTATTCACCCGGTAAGAAATCGCATAAATAATGAATGATAAAAGTTATTCTAAAAACGAACAGCCCAACAATCCTATGCATGGGGTAAAATTAATCACAGTTCTGGAAGAATTGGTAGGTCACTATGGTTGGAAAGATCTTTCATTGAAAGTCAACATCAATTGTTTTAAAAAGGACCCTTCGATAAATTCCAGCCTTAAGTTTTTAAGAAAAACGCAATGGGCCAGAGATAAGGTGGAGCGGCTTTATCTTGAATTAGAGGAATCAAAGAATATTAATAAGGATTAAATAACAAGCATGGATGGATTGGATATAGTAATGGTCATAGCAATAATACTGTTTGCACGACTGGGGGTAAGGCTTGTAACGGGCTATATAAAATCCAAAAAGAATGATAAAGATGAGTCTGGATAAATGTATTAAAATATATTAATTCACTGATTAAGATAGGTTTATCTGTATGTAAAAACCCTTGCGCTAAACTTTAGAAGACGGGGTCTTTAATAAACTAGCGCTATAATATTTGGAAGAGAAATAGTATATTTAGACTCATATAAAATCAACAATTATGGGTATAGCAGAGAACATCAAGCGCTTTTTTAAAGCAAAGGAGAACAAAGAGCCGGCAGGAGATGCTCCAGAAGGTGTTTGTCCTAATTGCTGGGGCAGACAAGAATGGGAGGGGAATTATTACAAATTGATGAAAGCCAAAAATATTACACCCGAGCACAATACGTATAACAGTTTTATCAATGAAATCGCTTCTAAATTAGATAAGATTACCCTGAAAGAAGACAGTTATGAATGTACAACCTGCCACGTGAAGCAAAAAAAATAAACCCGGGTTGAAAACATCAAAAATCGGTTTAGGCCTTGCTGCCCTGGGGCGTCCTCAATATATCAATCTGAGGCAAGTCATTGATGATGATAAGTCTCAGGAGTATTACAGAAATAATGCGAATCAAATGTTGGATTTTGCCTATGAGCAGGGAGTCCGTCATTTTGATACGGCACCGTCTTATGGCAAGGGAGAATTGTTTTTACAGCAATGGTACGGGCAAAATTCTTATAAAGATTTGATGTTCAGTACAAAATGGGGCTATACCTATGTGGCTAATTGGGATCTGGGATACAAAGAACCCCATGAGATTAAGGAGCATAGCCTAAAGAAGCTTCAAGCTCAATGGACTGTGTCAAAACACCTGTTACCGGCATTGAAAATATACCAGATACATTCTGCTACTTTTGAAAGTGGTGTACTCGAAAATTCTCAGGTATTGGATGAGCTTTTTAGAATTAAAAAGGAAACAGGCTTAAAAATGGGTATATCGACCAGTGGAGATCGTCAGCCTGAATTACTGGAATTCGCATCACGCATAAGAATTGAGAACGAGCTTCTTTTTGATAGTTTTCAAGTAACGTTTAATATTTTGGAAACAAGCACCAATATCGCTTTAAAAAAGCTGATTGAAGGAGGAAGAACAGTTATTGTAAAGGAGGCCCTGGCCAACGGCAGGATGTTTAGAAATGACCATTATAAGCATTACGAAGAGTTGTATACTTGTCTGGAGCGTTTGTCTGAAAAGTATCAGGTATCGGTCGATGCCATTGCCTTAAGATTCATTATTGACTATCTTCAACCTGAAGTTGTTTTGAGTGGAGCTTCAAATGTCAAGCAACTAACTGAAAACCTGAAAGCATTAAACTTTGAACTGAATCATCAGGAACTGGCATCTTTGAAAAAGTTTGCCGTTGATTCGAAGTCTTATTGGAACGAAAGAAAGCATCTGCAATGGAATTAAAGCTTGATTATAAAAATAGATAAAGAGCTATGTTGGATATAAATTTGTTATGATATGAAGAGAAGATCATTTTTAAAAAAAGCAGGTTATGGCACCTTGGGATCCATCGCGGGAATACCTGTTGTTTTTGCCTCAAACATACCAAAAGGGTATGAACTTATTGCCTTTCAGGATCCGGATCCTTTCAAAATGTTTGGCCTTAACAGTTCAATGGTCGTTTTAAATAATAAACCATATAATATTGAAGCTCAGGCACATTTGCTGGATGATAAAGTTACGCCAAACGACAAGATGTTTATCCGTAACAACGGTCTTATGCCAAAAGAAATTAATGCCGATGACTGGGTACTGACTATTGATGGTGAGTCGGTGAACGAAGTGAAATCATATTCTTTAGCTGAGCTCAAATCGAAATTCAAGGCCTATACCTATCAGCTTACATTGGAATGCGGTGGGAACGGAAGAAGTGAATTTGACCCACCGGCCAAAGGTAATCAATGGACCGTAGGAGCCGTACATTGTGCCAGGTGGACCGGGCTCAGGCTAAAGGACCTGCTGGCAGATGCAGGGCTAAAGGATGATGCTGTTTATATTGGCTACCATGCGACGGATATACATTTAAGCGGAGACGCAAATAAGGAACCGATCAGCAGAGGGGTTCCGGTGCACAAGGCGCATCAAAATGAAACGCTGCTCGCTTATTTAATGAATGATAAACCCATACCACCGGTACATGGTTATCCCTTGCGTTTGATAGCTGGTGGCTGGCCGGCCTCGGCCTCAGGCAAATGGATCAACAGGATCAGTGTGAGAAACATAGAGCATGACGGAACTAAAATGAAAGGCAGCTCATACAGGGTTCCTAAATACCCTGTTTCCCCGGGCCAGGAGGTTGCAGATAGTGACATGAAGATTATCGAATCCATGCCCGTTAAATCTTTAATTACTTTTCCTAAATCGGGGGCAGTATTTAACAAGTCAACAATATTACAAATTAGGGGTCATGCCTGGGCCGGGGAATTAGAAGTGGTCAAAATGGAATATTCTATTGATTTTGGATCGACCTGGAATCCATGTTCTCTTGAAAAACCAGTAAACAGGTTGGCATGGCAGCATTTTGACGCAGAGATCACGTTTCCCGAAATGGGTTATTATGAAGTTTGGGCAAGGGCCACTGATGCTGAAGGAACAGCTCAGCCCATGCTCGTTCCGGGTTGGAACCCAAAAGGCTATTTAAACAATGCATGTCATCGTATAGCGGTTAAGGTACTATAAGAGAATGGGAAGTAATAAAAAATATTTTATTGACAGCAATCCAAAGAGGTGGAAACCATTTGGCTTTATTTTTATTGCCATCCTTGTTGTTGTGTTTTTAATTGTCTCTTCAGTACATTTTTTTTCAGATAAAACCCCGGAGCAGGTCCCGGATCCTAAGCAAGAGCCTGATAATGAAATTGTAGATGGTATCCACTTGCGAACCGGCTTAAAGGAAGGTGATGGATTATCAACCGTTATCACCCATTGTACCGCCTGTCATTCGGCACAATTAATTATTCAAAACAGAATGAACAAAGAAAGGTGGAATGCTACCATAAGATGGATGCAGGAAACCCAAAATTTGTGGGACCTGGGAGCTAATCAAGATGTGATTGTCGATTATTTGGTGAAAAACTATCCTGTATATAGTAAGGGCAGGCGTGAGAATCTTAAAAATATTGAGTGGTATGATTTGTCTGACTGATTTATTCGAGGCATCTACCGGCTTGAACCTGATGTTATTGCCAATACGCATCAAAGATTAGGAGCACTTATTTAATGCCTGATTATAGAAAAAATGAACTTTTTTTTATTGAGGATTGACATTCTGTTTTTTGATCAAGCTATAAAAAACAAGTTTTAATATTGTTAATTACTTACCTGGCCAGGAGCGTATTGAATCATGGCAAGAATTTGGTTAGGCTGTAAAACCTTTATTTATATAGATTTATACTATTTAAGTATCAAAAAATAAAATGAATAAAACGTGTTTATATCGATTTTAATAAAAAGTAAAAATAAATGTTATTTATATTAATATTTATATTATTTTTGCACGCTCAATTAAAATTGAAACTATGAAAGTCAATACAACAAAGAAAATAGTAAGTTCTAAAGAAGGTGTTCAGACAGTTCTCTTTAGCGATTCGAAGGCAATCAATTGGAATGTCAAACGAAGATTCAGATAATAAGTTAAACTCGAGGCTCCTTTTAAGGAGCCTTTTTTTATCATAATAGTTATAAGTATTATTCCAGGTTGTAAAAACTTATCAATACTTCAACCCTTGACCTTACGTTAAAAAGGCTTCAGTAAAAATCTTTATCCGTGCTTTGTCAATTGAAGGATCAGGGTGACTATCTTTGCAAAAAATAATTTTATGTCAAAACAATTTTCCCAATTGGGAATCATTGAACCTCTTATAAGGAGTCTGACTGATTCTAAAATTTCAATTCCAACTGATATTCAACAGAAAAGCATCCCTTTGTTTTTAGAGGAAAAAAATGATTTAGTTGGATTGGCTAAAACGGGAACAGGTAAAACGGCAGCCTTTGGTTTACCATTGCTTCAGCTTGTAGATCAGGATCAGTCCCATATCCAGGGTGTAATTCTTGCTCCTACAAGAGAACTTGGACAACAGATATTCAATAACCTGGTCTCTTTTGCCAAATACCTCCCGGAGATCTCAATTGCTTCTGTTTGTGGCGGTGTTCCAATTAAACCACAAATAGAACGATTAAGCCAGACCACACATATAATCGTTGCAACACCGGGCAGATTAATTGATCTGATTCAAAGAAAGGCTGTAAACATCAAACACACCGGTTATTTGGTATTGGATGAAGCGGATGAAATGCTCAGTGCTTTAAAAGATGGTTTAGACCTTATTATTGAAGAACTGCCAAAAAACAGAAGAACTTTTTTGTTTACGGCAACCATGCCAGGGGCCATTAAACAGTTGATCCAGAATTATATGTCAAAACATGTCATGCAGATAGAGGCTGATATGGAAACTGTTGGCCATCAAGGGATCGATCATCAATTTGTAGTGGTACAACCCATAGAGAAACTGGACGTACTGATGCATTTCTTGAATTCAAAATTAGGGCAAAGAGGCATTATATTTTGTAAAACAAAAGCAGCTGTGAATAAGCTGGCAAAGAATCTGGCTATACATAAATTTTCATCGGGAGCACTGCATGGAAGCTTGTCTCAAGGCATCAGGGACCGAATCATGGCGCAATTCAGAGAAGGGCATATAGATATACTTGTTGCCACGGATCTTGCTGCAAGAGGTATTGATGTAAAGGAAATTTCATACGTGGTCAATTATCATCTGCCGGATGTTTATGAAACCTATGTACACCGGAGTGGCCGAACCGCAAGGGCAGGGGCCAAGGGGATTTCACTTACTGTGCTGCAAGAAGAAGAGCTCTTTGAAATCGCAGATTTTGAAAAGGAACTGGGTATTATATTTAAGAGAATGGCCAAGGCAGATGCTAAAAGCCTTGAAGAAAATAATGCCCTGCTGTGGGCAAAGAAAATATTCAAGACCAAACCTAATCATGAGTTTTCTCCTGAAGTTAAAAAGCAGGTTCATACGATTTTTCATCATTTAACAAAAGAGGAACTGGTAGAGAAAGCGCTGGCCCATTATTTAGCTCAAAGCAAATCGGCCCAAGGCCCGGTAAAAAAATCCAAAAAGAAAAATACCCGTTAAATCAAAGCAATGTCAGATACCATTAGAGAACAGGAAGCCATTTTGAACAAGTTGAATATACATCAACTCAACCCAATGCAGGAGGAGGCAATCCCAACAATAGAGCGGGTAAAAAACACGATTTTATTGTCGCCGACAGGAACGGGTAAAACCCTTGCTTTCCTGTTACCCATTATCAATAACCTGGATATCACCTGCAAAGAAATTCAAGCACTTATCCTGGTGCCCTCCAGAGAGCTTGCGATTCAAATAGAACAGGTCATCAGGAACATGGGTTCAGGATATAAAGTAAATGCTGTTTATGGTGGCAGGCCGATTTCAAAGGATAAGATAGAATTAAAACACACTCCGGCTATTCTTGTAGGGACACCCGGAAGGGTAGAGGATCACTTCAGAAGTGACCGTTTCTCCAGGGAACATATTCAGACCCTTGTTTTGGATGAGTTTGACAAGAGCCTTGAAACCGGGTTCGAATCGCAGATGAAAGCTATTATTAAGCAACTGCCCAACGTAAAGAAACGAATTTTAACTTCGGCTACACAGGGGATAGAAGTACCTGAATTCGTAGGCCTGCATAGACCTACCGTAATTAGTTATCTAGAAGATGCCTCCACGAAGCTTTTGGTAAAAAATATCATTTCGCCTTCAAAAAATAAGTTGAACAGCCTTTTATCTCTTCTGCATTATATCGGGAATCAACCTGGAATCGTTTTTTGCAACCTTAGAGAGAGTGTCGAAGAAGTAAGTGGGTTTTTGCATAAAAATAATATCAGTCATGGATGTTTTAGCGGGGGAATGGAACAAAGGGATCGGGAGCGCAGCCTTATAAAATTCAGAAATGGGACCTATCAGCTCATCGTGGCAACAGATCTTGCTGCAAGAGGCATAGATATTCCTGAACTGAAGTATATCATTCATTATGAGTTGCCAAGAACGCCCCAGGAATTTACTCACAGAAATGGTCGTACTGCAAGAGTCAATGCTAAAGGAACAGCTTATATCCTGAGTTGGGAAAAGGAATACCAACCTGATTTTATCAAAGATGTGGCTATCGAAAACATTGATGGTGTTGGGAAGCGAAAAGCACAGTTCTGGCAAACTCTGTTTATCTCAGGGGGCAGAAAAGACAAGATTTCGAAAGGAGATGTCGCAGGATTATTCTTTAAGCAAGGAAACCTTAGCAAGGATCAATTGGGGGTGATTGAATTGAAACAGGATTGCACTTTTGTAGCGGTACCTCTCAGCCTGGCTGAAGATCTGGTTGCACAACTCAACAATAGCCGGCTTAAAAAGAAAAAAGTCAGGATTAGCATTGTTTAAAGTCGGGTCGTTTTACCTTCGACTATTTGAATATGAGCATTATGCTGCTCTTTATTTCTTAGTGAATACTAAAAGCCGTTAATTATTTTTTGAAAAAACATTTTTAGGAATGAAATTTGCTATTTGTTCACTTTATCCATAAAAAACCAAACTTTTAGTTATGTTAAAAAAGATACCCAGGCTGCTGTTGATATTGATGTTGTTGGGAGTGCATCAAAATTCATGGTCTCAGGCGAATTTCAAAGTTCAGATAGGTCAAATAGATAGCCTGTATTCGGAGGTTCTTCAAGAATCGAGGGAAATTTACATTCAATTGCCCGAATCTTTTAATCCTCAAAGTGATGTTAAATACCCTGTCGCCTATATCATAGATGGAGATGTTATGCTCAATGCGCTGCATACAGTTCACAGTTATTACAGTGGTGGGTTTATACCTGAAATGATTCTTATAGGTATTTCGAATGCTGAGAACAGAACCAGGGACCTGACTACATCAGAACTTTCTGAAAGAAGGGAACAGGTTTACAGCGAGGAAAATGGAGGAGCAGAGAAGTTTACTCAATTCATTGAATCAGAATTATTCCCGTTTGTTGAAAATAATTACCCTGCCACCAATTACAGAACCCTGATTGGGCATTCCTACGGAGGCCTTTTTACCGTGAACACCCTATTAAAACATCCTGATTTATTTGCAAATTATCTTGCTATAGATCCAAGTATGGATTGGGATGACCAGAAATTACTCAAGGAGTCTCAAGAAATATTAAGTCAAAAAAGTTTTAACGGAAAGTCTTTGTTTGTATCACTGGGAGGCCAATTACACATGGCTGACACCGATATTACCATAGATAATGTCATGAAAGATACTACTGAATTTACACTGTTCGCAAGGTCCAATATAGAATTGTCGAATATCGTAAACTACAATAAACACAACGGCCTTGGTTTTTATTGGAAGTTTTATCCAAATGATTTACACGGAACCATTCCCTTGCCTTCGATCATGGATGGCTTGATTGAAGTTTTTAGCTGGTATCAAATGGAAGATATCAATAAATTCAACGATCCTGAAACACCAAAAGAGGTTTTATATGATATTATAAAACGCCGCGAAACAAAACTAAAAGCCCACTTTGGTTATGCGGTAGCTCCATACCCCGATTTTTTATTCAATATGAGTGGATATATGAGCATGGATATGGGATATCCTGAAAAAGCACTTATGTATTTTCAATTGAATACTGAATACTACCCTGACGATGCCAATACCTATGACTCACTGGCGGATTATTACGAGGCTCAAAACGATACAGGCAATGCCCTGAAAAACGTTTTAAAAGCCTATGAATTATCCGGTTCAGACTACCATAAAAAGCGTTTGGAGCAATTAAGAGCCAGGTAAACTCTTTTTAATACAGGAATGGAATGACCCTGTATTTTACTTTTTGGGTGTAGGCTTGCCAAAGCTCACCATATTTTTCAGCACACCTTTTATCATCATCTATTTGTCTGGGAAGCAAAAGGGCAACATAATATATAGGGTAAAGCCATACCCAAATTACTTCGGGATACCCAACACTTAAAGCGATGGCAGTACCCATTAAAATTTCTCCCAAATAGTTAATATGACGGCTGAGTCCCCAAAAACCATTTACCAGCAGGGTTTTGTTGCCATCTGAAATCATTTTGGGTTTAATGCCTAAAAACACCTTCTCAGGGGCTGTCTTAAACACATATTTTTGCATATTGGCACCACGAGCGAGCGACCAGCCCAGTAAAAAAAGCAAGGCATAACAAACGAGCAGCCACAAAGGTGTGTTGGGATCAGGTAAATTCACAGTGGCCCATATGGCGATCAAATAGAAGTAGGGATAAAAGGCAAGGCATCCCCAGCCCAATTTGAAACCTACCCGTTCTGCAAAAAAATCATAGGTGTATAAATGGACTTTTTCAAAACTCAAATAGTCAACTATAAAATAAGTCAGCATAGCAGCACTTAATATCAGGCCAGCAGGTACGGATCCGAATTCTGAATAACGATGGGCAATAAAACTCAGGATATTCAATTCAAGCATCACTGCACCTATAAGGTACAACCACATTTTTGCATCGATTCTTCCATTTTTGAACTGCGGGTTTTCCAGACGTCCTAAAAAGATGTCAGATACCAAAGACTTGCCGGTTGAAGCATATGGGAGTACAATCGACAAAGAAAAAACAAGCCCAAAAAAAACGGCGCCTGCCAAACTAAACCATCTGACCTCATAGAGCCAGTCGTAGGCAACGAGTTCAAAATGACCGGCTGCCAACCATAAAATGACTGTGCTGAGCAATACCAGTCGGCCATTTAATTTATAGCTTAATAATTTGCCGGTTGTTGAGTGCCGCACATAGCCTGTAACCCATTTTCCGGGAAGAAAATAATGCAGTAAAGTGATTAATGCATAAATGATCCATGGAGTAAAGAAGCCGAGTATTTGTGTTTTCATGATAAATCTTTTGTGTTTTTATCCATAATTGAAATGGCCCATTTTCTGGGAAATATCCTATTCATAAAGAACTGAGCCAGTTTATTTGTCATACCGGGAATTGTTGTGGGGCCCTTGCCGAGTGCATTTAATGTATCTTCCGCCACTTGTTTTGCCGATAATGTACCCGGAGCATCTTTTGTGTTCTGGGCATTTTTGTAACCTGGTGTAGAAATGGCACCTGCACATGAGGCAAGTACATCTATGTCATGTTTCTTTAATTCATTCCATAAGCCTTCTGCCAGAATGGAGTTAAAGGCCTTTGATGCTGCATAAGTAGCAATTTTCGGACTGCCCTGCGTTCCGGCCAGGGATGACATCAGCACGATACCGCCTTTTTTTCTATCAATCATTTGTTTTGATACAAGTTTTGAAAGCAACAGTGGTGCTTTTACGTTGACATCGACAATTTGTTCAAGGCTTTCTTCTGAAATATTTTCAAAATACCCGATAGGGGCGTACGCTGCATTGTAGACCAGTAACCCGATAGCTTTGCCGTGTAGACGATGTGTTTTTTTTACTGCAACAAAATCCGACAAATCCAGGGTATAAACTTGTATCTCTACACGATAAATTTCCTTGAGTTTGCGTGCCAGGGCCTCCAATTTATCCAGTCGCCTTGCAATTAAAATCAGGTTGAGGCCGCGTTTTGCCAAAGCTTCTGCGAAAGCCGCGCCTAAACCTTCGGATGCTCCAGCAACCATTGCCCATGAACCGTATTTTGCTTTGAAATCAGCCATTGTTTAACACGTGAATATAATAATTTGACTGATTACAATTAGTAATATTATGGTTTTCTTTAATGAACTTTGTTAAAGCATACAATTATCAGATGGTATGGGCAAAGTGATTCTGCAATCAATATTGAAATTATTGATACTATATATGAAAATATCTTAGATTTTTAAATTTAGTATATTTAACTCAAAATCAGATTGTATGTTGCAATTACAAAATTATGCTAATGGATTCTGAAGGGTAAATTATTTATTGTAAAATGGAGTTTTTGTAATACATAATTTATCATTTTAACTAAAAACATATATATTTACTAAAAAATTAAAATTGAAAAAAAATAATAAGTTCCCTATATTTTCTTCCTATGAATTAGATTCAAGGTTCTATGATGAATTGTTTGACGCTAATCAAGAAGTAAGAGAAATTTATAAAACCTTGTATAAATTATTTGGAGAGTATTCAATAGATGAATTTGACCGATTGAATAACCAGGCAAAGGATTCTTTTTTTAATTTGGGAATTACTTTTCAGGTGTATGGTGAAGATAAAGTTCAGGAAAAAATATTTCCTTTTGATTTATTTCCCCGAATAATATCTCACAAGGAATGGGATATTATCGAAAAAGGGGTTTTGCAAAGAAGTAAGGCACTTAACATTTTTTTATGGGATGTCTATCACGATCAAAAAATTATTAAAGACGGCATTGTACCGTTGGACCTGATCAGTTCATCCGTTAATTTTTTACAAGAAATGGTAAATCTGGACCCTCCTGAAAGCATTTATAACCATATCTCGGGTACAGATTTGATAAAACACAAAGACGGAAATTATTATGTATTAGAAGACAATATAAGATGTCCGTCAGGCGTGAGTTATGTGATGGGAAACAGAACGGCGGTTAAGCATGCTCTCTATGGGGTTTTCAATAAATATAAGGCGCATACAGTTGTTGATTACGGTGCCAATTTGTTGGATATCATGGAGTCGGTCAAGCCAAAGGGAGTTGATTCCCCGGTTTGCGTTATTATTACTCCGGGGGTATATAATTCTGCCTATTATGAGCATTCATTCTTAGCGAAACAAATGGGTGTCGAACTTGTTGAAGGCCGAGATTTGTTTGTTGAAAAGGATTTTGTGTACAAAAGAACGATTTACGGACCGGAAAGGGTAGATGTGATCTACAGAAGGGTTGATGATTTATTTATTGATCCTCTGGTGTTTAAATCAGATTCTCTTTTAGGTGTCCCGGGCTTGTTTTCGGTATATAAAAAAGGAAATGTCTGCCTGGTGAATGCCCCTGGAACAGGTGTCGCCGATGATAAGGCAGTGTACACATACATGCCCGATATCATAAAATATTATTTAGGCGAAGCTCCAATTCTCAGTAATGTGCACACCTATCATTGTAGTCGTAAAAAAGAGTTGGATTACGTTTTGCAAAATGTTGATAAATTAGTGATCAAACCAGTTGATGAATCAGGTGGTTATGGTATTTCTATAGGAAACAAACTCAGTAAAGAGGAAATCGAAAAAGTCAAACAAGTTGTAAAAGAAAACCCTCGAAAGTATATTGCCCAACCCATCATGTCATTATCGACCCACCCAACGTATATTGAAGAAAATGAATCTTTTGATGCACGTCATGTTGATCTTAGGACCTTTACGCTGCTGGGAAAAGACAAGGACTACGTTTTAAAGGGAGGGCTTTCGCGAGTGGCACTTAAAAAAGGAAACTTAGTGGTTAATTCATCTCAAGGTGGAGGGTCAAAAGACACCTGGGTTTTAAAAAAATAAAAATTTATGTTAGCAAGGGTAGCCAATAATTTATTTTGGATGGGACGTTATATTGAACGTTCCGAACATCTGGCCAGATATTTAAACGTCAACTATTTTTCATCACTGGATGCTCCGGATGAGCTGTCTCAGTCTCGACAATTTGTATTGCGGTCTATTTTATATATGGCTGATAATGAAATAATTGAAAGTGAACTGGATTTGCAGGAACAGGTAGTGCTATTTGATGTCGGCTTGAATCCCGAAAAGCCTAACTCAATTATTAACATATTCAAATATGCACATGAAAATGCAAGAAGCTCACGGGATTTGATTTCAACGGAGTTGTTTGAGACAATCAACAGAATAAATCACAGAATTAAAAATTATTCGGTAGAGAGCTTTGTAAAAAATGGTTTATATGATTTCACCTTGATGATCACAAAGTCAACGGCTGAGATTAGAAGTAAAATAAAAGGAACCCTTTTGCACGATGAAGTTTATGCGATTATCATGCTGGGTGTTTATCTTGAAAGGGTCCTGCAGGTTACAAGAATTATAAATTCCAAATACAGTGATGTTTTAGCCGAGCAAAAAAGCAATCCTGATTTGATAGGAAACAGCTTTCAATGGTCAACCCTGTTAAAATGTGTCTCATCCTATGATATGATGAGACGCTATTATAAAAAGACACCTTCTAAAGTTACAACGCTGGAGTTCTTAATACTGAATTCAAAATGCCCGAGATCGATCAAAAATTGTTTGAACAGAATTTATTATTATATGTCTATCATTACGAAGCATCACCTTGTTGCCAATAACTCGGCTGCATTTTTAATCGGAAAAATAAAATCTGAATTTGAGTATAAATTGATTGAAGACATAGATGATCATCTTGAAGAATTTATTACAGAATTGATTCATAAATTGGCTGTGATTGCCGAAAAACTTGAAGAAGATTATTTTAACGTCCATCAGACACTCTCGTCAAGTTCTGGTAAAATTGCAGAAGCGAATCAATAGGTTTTTTCGTTACGCTGTTACAATGATTTTAATAAAGCAGGGCGAATGTCCACAGAAACTTCCATCTCGTTTTTACCTGTGCTGTAAATAACTCCTTTCAGGGGGGCCACATCATAATAATCTCTGCCATGCGCAACTACAATGTGCTGGTTTTTTGGTATATGATTGTTTGTTGGGTCAAAATCAATCCAGCCAAATGTGGGGATGAAAACCGAGAACCAGGCATGAGAAGCATCCGTACCGACTAATTTCTCCATGCCTTCGGGAGGAATTGTTTCTATATAACCGCTTACATAGCGTGCCGGTAATCCCATAGATCTTATACATGCAATTGCAATTTGAGCAAAATCCTGACACACGCCTTTTTTTTCGAGCATTACCTCATTCAGTGGCGTTGCTATATTTGTAAATCCGGAAACAAAATCAAAATCTTCAAAAATGCGCTGCATCAGTTCAAAAGAGGCTTCGAACATAGAGCGGCCGGGTCGAAATGATTTACGGGCATATTTTTTAATCTCCCCTGAATAATTTGAGATTAAAGGCGATTCTAAAACAAATTGTCTTGCGTTTAATACATCGAGATCAATTCCCTTCATTAATTCAATGGCATCTTTTATCGCTACTTGTTTAGCTCTTTTTAAATCATCAGGGTCATGCTGCAAATGGTAGTCCCGATCAATTCTGCTTTTGGCCTTGACAATTAATTCTTTATGATGCTTCTGAATTGAAAACCTGGTGATCGTATTGTGAAAAAAATCTTCACGATCGGACAGGTCTGTGGGTATTGGGCTGATATCCAATTCATAATCAATCAGTATTTGGCCAGGAAATGATTTTGGCTTTAAGGTGGCTATATTATGACAAAATGAAACCCCGTATTCGTAGGTGTATTTTGTTATATGTTCGATATCAAAAATCATGTTATCTCCTAATTTTTTGATTGACCAATTGTCTTTGCTGATAGGAATGATTAAAATAAGTATCCGAAATCGCCAGGGAAGTGGCGTGTAATAAATCACTCAATTCTGATAATAATTCTTCTAATTTCAAACGCATCTTAGTATTTTGGTCAACTGCTGTCAGTTCAGCAAGCTGCACGTCCTCAATTTTCTTCAGGGCTTCAAATATAGTCCTTTTACATGCTGTCAGGTCATCGGAATTCCTGACCGGCAACAAATCAATATCTTTTTTTAACCTCTTGATTTGATAGGTTAGTGACCTGGCATATTCTTTGTCAAACAAAATAAGGTTTAGCACATTTTCAAGACTTAAAAATGACCGGTAACTATAGCGATAAATATTAAGACTTTCATGACTGTTTAACAGGGATTCCAAAATATCGTATTCTAAATCTTCTTCATATTGTACGATGACAAGAGACCTGAACTTTGCTATGGTCATCATTGCCTGTTCCATCTGCAAACCAATAAAATACAATAAGAGTCCCTGCTTAACAAGCACACTTTCTTCAATTAAAGCCATGAATGCAATGAGCCTGGTTAATATTCTGTCAAAAAACTTGGTATGAATTACAATGGAATAATTATCCAGTGATTCATAATCGGTCCAGACTTTTTGGATACTCTCAAATACCCGCCACATATCTCTGGACCACAAATTACGAAGTGAATAGAATGAATTACTAAAACTTGACAAGGTTTGAGCGAATGACCCGCTTTTGTTGGTATCGAAGATAACCGCTTCAATTTCTTTCAAAGGGTTTTTCATCGCTTTACCATCCTTATCATCCATGAATCCCGGAAAAGTAGAAGTGATGTTTGTGATTGACTTGAAAAGAATCTTTAAATTTTCAGACTGAGACTCACTATCATTGTATTGCACATTATTCATTTGGTTCATCACCATCCTCATGTATCTTGCAGTCACAATGGTCCGCCCTAAATAACGACCCGACCAAAATAAATTTTCTGCTGTATTACTGGGTACATCCTCAAGTCCATAAGACTGATTTGACGATGACTTCTGCCATGAATAATGCTGTATATTATGCTGTGCTTTATCGCTTACTACCCAAAAATCTTTACTGGTTCCGCCCCGTTGATTGGAAACGATTAATTCTTCCCGATTGGCTGCAACCCTTACCAAACCACCGGGCATCACACTGTATCCATTATCTTTCGCAATCGAGAAAGACCGGCAAACGATATTTCGCGGTTCCAATTGACCCTTGACAAAATTTGGTGCAGATGAAAAATGTATTCTTTCCTGTGCAACAAATTTATACGGATGGGTCAAAATTTCAAGTTTCAGTTCGTTCATTTCTTTTTTACTAAGAAATTCACAAAAAAAGATTCGTTCCCTGTTCGGACGATCTATTTTTTTGATCACTAAAGACGGCAGATGTGTTAAAACATAATTTCTTTCCTTTTCCTGTCCACACCACCACGATGCAATTTGAGGCAACAAAAGGTCTTCATTAAGAAAATGCTTGCAGATGTTGTTCATAAACGGAATTAAGGCAGGATTCTCAAGAATACCACTGCCGACAGGATTTACGATAGTTACATTTTGAAGCCTCACTACTTCCATTAAACCCGCAATTCCGAGATAGGAGTCTTCCCTTAACTCGAGAGGGTCAACAAATACGTCATCAACCCTTCTTAAGATGACATCAACCTGTTTTAAGCCGATGAGTGATTTCATCCATAACTTTCCATATCTAACAATCAAATCATTTCCCTTAACCAAAGGTAATCCCAGGAAAGAGGAGAGGTAGGAATGTTCAAAATATGTTTCATTAAGCGGCCCGGGGGTTAAAATAACAATAGTCGGGTTTTCTTTATTATCAGGGGCAGCATGAAGCAACAACCTGTTCAAATCCCTGAAGAACTGCGAAGGTTGCTTTACATTGATTTCATTGAAAAATTCGGGAACAGTCCTGCTTATCGAGAATCTGTTTTCCAAGGCATAACCCATACCTGATGGCGCCTGTGTACGATCGTTGACTACCCACATTTGGCCATCAGGGCCCCTTGCCAAATCAGCCGCATAAATTAATAATTGTTTGGAAGTTTTATATTGAATTTGATCACAGGGCCTCAAAAATCCCCTATGGGCATAAATCACCTCAGGAGGAATAATCCCCTTGCTTAACAACTCGCGTTTTCCATACACATCCTTTAAAACCAGGTTTAAAACCTCTGAACGTTGCTGAATCCCTTTTTCAATGGTATTCCACTCATTTTGATGGATTATAAATGGAATGATGTTCAAATTCCAAGGACGGTTTAAACCTTTTGGATCGTTGTAAACATTATAGGTAACCCCATTCTCTTCAAGCAACCAGTCTATATCTGCCTGCTTGGAAATCAAATCCTTGCTGCCAATGGCTCTTAAGTTGCCTAACAGCGTTTCCCATTCGGGTTTTATTTTTGATTCATCAGTGAGCAATTCTTCATAATTACTAAAATCCAATAAATAATTATGAAATAAAGTATTTGTTTTAACTGACATTAATGTTGTCTTATTTTTTTCTTAAATCAAGCGTGTTTGGAAATTCATTATTCACAGGAATCACCTTGTATCTAAATTTTTTACTGCTTCCTTTTTCAGAAACGCTGCGGCTTATATCTTCAATATTTTCTGTAAGGCTTTCTTCAATCACTTCAATTTCGCCCTGGGTATGTCCAAATTCCCAGAACCGGTTAATTCTCCTCGATTCTGCCTCATAGCTGTTTACAGGATATGTTTCATATGATCTCCCACCCGGATGTGCCACGTGATAAACGCAGCCGCCTATAGATCTTCTGTTCCATTTGTCAACAATATCAAAGGTCAGGGGAGTATCTACACCAATGGTCGGATGCAGGGCCGAATGAGGGTCCCAGGCTTTATATCTTATTCCCGCAACAAACTCTCCTTTTGTCGCCGTCTCTTTCAATTGAACTTTTACTCCGTTGCAAGTTAGCACATATCTTTCATTTGTGAAATTGCTAACCTTTACCTGAATACGTTCCAAAGATGAATCGACGTACCTTGCAGTTCCTCCGCCGGACATTTCCTCTCCCAAAACATTCCACGGTTCTATGGCAGCCCTCAGCTCTAAATGTATATTATTGATCGTGACCATTCCGTGAAGCGGGAACCTGAACTCAAAAAATGGATCAAACCAGTCTTCTTTAAATCTATAGCCGGCTTTATTGAGTTGCTTAACAATATCCTTTATATCTTCTCTAACAAAATGTTCAATTAAAAATTTATCGTGTAATTCTGTTCCCCAGCGCACCAGATCATGTTCATAAGGTTTTTTCCAAAACCAGGCCACTAAGGTTCTAACCAGTAGCATTTGCATTAAGCTCATTTTTGGATGCGGTGGCATATCAAAGGCCCGGAGTTCTAAAATCCCCAAGCGCCCTGAGGAAGAGTCAGGGGAATATAATTTGTCGATGCAAAATTCGGCCCTGTGCGTATTTCCCGTAAGATCTGTTAATAAATGCCTGAAAAGCCTGTCTGTAAGCCAAAATGGAACTTCACCATCCTTTGGGATCTGATCAAAAGCAATTTCAAGCTCATATAGATTTTCTAAACGGGCTTCATCAATTCTTGGAGCCTGACTCGTCGGCCCAACAAAAGAGCCTGAAAATAAATAAGACAGGCCAGGGTGATGCTGCCAAAACGTCAATAAACTTCTCAACAAACTCGGTTTTCTAAGCAATGGGCTGTCTTTTGGAGAAATTCCTCCCAGCGTTACATGATTGCCTCCACCGGTACCTGTATGTTTGCCGTCGAGCATGAATTTTTCAGTTCCCAATCTCGATTCTTTCGCATGGCCGTACAATTTGAATGTATTCTCGGTTAATTCTGTCCAGTTCTTTGCAGGGTGCACGTTCACTTCAATGACACCAGGGTCGGGTGTTATTTTCAACGAATCCAAACGATTGTCTTTAGGGGGTTCATATCCTTCCAGAATAACAGGAATTTTTAATTCCTTTGCAGCGGCTTCGATGGATGCTGTTACATCTAAAAATGCTTCAGCCGAATCTAAAGGCGGAAGAAAAATATAGAGGATTCCATCTCTTATTTCGGTACAAATTGCTGTCCTTACAAAATATTTTGGTTTATCGGTATCCGGCCCATTGTCAAGATAATCCCTGTACCTTTTTGACACCAGTCTTTTAAAGCTGGGCAATGCCTTTTTTTTAGCAAAAAGATCTGGCTCATAAACCGGAAAAACATCGTATTCAGGGTTTGAAACAAGTGATTCCAAAGGCAATCGAAAACCGATAGGAGAGGTGCCGGGTGTTAAAAAGACATGATTGCGTCTAAACTTCCATTCGCTGCTAAACCATTTGTTTTGAGTATAGTTCAAAGGGAGTACATAACCCGAAGGTATTGATGTTCCCTTTTCAAGAATTTCTGTTAATTTTTCCTGGATGAGAGAATCTGTTTCATCTTTTGAAGGGTCTATGTCAACAGGAAGTTTACCTGCTTCCCACAAAAGGTAAAAAGCATCTTCATACGTTGGCATGATATGATCAGTTGCAACATTCAGGTATTTTGTTAAAACCTGGAGAAATTTTAAATCAGAGTTCTCAGGAACTTTGGGATGGTCATTAAAAGTCGCCAAAAGCGATTTATCGTGCCAAATTATTTTACCGTCCTTGCGCCAGCAAATTTCAATTGACCATCTCGGAAGTGGTTCTCCGGGATACCATTTTCCCTGAGCGTAATGCAAAACACCACCCTTTCCAAATTCATTGAGTAACCTGCCGGAAAGATCTTTTGCCAGTGCTCTTTTATGTTCTCCGTCGGCGGCGGTATTCCACTCGGGTGATTCCATATTATCAATGGATACAAAAGTGGGTTCGCCTCCCATCGTAAGCCTGACGTCTCCTTTGTCCAATTCTTTTTCGACTTTGAATCCAAGTTTGTAAATATCCCTCCATTGTTTATCGGTATATGGCTTGGTTACCCTGGGTGATTCAAAAATGCGCTTGACGGAATTTTCATAAAAGAATTCGGTTTCACAAACATCTGTTAAACCTTCAACAGGGGCTGCACTTTCATAAGAAGGAGTGCATGCCAGAGGAATATGCCCTTCTCCTGCCAGCAAGCCGGAAGTGGCGTCAAAACCAATCCAACCCGCACCTGGCAAATATACTTCAACCCAGGCATGCAGATCAGTAAAGTCTTCTTCAGGCCCCGATGGTCCATCCAAAGATTTTTCATCCGATTTTAATTGAACCAAATAACCTGAAACAAAACGTGCCCCAAAACCAAGATGGCGCAACACCTGAACAAAGAGCCATGCAAAGTCACGGCAAGAACCATTTTTTTGTTTTAAAGACGCTTCACAGGACTGAACACCCGGTTCCATCCGAATATTATAACTCAGGTATTCATATATTTTTCTATTGAGGTCAATTAAAAAATAGATTGTTTTCCGGGGTGTGGTATCAATATCTTTTAAAAAATCCTGTAATAAAGGTCCCGACTCATCGATTTCCAAATAGGGTTGCAACTCTTTTTTAATGGTTTCCTTATATGTAAATGGATATTCCTCAGCATATTCTTCAACAAAGAAGTCAAATGGGTTGATGGTTTTTAAATCAGCTATGATTTCCACATCAATAGACAACTCTTTCGTTTTTTCAGGAAATACCAGGCGGGCCAAATAATTGCCAAAGGGATCCTGTTGCCAATTAAAAAATTGATTTTCCGGTTTTATCTTTATACTGTATGCTTCTATCGGAGTTCGGCTATGCGGAGCAGGCCTAAGCCTAAAAATATGGGGAGACAGCGATACGGACCGATCATATTTATAAACTGTTTTATGCGAGATTACTATTTTTAATGCCATACCTGATGTTTGCTAATACTTTTTGTTTGAAAATGATTTATCTGCCTGCTTCAGTGCCCGCTGAAACCTAAATATCCAACTGTTCCTATTTCATACAATAATACGATAAGAATCAATATTATTATATTTAAATTTTCAAGCTATCCCCAATCTTAGTCAATGTCAACCAACAGGAGAACGCATTAAAAAAGTTATTCGAAACAATACAACAAAAATACCATTTTATTAAAGATAATGTTTTAGATTTTATTATGCATTGTCATTTCTGGCAAAGAAATCCTGTTTTAACTTTAATATTTTAAAATGGATGATCAGGGCAGGGCGGCTTATATCATAATTCGAGTTTATTCTGAAAAGGTTAAGTTGCCATGAAACGCCATATTTATCCAGACACATCCGAATTTTTTGCCAAAGTCATAATCCCCTGAACCTGCGTAATTTTCAAAAGGAACCATAATCTGCCCTCCATTTGAAGAAAGTTAATCGAACAAAATTACTGCCAACAAAGAAATTTAAAAAAGTATATCGCTATATATCCGTTATTCTTTGAACCGCTCCGGGAGCCATATCGCCGAGGTCAATAGCTCCAATTCTCACCCTGATCAGGCGCAGCGTTGGGTACCCAACGACTGCAGTCATTTTTCTTACCTGCCTGAATTTCCCTTCTGTTATGATCATTTTGATCCATGAGCCGGGTCTGTGCCTTTCTAAGCGTATGGCCGGATGAGCAGCCGGTAATTCGGGTTCGGATTGCAAGAGATAAACTTTACAAGGCTTTGTACGGTAACGAGTTCCTTTGAATCCAATTTCGACACCCTTGCTCAGTATGTCAATATCCTTTTGACCTATCAATCCGTCAAGCTGCACCAGGTATTCCTTTTCAATGCCGGAGCGATTGATCCTGTCACTGAGTTTGCCATCTGTCGTCATCAGCAAAAGGCCCTCTGATTTTTTATCCAGCCTGCCTATTGGCATTATGCCAGGAGCAAAATCATGGAGTTCGCCGAGAAATGATTTACTTCGTATTTCTTTGGGGTCATTTGACTTCAGCTGACTCAGCATCCCGTAAGGCTTGTTGACTTTATAGTGCATATGGCTTGTATCAGGCAATTTCACTTTGAAAATCCTCCGAATTAACAAAATCCAGATCTAACACATTAAAATTATTAGCTGCTTTAACCAAAAGGGTAGAACCTATGGCCTCAAACAGGTGGTTGGTTTTTAATACAAATTCTGCCTGCTTCTCTATTTGAAAATTTGGTATACCTACGAGTGTCAGGTCCGTTGTTGCTGACTCTTCCTTAATAATGTCATAAAATGCTCTCTGTTCAACAGCATTGTTGATGATTTTGATAACCACATTTACACGCAAGTCATCCACAAGTTCCGAAATTTTATGCTCTATTACAGACACTTCTACATTGTTGTTGTTTACAAAAAGAACCCTGATATGAGGATTGTCCCATCTGGGAGAAGCGATGATAAATCTTGCTATGTTTAGCATCATCTCTGCATTTTTACTATCTGTTTCACGCCACCAAAGGTCGACGGTATCATAGTTGCCAAACTTGTTTTTTAAGTCAAAATCAAGATACAAGAGGTTGTAGTCGAGATGCAGCAGGGTTTGAGTCATTTTAGAATATTCCTTGGAGTTTTCCAGTCCTTTTGGCCAACCCATCATAATGGTATTGGGTTCAACTCCTGAAAATCCAAAAGTCGATGCGATATTGGTAATACCATCATAAATATTACTCACTTTTAACTGTCTTCCGAATATTCCCAGTTCTTTAAAATCCTCATTCACCACGACTTGTTCGGTTCTTTTAAGAGGCTTGTCATCCTTCTTGTCAACAATCAGTTTGAAATTGGTGACCATTCCGGTTCTCCCCGAAACAGTTTTGCACAACTCCAATAAATAATGCTGATGATCACTTTGCCCGCTGAAAAGTATGATATTAGGGTTCCAATTTGAATGTTCATCTATTTGGGCATCAATTTTCTTGAGTCCTTTATTGACAATATTTTCCCATACGCTTCGCCATACATCGTTGGACTGAAGTTTTACCTCCTTGCGCTGCAAGCCAAAATACAAGGCTCCAATAACAGCTAAAGACCCAAGCATGGCAGTGGTGTCCAATTTGAACATCACCGCAAAACAGGCAATAAAGCCCAATAAACCGATCCATCGCTTGATCTTAAAAGAAGGTTGAAAATCAGGGTTGGCCCAGCTTTCGAGGAAGTAACAAATATTGATAAAACCATAAGCCGTTAAATAGAACATGGATACCAGTCTGGCAATGACATCAAGTTCACCTATTAAAATCCCGATCTCAGCAATAACAAAAACAAGCAAGAGCGCATTTACGGGTTCGTTATTGATCCCTTTTCCCTTACCAAAAATCTTTGGGGTTACCAGGTCCTGTGACATGGCCTGCAATATCCTCGGGCCTCCAAGTATACCTCCTATAGCAGAGGAGAGGGTGGCTCCCCAAATTCCGGCCACTACCGCCGGGGCGAACAAAGCGATTTTCATTAATATATTGTAATCGGTTTTTAGCAATTCAGGATCTACTGTAAAAGCCAAAAAAATAGCCAGTGACAGATAAACCAGCAAGCCTACACCGATAGCCATAAGTGTGCCCATGGGTATCGACTTTTTAGAATCCTTAAGATCCCCGCTCATCGCTATCCCGGCTGTAAAACCGGTGACTGCGGGAAAAAATATAGCAAAAACAACTTCCAGTGGAACCGAATTTTCAGAAGGAATCAGGTTGACCGATTCGGGGGCAAATTCAGTGGTCCCTAAAAAAATAGACAATATGGATAAGATGATGGCAGCCAGTATAAAAAATTGGGCCTTTAAGGCGACCGAAGTACTGATGAGTGCCAAAATGGTGAGCGAAAGCAAGGCAAAACTGGCTGTGATCCTAAAATCATTGATGGTCATGCCCAGGTCAAAATATTCATTAAAACTTTCTGAAAACCCAATGAGATAAAGGGAAATCGAAAAGGCAGTTCCCACAAAAATAGCAATCCCTATGGAACCTCCTATGGGTATGCCCATACTGCGTGATAAAACATAATAGATACCTCCGGCACCAATTTTTTTATCCGTGGCTACCGATGAAACGCTTAAGCCAGTGGTAACCGCTATCACATGGGCGATAAATATGATCGCAATAGTGCCAAAAAGCCCTGAATTACCAACGACCCATCCCAGGCGCATATACATGATCACCCCTAAAATGGTTAAAATGGATGGGGTAAACACCCCCGCAAAAGTTCCAAACTTCTTTGTTGCAGACATAAATAAAAAATGCTAACAGCTTATAATAAGCGGGTCAATATAACCAATCTTTTTTTATTAGGGCAGGGCTAGAGATTTGAAATTACTCTATTGGCCGATCAATCTTTGGGATATTCATCACGGCTTTCCAAGCGATAAAGGGATTACTGGAAAAAGGCGCTTTAAAAACTTTGATTGATAAAAGTTGTCTTATGGAAGAAGTTTCCAAAGAACATCAATTTCAAGATACCCGACATAAAAATAGAAACGTTGTTTTGATTAACAGTTTATAATAATTTTTTCGCTATTTCGTGCCAGCTGCTTATTCGTTCATAGCCGTTTTCATGAACATTGTGAGGAGAGTTGAACAAAAGGGTGTCACCGTCGAATTTATCTAAATTAAGCGTGCGGTCATCGATAAGCAGATCTCCTTTTAAAATAAATTTATGACCGCACATAATACGGTATTCCCAGCCAATAAAAGGGAAATACTCATCAAGCCAGTCACTTTTTTCACGCAGGGAATTCGGAAATTGAGTTGCTGCCGTTGCGATATATACCTCATGCTTTAAAGAGAGGTCTTTTAATACCGAAATACTGTCTTTTATGGGTTCTAGACTTCGAAAGAAGCCATCGGTACGGGCATGTTTCCGTATACTGTCCTGATGCATTTCAGGTACATTTTGCCAGACTTCA
The DNA here is from genome assembly GCF_038433205.1 of Lutimonas vermicola. Lineage (NCBI taxonomy): Bacteria > Pseudomonadati > Bacteroidota > Flavobacteriia > Flavobacteriales > Flavobacteriaceae > Lutimonas > Lutimonas vermicola. The sequence goes on from NZ_JBCDNA010000001.1 coordinate 567,747, forward strand.
CCGCTTTCAAAATGTGCCAGCGACAGGGATTTTTTGAATTCTTCATTATACATTTCAATATGCTTGCCATACGTATCAGCAATCACATCATCCATATCCACAAATATAATCATTGTTTATTTTTTTTGAAAAATAAGCCAATAAATGAAAATTTCCAACCATTGGTTTAAAAATTTAAAGGCTTTTACAGGAATTCCATCATCTTTCTAAAACAGTGAACATATACAGTTTGCCATTAAAAGAAGTTAAGAAATAGCTGCAGGTCGATAGGAAGCCTTAATTCTGGAATTATTGATTACTTTCGACAAAAAAACCAAAGCCTTGAAAAAGCCAAATTTCAGAGTACTCATCCTGTTGGCATTCTTTGCCATTTATGTGATCTGGGGGTCTACTTACCTGCTTAATAAAATCCTGGTCAGTGAAGTCGCACCGCTTTATTTGGCCTCAATTCGATTTATAATTGCAGGTTTTTTAATATTTCTTATCGCTAAAGTATTAAAATATGACATAACTGTTTCCCGAAGACAGTTTATCAATACCGTGATTGCGGGGTTCTTCTTTCTGAGTTACGGAAATGGCGTTTTTGTCTGGGCGCTAAAATATGTTGACAGCGGCTTTGCAGCGCTTTTAGCGGCCACGCAGCCATTGTTTATTGTATTGTTATTGCGGGTTCTCTACGGGCAGAAGGTCCTGCCAAAAGCAATCATTGGAATAGTTTTAGGGATTTTTGGGATGATACTCCTTGTGAACCAGCAGGAGTTGAATTTTTATGAAAACAGTGTTATCGGAATTTTAATGATATTCACGTGTATTTTAAGTTGGAGTTACGGAAGTGTTTTTGTCTCAAAAAATGAACTCCCGGTCAATCATTTTGTGAGTACGGGTTATCAGATGATTACGGCGGGATTCTCATTGCTTCTCGGGAGTTTGATAGCGGGAGAAACCTGGATCCCACCTTATCAATGGAGTGGATCTTCTCAAATAGCCATGCTGCTTTTAATCTTATTTGGCAGTATTGTGGCCTTTACTTCATTTAATTATTTACTCAAGGTTGTCTCTCCTGAGAAAGTAGCGACCTCAGCTTACGTGAACCCGGTGATTGCACTGATTCTCGGTTGGTATTTTCTGGATGAGGGCATCACAATTCAATCTGTTGTCGCTGCCATTATCCTATTGACCGGCGTGTATTTTATCAACAGGCAAAAGCGTCTGTTCAAGAAATAAATTTAATACCCGGCAGGTTTCGCGCATTCAAAAAATCGCTTAAAAATTCACAATTATAAAACAAATCAAACCAGGAATTTGTGACTGATGCGAGAAATGTTCTGCGATAACAGGAAAACCTTTGATTAAGGTCATTGCGGATGTAGAAGTATACGTATAACTTTACTTGATCATTTCAGGGATACGCATTATCCCGGCTCAATTAAAGTATCAGTTAAATGAAAATAAAATACCTTCCACATACAGCAGACATCAGAATGTTGATCGAGGGGGAGACATTGCAGGAACTCTTTTTGGCCGGTTTGAAGGGAATGAACCATATCCTGAAGGAAGGCATCTGCAAGGATGTCAATGCTTTTGATTCCACTGCAAACATCAGAACTATTTCAAATGACCAGACCAACCTGCTGGTGGATTTCCTTTCTGACGCATTGACACATAGCTATATAAATAAATCGCTGTATTGTCAAATGAAGGTGCTGCACTTCAGTTCGTTTGAAATCAGTGCAGAACTTTACGGGCAATCGATAAATGAATTTGATGAAGAAATCAAGGCAGTGACCTACCATGAAGCCCGTATAAGGAAAAACAGTAAAAACCTTTGGGAAACCATAATCATATTCGATATCTGATGAAAAAAGTAAAGAAAGACGACATCGTCAAACTGACGGATTATCTTTGGGAAATTCCAACATCCTTTAGAAATGACATGATTGTTCCGGCCAGGATCATCGCGTTTGAGCCTTTGCTCGATGCCATCATTGAAGACAGGTCACTTAACCAACTTGTCAATGTAGCCACCTTGTCTGGCATTCAAAACGCTTCACTCGTTATGCCTGATGTCCACGAAGGCTATGGCTTCCCAATCGGTGGAGTCGCAGCAACACTGCTTCCAGACGGGGTTATTTCGCCGGGAGGAATTGGCTATGACATCAACTGCGGGGTAAGGCTGCTGATGTCCCAATTGAACTATGATGACATTAAAGACAGGGTAGAGGCACTTTCAAAAGAGATATATGCCAAGGTTCCTTCCGGGATGGGCAAAGGAGGTAAAATAGAACTTACTGCCGATCAAATGGATCAGGTACTTACACAAGGTGCAGAATGGGCCATAGACAACGGTTATGGAATTCATGAGGACCTGAACTTCATCGAAAACAGGGGGAAATTAGAACCTGCGGACCCAGAAATGGTTTCAGACATGGCTAAAAAAAGAGGAACAGATCAATTGGGCACCATAGGGTCGGGAAATCATTTTGTGGAAGTAGATTATGTAGAGGAACTCTATGACCAAACTGTTGCAAATGCATTCGGCTTAAAAAAAGGTCAGGTCGTGATACTGATTCATACCGGTTCCAGGGGCCTGGGGCATCAGGTAGCTACCGATTATATCAGAATCATGATGCAGGCCATGACAAAATATGAGATCATGGTTCCTGACAAAGAACTTGCCTGTGTTCCTTTTAATTCTGACGAAGGACAGCAATATTTCAAAGCCATGTGCGCAGCGGCAAATTATGCCTGGTGCAACCGGGAGATTGTTTCCTGGGAAGCGAGGACGGCATGGCAAAATATTTTTGGAGAAAAGGCAGGAAATTTAAACTTGCTATATGATGTAGCACATAATATTGCCAAAATAGAAACCTATACGATCAAAGGCTACAAAAAGGATGTCGTTATACATCGCAAAGGAGCGACAAGAGCATTTGGACCTGGGTTTAAGGAGTTGCCCCAGAAGTATCTCGAGGCTGGCCAACCGGTAATTATTCCAGGCAGTATGGGAACATATTCATATATACTTGCAGGAGCTGCAAAAAGCAGGGAATTGACTTTTGGTTCTTGCTGTCATGGGGCCGGAAGACAAATGTCAAGGACTGCCGCCAAAAAGCAGGTTAACGCCCCGGTATTAAAACAAAAATTAAGGGAAAAGGACATATTTTTAGAAGCCGGGTCGTATAGGGGAATCGCAGAAGAAGCTCCCATAGCTTACAAGGATATAAACCTCGTTGTAGAAACAGTACAAGCTTCAGGAATTGCAAAAAAAGTAGCTAAATTAAGGCCAGTGGCTGTGATAAAAGGATGATCCTTATCAAAACTCCGCTGTGAGAAGCATAATTTCTAACCAATGTTTAAGACAATTAATGTAATGCACGTTTTTTTGCAAATCCAAGTAATCATAAAAGTGGATATTCATTCTGTCTTTTAAAAAAGGATCAGGGAATTGTATCGAGATTTTTATTGCAGACTTTTGTTGACTGTTTTTAAAAAAAATGGCTTATACAATTCAAAGGATTCATCTATCTTGCATTTGGAATAAAATTTAAACCATGGATTACTTTTTTATTATTGCTATACTTGTTAGTATTTCAGCTGTTTTTGGTTATATCAATGTAAGGTATTTAAAGTTGCCCAACACCATTGGCCTTATGCTGATTACCATCTTGTTCACGCTTGGCGTATTTGCCTTGAGCTATTACAATTCAGCCTTATTGGATGCCGAAAGATACATCATTACCCATATTGATTTTAAAGAAGTTCTTTTAGATATTATGCTGAGTTTTTTGCTCTTCGCAGGGGCTTTGCATACAAACTTCGCTCAATTGAGGGTACAGCGCTGGCCCGTTTTTGTATTTTCCACGGCCGGGGTATTGTTGTCAACTTTTTTAGTAGGGTTTTCTATGTTTTACCTTTTGCCATTGATAGGGATGGAGATAAAACTTATATATTGCTTGTTATTCGGGGCCTTGATCTCTCCAACAGATCCAATAGCGGTTTTGAGTATATTAAAGCAGGCGGGTGCCCCTAAAAAACTTGAAACCAAAATTGTAGGTGAATCTTTATTTAACGATGGCGTAGGCGTTGTTGTTTTTTTAACCATTTATAACGTGGCTCGATTTGGAAGTGATAAAGTAGAAGCCATGGATATTATCACTTTGTTTAGCCAAGAGGTTTTTGGCGGTGTTTTTCTTGGACTTGTTTTAGGCTGGGTTACCTATAAGTTAATGAAATCAATTGATGATTACGATATTGAAGTCATTATTACCCTTGCCACGGTTATGGGTGGTACCGTGCTTGCGCATAAATTTCATTTATCGGCACCCTTAGCCATGGTAACGGCGGGCCTGGTGGTTGGAAATGATACGGTTAGAAATTCTGCCATGTCAAAAATTACCGAAAGTTATGTCGATAAATTCTGGGAATTGATAGATATCCTGTTGAACACGGTTTTGTTTGTTTTAATAGGGATGGAGATGTTGGTGCTTTCGTTTGAATTAAATTATTTTATAGCAGGAATCATCGCCGTACCCGTGGTGCTGATCTGCAGGTATTTATCCTTGATCCTGCCCGTGAAATTTTTTGAGAAGCGGCTCGACTTTGTTCCGAGAACAAACCTGATCATGACCTGGGGAGGTTTACGTGGAGGAATTTCAATAGCCCTGGCCCTGGGACTTACTCAAGAGATGCATCGTGATCTGTTTTTGGTCATTACCTACATCGTTGTTGTCTTTTCAATCCTTGTACAGGGGCTTACAGTTGGCCATTTAGTAAAAAAAGTCACAAAAAACCTTGATCCTGTTTACCTCGATTGATTCTTTAAAGTATGAATATTTAGCAGGTTCATGCCTTGAAATCCTTTACATTTGAATGCTTAAAACCTGAGATGTCAAATTCAAATAAGTTTTCTTTAATTAATCCGGCGAAAGCCCCGTTTTTCTATGGCTACGTTGTCTTATTCATAGGCAGTATAGGCGTGCTTGCCAGTATTCCCGGCCAGACTGTGGGCGTATCGGTATTTACAGATCCTGTTAAGGATGCTTTAGGGCTGAGCAGAAATCAGTTTAGCAACGCTTATATGATTGGAACGTTGCTCAGTGCTTTTTTTGTTGCAAAGGCAGGTGTGCTATTCGACGCTTACGGAGCCCGGTATGTAGCTTTTTTTGCGAGTTTTTTTCTAGGGGTATCCCTGCTGTTGCTCTCTGTTTCTGTCGAAATAAGTGAAGGCCTTCAATCCATTTTAAGCCTAAACTCCTTTATGGTGCCTTTTGTGGTGATGACTATTCTGTTTTTCTTTATCAGGTTTTGTGGTCAGGGAGTTTTAACCATGGCATCCCGCAATATGATCATGATTTGGTTTGATAAAAACAGGGGCAAGGTCAATTCGATAAGCAGTATAACAGTTTCATTGGGGTTTTCAAGTTCCCCGATTTTTATCAATAAACTTATCGATGATCACGGTTGGGAAATGAGCTGGCAAATTTTGGCTGTCTGCTTATTCATTTTTAGTTTTTTGGTGATCCAATTGTACCGAAACAGACCCGAAGATTTTAACTTAAAACCCGATGGGGTACACAAGAAACGCAGATCCATAAAAACTGAAAAAGCTGAATCAAATTTCAGTTTGGAACAGGCAAAAAAAACACGGGCGTTCTGGATGTTTGGTTTGGCATTGGCATTCAATAGTTTTTTTATAACGGGATTTACCTTTCACGTAGTATCTATTTTTGCAAGCCAGGATTATTCCAAATCACAGGCTATTGCGGTTTTTTTACCTATCTCGGTTATCGCAATAACAGTGTCTACTTTATGTAATATTCTAAGTGATTATATCAGTCATAAAATCTATCTCTACATCATGTTGGCAAGCGGAGTCTTAGCTTCTTTGGGACTGTTGTTTCTGTCTCAAACATTTGGTGTTTATATGTTAATGGCCGGTTTGGGTATATTTGGCGGCTTGTTTGCTGTAGTCAATGCCGTAACCTGGCCAAGGTTTTTTGGCAGGAAACACCTCGGAGCAATAACTGGAAAGGTCATGAGTTTTTTAGTTATCGGAAGCGCCGTTGCACCAAGTTTGTTCAGCTATTGTTTTACCAGCCTGGGGTCATATCGTTATATTAGTTATGTGACATTAGCTTTCCTTTTATTCCTGCTTATAGGGTCGTATAAAGTTAAAAATCCGCAATAAAAAGACTTTTTTTATCTCATTTAAGTTGCAAATTCTAAAATAATCTGTCAAAAAGCCTTAAAAAGTGATATCTTTGGGAAATAATTATAAAACATCTTACATTACGAATGGCAAAATCACAACAAACATTTAATAAAAGTGAAAAGGAGAAAAAGCGTTTAAAGAAACGTGAAGATAAGAGAAAAAAAATGGAAGCTCGCAAGGCTGAAGCAAAGGAAAGTGGAAAAAAGGGAATTGAATTTGCATACGTAGATCACAACGGCCATTTAACCGATACGCCTCCGGATCCTTCAAAAAAGATTAAAGTTGATGCCAAAAGTATTGAAATAAGTATTCCAAAAGCTGAAGAAGGGGAAGAAGTTGATCCTGTAAGAAAAGGTTCAGTTTCATTTTTTGATTCATCCAAGGGCTTTGGGTTTATCATTGATACAGAAAACAATGAAAAATATTTTTGTCATGTGAGCGGTTTAATTGATGAAATTGCCGAAAATGACAAAGTTTCCTTCGAACTTGAAAGAGGCATGAAAGGCATGAATGCTGTAAAGGTTACCTTACTTAAATAAGTTCTATCCTTTACCTATTTCGAGCACTGAATCATCATATTATTAGATCATTGTATCCATTTATAATAGCATCTCAATATGCCTTTAAATAATGGAAAAAATACTTCATAATCTTGATGTTGATGTCAAATTGAATTTACTATATTTATACTAAATTCAATTTGTATATATGTATAGTTTCTATACAAACGGCTGTTCAAATGCCTGTAAGAAGTTCACGAAACAAAATCAACCTTTTAAGACATATTTTCGCTTCTCAATTTTGGAGAAGATATTTTTCCTGCTGTTTGTATCGGTCTTTTTTTGGCCGGCACTGGCACAAAAAAAGAATGCAGCATATCGATTGCATATCCGGGAGACCAATTCGCCGGTTACCGTAGATGGCGTCATAGATGAAGCTGCATGGAAAGAAACAGATGTAGCCAGGGATTTCTTTATGGTTTTGCCTGAAGATACAGGCAAGGCCAATCAGCTTTCTGAGGTAAGAATGACCTATGATGCCAAAAACATTTATTTGGCGGCTACTTTTTATACTACAATTCCTGATGCTTATGTTGTTGAATCCCTGAGGCGTGATTTTTCTTTCGGCAAAAATGATAATTTTTTAATTTTTATAGACCCGTTTAACAATCAAACCACGGGATTTTCTTTCGGGGCGAATGCGGCAGGCGCACAATGGGATGGTACGATGAACAATGGTAGTTCGGTAGACCTTAACTGGGATAGTAAATGGATCTCCGAAGTAAAACGAGACAAGGATAAATGGGTATTGGAAATGGCTGTGCCTTTTAAATCCATTCGGTACAAAAAAGGAGTTATGGAATGGGGTATCAATTTTAGCAGGTTGGATCTTACATCAAGCGAAAAATCGAGCTGGACACCCGTTCCAAGACAATTTCCGACAGCTGCTTTAGCTTATGCAGGCGTATTGGTATGGGATAAAGCGCCACCGGTAACAGGTGTTAATTTTTCTTTAATACCCTATGTACTGGGAAGTGTAAACGGTAGCAATATCGACGGAAACAAGACAGATTATGAAACCAAAATTGGTGGGGATGTAAAATTTGCACTGTCTTCATCGCTTAACCTGGACCTGACGATAAATCCCGATTTTTCTCAGGTTGAAGTGGATCAACAAATTGTTAATTTAGATCGTTTCGAATTGTTTTACCCTGAAAAACGACAATTCTTTTTAGAAAATGCCGATTTGTTTGCCAATTTTGGTTATGCCACAATCCGTCCTTTCTTTTCAAGGAGAATAGGGCTGGAAATACCCATAAATGCGGGGGTGAGGCTTAGCGGTAATTTAAATGAAAATTGGCGCATGGGCCTTATGGATATGCAGACGGCCAGTAACAAAGATACCGGTTTACCGAGTCAGAATTTCGCAGCGGTTTCTTTCCAGAGAAAAGTATTTAGCCAGTCGAGTATCGGGCTTTTATTTGTAAATAAAGAATCGACAAAATACCCAGAGGACACTGATGAATTTTATGATCTGTATCCCAAGTATAACCGGAATCTGGGTTTGGAATATAATTTAGCTTCCTACAATAATTTATGGACAGGAAAGGCTTTTGTTTTTAAGTCATTTTCACCGGATGACACCGGAAATGGATTTACCCAGGCAGCCAATCTTGCGTATAAAACCCAAAACTGGAATTTCGGTATTCAGGAGGAATACGTCGGAGAAGACTACAGGGCAGAAGTAGGCTTTGTTCCTCGTAATAATTATTTTAAAATTAACCCTTTCCTGGGTTATTTGTTTTACCCAAAAAAGAACAATACGATTTTAAGTCATGGTCCAAAATGGACCAGTATTTATTACTTTGATGAGGACTTTAAGAATACAGACTATTTAAATTTACTTCAATATTATTTAAATTTCAGAAACAGGAGTTCTTTTACAATGACCTTAATTGACGAATATGTGGAGCTGCTCGAGCCATTTGATCCAACCGGCACGGGTAAACCCGAACTTCCTGCCGGTTCAAAGCACCATTGGAATGCCTTGAGGATGAATTACAACTCAAAACCTCAAAGTTTATTTACCTATAGTGTAGGAACCCGTGTTGGTGCCTATTATCAAAACGGTTCCTGGTTTAGCCTTAATAATGAATTGGGATACAGGTTTCAACCCTATGTGAGTCTTAGCTCAGTAGTAAGTTATAATAATATTAGCATGCCGGCACCATGGAACACAACCGAATTTTGGCTTGTTGGCGCAAAAGCAGACATTACTTTTACCAACAAATTGTTTTTTGCAACGCTTTTCCAATACAATGAACAGACCAAGAATTTTAATTTAAATTCACGTTTCCAATGGCGTTATAAGCCCGCATCAGACCTTTTTATCGTTTATACGTATAACGATTTGCAGCCACCTTTGTCGCAGACCACACAGTCACTTACCATTAAACTGGTGTATTGGTTCAATAAATAAACGAACTATGTTACTTTGGTTTTTTATGCTAAAATACTCTCATGTCCTGAGTCTCTAACAAAAAGGCAGGAACTGCTTGTCTTTACTGACATTTCTTTGACGAATTCAAATTTGAGGTCTTCATCCATCCCAAATATATTCAGGTCAGCGGTTGGCGCCTTTTTTACGACTTCATAGAAGTCACCAACAAATACCTCTCTTAAGGTTTTCGGCAAGCGCGCAAGATTGGTCAATGTCTTCAAAAAATCCTTGGCGTTTTCTTCCTCTTCAGGATCATTTACCACCGTAATCAACCTGATACGCGCCCCCCAATTCATTTTGAGTTTATAGGCCACAAGAATTGACAAATCCAGGTTTCCTATGTCCCAACCTAAATTCCAATTGCCTTTTCTGTCACTCACCCAAACATTAATCGTATTCCGCTGGCCTAATAAGGCCGTAGGGTGCGATAAATATAAAAGCACTCCAATCTCCAATCGAATGGATTCCTTCATTACCGGTCTTAATTCGTTTTCATAGTCGTCGTGATCCTGCATATTCAAAAAAACAATATTGGGCTTAAAAAAAGCACCTTGCAGGGCCTGGCTCCCGTAGTTTATTCCTTTAGCAAATTCATCCGTATGAATCACTGAAGAAGATGAAAAGACTTCCTTTTGTCTAAAAGCGGCCGAAATGCCTTCTAATTCCTCTGCTAAAGTACTTGTTTCAGAAAATGGCTCAATACCCAGCAATTTAATTGAACCTTTTGGCTTTGCAATATTTCGCAAGAATTCAAAACTGCCTTTTAAGCCGCTAACATCCCTCACGGGGACCATTAAATTGGCTTTCCAGGCACGCTGTTGCATTTTTTTCATGCCCCAGGTATGTTTGGCGGCCCATTCGGCAAACGAAACAAAAAGGCCGGAACGGACATCTTCAAAAGGGGTTTCAAGATTTTGCCTGGACAAATACCAATACACCATCAGAACGATCATGATAGAGATCAAACTAACAGAAGGGTTGATAATAAACATGGCAAAGACTGAAGATAAAAGCCCGAACCAGGGTACCCATTTATGAATTTTAAAGACCGGCCGATAGCTTATTAATCCCAGGTTCTGCTCAATGATAACCACAATATTGATCATGGCATAAGTAATCAAAAAGAACAGTGTCACCAATGGGGCCACAGCATTGATATTTCTCAGCAGTAAGGTCAAAAAAATCAAGATTCCCGTCACCAGCATCGCATTTCTGGGCTGACCGTTTTTACTTTGCCCGTGTAAAAAATTAGAATAGGGCAGGACCTTGTGTTCGCCCATGGCAAACAGGATCCTGGACGATCCCACAATCGAGGCAAGGGCCGAAGAAAAAGTGGCGCCCAATATCCCTGCAATGATCATAGGCCCGTAATAGGCCTTATCAACCATGATATAGTAGTCATTGAGTAATTCACTTTCTGATGCACTTCTGGCAATCCAGAAGGCCAGGAGCATATAAATAACAAAACTTACCCCAATCGCCCAAAGCGTCCCGCTGGGGATACTTCGCTTTGGGTGTTCCAGTTCCCCGGACATATTTGCACCTGCCATGATGCCTGTGGCGGCCGGAAAGAATACGGCAAACACGACCCAAAAATTACTGCCGGTAAATCCGTTTTCAATGGAACCCTTGAAAGATCCCCACCTCAAAGCCTCGCTTGTAGGGATTTGCATAGAGCCATTATAAGCCGCAGCAACAATTGAAATCAATGATAATACAATAATACCCATAATGATGAACTGGGTTTTAATGGCCAGGTTTGCACTGATGTACGCAATGGTAAAAAGAACTGTAAACACAATGATATCAACTAAAAACGCATTATGGTCAGGGAAAATACCTAACCATCCCTCTCTGAAACCAAAAATATACATCGTGACAGCCAAACCTTGTGAAATATACCTGGGGATTCCCAGGCTTCCCCCAACTTCCAGGCCCAGTGCCTGTGAAACAATGGCATAGGCACCGCCTGCCCCTATGCGTATATTCGTGGTTATGGCCGACATGGAAAGCGCCGTACAAAGCGTGATCAAAAACGAAATTACAATGATCAACCAGGCTCCGAGAAGCCCCGCATTACCTACTACCCAACCCAGGCGAAGGTACATGATAACACCCAGTATGGTAAGCAGGGTAGGCGTAAAAACACCTCCAAAGGTTCCGAATTTTTTTATTGATTTTGGTTCGTTATTCATGGTCAGGACCTGGCTAATTTGTAGTATGAATTTACTAATTTAAATGAATAAATTTTTTTTAATTCAACTTGAACCATATTATTTAAAAAAACCGAAACAGTGATCTTGCATATGCTTGTTGTTTTTATATGCGAAATAGCTTTATCTTTCATGAGTTAGATTACTACCCTGAAATCGCTTTTTTACAGTAATATTTTCTCGTTTACTATTGATAATTTCCTTCTTATTAATTATATTTATAACAGCATTAACGTAAATCTTTTTATGATGAAGACTAAAATTTTATTAGCTCTTTTAATGAGTTTTTTTTCGGCTGTAGTATATTCCCAAAGTGCTGATTCAGGCATTCATGTTGGAGATGTTTTTACTTTAGGAGAAGTTCCTGACAATAAGTATACATCCATTGATTTCCCCAGAACCAACTTTATTATAAAAAAAGGAGGGATTGCTAATTACAAGAATATGATAGGGGAAAAGGTAGAAGTTACAGCAATAAAAGAAAAAAAGGATGGAACTGCAGTGGCAACCATTAAATTAGCGTCTGAAAAGTTCTTTTTTAACAGTCACAAATATGTAACTGCAGATATTAATGAAGCCCTTAGAAAAAAGGAATTATTAAGGATTAACTAAGGAATTTTACGAGTTTTACATAGAGTCATTTCTTTTTTAGGGTTCTTGAAACAGGCCATATTTTTTTATTTTACATCAAGTGGATGAAGTCCACCAAACAACGAAAAACTTTTGAATGTTGCCATTTGGAAATTTTATCCAGCACAGAGGGGCTTTTTTTTCATTGAGGATGGGTGCTATATTTTTTATAAATTGATCATAGCTGATCCAATCTACCTTTGTATGCACTTCTAATAACCAATCGACTTTAACCGGAATGTGGAACTTACAAAGTGAAAACTGTTGGGTTTCGGAATAATGAATGTAAAATCCTTTTAAGCATTGACTGTTGACCAAGTCGAAATTGACATTTGTTCGGTAGGGTGCAAATAACTGGGCTTTAAAAAGAACCCTTTGAAGCACGTCATCTGAATGTATACGCAAACGATCTAAAAAGGGTTTTGCATGTTCATTATAAAGTACAGGTAATTGTTTATCCCTTAATTTATTGAGTTTTTGAACTAACGTATCTTTCCTGTTTGGACCCGTCCAATGGTCTATTTCACTGTTGCCAAGGTTAGCGTCAAACAGGTAAAATTTGTAAATGATTTCCAAATGAATCGGAATGTCATCCTGCTGCAGCAGGCAGTCTATTTCACCAATCGTTATTTTTTCGTTCTGTATCTGAAAATTTTCCAAAAGAATTTTAATGTTCTCGTGTTGTTGTAATTCATCAATTACAAATTGTTCTACGCGTTTTCCTAAAAGTAAATTTTCTGAAATGGTTTTATTAAAACGATGCACAAGCAGGCCGGGGAGTTCCAGTTGAGCTAAGCCATAAATCCTTTGCTTTTGCCAAAGTAAGGGAGTATTGAGATAACCTTGATACTGTAGTTGGATATGCTTAGACGTTGATTCCATGAATTGCTAAAGTATGTGATTTGCAGTACTTGTCAGAATATCTGCTAAAAATAAAGTTCAGAAATATTCAGCTATATTTTATTATGACCCCCTGTAAACTGGTATATAATTTGATCTTCAATTCTTTAACAAATAATTAAAAATACCAAAGCTTATTTAGTCTACCTTTGTAGGGTTAAGTATTTTTAGACAGCTTTCTTTTTTTAGTTGGGTTTAATTGTAATCAAACCGTTTGCTTTCTTCATTTTTTTAATGGTATTGTTAGATGCTCAATCGTTCGTATTGATAATAGAGCTGCATTTCAACAACAAACATGTGGGTAAACATACATAGTCTCTTGATGGAGTTTTATGCTATTGCCTTAGAGGAACAATCAAAATATATAATTACATCGATAATCCAAAATTTTCAAGATCCATTCATCCCGACTTTTCAAAAACGCTGAGAAACAGGGTAAATGTTTATTTTAAAACCAATAATAAGAGTCGAAATGCCAACTCAAATATGGTTGTAAAGACGGTTTTTATGATGACCTTATTTTTTGCACCCTTAATGATTCTTTCTTCGGGTATTGTAACATCGACTTTTCTTCTTTTCTCCTTGTATATTACAAGTGGACTGGGAATGGCAGGAATAGGCATGGGTGTTATGCATGATGCCATTCACGGTTCTTATTCAAAAAACAAAAAAACCAATAAACTTTTAGGCTATACATTAAATTTAATTGGAGCCAATGCAGATGTTTGGAAAATCCAGCACAATGTATTACATCATACCTATACCAATATTGATAAGGCCGATGATGATATAAGCCCCCCTTTGGTGTTGCGGTTTTCACCTCATGCCAAACATTATTGGATGCACCGGTTCCAACATATTTATATTTGGTTCTTTTATGGTATGTCAACGGTATCATGGATAACCTCCAAAGATTTTGTGCGCCTGAAAAGATATAAGGATATGGGTTTTTTAAGCGAAAAACACGCGTATCAAAAAGCCTTGGTTAAGATGACCGCCTGGAAAATGTTTTATTATAGTTATGCCCTGGTGTTACCGCTGGTGATGCTGCCTCAAAAATGGTCATTAATTGTATTGGCATTTTTAAGCATGCATGTTGTTACCGGACTTTTGATAAGCGTAGTATTCCAGATAGCACATATTATGCCTGCAAATAAATTTCCAATGCCCGACGAAAAGGGTATGATGAATGAAAATTGGTATGGACATCAATTTGCAACGACAACCAATTTCTCGCCAAAGAGTAAATTGTTATTTTGGCTGATAGGGGGTTTAAATTATCAAGTTGAACACCATGTGCTTCCTGATGTGTGCCACGTGCATTATAAAAGTTTAACCAACATAGTAGCCGATACGGCGAGAGAATTCGGTATGCCTTATCACGTAAAAAAAAGTATGGCCCACGCCATCATAGATCATATCAAGATGCTTCGTGTGCTGGGTAAAAAGCCAATAATCAGCAATTTATAAAAAGAAATAAAAAAACAGAAATAATGATAAAACAATTTATACATAAATTAATCAACACAAAAAAAGTAAATATTATGAAAGAAGGTACAGTAAAATTTTTCAACAGTTCAAAAGGATTTGGTTTTATTAAAATCAATGATTCAGAGGAAGAAATTTTTGTTCATACATCAAATCTAAATGAAGATATCAGAGAAGACGACAAAGTAAAGTTTGACGTAGAAAAAGGCGAAAAGGGTTTAAGCGCCGTTAACGTGAGCGTGATATAAATCAACGCAATCCTGTATAAAGAAAACCATCAGCAATGATGGTTTTTTTTGTTTTAGATACTTTATCCCTAAACGAAAAAGAGGTTGATATCGTCCATGCTTTTTAACACATTTTTAAATGAATAAGAGATGTAATTAGGTATATTTGCCGCCGTAATTATAAAAAAACTATCAAATGAAATCATTATTTATCACCTTATTCGTTGTTCTTTTCATTTCATGTAACGATGACGACTCCGCTCCGAAAGATTTCAGAGCAGCAAATGAGCAGGAAATAGTCGATTATATCGCAAACAATGGTTTAGATGCTACAAGATCAAATACAGGCCTGTATTATATTATTGATGAAGAAGGAGAAGGAGCAGAGATCACAGCTTCATCAGATGTTTCTGTAAGGTATAAAGGGTATTATACCAACGGAACCATCCTTGACCAAAATACTGATAACGGTATATCGATCAATCTGCAGCAGGTTATCCCGGGTTGGACAGAGGGTCTTCAGTATTTTCGAGAAGGTGGTAGTGGCATGCTGCTGATCCCTTCTCATTTAGCTTATGGCAGTAACAACTACAATGGGGTACCTGGTGGATCGGTTCTTATATTTGATATTGAAGTGATTGACTGGGATGTAGAAAACAAGGAGGAAATTCTTGATTATGCCTCATCTAACAATTTAAACGCCACAGAATCTGATACGGGATTATTTTATGTTATTGATGAACCCGGAACCGGTGCTCAACCGCTAGAAAGTTCAAACGTAACGGTGGCTTATAAAGGATATTTTACCGATGATACTGTTTTCGACGAAAGTGATGCTGACGGAATCTCCTTTAACTTAAATGGGGTAATTCCCGGTTGGACAGAAGGAATACAGTATTTTAAAGAAGGTGGCAGTGGTATATTATTGGTGCCGTCATCATTAGCCTATGGGAGGTTTGGCAGTCAATCCATTCCAGGTGGTGCCGTACTGATTTTTGACGTCAATTTAAAATCGGTCAATTAAGAGCAGGAAAATTCCGGTTTTTAAGTTTGTGTTTTTTTGAAAATCTCAGTTGTTAACACTTAGTTATTGTTTTTAACTCAGGGTTTTATGTTATTCTCTATATTTAAGGCAAGATTTAAAACCCAAACCATGATTTTATCAAGAAAAAACACTTGCCTGATTTTTTGCCTGGGCCTTCTTTTTTTTACTGGTTGCGAAAAAAAAGAAACTGTATTAAGCGATCAAAATTTAGCCAAATTTTCAGAATCAGTGCAAGCTGAGGATATCAGGTACCATATTGCTGTACTTGCTAATGACAGCCTCAAAGGAAGACTTCCGGGCACTCCTGAATACGATATAGCGATGGCATATGTGGCTGATCGATATAAAGAGCTGGGAATTACACCCTTTGGAAACAAGGAGGGAAGCACGTATTATCAAACATTGATATTACGAAACTCTACAATTGACACTGCACAATCTTTTATGATTTCAAATGGCAAGGATAGTCTGCAAGTGGGTACAGATTATTTTTTTCTTGGAAATGCCAATGAAAAAGAAAGTGAATTTTCAGGAGATCTTGTCATGGCCGGGTTTGCCATACAAGCACCTGAATATGGCTTTAACGACTTTGAAAACCTTGACGTAAAAGGAAAAATTGCGGTCGTGTTTCTCGGTGGACCCAGTACTTTACCTGCCAGTGAAAGAGCTTATCTTAGCAATACAGTGACGAAAATACAAACACTGGATCGATTGGGGGCAGAAGGTGTTTTGTTTGTAATGCCAGGCGATAGCAATCGTTTTAAAGGTATTTACGACAGGATGTCGCAGCGAGGTATCCATAGTGTTTTAATGCCTGACGGGAAGGCATTGGGAAGGTCTGATTTTGGGGATCATTTAAAATTTGGCGGATTTGTTAGTGAGTCTTTTTTATCAGAACTCACAGGGATCAGCGATGAAAACTGGAAAAATTACAGAGAAAATGCTGCTGCACTGGATCAGCCGTCTGCAAATGTTCAATTAAGCGGTAAAGTCGTATCAAAGTTCATAGAATTTGATAGCGCCAATGTTCTGGGGCTGTTAGAAGGAGGGGAGTTAAAAGATGAATATATTGTTCATACGGCCCATTTAGATCATATCGGTATTGGTAAAGCCATTGATGGTGATTCTATATATAACGGTGCTCACGATAATGCTTCAGGAATAAGTGCGATGATTGAAATTGCCCGTTTGTACAGTAATTTGCCTTCAAAACCAAAACGTTCGGTGATTTTTGCGGCTGTTACCGCCGAAGAAATGGGCTTATTGGGGTCAAAGTACCTTGCTGTAAACCCACCGGTTGATCAACAAAAAATCATAGCCAATGTCAATACCGATATGCCCACTTTAATTGCACCCATATTGTCGGTAGAACCCCTGGGAGCGGAGCAAAGCAGTATTATGGAAGTTGTTGAAAGGTCGACACAGCAGTTAAATTTAAGCATAGATCCCGACCATGCCCCTGAGGAAGTCAGGTTTGTACGAAGCGATAATTTGAATTTTGTCTTAGAAGGCATTCCTGCCTTACGCATGAAATATGGCTTAAAAACAGAAAGTTCAGAAACGGGCCTGGATTCTGTGATCAAGGCGTTTACAAAACTGCATTATCATAAACCTTCAGACGAATTAAACGATGAAACGTTTAATTTTGATGCTGCAAAAACCTATGTAAGACTGCAGTTTATGAACAGTTACCTGATCAATGTCGCAGCCGAAAAACCATCCTGGAATGAAGACTCCTTTTTTAAGAAATTTGAGAAATAAAATTTGAATTTCTGCCTTTATTTTGACATTATTTGATTTTTTGATTTAGTTTTTGTAAATTTTACATCACTAATTAATTATTCTAAACAATCTAAACATAAATATGATGGATACCAAAACAGTAAAAGCATACGGAACAGAATCTGCACAAGCCGATTTAAAACAATTCAACATTAACAGGCGTCTGGTTACGGCAAATGATATAGAGATCGATATTCTTTATTGCGGTGTCTGTCATTCCGATTTGCATTTTGCTCGCAACGACTGGGGCATGACGCAATATCCCGTGGTACCCGGTCATGAAATTGTAGGCAGGGTAACCAACGTAGGCTCTGGGGTCACAAAGTATAAATTAGGGGAATTGGTCGCTGTTGGATGTTTAGTCGATTCATGCAGAACCTGCCAGAACTGTAAAGATGATTTAGAACAATATTGTCCGGAGTGGGTTGGTACTTATGGGGGTTTTGACAAACATTTAAATTCCCCGACACATGGTGGTTATTCAGAAACCATTGTTGTAGATGAAGCATTTGTATTGCGAGTGCCTGAAAATCTTGATCAGGCAGGTATCGCGCCAGTTTTATGTGCAGGAATAACAACCTGGTCACCATTGAAGCACTGGAATGTTGGAAAGGACAGTAAGGTAGCCGTTGTTGGCTTAGGAGGTTTGGGTCATATGGCCATTAAATTGGCTCATGCACTTGGTGCACACGTCACCTTGTTTTCAAGATCAGCCGGAAAGATAGAAGACGCCAAAGCTTTAGGTGCGGATGAGGTCATTATATCCACCAAGGAAGATCAAATGGAAAAAGCCATGGGTCGTTTTGATGTCATTATTGATACAGTTCCCTATGCGCATGACCTGAATCCTTATGTCAATACCTTAAACACAGACGGAACCCTGGTTGTCGTAGGGTATCTCGGACCCCTTGATCCGATGCTGATGACTGTACCCATGATCATGGGGCGTAAGTCGGTTGCAGGATCATTGATTGGAGGAATTGCAGAGACTCAGGAATTACTGGATTTCTGTGGAAAACACAACATTACTTCGGATGTTGAAGTGATCAATATTCAGGATATTAATGAAGCCTATGAACGGATGCTTAAAAGTGATGTGCATTATCGGTTCGTCATCGATATGAAATCCCTAAAACAATGATGCATCCAGGCCTCTGGAGATGAATTAGTTAAAGGTATTTGGCTATTTACCTGTAATTGTGAACGAAATGCAATTTAATGCCTTTTTGTTGCTATGGCTTTGATATGGCAATGTGTGAGGGTGTGCGCATTTTTTGATAAACACTTAAAAAATGGTAAAACTGCGGAGCCGGTAAAAATTGCTGACCAATACGACTTATTGGAAATGACGGTTTATAAAGGAGGTTCTGGAAATCAATAAATCGAACCTGCCTCCAGAAAGACAGGCTTGTTAGATTGCACACATTCAAGCATTGTAGCATTTTGAAAAATGAATATC
The DNA here is from genome assembly GCF_038433205.1 of Lutimonas vermicola. NCBI lineage: Bacteria > Pseudomonadati > Bacteroidota > Flavobacteriia > Flavobacteriales > Flavobacteriaceae > Lutimonas > Lutimonas vermicola. Next base: position 586,702 of record NZ_JBCDNA010000001.1, read on the forward strand.
GATTTAAACCCGACATCAATTGAAATGGCAGAACTTTCAAAATAAATACTTAGTAAGATTGGGAAGTTCCGCAGAGACGCTCAAGGAAATCACCCAACCGCACTTTGTATTTATAAAGAAAGGGCTGTTAATTCAATTGCAGTCTTGATTTTTCTATCTTTTGTATCAAGACAAAAGATAAAAATTAGATTAAAATATAAATGTTGATTGGACTAAACTTTCCAAGCGGTAAAGAAATTTAAATTATTCACTCATTAGCTCCGCTGAACCCCTGCTTGCCGGCAGGCAGGTTCGATTTCAAGCATTGAAGCATTATGCTTTTGAATATCGAATGTCGAACAGGGAACTCTGAATTTCGAATTGTTCTACCAACTATAATGTTTCTGAGGATTGAGTCACTGCACGTCAGCAATACTACAATTGTTCTATAAAATTCAACAGCTGAGATTTGAATTCATTCATGCACTCACGAATTCAAGTATTCCTAAATTATTTTTTTCATCTCGCATTTCACCTTTAACATAATATCATCGCCGATATGGAGCTGAAGCTACCATATCTGATATTATGTCAAATAGCGCCTTTCAGTCGCTATACGGGAAATACTACAATTGTTCTATGGGATTTGATTCTAATAATCCTAATTAAATTTCATATTCCGTATTTACTCACTCATTAATATTGTTTTAAGTGTTCGTGAATCTTCAATTGGCTAATAATTGAAATCGATTAAAGAATTCGTTAATCTCAGAATTCTCTTTAACATAAAATCGTCAACGTTCTGTTCCTGAAGGAGACAGAACTGATTTTATGTCAAATAGCGCCTTTCAGTCGCTATACGGGAAATACTACAATTGTTCTATAATTAATATTATGTTAAATAGCATTTATGAGAATAGCTCCTATCCTTGTTTAAATCACCTTGTTTTAATCGTTCACTATTGGCTATGTTCATTAATATTAAAAGAAAGTGTTACATTTAAAAAGTACGGACGTCGTATAGACAACTCTTTTGCACTATGAAAAATATATCACTGTTAATCGCATTACTTTGTTTTCAACTCGGTTTTATGCAACAAACTGATCCTGCAGGAATATATCGTGGGCAATTTCAACATGGGAATTTTCAGTCGGATATTGAAATTGATCTGAGTTTGGTTAATGATCAGTATCAGATAAAATTCAATAGTTTCAGTCAAAATGCTTTTGGAATCCCCGCCGGAGATATTAAAATATCCGGTGAAACCCTGGAATTTGCATTACAAAGCGATTATTATCGCTATGATTTCTCTTTAGCTAATTTGGGCGGGTCTCGTTTGACAGGCACTTTAAAGGTCGATGATAAACAATACGATATTCAACTGGATAAAAATGGCCGCGATCTTTCAAAAACCATTGAATCTAAGGATATTAGGTTCAGGTCACAAGGCTTACTTCTTTACGGGACCATCTATTACCCTGTAAAACCTAATGGCAAGGCCATTTATCTGGTCACTTCGTCCGGTGGGCAGGATCGAAGTTCCTCCAGAGCTGAGGCCATTTTGTTCTCGCAAAAAGGTTATATCAGCTTTCATATAGATAAACGCGGTACCGGTATTTCAGACGGTAACTGGCAATTAGCCAATATCCCTGAACTATGTGAGGACGACCTGCATGCCATTGAATTCCTGCATCAATCAGAAAAGATTGAATATACTGATATAGGCATAAAAGGAAGTAGCCAGGGTGGCGCAAAGGTGCCCTATTTATTAAAAAAACAGCCTCAACTGGCTTTTGGTATCGTGGTAAGTTGCCCGGCATCTACCCTTTTGGAAAGTGATCTCAATTTCTGGAGAAACAGGAATATCGAGGCCATTGGCATCAAAGATGTCGACGCTGCTATGAGTATGCAAAATACTGTATTTCAATATATCGCGGGCAATATATCTAAACAATCACTTGAAGAAGATATTGAAAAGAATTCAAGTCAAAACTGGTTCAATAAAGTATGGGTTCCTGAGTTGGATCAGGTTGATTTTGATGCAAAACTAAATTATTCACCACTTCCCTACTTTAAGGATAATACATCAGCCATGCTGATCATTGAAGGAACAAACGACGGGATTATCCCGGCTCAAAGTTTAAAGACCATCAAAAAAACCATTGGCAGAAAAGGAAACAGGAAAAATAAATTTGTCGCGCTTAAAGGAGCCGACCATTCAATGATGTTTAAAGGAAAATCTGATTTTCCTTATTGGTCCTCACTTCATCCTGATTATATGGAATCCATGTTAAAATGGATCGGGAAACTATGATGCATGATCACTCGTGTAATTGAATTCATCTGATGTTTCTCTGTCCTGATATGGCGAACCATTAATTTGACGTATTTTTGCCGGATGAAAATCCAGAAACCTTCCCAGTTCGAATTCGTTACTTTAATGGCTTCTTTAATGTCAATCGTGGCCCTGGCCATTGACGCTTTGCTCCCGGCCCTCGAATATATTGGATTTTCAATTGGCACAACCGAATCAAGCGATACACAATTATTGATTACCATGATCTTTCTAGGTCTTGGTATTGGCCCGCTGTTATTCGGCCCTATTTCGGACAGTCTTGGCAGAAAACCTATTGTTTACATGGGTTTTGCTGTTTTTATAGTGGCCAGTTTGATCTGTATTTACTCCGAGAGCCTCTTTTGGATGGTGATGGGCCGTATTCTGCAAGGCGTTGGATTATCAGCACCCAGAACCATTAGTATCGCCATGGTTAGAGATAGTTACAGCGGCGATTATATGGCAAGAATCATGTCGTTTATTACGGTGGTATTCATCCTGGTGCCTATTGTGGCACCGGCAATGGGAAAATTTGTACTGGATCATTATAACTGGCAGGCCATATTCTATATACAGCTGATATTTAGTATTTTGGTTTCTATTTGGTTTTGGAAAAGACAACCTGAAACCCTCCCCGAGGAAAAACGCGTCAAATTCTCAGGGCATATTTTCGCTGATGGCTTAAAGGAGTTGATCAAACATAAAAGAACCATTGGGTATACCCTGGTTTCAGGCTTTGTTACCGGGTCTTTTATGGTGTATCTGAGTGCTTCTCAGCAAATATTTCACAGCCAGTACGGTCTAAAAGAAGAGTTTCCTTTTATTTTTGCCGGCCTTGCCATTTCCATAGGATCGGCTACTTTTCTCAATGGAACACTGGTGGTCAGGTACGGTATGGAACGCATTATCAATTTGTCGATTTTATCTTTTTTTGGAATCTCCCTGCTGTATTTGATCCTTTTCTACAATACATCCAACCCTAACGTGATTGTTCTTCTGGCCTTTTTTGCCATGCAGTTTTTTTCAATTGGTTTTCTTTTTGGAAACCTGAGGGCAATGGCCATGGAGCCTATTGGTCATATTGCAGGCATAGGTGCTGCCATTACAGGATTTATATCTACGATGATGGCAGTTCCGATAAGCATCTATATCGGCAAATTTGTCGATCAAAGAGCACTCCCTCTTTTTATAGGTTTTTTAATATGCAGTTTCTTGTCCATTCTCGTTATTGTGTACCTGAGGATTGACGCCAAAAGGCAGCGACAAAAATTGATCAGTAAATTGTCTTAAAAACAATCGATGCCTCCTTTACTGTCCCAGATCCCTCGCCTCAAAATAAGATAGATCCCCATCATTGAAGGCCACATTGATCTCTATCGGATTGCAGCATACTTCGCAATCTTCAACCAGTTGCTGATTCAAAACTGAAGTATCCAACAAGATCGAAATCTGTTCCCAGCAATAAGGACATTGAAAAAAATGTTCTTCCATGTGAATTATCTTTATAAGAATTTCTCAATATCTAAAATAAGTAAAAATTTCTTTCTTATTTTAGGAGGAAATTATTTTACCTGCCTTAAGACACCTGATTTTATGGAGATCAATCGCTTAAAATTCGCCATCATTGATGTTGAGACAACCGGTATGGGGGTCCAGGGCAACCGTATTACCGAAATTGCCATTCTGGTTCATGACGGAACAAAGGTGATCGATGAATTTCATAGCCTGGTGAACCCCGAAACTGCCATTCCATTTGCCATCACCAGGTTGACGGGGATCAATGATCAAATGGTTGCTCATGCGCCAAAGTTCTATGAAATTGCCAAAGATGTTATTGAAATCACCAATGATTGTGTTTTTGTGGCGCATAATGTTAATTTCGATTACAATGTGATCCATAAAGAATTCGCTGATCTTGGTTTTCCGTTCAGGAGAAAAAAACTGTGTACCGTTCGCCTCTCCCGAAAATTGATACCGGGCCTTCCCTCCTACAGTTTGGGTAAATTGTGTTCTTCGATAGGCATACCCTTACATGACCGGCATCGCGCCATGGGAGATACCAGGGCAACGGCCTTGCTTTTCGAGAGGTTGATGGAGCTTGATCATGAGCTAAACGTATTTGCTTCTTTTTTAAAAATTGGTTCTCGCCAGGCTACCTTGCCACCGGGATTGCCAAAAGACGTGTTTGACCAACTTCCTGAGCAAACGGGTGTGTACTATTTTCGCGATCAGCAGGACGAGATCATTTATATAGGTAAAGCGCTGAATATCAAAAAAAGGGTGCTTAGTCATTTTTATGATAAAAAGAACCGTGAAGTAGCCATGTGTCAGCAAACCGTAAATATTACCTTTGAAATAACCGGAAGTGAGCTTTTGGCACTCTTACTGGAATCATCAGAGATCAAAAAACACTATCCTGTCTATAACAGGGCGCAAAGAAGGAACAATGAAGGCTTCGCCATTTTTAGTTATGAAGACCGCTCAGGACTGTTGCACCTGGCCTGGAACAATTTAAAAAGTGTTCCGGCTCCAATCATGAAATTTTACAATACCACTGAGTGCAGGCTCTTTATGGAAAAGCTTTGTGAACAATTTGACCTGTGCCCGAAATATTGTCATTTGCAGTCAAATGTAAATGCATGTTTTCATTATCAGATCAAAAAGTGCAAGGGTATATGCCGGGGTGAGGAATCATCGGAAAGTTATAATCAAAGGGTCAACGAAGCCATCAGGTATATGAGCCATGACAGCAAAACCTATGTGATCAGTCAAAAAGGGAGGACTCAACATGAGAAATCATTTGTGCTCATTGAAAACGGTATTTACCAGGGTTTTGGATATATTGACCAGGAGCAGCAAATATGCAGTTTATCGGAACTCAGGGAATTTCTAATCCTGAAAAAAGATAACAGGGATATACAAAGAATCCTTAGAGGGTTTAGAAATAAAAATGAGAGTAAATTCTCGGTGTTGGAAGAAGAATCGGGCTTTGTAATTTAATATCACATAAGACTCATGTGTTACCAGACTAAGATCACTAAAAAGAAGGAAGAGATGCAGCGTCACTTTGACGCAGGCATAAAGGGGCTTGACGAGTTTGAACCCTCTGAAGTCATCAAAGCTTTTGATTTTCCTAAAACACCTGTCATTACCGATGAAGACGAACATTTAATCCAATTGTATCAGTGGGGGCTCATACCCTATTGGGCTGATGCTTCCTGGAACAGGAATTACACCTTAAATGCCAGGATCGAAACCCTTGACAGCAAACCTTCATTTAAGAATATAACAGCTAACAGGTGTTTGATCCTGATCAACGGTTTTTACGAATGGCAGCATGTCGGGAATTCAAAAATAAAATACGAAATTGGTTTTAATAATGAGCTTTTTGCGCTGGCGGGTTTATATGATCACTGGGCCGACACCAAAACATATACTGTGGTAACCACCGAAGCAAAGGGGGTTATGAGAGAAATTCACAACAGCAAGTTAAGGATGCCTGTAGCCTTGTATACCCAGCACGAAATGCGGGCCTGGCTGCACAATCAGGAAGTGGTTCCTAGATATGATTTCACAACAAATCCCGGTTTATACCAGCAGCAAACCTTATTTTAAACAGCAATACCATGAAAAAAACACACCTGTTATACTTTGCCATTTTGGTGAGCAGCATTCTTTTGATCATCAATATCTCGGCACTTGATTTTAATGATCTTCAAAAAGGTCCTTATACCGGAATCATTGGCAACACGCTTTTGATATTGGTAATGATCGTAACGCTCAGGGATATGAAGGTTTGAACCTGTCTCTCTGCAGGTATAGGGATGGGGAAATTTTTGAAGGCCAAGGGACTGAGTAAAATAATAAGGCTCTTACAGCATTATTATTTAAATAAAAAACCCTCGCAGTTAAGTACTGCGAGGGTTTTGATTAAAAATAATTCAAAATTACTACAAAATTACAATTCTTTTATTTCAATGTTTTTCCATTTCACTTTGATACCCCCTCCGGAATGAATTTGAAGGGCGATGGAACCTTCTCCGGCACCAATTTTATCGTCTGTGATTGTAACCATTTCAACCCCGTTTAAATAAGATGTTAAAGTATCTCCGTTTACCACGATTTTCATCTTGTTCCATTCCCCTTCCTTTAAAACTTCTTCCTTGGCAGCCTCAGGTTTGATCAACCAGCCTCTTCCGTAAGACTCATAAACACCACCGGTGTGCAACCCTTTTGGAGCAACCTCTACTTGCCAACCACTCACTTTTACACCTTCGATGGTTGATCTGATAAAGACGCCACTGTTCCCGTCTGCTTCTTGTAAAAATTCAAGATTTAGTTCAAAATTTTTATAGTGCTTTTCGGTCGCCAAATAACCATATTCTTGATCAGGGCCACTTTCACATACCAATAATCCATCTTCAACATACCACTTTTCGGTTCCATAGGCCTTCCAGCCGGAAAGGTCTTTTCCATTGAATAAATTCGTTTGCGCTGATACTGCAGGTCCGATACCCACACAAATCAACAACAAGATCATACTCACTTTTTTCATCTTTTTATTTATTTAAATTAATTATTATGTTTCAGGTATTTCATCCTGATGTGTTTACGCTGTGATTTTCTAAAAACCATCCTCTTTTTCTGTTCAGCACGGCTAGAAACATGGTTTAAAATTACTCATAAACTGTTTCCTGAAAAATTAAATTCGCCCTACAACATATATAGTGATACAAAGGTATTGACTCATGATATAAACGAACCGAAACCAGCGTTAAAGCGCAAGCCAAATTGATAAAATGTTTCAGGCTTGCTTCTGCTGGAAAATAACATGTTATTTCAATAAAATGATCAAGGCGCCTGCCGCAGTTACGATCAATACCAATTTTCTGTAAAGATCATTATTGATCAGCTTTACCAAACGGATCCCCAGAAAAAACCCAATGAGAATTGCCGGCGACAGGATAAGGTTCAATGTTAAGGTTTCTGCATTGACTGTTTTCCAAACCAGGATGTGAAAAGGAAGTTTAAAAACATTGATGATAAAGAACAACCAGGCGGCGGTTCCAATAAATTCATTTTTTGGCAGCCTCATGGCCAGAAAGTAAATGCTGGCAAAGGAGCCGGCAAGGTTACCAATCATGGATGTGATCCCGGATAGCAGCCCCATAGAACCTGCAAAGGCCCAGTGTTTAGGGATGCCAAAGGTCTTTGTCCGGTCCATCCAGATCATGACCACGACAGTCAGTAATATAAAAACCGCCATGACTTGTTTAAAAATCGCTTCAGATATATCATTGCCCCACCATACGCCCAGCAATACCCCAACGGCCATCATAGGCAACAGCTTTTTTAAAAAATACCATTGTGTGTGCCGGTGGTAATAAATCACGGCAAAAATATCTGCTGTGATCATCATGGGCATGAGGATCCCGGTTGATGCCTTGCTGCCAAAAACCAAAGCCATTAGGGTCACAATAATAACACCCAGGCCTTTGATTCCTGATTTTCCCATACCCAGCAACAGCGTAGCCATTAGTGCCAGGCCAAGGTCAAGACCAGTAATTTCGAAGTTATCCAGAATTGTCAGCAAGCTTTTGGAGATTTGTTTCGCAAAGTAATCAAATAAAATTGAAGACAGGTTTCCTGTGATTATTTTCCATGGGTACTGTAAAATCTCTCATACCTCTCTTTTGTATCAAGATCAATGTCACCATAGGGGGCATCCATTCGAATTAGCTGGTCAAGATGCTTTTTAATGATAGATTTGGCCCCGGTGTCTCCCTGTAAAGATTGGAGTTCCCCGAAATATGCGCTTCCAAAAACTGTCGGGACGCCAAGGTCGTTTTTGTAACAACTTGCAATAATTCTTTTATTATTTATACAACTGTTAATAAGCTTATTATAATGATCTAAGTCAATTAAAGGTTGGTCAGCAACAGCAAGGAGTACCCCGTCATACACAAGTTGGTTTTTCCCTATAAAATCGATGGCTTTTGAGATGGACGACCCCATTCCCCTGGTCCAGTCATCATTGCGGATCAACCTTATATTTGTGGTATCAATATTTTTTAAAATCTCAGTTTCATAAGCCCCAAGCACCAGAAACAGGTCGCAGGCATCTGACTGCCTGAGTTGGCTGAGAACATGGCCTAAAAGAGTTGAACCTTGCCATGGCAACAATTGCTTGATTGCCTCCATTCGCTTAGAGTCCCCTGCTGCCAACACAACAGCTGCCACTTTCGGATTAAATATGTTGGCACTCATTTCAAAGTTTTCTGTTTACAGGCTTCTAAAATTCCTTTATTGGGAGAAATTAATCTCTTACATATAAAACATACCTTTATAACATAGCCATCAGTGGGCATCACAGGCCATTAATTTGGGTTCGCGCGAATAATATTAAGGTAGTTTGTATTTCTTAAAAAATTACTGCAATTAGTTAGCCTGTGCTTTTGCATCCTCAATCATTTGTTCATTGGCAGCAACACCTATCTCGACCCGTCTGTTCTTAGCCTGACCTTCTTTTGTGTTATTTTCAAACCTTGGACGCGTTTCTCCAAAGGCTTTCACCATAAAACGATTTGCCGAAACACCTTTAGCTTTTAAATAAGACGCTACCGCATCCGCCCTTCTTTTAGAGAGTTTCATGTTGTAATTATCATCTCCGGTACTGTCAGTATGCCCCTCAATCATGAGCTCGGTATCCGGGAATTCTATAAACACTTCAGCTACTGCATCCAGGTTTTTTTTCGCTTCAGCTGTAAGATCCGCGCTGTCAAAGGCAAAATTAACGCCACTTTTGTCATCAAAAATGATCTGAATTCCTTCACCAACACGTTTTACTTCTGCTCCGGGCACTGCAGCTTCTATTTTATCGGCTTGCTTGTCCATTTGGTTTCCAATCAATGCACCGGCTCCGCCTCCAATAGCTGCGCCGATAAGCGCTCCGCCAATGTCACCCCCAATAAGGCCCCCGACCAGGGCTCCTGTAGCGGCTCCTATTCCCGCACCTCTCTGGGTTTTGTTTGAATTTTGAATTGCAGTACAACTCAGGTTTAAAGACAGGATCACTGCCAGTGATAATCCATATAATTTTAATGTTTTCATCGTGTATCTGGGTTTTATAAGCTGAAATCTTCTGAAACTTTTGTATACGTGAGCACGACATCAAATTCATTCCCTTCATAGGTTGTCTCAATACGCATGGTCATTGTGTTTTCTTCTAAAGAATCTATGGTTGACCTGTAGCCGCGATTTGCCGCATCAATCGGTTTGTTTTTTTCATCTACATACTTAAATTGAAACTGATAGGTCCCGTCTCCCGGTTCGTAAAAAGACCAGTGAATCCTCGTTGATACGGCCTCACATTGAGAGCCGCCGGGAAGCGTATACTTTCCCGAGCCGTTATTTGGGATAAACACCCATTCACTTTCTTTAAAACAGGCAGAATCAGCCATATCAAAGAGATTGGCTTTATACAAACCTTTTTCGCCAACAAACCTTATGTTGGTCACTTTCCAGGTGCCTTTAAGCGTTTTTTTGCTCGGTTTTGCCTCGGTATTCGATTGGGTGGATCCACATGAAGCCATAAAAAGAATCACAAAGGAGAAGAATAATAGTTTTTTCATGAGTCGGGGTTTAAAGTTAAGCTTACGAATTTACGAAATATATCTCTTCAATCAATATCTAAGTACTCAGTAATCCAGTAAATCCTTAAGGGCAGTTTCAAACCTTTTATCCGGCAAATAAATATCCTCAAGGTTCTTGGCAAAAGGTATGGGCATCATTGGAGCAGCTACCCTGATCACCGGGGCATCCAAATATTCAAAGCAGTTTTCACTGATCAAGGCTGATATATCTGAAGCAACACCGCCAAAAATCGAATCTTCCTGCAGTATAATCACCTTACCGGTTTTTTTAACAGACGCATAGATACATGCCTCATCCAGGGGCTGCAAGGTTCTTAAATCGATAAGATCGGCCACCACATCAAGCTTTTCTATAGCAGACAGCGCCCAGTGGATTCCGGCTCCATAACTAATAATCGTCACCTCATCACCCTGCTTAATCAGAGCTGCCTGACCCAGGGGAATGGTGTAATAATCATCAGGAACATCCTGGTAAACAGACCGGTAAAGTTGTTTATGCTCAAAAAACAAAATAGGATTTGGATCTTCTATCGAGGCACAAAGCAGCCCTTTGGCGTCATAAGGGAAAGCCGGATACACAACTTTTAAACCCGGGGTTTTGGTAAACCATGCTTCATTGGTCTGGCTGTGAAAAGGACCTGCCTGTACGCCTGCCCCACAGGGCATCCGCAAGACAACATCAGCTTCCTGCCCCCAGCGATAATAAGATTTAGCCAATAAATTGACCACCGGATTGAATCCGGAGCTTACAAAATCGCCAAACTGTAATTCGACTACCGATTTTATCTTCTTGACTGAAAGCCCATAGGCCGCTTCTATCACAGAAGACTCGCATATAGGGGTATTCCTTACCCTTTCTTTCCCGAAGGCATCCATAAAACCTTCCGTGATTTTAAAAACACCACCATAAGATGCGATATCCTGACCCATGATGACCAGTTCCTCAAATCGTTCCATGCTTTGATACAGGCCTTTTGAAATCGCATCGACCAATCTGATTTTTGAAGTTTTATTTCCTGGCCTTAACTCTTGTATTTCAAATGGTTTAAATACATCATCTAATTCTTTATTTAAAGAGGATGTTACCGCTTCTTCTTTAAAGACAGCTGCCAAATTTGTATCTATTTCGCGGCTAAAGAGCTGTTTAAAATCAACTTCATCGGCCTCTGATAAAATATTGATTGATTTGAGATACGCTTGAAAATTTTCTATTGGATCTTTTAGCGACCATTGATTCAGAATCTCTTTTGGAACATATTTTGTACCACTCGCCTCTTCATGGCCCCTTATCCTGAAAGTTTTAAATTCAAGCAGTACCGGCCGTGGATTGGCCCTGAGGCTCATGGCCAATTCCCTTACTTTACCATATACTTCAACAATGTTATTACCATCAATAATATGGCTTTCCATGCCGTAGCCCACACCTTTATCGGCAATGTGTTCGCACTTAAATTGCTCATGAGCAGGTGTTGACAAGCCATAGCCATTATTTTCAATACAAAAAAGAACCGGTAATTGCCATACGGCAGCTATATTAAGGGCCTCGTGAAAATCACCTTCACTGGTAGCTCCCTCTCCCGAAAACACAGCGGTAACCTTTCTTTCCCCTCTGAGTTTATGACCAAGGGCAATCCCGTTGGCAACACCAAGCTGGGGCCCTAAATGAGAGATCATTCCTACAATCTTATACTCTTGTGTTCCAAAATGAAAGGATCTGTCCCTTCCTTTTGTAAACCCTCCCTTTTTACCTTGCCACTGCGAAAAAAGCCTGTGAAGCGGAATGTTCCGGGACGTAAACACACTGAGGTTCCTGTGCATGGGCAAAATATATTCATCTTCGTGCAGCGCGAGGGTCACCCCTGTGGAGATAGCTTCCTGACCAATTCCCGAAAACCATTTTGAAATTTTACCCTGTCGCAAAAGAATGAGCATTTTCTCCTCAATCATTCGAGATTTGAGCATTGCTTTATAAAGATCAAGAAGTTGCGACGCCTCTAGTTTGGGTCTGCTGTAGTCAAATCTCATAGAAAAAGATATCTGGGTCCTGTCAACCAAAATTACACCCAAATATCGAATATTTTATGATGAATCAACCATAATAAATAAAAAATCCTCCTCATTACATACATAATGAAGAGGATGTTTTTTACACTGTTTCTTTCTTTAGAAAGCGATCTCCTTGAAGATCTGGTGCATCAACCTTTTTTTGTCGTTGATCACCTCTTCCAATGAAATAGAAGTTTCAGTTCTTTTGATACCTTCAATCCTGTCAAGCCTGAATATAATTTCCTTGGCATGCATGGTGTCTTTCGCTCTGATTTTGCAAAAAATTGAGAATTTACCAGTAGTCAGATGCGCCACTGTTACCTCTGCTATTTTTCTAACTTCTTCTATAACAGATTGTGTCGTTGAAGAATTTTCCAAAAACAATCCAACATATGCTATAAACGTATAGCCCATTTTGTTATAGTCAACACTTAGAGTTGATCCTTTTATCACCCCTTCATCTTCCATCTTTTTCACCCTTACATGAATCGTCCCGGCAGAAACCAAAAGATTCTTTGCTATATCCGTAAAAGGTGTTCTGGCATTTTCTATCAAGGCTTCTAAAATTTGATGATCAAGCTCATCCAATTTGAATTTTGACATAAGTATTTTATTTGTTTAATTTGCAAATATGATAAATAAATGTGAAATAAATACCAATCTTATTAAAAAATGTGTCCTTTTAATGGACTATATTTAATTTAATTTGTTTTTAACCCAATTCTCCACATCATTTTGATCAGTAAAATCAAGGCCTTTACCGTCTAATATCTTATCGGCACTATAAGCACTTAAATCGGTAAGTTTATCGACGCTTGGAACAAACCGGACCTTGCCATGCTCGAGTTTTTCAATAAAAAGAATACCTATGTCTGCATCTTTATCATCAACCTTTACGTTTTTTATAATGATATCGAGGTATTTTTTTTCATTATCAGGGATATCAAAATACTTATGATGATCAATTTTTTCTTCCCGGGTGGATATATATCGCATACCTTCAAGTAAAGCCATAAAAGTAGCGCGCCTGGCTTCCTTCCTTTTATAATCGCCTTTGCTATGACCAGATTCTATCAATATCGTGTTGTGGCCCATTTTTTGAAAATTATCCCCTGTGGCGGTAGGATAGAATTCATCAGTATAGCGGCCAATACTTCCGGGAATCAATTGCTGTAGGAATTCATTCATGGCTGCAATTACCCGCATGGTCTCCTGCCTTCCTGCTGTTAATGTGCGCCGGTCATCTACCGAAGGCGCAAGAAAAGACAATGTAGCAGGCCGGTTTTCAGGTCCTACGCTAAAGATGGTCCTCTGATCATGAAGGTTAAAGCAGTATTCAGGGTTTACGGCTTTCAGCACTTTTTGAAGCAAACGGCTTTCAATTGCCCTTTTCTCAATAACATCCCGGTTAAGGTCAATGCCCTGGGCATTGATACGGGTGTATGCTTCTGCCCCATCAGGATTCAACATAGGAATGCAATGTATCGTGCATTCCTGCAATATATGTGAAGAGAGCCAACTCAGCGTTCCGGGATCAGAAAAGAATTTGATCAGGTCAAGCAAGGCCCTCGTGCCGGTACTTTCATTGCCATGCATCTGGGTCCAGAGAAGTAGATTCGTTTTCCCTTCGCCGAAGACCAGGGTATAGATATCACGTCGCTCAAAAGATTCACCAATTTTTTTTACCTTAAACCCGTCGCTCAAGCCTGCGAGATAGGGTTGCATCTGCCTTAAAGTAAGATAGCGCTCTTCGAGCCTTTTCTCGTGATGTATCCTGTACCAGGAACTTAATTCCTTAATGTCAATCTTTTTCATTTTACAAATGTAAACAAATAGTTATTTACAATTGTAAACACAACATTCAGCAGAGTTAATTACAAATGTAAACATAAAAGCCTGGAAGCTGCCAATGGTTTACTACAGCGGATAAAAAATATTTATTTTATATTTTTTATCTATATATAATATTGTTATTCTGTACTATATAACTTATTACTTAAATTATATATTTAATTATTTTAACAAGAAAAACTATAATTGATGCTCTGTTTTTGCACATGGCAGCCAGATTATTTACATTTGTAATCTTAAATAAGTTTACAATGATAAACAATTCTCAATTTGCTTCCAGGCTTACTACGATCATGACTTATTATCAATTGTCGGCTTCCGGGTTTGCAGATAAAATCCAGGTACCCCGATCGAGTATTTCCCATTTATTATCGGGTAGAAATAAACCGAGTTTGGATTTTGTCCTAAAGGTGATCAAAGAGTTTAAAGAAGTCGAGTTGTACTGGTTGTTAAATGGAAAGGGGACTTTTCCTGCCTCCACCTCGCCTGCTCCCGACAAAGGGCAAATAGATGAAAGAAAAGGCGGCGATACACCGGACAGCGCAATTACGGCTCACCACAGAACAATTGATCGATCTAAAAAGGCATTGGAAAAAATCGTTTTCTTTTATACAGATGGTACTTTTAAAGAATACATGGCATAAAAAAATCCTGAAAAGCAATTTTTCAGGATTTTAGTTTCTTTATCAGGATCGGCCTGCTTACTCCAGTTTGGTGATCCCGTCTTGAACAATTTTAGACAAGGCATCCTTATTTTCATAGGCTGACTGGCTTTTCACCTCAAGCACCTGCTGTAATACCTGCTTTGCAATTCTATCGGCTCCGTACTGTTTGTATTGAATCCCGAATTGCACAAATGAATCAACCAGGTTCTGCGTGGCCTCCTCGTTCGAACTGGCAGCTACCCACTGAAACCCTTCTTTATATGTATTTTGTTTATCCCTGTCTTCTGTAAAAAACATTCCTTCCATAAGATTGTCTGCAACAAATGGGATTTCCGATTCCGTTTGATCCATAATGTAAACAGGGATCAAGGCATCCTTAAGGCTCTTTTTAATCAGTTCATCATTGACAGAGGCCGCATATTGCATGGCAGCAACTTTATCGACAGCATACAAGGCCTGCAGGGAGCTTACCTTGATCGCATTTGAATTGCTGCTTAAACCATCTTTATACAACTCAGTGTATTCCGCTCCTTCCAGCTTGGATAATTTAGAGATGGCTTTAGCCCTGACCAAAGTTTTTTCATCCTCAGATGCAAGCTTTTCGATAGATTTAATCGCCTTTTTCGCATTGGCATTGCTGAGCTCGATCTTGTCAATAGCCATGATCCTCAGGCCATAAAAAGAGTCGTTTAAAGCATTTTGCAGGGTGGCATAGGCCAATTCATTTTCCTGCATACCAACCAGCCCTTCTATGGCTTCCCTTCTGTCTTCATATTTTTTACCAACTTTATAAAGGTGTGCAAGGTTTTCAAGTGATTTGTCGTCCTTGATCTCTGCCAGCAATGTCCTGTCGGCATCAACATTGACCAGATCAGGTTTATTCCCGTATTTAAACGAAAAAGACTTGCTTTTTTCATCTACCCATACCTCGTATCGTTTGGCTGTTTCTCCTTCAAAAACCTCAATGGCAAGAGGAAATTGAAAAAGGTTTTCCTGGGTTTGCTCAATCTGAACAGTTACGATCTTGGCTTCTTCACTGTAAACATAGGTTACGTCCAGTTTTGGGTGGCCATTGCTAAAATACCATTGGTTAAAAAACCAATTCAAATCCTTGCCACTCACTTCTTCGAAAGCCAATCTCAATTGATGAGCTTCTCCAGTGCCATACTTATGATCATTCAGGTATTGTTTTATACCTGCTTTAAAAGCTTCATCCCCCAAATAGTTTCTTAACATATGTAAGATGGTACCTCCCTTATTATAGGAAACAGCATCAAACATATCTTCTCTTGAATTGTAATGAAACCTGACAAGATCCTTTAATTCGTTGTCCGGAGACAAATAACCTGCTATTTGCACGTGCCTGTGGGCATCTGCATAATCTTTGCCGTATTTGTATTCAAACCAAAGGTATTCACTATAGTTGGCAAAAGATTCATTAACCGTAAGGTTGCTCCAGCTTTCAGCAGTAACCAGGTCTCCGAACCAATGGTGAAAAAGTTCATGTGCAATTGTGCTCTCCCAGCTGTTTTTATCAACCAGCTCACCTGTAGTTTGATAAGCCATTTCCTGATGTATAACGGCAGTCGTATTCTCCATGGCTCCGCTTACATAATCCCTGCCTATGATCTGTGCGTATTTTGACCAGGGATAAACCACCCCTGTATAGTCAGAAAAGAAATCCATCATCTCAGGGGTAAGCCCGAATATGCCCTTGGCATAAGGCTCATATTGTTTTTCTACATAATAGTCAACGGCAATGTCTTTCCATTTGTCTTGAACCACGCTGTACTCCCCTACACCCATAAAAAAGAGGTAAGGCGCGTGTTTCTTGTCAAACTTCCAGTAATCAGTACGCGAACCGTCACTGTTTTTCTTCTGCTCCTTTAAAATACCGTTCGAAAGTGTAACATATTGATCCGGCACGGTCATATAGATCTCCTGGGATGTTTTTTGATTCGGGCTGTCTATGGTCGGGAACCAACAGCTGTTCGCTTCAGTTTCTCCCTGTGTCCAGATCTGTGTGGGTTTCTTTGGATCGGTATCCAGAGGGTCCACAAAGTACAAACCTTTCGCATCTTTGATCGCTATACTACCCTGCTGGGTTACTTCTTCGGGCCTGGCAGTGTATTTGATATAAACAGTATACTCATCTCCTTTTGCATAGGTATTCCCTAATGAGATCCTGAGTTTATTCCCGTCATAGTCATATGTAAGATCTTTTCCGTTGGAAGTAACCTTATGAATAAGCATGGCCTTCGCATCGAGTTCCAAATCACTTACATGATAAAAATGCGGTGTCAAGGTGATCCAGGCCTCTCCGGGCATCTGGGATTTTTCAAAGTCAAAGCTCACCTTTAACTTGGTGTGAACAAGGTCGTTAATCTTTTCCCGTTCGGCTCTGTATTGTGTGTTGATGGTTTCTGTTTCCTGCGCAATACCTGCACCCAGGCTTAGAAAAAGGCATAGCAATAGTAATTTGAAGTTCATAGACTGTTTAAAATTAATGGATTGAGCGACAAATATAATTGAATTAAAGGTAAATTGCTCGTTAAAGAATGGTTAAAAAAAGGCCACTTTAGTTACTAAAGTGGCCTTTTAATATCTTTTGATCGGGATTAATCCATATCAATATCACCGAACAGGTCAGCTAATTGTGACAGGGCATCACCGGCTCCTTCTTTATCGATGTTCTTAAAATCCTCAGCCATTTTCATGATCTTTTCGGGCTGCATCTTATTTCCAAGCACCCTGGCAAGTGCAAATCCTTTGCTGTTGTCTGAAGCGAACAAAATAAACTCATCGATGGCATCGTCACTACCCTGATAATTGATCACAATATTGATGTTATCGTGTTTCATGCGCATCAATTCATTGTAGTTATCGCTTTTAAGAATCTCCTTTACCTGCGCATATTCTGTTTTAAAAGCTTCTTTGTTGGATTCAGTGATCTTAAAGGCAAGCACATTAAGTTTCTTGATGGTAGCCATAGTGGCCTTTGTTTCCTCAGAAGCCGCATCTCCAACTTTTAGCAGGCTGGCGGGCAGGTCAATGGCGATAAAATTATCGTTCTCCTGCTTTTCTACATAATATTGCTGAACCGTGGGTTGTTTGTTGCACGCTGCAAAAAGCAGGGAGGCAAAAAACAGTATTGAGAGTGTTTTGATTGTGTTTTTCATCGTGTCGTGTTTTATTTTTTACTGGCTTTTTCCAAGTGTTCTCCTCCCGGAAGATCCATTTTATCTGTTAATTTGGCAATCTGATTCAGGTCTATATCTCCTGTCAAAGAAATGATCACAGACTCTTTGGAGGTATTGTCACTGTCTTTTACAAACATAAACAGTTCGCTTACAAAATCTTCTGTTTTCCCTTCCTTAACGTAAATGGTCACGTTGCTGTCGCCATCTTTTACCCGCATCAATTCCTCGAGGTTGGCTGTTTTTAAGTAATTTTTAGCAGCGGCTTCCATTTGCTTTGCTACTTCCATGCTTTCAGTGGCAAAGACCTTTAAAGACTCAATGTTCTTGATCAATTGCATGTATTCATCATCCGATTCAGAACCTATCTTGCTCATTAAAGAAAAGGCCTTTTGCGTTACGACAACCGAGGTTACGCCTTCGATGTCTTCAAACTTGTCGAATTGTGATTGTGCGCTGGCTATCCATCCTGACATAACCATCACTGTTACTAAAATAATTCTATTGATTTTCATGTTCTTATTGTTTATTAGACTTGTTTATTAATTAAATATTTTCTTCTGTGTACTCTCAAAGGTTCTTAGCTGGGCCATTGCTTCAGTTCCTCTGTTAAAATTATCCAGTTGCGCGATGGCACCCGTACCTTTATTTAAGCTGCTTGAAATCAGCTCAAGCGCCTTCTGTGTTTCCATATAGGCCAGCCTGGCTTCTTGCTTTTCGGTTTCGTTTTGTTGGTAAACACCATAGATTCCTATGAAGAAAACCAGCATTGCCGCTATGGACAACCATTTGATGCTTATTGTTTTTTTAGTTAATTGAATACTTCTTGTAGAAGTCTCCAGGGAACTGTCAGCAAAGAAATTAAACATCTCCTTGTATTCGCTTAAATGAGCCGGAACTTCCTCTTGGGAAAAGTACTCCTTTAAGACTGCTTCTTCCTTGATTGAGGTTTTTGCCTCAAAATACTTTTCAAGTAATTTTTCGATTTTAGCCAATTCCATAATTCTGTTTTTTAATAAAATTTTCCCTTAATGTTTTCCTTCCCCTCGACAGGGCTACCCTAATCGCTGTAGGTTCCATCTTCATGATCTTGCCTATTTCATCGTATTCGTAATTTTCGACATCCCTAAGCTGAATGATCATTCTTTGTTTTTCAGGCAAGTCATTCATCAAACCTTTCATGATACTTGCGCTGTCTCTGTATTCTATCTTTGTTTCAAGCTCACCCGATTCGTCCTTGTAATTACTGTGAACCAGCGTGAGGTTTGAAGCTCTTTTTGACTTTAACTGGTCGAGACAGTAATTTTTGGTCATCATCATGGCATACGCCTCAACATTATTATAGTTTTCGATCTTACTTTTATTCTTCCAAAGCTTGAAATAGAGTTCCTGGGTCGCATCTTCCGCTTCATCCGTCGACACCAACAGCCTCTTTGCTAATCGAAAGACCTTGTCTTTAAAAGGTAAAACCGTTTCTAGAAATTCTTTTTGGTTCATTGATTCTAAATAAAAAAGCAATTTATCAAATCTGCTACACCTATAACACGAGCTGGCATGTATTTTGTTACATTCATTTTAAAAAAAAGTAAAAAAAGCAGTATTTTTACGACTTATAGAAAAGAAAAAAGAAAAAAAATGATAAAAGATTTCTCAAAATGGGCCTTCCTCCTGGCCTTTTTAGTATTTGTAAGCTGTAGTGATTCCAACGATATACCGGATAATCCGAATCCGGGAACACAAACAACTCTTAAAGACCCGGTTAATAATTTTATCTGGAAAGGGATGAATTCCTGGTATAACTGGCAGTTGGATGTGCCAAACCTCGCTGATTCCAAAGACGATATTCAGGAAGACTATATCAATTTCTTAAATGGTTATACTGATTACAGAAATCTGATGTATTCGTTAAGTTACCGGCATATTTCATTAGTAGGAGCGGCAAATGCCGTCGACCGGTTTTCCTGGTTTGTTGACGATTATGAGGTTCAGGCGAATGCATTCCAAGGCATCAGTACCCGTTTCGGCTTTACGCAAAGAACCATACAGATAAACGAGGCCGGAGATATTGTGATCGCCATATTATTGGTTGAAAATGACTCTCCTGCGGCCCGGGCCGGAATGAAAAGAGGCGACATTGTAAATGCCATCAATGGAATTATATTAAACACCGGAACTGTAGACGCCGCATTTGCCGGTCTTTCGAATGAAACCGTTACCCTTTCTTTTGTTTCAGAAAATGACGGGGTGCTTACCCAGTTAGACGACAAAACCATGACTAGAGCTGTAGTTACTGCTAACCCGGTTCATGTTCAGAAAATTTTCAATGATATTGGTGGAAAAAAAGTAGGATACCTGCTGTATAACAGCTTTGACGACTCCTGGAATGATGAATTAAATGAAGCCTTTGCTATTTTTAAAGCTGAAGGCATCAATGAATTGGTTCTAGATTTTAGATTCAATGGTGGGGGTTCAGGTTTAGCCACAAACTATCTGGCGAGTATGATTTATGGTCAAGGGGGTACCGGACTATTTTATGAAACAAAATTTAACGCAAAGCATTCTCAGTATAATTCAGGAGAATTTTTTCAGAATGATCTCATCATTCAGAACTCGAATTTAGACGTCATAGGAGAAGAACCGGTCAACAGGCTCAATACGCTGGATCGTTTGTATGTCTTGACTTCAGGCAGTACGGCATCTGCCAGCGAACTGATCATCAATGGCTTAAAACCCTATATGTCGACTGTAAAATTGATCGGAACGACAACTTATGGAAAGAATGTCGGGTCCATCACCTTATATGACTCACCTGATACAGATTTTCTGAGTAAGGATGAGGCAAATACGGCCCATAAATATGCCATGCAGCCTATTTGTATCCAGGTATTTAATAAAAATGGGGAAAGTGATTATACCCAGGGCTTTCAGCCGGATATAGAAGTAGATGATACCTATAACTGGAATGCTATTTTGCCTTTTGGCGACAGAAATGAAGCCCTTTTAAAAGTGGCCCTGGATGACATCAGCGGGATCGCTGCCAAACAGACCTTATCTAAATATCAGCTGCAGGCCAGGGAAATCAAAATGACTTTGCCGGAGGATAGATATGATTCTGAAATGTATTTTGATCATCTCATCAAAAAGCAATTAAAACCTTAGATATTTACCTAAACTATGCGCATAGACAAGTACTTATGGTGTACCCGTTATTATAAAACGAGAAGTATAGCGACCGAGGCTTGTAAAAAAGGGCACATCAAACTTGATGGCGCTAATGTAAAACCTTCAAAGGAGGTGTTTTCGGGCGAGAAACTGACCATACGCAAAGACCAGATCAATTACGAGATCCTGGTACTGGATGTACCCAAAAGTCGCGTGGGGGCAAAATTAGTCGACCTGTACAGAAAAGACGTGACCCCTGAGGAAGCTTTTCAAAATCAGGATTTACTAAAATATTCAAAGGAGTATTATCGCAAAAAAGGAACGGGCAGGCCTACCAAAAAGGATCGCCGCGACATAGACACCTATCATGATGAAGATCCCGAAATATGACGAAGCTTTTTGGAGCGAAAAATACCAGGCCGGTGAAACGGGCTGGGACCTGGGACGAGTCTCTCCTCCTATTAAAGAATATATAGACCAACTAAACGATAAAAGCATATCGATTTTGATCCCCGGTGCAGGCAATGCCTATGAGGCTGCCTATCTCTTTAAGCAGGGTTTTCAAAATATTACGGTGCTCGACCTGGCTAAAAAACCTCTTGAGAATTTAAAAAAGAGGGTTCCTGATTTTCCGGGGCATCAGTTGGTGCATGAAAACTTTTTTGAGCATACGGGGCAGTATGACCTCATCATTGAACAAACTTTTTTTTGTGCATTAGATCCTTCTTTAAGAGTTGATTATATTGACAAAATGAAATCATTACTTAAAGACAATGGGAAGCTAGTAGGCTTGTTGTTTGACTTTCGCCTCACCGACGAAGGGCCTCCCTTTGGGGGCAGTACAGATGCCTATACCATAGATTTTCAAAAGCGATTTAAGCTAAAGACCCTGGCTCCCTGTTATAATTCCATAAAACCTAGACTTGGGAGGGAACTTTTTATTAATTTTGTGAAGACAAACTGATCCCAGATGCAAAAAACCATTATCCTAAACAATGAGCAGATCCGCCACAAAACAAAGCGGATTGCTTATCAGATTTATGAATCAAACATCAATGAAAGCGAGGTTATCATTGCCGGAATAAATGGTAACGGATATATTTTGGCTCAAAAGATCAAAGAAGAACTCACTGAGATCTCTCCGATCAAAGTGACGCTTTGTGAAGTCATCATGGATAAAAAGAAACCCCGAAATCCAGTGACAACCAGCCTTCCGGTTACTGAATACAAAAATAAGTCGCTGGTTCTGGTCGACGATGTGCTTAATTCAGGCACCACCCTGATTTATGCAGCGAAGTTATTTCTCGAGGTTCCGTTAAAAAGGTTTAAAACTGTGGTTTTGGTAAACAGGAACCACAAAAAATATCCAATCAAAGCCGATTTTAAAGGTATTTCCCTGTCTACATCCATGCAGGAACACATCTATGTGGAATTCAAAGGAAAAGAGGCTCAGGCAATCTTAGATTAGCTAGCGCTGAATTATTTCAAGCAATTCATGGACCAGCTCAGTGACCGATTTGTTGTCCACAGGTAAAATAACTGTTGCCTGCTCATAAAAATTCCTTCTTTCAAACAGGTGCTTGGCCACAAATTCGTTCAATTGTTCTTCGTCTAAAGAAGCAATCAGGGGGCGTTGGACCTTTTCGTTTCGCAGTCTTTGGCAGATGGTTGGAATACTTGCCTTGAGATAAAATGAGCGGGATGCTTCTTTGATCACCTCCATATTGTCTCCATAACAAGGTGTACCGCCACCCAGGGCAAGCACCACGTCGTTTTCGTCAGCAAGCAATTGTTTTAGGTATTTACTTTCCTGCAGCCTGAAGTAGATCTCTCCTTTGGCCTCGAAAATCTCTTTTATCGAAAGTTTTTCCCTGGCTGTGATATAATCATCCAAATCTGTAAAGGGCAGACCGAGTTCCATGGCAAGCTGCCTGGCTACCGTTGATTTACCACTGCCCATATATCCAATGAGTACGATCTTCATAAATTACTGATTAATAGTGTTGTAAATTGTCGGCAAATATCTTTATTTTTTTTTTAATGAAAAGGCTTGTATAATTAATAATTGAATGTATCTTTGCCACCGAATTATTTGACCTGGTAGCTCAGTTGGTAGAGCATCTCCCTTTTAAGGAGAGGGTCCTGGGTTCGAGCCCCAGCCAGGTCACCAAATATTCTAAATTTTATCCCGCTGTGGCGGGATTTTTTTTTAGATTTGTACCTCTACAATGCACATGTGGTGAAATTGGTAGACACGCCAGCTTGAGGGGCTGGTGTTCGCTTTAGAACGTGCTGGTTCGAGTCCAGTCATGTGCACTTTAACTTATCTGACCTTGGCTGCATCAAGTAAATTCATATTTGATTTTTGATCGCTTCGTAACCGTCAGTAAAATTATCCTTTCATAATCTTTCCAATTCTTTTTAGCCGATTACAAAATTGGTGCATCCTATCAACTAAAAAGTTGAAACTTTAGCTTACCTTTAAGTTAAATATTGTTCGGGATGAAATTTTTCGAAGAGCTAAAACGCCGGAATGTCTTTAAAGAAACATTGGCATATCTGGTTGTTTCATGGCTTTTGATACAAGTGGCCACTAGTATTTTGCCAATATTCAATGCTCCTGATTGGGTCTTAAAATCACTGACGTTCTTTTTGGCAATGGGGCTACCGGTATGGGTGTTTTTTTCGTGGGCCTATCAGGTAACCCCTGAAGGGTTAAAAAAAACGGGCAGCAAGGCACATGATCAAACTATCGCTTCAGCCACCAATAAGCGATTGAATATTATTATCCTGATTACCCTTTTTATTGCTATAGCGGTGTCTTTTTTAAACAAAACAGGCCCTGAGCCTCCTTCCATAGTTGTTGAGAATACTAAATTGATATCTGAAAATACGATTGCCGTTTTGCCGTTTTCAGATTACAGCCCGGGTAAAGACCAGGCATGGTTTACTGATGGTATGACAGATGCCCTGATTACTGAACTATCAAAAATCAGTTCCTTAATTGTACGACCGCGAACCTCCGTGATGCAATACAAAGGCGCGACCAAAACCATCCACGAAATCGCCAGTGAACTGAATGTAAAACACGTTATCGAGGGTTCTGCAGTTAAGTTAAAAGACAGCATCAGGATTACCGCCAGATTGATCAGTGCAACGGATCAGAATTTATGGGCCAATAATTACGATGCTGAAATGAAAGATGTACTGCTCCTTCATCATACTATTGCCCGGGCGATCACCAAAGAAATCAATATTGCCATTAGCCCGGCTGATTCAGCAAGGTTTAAAGTGCCGCTACTGGTTAATCCGGGAGCACTTGAAGCTGATTTAAAAGGCGTTAAACTTGCCGAAGAAAGCAGCACTATAGAGCAATTAAAAGAAGCCGTTAGCTACTTTAAACGTGCAATACAAATTGATTCGACCTATGCTGATGCATATGCCCACCTCAGTGCGGCATATTCAGATTACCCCTATTTTTGCGAAAACACACCTATGGAGGCACTTAAGCTTTCTGAAATCCCAAACAAAAAGGCTCTTGTGTTTAATCCGGAATTGCCAATGGCCTATCTGAATAAATTTCATTCCTTGTATTTTGTTCAATGGAACTGGAACGAAGCTCTTGATATTTTATCAAAAGCTGAATCCCTGGCCAGAAATGATCTTAATGTTTTACGTTATTTTGTGTATTATTACGTTCTTTCAGGAAAATTTTCAAAAGCTTTTGAAGCCATTGAAAAAATTGGACAAATAAGCCCAAACGAGCCTATGTTTTGGACGGGGAAATTATTCGTACAGTTTCATAGCCGTGATCTGGAAGGTGCGATTGGTACGGCTGAACAGGGATTGAAACTTTTCCCATCGGATAATCACTTGAAAGAATTGAAAATGTGGTCGCTCTCGCTTAGCGGAAGGCATAAAGAAGCCGTTGAAGTAGCAAGAAACATGATGGCTGATGAAAGTAGGTTAAATCCAACTCACCGGGGAGAGATTGGCTCTGTTTTTGCCAGAGCCGGCTTAAGGAATGAGGCCTTGCAACAACTTGAAATTATTCAAAACCTTCAGTTAAATTACATAGATCCGGTATCATTAGGCTTGTTATACTTGGGTCTAGGAGATCATGATATGGCAATGGAATATTTTGAAAAAGGTTACGAAATCCATTCCGGCTGGATGCCATTCTTGAAAAGGGCACCTCCTTTTGACGCCATACGGGGTGATGAGCGTTTTCAAAAACTGATTCAGGATTTAAAATTTCCGTAAAATATTGTCTTTTCCAATCATTAAACCCTTACCTGTATTTATTAATTACATTAAGCTAAACTCATTCTAAAGTCAATTTATCATTGAGTTGCAATGGTTGTGCCATATTTCGGGCTTGGGCATTTTGAAGGGTTTCAGTGGGTGAACCTGCTAGAGGTTAAGGTGAAAAAAACTATTCGTGAGATTGAATCCTTCAACTCTTTTTTTGAAGAAAAGCGTTGTATAACAAAAATAATGCGGCCCCTGCCATACTTCCCAGCACGGTATAGATCAGATCAAATTTATCTTTGTCGCCTCCAAACAAAGGGTCAATATATTCTTTTGCAAGACCGATTAAAAAGGCCAGGAACACGCCAAAAAAAACAGATTTTAATTTGTTGTTTGTTTTCTCATGGGCCAAATAAGAGATCAAACCGCCAATGAGCAAGCCAACAATGAAATGTTCAAAATATCCAGTTGCTGAAATTTGAACATAGCCTTCAACGCGGTGAATAAATTCAAATATGTTTCTTATTGTTTCGATGTGTCAAATATAGGCTAATATTACCTGTTATTTAAAAGGCCGGGGCTGAACTTTAACAATCCCAAGTAACACAAAACCCGGCTTATAGAAATCTATAGCCGGGCTGTAATTCATAAAAATAATGCGCCTAAAATATTTTATTGAAAATCAGCGTCGTTTTCACCTTCTCCAATCGGTTCTTTCCCGGTTCTTATATATCCAAGTTTTGACTTTTCAGAATAACTAAAATAAATGGGTTTTTCATTTCTTAAAATGTCAATAATGCTGTCATACATCGATAGCTGGTATCGCAAGTAGACTAATTTGGAATTTACATCGTAATAATTATCGGGCAGGCTTTTGTTATCAGGATAGAAACTTGCCTGCAAAACATAATCGTCATCATGATAACATTTTATGATAATTCTTGGGTAAATAAGGTTATTTCCGGTACGTCCTGCTTGAAAGTGAACCCAATAATGGTTTATTTCGCTAACTACTAATTTCATTGTGTCTAGGTTTAGATTAAATAATAAGTGACAAGTTAAAGATTATTTTACAAAATATAAATAGTTTTTGAAAAATGGGCATAATTTTTATTTAAAGAAGTCATCGTCAGTAGTCAATGCCCGGGAAAAGAAAAACCCAAATAAAATTTATTCGGGTTGTAAAATGTTCCTATTCGTTAAAGAGTTCAATCCTGGAAGGTCAACCTTCTACCACAGTGTTTACATCATTGATTAAGAGAAACG
This sequence comes from Lutimonas vermicola, assembly GCF_038433205.1. NCBI lineage: Bacteria > Pseudomonadati > Bacteroidota > Flavobacteriia > Flavobacteriales > Flavobacteriaceae > Lutimonas > Lutimonas vermicola. The sequence goes on from NZ_JBCDNA010000001.1 coordinate 613,107, forward strand.
GAAGTGATATGATTAGGATAAGTGATAGGAATATTGCGGCTATTAGCTCAAAAATATGTTTCATGTTATTTGTTATTGTTGCCTCAAAGGTATGGATAAAATACAAATAATAAGCTGATTAATGTCAGATAATGAGTTAGTTACTCAAATAACCGTGTTTTTTCACTCAGATACTGCCCTAAATGTCTGATTCCTGCTTCCTAAAAATTAATTATGAGATAAAAACCAAAACAAAAAATCCAACCCTCATTTAAATATTTAATAAGCAGCGTATTTTAAACCCATAAAATCACCAAAGATCCGGATATGGCTATAAGTGTAATAAAGATTTCAAGATACTCTTTGCCCTTAATAAATTTCATGATTTTTGAAGTTAGTCCGCTGTTTGATTCGTAATTTGAAAGTGATGCCCCCATGATTTAAATTTTTTAAGGTATAAAAATACTGTTCCTTTCTAAAAAGAATTATGATAAAAATCAGCGAATCAGTACGATAAAATAGCTGATGCTTTTTGGAGAAATAGTAACCTTTAAGAGGGTTATATATCAATTAAAACAAATAGGCCACTTCTTTTGGGGCTCTCTTTTTTAAAGGAAATACAACGCTGGCGCCAATGACACCTCCAAGAACGGTGTTTCCAAAATCCTGAACTGAACGCTCACGGACAAAGGGTCAATCAACTCTTTGGCCAGGCCAATGACCGTTGCTACACCGGTTCCTATGGTCCAGGATTTAAATTTGTTGTTGGTTTTTTTATATATAAAATAAGACGTAACGCCTCCGATGGCCATTCCTGCTATGATATGCTCAGGATATCATTTATTGGCATCTTGTACATGGGAAGTACAAAAACATAAAACAACAATCATCAGCATTACATTCTTCATCTTTCAGGTGTCTCTATGTATTAAAAATACAAAACAATTCCCGGTACGCTATTTTTCAGGGTTGACTAATTCACTGTTGATGAAAAAAATCAGTGCAAAGGGGCCGGGCAATTGATCAAGGCCAGCCGGATGCATATTGACGCTCAACACTAGGATCTCGACAGGCGGTACATTTCCTTTAAAAGTTCATTGGGCTTTAAATTACCTGTAAGCTCTGTGAGTACTGAATCATGTTTAAAGATGAGAACATCATACTTAAAGTATTGCCCCGTTTCTTTTTCTTTGATCCTTTTGATTCCCTGAATCACGCCTTCTATAAAGACAATATTCATCATCCGCCTGAACTGATCGGCGCTTAAATTGGGCTGCCCGTTGTCTTTGGTCACAACTGAAAAATAATTAGCGTAATTCATCCCTTCAAAATTATGCAATCATAGCGCAAGGTGTTGATCAGGTTTGTACCATTTTTTAAAAAAAATATTTAGATCCAAACACAAAAAAACCAGGTGAATTCCCACCTGGTGTCTATATAAAATACCTTTATCCAATTTATTCTGCAGGGAATGCCATTACACTTATCTTTCTATGGCTTTGGTTTTGCATAAGATCCCATGAGCCGTTTTTTGACATTTTGTAAAATACTTCAATAGTATGTTCACCGGCCGGAATTTCAGTCTTTCCATGAAGGTTGACGCCAACGGCCCTGTTAGTCCCTCTTGGGTTCGGTACATGATATTGCACCAGCGGCTCTCCGTTGACTTCAATTTTATAATACAGGGAACCTTTATGGCCCTTTAGTTCCTTCTCTTTTGACGTACCTGAAAATTCTAAAGATGCTGCGATAAAAATGGCACTTTTTGTTTTCTCATTGATCTTTAGGCTCATTGGATGTGACAGCCTGGTCCAGGTATTGGTCGGTTCGGCTTCTACCCTGCTATTCCATGATTTACTGTATTGTTTCATATCCCTCCATTGAAATTTATTGAGGGATAAAGTTAAAAGGACTACAGCGTTTATTTAGTGACAAAAGTCATGGAGCAGGCCATGCGTATTATTTTTCTACCACGGTTCCGTCGGCAAAACGAGCGAAACGCCCTCGGGTTTCCGGATGCACATGATCATAGCTTGGCCATGGCCAACCACCAAATTGTGTGGCCTGAAAAACATTCATGGTATTTTGAATTTCCTGAGCCGTATTCATCACAAACGGCCCGTGTTGCACCACAGGCTCTCCGATGGGCCTTCCCTGCAGCAGCAGCAAATAACTCTCATGATCACCATTTTCAACGAGCCCTCCCAGTTCAGGGTCCAGTCGAACGGCACAATAATTAGGCACATCCTTGCCTCCGACTTTGATCGAAGCTCCTTTATACAAATAAAGCCTTCTGTTAACCCCTTTTGAAGCCTTTGGAAGGTTCCAGCTTGCATTGGCTTCCATTCTGATGGTCCAGATGGCGACTTCATTTTTAGGATCAGCTGCCCATGAATCGGGAGCGGGATCCAAAGCTTTTACGTTTTCAACCTCACCGGCAATCACATCGATTTCGGTAGTAAGTCCTTGATCGTCTTTGTGTTTGTATACAGGTATGTCTTCTTTCCACAGCATGGCAAAATGAGGATCTGCCATTTTCTTGGCTTTTGGAAGGTTCAGCCAGATCTGAAATAATTCAAAAGGGTTATCGGCCTCCTTATTCAACAAAGGGAACATTTCGGAGTGCTGCACTCCTTTTCCGGCCGTCATCCATTGAACATCGCCGTTTCCAAACCGGCCCGCTGCTCCGATAGAATCTGAATGGTCAACCATACCCTTTCTGGCAATGGTAACCGTTTCAAAACCTCTGTGCGGATGCGCAGGGAAACCGGGTACGGTTTGCCCGTGATACATCCTGAAACCATCCTTTACATTAAAATCATTCCCAATGTTACGGCCTTCCAAAGACACGTCAGGGCCCATTTGATCGTTGCCCGGCGGGTAAAAATCTTCATGGTGAACACAAAAAAGAAAAGGATCGCTTGTTTCCCATGGGAATCCAAGAGGTGTGATCTGTATAACAGGATTGTTCATAGTATGCTATTTTAAGTGTAAAGATAAATAAAAAAACCCCGGAATTACCGAGGCTTTTTTGCGTTAATCAGGGGGATTAGTCAATAATTGTAAGTGTTCCTACCATACTTGCATGAAACTCGCAGATATAATATAAGGTATCAGGCGCATCCATGGGTACGGTAAATGTTATTGTTCCGGTGGCAGCTCCATTGTTGGTCACACCATTATCATAACTGTCATCTGTTCCCAGGGTCGCTGTTGTTTTTATGAGAAAAGGATGACCGGGAGCATTGACATTAAACGTGTAGGTCTGACCTCTTTTAAAAGTAAAATCGGGATTTGATTCATTGTCCAGGCCTTCTCCTGTAAAAAGATAGGCTGAATTGCCACTGTTTCCAACTGCATAGGTAACTGCTCCAGCGTCTCCGCCTCCGTCTTCACCGAAGTTAGATCCTATATTGCCTTGTGCCACTATAGTCGCCAGATTCCCGGCACTTAAGTGTACATTGATATATCCGTCAAAAGATTCAATAGTATCATATCCAAACGATGTTCCATCGTCCAGTTGCGCTACATGCGTCAAACTCATTCCTGTATCTCCGTTTACCGGGTTAAATGAAAAGGCTATTCCTCCTCCTTCAGCGACTGAGTTGTTATGAATATGAGCCGGGTGAACGCCACCTGCAGGGGTATTCATGACATTGAGCATAGCCAGGGCTTCACCGCTCTTTCTTTCATAGAAGGTCACAGACCCTGATATACCCTGAACATCTTTTTCGCCTAAGTCATACATGATGGACATTCCAGTTAATTCATTCTGGCCAATATCACCCTGGGCCACAATAACATCAAGGTCTGCAGGACTTAGATGCACATTGATGTATCCATCAAAATCAAGGAGTGCTTCGTAACTGATGGCCGTACCATCATCAAGAGCTGCTATATTGGTGTAACTCATTCCTGAAGTTCCGTCAACCGGGGTAAAACTTACCGCGATTCCTCCACCCTCTGCTGCCGAATTATTATGGATATGTGCAGGATGAACTCCGTTTTCAGGCGTATTGGTCAACACGAGTTTTGCAAGTGTTTCTCCGTTATTCCTCTTGTAGAAATATACCATGCCAGAAATTCCCAGGGCATCTTTCTCCCCTAACATATACATCATTTCAGTTCCGGACAAGGCATTCCCGCCTATATCACCTTGAGCCACTATAGTTGCCAATTCTTCTGCACTCAGATGTACATTCACATAGCCATTAAACTCTATCAAATCTTCATAAGAAATTGAAGATCCATCATCCAGTTGATCTATATGGGTTTTACTTGTACCTGTTGTTCCATCCACAGGGTTAAGGGAAACTGCTATATTTCCTCCTTCCAAGGCGTTGCCATTATGAATGTGTGCAGGGTGTATTCCTTCTGCCGGTGTATTTTCTAATTGAATAACCGATAATGCTTCACCGCTTACCCGTTCATAGAACGTGATTGTACCTTGAATTCCAGGTGCCATTTTTTCATTTAATTCATATGTTGAAGAGACTCCTGTAAGTACGTTTATACCTATGTCACCCTGGGCCACTACTGTCCAAAACAATTCTCCTTCATCACGGTGGACATTAATAGCTCCGTCTATCGCAATCAGGCTATCGTATGTTACGGCAGTTCCGTCATCTAAAGCTGTAATGGTGATACTGCTTTTTCCCGTTGAACCATCTACCGGTCCCAGTGTTAATACAATTTCTCCGTCCTCTGCCGCAGAATTCACGTGAATGTGCGCCGGGAGTTGTTCACCTGAGGGCGCATTCGAAAGATCCAGATCAATAGTAACCGAATTATCTTCGTTTTCTGTAAACGTTGCGGTTCCTGAAATTCCATCTTCTGAAGATGATTCGAGGTCGTACATCATTATACGTCCTTCAAATTCAGGTAAATCAGGAGTAATTGGCGGATCGATCATCATATCGTCATCGTCATTACTACAGGCCGTTAAAGTCGTAAGGGAAATAAGTAGGATCAACAACCGGGATTTTGCTAAAATGTTCATTATATTTTTATTTAAAATTATTTTTATGTTTAAAAAAACATGTTAGGGGATTTATGGGATATCCCCAAACATGCTTCAAATTTCAATTCAACTAAAGGCGCCTGACAACTCATTCTTGTAAAAATCAAACCAAAACCAAAATTATGAAGCGATTATAACCATTCTGACAGCCCGTCTAAAGACTTCAAACAATTACAACAAACAACATGTAAAGAACAGGTTATCAAACACATTTAATTAAATCTGTACAAATGTCTAATGGCAATCTAAATTACCTTTGCACGTTTTAGACTGAGCGTTTTACCATTATGGTATAACTTAAACTCCATTCTGAAAAAACATCTCAAATCCATTACTTTAATTATTGTTCAACAAATATACATATATACTTGAACAAAACAAACATTTTAAGCAAAATGTTTAATCTTTTTTAATATTTATTAAACATAAAGGCTTTTGGACATGTACATGTGGAAGATAAATACCAAAGAAAAAGCCCGAATGAAACTAATCATCCGGGCTTTCTGGTCTAATTTTTAACTTTGTAAAAATGAACTTTAAAAATTTCCCCTCAAAAATCTTTAAAGTACTCAAAGGTATCCTTATCAAGAATTAAAATCCATGATATATGTCATTCAGTAAAGGAAAAAAACAATCATTTTAGAGACATGACACTTATGAACAGTAGTTTGTGAACAACTAAGTTCAGGGATGTATACGATAAAAGGTAATATTTACGTTATTACATGAAACAAGATACTATGTCTAAAAATTCACACTTCCGCATTCTGGCAGGAATTATCCTTATAACAAGTATACTTTCTGTCATGGGTTACATACAAGGTTTTGAAATTGTAACTTTTTCGCTTCTGGGCATTGCCGGGGTTTATTTTTCGTTTTTCTTTATTAAATATGTCTACGCTCAAAAAGATTATCCTGTAATTCCTAATAAGGACCAACAGGAACTCTAATAGCTCTTTTTTTTTAAATTCACGAGATGGCTTAAGAGGCTTGTCTCTCCTACTCTTTAAATGTATATGAATTAGCAGCAGTTGTACGTTTAGATAAATGACCTATTTTAGGGTCATTCAATCCTATCGAGGTAATCATAACGTATGGGAACCAAATTCATATCAAAGATAACGGTACGAAATTCGCCTTTTGTATTGTACTTGACCATCACGACATTATAATTCATCTGAGGTTTCATTTCATGGCTCAATTCAAGTGCTTTCCATTTCTTTAAGGTTTTTACTTCCACGATATCAACTTCAGCATTTTCAAGTTTAATAAGGACTTCTTCAGCTTTTTTTTCGGTAATTCGAATCTGGGAGACCAGCGATAGTGGAATAAATAAAAAGCTTACCAGCAATAATAGCGGCTTGATCATAATGAGGGGGGTTTATGATTCACATTATAAAGATAATGATTTTTCAAGGTATAATTATGCCCGGGTTTACCAAAAAGAATTCCCAGGCTTTATCTGAAAAAATTATAACATAATAGTTTGTTTTATTTGGAATGTCAGTTTATATTTGCACCCGCTTAATATCAGCAGTTATTTGTGTTCAAGTACCAATGGTTTTAAGTAAAAATCAAAAATGGTCGCGTAGCTCAGCTGGATAGAGCATCTGCCTTCTAAGCAGACGGTCACAGGTTCGAATCCTGTCGCGATCACAGATGAATGATCTAAAAGCCCTGCAATATGCAGGGCTTTTATTGTTTGGACCAACCGTCAAAACTTCAGTTTTGTAAGGGAGGGCCAAACAATAAAAGAGAACCGACGACAGGAGGATCGGCTTTTAGATCATTCTCAAAATGGAGGGCATTCAGGATCACGGAGTAATCCCTGTTGTTTGAAGTGAGAAGGGAGAAGGAAAAGACGGATAAGGGCTTTTCATTCTCAAAATGGATAGCATTCAGGATCACGGCAGTAATCCCTGTTGTTTCAAGTGAGAAGTGAGAAGTAAAAGACGGATGAGGCCTTTTCATTCTCAAAATGGATAGCATTCAGGATCACGTTAGTAATCCTATTGCATATATGATTTGAGATTGAAGATTTGAGATTTGAGAAGTCTTACATCCGTTGAATCTTCGATTTCATGCATTATGGCATTCAAGCATTCACGCATTAGCTCCGCTGAATCTTCGATTTCACGCATTCAGGCATTGTAGCATTGTAGCATTGAATATAGAATACCACTCCTTCCGGCATGGCAGTTCAAACAAGGAATGTCGAATTTCGAATTGATCTGCTAAGGACAATACCTTTATGTGCAGGTACTGCTCGCCGGCAATAACACATTAAGCAACAGAAGTCATCTCACTAAAGGAAGTAAAGCAGGAAAGCTGTATCAGGCTATAAGGACGCATTCTTCGCAGTCTTTGACCTCACCGTAATAGGTTTCACGGTATTTGTGAAGGGTTTTCAATGGAAGACCAATGAGATAGAGTTTTATGTAGGTTACCTGGGTGGTAAGTTTTCCCATCGTTGAACTGTATCGTTTTTCGGTTTTTGTTATTCTTTTAACTTTCAATAATTTCATATCGTTATTAATAATTTAGGTCATAACATAAAATATTCTTGACTAAATACAAGATTAGCATGTTAAGGTTTTGTTAAAGCTTTGATTGTTCTTATCATTTGCTTGGATTAACTAATTAGATATTTGTGGCGTATCGTATTTGAATATCGAATAGCACACCTACCGGCGTGGCAGGTCGAACAAGGAATGTTGAAGTAGGGTTTTGATTTGAGATATAAGATTGGAGATTTGAGATTTAAGAAGCATTCATGCATTAGCTCCGCTGAATCTTCGATTTCAAGCATTGTAGCATTGATTATCGAATACCACTCCTAACGGCGTGGCAGGTCGAATACCACTTCTGCCGGTGCGGCAGGTTCGATTTGAAGCATTGTAGCATTGTAGCATTGCAGCATTGAAGCATTGAAGCATTGTAGCATTTGAATATCGAATGCTTCAATACTTAAATCACCTCTTTTACTAATGACTCTTATCCAGATAGTGCTCTTTGATAAGGTCTTTGCCAAAATCACCATCAAAATCGCGCCAAACGGTATGGATATGATTTGCGTTGCCCACGGTATTGTCAAACTCGATCAAAAAGGTTTGGCCCTGGATACGGTAATAATGCCCTTTTCCTAATTCTGTAGCGCCGGCCCAGCCGAAGCGGATCTCATCAAAGTCTTCTTTTTCTATCTGTTCCATTCGCTCCCTGGCAAGGGGCTCAGGCATGGTAGAGAGGTATTCATATACCAGTTTTTTTAAGTGTTCCTGCTGTACTTTGTTTAGTTCCCTCATGGCTATTCCAACCGGCATTAACGGGCCTACTTCGGTAGAATTGGAAGTCACGATTTCAAAATAGGACCGGGTACTGAAAATCGTTTTTACTCTTTGTTCCGAACTCATCGAATTGATGAGTTCGATCCCCATATCATCTTCCGCAGCAAGCGTTCGTTGGCCCTTTCGGCTTCCTGAAGGTATAACGGCCGGATTTGCCCCTAAGAAACGCGGTGTCATGCTCACCTCATTGCCTGATATCGTAAAATTAAGTGACAGGTGATGGCCCTCGAATGACCAGGCCCATAGTTTATCTTGAAGAGGATCGCCGTAAATGGCCACAAAATACTTTTCCGGATCCCTCATTTTTTTATCCTGCCCCATTTCAGCCAACACATTTTCAAGGTCAATAATGCCCATGACCTTTTTAAAACCAGCATCACTCAGGTGTTGTTTTAACATGGTAAAAGCATGCTCTTTCTGCTTTTGATTGAGCTCTTTGAGCATGATCCCGGCTCGCGGCCACATGCTTCCCGGCAAAAAGTGCCATATATCCCTTGACAGGTCATCAAAAGGAAGTTGAACTTTTTTGACTTGTTCTGTATCGAGTGATTTGAGAAAATCTTCTACCGGTGACTTTTTAATGTGATTAAAAGCTGTTGCCACAATTACCAATACGGTTATCATGGCGAGGGTTTCTTTTTTTATTTTCATGTACTATTATTAATTATATAAATACCTATGATGCCTCAAATTACTACAAAATATTAGATTATGAGGTGATCCTGGATGAAAGTGGTGTTTTTGTTTCCAAACAGGGGTGGTTTTTTATCTAAAGGTTTATTCATTTATGATTATGGGCATATTAATTATTGCAGCATTTGAATATCGAATGTCGAACTCTGAATATCGAAGTGGAGTTTTGATTGGACCTGCCCGCCGCAGGTAGGGATCGGAGATTGTTTATTTTTGAAGTATTAACTACGCTGAATCCCTGACTGCCGGCTGTCTGGTTAGATTTCTCGCATCTGGGAATGAATAAGGGCTTTCCTTTTTATCGTAATATCATTCTTTATCCATAAAATCCAGTGTTTTTTTGAAACCTTATCTCCTCTAAAGACGTCATAAAGGATCATTGCAGGATATGTGTTTATTACCAAAACTTTCTGCATGTATTACTGTCATTAAAAACCAAATATCATGAAAAAGTATTTATTGATTCTGGCTTTTGCAATTGCTTTTATGGCGAATGGTCAGGAGATTCGTAAAACAGGACAGTTTACAAAAGAAACGAGTCCCTTTGAGGTAACCAAAAAGCTTGAAAGTATGGGAAAATTTATTTTCGGCCGTATGAAGGTGCCTGAAAGAGCTGAAGTTCCTGAAGGTAAAACGGTTGACCTTGCCATTGGAATATTTAAGAGTCGGAATGCCCCCGCAAAGGATCCGTTGGTGCTTTGTGCAGGAGGCCCTGGACTTTCTTATCTCGACGATTTTGTACCCGGGTTTGCCGGTGAACTTGGCGATCTTTTTCTCGAGGATCGCGACGTAGTGATCGTGGAATCACGTGGCTTAAAATATTCTGATCCTTTCCTTATCATTCCTGATATAAAGGCCTTGCAACTCTCTCTTTTAGACAAAAATATTTCGGCAGATGAGACCATTGACCTGTATCTGGATATTTTAAAAAAAGCGTATGATCGTTTTACTGTTCAGGGGATCGATCTTTCTGCGGTCAATTCTAAAGAGATCGCCAATGAGATCGCTTATGTAATGACCCAATTGGGATATGATAAATTCGCGATGTTTGGAAGTTCCTATGGTTCTGAAGTAGTTCAGAACATGTTGATGTATCATCCAAAACGCGTGTCGAGTGCAGTGCTCAATGGAGTTGTTGATATCTACCGTTCTGGTTACGATATGCATTCCGGAATGGTTGAGGCCCTGGAGGAAGCTTTCAGTGCAGTGGACAATAGTCCGGTGCTTACCGCCGCCTATCCTGACCTCAAAGAAAGGTTTCTTAACAAGGTATCGGAACTCAATGTGAGGCCGGATACATTAAATTTGATGTATGGGCCAACGGGTGAGGAATATAAGGTCTTGCTCAATGGTGACAGGATAGCGCTTTGGCTGTTTTACCAGATGTACTTCAATACCCAATTGCCGAAATCACTTGACAGGATAAGCCGGGGTGACTATACCGAGATCATCAGCAATCCGGGCCTGATCTTTCCTATACCTGAATTCAGCACGGGTTTGTCTCTTAGCGTTTTTCTATCAGGAACCTATGATGTTAAGCCAGAGCATATAATGGAGGGCTCAGAATACGAAGAGCTGATCAAGGGTGCAAGCTTGTCAACATTCGGGCCTTATTTTTATAAAGAGGCCATAAAAGTATGGCCGGTGCAGCAAAGAAGTTCACCACAGAAATTTTACAGCCAGGCACCCTTGCTCTTACTCGGTGGGAAATTTGACCATTTGTGTAAACCTTCGTACGCCACTCAGTTAGCCGAGGAGCAGGGCAACGCCACTTTGTTCCTGTTTGATGATGTGGTGCATTCACCTGTCGACAAAGGGCCTTGTGCCATAATGATGATGAAAGAGTTCTACGACGATCCGTCAAAAGTTCCGGATAATTCGTGTATGCAGGCTTTTAGCCACGAGTATCAGGTCCCTTAATTAATTTTATACAAACCCGGATGATACGTCATCCGGGTTGTTTGTTTTTAACCTTATAAGGATTACTGTTCTTGAATTGCCCATCGCCTTTGGGGTTCCATAATGCTGCCTTCAAATAAAGGTCAACCGGACCTTATCATTTTAATGCTGTAATATTAATACATGAATGAATGCTTGAAATCGCAGATTCAGTGGAACTAATGCGAGGTTTTGTTCTACGTTTTTGATTTGAAAGAGGAATTCGTAAAATATTCTTCTTTACTCTTTTGTCTTGAAACAAAAGAGCCAAAAATTCAAGACTCCCATTCTTTAGTTAAATTACTAATCCTCGCAGCCATCCATTGCGAACTCGTCCTATCGTCCTCAAACAGCGCAATTCCAAAATGTCTGCTTGCGGTTGTAATTTTAAACTAAAATCATGGAGGTCAACCTCAATTTGAAATTCGAAATTCAAAGTTCCTTGTTCGAAATTCAATATTCAAAACCACTTCTTAAATCTGAAATCTGAAATCTCCAATCTTAAATCAACATTCTTCAATCTTCTATCAAGAGCCAAATCGACATTCAGAGTTCCCTGTTCGAAATTCGATATTCAAAACCACTTCTTAAATCTCAAATCTCCAATCTCCAATCTCCAGTCATGTAAAAGTTCCTTATATTTAACATTCAACTAACGACTAAATGATAAATTTTTTTAGACGAATCAGAAAAAAAATGGCAGATGATAATAAACCAATGAAATATGCCAGATATGCCATTGGTGAAATAGTACTTGTGGTGATCGGGATATTGATTGCCTTGCAGATCAATACCTGGAATGAGGAGCGGAAGACAAAAATCATTGAAATTAAGACCTTAAAAGAAATTCGTGCTAATCTGAAGCTGGATTTAGTTGAAATCAACAGTGATATTGCCATTATGGACTCTATCAGCAATGACGGGGAAGCAGTTATCGATTATTTAAAAACCCGTAACGAACCTTCTACTTCCTTTAAGTACGATGTTCAGGTATCAAGAGTAAACCCTCATTTTGACCCAAACCGGGGAGGTTATTCTCTTTTAAATTCAAAAGGCATTGATATCATTTCAAATGACAGTTTGCGAGGATCGATTTCAAAATTGTATGAATCAAGTTATCCCTATTATGCCAAGTATGAAAATGAACGTATTTTGAAGTTAAATATGATTATACTCCCTAAATATGTCGACTATTTTTCGTTTCAAATGACAGGAAAGAATTTCTTTAAATCAATAGCAGAAATATCACAAAAAGACTTTTTAGAATTAAAAAATGATGCCTCGTTTATGCATGTTTTAAACCTGGCCATCAATGAAAATAAAATGGTTCAAGACCGAGCCCAAAGAACCGCAGGTTATATCAATGATCTTATAAATCAGATCGATGAGGAATTGGGAGATGATTAGGGTTTTGTTCTAGTTTTATTTTTGAAATGAGAATTTGTGAAATATTCTTCTTTACTCTTTTACTCATCCATTTTCTATTTGTATTAAGGAATTCGTGAATTCGCTGTCGCTTCATTTGTATTGAAACAAAAGAGCCAAAAATTCAAGACTCCCATTCTTTAGTTAAATTACTAATCCTCGCAGCCATCCATTGCGAACTCGTCCTATCGTCCTCAAACAGCGCAATTCCAAAATGCCTGCTTGCGGTTGTAATTTTAAACTAAAATCATGGAGGTCAACCCCACTTCGACATTCAGAGTTCCCTGTTCGACATTCGATATTCAAAGGCATAATTCTGCAATGGCTTCAAAAATTCTTTACGCGCTTTTCAAACTACACTGACGTAAAAGCTTCGATCTAATCAACAATTTCGTAGGCGAGTTCACTTCTTAAATCTGAAATCTGAAATCTCCAATCTGAAATCTGAAATCTCCAATCTTAAATCTCAAATCAAAATCCCACTTCGACATTCAAAATTCCCTGTTCGACATTCGATATTCAACTACTTCCATGCCTGCATGCTGCCTCGATAAGTATTTAACCTTATTCATCTGGGATTTCATACCATTCGTCCTTGTTGGTTTTTAAAACTATCGTCATAAGCGTACATTTGATCAAAAATAAAATCTATCCAAAATGAAACTAACCAAACTTTTATGTATGACACTTGTATTGTTCTTTGCAATCACAAGCGTAAGTTGCGAACAAAAACCTAAAGAGGCGCCGGCTCCACCTGAAGCCCCTGCTGCTCCGGAAGCAACGGAAGCTTCAGAACCCTATGCAGTTGATGAGGCGATGAACCCATTGAATGTTTACAGGGACAAGACCAAAGTATTCGCTGACTCCTTAAATGTACAGATGTATGAATTAATTTTAGAGCCGGGGGATTCATTAGGCCTTCACTCGCATCTTGATCATACCATTTATGTGCTTGAAGGAGGAACCGGAACCATATGGGTTGGCGGAGAAGAGAAACGTGAAGTTAGCTTTGTTGCGGGTCAGGGATGGCTTAGCGGACCGCTTACAGATGCCGCCAAGAATACGGGCGATACCAGAATAAGGGTTCTTATTACAGAGGTCTTCAGGCCTAGAATGCAGTAAATTTGCTTTAATAATTTAATGGCATAAGTTGTAACAAAATTGCAGCTTATGCCTTTTTTTTTATATTAAAACCGCGAATCTTCTATTGTAAGGTTGATTTTGATTCTCTGCAGGTAAGCTAATGCTTCAAAAATCTTAAATCAACAATCTCTGCATGCCAGTCCAATCTTCAATCAATATTTCTTTACTCTTTTGTCTTGAAACAAAAGAGCCAAAAATTCAAGACTCCCATTCTTTAGTTAAATTACTAATCCTCGCAGCCATCCATTGCGAACTCGTCCTATCGTCCTCAAACAGCGCAATTCCAAAATGCCTGCTTGCGGTTGTAATTTTAAACTAAAATCATGGAGGTCAACCCTCAATTCGACAGCATTTTATACATCAGCTATCTTTACGAAGGGAAATCGAACCTGCCACAACGCTTACATAAAACATTGAAGCATTGTAGCATTGTAGCATTACATAAATATCTTTCCTTATATTTATCACCCAACGAACAACCAAATGATTCCCGTATTTAGAAAACTCCGTAAAAAAATGGCTGATGATAACAAACCTATGAAATATGCCCGCTATGCGATTGGTGAAATTGTACTTGTTGTAATCGGGATATTGATTGCCTTGCAGATCAATACCTGGAATCAATCAAGACTTCAAGTGAAAAAGGAGATAGAAATCCTTAAATCCTTTCATAGTCAGTTCCAGGATGATCTGGCTGAGTTTGAACAAAGCCTCTCCTTTTATAGAGGGGCAAAAAATTCGATTGAGATTATCCTTGATCATATTGAAAATGATTTGCCCTACCATGATTCTCTAAAAAACCATTTCTTTAAATCGACTCGGTTTTATGGTGATTCAGATTTAGACAACAATATTTTTGAAACCTTAAAATCTATTGGTGTAGACCTGATCTCTAATACAGATATCAGAAAAAGAATCGTTCAGTTATATGAAGATGATGATGAATGGATAAATAATTTTGAAAAAGCTTACCGGGATTTTTTGTTTAACGCAAGTGAAAACATATTTAATACTCGATTTAGAGATTTCTGGAATGGAGATTATAGGGATTTAACCTTCCAGGGAGAAATGATTCCTTTGGATTATGAACGATTAAAAACAGATCAGGAATATTTGTATTTCATCAGAACCCAAAAACATCATATCGGATGGTTGATAGAAAAACCTATAGAATCGTCTAAATCAAAAGTATTGGCTTTATCAGAAGATTTGGAGAAAGAAATAGAAAGATTGGGGAAATGAATTGATTTGTTGATGTAGAAAAATCCGCAAAATATTCTTTTTTGTCCTTTTACTCATCCATTTTCTATTTGTATTAAGGAATTCGTGAATTCGCTGTCGCTTCATTTGCCTTGATGCAAAAGAACGAAACCGAAGAATGAGGTTCACGAACACCTTTAAAAATAATAATGAATAGTGAGTAAAAGATCAAGGCTGATTTTGTTTTTCTGTGCATCTCTCTGATAATTTTTACTCCACCATAGCCCAAGCCGCTTCGCTTCCGGAGCTATTGCTTCTCCCCTTCTAAAATTATCAGGATGCAAGACGAAAAACAAAATAGGCTGTTTCCATCCAATGAACAATTTCGTTGGGGAGTTCACTTCTTAAATCTGAAATCTGAAATCTCCAATCCCTGCCTGCCGGCAGGCAGGTCAAATCTCAAATCATTTAAAAGTTTCTTATATTTATCACCCAACGAACAACCAAATGATTCCCGTATTTAGAAAAATCAGAAAAAAAATGGCAGATGATAACAAGCCCTGGAAATATGTGAGATACGCTATTGGTGAAATAGTACTTGTTGTAATCGGGATACTCATTGCTCTTCAGGTTAATAATTGGAATGAAAAAAGAAAATTCGATAAGGAAGGAATTGAAATAAAGCAAGAATTATATGACGAATTTTCAGATAACAGAGTCGTTCTTGCAGAGAGGATCAAATCACTGGAATCTGCCAATGAACATATAGAAGCTTTATTCTATTATATGGACAGCCCCATTGAAATTGTGCAAACAGTTAATATGGACAGTATCATTGGATTCTCTTTAAAATACGGAAACTTTAACCCGTCAAATAGTACTATTCAAGAATTAATCGGTTCGGGAAGGCTAAATTTAATTTCTAACAAATCACTTAAAAAGAACCTTTATCAATGGTTACAATTGTTAAAGGATGCTGATGAAGATTTTAAAAATCAGGATCAGCAAGCGTCAACGTTGCTCATTCCCTATTTATACAAAAGGGTTTCTATGAGAAACATAAATCATTATGGCGGGATTCGCACGGATCAAAAATCAACACTTTTTACCGGTGACTATGATGTCATATTTAACGACCTTGAATTTGAAAATTTATACGAGGGTAAATTATTTTGGAACCGCACGCTGTTAAATCATTACAAGAATTTAGATACTTTGGCGAGTGAGATTATGAAGCAGTCGAATGGGTTGTAAATGGTTCTTGTATTTAGAAAAATTCGTGAAATATTCTTCTTTACTCTTTTGTCTTGATAACATTCTTTTGCTCATTTTTTTACTCATCCCCATACTATTGGTTCAAGTATTCGTGATGTGCTTCGCACCATTCACTCCCGCAACTGCATGCATGTTCTCCCTTTCAGGTCGAACGCACTTCCGTTGCTTCGCTCATTATTGCTGGCGTGCAGTGCCCCTATTTAATCAACAATTTCGTTGGGGAGTTCACTTCTTAAATCTGAAATCTGAAATCTCCAATCTTCAATCAAAACCCTAATCGACATTCAAAGTTCCCTGTTCGACATTCGATATTCAATTTTAAAAATGCTCAAATGCGCAAATGCATTAGATCATAATCTTTCCTTATATTTATCACGCAACGAAGAACCCAATGATTCCCATATATAGAAAAATCCGTAAAAAAATGGCAGATGATAACAAGCCCTGGAAATATGCACGCTATGCTATTGGTGAAATCGTACTTGTTGTGATCGGGATTTTGATTGCCTTGCAGATCAATACATGGAATGAAGAGCGGAAAAACAAAAAATGGGAACAACAATTCCTTAACGATCTGAGAAATGAACTTCAAAATGACCGTCAGCAATTAACCGAAGTAGTTGAATTTCAAAAAACAAAAAAAGAAGCATCTGCTGAGATCATGGAAATTCTAAAGGTTCCAAACCCTTCAAAAAAACCATTGATCGATTCCCTTTTCCATTATATCATCTCAGGAAACCGGACTTTCTTTCCTACCTCAGGAGTATATGATTCTGGTCTTTCTGCGGGGAAAATTGAAAACCTTCAAAATGATGACTTGAAATACATGATTATGAATTTGTATAATCATTATTATAAAAGATTGGTCTACAATGGTGAAATCTATGATCAAAGAGTGGAGAAAATAGCATGGGAGCGAAAAGAGTATTTTGACAAGAATGCGCAAAAAATCCGTTCCTGGGATCAGATAACTTCATTGAAATTCTATACTCACATTGAATTTCTTGATACAGAAACCGGCGTTTATGTGACCTTAGCTGATTCGAATCTGCAAGAAATCAACAATATTATAGCGCTAATCAACAATGAAATACAATGATTCCATTCTTCAGAAAAATCAGAAAAAAAATGGCAGATGATAACAGGCCCTGGAAATATGCAAGATACGCTATTGGTGAAATCGTACTTGTGGTAATAGGGATCTTGATTGCCTTGCAGATCAATACCTGGAAAGAAGAACAGAAAGCTAAAAGGGTAGAATTCGTCATGCTTACCGAGTTAAAAAAAAATATTGAAGCAGATATACAGGAAATGGATAGTACTTTAATAAGTGTCAATCATCGCATCAGATCTTCTAAAATTATTTTAAAAAGTTTCTCAAACGATAACAGCTATCACGACTCTCTCAATTCTCATTTTGGATGGACTATGGTATATGACAACATGTACTTTCATACAGGTGCCTATGAATCTTTAAAATCTTCCGGAAGTCAATTAATTAATGATGAATCCTTACGATTTGAGATCAGTAATTATTACGATTATTCTATTAATCGCTTGAAATATAGTTTAAGGGAGATCAGGGATGATTTTTATAATTATATGCTCGGTTATTTACGAAAGGAATTTACATTTTTTACCAATTCTGGTCCAACAGCTCATCCACGAGATTTTGAAGCCTTAAAAGAAAATGAAACCTTCGGTTTATCATTGGGTATTTATTTAGATGTTCAGGTTCAACTTAGAGATAACCTTAAAAGAACACTAAAACCGTCAAGGGAATTATTGGAAAAGATTGATGCAAGGATTGAAAGAATAGATTCTTAATATGATCTTTTTCTTTAGAACAATTCGTAAGATATTATATTCTGTTCCTTTTTTGCTCCTCCAAAAAAGAACCAAAAAAGGAGGTTGCTTTTACGAGGTGTTTTTTAGTCTTTTCTATCGAACGCCTAAAAACCGTTTAAAAAGCGCTAAATTTTTTCCAAGGCTTCAAAAATTCTTAACGCGCTTTTTAACATACACTGACGTAAAAGCCTCAGTCAAATTAATAATTTTGGTTTGGCAGAAAAATTCGAAATTCAGAGTTCGACATTCGACATTCGATATTCAATTTTAAAAATGCCACAACGCTTACATAAAACATTGAAGCATTGAAGCATTGTAGCATTACATAAATATCTTTCCTTATATTTATCACGCAACCAACAAATCAATGATTCCATTCTTCAGAAAAATCAGAAAAAAAATGGCAGATGATAATAAGCCTTTGAAATATGCCCGCTATGCGATTGGTGAAATCGTACTTGTGGTGATTGGCATATTGATTGCCTTGCAGATCAATACCTGGAACAATGACCGGATAGAAAAGCGCCAGGAACAATCTGTGCTAAAGGGCCTGCATAAGACTTTTTCAAATAATCTTGAAAATCTCAACTTTGTCATGGCTACTTCCCAGGTAGCTTTTGATTCAAGTAAAAAGTTATTGTCTTTGATCGGGCCCAATGCTTCAGGCTATACGAATGCTGAATTGGATAGTTTGATCGGCAATATGATCAATTACAGCACCTATGACCCGTCTACGGGTACATTGGATGAAATTATCAATTCAGGTAAACTCGACATCATTCAAAACCAGGAATTAAAAGCGAATATCTCAGACTGGTCGGGTATGCTGAACGATGCCAAAAAAGATATTAAAATTGCCAATGACCATAGCTTTAATGTGCTTGTGATCTATTTAAATGACAAGATCAACCTTAAAAATGTGCCCGTTCCCAAAAGGATCAGCGAAAAGACCCGGTTGAACATTACAGAAACCTCCCTTTTTCCAACCAATTATGAGGTTTTTATGAGGTCCAAGGAATTTGAAAACCTGGTTGATTTTCATGCATTGAATATCATCTATTTAATGAGTGAATATATAAATATCAAGGAATATCTAGAGCTTAATTTGCTGTTGCTGGAGGGGGAGATTCAGGGGAGTTAATGGGGTGATATATTGTTTTTTTTGTTTTTAAAGAAATGTTCGTGAAATATTCTTCTTTACTCTTTTGTCTTGAAACAAATGAAGCGATAGCGAATTCACGAATTCCTTAATACAAATAGAAAATGGATGAGTAAAAGAGCCAAAAATTCAAGGCTGATTTTGATTTTCTGTGCATCTCTCTGATAATTTTTACTCCACCATAGCCCAAGCCGCTGCGCTTTGAGGGCTATTGCTTCTCCCCTGCCAAAATTATCAGGATGCAAGACGAAAAACAAAATAGGCCGTTTACGATTTAATCATTGATTTGAGTTTAAGACAAAAACTTCAAAATTCAGAGTTCCTTGTTCGACATTCGATATTCAATGCTACAATGATGCAATGCTACAATGCTTGAAATCGAACCTGCCTGACGGCGGACAGTGATTCAGCGGAGCTAATGCATGAATACTTCTTAAATCTCAAATCTCCAATCTTAAATCTCAAATCATTTAAAAGTTCCTTGTTCGACATTCGATATTCAAAAACCACTTCTTAAATCTCAAATCTCCAATCTGAAATCTGAAATCCTGTTCGACCTGCCACGCCGGTAGGAGTGGTATTCAAAAGCACTTCTGAAATCTCAAATCAAAACTCTCCAATCTGAAATCTCAAATCAAAACCCAACTCCCCCCTCCCTGTTTGATTCGGTAAAAAATAAGCAGGCTTGGGACAATTATCCGGCCTTTTCGTCCTATTCTATGCATGACTCCCTCCTATTTATGCTAAATTAGAGCTTATCAAAACTATTTAAATTCATCAATATGAAAGCTAAAACTCACCTGTTTACTATGGCTCTTGTCGCCTTTTTACCCTTATTGATTTTATCCTGTAAAAAGGAGCCTTCAACTGCTCCTGAAGTAGTTGCTGAAAGTCCTGAGCCCTCTGAAGAAGATGTCATTGCTCATGGAGAATATCTTGTGGGTATCATGGGATGTCATGACTGTCATTCACCAAAAAGGATGGGAGAAATGGGTCCGGAGATCATTCCCGAACTCATGTTGTCTGGTTATCCTTCAGACAGGCCCGTTGTAAAATTTGACAATGAATTGATCAAACAAGGTTTCCCTATGCTATATCCTGATCTTACCGGTGCCGCCGGACCCTGGGGAGTGTCTTTTGCGGGTAATTTGACCCCGCATGAAACTGGGATCGGAAACTGGACCGAAGCGCAATTTAAAAGAGCGCTGACCCAAGGAAAATCGAAAGGTATGGAAAATGGCCGTATGCTGTTACCGCCAATGCCATGGCCAGGTTTTTCCATTTTAAAGGATGAAGACGTTCATGCCATATATACTTATTTAAAAAGCATAAACCCGGTTGAAAATGTGGTTCCTGCGCCTGTGAGTCCGGAGAATATGTGAAATAATATGTTTTATTCATTTTTTTTGCTCCTCCAAAAAAAACGAACCAAAAAAAAGGAGGTAGCTTTTACGAGGTGTTTTTTAGGCTTTTCTATCGAACGCCTAAAAACCGTTTAAAAAGCGCTAAATTTTTTCCAAGGCTTCAAAAATTTATAACGCGCTTTTTAACATACACTGACGTAAAAGCCTCAGTCAAATTAATAATTTTGGTTTGGCAGAACAATTCGAAATTCAATATTCCCTGTTCGATATTCAAAAACCCACTTCTTATATCTCAAATCTTCAATCTTAAATCTCAAATCATTTAAAAGTTCCCTGTTCGACCTGCCACGCCGACAGGAGTGGAATTCGACATTCAAAAACCACTTCTTAAATCTTAAATCTGAAATCTCCAATCTCAAATCAACATTCTCCAATCTGAAATCAAAACCCCACTTCAACCTGCCACGCCAACAGGAATGGTATTAAATCTCAAATCAACAAATCCTCTCCACCCTATACCCCTTGGGTTCATTCTTATCAGGAATGATGTTCCATAACCCGTTATTCGGATTGATGTCTGGCGGATCTGTAATGGTTTTGATGACTTTTCCTTCGAGTTTGATCTTAGATTTGATTGACATACTTCCCTTATCCCCTATTTCAGAATAGTCAAACTCCCTTTTATCCAATTGTTTATGGAGCGCTCCAAGATAACTTGCTCTGGCGGTTCCCCAGCCACAGTTTCCTGCTTCTGCATTAAAAGCTTCAATGATTTCCTGATCGGTTTTTTGATCGAATTGCTCCATGTACTTTTCATACAATTGGATGGGTAATGGTTTTTCGTTTTTCATGATATAAAGTTTTAATCATTAGACTTATATCATTAGGAGCACAAAAAGCAATTGGAATGTTTTGGTAACATTTTTCCTTTGTTAAGGCTCATTGTAAAAGCACCGTGGTGTTACACTCGGTTGCTGTCTGTTAGGACTCTTAATGATGGGGTAAAGATAGTTTGTTTTTTCTTTTTAGAAATATGTATAATTTATTTTGTTTTTAGTCGATTGGGAAATTCGTAAGATATTCTTCTCTGTCCTTTTGCCTTGATGCAAAAGAACGAAAAGATCAAGGCTGATTTTGTTTTTCTGTGCATCTCTCTGATAATTTTTACTCCGCCATAGCCCAAGCCGCTGCGCTTTGAGAGCTATTGCTTCGTCCTTGCTAAAATTATCAGGATGCAAGACGAAAAACAAAATAGGCCAATTCGATCCAATCAATAATTCCGTTGAGGAGTTCACTTCTTATATCTCAAATCTCCAATCCCTGCCTGCCGGCAGGCAGGTTAAATCTTAAATCAACTTAATCCCTTCTTTTCTTACCAGATAGTCCACAACTTCTTTCCAGGATTTAAAGTTGCCGTCTTCTCCAAAATGGATATGTTCTCCTTCAAATTGATCAACTCCTCTTTTGGTTCTGTCATCGATGATATAATCGCCTTTATTTAAGTTCTTGTGATGAGAAAGGATCAATTTCTTATAAGCGATTTCAGGTAAATGCTCTTTGATCCATACTAATTTATCTCTCCATGCTGAGGGGTTTTCCCAGGGAGCCGTTGACAGAATATACAGGTCAAAATGCTGATGCAAAAAGGTTACAGCCTCAATGGCGCCTGGCATAGGGTCCATTAGTGAAAATATACCCGGGATTTCATCTTTGTCTTTTTCAAATTGCTTTAACAGCGCCGGATCCACTCTAGTCAAGGCAGAACGAAAGTCAACCAGGACATTGTCCATATCGATATATAGTATCTTCATTTAAGTGTATTTACATATTTCATTTGCGTATTCTTCGGCAAAATCACGAGGAGAAAAAGTCTTGCCGTCTGGTGGTTCGTTAGGAAAAATAACTGGCTCTTCACCGTACATCATATAACTTCCCATAAGATCATCTACCTTTGATCCGAATCTGCATTCGCCTGAAAGAAATTCTCTGATGATTTTTTTTGCCTCATTCACAGCTTCTTCATAGGTGTCATAACTGCCATGTTTATAGGCTGAAGATTCGTCCCAATGATGGTTGTTGTCAAATACTTTTACGTAGAATTTCATAGATCTTTTATTTAACTCCTATAATATAACATGTATAACCGCCATTCCATGTCGTTGTTCGATCTTTATTCGTTGTATTTTCTCAACGCACTATGTAATATGCGCTTAATTTTAGTCACCAGCCATTCAGGTTCTAAAACCGTTACAAGGCTCCCGTGCATCAATATATTTTGAATCAGTTCAAAATTGGGTTTGACTTTGATTTCAATCCTCACTTCTTCTTTGTTGTCAAGGAGTATTTTTTGTGAGCGGTGTAATTTTAGAGACTTGATATATTTGCCTTGCTGTGGATCAAAGGACAGTATCACCGGCTGCAGTTCTTTATCACTGATCTCTACCCCTATCACCTGCTCAAAGATTTTATGCGGGTCTTTATTGGGATCGCGTACAAAGGTTTCGGTCGTGATGTTTAAATTCTTGATGCGGTCGATGCCGAATTTCCAAAAGTCATCTTCACCGTGGGCTATGCCCACCACATACCACCTGTTGAGTGATTCCCTGAGCCCGTAAGGCTTGATGCTGTACCGGGTAATATCCCCGGTCTGGTAACTCAAATGATCAAAAGTGATCACGCTTTGATCCCTGATGGCCTGAAGTACCGGTTTCAGGATATGTATCCCTCTCAGGTTTCCGATACTGTCGAACGAAATATGGCGCAGGTTGTTCTTTCCTTCTTCCAGGTTGTTGACCAAAAGATCAGCCGTGTTGACGATCTCCAAAAAGTGCACAAATGATTCGATGTCTTCCAAAAGGCTTTCTTCATAATCAATATAATAGCCATTGTGTTTGCGGTCATAGGGTATCTCGATCAGGAATTCATTGCGAATAGTCTGCAAGTCGCGTTGCAGGGTTCTTTTGGTGATCCTGATATCGTGCTGGTCAAGCGTTTCGTTGATTTCTTCAAATGACGTAAAGGCTTTGCTTTTTAACTTTTCAATGATAAACTGATAACGTCTGAACTGCAGGTATTTTGACATGGTAAGTGATTGAATTTTAAAGTTAATCATTAAAGCGACATGTCCTGACGTTGTGGGAGATTATTTTACACATGAACTTAAAATCCCCTTAGTATGAAAAAGATACATTTTCTGCATTGCCATTTGGCCGGATTCAGTTTTTACGATGGCGTGCTTGCCTTCGAGAAACTCAAAATCGGCACAGAATTACAATTGAAACAGGACCCTACCAACCATTATGACAAGTATGCGGTTGAAATCTATTACAAAGAACACAAGCTCGGTTTTATCCCCAGGGGCATGAACAAATCGATCGCCAAACTCTTAATGGTAGGCATCAACTGTTTTGAAGCCCGCGTACAATGGGTTGATGGCGAAGCCCATCCGGAGAATCAGGTAGGGCTTATAATTTACGTGGTGGGAAAAGAAGCTTAGAAAAAGAATCCTATTTTAAATCGTGAACGAACAAGTTTATGTTTTAAAAAATACCCTCATAAGGGTATATAATACTTTGATGAATATCATCTATACTTAATTACATTTTAATATCTTTAAACGGTATGCAACTAATTATAATCCCTATAACATATGATAAAATTAGAAATAAATGACAGTACCCTAAGGTACTTACGAAAACAACATAAAGACTGGTCAGACGCTAAAATAAAGGAAGAAGCCCAAAAGATCTTCGACAAGTATGTTGAAGATAATAAAGAGCGGTTGGAAGAAGAAGCAAAGAAAGATAAAGAAGCTTTCGACAAATCTGTTGACATGGAATTTACCAAGCTTTTGATGAATCAAAATTAATGAAAGAGGCAAACAAGAAAATTGTATTTATTGATATGGACGGTGTGCTTGTCGATTTTGGGCAGGCAATTAAGGATATGCATAAAACTTATCCTGAGTACAAATCTAAATATAAAGAAAAGCCCGATTTAATTCCTGGGATCTTTAAAGATCCTAAACCCATAACAGGTGCTATAGAATCAGTGCAGCAATTGGCAGCAAGTAGAAAATATGATCTATATATATCTACTACTGCAACCTGGGAAAATCCAGAGGCAGCCATGCATAAAAGACTTTGGGTTGAAAAATATTTTGATCAACTATTTAAAAAGAAAATGATCATCACACACCGAAAAGATCTGTTACTGGGTGATTATTTAATCGATGATCGAACAGCAAATGGTGCGGCTGATTTTAAAGGTGAGTTGCTTTCTTTTGGATGGGCTTATGAAAAGCAGGCATGGAATGATTATAGGACCTGGAGTGACATTTTAAAAAGGTTAATGTGAAAAAACAAATTTATGGATTCTGACAATAAATCTTATTTGATTAAACGTAATTCTATTTTTACTAATAGTAAGGTTATAAAAAAGTTCAACTCTTCTAAAAAAGGTTACTCGGATATAAGAATAGATCACAGAAATTATTTTCCGCTTTCTAATAAATTAAAAAAGGGGGATATTTTGTACGTTGCTGAAACTGGAGGTGGTATTTATGCAAAAGGAAAAGTTCTTGAGGAACCAAAAGAAGAAGTCTTTGATAATATTGAACAAGTTTTGGATTTTTGTCAAAATAGAAATCGACCCGCATATTGGATGCCACAAATAATTAATTTTCATGAAAAATTAAAAGCTAAGTCAAATACAAAACTTAGATTCATTGAGTATTTTATTGAACAAGAGTTGTTAGATATGGTAATTCCATTTAATGGACCATTAAAAGAATATAAAAAAGGGCGCAATACATTTATTGAACTTAAAGAAAGAGATCTTTTATTTTTAAAAAATCCTGATTATAGATTGGATAAACTAACTACTCTTAATCCTAAGATACCATCTGATTTACGTTTAAAGGTCTACTTATTTATGAACAAAAAATATTCGATTGGTCACATGGTAGATATTGATCATTTTGTACCAAAAAGTGTTGGTGGCCCAGGGAATATTATAGAGAATCTTGTCCCCATTGGATTAAGTTTAAATAGATATAAAAGTGATTCAATACCAAGAGGTTTTTTTCAAATAGCGAGAGATGAATTTCCTGAAATGAAGAAATCAATTGATAAAATATTAAAAGATACTAGTTTGTTCATAAAAAACTCAAAATTCTCCAATTCTAAAGAAATTGCAACAAAAATAACTGCCTTGATAAATAAAAAAGACATTAAAGATTCTAGAAATTTCTACTTTAAAGTTTTATCATCGTTTCATAATGATTATGCAATGTTAATTGATGAATATAATCTTAACGAAAATCTATAGACTTCAATTCAAATATTACAGAAGAAATATAAATGGATTATTTATCCCATAATTAACTTACATCATCCAAATGAAAAGAACCCTTCGATGCTTGACAAAATCACGATTCAAATTAGGCCTGGAATGTCCTAATAAATTATATTATACACGTAAGAAGGAATATGCCAACCAAAAAAATGAAGATCCTTTTTTAAAAGCCCTGGCCGAAGGTGGTTTTCAAGTAGAAGAATTGGCGAGAATGCATTATCCTGACGGTGTTCTAATCGAAGGAAACGATGGTGATTATCACGATCTTCAAAAGAGAACGCAAGAATTACTACAAAGAGATAAAGTCACCATATTTGAAGCTGCTTTTTTAATTGATGGCTTATTTATCAGAACAGATATTTTGGTAAAAAAAGGCAATGATATAGAACTTATTGAGGTTAAATCTAAATCATACGACCCTTTTGACGAGAATCTATTTATAGGAAAAAAAGGAGGCATGGTGAAACCCTGGAAACCTTATTTATTTGATGTGGCCTTCCAAAAGCATGTCATTCAATTGTGCTACCCTGACTGGAGCATTACAGCCTTTTTAATGATGGCCAATAAAAGAAAAACGGCTTCTATTGATGGTTTAAATCAGCTGTTTAGAATAACCAAAACGGCGCAAAACAGAACCGGAATTGACAAACGGGTAGATTCACTTGATGAGATTGGTGATTCTGTTTTAGGAACGATTTCAATTGACGGCATTCTTGATGGGATTTATAATAATAAGTTTAAGTATCATGATAGCCTGACATTTCTGGAATCTATTAACGAGCTCAATAAAGCCTATCAAAATGATGTCTATTTTAATTGGCCCACCAGTTTTTCAACATGTAAAGCCTGCGAATTTAAATCAAGTCCTGAAGATGATGAAAAAGGCCTGAAATCTGGTTTTAAAGAATGTTTTACCAAACAACACCAATGGGGGAAAAATGAATTTGCCAAACCCAACACATTTGACATCTGGGATTTTCGAAAAGGTGGTGCTTTATTAGATGAAGGCATTCTTTTCAAAGAAGACCTGACAACGGAAAATATTGGTTATATAGAGCAAGCCGGTCAACTATCCAGAACGGAAAGGCAATGGATCCAAATTGAAAAGGACCTAGACAATGATGCTTCCAGTTTTATAGATACAGATGGCTTACAACAGGAAATCGGATCCTGGAATTTTCCATTGCATTTTATTGATTTTGAAACCAGTACCGTTGCCCTACCCTTTAACAAAGGCAGGCATCCTTATGAGCAAATTGCGTTTCAATTTTCTCATCATATCTATCATGAAGACGGCACAATTGAACATGCCTCTGAATACATCAATGACCAAGCCGGCGTCTTTCCAAATTTTGATTTTCTTAGGGCTTTAAAAAAGGTTTTAAGTAAAGATCAAGGCACTATATTTAGATATGCTACGCATGAGAATACCATCTTGAATGCCATTTACACCCAACTTTCAACCTCACAGGAAGCAGACAAAGATGCGCTTATGGCATTTATTCAGGAAATCTCTCATTCCAAAAAAGACAGCGCTAATGTTTGGAGAGGCGAAAGAGATATGGTAGATCTGTTAGTAGTCATTAAAAAATATTATTATAACCCCCACACAAAGGGTTCTAATTCAATCAAAGCAGTTTTACCTGCTGTTTTACACTCAAGTAGTTTTCTTCAAGACAAATATGCCAATCCTATTGGCAATATCAATATCAGCAGCAAGAATTTTAAAGACGATCATGTTTGGTTAAGAACAGAAAATAATAAGGTTGTAAACCCTTATAAAATGCTACCTAAAGTATTTGATAACTGGACAGAAGAAGAAATAGAGATGTCACTTTCCGAAATTGAGGATATTGATAATGGTGGCGCTGCCTTAACGGCTTATGGCAAACTTCAATATACGGATATGAGTGCAGAGGAACGTAAAGAATTATCAAGCGCTTTGTTGAAATATTGTGAACTGGATACGTTGGCTATGGTCATGATTTATGAGTATTTTAAAAAACTTATTGAATAATTAATGCATGCTATATAATCTTTAATTATCTTTAAAATATAACAAGAATCTATAGAGTTTCTATTTTTAGAACACCAACAGAGTTTACTCAACCACTGTGGTTCAATGATTCGGCAAATCAGCAAAATTATGAGTTTTAAAAGGCCTTTTGAACACTTGTCAATTCACGAATTGTATCAGAAATTAAAACGCGTTATTGATTATTTTGAATCGGGTAATGAAATCACTGATCATTATCTGGATTTGTATTTGATTCTTAAAAAAAGGATTGAGTACTTGGAAAAAAACCTTCCTAAGAATGAATTAACAATTGAAGAGAAATGGAAAAGGATGTATGAGGAGTGATAATATTTAATCGGAGATTATAGTTAACTTTGAATATCATGGCAGATGTTCATAACAAAGAGACCCGAAGTTATAATATGAACAGAATTAAAGGTAAAGACACTAAACCTGAAATTCCGATCAGGAAACATTTGTTTTCAAAAGGGTTTCGCTTTCGTTTACATGATAAAAATCTTTTAGGAAAACCAGATATTGTTTTAAAAAAATACAAAACCGTAATTTTTGTTAATGGATTTTTCTGGCATGGCCACAGAAATTGCAAATATGCAGTTATACCAAAAACAAGAACTGAGTGGTGGAAAGAGAAAATTAAAAATACTAAATCCAGGGATTCTCTGCATCAATCTGAAATAGAAAAATCAGGGTGGAACTTTATTATAATATGGGAATGTGATCTGAATAAAATGAATATGTCTGGTACTCTGAGTAATCTTACTTCTCTATTGAGGAATAAAACCTCAGAAAAGTAATTGGTCAAGTATCTTGAAACCTACGGGATACAAGTAACTACTCAATTCTAAGCGTTCCATCAAATTCATTTTTAAATGTCTCTAATTTTACCGTTTTTAAACATTTATTAAGAAGCTCCTTAACTTTATTGAAATCATTCATATAGTATTCAAGTAAAAGAGGAATGATTGAATGATTCATGATTTCAAAAATGTCGTTAAAAGTTTTATCCATAAAGTAGGAATGACCTAAAGTGAAATCAGCTCCCCTCTCAAAGTCTCCATCAGGTTCGATAATCTTAGAATTGATAGCTGCCATGACATCTTTTAATTTAACATCTTCAACCAAAGATAAATCCGGGTATTTAGGAATGAACCTAAAACGTCTTCTTAACGCGATATCTAAGGCCGCAATGGACTTGTCAGCAGTATTCATAGTGCCAATAATATAGAGGTTTTCTGGTACACCAAAATTTCTCGAAAACCCCCATTCTTCAGTAAGGTCATCTTCAGGCGAAGGAGCGTTAGGAAGCATTAAACGCATTCCTTTATCTTGGACTTTTGAAATTCGTTTATCGTCTTCAATCAATGTGATAAGTTCTCCAAACACTCTTGATATATTAGCCCTGTTAATTTCATCTATTACAATTACGAAATTATCATCGGGATTGTTTAAGGCATTTTCACATGCTATATAAAAAATACCTTTTTTTCTTTTAAACTTTAATTTTTCGTTTGATAAATCAGGAGCGATTCCTAACACAAAATCCTCATAACTATAGCTTTGATGAAATGTTACAAAATAAATCCGTTTATACTTACCATCATTTCCAAAAGAGATCTTCATTAATTCACTGAACTTATTCTCAAAAACTTTCCGCTCTTTCTTACTGTCAGTATCGTAATCTTTGGGGTCATTATTATTGATTATACTCAATGCAAAATTTACCATATTATAGGTCTTTCCGGTCCCAGGAGGCCCATATAAAATTTGATTTTTAGGTTTTATAGCCGCAGATATCAAAGGTTTATCAAATGAATCTTCAGGCATGTTGAAAAGATCATCAAAATTGAATAAATCAGGATTCTTAAACTTGAAAAATTCATTACTCAGCCATTTTCTTTTATCCTCCTTTTCTGCAGTACTTTTATTAATTAAATTTTCTTCCTTTATTTTGTCAAATACAATGATTTGTAAAATCCCATAATATACGTCAGTATAAAGGTTTCGTGGTATTCCAGTAATTTGTCTTATGAATCTACAATAACTATCATAATCGTCGTACTTTATATCAAAGCAATAATTAAAGACCCTCCGATGTGCTGGGTAATACATAGGGAAATTGTAAGGATCCTGAATGTTTTTAACCATCGCATATATATAAACAAAATGAGCATAATCAGTGTACTCTTTTGGGAAATTTAATTTTTTAAAAGCGTTCAATGATGTGGATTCAATAATTTTATTGAATAAGTCTGCAACATTCATAACCTTGTTATTAAACGTTGTCTGCTTTCCGGATCTAAAATGCATAACCCGGTTTGAGTGTCCTCCAATATTAGTGATTGCAAGAAGCTTTATAAGTTCGTCCAACAGAGCTGTATCATCCACCGTGAAAATATCATTTTTTTTGATTCTATTAATTAAATCACAAATGCCATCGTAATTTTCTATACTTTTCTTATTTGAATGAATTTTTTTTTCTATCGAATATGAATTATTATTTTTAACAAAGTCATATACTTTATTAAATAATTCAGGATAACTGGTTTTGATTTCCTCAAATGTTCTTGGTGTACTTTTTGCAATATCTCTTACCTTATTTAAAAAATCTTGTTTAGCTCCCATGGTTTTCGAATATTGATATTATTTTTGACTTTAACTCTTCTGTCAGTTTTTCAAAACATCTTGTCAATGAAAAATTGCGGTATTGTTCACTACTTAGATTTTGCCAGTCTTTAAGAATAATGTTAATCTGTTCAGCTCTCAATAAGATTTCTTTACCATCTGCCAGCTTGTCTTTCATTATATATTTTTCGGACTTTTCCTTTTTATATTTTAGATATAAAGGATAAAAAAGAATGATTTTATCAATCTTAAAACGGGTTGCATAGGCAAGCATCTGATAGAGATCTCCTTCTTTAATTCCGTCTTTTGTTAAATTCTTGTATTTCGTATCCGTAATAAATTCTTCATGATTAAATCTGATGATTCCATCTGGTAATAGGGAAGCTGAATAATTTTCTTTTCCATCAACATCAGTAAATAGAAAGTTCGACTTAAATGTATCCTCGCCAATGTATTTAGTTGCGCTTGGATTTATTTTCGTTAAACGCTCAATATGCTTTTTAATAAACCCATAAACGAAGTCCTGATACAAGTCATCTGTTTTTAGTAAAAAAGCAAAGACCTGAAGAGTTTCCTTGTTCCTATTAATGATGCTCCCGGCAAGAAAAAGTTTACAATAGTCGAGTATGGTTTGCATATGTCCAAAGAAGGAATTGAAACGAATTGACTCACAATCTCTTGCCTCATAATATTTATCCTCTACATCATCCAAAATTAATATAATGGCTGTAAGGTATTTTTTAGTTTCTTTTACTTTTGTTAGCAATAAAAGTAATCTGCATACATATTTTATTATTCTATTAAATTGGTTATCAACTTCAAGAGAATTGAAACGACAATCAAGTTTATGATGCCTTCCTTTGGAAAAATTCCCCATGAGGTACTTTTTAAAATCAAGACTCCCTCTCATATAATTCAGCTCTGATTCCTGATCCTCAAAGGAATGGTAAGTGCTAACGGATAATACCTCAAGAGCATGTTTTGCGAACAAGTAAATTAAAGCCTCTAAAAAATCATTATTCCTTTGATGAATATCATTCCTAAGATTTGGAAATTTAAATTTATTCGAATAACTAAGCCACCATAAAATATGTGTATGAATTGAATTAATAGAAGCTTCACTAAGTTCTTGATACTCTTGTTCCTGATCAAATATTTTAGGTAATAGATGAATTCTTTTTTTCTTCCAGTTCACAACACCAACATAATTGTTGGACTTGGCAAAAAGCTTTTCCTTTTGACTTACGCCTCTTGTAACTTCAATAAATTTCTGATCAGTCTTCTTTTCAGATACTCCTCTCCAGTTTTCTGTATTCCTATTTTTCCATACAGTGTCCAAAAATTTCTCAAAGGATGAAATCTCTTTGTCATTTAATTTCAATTCACGTGCAGCACCGTGTTCATAAAGTTCTATGGAAGATTCATCTTTCAATTTTGAGAGTTGTTAGGTGTTATACTTAAAGTTCCATCAAACTCATCTTTTGTTACCTCTAATTTTTGTGATTTTAAACATTTATTGAGAAGCTCCTGTACTTTGATAAAGTCATTCATGTAATATTCAAGTAAAAGAGGAATGATAGAATAATCCATAATTTCTTTTACTTCTGCGAATGATTTATTCATAAAATAGGAATGGCCTAAAGTGAAATCAGCTCCCCTCTCAAAATCTCCATCAGGTTTAATGATTTCAGAATTAATAGCTGACATTATATCATTCAGTTTATCATCTTTTACAAGTGATAAGTCAGGATATTTAGCTATGAATCTGAATCTTCTTCTTAACGCTATATCTAATGCTGCTATTGATTTGTCAGCAGTATTCATAGTGCCAACAATGTAGAGGTTTTCTGGCACTCCAAAGTTTCTTGAAAACTCCCATTCATTGGTGGGATCATCTTCTGGTGAAGGAGCGTTAGGAAGCATTAAACGCATTCCTCTATCTTGAACTTTTGAAATTCGTTTATCGTCTTCAATCAATGTGATAAGTTCTCCAAACACTCTTGATATATTAGCCCTATTAATTTCATCTATTACCATTACGAAATTATCATCAGGATTGTTTAATGCATTTTCACATGCTATATAAAAGATACCTTTTTTTCTTTTAAACTTTAATTTTTCGTTTGATAAATCAGGAGCGATTCCTAACACAAAATCCTCATAACTGTAGCTTTGATGAAATGTTACAAAATAAATCTGGTTTTTAGTTTGGCCCCCACCAATTTCCTGTTCCATCAATTCACGAAACTTATTCTCAAAAACTTCACGCTCTTTTTTAATGTCTGTACTGTAATATTCTGTCTCCTTTTCATTAACAATTCCCAAGGAAAAGTTTACCATATTATAGGTTTTTCCAGTTCCAGGTGGTCCAAATAAAATTTGGTTTTTTGGATGAGCAAATAATTCAGGATTCTGATCTTCTGAAGTCTGGATGTTTGTTACGTTAGTTTTTGATAATAATTCTTTTAGAAATTTTATGTAGTTCTTACTTCCTAATATTGCGCTTGGCATTCTCCTACTTTTAGAAAGACTGAAGGTAAAGAAACTACCATTTTTAATTTTAAGATTTGAAGAGAGCTGTTTAATTAATTGAGGTATTTCATTAGAATTTAGCTTAAATACATACTTTTTAAATTCTTCAAAATATTTTCCTTCATACTCAGTGAGTGCCTCGATTAATTTATCCCTATCAGATCGGAATGAATTTTTAAAATAATTATGCTGACTACCATTCTTTTTAATAAACCAGTCTGCAAAGTCCTCTTTCAGATTGATTTCATTATTGGCCTTAATTACATCAATATAATACTTTGGCTGGTGATCAGAAACAGAATCGTCTCTTTCAACATGGACAAAATCATTAACTTCTGCTTTTTTTAGCTTAAAATAATTGGCCATTCGACTTAATCGAACTTCATTGTTTTTTTTGTGGCCATTTTGCTTCACATAAAAATCAAAGGTTTTTTTTAAATTTTTATCGTAAAAGTTGTAAACCTTTGGGTATCCATCTGTAAAGAAAACTTTAGAATCTACTTCTTTAGATGGCGTTGTAAAACCACCTCCCAAATGTGATTTTGTTTTTCCTATATCAGTAGGTGTGAGTGTTTTTTTAAATTCTTTTTTTTCCATAATAAATATATTTTATCCCAAGATTCCTTTTATTTCCTTAATTGAATAAGGAGGTTTTCTCTTATGAATCATTGCATGGCAATTAGGACAAACTGGAATTAAGTCGTTAATCGGATCGACTTCATATGATTCTCCTATTTCTGATATAGGTTTAATATGATGAACATGGATAAATCCCTTTCCAATATCACCATATTCATCACTGAAATCAAATTCACACGCTGAGCAAAATGCTCCATAATGGTCAATGCATTCATCTCTTGCTTTCGTATTACGCTCATATTTATTTACTAAGACAGTCATTTTGGTGCCTTCACTGTAACTATTTTGAACATCATCATTTACTTCATCTGGCAATAAAGTATTAATAGGATAAGGGATGGGTATTCCTTTTTTTTTTAAATCAATTTCATATTTTATTGAAACTCCAGAAATTATTTTATTAATAATTACTTCGTCATCCACAACTGCATTTTTATCGTCAAAATAATTGCCAAATTGAGTTAAACGATATTCCCCATTGGCAGCATGGGAAAATGGAAAGTCATAAAGTATATCAGTATTTTTGTCAATAAATGTAATATTTTTAGGTGGATGACCAAAAAAGGTTGGAGGATCTGCTTTTTTTGGAACTGTTATATATTTATCATGCATACCTGCCTCACCTAGATTAGAAGCGTATAGCCTTTTAACAAAAGATGTCTGACTCATAATTATATTTTTAAATGAATTTTTTAATGACTTTAGCAATACTTCTTGCCATTATAGGTGGCACAGCATTTCCAATTTGCATATATGTTTTTAAATAAGCACCTAAAAAAACATAATCATCCGGAAAAGACTGTATTCTTGCTGCTTCTCGTGGAGTAATGCTTCTAACTTGTCTTGGATGAATATGAGAATGGCAATCCATTTTTAAATGAGCTGTAATAGTTCTTGAAGGTTTATCTTCAACTAGTTTAAAATATTTATCCTTAAAAATGTGATTGCGGTGTTTGTAAGGCATAACATGCTTAATCTTTTCGCTAGTACCGTCTTCACCTTGTTCCAGAGTACTATAGATTTCATAATTAATTTCGTTGGTATATCTAGCCTTATGATTGAAAACGTAATCAATTTTTCTGCCTTGATTAATCAATTTTAAATAAGAATTTTCATTCCCTTCAAATCTATTTACATCCACTTTTTTACCGGTAATTTCATCATCAACTTCTGTCATATTTTTAATACGAGGGGCTTCAAGCTCCTTAATATACTGTAAAGCATCTCTTAAAACATGGCCTTGATTATCTTGATAACTCTTTTCAATTTCTTTGAATATATCTGATGGCGTTATATTTTTTGTCTTGGATATATCGTCCCTGATAGCAATAAATATCAACCGCTGTCTTTTTTGTGCAACACCAAAATCATTCGATACTAATACTTTGCAAGCAACGCTATAAGAATATGTTTTATTACCTATGTTAGCTTTGATACTTTCGTAATCTTCAACCACTTGTTCAGCATATGGAAGCATACCTTTAACATTCTCCATTACCACAAACTTGGGTGCTATTTTTTTTACTGCTTTTAAGTAATACTTATACAATTCATTTCTTGAATCATCAATTATTCTTTGTTGATTCGCAGTACTAAATCCCTGACAAGGTGGTCCACCAATAACAACATCTATTTCTTTATTAATGTAATCTTCTATATGATCAACTATATTTCTGATATCTCCTAAAATGACTCTGTCCTCTTGTACTTCAGGATGATTATATTTGAATGTTTCAATGCAAACATCTTCATAGTCATTTGCCAAATCAACTTGATACCCTTCCTGGCTAAACCCAAGACTTAATCCGCCAGCACCGCAGAAGAAATCAATAGTTTTAGGACCAGTTTTTTTTTTGGCTTTTTCTTGAGTTATTTTCCTCTTAACAGGGTCTAATTTGTTCAATAAATCACCGATCAATTTTTTGTGTTTAATGTTGTAGTTGATCGCTGTAATGAATTCGCTACAAAGAGGTGCTTTTAGAACTTTTAGTAATTGATTTTGTTCATATTCCGAATTTGATTCAATTATTTCAAGCTCTTGTAGTCTTTTAATAGTGTCATCTGACACATCTGAATTTACTGAAGAATCAACGAGATTATTCTTTTGAGCAAAAACATTTAAAAGTTTAATGAACAGATTAACTTTTTCAATGAAAAACTTCCTTTCTCTAGTGTTTTCTATTTTGTTTATATACTGAAACATCTTACTTATTTTCCTAAAACTTTTTTAATACTCTTTGCTATTGCCTCTGCCATTAATGGTGGAACCGCATTTCCAATTTGCTTATATTGTTGGGTTCGTGAACCTTCAAAAACAAAGTCATCTGGAAAAGATTGTAATCTGGCTGCTTCACGAGGAGTTATTGTTCTTTCTTGTTTATGATCAGGGTGTATAAACTGATTACCGTCTTTATATAAATGAGCAATAATTGTTCGAGCAGGTTTGTCCCAGAATTGAACCACATAACTATTATTAAAAACTCTTTGTTTGATATGATTTAAAGATGGCTTTTTTTCTAGCAGCTCTTTGAATGTCCATTTGTTTTTGCTCATAGCCAAATATCTTTTACGGTCCTTTTCATTATGAGTTCTGGCAACATGGTCTAATAATACCTCATCGTCCTTTGATCTGACTTTAGACAAATAGTCATTCCAAGATTCTACTTTGTGCTTAATTATCTTTTTACCTTCTCCCGGCTTCATTGCAGGAAGATCGGATATCGCTTCTTTTACCGTCACATATTTTTGCTTATTAACTCTTTCTTTCTCAACTGATAATGGGTTGAAATGAGTTTTTATTATCCCTTCATAAATTTGTTCTGGTTTAATTTTTATTCCTTTTTTTACTCCAATTAGTATGACCCTTTTCCTTATTTGAGGCACTCCATAGTCACAAGAGTTTAAAACCATTTTCGCTGGGTCTTTGATTAGATTATATTCTTTACCAAGTCTTTTTAAAATGACATTAACTGTTTTCTCTTTTCCAAGCTTTGCACTTAACAAACCAGTAACATTTTCAAAGACAAATATTTTAGGTTTAAAATGATTTAATATCTTCTCATAACTTTCAAAAAGATAATTTCTTGGGTCATCTTGCATGCCGTTATCATCTTTGGCTCTTCCAAGTGAGGAGAAGCTCTGACATGGTGGTCCACCGATCAATAAATCAACATTTCTGTTTTTGATCTCATTCTCTATTTTTACTATTATGTCATCATCTGTGATGTCATTTTCCAGTACACTAATCTCATCTTCAGCATAACCATAATTTTTCATTCTGATTCGAAGGCTTTCACATGCATAATGATCATATTCAACGTGAGTTAGGCTTTTAAATCCTTGTTTATAAAAGCCTTCACTCAATCCGCCACAACCTGCAAACAGGTCAATAAATGTTAATTTCTTACTCATGTTCAACTAAAAGTTCTTTTGCACTGATATTTAATATTTCAGCAATTTTATATAAGTCTTCAACACTTAGCTGTCTTCCCTTTTTAATCATAGGAGTTTACCATATTAAAGCTTTTCCTTAGTTATTCAGCAAGCCAGATATGTTTGATACCTTTTTCTTCTAAAACCTCTTTTATTCGGTTCGTTAATACTAGTAATACAAGTTCTTTTATGAAATTCGAATATCTCAAAATATGAGATATAAATTTTTAAATCAAAACGTTTTTATCAACAAACTTGTTATAATCATAATACCGCTTCAAAAACCCAATATTCATTCTCCTTTACTCCCCTAAATTAAACTTTATTTATTACTTCATCTCTGAAACTGCTAGTCTATTTATTTCGATTTATAAACAAAGAACGTACCCTTAACTACAATTACTTATGTTTGAAACTTAACAAGAATCTTCAGAGTTTCTGCTTTGCAGAACACCAACAGAGTTTACTGAACCACTGTGGTTGAATGATTTGGAAAATCAGCAAAATTATGAGTTTCAAAAGATCATTTGAAGACATTTCAATTCAGGAATTATTCCAAAAACTAAGAAGCATTATTGATTATTTTGAATCAGGTTATGAAATCACTGATGATTATCCGTATATGTATTTGATTCTTAAAAAAAGGATTAAACATCTTGAAAAAATCTACCTAAAGATGAATTATATTGAAGATCAGTGAAAAAGGATCTATAATTAGTGAGTCAATTAACCCAGAATTATAGCTAACTTTGATTATCATGACTGATGTTCATAGCAAGGAGACTCGAAGTTTTAACATGAGCAGAATAAAAGGCAAAAATACCAAGCCTGAAATTCTGGTTAGAAGACATCTGTTTTCAAAAGGATTTCGCTTTCGGTTGCATGATAAAAATCTTCCTGGAAAGCCGGATATCGTTTTAAAAAAATATAAAACCGTAATTTTTGTTAACGGTTGTTTCTGGCATGGCCATAAGAACTGCAAATATGCTGTTATCCCTAAAACAAGAACTGAATGGTGGAAAGATAAAATAAATAAAACAATATCAAGAGATTCTTATAATCATAGCACTGTAATAAAAGATGGTTGGAATGTGGTCATAATATGGGAATGTCACTTAAAACCCGATAGAATAACTAAGACGCTAGAAGATCTTGTACTTGAGCTTCATTCTTTGTGAAAAGTGAAGCAATGCCTGTTGCAATCCTTTCAGCCATTAAAGGAGGCACTGCATTACCTATCATTCTATAATTAGGGCCCATTGACTCATTAAATTCAAAGTCTTCGGGAAATGACTGAATTAATGCCGCTTCCGCAACACTGATTGATCGTGCCTGTTCTATATCAGGATGAATGAACAAAAGACCATCTCTATCCAAATGAGCCACAATTGTATGTGAAGGCTGATCCCATTCCAAATTTCTATATTTATTGTGAATTGAATTTTTACCAATTACTTGGTTATAAAAACCTATTCTGTCCTCACTACTTCTTTTATTCATTCCATTAATTAACCACTTTCTAAAAATACCAATGTCCCTTTTATTGTGAAATCGAGGAATATGCTAAGTTTTTAAAATTTCACTTTTAAAAACAGGAAAATGTGAGACTTTTCTTTTATTAATTATTTGGATATTATTTGAAGGTTTAAAATCAGGTAGATGACCAATTACATGCCTCATAGTTTTAACCTCGCATGATTTTAGGTTATTGATCTCATTGTAAATGTCTTCCAGCTTAATATTAGAATTTTTATTATCCCTGTTTATTCCAATTATAATAACTCTTTTCCTGTTTTGAGCAACGTTAAAATCACGAGCATTAAATAATGCTGTTTTTAATTTTTTTGGTACAAGTATATATCATATCGACAATTATCAAATGCTTCAAAGATCCGATCTGTGACTTTCCTCCCACCCGGAGCAGCACTGAGCATACCTTCAACATTTTCAAATACAAAAACAGATGGTCTAAATTCATCAACTACTTTTATAAAGCTTTCAAATAAATAATTTCTATAATCATCTTTTACTAACTTGTTACTATGAGACCTCCGAGCCATCGAATAAGCTTGACAAGGAGGTCCACCAACCACTAAATCTACTTTAGTGTTTCTTACCAGCCCTTTAAGTCCATTTTTTATTATACTAGCATGATTAGTTTCGCTAAAACTATTCAGAGATAAATCACTCCAATTACCGTTAAGGAGTTCATCAGTTCTCTGTATATCGAAATGTATAA
Organism: Lutimonas vermicola; assembly: GCF_038433205.1. NCBI lineage: Bacteria > Pseudomonadati > Bacteroidota > Flavobacteriia > Flavobacteriales > Flavobacteriaceae > Lutimonas > Lutimonas vermicola. Next base: position 652,352 of record NZ_JBCDNA010000001.1, read on the forward strand.
CTCTTTTTAACGCTGTATTTTTTGAGTGATTCCATTTTTTCTCAAGTCTTGATCTTAAAGTTCTTACCATTGGAAGTTCCCATTCAACATGTGCAAGTCCTTTGTATTTTCCAGATTTAAGGAACCCTTCAGTCAGGCCACCGCAACTAGTAAACAAATCAATTATAGTAAGTTTTTTATTTTTCATTCTCATTTATTCTATCAAGTACTGATTTGAAATTTTCAGCGATTAAAGAAGCCATTAAAGGTGGGACTGCGTTGCCAATCTGTTTAAATTGATTTCGTGTGGTCCCTGTGAAAAAGTACCAGTCAGGAAACGATTGAATTCTTGCTGCCTCTCTTGGAGTTATACTTCTAGGAATATTACCCGGATGAACATAAGAATTCCCATCTAATTCAAGATGAGCAATAATTGTTTTTGAAACACTTTCTGCGTCAAGTTTAAAATACTTATCTACGAATCCTTTTACCCTCCTATTTCCTTTTGCATCGATTTCCACTCCGTAAATTACTTTTGAAAGCGCTTTTTTATTTTCGGGATCATTTAAATACTTCCCAGGTACAAGATTTTTAAAAATAAATAAATCTCTTTCATTATGATATCTCGATTTATGATTATAAAGCCGCTCCGGAAATTCTAACCTTTCTTTGTAAGTATTTATTAATCTTACATAGGATTGGCTGTCTTTTTCGCCAAGAAGCTCTTTATAAGGTCCATCAGACATGTTCTTTCCAAAGCAATTTATGTTAGAAAAAGATAATTCTTTTTCTTCAGAATAATTATTTGGTTTAGGATTGGCTTTAATTTGTGGCAAGTCTAAAATAACTTCTTTAAGTTTTATGGCCTCTTTCTTAGCGTTAATAATTTCTTCAAAAATTCCTTCCACTGCAATTCCATATTTTTCAGAAAGGTCTTTTCTCAACCCAATAAAGAAAATACGCTCACGGTTCTGTGCAAGACCAAAATCTTTGGCGTTTAATATCGCGGATGAAGTTTCATAATTATTTTCACCTCCTGTATCGCGCAATGATTTTTCAATAAGATCTCTGTAACCAGATGCTGATGCCAGCCCCTTTACATTTTCAATTAGTATCAGCTTAGGGGATAATTTTTCAGCAAATTTTAAATAATGCTTAAACAACTGATTTCTAGGATCATCTATAAACCCCTTGGTGCGTTCTTCCAAACTGGCCTTTTTTGATCGTCCAATCATTGAAAACCCCTGACAAGGAGGCCCTCCAACTAAGACATCAACATGATTAATTCCTGCAAGTATTTTCCTTATCCCTTTATTATCTTTTACAGATGGTGCCTTCTTACGAAGTTCCAACTCAATTCCAGTTTCTATAACCATATGCCCCTGCATATCATAACTCACATCACCATTACCAAGATGTTTATATAGTTCCTTGATATCACCAAGAATAACTCTTTCCTCATTTGTATCAGGATGTGTTTTCAAAAGATTCTTCTTTAAGGTATTTAATGCGGGCTCAGCTATGTCATTAGCCATTTCCAAATGAAAGCCTTTATTACCAAAGCCAATTGTAAGTCCTCCAGCACCGGCAAATAAATCAATGTAAGTGTAATTTTTCATAAAGTGGTTAAAAGTAAATGCATTCCTATAATCAGAAAAATAAAAACGGTTATAATTCCCCATAATAATGAGAAATATTTTTCAAAAGTATTTTATTAAAGCATAATTACATTAATTGGTAATAATGAAGCGAAATTATCTGAAATCATTGAATGAAAATGACAGGAACTCTCTAATTATTTAAATGAAATTATTGGCTTGAAATTATAAATACACTAGACTTTTACAAATTTTTTGACCTTATCCAATGCCTTATCCACAATCTGTAATCTGTTTAAATCAATTGTCTCCTTTTTCCTTAATTTAGTCTGAATAGCCTTAATCGTGCTTATTTCCTTATAATTAAGTTTTTGGGTCTTTTCCCCTATCGCTATAACTATTTTCCATGATTCACTATCCATATCTTTTAATCTGTTAATAATCTTTGTTGCATCCTCTAAAACGATATCAGTTTCATAACTCAATTTCTTAACGTCTTCAAAACTTACATTTCTTTCCTGCAATACTTGAATAATTTTCACCCCTTTTTTAACTTCAATATCAGATAAAGCACCCTGGCTCTTTATTTTTCCACTTATGTTTGCGGCAAAATTTATTTGGGGTTTTGTAAGACAATTAACTTTTGAAGTATATAACCTTAATCCATCCCAGAACTTAAGGCCCAACGAAGTTATCCTCTCTATATTATTATATTTTTCCATTTCCTCAACTTCATCTGAATCAGAATCATATCTTGATTTATAATCTTTGTCAGAAATTAAATATTTTTTCACCACATCTAGATCTAATGGATGTTGTTTTAATTTTCTGAGTTGTTTCCATGTGTCTTCCTTCTTCGCGGCTTCACTAATTAAAGCAGTGTCTAAAGACATGAAAAATTCATACACAAATTTCAAAAGTTTCTTTAATTCACGCTGTAAATCTTCGTGAATAAACTGTTGCTTCCATATCTTTTCAAGATTTATTTTATTATTTGTAACGTCATGAAAATAGGCAAGGGAATAACTGACAGTGTGTGATTTAATATTTGTATCACCAATCGGGTTCTGATTCTTTCTTCCAAATAATTTATCTGTGGTTCTAAAGAGAATTGCATTCGCCACAATATCTTCCCAATAGACCCGTCCAGGCTGTTTCTTGCCAAACTGTTTTTTGATACTTTCCATGAAAATATTATAGTTTTTCTGAGAACCCTTGGATACATGATAAGGCATCTTGTCCCACAAGTTGGAATATTTTGCAATTTCAGATTTTATGATCATCTGATTTTTAGGATACTTAAGTTTGAACGCTTTCTTCTTACCTAATGTCGGCTCTTTATTTTCAGCTTCTCTATACTGCCCTTTTACGCGTTCGAAAAACCATATACTTTGTTTATTTCTGTCTCCGGAATCTATGGCATATGTTGTTCTTGACAAATCTTCTAATCGTTGCAAAAATGGATTATTTGAAGTAAGATCAAGTTCTGAAACCTTATTCTGACTATTCGCAAACCTTGAAATATTTGGTACCGTTTCATTTTTTTTTATTTCATCCTTTATTACAGTTAGCTTCATCTGAACAAAGACTTTTGACAAATCCGCTTCCTTATATTTTTTATCTGTATGAAAAAGAGATGCTGTTGTTTGACCGCCGTTCACAATCTGAAAATCTTTTACAGATGTAATTACTTTCTTACCATCGATAATTTCAGTCTGAACTTCAAGAGATGTTGCTGCAAGACCATTATTATAAGGAAGAAACAAATGTGGCTCAAAACGAATTGTATCTCTTATTCCTCTGTTTATTTTTCCAGTCGCCTGTAGAAACGCGCGAACATTACTTTCAAGTAGCCTTGTTCCATAATTTCTATATAACCCAGAAAGAATCGTCCCTGGAACTATCGCAAGATAGCATTCATACAGATCATTTTTAGATGGCATTTCAAGACATGGAATAACCTCTCCCATTGTTTCACGAAAATCTATTTCAATTGGTTCTCTGTTTCCCTTGGATTCAGATAATCTATGCAGACGTTCAATATCCCAGATATTAAAATTGATTAATATCTCTTCAAGATTCTTGAATTTATGGTTTTGAGGTGGATCATGTGGGATATCTCCGTTACTCAATACAAAAATATTGACCCTGATAATATCATTACGGTTCTTTTTTAATGTTTCTGCAAGTCCATAAGCTTCTGAGGAAGGTTCTAAATCTTCCAAATGCCCTTTCAGCGCAGCATTTACAAATTTTGAAGCCTGACCTATAAGCCTTTCAAATTCAATTTTAGGCAAACGATATAATTCATTTGTGTCTCTGAAGTAAGAAATAAAAATATCAATGTTCTCGTAACCTTCTTCAATCGCATAACCATTAATTTTATACTCAATATTTTCAAATCGGTTCTCTTTGATAAATGGACATAATCTTATTCCTTCTGTTTCACCTGCATCCGCAAGTGTTTCCATAACAAATTCCGTAAATTTATTTTCCTTGGAATCTCCAACTTCATCTGAGTAAACCAATGATTGAACTTCATGATAAAGGTTCTTTATAAAAACCTCGAGTTCAAAATTTACATTTTTACTTATTGATTTTCTCATTTAAAAAATTATTTTTTAGAAATTGAGTTTCAATTAAAAAATTCACACAACTGTCAAGGGAAATTTCATAAGAAATTTTTGATATTCCTTCAGATACCTTAGATGAAGTAATTTTTGGAAAATTTTCGCTTATTTCAAAAACCATTTCTTCCATCACTTTATATCCTGTCGTATTATAATTATCAATCATTTCTTCTGAAATACCTGCTTTTTTTAATCTTTTGTTAAATATTATCAAGAGCTCATAACTATCTTTGAAATGATCCTGAATATTAATAATTAAATTTTGAAGACTGTAATTTTTATCAGGGACTTCATTCAGATGATAAAAAACAAGGAAAAGTCTGTCCAGACCTTTTACATCAAGCTGACGTTCATTTGAAATTTTAATAACGGGAACATTGGCAATTGATGTCTTAACTTCCACTGCATCAGAATTATGATAAAAATCCTGATTTGTGCCACTTGGTCCCTCCCAAGCTCTTATCGTTTCTTCCATGTCATTACCTGATTCGATCATTTCCTTAATAAAAAGTAATTCCCCAAACAAGCCTCTTTGTCGCTCTGGAGAAAGAATATTATTTGAATATTTTCCAAACAATTTCTTCCAGTATCTTATTCTTGACGAAATTATACCAATTGCTTCTTGAGAAGAACTAACCTCTTTTATATGATTAACAATATCTTCTGTAAATACAACAAAAATATCCATCAGATCAATATCGAGAAGTATAATAGTAAGCTCTTTCTTTTTACCTGATGAAGCTAGTATTTGAACTTCAACACCTGTAAATCGTTTGAGATCATTACTACCAATTTCAATAGAAAATGGAATTTCCATTGAAAAAAATATCGCTCCTGAAACTGAAACAGTCCCTATATAGCATTTTAAATTCAAAATATCCTCAATCGGATCTTTGATAACGTCATTCCTGAGGGAGGCTGACTGACGGCTCCATATTTTTTTAATATCAAACATTGTCTTCATCTAAATCATCATCATTTTGCGTTTCTTCAAAATCATCCAAAAACGGTCTTGCTGCAAACTCAACCTTGTCTTCATTTTCAATTTTTGGAAATATTATTGCCCAGCCGATTAATGGAATATTATCATCAAGAGTCTTTTCCTCTTTCGTGTCAAGCGGATATATTACAAGTAAAGATTTCCCGGCTTCAGCTCTTATTTGTTTAAGTTGTTCTTCTTCATACTCGCGTTTTCCTATATCAAGATCAATAGTTTTGTCATCAACACCCAATATATTATTACGTGATATGGTATAGGTTTCCCTTCCAAACTTGTTAGTGTTTGTTCTTTTCGGAAGGCCACCTGGAATTTCTTCAACACCACAGTTAAAATAAAACGGATTTTCAGCCAGTGAATTTAATGCCACCGCAACGGTCCATTTTTCTAAATTACCGTGTCTGTTTTGTTTTCTAATATAGCCATTCAAAACATCAGCTCTGGCTTTTGGAAGATCGGTTCTAAATCCGGTTAAAAAATCAATGATTAATTCAGAATCAATTTCTTTCCAAATTAGCCTATTAAGCTTCCTGGATTTTGCCGTAAACATTTTTTCAGGGCCGCCCATTCTAATTAAAAGATTCCTGAAATTGTTAAAATTTGCCGTAACTGTTTGTTGATTCTTTAATAACTGATAAGTCTGAATGATCTGCCCAGAAAAACCTACTTGTATTTTTTCATGCTCCTTCATTTTACCAGCACCTGTAATGCTGAGCATTCCTGAATGAGTTCTTATTTTAAGTCGATAATCAACAGGCTTCTTATTTTCTGCTGACATATTATCAAAATCAGTTTTCATTTCTTCTGAAGCGAGCGTTATATGCTGATACCAGTTAATCAGTTGTTCGGTTGTGAAGAGTCTGCACAGATCTGCATAGCCCGGTCTATAACCAAACCACCTTCCCATCTGCATCAGAGAATCATATAATCGGGAAGCTCTTAAATAATAACTTATGGAAAGGCCTTCCAATGTAATTCCTCTCGACAACCGATTACCTCCAACAGCAATAACAGAGAGTCCGTTTTCATAATTGTCATACTTAATATCTTCTATATTATGATATTCAAGAGATCTGGTGCTTTTTGTTCCATGAACTGCTCTGACGTCAATTTTCATAACTGCATCTATCAAAGTTTTTTTAACTTCTTCCCATGAATGTTGTGTGATTTTTCTGTCTGTATAATTTAAATTTTTTAAGACATTATCTGTTGTAGGAACAAAATCATTTTCATATAATTCCTGCAACTCTTTTAAAACACGACCTTGTCCTGATCGAATCTGGAGTTTATAATCTCTGACTATTTCATTTACGAGCCAGGCTATTCTGTCAATCCATGCAACATAAAGTGCCACATGAATAAGCATGGAATTATGCTTATTCTCCTGCTTACGCAATCTCCTTACCGCACAAGTAATTATAAAGGATTTAATTGCTTTTTTCAGGGTTTCCGGGATATCTTCCGGAAGATTCTCTTTATTATTTTTATTTATTCTTTTGGGAATGTGTGGCTCCTGATCTTCAGCAGGTCTGATAATATCCAATCCTTCATACTCTTCTCCAGTCTCGTTATTTACATATCCAAATACTTGTGTCGCCCCAATATAATTAGAAGGGGGAGGAATATTAACTATAAAGTCCCTTGGGAAAAGGTCCTCCCCGACCTTTAATTTAATATCTTTTACCATAGATTCAAGGTTTTCGCTCCAGGAAGAAGGAATAAAAACATTTGCATAAGGAGTAGCCGTATATCCAATGAAGGTGTTTTGATTAAAAAGATTTAATAAGGTTCTTATGAGCCTGTTAATAGTTCTTACATCAATTTCATTTCCCGAATTTACTGAAGCATTATCAGCTTCATCATCAATTACAAGCAAAGGAACATCAAAAACTTTAGCGTCCCCGTTTTCATCTTCCTTTGCAAACTGATATAACCATAAGATTAGATTTTCAAGTATACTTTTATTTTTCTTTATTACTAGTACAGTTGGGCTTTGACCACTAATGGGCACATTCAACCGGGTAGCAATATTCCGATTAAAGTCTCCTTTATCATCAGAAGAAGTAAAGGAATAGATTTGAGTCTCCGCTTTTATATGACCAACGCCGGTCTTTATGTTTCTTTGTCTAAGTATAAAATCCGAACTGTCTCGTCCAATAAACCCGTCATCAATTCGATTCTGTGTTTGTGCTCTAAGGCTATTATGAATACCTGCGATCACAATAATGAGTCTGTATCCTGCATCAGTGGCTTTATTAATTAACCCTGTATAATTCGCGGTTTTCCCAGATTGGACATTACCAACAACCATCCCCCTTCTATCCCATCTTCCTTTTATTTTTGGATTTACACATTTATCAAGAATCTTGTCTGTGAGATCATCGAGATCATTTATAGGGAAAGAAGGATCTTCATTTGTTTTATATATTTTATATCTGCTCCATAAATCAAAATTGATTTTAGATTTTTCATTATACAGCCATGGTTTTACATCTTCCGCAACTAAAAGTGTAGCTTCTTTTGAATAAATTTCAAAATCATCTTCCAACTTAGTTAATAACTCATCTCTATCAATAAGGTCAAAACCGGGCATAAGAAATATATTTTCTACCTCCGTAGAAATTATTTCATTTGTCACTAACTTTCTATCATACCTCTGTAGTAAAACATGGGCTATATTCCTGGCACTATCAAATATATTATTCACTATCTTAATTTAAATGTTCAATGAGTTGGGGAAACTCATTAAAAGGTTGGATATTCAAAATCTGTTTTATCGCAAGGTCTTTGCTTATACCTGAAATTTTTAAAGATTCAAACATTCTTGAGGCCAGTTGAATTGTAGCTGAATCAAGCTCCTTATTAAGATCTCTTAATTCAAGACTTTCTGGCTTTTCACTATAATTTTGTATAATGGCTTCTACCGGGGTAGTATCTCCTATTAATTTTAAAATAGAATTAATATGTTTTTTGGTAATGAACTCTTCTTCCAATGACTTCTTAATAACCGGATGTTCCTTATTTATATAATAATTCACTGCCCCGTCTCTATTCTTTGATGCCTTCCAAACGGAGTGGAAATGGATCCCGGTCAGGGAATCATCTAACAGAATTCTATTACCTCTGAATTTATAGATTTTGGCCGCCGACTGTCTGGTCATCCTACCTAGTCTCATCAAGTCTCTCCTTACCCTTATTGATGGTGAGGCTGTCGCCTTCTTTATATCGATTTTCCATTCATGGTCTAGTTCATTAGAAATATCAATTAGAACACGGGCATTTTTATAATGTTCATTTTTTGAAAACAATCCCAGCCAATCACCATAAAGCAATAATCTTTCATTTCGATAAATATAAAAGCCCTGATATTTGTACCAATCCTGTGTTTTTACTTTAGCCCTTGTTTCAGAATCTATTTTTGATATGTGAGGAAGAACATAACATTTGACATGTACGGAGGTATTGTCCAAAAATTCATCACCAATTAGCTGAGAACCATCTTCATTCTTCATAAAAGGGTCCCAAGGATCAATTAAATTACCGTTAACCCATATTTTGAGCTTCTTTTTTTCAATATATCTGTGAAAAACCAGGCTTAAATGGTCTTCCATTAAAGAGAATTCTTCCATGAATACTGTCCTCGCTGCTTCATTTTCAGTGTGTGAATTTCCTGCAAGCCGGTCCAATTTTTCCCACAACACCATTGTTCCATTGTCTCGCTGTGAAATAGAGTCAAGATGCCTCTTTTCAGAAATAAAATCAAGCAGGGTCCATTTACCCGTCTCATTAACAAAATCCAGATCCCAACACCTTTTAAGGATTGAAAACCCGTCTCTTTTTGTCGCTACAGTCAATGCTTTACATTGTGAGAAAGAAGAAGTCTTTAATCCAAGGCCAAATCTACCTAAATCTGAAATTTCACGTTCATCATTTGGATTTTTACTTCCTGGAGTCATTGCCTCAATCAACTTAGAGGTATCCATACCCACACCATCATCTTCAATCTTTACCCACGAATCAGATCCTTTCCATTCATAAGAAATCCATATATTTTGAGCTTTCGCTGAAATACTATTATCAATAATATCAGCTACAGCCGTTTGAAGATTATAGCCAAATGCTCTAAAAGTATTTATCATCGCACTTGCCTTTGGAGGAGTCTCCTCAGAGATAAAATCAGTTAAATCATGCATCTTTTAAAAAATATAAGTTTTCAACATTTGTACACGTGAATTTTTCTAATTATTTATTTTATAATAACATACTTCGAAAGTTTAATAGCTTTTACATAAATATTTCTTTTTAAGAGAGATTAGATTTAAATTCATTCCCAGCAATGCTAATTATACTTTTGTAGATATAAAATATCTCTTTTCTGATCCTTTTTAAAAGAAACCAATACAGTTAATTTATTAGAGTTTCTATAAAAATATAATCTACCATCATCTCTCTGTCCTGTATTAAAATGAACTTCCCACCATTTATCCAAAGTCGTGATTTTCTTGCCTTTGAATTGGTGGTCCGTATTTATTTTGATTATTTTATCAATTGGATTTGTAAAGTCTTCAATCTCACTTTCAAGAATATCCAGAGATCCGTCCAGGAATTCTACATCAGGTAATACGACCTCTATTATATTTCTAAATTGATTGGAATAACGGTTTAATATCCTTTTTGATTTCTCCTCTCGCTTTTCAAGACTTTTAACCTTTTTGTCTAAACGCTGATTTACAGTTTTTAGAGCATCTATTTCTTCTTCCTGTAACTCAACATATTCATGTTCAACTATTTTTTTATACTTCTCCTCTAAAACCGGAAAATTGTCTCTAAGTAATTTTTCGATTAAAACTGTATCTATACTTTTTTCCAGAAGTATAAACCACGAATACATTTTACCATCATTTCCCGGACGATAACTAATTCCAGTTCGCTTATAGTCAATCTTATTTTTATCGAATAGACTTATAATCTTATCAAGTGTAAAATCTTCACATTCTAACAAAAGATAAAAATTTTCGTTTTCACTTGTTGTGAATAAAAACTCAATTTCTTCTTTATTGAAATGCAGTTCATTATAAATAGATGATTCTATATTTAAGGTTATTTTAACGCCATAGATATCATTTGTGACATCACATTTTAATCCAGCTATAACTGCCTCAGGTTTGATAGCCTTTGAATCAATTAACGGAGCTAAAATTGCTGCCCGATATCTTCCAACATAGCCCAAAGAACTACCATCCATTCTTTGAACATGAATGGCATTTTGATCAATTAAATTTTCGGATTCTCTTCTAAGTTTGACATTTTCACGTAGATGACACTTCAATACTGCTTGATTTCGAGACTCATAGTTTAAACCAGCTGTCCACATACTTATTGCATGAGAATCAGGTTTTGACAAATCTTTATCTTTTAAAATAACGTCTTCATTCTTTTTAAAAAATGAATTAATTTTATTTAAAAATGACAACTTCATTCAACTAGTGGCTAATATTTTGATGCAATTAATTATTGTGTTTTTTTATTTATTCAATTTATTTAATCTTTTCTAAGATCTTAAACATACCATAGTTTCGTCTCAAAATCCATGAGATATATCATCTAACTCATATCAATTTCTTAACAAATCAAAACCCTTAAAAACTTCTCATAGCAATTATTGAAGTTGTCTTGTTCAATTTTAGAATGTGAATATGGCAATTTAATTCAACAATAACAATACCCTCGTGAGGGTATTGTTATATTTCACCGAATAAAATTTATAATAAATTGAAGAAGTGGGTGTACTGGAAATCGTAAAGCAATCAATGGTTTGTTTTATTCCGCCTTATCCGTAAGCCCATCAAATTTTGCTTTCATGGTAGGGTTTCCGTGGGTTAATTTTTTAATCGTTAAATCATCTGCTTTGTTATTAGCAAGGCGTAAGTTGTTTTCCGACGATAATAATGCTTCTTTTGTTTTTTGAAGATGAATTATAGTTTTGTCAATTTCATCAATAGCTGTTTTAAATTTACGACTGGCTAAATCATAATTTCTGGCAAACCCTTCTTTAAATGAGTTTATTTTATCTTCAAAGTTGGTAATATCCACGTTTTGACTTCTTATCAAACTTAGTTCTGCTTTATATTCCATGGAGTTCATTGCAGCATTACGAAGAAGCGTAATGATGGGAATAAAAAACTGTGGGCGAACTACGTACATTTTATCAAACCTGTAAGAAACATCAACGATCCCGGTATTATAATATTCGTTATCCGACTCCAAAAGCGAGACTAAAACCGCATATTCACAGCCCTTTTCTTTTCGGTCTTTGTCGAGTTTTGCAAAGAAATCCTCGTTCCTCTTTTTTGTCGCAGTTTCATCATTTTCGTTTTTCATTTCAAACATAATTGAAATGATTTCATTACCCGGTCCATCAGTTTCTTTATAAATATAATCACCTTTAGTTCCACCCCTTGAATCATTGTCTTTTTCAAAACAGGCATTTTGAAAAGCTGTTGCCCTGAGCTTATTAAATTCAATTTCGCAATGTTGTTCTAAACTTTCTCCAAGCATTTTAGTTGAGAGTTTGAGCTTCATGTCTTTACGAAAAGCAATTTCGTCATCTTTCATTTGGATGATATCATCTTTTGTCTTTAGCTGAGCAATAAATTTTTCGTTTAACGATTTTTCAAGTAACTGTTTTTCGATTTCTTTGTTTTCTAAACTGTTAGAAAGGGAATCGCGTTCTTTTTCGATTGCTTTGATCGCTTCTGACACAGAGAGTTTTTTCTCAAGCTCAGCATTCTGAAGTTTTGACTTCATTTCAGAGATCTCAGATTCTTTCTTTGCTAATTGCACAGCAAGTTCACGTTCAATCCTAGCATTCAATTCAGTTATTTCTTTATCTTTTTTTGCAAGATCTTCTTGTAATGAATTTTTAAGATTAGCTTCAGCCAGCTTAATAGCACTTTGCTTATCCTTTTCAGCCAGGTCTAATCGACTTTTCAATTCTTCTTCAAATTGATGATCTCGAACCTGCTTCAGGATATCAGCAAATCCAGCTTCATCAACTTTAAAAGCTTTTTTACAGTTTGGGCAAATTATTTCGTTCATGTTTTGTTTATATTAAATTTACAACGGTTAGTATGTAAAAAGTAGGCGATTTCGAAGCACTAAACTTTCGGTTGAACACAAAGTTTGACACGAGCCAAAACCCTTGATTTTACTACTGTCTCGCCTATTTTTTTATATACATTGTTATGCCCTTTTTTCATTTTCACGTTCTGGTTGTAGCGTTGGCAAAGACATACTCTTTTGCAATTTTTGGCTTGTGTGTCGGCTGGTGTGAATTGCAAATGTGTATGGCTTTAAGCGTTGGCAAATAAGTCATTTTCTGTTTTTCGGCTAATTATATACTTCTTTCCTTTTGCTTCAATGCTAATTCTATCGGAAAACTTCTCTTTTATTATTTGAACTACATCATCCTTTTTAGAAATATTCTTTTCAACTGATAATGGCGATAATATTTTCTTTAATTCATTAAGCCTATCAGTTTTAATTTCAAAAGAGCCTTTTTCCTCATCCAGTATTCTTAAAAGTATATCTAATATCTGTTTTTGTACACCAGAATAGTCAGATGTAGAAGACTTGACTTGTTCTTCTAAAACTTTCTCTTTTTCAGTTACTACTTTTCCGATAATTTCATTTTTATCTTTTTCCTCACTTAATTTAAATTGTTCTGTCTTATCATGTTTTTTGCAAACATTAATTTCTTCTTGTGGAGGCTTCACTTTTTTCTTAAATATTTTTAAGTCAACCCGATCGTATAAATCATCATAGAATTTTTTATATCCAAAAAATGAACCAGTCAAATAAATTGCAAGATTTAATTCATTGATGAATTTCTTATCCGTTCTTATTTCGTGAATTAACCTGCCTGTTGCTGAATCCTTAATTGTGTCACGTTCAGCTAGGTCATTCTTAAATTTTAAAAATATTGCGGAAGCGAAGTATTGCCTTAAACCGTTAGATGTTAATTGCTCGGTAAATTTCGTTACGTCATTGGAATCAGATATAATTTGGGCAATTTGAACAAATGATTTTTCAGATAATGCTTGTTTGTTATTCTCTAGAAATGAATGGAAACTACTGCCTTTGAACGAAGTCTTACCTTTTGAATGAGCGAATATTTCTCCAATGTCATAAAAATACCCTAAATCTGAATTAGGGAAAAATTCATAACGGTCGTATGCTAATAAATGAATAAAAAAATCATCTTTAAACTCACTAGATTTAATTGCATTAATTCTTTTATGGTATGATGATTCAACTAATTCCTTTTTAAGTAATGGTTCATAATCACTTTTGACTTTGCATAGAATCCAGAAAGCCTTAGAACCTCTATATCTTTCTTGAATATCGATTTCCTCTTCTACTTTATGAACAATGTTTTCAAATCGAGCATCTTTAAAATCCAGTTTATCATCAAACTTCATTTCAAATGAATTCTTGGCAGCCTTTGTTAGAGGAATGACTTCTGTTACATATTTTATTTCTAACCAAATGTTGTCAATTAAAACATTTTCAAAACTTATTATTAAATATTCTTCATCACCCACAAAATAGGGCATAGACAGAAATTTATCATAAATTTTTGAGTTGATTTCTTCGGCATTTCTATTTACTGTATTTACTATCTTATTAGAAATCAATGGGATTTTACCGAAGCGATAAAGCGAAGTGAATTCTTGTTTAGTTAAAATATATAAATTGTCCATTTTCAAATTATTTAGAAATCAAAATCAATATCTGTGTTTGCAGATTGATTTGAAGTTTTTAGGTCAATTCTCTGACAAGTTGATTCGAATTTTGAAACCAATCTGTGCAGATAACCTGAGTAAGTAATAAATAGATTCATTTTACTCCGAGTAATCGCAACCATAAATAAAGTTTCTTCATCTCTTCTGGAAATGCTTGTATCATCAGAAAGAAACGGAAGAAACACATTGTCAAAGTCCATTCCTTTAGCACTATGGTAAGTCATTAAAATGGTGTTTCTATTTCGTTCTGCATTTTGAAATGAACCATATCCATTTCCTACGTACTCTATTTTCAAACCTTGATTGCGAAAGTGGTTGTTCAATGAATTGTAGTCGGGTTTGCCCCAATTGTTTTCTTGTAAAGCCCAAGTAGTTTTACCATTCTGTCTTAAAAGACGATTCGCAAAATCAATTATGCAATCATGTTTAGGAAGTAATACTGCTGCAGAATACCCTTCTGAAGTTGCGTTTGATGATTGTTCCCAAACATATTTTACCTCTTCGTTTTCATCATAACCTTCACCCAACCTTACGCTAACATCTTTTTTAGTCATATCTCTACGTGAGCCAAATATATCCATGTTTGGCAAAAGGTTGGAAACTGCCTTCATTATAGACCTTGTAAGTCTATAAATTCTCGTAAGGACAAAAGGTCTAGCATTGATAATATTTCCAATTTCTGTAGTTGTAACTGTGTTTTCGTAAATTGACTGATTAGAATCACCCGCAACATATACATGTTGGCTTCTTTGCTTCATTTGACTGAGCACATCAGCAGGTAAATCTTGAACTTCATCACAAAATATATAGTCATAACTTCCATGCCCTTTTTTGAATTGATGATAAGTCATAACTGGTATTGACGGCATTCCAAGTTCTGCCATTCCTGTTTTAAACATATCAATTAGTGAGTGAGTGTAAACTACCACACATACGTTTGCATTAGGATTACTATCCATTTTCTTTCTCAAAGCATGAATTAGCATGACGGACTTACCACTTCCTGCAAATCCTTTTATCCAAATGTTTCCTCTTGAGTTAATTTCTTTATCGACAAAATCTTTTTGGTCATCATCCAGTTTGTCATATTTTATCATCCAAGCCATATCTGTTAGTATTTTTGAAGCCCTTCTTCTTGTTTGAATTGCGTTAAATTATCAGAGTTGTACATTTTATCTAAATTTTCTTTTGGTTCGCATTCATCAATGTGTTCGGCATAATCTTTTTTACCTAATGCCCTGGCACAAGATGAGAACCAACTATAATCCCATTTTTCCATTTTATTACTTTCAAACTTTTGTTTCCATCTATCAAATGCCTCTTGTAAAAGTTTTTCGCCATCTTTCTTTTTACCAGCTTTTATATATTCCTGACCTAAACTATATGCAGATGGATTATGTGTTGGATTAGTTTCTTGTGCTTTTTCTAGGTATTCTTGATATTTTTTCTTGTCTGTAAGTTTGTATTGCATAGCTATGTTAAAAGCTGTTGTCGAAGATGGTTCTTTGGACATTGCTCTTTCATAAAACATAATAGCTTTATCCTTCTTTCCTGCATTGCTGTAATGCAACCCTATATTGTTAAGATTTCCTTTTCCTGGAAACATTTCTTCAATTTGTTCTAATGTTTCGGCAGCTTTAAAATCCATTCCAATTTTTTTGTATGCTTTGTGCAAGGTTTGTAATGCAGATAAAGATGGCTCACCACCGTTTCGCTCACATTCTAGATTAAAATCTCTTTCAGCTTTATATTTTATTCTTTCCTCCGTAGTCATTTCTTTATTGGCAAATGGGCTTAGAGGTTCTACCATTATTTTTTTACTCCCAGCTGATGCTCTTATTAAAAGCATTTTATCTGCATTGATTTCAATTTCTAATTTTACGGATGTTGATTTTGGAAAACCACCTGATTCTGGATTGAATAACTTAATGTTGTACAAAAGTTTGTTTTTACTGCCTACACAAATAGGTAGTTCAATTACTTCTTGTCCTTCTTTTTGTGGTGAAAGATTTTCAATTATTTTAATGTCTGATGGAATAACTGTACCAGCTTCTACGATTGAATCTACTATTTCCCTAAATCCATCTTTGGTAATTAGCATTATAGGTTCACTAGTAATGGGTTGAATTATATTTTTTCCAAAACCATTATAAATTAAAGAATGGATTGCTGCACCTGAAGAAACGTGGGCTTGTAAATCATTTGGTATTAAAATATCAGATTCGGGAAAATAACTACTAACAGCTTTTTGAATAAATGGATTCTTTGAGCTACCACCGATAAATAGAACGTAATCAATATCTGCACTAGAAAGATTAGCCTTTTTTAAGGCTGTTTTTATTGGCGTAAAAACACTTACAAATTCAACTTCCTTCTCAATTCTCTTGGTTGGTAGATTGCTATTTTCTTTTGTAAATACGGAATTAATACCAGCAAATTCTTTATAACTCAATTTGGGTTCTTCAATGGATAGGATTCCTTTTCTAGTTTCGATTTCAATTTTTTTACCTAAAGAAATATAGTCTTTTGTTAAAGCCAATTCGGATAGAACTTTGGTTGTGGTTTGCAATGAAATATTATCGCTTAGTTTTATTTTTAGTCGCTCTGCTGCTGCAAGTAATTTTGGAATGATTAATTCATTTAATTCTCTAGTTCTGAAATCTTCAGAACTAAGTCCTGTTCCTTCTAATAATTGATGTAATAATACATCTACAGCAATTAACTTGTCTATGTCGTTTCCTCCAAGTTTTTCAAACCGTGAGATTGCAATATTTTTGGAATATATTCCATTATTATCTTTCCCTAATTCAAGTATTGAAATGTCGCATGTTCCAGCTCCAAAGTCGAATACAAGTACATTTGGAAAATAATCTTGTGGAATTTTAAGATGTTTTCCTTCAACTGAAGATTTGGATACATAACTTAAAAATGCAGCATTTGGCTCATCAATAAGCGATTGTTTGTTTATCATGAAACCATTGCTTTCCAAACTGTCGACCAAGTCTCTTCGCTGGTTGGCCTCAAAAGAAGCTGGAATGCTGACAGCATACTGAATATTTGATGATAAAGAGTGAGTGTTTATATAACGCTCAATTTGAACTTTTAAATATTTGAAAAATATTTTTGAAACGTCTGTTGGATTTAGAATTGTTAGTTTATTGTGATTTTTACCAAGTTCACTATTTGGATACTTACAACCAACATCCTCTCCAAGTTCCATTTTAAATGAATGCCAAAGATTTTTTCCTTGTCTTAATTTGAACTTTAGTTGTGCTGCACCTTCGCCAACTATAAGGTTGTTATTGTACCAAGCAATGACAGAAGGAACTTTATAAGATGAAAAAATTGCACCATCTGATAGTTTTTGATTCAATTCAATAGGTTTTACAATCAGCGGTTCTTTATCATCTCCTAAAACTGCGATACTCACAACAGTCGTAGATGTCCCAAAATCTATTCCGACAAAAGTTGTGTTCTGAATTGTTGCATTTTTTTCTGATAGTTTTCCAGTAGTTAAAATTGGAAGCAAATTATTAATTGTTAATTCTGTACTCATAATTTATCTAGTTCTATCGAGCGTTGGCAAAAAACAGCTCTTTTGGTTTTTTCTGCGTTGGCTTTCATGTCGGCAAAAACCAAATGTGCTGTTTGTGCGGCTGTTTTTTTTTTAATTGGGCATTACACTTTTTATCACATAAATTCTCACTTAATACAAGCTCACTAAAAGTGATAAAAGGCAATTTCATTTTTCTATCTCTAAAAATACCCAAATCCCCCTCCCCAAACCATGAGTTATATCGCATCTCCCATACCCAACTCAGGGTATTTTCATAATCATTGGAACTTCTCATAGCAATTGTTGAAGTGTTCTTGTTTAATTTTCAAGCTGTTAATATAGGTTTTTTGTTAAACATAAGGTATACCCTTATGAGGGTATTTTTTAATTGAATATCGAATTCCCCGCCTGCCGGCGTGATAGGATGAAGTAGGGTTTTGATTTTGAGATTGGAGATTTCAGATTTAAGATTTAACCTGCCTGCCGGCAGGCAGGGATTTAAGATTTGAGATATAAGAAGTATTAATGCATTCAAGCATTGTAGCATTGAATATCGAATGTCGAACAAGGAACTCTGAATTTCGAAGTTTTTGTCTGAAACTCAAATCAATGATTAAATCGTAAACGGCCTATTTTGTTTTTCGTCTTGCATCCTGATAATTTTAGCATGGAAGAAGCAATAGCTCCGGAAGCGCAGCGGCTTGGGCTATGGTGGAGTAAAAATTATCAGAGAGATGCACAGAAAAACAAAATCAGCCTTGATTTTTTGGTTCTTTTGCATCAAGGCAAAAGGACAAGACAAATCACTCCATCCCCACTTCCAACAAACTATCCACAAACCTATCCGTTTCCCTGATAAAATCAGGGCCTATCCTTTTTTGATGTAAAGAAAAAATATACTCGATCGAATCTCCCTTGAATTCGTATTTACCCCGCTTATAATAGGATCCTTTCCATGCTGCGGGATCGTTGATCCTTAAGTTCTTTCGTGCAGCCATGGTCCTGTCCAGGTGGATCGTGTTGGTATCCACCTTGAGTTCCTTTCCAAAAAGGCCTTTTCTGTTAAATGTTGCGATTGAATTTTCTTTAGCATCAAAGATGACCAGTATATAATCCTGATCCGTATTGAAATTGACATCGGTATAACTTTCCTGATAGGAAAACAGCAGAAAAACACCAATCCCAAGTATGAGTTCTCCCAGCATCAATGTTGAATAAGCTACCCTTTTGATCAAAAGCCTGTCAAGGATATATAGGACGATTAAAAATATGGTGATCGGAATTACAATGACCGCATATAAGGGATCAATAGTAACAGCAACGTATAAGGAATGAAGGGATATCAATATACCTAAAAAGGTAATGATGGTTAACAAAGTAATCGGGTAAACTAAGTTTTTAAGTACGGTCTTGAATTTCACGAGTGAATGCAATTAGCTACCTCTAAAAATACCCATATCTCCCCGCCCAAACCATGAGATATATCAGGCCCTCCAAAACCATGTCATTTGAGGTATAAATACCCTTTTAAAGCCAAAACAACCCTTCTACCGAAGGATGGATAAGGTGAGATATTATAATACAGTGGATAATGGTGGATTGATTGGAGAATGGAGAGTTTTGATTTAAGATTTCAGATTGGAGATTTGAGATTTAAGAAGTGGTTTTTGAATGTCGAATGTCGAACAGGGAACTTTGAATTTCGATTAGGCTCTTGATTTGAGATTTCAGATTTAAGAAGTGAACTCCCCAACGAAATTATTGATTCGATCGAAACGGCCTATTTTGTTTTTCGTATTGCATCCTGATAATTTTAGCCTGGACGAAGCAATAGCTCCGGAAGCGCAGCGGCTTGGGCTATGGTGGAGTAAAAATTATCAGAGAGATGCACAGAAAAACAAAATCAGCCTTGAATTTTTGGCTCTTTTGTTTCAAGACAAAAGAGTAAAGAAGAATATTTTACGAATTTTTCTTTCAAGAAAAAAACAAAAAACCTTAATTACAGCATTAGCTCCGCTAAACCCCTGTCTGCCGGCAGGCAGATGGCGATTTCCCATACTAATCCACCAGCCTTACAGCCTGAACCGAATCCGAATTCACAAAGAATTTAGTTTGATAATTATAATAGGCCCTTCGGATAGAAAAACCATCTCTTCGTCCTAGTTCGTTTGATTGGATTCAAAAATAGAAGTACATTAACTCTAATTAAATTATAAATCTTTCAAATTTAACTCATGACAACAATCAATGTTAGTACAGATTCGTCTGGAAATGTTACCTTATCGAATAATGGAAATGCCACTTCTCCCCGCAAGGGTGAAGTTCAATGGAATGTTACAGGATCCTTACTTAAAACTATAGCTATAAGGCCTTTTATTCAGCCAAATACAAATCAAACTGACATTTGGAGTACGCCGCCAGCCCCTTTCCCTAATAATAATCCGCCTGATAATGTATCTATCAATTGGCAGGGAACAGTATTTGACAATGATGGCGAAGAGTACTATTATTTAGATTGGACAAAAAAAGATAATTCAACTGGTACAATTGACCCTAAAATAACTGTAAGGGCTACCAATCGTTAAAAGGAATGATATGTTTCTGAAGAGAAAAGCCTATTATCTGATAATAGGCTTATTTTGTGTTTTTATCAATTCATCTGTAGCGCAGGACCAACGAGTAGCTGACAGTCTAAAAATTATATATGATCAAGATGTATTGAAAGATTCAGCTAAATTGGAATTACTTTCACAAATTACTTTTAATGAGTTGAATGATTTCAACCTATCCTTAAAATATGCTGAAGAACTTATTGACCTTTCGAAATCAGCCAAAAATGACAAATATTTATTTGACGGTTACTATGCAAGTGGAAACACCTATAAATCAATCGGAGAATTAGACATTGCCCTTACTAAATTCTTTAGTAGTGTAAAAATAGCTAACAAAATAAATCACCCTGAAAGAGAGGGGATTGCCTATATGGCTATTGCAGATGTTTATTCAATTATGGGGGATTTTACTAATTCTGAAAACTATTATTCAAAGGCCATAGCAAAATTAAGGCAAAAAGCAAAATACTCAAATTTATTGGCAGCTGCTCTGTTAAATGCCGGAGATGATGCTTTTCTTAACAACCAGTTTGATAAGGCCCTGGGCTATTTTGAAGAAGCAGGAATTATATATGAAAGAATTGATTCGAAAATAGGCATGGCTTATAATTTGGGAAATATTGGAATGGTTTATGCCAAGCAGGGTGAAGACAATTTGGCTGAACAAAATATCAACGAAGCCATAGTAATTTTGGAAGAAATAAAGGACTATGCTCCCGTTTCGGTATACCTCAATTACATGTCTGATATCTATGCTAAAAAGCAAGACTGGCCGCAAGCATTTTCTTATGCAGAAAGAAGCCTTGACCTGGCTATGCAATATGGCCTTAAAGATCAGATTAGTAAGGCATATTTGCAGATTTCTGAACTCAATGAGTTGCGAGGAATGGCTGAAGAGTCATTAAAGAACTATAAAAATCATATCGTTTACCGGGATAGTGTGACCAATATTTCCTCTATTCAGGCAATGGCTAACCAAAGAACCAATTATGAAGTGTCACAAAAACAAATCGAAGTTGACCTGCTTGACCAACAGAGAAAAAACCAACAACTGATCTCCCTGGCTTCCGGAATAAGTCTTTTACTCATAATCGTTGTCGCCATTGGCTTATATCGCAGAAATAATTTTATTAATAAAGCCAAACTTCTCGTTGAAAATGAAAAGAAAAGATCAGATTTACTTTTGCTGAATATTCTGCCTGAACAAACAGCTGAAGAACTTAAGGATAATGGCAAGGTTCAAGCCAAACGCTTTGATTCAGTAAGTGTTATGTTTACCGATTTTCAAGGCTTTACGGCCTATTCTGATAAACTATCTCCTGAAGAGCTGGTCGATAGCATAGATTTCTATTATTCAAAATTCGACGATATCATTGAAAAACATGGTCTCGAGAAGATCAAAACCGTGGGAGATGCCTATATGTGTGCCGGAGGACTACCCTTTCCTACTGAGGATCACCCTGGTAAAATGATTGAGGCCGCTCTTGAAATCGCTGAGTTTGTACATGAATCAAAAAAGATAGATCCTGAAGCCATGACCCGATTCGACATCCGCATCGGGATCAACACAGGGCCCGTTGTAGCTGGTATAGTGGGTAAAAAGAAATTTGCCTATGATATTTGGGGAGATACAGTGAATATTGCCTCACGTATGGAATCAAATTCAGAACCCGGTAAGATCAACATTTCAGATAATACCTACCAACTCATCAAAGATCAATACGAATGCACCTACCGAGGGGAGATTGAAGCAAAGAATAAAGGAATGATGAAAATGTATTTTGTAAAAAGATTGTTGATGTGAGAAGTGGTTTTTGAATGTCGAATATCGAACAGGGAACGTTGAAATGATTTGAGATTTCAGATTGGAGAATGTTGATTTGAGATTTAACTTGCCTGCCGGCAGGCAGGGATTGGAGATTTCAGATTTAAGAAGTGGTTTTTGAATGTCGAATATCGAACAGGGAACTTTGAATGTCGATTAGGGTTTTGATTTAAGATTTCAGATTGAAGATTTGAGATTTAAGAAGTGAACTCGCCTACGAAATTATTGATTAGATGGAAACGGCCTATTTTGTTTTTCGTCTTGCATCCTGATAATTTTAGCAAGGACGAAGCAATAGCTCTCAAAGCACAGCGGCTTGGGCTATGGTGGAGTAAAAATTATCAGAGAGATGCACAGAAAAACAAAATCAGCCTTGATCTTTTGGTTCTTTTGGATCAAGCCAAAAGGTCAGAGAAGAAATTATTTTACGAATTCTAGTTTCACCTCCATTGACTCTAATGAATCCCTGGCTGCCGTCGTTACAGGTCGAACAGGGTTTTGATTGGAGCTTGGAGAGTTTTGATTGGAGATTGGAGATTTGAGATTTAAGATTTAAGAAGTATTAGCTCCGCTGAATCTTCGATTTCACGCATTCAAGCATTTTAGCATTGTAGCATTGTAGCATTGTAGCATTGTAGCATTGTAGCATTGAAAATCGAAGTTTCTTTTTAACCATCATAAAACCCTAAACTTGAATTACCTATCAAAAGGCCTCTTTTCCCTTTAAAAATACTTGGTTTTATACCGGCTATTGTTTTAAAGTCATGTATAAAATGTGCCTGATCATAATAGCCGCAGTAATATGCTACATCGGTTAAATCCATTTTTTTATATCCGTTCAAACAACGTATTACTTCATTGATTCTGGTGATTCTAAAGTAATGTTTGGGGCTGATACCGACCTTGTTTTTAAATTCTCGTTCTAATTGACGTTTACTAATATAAAGTTGATTGGCCAGCTCATCTATTTTGATCACATTTGAATTTCGGATGAGTTCAGCGGCCTGGTTAATATAACTCATGTCTATCTTATTGCTCTGAAGATTCCTTAGCAAATAACCTTCAGCACGTTTGATCATATTGAGAACATTTTTCTCTTCTTTTATCCTGTGGCTGAAATCACGAAATTCCTGACCTATGACCATAGACATATCTTCAAATCGTTCCTTAAATTCTGATGCCGGTACGCCAAAGACATTATAGATGCCTTCAGGTTTAAATCGAATAGCAAATACATCTACATGATTTTTAAATTGTATCTCATACGGATTGGTAAAAAGTCCGATGATCATATAATCTGGTGTTTGAGACCATTGGTCATCTTTTTGCAGGTCGCAGTGTAAATCATTGAGGTGGAAAATCAATTCCAAACAACCATTTGGAATCAATTGCATGGATATGCGCTGGGTAGCATTTACATTAAAACTGCCTTCCCAATACAATTCAACAAATGGCTGGAGACGCTCGCACGGACTATATTCAATAACTTGATTACTCATTATTCCTTCTAATCTTATTCTAAAGATAGCAGATTTAAACTAACTCTTAGCTTTTTCCTGGGTATCATAGATTTCTTTCATGATGTAATTTAGATCCAATAAAGCCTGGCTGCAGTTACCCACAAATGATGAGCCATGCATAGTAGCAAGGGTTTTTGGCTTCAGATCTGCCAATGAGCTTAGAATCTTTGCTGTATTGTGTGTATAGGGTGTATATTCCATCAAAGGTCCTTGTTCATATTCGAGCATGGATTTTTTGTGAGAACCCAAAATATCTTTATCTGTTATATCGATTACATTTCCATTCTGATGAAATAAGTCTGAGCAAAGCAGTGTTCCGTTAGTCTCTTCAAAAAGTACTCCAGCATCCCATCCATGGGGTAAATGTGGTGTTCTGATAAAACGATAATTATGCTTCCCAGTATTCAAAATAGCATTACTAGCCATGGCATGTGCGGGTCTGATTGAAAAATCTCCCATATTTACAATGGCTCCAACTTCACTGCAAACAGGTTTTGCATTGGGTGCTACCTGAAGCCAATCATTGAGCGCTCCACACTCATCAACCTCAAAATGACTAAAACCGATCCACATGATCTTTGAAGGGTCAATTAGTTTACTCACGGCTTCAAACACTACCGGAAACATTTGTCTCATTCCTGCGTGATAGAGCATTGGCTCATCATCTTTAATTAGAAAATGGTTGAACTGTAAATTAAATTCTTTGACATAAACTGAAATTCGAAACACATCTGGGGCAATTTCTGAAACATTGATCATACTAGACTTTTTAATAGTTAATATATACTTCGCTATCTATATTATATGGTACAAGGTACTACTATTCAATTGCTTGTGATTGTAAAAAAGCGACATTAAGATGATTCATGCATGATCATTGTAACATTGTAGCATTGATTTAAGATTGGAGAGTTTTGATTTCAGATTTCAGATTTGAGATTTGAGAAGTATTGGCTCCGCTGAATCCCTGTCTGCCGGCAGGCTGGTTCGATTTCACGCATTCAAGCATTCAAGCATTGAATATCGAATATCGAACAAGGAACTTTGAATGTCGATTAGGCTCTTGATTTCAGATTTCAGATTTAAGAAGTGAACTCGCCTACGAAATTATTGATTAGATCGAATCGGCCTATTTTGTTTTTCGTCTTGCATCCTTATAATTTTAGCAAGGACGAAGCAATAGCTCTCAAAGCGCAGCGGCTTGGGCTATGGTGGAGTAAAAATTATCAGAGAGATGCACAGAAAAACAAAATCAGCCTTGAATTTTTGGCTCTTTTGTTTCAAGACAAAAGAGTAAAGAAGAATATTTTACGAATTTTTCTTTCAAAACAAAAAAACAAATAAACTTGATCAATATCACTATTAAAACTGATACGCATCATTGCCAAATCACAAACCTCACACTAACTTCATGTCTCTATAATCATACCATTCTTTTTGCTTATCAGATCATTTATGAATAAGAATGGTCGCTAAATCATGTGGTATGAAAAATCTAATGCATTTAAAATTAACAATTTACGCTTTACTATTTGTAGTGCTGACAACCTGTAGTGATGACGATCCGGTTTACTATCAGCTTACTACTCAGGTGACTCCTGACCAAGCAGGAACCATTGCCCCTGCTTCAGGAATGTTTTATGAAGGAACCGAAATTGAACTCAAGGCGACCCCCAACGCGGAGTATGTTTTTAAAAACTGGACCGGGGATGCCAGTGGTGATGACAACCCTTTGAAAATAATCATTCTTGAAGACAAAAACATCACGGCTGTTTTTGAAAAAGTAAATTATGCATTAACGATAGATATTATTGGAGAAGGAACCGTAAATCAGGAACTTGTCCTGGCTAAATCTTCCTCTACAGATTATGAATCCGGGGCAACCGTTGAGCTCACAGCAGTTCCTGATGATCAGTGGAAGTTTGTGGAATGGAGCGGAGACCATACAGGCAGCGAAAACCCCATTCAGCTGACCATGGATAAAGCCATGAGCATCACAGCGAAATTCGAAAAGGTATCGTATGCCTTGACCATAGAGACGGTAGGAAACGGAACGGTAAATGAAGAAATCATTCAGGCAAAATCGACTACTGATTATGATTCCGGAACAACGGTTCAGCTCACTGCCATACCTGACGCCGGCTGGATGTTTGTTGGATGGAGTGGTGACCATACTGCTACCCAAAACCCGATTCAGATAACGATGGATCAAGCCATGAGCATCACAGCGAAATTCGAAATAAATATGTCAATTCCAATATCCATTTGGGTATTTGGAAGTGGCTCTGTGGAAAAAGAATGGGTCGGAGATCCTGCATTGGGCAATTCAGACATAAGACTTACTGCATATGCGAAAGAAGGATCCTATTTTGTCTATTTGCATGGAATCTTTGATAACGCATTAGGGGATTTTCTTACTACTAAAAACCCGATAGTATTTGATTTAAATGACGCTTTAATGTTTCAGAATGCAGATCACCTTTTTCTTTATGCAATTTTTAAGGAAGGAGTCGCAGACAAAACCTACATACCGGATGATCATTTTGAACAGGCCCTTATTGATCTCGGATACGATGATCAATTGGATGATTACGTGTCAACCCAGGTAATCAGCAGGATTGAAGAATTGGATGTGTCAAACCTAAACATCCAGGATCTCAGTGGTATTGAAGATTTTTTGAGTTTACAAATGCTTACTTGTAATCAAAACAAATTAAAGAATATAAACCTATCGAACAACCATCATTTATACAAATTATTTCTACAAGACAATGAACTTTCTGATCTTGACCTTTCAGCCTTGAATAGTATTTTGTTCTTAGACATTAGAAACAACCCGTTGACTTGTGTACAGTTGAATGAAACGCTACTTGAACAAATAGAAAATCCCGGCTTAGCGATCTGGATGAGAGATGAAGACGTAGAATTTTCTCTGGACTGTGGTTACTAAAATGTAAAGGTTGTATGTTATTGTAGCATTTTTGGAAACAAATACCACGCCCAACGGCGTGGCAGGATGAAGTAGGGTTTTGATTTCAGATTTCAGATTTCAGATTGGAGATTTCAGGTTTCAGATTTCAGATTTAAGAAGTGAAGTCGCCTACGAAATTATTGATTAGATGGAAACGGCCTATTTTGTTTTTCGTCTTGCATCCTGATAATTTTAGGATGGAAGAAGCTACATGTTGATTGAAGATTTGAGAATGTAGATTTCAGATATAAGAAGTGAACTCCCCTACGAAATTATTGATTAGATCGAAGCTTTTACGGCAGTGTATGTTAAAAAGCGCGTTAAGAATTTTTGAAGCCTTGGAAAAAATTTAGCGCTTTTTAAACGGTTTTTAGGCGTTCGATAGAAAAGCCTAAAAAACACCTCGTAAAAGCAACCTCCTTTTTTGGTTCTTTTTTGGAGGAGCAACTGCGAAGCACATCACGAATACTTAAACCAATAGTATGGGGGTGAGTAAAAAAGGAACAGAAGAAATTATTTCACGATTTTTCATTAAAAACAAAAGAACAAATAAACTTAATTAAAGCATTGTAGCATTAAACCCCCAAACTTGTAACCAATCCACTCCTTCTGTTGTCCAATTACAAATACTACTAAAAAATCAAAAATGAAATACCCTAAATACCTGTTAACGGCCCTGTTAATAATACCTGCTTTATGCTTCGCCCAGGCAGAACAGCAATTCAATGGGGTCAATATGAAGGAATCCCTGTCAACAGTACAAACCAAACTCAAAGACATCGCAGCTGCTTCGAAAGTGATTACGGTGCAACATACTGTTTTTCCTTTGGCAAAAGACAAAGAGCAGCACCTGGTTTGTTCGGATGTCAAAACCGCAACCGGTACCATCAGCAAGGCGGTATTTACTTTTGCAGATAACCAGCTCACCAATATTGAAGCCCGGGGGAATGTGCAGCAAAGTCTTGCCGCCAAGCTAAAAGATACCGCCATCAATTATATGGACTACGAAATCTACCAAAAGCAAAAGTTATTTATCAATCCCAAAAAAGATATCGCCTGGATCTTGACAGATGAGGCCCTGTTTTCGCATTTATTCACCTGGGAAAACCCAGTTCTGGATACGGCAGAAGGTTTGGCCCTGCCCAATACCGGATTGGTCCCGGCATTCTTACAAATGGGTGCCACTTTTGAGGAACTGGAATCCTCTCTTGAAGCGAATAGCACCTTTACCCTCAAAGAAGCATTAGACGGATCTGACCCCAATGCACAATACCAGATCAACTGTTTTGGCGTCAATTACCTGGGCTTCCCCAGAAAAGCCGAAGCACGTTTTGGGGATGACAAACTTAACGTGGTATGGATCCTGTTGGGAAAAGCAGAAGAAGACAGGGTAAGACATGCCCTTATCAAACAATACGGCCCGGCCATTTATAAGGATGACGTTTGGGAAGTATTTCACAACTGGCAGGTAGCCCTTAGAAAAGACAAACCCGAAATACTGCTTATGGAACAGGAAATTAGCCTTGATTATAAGAAGAGCTATTTTAAACAATAGCATGAATTTGAGATTTGAGAACGTTGATTGGAGATTTCAGATTTAAGAAGTATTCATGTATTGATGCATTAGCTCCGCTGAATCTTCGATTTCATGCATTGTAGCATTGTAGCATTGTACCATTGAATACCGAATTTCGAACAGGGAACTTTGAATGTCGATTAGGCTCTTGATTGAAGATTTAAGATTGGAGAGTTTTGATTTGAGATTTCAGATTGGAGATTTGAGATTTCAGAAGCGGTTTTTGAATATCGAATGTCGAACAGGAAACTTTGAATGTCGAATTGTTCTGCCAAACCAAAATTATTAATTTGACTGAGGCTTTTACGTCAGTGTAGTTTGAAAAGCGCGTCAAAATTTTTGAAGCCTTGGAAAAAATTTAGCGCTTTTTAAACGGTTTCTAGGCGTTCGATAGAAAAGCCTAAAAAACACCTCGTAAAAGCAACCTCCTTTTTTGGTTAGTTCGCCTTATTTGTTATTTGATAAATTGGAGCTCATGAATCTCCTTCCGTCGATTTCGTTTTTTGGAGGAGCAAAAAAGGAACAGAAGAAATTATTTCACGATTTTTCATTAAAAACAAAAGAACAAATAAACTTAATTAAAGCATTTCAGCATTGAAGCATTTGAACATCTAATATCACTGCCGGCGAAGCAGGTCGAACAGGGAGAACTACTCTATTGGTGCATGGTCGCTTTTATTCAACAATTCCTGACCCAGCAAATAAGCCAAAGTCATCCCATAGAGAAAATTAGATATCCCCACCTCTATTCCATGCACCAATCTTATATTTGCGGGCATAAACTCACTGGGCGGGATCAACGGTGCGATGCCTCCAATAACTGAAAACACCAGTCCTATGATCAGGGCCTTTTTGAATTGTGGCAACTTTAAGGTTCGCAGCATCAAGATGGCTACAAGCACAAATAAGAGTCCTCTTGGAAACTGGGTTAAGATCATCACATCCGCCGCTGGCAGTTTCCCTTCATAAAAAGACATAAGGTCAGGATATGTGGCTTGTAAGATCATTCCGGCACCAATATAAAATATCAAATAAATAAAAATTCCCAGTACGCTCCTCCAGATCCAGCTGAATACAGATCGCCCTTTGAATCGCAGTGATTCTGAGCTTCCCTCCCACTTATTGAGGACCAGCACAAATAATGGCGCAAAAATAGCCACTATAAACAGGCCTTGAAACATTTCTTTGGTGGTCTCTGCCCGGTCGGTTACGTTAAAAATATATGCTTCAATTAATAAGTTGAAGTGGCCAATGATATAATAAATAAAAAATACCGAAAGCACCAGTTTCAACCCTCTTAAACTTGAATAGGACACATAAAGGCCCAATAGGATTACAATTAAGATAGCAGAAACAACACCCCATAAATTGATAGAGCCAAGGGAGTTTCTTGACAAAAACAATGCATCAAACACAAGGTATAAAACAAGTATTATTATTGATGCCAGCAACAATTTTATATAATAATTAAGTTTCATGATAATTTATTTTAGGTTAATGCTGAGATTGTATTTTTACACCATTTTAAGGTGGTTTTGTTCGACTCAATACCGTGTTCAAAGGCGAGCCTGCCATGCAAAGGCATCTTGTTTGATTCTTTGCCGTAAAAAGTTTGAAGATCTTGAATATATGTTTCCAACAAGTCGTGAAAAGAACGAAGAAAGATAATTTTCTGTTCTTTGTTGATCAGGTTCTCCATAAATGCAAACCGAAGTAAAAGTTCATCTATTTTCTTTTCGACTTCTTTTTTTTCAATGGGTTTTATCAACCATTCTTTAAGCCTTAAAAGCCCCTTTTGAGTAATTTGAATTCTTGTTTTTCCCGTATCTGGCTGTAAAATTTTTTTTGCCAGTTCAAATTTCTCCAACCTTTTGATGGCAGGATAAATCGTTCCGGGGCTATTGCTGTAATTGCCCATTGCTGTTTCCTCAAACACCTTTCGAATACCATAACCTGATAAAGGCTGGTCATAAATCAATCCGAGTATGGCAAAATCTAATAGCGTTGGTTTTATATCTTTTTTCATAATAGTACGATTCGTACTACGAATATAGTACGAATCGTACTAAAAAACAAATTTATTTTTATACATCCTTGTTTTTGTTGCTTACACAAGCAAAACGGACCACCTAGCACCTGAAACAAGGCCTTCAAAAAATCAAAATCAACAATAGCAATGACCCAGATCAATGTAAAGATCCTGCCCGGGTTCTACCTTTAAGGCTATAGAACGTTTAAATCAACAGTCATGAACACACTAAAGCATTTCGTATCGCGGTTTTTTATCCTGTTTGCATTGTTAGGCTTGCTGATCTCGCACAACAGCTGTGTTCCGGACCAAAAAGACAAAGGCCTGTTTTGGTCTCAGGGCTTCCTTGAAAAATATGATGGAACCACATGGAAGCTTATTGAAGAGGAGATGCGCATTTATGTAAGGCTTAATGACGACATCGACAAGGACCTGGAACTATGGATGTCTGATCTGGAATTGGCAAAACTTATGACCCGTAAAGAATGTTTTTATCACAGTCATGAGACGCTGAACACCGAAGAAGTAGAAGTTCTCGAAATTTCGGAAAACAAACTGGTATTCACCTATCTTGATGATGAAACCTATACCTTTAGCATGGACGGAGAACGCCTGAAAGTGGAGTTTGAAACCCTGGACAATGTCAAAAAAACCGTCTATTTTTCAAAGACCACCGAAGATGTTGATGACCTGGATATTTGCCCTGAAGAAAAAAGCAAAGATGCTTTTGATTGGAAGTTTTTGAAATAATTACCCTATTAGCCGTGCTGAATCCCTGCCTGCCGGCAGGCTGGTTCGATTTCACGCATTCACCCATTCAAGCATTTCAGCATTACCGCACCAAAACCCTCTCCATAACAAACCCATCACCATTAACAACCTTTAGAAAATAAAGACCTGCTTTTAGCTGCGCAGTTTGTATGCGTTCTTTGAATTTTAAAGAATTGCTTTGATAAGACTTTTGCAATACGATTCTGCCCAAGGCATCATATAACAATACATCTACCCTATCTGATATTAGATCAAAGCTGAGTTGAAAACTCTCATCAGCCGGATTTGGGTATAGATTAAAGCCTTTTAAATTGAATTCTTTGGCACTGAGCACTTCTTCGTAACTGCAAACCCTCATGCCCCAATTGACCAAGTGACCAATGTCAGCTGGTCCTGAATCAATTAGTTTTAATTTCCATGGACCTAAAGTACTTTCACCGGCAAAGGAGCTCAAAAGCTCGGAGGCTTTGATCAGTCCGCTAATTCCCGGAGCCGAACTACTGCATCTGATCCCTTCTCCTGCATCGCTAAAGACCGCTTGTATATTGTCGCCATAACCAAAACAAGCTTCTTTAATTAATAGGATTTTTGTTCCCTGAGGACTTTCAATTTCCAAGCTTAAATCCCATATAAATGGATGTTCTATATCAACGGTTATACTGATCTCTTCTATGTTCAAATCTGCTTCGATATCAAGTGTTGAAACAATCCCCTGAAGGTCATTGTCAGGAATCATCATTGGCACATCTGAACTTGCTGTATATTCACAGAAACGATTGTCCTCTCCTATTGAAAAAGGCTTTTGATTCAGGGCAAAGAAAAAATTGTCAACTGCCTCGACCATCAGGTAACAAGACCCGGCAGTAAAATAAGGCACCTTTATGCTTTCCGAGCCATCATTATCCGTATCAGCTACAAGCGTGGTTGGAAAAGTAAGGCCTCCGTCTGTGGACAATAAAATATTGACTTTTGAAACATCCACCCCATTGGCATCAGTGCCGGCTACATCCCATGCTACTAATTGATCTGAATTTTGTTCCCAAATCAATCCTGCAGTGTTTTGTGAAGTCACCACAAACGGCCCTGCAGCGTCTGATACACTAACTTTAAGCTGATCAATAGCCACTTGCCCGCCCTCAGGATTGTTATCCCTAACGGTCACACTAAAATTCAGTTCTCTTGCCACCGTTGGGGTGACTTCCCAGGTTGTCGATAAAGCACCATTTCTGAGTTCTTTCAGAGCGGGTAAATACCTGGTATTGCTCTGCTCAGGAGGATATGACCTGTACAAAGCGCCAATTCTGTCATTCTCCGTTGGCGGAACCCTGTTTATTTGATTGTCAATTTGTTCCCAACAATAACTAAGAGGATCTCCATCAGCATCCTGACCCTCTCCAACCAATTTAAAGGCAGTGCCCTTTGGGATGATAAAATCAGCTCCAGCATCAGCAGTGGGTGCATGAATATTATCCTTGAGCTCAGTCATTTGTGCACAGCTTTCACCTACTCCTGAAATATGGTTCCAGATCTCTTGTATACTTATCGAATGAAAATACAGATCACTGCGCAACTGTACATTTTGCGGCGCACATAAACCTGCATAGGCCATAATGGTAGAACCACTTCCGGGCTCAACTGCAGTCGGATCATTTCGATTGATACCACCACAATCTAATGAGTCTCCGTTAAAGGTATGGTTTGCCCCAAACTGATGGCCCAACTCATGGGCTACATAATCAAAATAAAAAGCATCCCCTGTGGGATGAACTGTTCCTGATGCCCCTTGAGCTTTAACTGATGTGACACAAACTGAAGGATTTTTTGCTCTACCTCCTTCTTCCATTGTACCCATGACATGGCCTATATCATAGCCTCCAGAACCAATAATTTGGTTACATATGTTTTGGTTTTGATTCAACATATTGGAAATATTGTCTTCAGTATAAGGACTGTTGTCATTAAAAAAAATAAGTAGATGATTATTTTCGACCAACTGAAGTCGCACGGCCAGATCCTTTTCAAATAAATAATTAATACGGGTCATCGCAGTGGTTATAGAAGCCATTACAATCTCTATTTGCTCTTGTCTGGTTTTGTCCTGGGCATTCTCAGCCTCAATATGGTACTGGGTATATTCTCCAGTAACTGCCATAGCCAATCGATAGGTGCGTAACTTGCTGTCATAGCTTTTAAGCGTCGCCATTCCTTTATTTAAGGCTGATTCAACTTGCTGAATTTCACAATTAAATCCTTGTTTTACTCCCGTGATATCGCCTCTCTTATACACCTGATAAAACTTATTATTAGCTTGATTTTGAAGCTTTAATGGGTCTATATACTGAACCTTTCCTTGATAATCAGTAATCATGGCATGAAGTCCGAGTTCATTGATACTAAAATTGATCTTTAGGGAAGGATCATCAACCCCTCGACCTGAGTAGGATTTATTATTCGGAAATTTTTCAGCCAATGCCGGATGCATGACAGCTGTCTCGTGTACCCAAAAAGAAACTAATTCACCACTCTTAAGAGGAAACTGAACTTGAGTCTCAGATTTTAGACTACTGCTTTGATCTTCCAACCCAGAGTAGAGTTTATTCTTTAAACTGCCCAGTTTCAATTCAAAGGCCTGATACTCTTTTTTGACTTCAAAGTCCTTTTGAACCTCCAATTCTGATAGGCTCATAGTTGTTTTGGTCCATAGGTCTCTATCCTGCGCCATCAAAGAACCAGACATCAATATGTATATCAAAAAAATAAATGCGAAGTAATTTTTTACCATATATATACTTTACTATTTCCTTTTCATTTTTAAGACCTTTAAAGTAGTAAATATGGAACAACTAGCAAATACCTTGGGGAGGTAATTGTAATAATGACTCCTTGATTTAAGTTTTTATTCTAGCATTGTAGCATTGAATATCGAATATCGAACAGGGAACTTTGAATTTCGATTAGGATTTTGATTGAAGATTGGAGAATGTTGATTTCAGATTTCAGATTGGAGATTTGAGATTTGAGAAGTATTCATGCATTGATGCATTCAAGCATTGTAGCATTGTAGCATTGTAGCATTGAATATCGAATATCGAACAAGGAACTCTGAATTTCGAAGCTTTTGTCTTAAACTCAAATCAATGATTAAATCGTAAACGGCCTATTTTATTTTTCGTCTTGCCTCCTGATAATTTTAGCCTGGACGAGGCAATAGCTCTCAAAGCGTAGCGGCTTGGTCTATGGTGGAGTAAAAATTATCAGAGAGATGCACAGAAAAAGAAAATCAGCCTTGATCTTTTCGTTCTTTTGGATCAAGCCAAATGAAGCGACAGCGAATTCACGAATTCCTTAATACAAATAGAAAATGAATGAGTAAAAGGATAAAGAAGAATATTTTACGAATTCTCATATCAAAACAAAAACGTAAAATAAAAACCCAGCATTTAATCATGCTCTATTGCTCAAAATCAATCATTTCATTGACTAACGTCAATGTTCACGGTTTACTCTTTTATTATATTTCACCCAAGTAACCTTAAAAGACATCAGGATGAAAAAAATACTATTTGCCACCGACTTTTCAAGCAATGCCAACAAGGCGTTTAGTTTTGCGTTGAACATGGCAGAAAAGCATAAGGCTGATCTGATCATGGTCCACGTTTTTAACTTAAAAGCCGTCTGGACATATCCGTATACAGGTGATCCCATTGAGATGAAAGCACAGGCCGCAAAAAGCTGGGAACGAAGCCTGAAAGAGTTTTTTGAACATTATGATAGCAAGGTTAAGGCCAGCTATTTCGCTGTTGAAAATCATACTGTTGTTCAAGGGATTCTTTCGGTCATTGAAAAACAGAAGCCTCAATTGGTGGTTACCGGAACCAGGGGGAAAAGCACTGTTAAAGAACTATTGCTGGGCAGTACGACTAAGGCCCTGGTAAAAAAGTCGCCAGTTCCGGTTTTGGCCGTTCCCAATTATGCCGAATTAAAGGACTACGATAAGGTTTTATATACCTCCGATTTTCGAGAGGTCGACCTAAAAGCCCTTCAGGACCTTGTTGACCTGGTCGGCCCCTTTGAACCAGAGATAAAAGTCTTGCACATGAGCACCGATAATGAGTTCGAACATCTTGAAAAACTGGAATGGCTCAAAGAGCTGATCAATGACAATGTAACCTATCCTGCCATTTCATGTGACCTGATTTTGTGTGATGATACTTTTACCTCCCTCAACAGGTATATGAGCGAGAACGATTTTGACCTGCTTGTCATGCTTGAAAAAGAACGCGGCGGCATTGTTGATAAAATGTTCCATCAGAGCCTTGTCAATAAAATGGAATTCCGGACCTGGATTCCGCTGCTGAGCTACAATGAGCATTATTTAAGCCAAACAGGCCGCGAGGATGTTAAAAAAGGTAGTGTGAAGCAGTGATTTTATACATTGATTGAAGATTGGAGAATGTTGATTTGAGATTTCAGATTGGAGAATGTTGATTTGAGATTTCAGATTTCAGATTTGAGATTTAAGAAGTGAACTCCCCAACGAAATTGTTGATTGGAGGAAAACGGCCTATTTTGTTTTTCGTCTTGCATCTTGATAATTTTAGCATGGGAGAAGCTACATGTTAATTGGAGATTTCAGATTTCAGATTTCAGATTTAAGAAGTGAACTACCCTACGAAATTATTGATTGGATCGAAGCTTTTAAGTCAGTGTATGTTAAAAAGCGCGTTAAGGATTTTTGAAGCCTTGGAAAAAATTTAGCGCTTTTTAAACGGTTTTTAGGCGTTCGATAGAAAAGCCTAAAAAACACCTCGTAAAAGCAACCTCCTTTTTTTGGTTCTTTTTTTGGAGGAGCAAAAAAAGGAACAGAAGAAATTATTTCACGATTTTTCATTAAAAACCAAAGAGCTAAAAAACTTAATTAAAGCATTGAATCATTAGCTTCGCTGAATCTTCGATTTCACGCATTCAAGCATTGTAGCATTGTAGCATTGTAGCATTGAACATCGAATATCGAACAAGGAACTCTGAATTTCGAATTGGCTCTTGATTTGAGATTGGAGAATGTTGATTTGAGATTTCAGATTTCAGATTTAAGAAGTGAACTCCCCAACGAAATTATTGATTGGATGGAAACGGCCTATTTTGTTTTTCGTCTTGCATCCTGATAATTTTAGCCCGGACGAAGCAATAGCTCTCAAAGCGCAGCGGCTTGGGCTATGGTGGAGTAAAAATTATCAGAGAGATGCACAGAAAAAGAAAATCAGCCTTGATCTTTTAGTTCTTTTGGATCAAGCCAAATGAAGCGACAGCGAATTCACGAATTCCTTAATACAAATAGAAAATGAATGAGTAAAAGAGTAAAGAAGAATATTTTACGAATTGCTCTTTCAAAACAAAAACCCAGAATAAAACCCATTATAAACTCCGTTGAATCCCACCCTACAGACAGGTCAGATTTCAATCCTTTGCGACCAACTCGGCGATTTGCCTTGTAACCTTCGTTGGAGAATTACAATCGCAGTTGGTCAATCCGATGACATAAATATCTGAATCGGGAAGGTAAACCCCCATTGATTTGAAACCAAAAATGGAGCCTCCGTGTTCCCGGCTTAGCATACCGTCATTTGTCTTAAGATGCCAGCCATAGCCGTAATTGATAGGCTCTCCATTGTTCAAGCTATAATTTATAAAAGCCTTTTCAGTTGTTTCCTCACTGATTAAAACATTGTTTTTTATCGCCTCCTGCCATAGAAACATATCATCAACCGATGACATTAATGAACCCGAAGCATAAGGTATTGTAAAACTTATGTGCCGGGTGTTTATATACCCATCTCTCTGACTATATCCTGAAGCCCTGCGTTGAATGACCTTTTTGTGACTTGCATACTGAGATGACGTCATCCCCAGTCTTTTGAAAATGTGTTCCTCGATAAACTCAGCATAAGCCTGTCTGGATACGCTTTCAATGATATAGCCTAAAATGACATAGCCTGAATTGTTGTATTTAAAAGCCTCGCCAGGAGCAAAATCCATGGTTTCGTTTTTAAAGAAATCGATGAGCTCCAAAGGGGTCAGGTCCTTGTTTGCAATGTCATTGAGCCCCTTCATGCTGGTAAAGCTTTTAATTCCGGAAGTATGTGTCAACAAATGGTGCAGGGTTATTTTATGCCCCTGCGTGGGATAGTCGGGAATATATTTGGTGATCTCATCATCTACCTGCAATTTCCCCTGATCCGCGAGCATGAGGATGGCAATCGCGGTAAACTGCTTGGTCATGGAACCTATTTCAAAAACATTGTCTGTTTTCATGGGAACACCCTGTTCAAGGTTTGCAAGGCCAAAGGCTTTTTTGTAAATAATTTCTCCGTTTCTGGCAATCAAAAAGTCAGCACCGGGCACATCCGGCGCATATTTTTCCAGCAATAAACTATCTATTTTCAATTCTGCATCTTGTGCATAGCCTGAAAACGAAATAGTAAGTGAGAGAACGGTTATTACTGCTAAAAGGTATTTTAAATAAAGTGGCTTTGTCATTTTTTTATATTAATAAATGGTTTCACCGTTTGACAACAAAGCACAAGCATTGGTTACAAATGAAGCCTCATTGCTCTTTCTTTTGCAAAAACCTTGGGAACAATGAATATCGAATGAGGAACAGGGAATGTCGAAGTAGGGTTTTGATTTGACCTGCCTGCCGGCAGGCAGGGATTTAAGATTGGAGAACGTTGATTTGAGATTTCAGATTTCAGATTTAAGAAGCGGTTTTTGAATATCGAATGTCGAACAAGGAACTCTGAATTTCGAAGTTGGGTTTTGATTTGAGAATTGAGATTGGAGAATGTTGATTTGAGAAGTATTCATGCATTGATGCATTAGCTCCGCTGAATCTTCGATTTCAAGCATTGTAGCATTGTAGCATTGAATATCGAATTTCGAACAAGGAACTCTGAAATTCGAAGTTAGTTTCTGATTGAAGATTAGAGAGTTTTGATTTAAGATTTCAGATTGGAGATTTGAGATTTAAGAAGTGAACTCCCCAACGAAATTATTGATTGGATGGAAACGGCCTATTTTGTTTTTCGTCTTGCATCCTGATAATTTTAGCAAGGACGAAGCAATAGCTCTCAAAGCGCAGCGGCTTGGGCTATGGTGGAGTAAAAATTATCAGAGAGATGCACAGAAAAAGAAAATCAGCCTTGATTTTTTGGTTCTTTTGCATCAAGGCAAAAGGACAGAGAATAATGTTTTACGAATTATTGTTTCAAGAAAAAAGAGTAAAGAAATATTGATTTGAAGATTTTTGAAACATTCCTGCATTCAAACATTACAAAACCATTACCTGTAATTCTCCATAAACTCATCCAGTGTCAATGCCGGTTTTAGGTTTCTCGCCAAATAATGCTCCTGATAAATCTTGTAACTTCGTTTGGCAAAACTACTGACCTTTTTGGTCGAATCTAGATCATCTTGTAATTGTGTTTTCATAACAGAAGTTTTTAGAGAGGTTAACTTTTCTTAAGGCTTACATATCAAGGTATTATTCAATATTACAAAAATTATGGTAGCTGACCAAAATTTTTATAAAAATCAAACTGCTTGACAATTCTCAAAATGGATTTTAAAAGGTTCATCAAATAAATTTGAGATATATTACACTTTTTGCAACCTAAGCAGCTTTTCCATGAAAAGAACTATCCTTGTCCTCTTGCTTGTTGATTCTGATATAAGGACAGCTATGCCCTGAAATTGTTGGTGCGATCAGGAAAAAAGAACTCAATAGTGCCTTAGAAGTATTCAAATTCTATAGTGATCATTCTTGCAGGCAAATAAAAAACCGGCCGAAGAAAACTACAGCCGGTTTTTCAGAGGGGAAAAGTAACTTTTAGATCATCAGAGGGGAAAAGTAACTTATTTTGTTCAAATCTACATTTGATTTCCAACACTCAAAATGACCTGGGTCAATATAATCTATGATTGTGGTCAATAAATGCATTTTTTTTTTTGATCAATGCAATACCGAATGGAAAAACAGGCTCTAAAAGTTACGGTTTTTTTAGTGAACCATGAGTCATTAAAGTTTATACAAATGAATCTGCCTGTATCATTACTCCTTCCAAAAAGGAATATAATCAGTTGGCTTAAAAATAAGCGTGTCTTTCCCGTTCAGGCTTTCGTAAAACAACACGTCAATGCGTAAGCTGTGTTCTCCCCTGCTCAAAGAGCCAACGTCCAAAATGGTCCCAAGGCCTTGATTTTTTCTTTGCAGATGATCATAAAACCTGTAGTTCACGTTTTGAATCAGGCTGTCGTCCACAAAAAGACGAAATCTTTGGCTATGACAATCCAAAGCTTTGGCGGCATTCATAGTGTCGCGTGCCATATCCCTTTTGCCCAGGAAAAAAACACCCTTTTTAGCGGGTACCAGATCAGGGCACAACAATTTGATGACTTGGTCATCGGTACGACCATTATAGGGTAAAAACAATTCTATAAATCCATTGGTAACGAATTTTGAACCTATGCTGGCAGAAAATATAAGGGTGCTTCCATCCCATGTATCATCATAATAGTCATTACCAAGGGTTTCGGGATCACGGCGCTCGGGCAGGTAAGAGTGGGTTTCAAAACTCATTGATGATATCATCGTAAAAATCAGCATATAAGGAATTAAAAACAGTACTACTTTGCGTCCGTATCTGTTGTCTATGAGGTTGTAGTACAATGGCCTGTACACAAATGATAAAGTAATGATGCTAAAAAACCTATAGACGGGATAATACAATGTTGCAATGCGCTTTCGTTTTTTGATCCATCCCAATGTTATAAAATCCAGACAATAGACAATTCCTCCGATGAGGTACAAAATGAACACCGGGATCAACAGTACCAGCCATCCATTATGTAAATATCTCTCTGTATACTCTATGGAAAGCGCCATAAAAATAATGCCGATGACAAACAGTCCTGTCGAAATAAGAATAAAAATGATCAAAAAAGTAAAACCAAAAACAATACTGCAAAGTTGTTCAAGTCGCTCAATATAAGAATCAAAACTAACAATCTTTTTTTTGAGAAAATGGTCAAACTTAGGGCTGAAATTTAGTTTCTTAAAATCAATTTCATTCGAAACATAGCGTATGCCTATGGTACTGATCCACAAACCCCTTAATAAAACATGTAAGACCAAATTGATCATCAAAACGTACCAGGCGCCGAGAATAATCTGAAACGGAAGGATAAGTGTTTGGAAATAATCGTTCCCCGTGGTCAGCAGATAAATTTGATATTCGAAACTGCCAAGGTCATCAAAAGCACTGGCCAACAGGAATATTGCGAAACCGGAAATCAGCAATTCCAGCTGCCAGCTTTCCTGTTGCAGAATTTCCAGCCATTTTACAAATGATTTGTTTTTGTGATTATCCATTGGCTCTATTGGCATTGTTCCTCTAAGGTACACATTTTAGGATACTTAAAGGTGGCCATGGTCCGTTATTAACCCACAAACATTTGTAAACATTTATACAGCGGAAGAAAAAGGTTTTATAAAATCGACGCATCGAATCTACCACGATGCCGAAAGGCCTTCTAGCATATCTTTTGGCGTGTTAAAAAAATGATCAAAGCTATTTTAATTACCCTTTTGACGTTTTGAAACAACGAGCCAGTAATATATCACAATGGTATAAAAGATACCTCCGAAACCCATAAGCAGCGCCAGTGCCGGAGAGAATAGCAAAACGATAACAGCGGTAAAATAATAGAGCCCTACGCCTTGAATGCACTTTTTGAGCCGGCGTCGTTCCTCCTCTTCGTTTGGCCATAATCGGCTGCCTCTGAAGAAATTCTTATAGGCAGGATGAATAAATTTTTCTGTCAGGATAGCGAACCACAGGATCAGCGTAATGATCACTAAAATCGTACTCCCAACATCGGTAAACAGTAGTATGTTCATAACAGATACAACACGGAAAATTGCGTGCCCGTATATAAAACTCTAAATATCAGGATTTAGTATGAATTCAATAAATTAATATAAAATCGAATAGCACAGCCTGCAATTTATATTTCGATTCGGTACTTTCAGGATCGCCTATCCCTGCATTTAATTTTTTGGTTTCCATTTCACTTGCGAATTCCTCAGGAAGATCGATCCAGCCCTTTTCCTGGTAAATTCTTAGCATATTGCTTCTAAAATGGTACACATTGATATTGTCATGATCCAGGTCGATAAAAAAGTCATAGGCATTGCTAGGGCAATCATGCTGTTTGCAACCGCTCATATGAACAATATTGTCGGCGATCTGAACAGGCGTCTCTGTGTTATAGTTTAAAAGCAGTGCTATATAATTAAACCTGTCGAGCTGTTGCAAACGATCGGCCAGTACTTTATTTTCAAAGAGTTTCTCCTGAGCTGCATATTTTCAGTTAAAGGTGACTAAAAAACCCAGAGGTACATCCGGGACTTCCATTCCAGGCTCCTCTTTTGCCGCTGGTGGTGCCATTTCCTCCTTTTGCTGTACTTCAGGCTCAGATGGCAGTTCTGTTTTGATCTTGTTACAACCTGCAATGAGTATTATAAAAACTGCTAAAAGGGTTGTTTTTTTATGAGCTATTGTTTTGATACAGCTCAGCCTAAAGATAAGGATTAAATTAAAAATTGGTAGAGAAATGATATATAGACACCTGGCATACAATTCATGGACTCATCATATGATTTTCAGGTCCGGGTAAAAATTCCTGCTATTCGGACAGTTTAAAAGGACGTTCGTCCTAATTCCTTTTTCCATGAGAACAGGTTTAAATATATTTATTAAAAAATCAGCACCGTGATGTCATATATAAAAAATAGTGTAAAACTCCTCTTATTACTTCTTATGATAAGCTGTCAAGAGGAAAACCGTCAACAAGCATATAATCTGGATTTTATAAGAAGTAGAAATGTGAATTGCGGAACCCCAAAAGCGTCACTTGCAAGTATTTTTCCTTTCACCTCTTTCAAAGACACGCTCAATACCATAGATCATCCGCGTTACCTTGAAGCCGGTAAACCTACAGGCCTGGATCGTATTCTCCCAAATGATAATCGTGTTCCTGCCGGGGAATTGAGTAACAATAACCTGCAACTCGACCTTGAAGTGAAATGGGGAGATTTCAGAATGGAAACACCAGACAGGCCGGGCGTTAAACTGGTAGCCATTGGAGAAGTTGGAAAACCGGCTACAATACCTTCTCCTCTTGTGAGGATAAAAAAGGGTAGTATTATAAATGCCACGATTCACAACACGCTTAAAGATTCTACCATCACCCTTTATGGTTTTCAAAAAAGACCCTATACTGTCAAAGACAGTTTGTTTATTCTTCCCGGAGAAACCGGAAAAGTAAGCTTTGAAGCCGGAGAACCGGGTACTTATATGTACTGGATTCAATTGGGAAAGGGAAACAAAAAGGAGTTTTTTGGCGAAGAATCAGAACAACTTGCCGGTGCATTTGTTGTAGATCCGGAAGAAGGTTCTCCATCAGACAGGATCTTTGTGATCAATGCTTTCAGTAATAAGCATAAACAAAAAGACGGTAAGGATTTATGGGTGGAATCATTAACTATTAATGGTCTTTCCTGGCCCTTTACCGAAAGGATAGAACCCGAGGTGGGTGACATACTGCAATGGAAGGTAATCAATGCTTCGAACAGGAACCACCCTATGCATTTACATGGTTTTTATTTTGATGTCCTGGAACGGGGAAATGTTCAAAGCACAAGTATTTTGGATAAAGAACAAATACCCAAAGTGGTCACCGAAACCATGAGAGGAAAAACCACCATGCAAATGCGCTGGGAAGTAATGCGGCCCGGGAATTGGTTGTTTCATTGTCATTTGTCTTTTCATGTGTCTTCTGACATCCGTTTGCCTGATGCTGAAAAGCTTGATCCTGAAGGAACTCATCAGCACATGGCAGGTCTTGTTATTGGAATCAAAGTAAAAGATGGTGCTTCTGACCTTTTTTCAAAAGGGGCTCCAAAAAACCTAAATTTATATGCAACCAAATCGACTGACCAGTTCAGTACCTATAAATTTTCTGATCAAAATACAGATAAAGCCTTTACACCCGGCGACCTTCTGGTGCTAAATCAATATCAAACTACGAATATAACAGTCAAGAACACAACGGATGAACCCACTTCAGTGCATTGGCACGGGCTTGAAATAGACAGTTGGTCAGACGGGGTACCCAACTGGAGTTCTTCTGACGGACGCACTTCCCCGGAAATTGAGCCCGGTGATTCATTTTCCTACAAACTGTCTGCGATGCGCCCCGGAACCTTTGTCTATCACAGTCACCTGGATGATATCAAACAGCTCACAAAGGGTCTGTATGGCCCGATGATCGTTATTGGCGAGAACGAAGTATACCACCCTGAATTAGATCATTTTTATATGATGGGATGGAAAACCAGCTTTCCCGGAAAGCCGGAAGACCTGGATCTTAACGGATGGGAGGAAGTTCCCGATCAGCTGGCAAAAATTGGTGAAACGCACAGGCTGCGGCTCATCAATATCGCACCGGCCGGGAATGGTTGGGTAAGAATGACCAAAGATGACGAGATCGTTCCTATCAAAGCCATGGCCAAAGACGGAGCAGAATTTCCCCTGCCCCAGCAAATCGAGCTTGATGTATCGCCAAGGTTATTTGTTGGAGAAACAGCCGATTACAGTTTTACCCCGACCGAGCCCGGCGTATATACTTTTAAGGTTAATTATATGATGGCCCGCTGGGAACAGACCTGGATCGTAACTGAACAATAATAAATTCCGGTATTACATCCTTTTCAAACAATGATCAAAAATTTAAAACGTCCTACACTCTTTTAGGCGTAAGGGCCAAAAAAGCATTGTTTATCCTGTTGCTGATTATTGGGATCAATTTGGTAAGCTAAGCCATTATGGAGCCTTCTGTTTAATCTTTGTTTAACTGTTTTATGTATTCCTCCAAATTGGCCTTGATCTCAGGATCCAAATCCGGTTCCCTGATCTCCTTATACGTTTTCAGGGTGTCAAATAGAATTCGGGCCACAAGATAACGCGCGCTGGCTTTATCGTCTGCAGGGATGGTATACCAGGGTGCATGGGGTTTTGAAGTATGGTTAATGGCTTCCTGATAGCAATGTTGGTACTGATCCCATAGCTTTCTCTCTTTAAGGTCACCCGGAGAAAACTTCCAGTACTTCTTTTCCTTGATCAGCCTTCTTAACAGGCGGTTCTTTTGTTCCCCTTTAGACAAATGCAAAAAGAATTTAAAAATGATGGTACCATTTTTGGCGATATGATCTTCAAAATTATTAATTTGATCGAAGCGCTCTTGCCAGAAATTTTCTTTGATATCTTCAACCGATTCAATTCCCGGAATATTTTCGCTCATGATGTAACCCGGGTGTACCCTGGTAACCAAAACATTTTCATAATGGGTACGGTTAAAGATCCCGAATTTTCCTTTGGCAGGAAGGGCTATATAATGACGCCATAAATAGTCATGTGCCAACTCGAGCGGGGTGGGTACTTTAAAACTATGCACCACTATCCCCCGGGTATTGAAATCTTTGAACACTTCCCTGATCAAACTGTCTTTACCGGCAGTATCCATACCCTGGATGCAAATAAGCACTGCGTATTTTCCATGGGCATAAAGAGTATCCTGAAGCTTGCCCAATTTTTTTCTCACGTGTCTCAGCTCTTTTTCAACTGATTTTTCGTCAGTTTCAAGATGCAGCAAGGTGGGCCTGTTGATTAATTCAATTTGGGATTTGACTTTATAATCGTCTATTGTAATACTTTTCATGTGGATATCTGTTGTGACCTTACAGGATCAATGTAAATATAAGGATTATATCCTTTTTGAATTTTGTATCATTAAATAAAGCTTGTCTTGTGATCATAGTGAACGATTTTATTTTTTGATTTGACAGCATTAATAAAAGTAATTTGTACATTTATTCTGTAACACGGGTTAGATCCTTTATTGCCGATCAATTCAAAACAAAAATTTCTAAAAAAAAGA
Source organism: Lutimonas vermicola (assembly GCF_038433205.1). Classification (NCBI taxonomy): domain Bacteria; kingdom Pseudomonadati; phylum Bacteroidota; class Flavobacteriia; order Flavobacteriales; family Flavobacteriaceae; genus Lutimonas; species Lutimonas vermicola. Next base: position 697,275 of record NZ_JBCDNA010000001.1, read on the forward strand.
ATCATGAGAAATTCACAAAAGCAGTTCGTTTTAAGGGGCACGATCATCAAAATTTGTTTTATTTTCTTAATGACCTTGCCTGTACATGCACAAAATTATATGGTAGGGGCCGATTTATCTTTTTTGAAAGAAGCTGAAGACAATGGCTTTTTATTCAAAGAAAACGGGCAAAGCAAACCTGGTTTGGAGCTGTTTAAGGAGCATGGCTATACCTGGGTGCGTTTACGATTGTTTCACAGCCCGACAACCTTGCCAAATAGCCTTGAATACACCCTGGAAATGGCGAAGGAAGCAAAAAAGCAGGGTTTTAAATTTTTGCTCGATTATCATTATTCGGATACATGGGCAGATCCTGCACAGCAGTCTATTCCAAAAGACTGGGAGGGGAAATCCCAGCCGGAATTGGAAGAAGCCGTATATGAATACACAAGGACCACAATGATGGCATTTCGGGATGCAGGAGTTTTTCCGGATATGGTACAGGTTGGCAATGAGATCAGCAATGGCATGTTGTGGCCAAATGGAAAATTACCTGAGAATTGGGATAATTTTGCTGCTTTGGTTCAAGCCGGCATCAATGGTGTTTATGCAAGTTGCGGCAACAACCCCTGCCCTGAAATAATGATTCATATTGATAAAGGCGGGGATCTGGATTACACAAAGTACTTCTATGACAAAATTGATTCCTATCATATACAGTTTGACCTTATCGGACAATCCTATTATCCATGGTGGCACGGCAGTTTGCTGGATCTGCGAGAGTGTTTGAACTTTACCGCCGAAACATATAAAAAAGATGTTATCCTGGTCGAAGTAGCCTATAACTACAGTCCTCAGGAATACATTGGCAAAAATGCACCCTTTCCTGAAAGCCCCGAGGGTCAAAAAGAATTCTTGGAGGAAGTAAATCGAATTATTTTGAATATACCCAACAACAGAGGAAAAGGCATATTCTGGTGGGAAGCTGCTGCTCCCAACAAGGGGTTCTCATCCAGGACTTTTTTCCGAAACGATGGCAATGCCTTACCGGTTATAAGCGTATTTGATAAGTTTAGCAGGCATTAAATGCAGTGGTTGTGGGAATGTGGTAATGCTACAATGCTACAATGCTACAATGCTATAATGCTTGAAATCGAAGATTCAGCGGAGCTAATGCATCAATGCATAAATACTTCTCAAATCTCAAATCTGAAATCTCCAATCTTAAATCTCAAATTAACATGTTGCTTCGTTCATTATTGCTTACGTGCAGTGACTCAATCTTAAGAAACATTATAATTGGCAGAACAATTCGAAATTCAGAGTTCCTTGTTCGAAATTCGATATTCGATATTCAAATGCTACAATGCTTCAATGCTACAATGCGTGAAATCGAAGATTCAGCGGAGCTAATGCATCAATGCATGAATACTTCTTAAATCTGAAATCTGAAATCTCCAATCTTAAATCTCAAATTAACATGTTGCTTCGTTCATTATTGCTTATGTGCAGTGACTCAATCTTCAGAAACATTATAATTGGCAGAACAATTCGATATTCAGAGTTCCTTGTTCGAAATTCGATATTCGATATTCAAATGCTACAATGCTTCAATGCTACAATGCTTCAGTGCTACAATGGCTTCAAAAATTCTTTACGAGCTTTTTAACATATACTTGCTTAAAAGCTTCGATCTAAGGGATATTATGTTGGAAAATTAATGTGACATTTGACCGGCCGGCCTATTTTGTTTTTCGTCTTGCATCCTAATAATTTTAGCAAGGGAAAAGCAATAGTCCTCGAAGTGAAACGGCTTGGGCTATGGGGGCGTAAAAATTATTAGAGAGATGCACAGAAAAACAAAATCAGCCTTGATCTTTTGGTTCTTTTGTATCAAGACAAAAGGACAAAGAAATATACTATTCAATAATGGAACTAATGTAAAATTTTATAGTCAACATTTATAACGATTGTATAACAATTCGAAAATCAGCAGAGTGATTGCTTCATTACTTCAATAATGAATAGAAAGAAAAGAAAAAATTTAAACTCATGGTTCTACCACTAAGCTTCGAGGGGAAAAGACAAAGGTTCGAACCATTCGTTTAAATGATGCTTTAAAAACGAGTGAGTTAGTGATTTATTGTTATCGCATGTTTAGGGGTTTTATACTTTTGTGTGTACAGCACAAGAATTTTATTGATCGTATCTTTATCGTCCAGTATAAGAAACATGAAACATACAGAAGCAGACATTTTGATTATTGGGGCCGGCCTTAGCGGTTTATCCCTGGCGCATTATTTAAGGGAGCATAAGGTTTCGACGATTGTACTGGAGGGCAGACCGCGTATAGGGGGAAGAATACTTACAACATACAAGAATGAGACTCCTTTGGAACTGGGTGCAACCTGGCTGAGTTTACAGCATACTGAACTCAGGCAATTGCTCAAGCAATTGAATCTGGAGACCTTTGAACAGGAGCTTGGAAAAACTGCTTTCTTTGAACCCAACGCCAGCAACCCGCATCAGGTAGTTGCATTACCGCATAATCAGGAACCCAGTTTCAGAATCAAAGGAGGCAGCTCATCGTTGATCAGGGCCCTTCAGGACTCCCTTGATTCAAATCAAATTAAACTTGATCACAGGGTAAGCAAAATCATTGAGGAACCTGATGCACTGCGGGTGTTAACCCGGCAGGAAAATTTTAAAGCAAAGGCTGTGATATCAACCCTTCCTCCTTTTTTATTTACTTCAAGTATTGATATGCAACCTGCACTCCCTCAACATTTTACAGATATTTCATCCCGTACACACACCTGGATGGGAGAGTCGATCAAAATCGGGCTTTCCTATGCACAACCCTTCTGGAAAGAAGACGGGTTAAGCGGGACGATTTTTAGCAACCCGGGTCCTATTCCTGAAATGTACGACCACTCCAATTTCGAAAATTCAAGGTTTGCATTAAAAGGGTTTTTGAATGGGGCCTGCTTCTCCCTTTCAAAAGAGGAAAGGCTGGAGATGGTATTGAATCAACTTGAAAAGTACTACGGATCAAAGGTGAGGGCTTATATGAATTATCAGGAAATGGCCTGGCAAAATGAAGTATTCACCTATGCCCCGTATAAGGAGCATATATTCCCCCACCAAAATAACGGACATGAAGCGTTTCGACAGCCTTATTTAACAAACAGGCTCTTTATTTCGGGCAGTGAAACATCCAGGCATTTTCCGGGATATATGGAAGGAGCAGTTCGAAGTTCTTTGCGGGTGCTGCACCAACTAAAAACCTTTCAGCATATTTGATGATCCGCCAATGAATTCCTGTGTTTTAAGATAGCATACAGAATGTTATTTATTCAATCTTCCTGGGTTTGAGCTCTTCGAAAAAGAAGTCATCATTAGGAACATCAAAGTCAAAACCAAGCACCTCTTTTTTTTCATTACTGTTGAACCTGATAGTCCCAAAGCTAAACCAGGCATGATCTTCATCCCAATTGATCAGGTAGGTATCGTAGTTCCAATGGGTTAAAGTAGCTGATAACAGAGGGTGGTGCTCAAATACGAGTTTGAGTTTGTTATCTATCTTAAGGATGCTGATCTGACCTACAAGGTCAGAGTGGTAATCCCCTGAGATCTCCATCTCAGAAAGTGACGGTTTGGTGTGCAACTCCCTTTGCGCTATCCTGTCTGAAATCCGGGTATCATTAGCCTTGTACGTATTTGCCCGATCTAAATAATAAGAAGACCAATCTTTGGTTTCTTCACCTAAATACTGATCCAAACCGTAATAAGTAGCAGCCATTATAGGGCTGTTGGTTCCGTTGGTAAGCACAACAATCCCAAGGTTTTCTTCAGGGATCATGGTTACGGCAGTAATCATGCCGTCATAGCCTCCGGTATGGCTTACACGCATTTTTCCGTGGTAATCCCCAAGGCTCCATCCAAGTCCGTATCCTCTAAAATGACTTCCATAGGGATTGGGTTTTGTATGATCAACAACAAAGTTGTTATGAGGGGTCCACACTGTATTTCTTGTTGCTGCCGTAAGAAGGGTATCTGCGCCGTGAATACCATTGTTCATGTTAAAAATCATCCATTTGGAAATATCGGCTACGCTTGAGATAAGCCCACCGGTTGCAGCGACTTCTTCCCAATCGGTCCAGTCAATCGCTATATTCTTGTCTTCCTTACGCATATGAGGCATAGCGTAGTTGCCCTTTCTTTCTAAATCACTGAGTGAATAAATACTGCGGTTCATCCCCAGGGGTTTTAAAATTCTTTCCTCAACATTTTCACCCCAGGTTTTCCCTGTTACGGTCCTGATCAGTTCTCCTGCTGTAATATACATCAGGTTCGAATAACCGTATCCGGCTCTGAACTCATAGGCTTGAGGCACGTATTTAATATTTTTGATCATCGCTTCGGCAGTCTGGTCTGATTTATACCAGATATTGTCACCGCTAAATGTTCCCAGCCCTATCCTGTGGCTCAGCAGGTCTCTAATAGTGGTATGCTCACTTACCCAATCGTCATAAACGGCAAAATAAGGCAGGTATTTCTGCACTTTGTCATCCCAATCAAGTTTTCCCTCCTGGACCAGCATCCCGATAACGGCTGAGGTAAAGGCTTTGGAATTAGAGGCAATCGCATAGAGCGTAAATTGATCCGGACCATCCTCTTTGCCTACTTCTTTTACGCCGTAATTTCCAATAAAAACCAACTCACCGTCTTTTACGATTCCAATGGATGCAGAAGGCAGGTCCCAGTCTTTAACCATTTTATCGTAATAAGCATCGAGGCTGTCAAGATTTACACTTGCTTTTGTTTGTGCAAAGGAGGTGTTCGTAACAAGAAGTAAAAGGGCAATAAGGCATTTAAAGGTTTTCATGGTAACTTAATTATTGATGGTTTTGGATTGTAGCAATTTAGGAAAAATGTAAGCGTAATAAAAATAGCAATCAATGATTATCGGTAAGGTTTTATCAACACTTCAAAAACATCCATATCCGAACATTTCCTGAACAGGTTTTCTCCCAGTGCTTTTTCCCCTGTATACGGATAGGCTGTAATAGGTTCAATGCAGACCATGTTCGGAACTTCTGTCCACAGCATAAAGTTGTTGAATCCCTTTGTGGTTATTTTGATGTGATAACCTTCTTTTTTGATCAGGGATAATTCGTCGGTATTTAATGCAGGAAAAGCAATCGAACCTACGTCCAAAATATCCTGAAGGCTTATTTGTTTGGATCCCGATTCAAATATTTCTGTATGCTGCCCCGAAAGCTTAAAAGCAGGGTGGTAACCCAGCATAAAAGGCATGCCTGGTTCCCCTTTAATTTCAAACAGGATCGTTAAGGCATCGTCTGACAATCTGAATTTCTTTCTAAACTCAAAACTATAGGGCCAGGATAAGCTTTCTTTTGGAGATTTTTCAGGATACTTTGAGTTCTTAACAGTTGTGTTTTTGACGTATTTTTTCTCAAAGTCCAATGAGTCAACAGTTTGATTTGATACCCTGTAGCTCAATTCCCTCAACAAACCGTGTTGATCCTGTATCGCACCGCCTCTGGGGGTATTCACGATAAAATCATTAGCTTCTGTGGGTCCGATAATGGGAAACATCTCGGTATCGGCATTGCGCCATCCCCTGTCTCCTTTTTGATGGATCAATTCTTCCCCGTCTTTACTGTAACTGATGAGCTCTCCCTGGTCAACCACTACGGTTGATTCTTTATCCGGGCTGGTAATGACTAGTTGTGAAGACATGATGCATGCGTTTAGAATACATACAAAGATAGCATTGAAAAACCTTCTTTTTCAATTTTGCAGGCGCTAATTGTTGAAATTTACAACAAGAGATCTCGATTGCCCTTTAAACCATTTTTTTAGGGATGGCACAAAGTCAACACAAAACTCCTGGGACAGGGAATTGACCTTTCTTTGCCCTTTTTCATCACAAAATAAAACTAGGAACTAAGCGCTCCTTCCAAAAACAAGGCCACCCCGTCGTCAATATTTCTCGCTGTTTTATGGTCGGCCACATCTTTGGCTTCGGTAATGGCATTTTCAACCGCAACCCCTACTCCTACCGCGCTTAACATGTCAACATCATTGTAGTTATCGCCAAAGGCCATCACGTTGTGAAGTCCCAGGTCAGGATAATGAAGATCCAGCAAGGTTTCTAAAGATGTTTTTTTGGTTATGCTTTTGGGAGAGATTTCCAGATAGGTAGGTTTCGATCTGTAACCTACAATCTGTTCCTTATAATTATTTTCGATAAAAGCAACAAGCCTATCCAGTTCTGCGGGATCTCCCATACACATGATCTTATGCGCCCCTTTACCTTCTTTCTTCCATTGATCAAGTGTCATTTCTATGGCCTGGGTAACCGGTATGACCTTGGTATTAAAGCTTTCGCGATTGGCCCAGAAATCCATTCCGGGAACGTACCATTCTCTTCCGTGATACAAACTGCTGTGGATTTGAGTCCCTGAACAGAAATCAACCAGGGCCCTAATGACATCCATATTGATCTCAGTACTGTGCAGGACATCGTCTCCATCTATGATCAAACCTCCGTTATAACAGATCAACGGAAGATGTGTAATGTCTAACTCCTGCTGCAAATGCTGCATGGCCTGAGGCATTCTGGACGAGATTAAAATAAAAGGTATCGGAGAAAGGTCCTTGATCACTTCAATGCTCTTTTCGGATAATTCCCTGTCTTTATTCAATAAGGTTCCGTCGATATCAGAACAGATCAATTTTGTTTGCATAAAATATAATTAAGTGGAGCTTATAATTGGAAGTCTTTAATGTTATAAGGCGCTTGAAATTTTTTGCAAATATAGGGTATAGAATCGTATTGATCTTTATAAAATTGTCCGTAATTTATCCACAAGCTCCCGGTCGGCTTCGGCGAGTTCATAATCACTTATTTCCTCTAAGCTCAGCCAGGCAATTTGATCGTGATCATTGAGTTCAAAATCACCCTCAGTGACCACTGATTCAAAAGCCATAAGCTCAATTTTAAAATCTTTATAATCATGAGTAATGGTAACCAAATGCTTCAGGGTTTCGGTTTTGACCTTGAACTCTTCATATAATTCCCGTTCTACTGCCTGCTCAGGAGTTTCATACAGGTCTATTTTACCCCCGGGGAATTCCCATTTCCCTCCATGAACCTTGTGTTTGGCCCTTCGGGCAAGGAGGAATTTATTTTCCTTTTTTATTATAGCGGCTACTACCTGTGTCATCTTTTTCTTTGAAATTTAATCTTTATAATAAAAATAACAAAACTTGTCTTAATCCCGGAAAAAAATCAATACTATTTTGAATGCCGGTTCCCTGCCCCAAAGCCAAGCTCTCACAAATCAGGATCCAGGATTTTGAAAAGGTTCCCTTATAGTGGGTTTTCATGATTCCCTGCCTGGTTTTTGGATGCTCAATATCTTTATTTAAAATACGTTATACATATAATGCATGGACCTTGATTTTAATTTAAATCATTGCATGTATCTAAATTTATTGTAATTTTGTTTGACGTATGAAACAAGTGATCCATAAAGTAACTGCGATAAGTATGGCCTTGGTGGTTTTAATTTCCACCATGTCCTTTACCATGCATATGCACTATTGTGGAGAAACTTTAGTCGATAGCAGTTATTTTACCGAAGCTGAAAGCTGTGGGATGGAAGCGTCTCAAAATCAGTCATCTTCAGACTGTGAAGTAGTCAAAACAAATTGCTGTACCGACAAACAGCTTACCCTTGAAGGCCAGGATGAATTAAAGTTGGTCAATGAGCTTCATCTTGATCAGCAGGTTTTTTTAGCCACTTTGGTCATTACGTATATTGATCAGTTCGAAACCTGTGAAGAAAGGCCTTCAGCGGACAAGGACTATCACCCCCCACCTCTTGTTAAAGCCATATACAAGCTTGATGAGGTATACCTCATTTGATTTTTAAACAATCAGACTGTTTGATCTTGCTGAATTGATTTGGTAGGGTCATTTGATGTATCCGATGTTTTACACATCCTTGTCTCATTGTTTAAATACCATAACTTATGCTAAACAAAAGCATTAAATTTTTAATCGAAAACAAACTTGTTGCTTTGTTACTCCTCCTGCTATTTACAGGTTGGGGTATTGTACATGCTCCCTTTCAATGGGATACCGGTTTTTTGCCGAGCCATCCGGTTGCAGTGGATGCTATCCCTGATATTGGGGAAAACCAGCAAATCGTTTTTACCAAATGGGAAGGCAGGTCGCCCCAGGATATCGATGACCAGATCACCTATCCCCTTACCACTTCTTTGCTAGGGATACCCGGCGTAAAAACGATACGCAGCAATTCCATGTTCGGGTTTTCAAGTATCTACATTATTTTTGAAGAAGATATTGAATTTTACTGGAGTCGAAGCCGCATTCTTGAAAAGCTGAATTCCTTGCCAGCCGGATTGCTTCCCGAGGAAGTAAGTCCTTCATTGGGCCCCGATGCCACAGGGCTTGGGCAGATATTCTGGTATACCCTCGAAGGCAGGGACAAAGAAGGAAATACAACAGGGGGCTGGGATCTTCATGAACTCAGAAGTATTCAGGATTACTATGTTAAAAATGCACTTTCATCTGCAGGCGGGGTGTCTGAAGTAGCCTCAATTGGAGGTTATATACAGGAGTATCAGGTAGATGTAAACCCTGAATTAATGCGTCAATACAATATTAGCCTGGCAGATGTGGTCAGTGCCGTAAAAGAAAGCAATAAAGATATCGGTGCCCAAACGCTTGAGATCAACAATGTGGAATACCTTGTCAGGGGGCTGGGCTATATCAAATCAGTGACAGATATTGAAAATGCTGTAGTGAGTTCCAAAAATTATACCGCCCTGCGTATCAAAGATATTGCCAGGGTTGCCCTGGGCCCGGCAGCAAGAAGGGGGATCCTTGATAAGGAAGGCGCTGAAGTCGTTGGTGGGGTCGTAGTGGCCGGTTACGGGGCGAATCCTCTTGACGTGATCAATCATGTAAAGGATAAAATTGCCGAACTCAGTCCCGGTTTACCTTCAAAGGTACTTCAGGATGGCAGGACTTCACAGGTAACGATTGTTCCTTTTTACGATCGTACTGAATTGATATACGAAACACTGGGAACGCTTAATGAGGCACTGAGCCTGGAAATTCTAATCACTATCCTGGTGATCGTTATCATGGTATTTAACCTGAGGGCATCGATACTGATCTCCGGTTTGTTGCCCATAGCTGTTTTAATGGTTTTTATTGCGATGAAACTATTTGGGGTGGACGCAAATATTGTCGCCTTGTCGGGAATTGCCATCGCCATCGGAACCATGGTTGACGTCGGTGTCATCCTGTCGGAAAATATGATCAGGCATTTGGAACAGAACCACTCCGATAAACCCATTAACACAGTAATATATGAAGCGACAAAAGAAGTTTCAGGGGCTATTTTAACGGCAGTCCTCACGACAATCATCAGTTTTATACCGGTCTTTACGATGATTGGGGCCGAAGGAAAACTGTTCAGGCCGCTGGCTTTTACAAAAACCTTTGCCCTTGTGGCTTCATTGCTTGTTGCCTTGTTTTTAATACCGCCTTTCGCCGCTTTTTTGTTCAAAAAAAAGAATATCCATAAAACCGGTAATTACCTGTTGCAGGCGATCCTTGGACTGATTGGCGTATTTGCGCTTGTACAAGGTTACTGGCTGGGATCCATTTTAATCGGTTTTGCGCTGATCACAACAGGCAGGTTGCAAGAGAAAATTTCAGAAAAAAACTCCAATCTAGCCAAGATACTGATGGTCGTCTTGGCGATCATTTTATTGCTGACCGAATACTGGAGGCCTTTGGGTGTGGATCAGAACTTTTTCGCTAACTTTTTGTTTGTTTCTTTGATCTGCCTGGGTCTGTTGGCTGTTTTTACTATTTTCAAAAGTTACTATACCAGCCTGCTATCCTGGGCACTCGGCCATAAACTTATTTTTCTTTCACTTCCTTTACTGATTGTTTTGGCAGGGTTTGTCATCATGAAAAATACCGGAAAAGAATTTATGCCTTCCCTGAATGAAGGATCGTTTTTGCTCATGCCTACGTCTATGCCTCATGCAGGGGTGGAAGAAAATAAAAAAGTATTGCAACAACTTGATATGGCTGTAGCCGGCATACCAGAAATATTAACAGTTGTCGGCAAAGCCGGAAGAATTGAATCGGCCCTTGACCCTGCCCCAATGTCAATGTATGAAAACATCATACAGTATAAACCTGAATTTATATTGAATGAGCAAAAGAAGCGACGACGCTTTAAGGTCAATAGCGAAGGGGCCTTTGCTTTAAAAGCAGGTGGCTTTGCAGCCAATCCCAATAATTTTAAGGGCCCTGCTGTTTTGAACCGCGAGATTAGCTATAAACAGCTGATACCGGATAAAAACGGCGCTTTCTACAGAAACTGGAGGCCTGAGATCAAATCACCTGACGATATCTGGAACGAAATCGTGAAAGTGACCCGGTTACCCGGGGTAACTTCTGCCCCAAAATTACAACCGATTCAAACGCGACTGGTCATGCTTCAAACCGGAATGAGGGCTCCGATGGGCATCAAAGTAAAGGGTCAGGACCTGGAACAAATTCAGGCATTTGGAATGGCTTTGGAAAGTATTTTAAAAGAAGCAGAAGGTGTTAAAACAGAAGCTGTTTTTGCCGATCGAATTGTTGGCAAACCTTATTTACTTATTGACATTAACCGGGAAAGGATCGCCAGGTACGGCATCAGCATTGACAAGGTACAGAATGTGCTCAAAATAGCCCTGGGTGGCATGGCATTGACACAAACGGTTGAAGGACGTGAACGCTATACGGTCAGGGTTAGGTATCCACGTGAATTAAGAGAAAACCCTGCCGATCTGGAACATGTCTACATCCCTGTAGAAAAAGGAAACCCGATACCTTTGAGCGAACTCGCCAGTATTCGCTATGAACAAGGGCCCCAGGTGATCAAAAGTGAGGATACTTTTCTGATTGGTTATGTCTTGTTTGACAAGATGGAAGGGTTTGCTGAGGTCAGCGTGATTGAAAATGCCCAGAGGCGGATCAAGGAAAAAATCGACAGCGGGGCATTAGTTGTTCCTAAAGGTGTGAATTATCAATTTACAGGGACCTATGAAAATCAGGTCAGGGCCGAAAAAACACTTTCTGTGGTCGTGCCTCTGGCCCTGTTGCTGATATTTTTGATCCTCTATTTTCAATTCAGGTCTGTAAGCACATCTCTAATGGTGTTTTCGGGGATCGCTGTTGCCTTCGCCGGTGGATTTATCCTGATCTGGTTATACGGCCAGCCATGGTTCCTGAATTTTAGCTTCCTGGGTCAAAACCTTCGAGAGCTTTTTCAAATGCACAGCATTAACCTCAGTGTTGCCGTTTGGGTAGGATTTATTGCCTTGTTCGGTATCGCAACGGATGACGGCGTCGTCATGGCCACCTATTTAAAACAGACCTTTGAGAAAAACAAACCTGCGAATAAAAATGAGATCAGGGCTTCGATCATAGAGGCAGGCTCAAAACGGATCAGGCCCTGTTTGATGACAACGGCAACCACAATCCTGGCCTTATTGCCGGTTTTAACATCTACCGGTCGAGGAAGTGATATCATGATCCCGATGGCCATACCTGGTTTTGGCGGCATGCTTATCGCGCTGATTACGCTTTTTGTCGTGCCTGTGCTGTATAGTATAAAGGCTGAGTTTCAATCTAAAAATAACAGATCATGAAAAATATTTTATGGATACTTTGTGTACTTAGTATACAAAATGGCCTTTGGGCGCAGGATCTCGAAACACTGATCAGCCTGGGTTTAGAAAACAATCCTGAGATCAAGCAATACCATATACAATATGAGATCGCCAATGAAAAGGTCAATGAAGTCAATACAATCCCAAATACGGAATTTAGTTATGGCTATTTTATCAGTGAACCTGAAACCCGGACCGGTGCCCAGAAAATGAAGTTTTCTTTAAAACAGATGATTCCCTGGTTTGGGTCGATAACAGCAAGGGAAAACTATATCAATTCCATGTCGGATGCAAAATATGAGGAAATTGCAGTTGCACAGCGAAAATTGATCGTCTCTATCTCCAATGCCTATTATAACATGTACGATTTACAGTCTAAAGATCTTGTTATTCAACAGAATATTGACTTGCTGAAAGTCTATGAAACGATGGCATTAAACGCCGTAGAAACCGGAAAGGCATCTGCTGTTAGCGTGCTTCGTTTACAGATGAGAAAAAATGATTTAACAGAACTTAAAGGAGTATTGCATCAAAAATACCTGTCTCAGCAAGCTGCTTTAAACAGCCTTCTGAACAGGGATCTCTCTGTGGCTGTTGTTTTGATTGATGATCTGCCCATGCCGGAGCATGACTTTGATGTGATGGCCTCTGACCTTGAGATGCATCCGGAATTGCTGAAATACGACAAGCTATACGCCTCTGTAGTGCAATCTGAACTGTTGAATCAAAAAGAAAAAAGCCCTATGATCGGATTTGGAATTGACTATATCCCGGTTGAGAAAAGACCCGATATGGATTTTGCCGATAATGGCAAAGATATATTTATGCCCATGGTTTCTTTGTCGATCCCTATCTTTAATAAGAAATACAAGTCAAACAGTAAACAAAACGAACTAAAGCAACTTGAAATAGATGCTCAAAAACAGTCTCAGTTCAATAAACTTCAGCAGCTGATGGATGAAGCAATAAACGAACGCATGGCCTCACGCCTTAGTTATGACACACAACTCAAAAATCTTGAACAGGCCGAAAACGCAAAAAGCATACTCCTCAAAAGTTATGAATCAGGCAACATTGATTTTAACGATGTGCTTGATATTCAGGAACTGCAATTGAAGTTTCAAATGGGGCTGATCAATGCCATTAGAAACTATTACAGACAAACAACAATGATTAATTATCTAAGCAAGTAAAAAAATGAAACATATATATAGTATTGAGGGAATGACCTGCAATGGTTGCCGCACCCATGTTGAAAAATCCCTTTCTGAAATAGATGGGGTGGAAAAGGTAAGCGTTGATCTTGAAAAAGCGGAGGCTGTCATTGAAATGAAAGGCCATATTCCCTTGGATATCTTTAAGGAGGCTTTGGCACATGACGGAGGTCGGTATAGCATTGATCTTCCCGGGATGGTTTCAACAAACGGGACTGCCAAAATAAAACTCCCCAAAGGAAAAGGAACAGGCACTTTTTATTGCCCCATGCATTGTGAAGGTGAAAAAACCTATGACCGGGCTGGTGACTGTCCGGTTTGCGGGATGGATCTTGTGGAAGAAATACAACTGAATCCTGCAGACGACATCAAATACACATGTCCGATGCATCCTGAAATAATACAAGATCAGCCCGGTAGCTGCCCCATTTGCGGTATGGACCTTATTCCGATTGAGCCCGATATAAGTACAGAGGAAAAAAACTATCTGAAATTACTAAGGAAATTCTGGTTATCTGTTGCCTTTACCTTACCTATATTCCTGATTGCGATGTCGGAGATGATCCCTGAAAACCCTCTTTTTAATCTTTTTGATCAGAAATACTGGAACTGGATTCAAATGCTGCTGTCATTGCCTGTTGTATTTTATACCACCCGGATGTTTTTTGAAAGAGCCTACAGGTCGATAAAAACCTGGAACCTGAATATGTTTACCCTCATCGGGATAGGTGCCGGAGTGGCCTGGATCTTTAGTGTGTTCGCTTTGCTTTTCCCTGATCTGTTCCCTGTACAGTTTAAAACAGAAACAGGAACGGTTCATGTGTATTTTGAAGCGGCTACCGTCATCCTTACTTTAGTTTTATTAGGACAGGTGCTTGAAGCAAGGGCCCATAGCAAGACCAACACCGCTGTAAAGGAACTCTTAAAACTGGCACCCAATACGGCATATCTTGTTGAGAACGGCATGGAAAAAGTGGTCGGTCTTGATCAGATAAAATTACAGGATATCCTGCGTGTAAAACCCGGAGATAAAATTCCGGTCGATGGATCAATTACAGAAGGATCGACGACCATCGATGAGTCTATGGTTACAGGGGAACCGATTCCTGTTGCTAAAACCACAGGGGATTATGTCAATAGCGGCACGATCAACGGCAACCAGTCTTTTTTAATGAGGGCTGAAAAAATTGGAGCTGATACCCTCCTCTCACAGATCATCAAAATGGTGAATGAAGCCAGCCGAAGCAGGGCGCCCATTCAAAATTTGGCAGATAAGGTTTCGGCTTATTTTGTGCCTCTTGTCGTGGCCATTTCAATAGTTACTTTTGCCGTTTGGGCATTATGGGGCCCTGAACCTGTTTATGTATTTGCCCTAATCAATGCCATTGCCGTACTCATTATAGCCTGTCCCTGCGCACTTGGGCTGGCGACTCCGATGTCTGTCATGGTGGGTGTTGGACGCGGGGCACAGAATGGCATCCTGATCAAAAATGCTGAAGCCCTTGAGAAAATGGATAAAATAGACACCTTGATTATAGATAAAACCGGAACAATTACCCAGGGGAAACCATCCGTAGAACATATAGCTGCTTTTGATAATGGCCATGACGATGATATTTTACAGCTTATGGCTTCATTAAACCAAATGAGTGAGCATCCCCTGGCAGAAGCTATTGTTAGTTTTGCTAAGAAAAAGAAACTAAAGCTGTTTCCAGTTGACGATTTTAAGGCCGTTACAGGAAAAGGGGCTCAGGGTATGATCAATGGAAAACATATAGCGATTGGCAATGATAAAATGATGGCAGCAGCAGGCGCCTCCCTGTCTGAACTACAGCAAAAAGCTGCGTCACAATTTCAAAACCAGGGTAAAACAGTTTCATACATCAGTATAGATGGCGTTGCAAAGGGCTATGTAGTGATCAGTGATGCGATTAAAGATACAAGTGCACAAGCCATTAAAGAACTTCAGGATCATGGAATAGCAGTTATGATGTTAACAGGTGATAATAAACATACGGCTAAATATGTGGCAGATACCTTGCAATTGTCGTCTTATCGCGCTGCCTGCCTGCCTGAAGACAAACTCAAAGAAATCGAAAAATTACAAAGCCAGGGACATATAGTGGCCATGGCCGGGGATGGTATTAATGATGCACCTGCATTAGCGAAAAGCGATGTAGGCATCGCCATGGGTACAGGAACGGATGTGGCTATAGAAAGTGCTTCCATTACCCTGATCAAAGGGGACCTTCAGGGGATTGTAAAGGCCAAAAACCTGAGCCACGAGGTCATGAAGAACATCAAACAAAACCTGTTCTTTGCCTTGGTGTACAATAGCATTGGAGTGCCGGTTGCTGCCGGTGTGCTCTACCCCTTCTTTGGTATATTATTGTCTCCCATGATTGCGGCACTTGCCATGAGTTTTAGCTCTGTTTCTGTGATTGCCAATGCCTTAAGATTGAAAAATGTAAAGATTTAAAAAAATGAATATGAAAAAATATATAGCTTATTTCGCAATATTGATTATTGGCTTGATATTAGGAGTGGTTCTCTCCGGAAATTTTAAAGAGGACGAAACACACAGCCATGAAAAAGTAGCTGCTGAAACACAAATGTGGACCTGCTCCATGCATCCTCAAATCATGCAGCCCGAACCCGGCAATTGTCCGATCTGTGGAATGGAACTGATTCCGGCCATAAGTGGTGACGAAGGACTTACGGCAGACCAATTCAAGCTCAGTAAAAATGCCCTGGCACTTGCCAATGTGCAGACTTCGATCGTTGGCGATGCCGACGACACGGCAAACAGCATAAAATTATCGGGGACAATTGTTGAAAACGAAGAAACAAATGCGGTTCAGGTTAGTTATTTTTCGGGAAGGATCGAAAAACTCAATGTCAGTGCAACAGGTACCCAGGTTCGAAAAGGTCAATTATTGGCCAGTATCTATTCACCCGACCTGATGGCTGCCCAACAAGAGTTGATTACGGCTTTCTCGTTAAAAGATAGCCAACCGGGTTTATACGAGGCCGTGAGAAACAAATTAAAGTTATGGAAGCTCAGTGATGCCCAGATCAACCAGATTGAATCATCAAAAAAAGTCAAGGAAAATATTGAGGTTTATGCCACAGTATCCGGAACGGTGCTCGAAAAACTGGTTGAACAGGGTGACTATGTAAAACAAGGACAGGCTTTGTTTAAGATAGCCGATCTGACTTCAGTCTGGGCCGTCTTTGATGTTTATGAAAATCAAATAGAAATGTTTCAAAAAGGACAGGAGATAACCATTCTGACACAGGCTTATCCGGGAAAATCATATAAAGCCAAGGTTTCTTTTATAGATCCGATACTCGATCAAACTTCCAGGACCCTGAAGCTAAGAGCGGTTTTGCCGAATACACAAAACCTTTTCAAACCCGGTATGTTTGTCGAGGGTAATATTGATGGTATATCTTCAAATACCAAAAATCAATTGACTATCCCTGCAAGTGCCGTCCTCTGGACAGGAGAGCGATCTGTGGTATACATAAAGACAAATCCAGGCGAACCTGTCTTTGAAATGAGGGAAATCAAAATGGGCAGGAATTTTGGCAGCTATTACGAGGTGCTCCAGGGCCTGAATGCCGGTGATGAAATAGTGACAAACGGGGCCTTTACCATCGATGCGGCCGCCCAGTTAAAAGGAAAGAAATCGATGATGAATAAAGAAGGGTCTGCAGCGGTACCTGAACATAAGGAACATGGACAGCTGCAGGTCAATGTTCAAAATACGGGCACAGGTGAAAGCCCTGCTCATAAAAGAGTCGAAGTTTCAAATGACTTTAAAAAACAGTTACAATCGGTCTTCAATGAGTATATAGGCATCAAAGAAGCCCTGGTGGAGGATGATGTGAATAGTGTAAAACAACATAGTTCGCTTCTGTTACAAAACCTGGACAAAGTAGATATGAAATTACTCTCAGACCCAGGGTCGCATCAGCATTGGATGACAGCAGAAAATGAAATGCGTCAGGCTGCCGATGCCATTGCAGCTTCAGGCGGCATTAAAGAACAAAGACATCACTTTAAAGAATTATCGGCTGCCATAACCAGCGCCGTCCAGATGTATGGTATCGGCCAGGTTGTTTATAATCAGTTTTGCCCCATGGCAGATGATAATAAAGGGGCTTATTGGTTGAGCAATGATAAAAATGTCCTGAATCCTTATTTTGGAAGTGCGATGCTGGCCTGTGGCAGCGTAAAGCAGGTTATTCAAGAATAAGGGAGACAGAAAAAGTGAGAAGGGAGAAGGGAGAAGGAATTTTGATTTGACCTGCCTGCCGGCAGGCAGGGATTGGAGATTTCAGATTTCAGATTTAAGAAGTATTCATGCATTGATGCATTAGCTCCGCTGAATCTTCGATTTCACGCATTGTAGCATTGTAGCATTGAATATCGAACAGGGAATTCTGAATTTCGAATTGTTCTACCAAGTATAATGTTTATTTGTATCGAGGCACTGCACGTAAGCAATAATGAACGAAGCAACGGAAGTGAGTTCGACCTAAAAGGTAAAATATCGAACAAGGAATTTTGAATTTCGAATGTCGATTTGAAAATTGACCTTCCTAACGAAATTATTGATTAGATCTGAGCGGCCTATTTTGTTTTTCGTTTTGCATCCTGATAATTTTAGCCTGGAAGAAGCTACATGTTAATTTGAGATTTAAGATTGGAGATTTGAGATTTAAGAAGTGGACTCCACTACGAAATTGTTGATTAGATAGGGGCACTGCACGTCAGCAATAATGAACGAAGCAACGGAAGTGCGTTCGACCTAAAAGGTAGAATATCGAACAAGGAATTTTGAATTTCGAATGTCGATTTGAAAATTGACCTTCCTAACGAAATTATTGATTAGATCTGAGCGGCCTATTTTGTTTTTCGTCTTGCATCCTGATAATTTTAGCCTGGACGAAGCAATAGCTCCCAAAGCGAAGCGGCTTGGGCTATGGTGGAGTAAAAATTATCAGAGAGATGGACAGAAAAACAAAATCAGCCTTGATCTTTTCGTTCTTTTGGATCAAGCCAAAAGGACAGAGAAGAATGTTTTACGAATTTTTCATTCAAAACCATAGAACTAAAAAACTTAATTCATGCATTGTAGCATTTGAATATCTAATACCACTCCAGCCGGCGTGGCAGGATGAAGTAGGCTATTGATTTAAGATTGGAGATTTCAGATTTAAGATTTAAGAAGTATTCATGCATTGATGCATTAACGCATTGTAGCATTGTAGCATTGAATACCACTCCTATCGGCGTGGCAGGTCGAAGTAGGATTTTGATTTGAGATTTAAGAAGTGAACTCCCCAACGAAATTGTTGATTGGATGGAAGCTTTTACGCAAGTGTATGTTAAAAAGTGCGTAAAGAATTTTTGAAGCCTTGGAAAACCCGCCTGCCGGCGAGGCAGGAATTTAGCACTTTTTAAACGGTTTTTAGGCGTTCGATAGAAAAGCCTAAAAAACACCTCGTAAAAGCAACCTCCTTTTTTGGTTAGTTCGCCTTATTTGTTATTTGATAAATAGGAGCTCATGAATCTCGTGCCTCGATTTATTCGTTTGCCTATTATCATATATTTTGGAACTCATGAATCTCCTTCCTCGATTTCGTTTTTTGGAGGAGCAACTGCGAAGCACATCACGAATACTTAAACAAATAGTATGGGGAGGAGCAAAAAAGGAACAGAAGAAATATTGATATGAAAATTTGAAGATTTTTGAAGTACTAACGCATCCACGCATTAGCTCCGCTGAATCTTCGATTTCAGGCATTGTCGCATTGTGACATTGAAGCATTTCAACAATTAAGGATTGCTTAATTACACCAATATTTATTACATTTGCCACTTAATTTTTTTTAAACATGGAAACACTTACAGAAAGTAAATACAGCACATGGTATCATCCTTACAAACCTGCTGCTGCCTATAATAAAAAAGTCGCCTATTTCAGTATGGAATTTGGTATTGATCAGGCGTTTAACATTTATTCAGGAGGCCTTGGTTTTTTAGCAGGTTCTCATATGAGATCTGGTTTTGAGCTAAAGCAAAACATGATCGGCATTGGGATGTTATGGAAATATGGCTACTATGATCAGGCGAGAAATGACGATCAGACCCTTAGGACCGATTTTAATGAAAAACACTTTGATTTTCTTGAAGATTCAGGTATTGAAGTAGAAGTTCAGCTGCATGACAATCCACATGTAAAGGTAAAGGCCTATGTGCTAAAACCTGAGATTTTTGGTACCGTTCCGATGTACTTTTTGAGCACCGATGTTGAAGGCAACGACCATCTATCGAGAACGATTACCAATCATTTATACGACGCCAACGAAGTTACACGTGTGTCTCAAAGCATCGTCTTGGGTATCGGAGGGGCGAAAGTAGTTGAAGCTTTAGGCGGATCGGAAGTTTATCACTTAAATGAAGGGCACGGACTGCCTGCTTTTTATTACCTTAGGGATCAGGGAGTAAAGAAGAACCAGATGGTATTTACAACACATACACCAGAAAAGGCCGGTAATGAAGAAAGAGATGCGCGTCATTTGAACAGGTGTGGCTTTTTTGGAAGATTCCTTTCTGAACAGGAATTACAGAAAGAAGCAGTCAATGGAGGTATGATCAATTATACGGTTTCTGCACTGAGAATGGCAAAAAAGGCCAATGCAGTATCAAAATTGCACGCCAAGGTTGCTAAGGATATGTGGAAGGATTATGAAGGCACCTGCCCTATTATCCCAATTACCAATGCCCAGAATCAAAATTTCTGGCAGGATAAAACCATTAAAAGGACCTGGGAAAGAAAACAGGAGAAGGCCTATAAGAAAAGAAAGTTGGAAGTAAAACAGGATTTTTTCAATGAGGTAGCCAAACAGACCAATAAAATATTCGACCCGAATGTCCTGACTTTTGTCTGGGCCAGGCGTTTTGCAGGATATAAAAGGGCAGATCTTTTGTTGCATGACCTGCAACGTTTTGAAAGACTAATCTCCAATGAAAAATATCCGGTACAGATTGTTTGGGCGGGTAAACCCTATCCTTATGACTTTTACGCTATCGATATTTTTAACCACCTGGTGAATTATACAAAGCAAAAATCTAACCTGGCCGTATTGGTGGGTTATGAGATTAATTTATCGAGAAAAATGAAATACGGTTCTGACGTTTGGTTAAATACGCCGCGAATTACAAGGGAAGCCTCAGGAACCAGTGGAATGACAGCTGCCATGAACGGGTCAGTAAACGTATCGATCAACGATGGCTGGATTCCTGAATTCCAAAAAAATGGTAAAAATTGTTTTGTGCTTCCTGAAGTAGATTACAGATTGCCTCACTGGGACCAGGATAAAATGGATGCAGACAATTTGTATGATTTGCTCGAGAACAAAGTAATCCCTATGTATTACGACGCACCTGAAAAATGGCAGGAAATCGTATTCAATGGTATGGATGATGTGATTCCTGATTTTACAAGCCGCAGAATGGCTGAGCAGTATTACAAGAAGTTGTTTAAGTAAAAAAGAGTTTTTTTACTAAAGTTTAAAACCGGAAATCAATTTAGATTCCCGGTTTTTTCTTGCTATAGAATGACTTGTTATTTTGATGTACTTCACGCTAACCGAATCTCATTCTCATCTAAGGAAGCGTTTTTGGGAAATTGTAATAATTTATTTTTTCATAAGCCTTAATATCATAAATCTCCGGGAATGTGGAATAATTATGCCATTTAATAGATTTATAAACTATGGTGTCTTTTAAAATTTCAGGCGGCAACAACCATTTTCTATAGGTTCCGTCTAAGGACCCTGAATAAACAAACTTCTTGTTTGCTGAAAACGCGACCGAAGTCACAGTTCTGGTGTGGCCTTTCAATTTTTTTATAAGTTTGCCTTTATCATTCCAAATGGCAATGGAATGATCTTTAGACCCTGTTACTATGAGTGTACCATCTTTTGAAAACGAACTACTCATGATAGTATCCTGTTCTAAACTAAAGGCCAGCTTAGATTCTTTCGGAAGTAAAACTCTGCTTGTATCTGCGAACCAAATGATGCCAATACCATTGTCTGTAGCTGTAAATATTTTATGCCTTCTCGGAGAAATAGCTATGGATACAACACTATCGCCCAATTGAATATTGCCTTTATCATATATGACAGGTTGTATTTTTAAACTATCATTATGCCTTATGGTTCCGTTTAAATTCCATTGCACTATTTTATCGTTGTTCAGGGCACTTAACATCTTATAACCAATGATCTCATAATTAATGGGTGCAATACTGTTTATCCTTAATGGCCTGCTATTATACCTTGAATTTAACACATCTATATTCAATGGTTTATAAGCTTTGTTGTTACCAATATACTCAGCCCTTCCATTGTTGTACAAAACCATTGCCTCAGAAGTGTCCAGAGGAAATACAATCTGAAGAATCGAGTCGTTTCTATTATTTATTTTCCTGACAATAGCTTCATCTCCACTCCAGATTCTAAACGCAGCATCCTCTTCATCATCTGTAAAAATCATATTTAAAGCCTGAGGTCCTGATAAGGTATAATCCTTTGCATGGTTATTTGTACGATCTGACGGAGTCGATTCAAAATCGAGAATCTTGTATAAGGCATGATTTTCTTTTAAAAGGCCTTCTCCGTGTTTTTGTATTGAATCTAAAGCATTCTGCCTGAGACTATCAATTTCTTCAAACTGTCCCTTGATATACTTGTTCAAAAACAAAATATTTGTACTCCATCCATAAGACCCGTTTTTCAAATCCTGATAAAGGTCTTCATTTTCCATTTTACTAAAATTATACATTGTTGTTCCATCCAACAATAAGGCCTTAGTAGGATCTGTAGCTTTTAGATTCGTTGCATCTTTTAGTTTTAAACCGGTTGACTCAATAATTCCTTTCAAAACTAATTTATCATTCAAAATTTCTTTCATTTTGAATTCCCGTTGCAAAAAGTAACCACCAATCAATAGTCCAATGATAATGACACCCAGCACACCAAAAATCAAACGCCTTTTATTTCGTTCTTTCTGCTTCAGTTTTTTCTTAATCTTTAGGATTTCCTTCTTACTGTCTTTGAGTAGCTGCTCTTCATCAGGACTTAAATCTGAGCCCAGTTTCTTTTCATAGGGTTCAATAAATAAAAGTTGCTTAGCCGTAAAGAATTCTTTAAAATCACCCTTTAAAGAGGCTTTACTTTTGATCAGTCTTTTTACTTCAAGCAATGAAATATCATCTTCGCTCCTCTTTTCTGTAATTCTTAAGGCAAGGGAATCATGGGCCAGTTCATACAAATCTTCTTCATCAGATTTTTTGATGATACGGCTTTTTGTGAATGCTTCAACCGAAGCATCAATCAGTTTTTTATTAACATTAGGTAAACGGTTGATCAATTCAATTTTTGAAATAGGTTCCTTGGTGCCTTCCAAGGTGCAAAAATTGGAAAGTATCGACCAAACCATTTCAGAAGTAACTTTGTTTTTCTTGGTGCTGAATTTACCGCTGATCTGTTTTACCTGTTCTTCTAAAAAATCTTTTAATACATCATCAATATCTCCAATTTTCTTAAGGTCATCCATCGATATTTCAGCATCTGTCTCATGCTTTTCATCACCCGTTTTGTTCATGTACAATTTATCCAGGAATACCTGAAGATAAGGCAATTGAATAGTCAAAGTTTTTTCCTTTCCCTTTAATTTCTCAAAAATTTCTTCGGTTATTTCCTCAATTTCGTCATCTTTAATTCTAACCAGGGAATCCTTATAGCTGTTGATTCCATGCATAACTTCACGGACCTTATCAATATTCATTGGCTCAACCCGGAGCTTTCTTCTCAAAAGTTGGGGTACCTCTTTTTCAAATTCATACAGGTAACCTAAATACTCTTCCCTGATACTCAGGATGATTTTGACCGGCCTTTTAATGGATAGGATTTCCTTTATGGCTTTGATAAACTGTTTCTGTTCTGATTTTGAGCCAAGTACATAGAGTTCCTCGAACTGGTCAAATATCAGGTAAATGGGCCTGAAAGAAGCCTTATAGACGGCCTCAATTTTAGCTGAAAGATCTTTAATCCCATCCTTATTCTTATCGTCATAGCTAAACATGCCATCGCTTTCACTGCACAGGGATTTGTCTAAGGCTGAAACGATATTCGTCCCCCTTCTGATATTGAGCGATAACCAGTCATACGAATTGAATTTATTCGCCAAACCACATTGTATCAAACTTGTTTTACCTGTACCTGATGTACCATAGACCACGAGGATCCTGGTTTTAAATATCATTTTGTATAAGGCATCAATTTCTGTTTTTCGACCGAAGAAAAAATCTTTATCTTCTTTTGTATAACTATCCAAAAACTTAAAAGGGTATTTCTTTCCCATGTATAGTATATATTTAAATATTAATTAAATCCTCCGCGATCATCTCATCTTCCTGAGGTTCAAACTTAAAGTTCGTGCCAAGCAATGTATTCATGGCTTCCTCAAACTGCTTCGTTACCAAATCTAAACGGATTTTTTTCTGAAGTCTGTTTTTCTTGTCCTCGTCTTCAATTTGTTCAACCGTTTTTGCTGCTGCAGCCTTGTAAAATATGGTTTTCTCCTCTTCACTCTTGAGCGAGTAGTAATTGATTCCACTTTTGCCATTACTCGACTGATAAAAATATAATTGAAAACCGGCAGCGTTGATAAGGGCATTAAAATCAAGTAAGAAAGGAAATAAATTGATAGCCTTATTCTTGTTCCTGAAGATTACAGAATAGGTCAAAGCCGGTGAGTTATCATATTTAAGAACACGAATAAGGTTTTCCGTTTCCTTTTTCTCCAAGATCGTAATGTCTTTAATATACTTTGCGGCTGAATTACGGGACTCTTCATATTCTATCCTTTTAATGGTGACTAATTTATAGTTTGCGAAAAAATTGAATCCAGTCAAGAAACCTGCCAATGCCATTTCCGCATTTCGACAATCACTGAGTTCGTATATTCCATTAACTGAATCTTCCAGGCTTTCAAGACTGCTGCAGGCTTTGTTAAATTTACTGTCTGAATCCAGGTACATTTTTACATCTCCCAAATGATCCTCTTCGATGGGAAAATCAAGTTTATTTGATTGGAAAATTTCGATCAATAGTTGAAATAAGTTGCGAAGCTCTACAAGTTTAAGATTTCGGTTTGCACAAAAGAAATCTCTTATCAAAGCCTTATCTGTGTCAATTTTTGGGTTTTTTGTTTTTTCGTCCCATAAAATTGATATAAAGAGGTAATTGATCAATTGCAATGAAATCCTGTATGTGCTAAAACAATGCGTCATATAATCTTCTGTTTTAGCTTTGGCGTCCGATTGTTTATCAGCACCAATAGCAAACAACCTCCTTAATTCAGATCCAATGACCCAGACAAAACTATCTTCAAGTACCCCTTGGGCATTTTTAAGATTTTCAGGCTTGAGCTCCCATTGATCTTCATTACCTGAGGCTACTTTTTTAAGAAATGCAGCTACACTGCTTTTTAACTTTATCTCATCTATGAGCTGCTTGGTCAATACCTGGTTAAACACATAGTTCTTTATATCAGGATCAATTTGATCAAAAAGATTCTTGTTTTCCTCACTTTCAGATGAAATAAAATAAAAATTGTCTTCCAGTTCCATTTCTTTTAAACTACCACCTCCCCTAACCGTGAAATCTATGCCATCAATTCCTTCTTTTGTATTTAAAAGATCGTTTATTTGAGTTTTTGTAAGCTCAAAAGCCTTGTGAATTTTAACATAATCATTCCAATTAGCGATTTTGGTCATTTTCTGGTAGAATTTTTCAGAAAATTTAGTAGCTAATCCGTCGTTGACAGGTTTATTGGTTCCTATACAAATTGGAACAATGTTTTTCAAATTTTCGAGCGTGCTTTCGGAGGCACAACCATTGATAAAGACACCTTTAAGATTTTTACAATTTTTTAAATGCTCAACTAAACTTGAAAAATTCCCGTCATTTAGTTGAATTCCGCCTTTGTCGTGATGCCCGCTAAAATGAAACCAGGTTAATATATCCTGCATTTCATCAATTTTATCCATTAGAGACTCCAATGAATTTCCTTCAAATATTTCATATTTAAAATCTTCTCCCATCTGAAGTTTGCCCATTATATTTTGAAAATGATCTTTTTCAATTTTTATGTGCTCTAAATCTTTATTAGGATCATCAAATACACCGATTACATACATAGTTTATAGCATTTTAATTTAAATATCATCAGAACTTATTTCAATAAGCAAGGCTCCTTGATCCATATCGTCATCAAGTAAATTTTGTTTTGTTGTATCAGGGCCAATACTACGTGCATTTTGGATCAACTCCCCTGCCACAATTTTTCCATCTACAATTTGGATCTCTTTACAGGAAAAGGCAAACGTTAAGGGATAATCCTTTTTAAAACTTATATCATTTGAGGCTTCTTGAGAGACCCTCACCTCTATCTTTGCATTGGCAATGGATTCTTCAATGGCCGGAAGCGATAAATTAACACCATTGTCACTTTTATCGTAAACGGATATGTTAAAATCTTTTGAAACGATTGCATCTATGATAATCGCCAATTTCGAATCAGGGCTCTTCAAGGAGATAAATTTTTCATTAATCCTGATCTCATTCTCTTCAAGAAACCTCCCTAACTCTACCTGATCAAAATAATTTCGACTTACGTTAGAAAATGACAGACTAAATTTATCATCTTTTTGAATTTCTCCCTCAATCGCACCCGGTGGCACACCAAAAGCACCCAAATAACTTTGCAGTAAATCTAAACCAAGACCTACTTTAACCTTCTTGCTTTTCTTCATTGAAAAACCTGCCAGCTCTTCGGTTCTTATTTCTACCGGATCTCCAAAATCTCCATCTATCAGTGATTTGAATTGGGTAAAATAACGCGCTTTTTTACTTGAATCTATTTCCAATATGGTTAAAGGTTGCATACCTGTTTGAGGGATTCTCAGTGGATTCGCATCAAAGAGGATTCTTAATTCATCCGTAAATTCATTTTTACAAAGGCGTGCCATAAGTTTTATTATAATTTATTTTACACATAAAATAACAGGTTTCTAATTTGTTATCAGCTTTATCATTACTCCATCGTCACATCATGCGCTTTATCATTTTCCAATTTTAATGCCTTTTTGGGGTAAAGCTTTTCAATAAAAGGGAATACCTGCTTATTCTTGATGTACCAGGAAAAATTTGATTCAAGTTCTCCGGAAATTTTATTCACTGAATCGTTTAAAAGTATGAGTTCAGCACTGTATATGGCATTCTTTACCGGATTCTCAATTTCTTCGATACTACCTCCCCCTCTTGATTCACCTCTATGGGTCAAAGGAGCCAAAAAACCATCCTGGCTCAATGAAGCGATCTCCTGTGTGATCTCTCCATAATTATTGACAAGAAATTTCAAATAGACCCTTTCTTCCTCCCAGTTATAGATTTCCTGATAAGGATCGATTTGCATATAATTTTTAAATATTTTTGACTTACCCGGTAAAATCTCAAAGGTCTTACCGTCAACTGCACTTATTTCATGCAATGAATGATAAGCTGCAAGAAGGGTTACATATATATTGTCGTTCGACTCATTGCTAACTTTTATGTCATATTTACTGCCTAAGCAGTTGCCGCTAATCCTACCCTGTGGCTTCATTTCAAAACAGCCATTGGTTACATCACGGTATTCGGTGTCATCAGTTTTTACTTCAATGCTGACCGGTATCTCTTGAAAATCATCCTGAATCTCGAGGTTTTTAAAATGGAACCAATTGCAAATTGTGGGCAAATTATTCTCAAAATAAGATATAAGACTATTTGTTTGCCCCTTATTTTTCACAAGATCAAATTGACGGTTCAGGGGCTGATACGTTGCATCAGGAAAGGAAAAGTAAAGCAACCCGTTGAATATATTCACATGATAATCGCACTGCCCTAAAACAGTTGAATAATCAATACTGTCATCTTTTTTTAAAATTGATTCGATCTGTTGAAAAAAAGTGTCAGGCCCATCAATATGATGAATTCCGAGAACAGGTTTCTTTTTATGAATCGTTTCCCTGATCACTGCATATATTTTTTTCCTGTCTATATTGACATGTTCTATGTCGCCCTGATCGATGACTGAATCAATTAAATTTACATCCTTTATTTTAAGGTCAGTGGTTTGGGATTTTGATGTTCGAATGGTTACTGTATCCCCGGTAGCTACCCCGTGCATCTTTCCTTTACTGAACATCCAGCCAGTTTTATCATTGTATTGAATAAAACTTTTACCCTTCTTCATTTTGTCTCCATTGAGTCGTAACCAGCTGGTAAGTTGGTCGTATTTTCGATCTCCTAAAATAGAAATGGTCGGCGTCTGTTTTTCATAAGTCGTACTTCTAACGTGTAATTCAATTTGCTTCAATAAATCAGCATAACTGATAGCGCTGTTGCTGCTTTCCAGTGTTTTTATGAGGCTGTTGGTAAAGGTTCCTCCTCCATTGTACTCCCATGCCCGTTCACTTGACAGACAAGCCGAAAGCGTTACAATATTGTTATCGGGAAATATTTGATTGAAATCCTTTGTTCTAAGTTCATCCGCTGTCGTTTGCTTGCTAAAAATAAAGTCCTTGTAATCTCTTTCGTCAAAAGGCCTTATCGAAGCAGCTTTCATTTTTCTGTCCTTTTCCATCGATCTTGTCATATCGCCTGAGTGACAACAATCAAAAACTGTCAAAATATGAGCCCCTTTTACACATTGGCCGAATATATAACGAAGCTCCTTATTGGCAAGTTTGTTATCTTCTTTTGGATTTTCAGGGGGATAGCAATAAAGGGTTTGAATAAGGCCATTATAATTATCGTAAAACAAGTCATTTGAAATCTCATTTACACCATGACCGCTAAAATAAAATAACAAGGTATCCTGTGATCCTAATTTTTTAACCTGTTTTTGTAACTGTTTGATGATGTTTTTTCGATTACCCTCTTCATCTGTTAAAACCATAGGATCAACTATTTCATCATAAAAAGAGTTGTTTAAATTGGTCAAATAATGCTCTATTTTTCTGACATCATTAACACATCCGGAGAGGTCTCCGGGTTTAGGATATTTGTCAACTCCCACCAGGAAGGAATACAGTTTACGGGGCATTTTGAGGGGATTTTAATTGTTTGTATATCTCTTAATTAGACCAAAAAGTCAACAATGAAACATCATCACAGTGACCTAAAATTAATAAAATCTTTCTCAAACAATTGATAATAGACTTGTCTAAATATATAAAAAAATATAGAAACGCAGTTAAAGCAACAATTTATGAAAAACAATAAACATTAAAAAAAGACTAATATCATAGATGCTTTTTACAAGATTCATTGATTTATACTTGGTACTTTCCAGAGAAGGCAGGCATTTAAAATAGGTTATATAAGCTAATAACGGCAGAAAAAAAAGATGTAAATATCATTGCCAATAAAAAAACCGTCACAACTTAAAACACGTTGACTGTTGTTAACTTTGTTTATCTCTTTTTTAGAATAATTACACAAAAAAACCTGACAGAAAGATCTGTCAGGCTAGGTTAGTTTCAAAACTTTTCCCCCGAGTATTTTGAAACGCATTTCGAAATTACAAAAATATTTCTATTCTGTTCAATTTACACAATAAAAATGTTTGAAAAATATGAACAAAATTTTTCAGATTGATAAACTCGCTATTTATCAAGGCATTAAGGGTTTGATAATCCAATACCTGCAGGCACTTTAATAGTGTTTAGATGAGAAAACAATAATAAAAAACGCCTGTTTATAAAAGGTAAAACTGTACTTTTCTGTTAATAAAAGTGCGAAATTTAACTCGTTTGATTTTATTTTAGATTGACGCTGACTATAGATGAGATCGTCTTGTCTAACTTTATCGAAGCTTGTTTAACTTATATAACTATATCCTGTAGCTCCCATGTTAGCTTACATAATAAAATTCAATTGTCAGTAATCTGCTGCTGTATACCTAAAGCTTATAGTGTCAAAATCAATTATGATTCAGTAAATGATACGACATTTGAATCTGCAAGCTACATTGGTGTATGTGAATTCAGGTAAAATAATAGTGGACTATGGCTTACAACCAATCTAAAAACAATCACCAGTATCAGCCTTCTTTTTATTTTCATTATTTTTATCCATTGATATGATCATATGAAACACTATTTTTCAATAGGTGAACTCTTAACCGATTATCGCAATGACAGGGATCTTTCTCAAATGGACCTGGCTGTGCTTATCAACGTCGATATTCGGACAATCCAGCGATGGGAGAAAGATATAACCCTAATTAAAGCTGACAAGGAAAGGGAAATTGCCGAAGTGACTTTACTGCCTTATCAGCTGATCAGAAATTTAAATGCAAACATCCCTATTCCGACTTTTTATGACTTTAGGATACGAAAATACTCACTGACTGAATTAAATAATGAATTACCTGATGCTCGTTGGTTTAAAGAAAGAGTGAAAGAATTCTCAAATAAAATTCGCACTATCGACCCTCGTAAGGATATGGAAATTCTAAGAAAGGACCTGCTTTTCCAAAAAAATAACCTGGAACCCATTTCCAGAAATACTTTGACACGGGCCATTGAACTTTTACCTGAATTGAATTTAATGATCATGGATGATTATGGAAATTATTCCGGGCATTCCATAGTATTACCGCTCAAATCGGCGACTTACGAAAAATTTAAGAAAAGGGAAATTTCAGATACTGACTTTACTATAGACGATTTGGCAAATTATAAAACACAGGAAAATCCTGTATTCTTTAATTATGATATCACTGCAGATTGCAACGACAATCTGTTTTATTTAGCACATGATTTTCTTAATTTTTTTAGAAATATCCCTCATGATTCTTATGAATACTGCTCATATACAATGAGATATGATTCATTTAAACTCAACGAACAACTAGGCTTAGAATTATTATGGAAGGGTGACGTTCAACGAGACGCACTGGGTCTGGAATACCATCCTCGCTTATACACCGGGAATTTTAAAGCTTACCTTTCGGAGGATTAATTTAAAAAAAAAGGCCTTCATGTACTTGCAGGCGCGGTTAAACAATACTTATACTAAATTCAAAATCTTTGAATATGGAAAAAAAGTCCGTTTTTCTTGTTAACTGAAGATGTACTCATTATTAATTTTTCTAAAATTTTTAGTTTTTCAGAGCTTAATGATCTCTTTCAGTTTTACTTCTTCACCTACATTCATTTTTTCACAGTTCAGATCGTACAAATAGTGGTAAAATTCTATATATTCTACCAATTGTTTATCAATTTGAAATATGTTGGGTTCCATAGTTCTGATGTTATACAACTTTTTCGGTTACAATAAAGTTAATGATAAATTATAAATCAATTTGGTTCCCGGCGCTTCTTTATTTGTCTTTACATCCCTATCTTTGATGAACATCCAAACTGTATCTCAATTTTACACTCGATAATCATTACTTATAAACCATAAGGTCCTAAGATCAGTTTACCTATGAGAATTTCAATGCTTTTTATCCTGGTAATCCTAGCAATATCTTGTTCTGACAAACATCCGCTTGAAGGCCAAAAAATTAAATCAAATGGTATTGAAGACTGGGAAAACCCCGAAGTATTTTCCAGGAATAAAGAAGAGCCGAGAGCCGCATTTGTTCCTTATAGCTCAAAGGAACAAGTACTTGTAAACAATTCAGGGGCCTCCCCTTTTTATACATCTCTAAATGGGAAATGGAAGTTTTATATTGCGGATAAACCATCCGACCGCCCTTCTTATTTTTTCAAAACAGATTACGATGATTCCAATTGGAAAAGTATTGATGTGCCATCGAACTGGGAGCTGCAGGGTTTCGGCTATCCCATTTATACCAATAAAAAATATCCGCACGAGAAAACACCACCTAAAATTCAATCGCATTACAACCCTGTGGGTTCATACAGAACTTCTTTTACAGTAGATTCAGAAATGATGGGCAACGACTTGTATTTGCACTTTGGAGCCGTAAGTTCTGCCATGAATATCTGGATCAACGGCGAAAAAGCGGGCTATAGCGAAGGCAGCAAAACCCCTGCCGAATTCTTGATCAATGAGTACATCAACGAAGGTGAGAACTTACTGGCCGTGGAGGTCTTTAAATGGTCTGATGCCAGTTATCTTGAGGACCAGGATTTCTGGAGGCTTTCCGGGATCACCAGGGATGTATTCCTTTTATCGCGAAGCAAAGACCATATTGTAGATTTTGAAGTCAAAGCAGGGTTGGCAAACAATTATACCACCGGAACATTTGAGCTTAAAGTGGACATTAAAAAAGACAGCAAGAAGGAACTAAACCTTGCCATCGAGTTAATAGCTGCTGACGGGGATAAAATAATTGACACTGAAAAAAGTGTTGTGTTGAAAGATGATAAAACCACCGTTATATTTTCTGATCAACTAAAAGATATTGAGACCTGGAGTGCAGAACAGCCGAATCTTTACCAATTGGTACTCCAGTTAAAAGACGATCAGGGTACAGTACTTGAAAGTATAGGGAATCAGGTAGGATTTAGAAGCATTGAGATCAAAAAAGGTCAATTTTTGGTCAATGGACAGTACGTGTACTTCAAAGGTGTCAATCTGCATGAACATCATGACAAAACGGGTCACTATATAGATGAAGCCACCATGATCAAAGATATCAGGACCATGAAAATGTATAATATCAACGCGGTCAGGACTTCTCATTATCCCCAACCCGAGCGCTTTTATGAGTTATGCAATCAATACGGTCTCTATATTGTAGATGAAGCCAATATTGAATCTCATGGTATGGGTGCCGTACACCAGGAAAGTTTTGATACAATTCAACATATAGCCTATCGGCCCGAATGGAAAGCTGCCCATATGGACAGGATCAAAAGTATGGTGGAAAGGGATAAGAATCACCCTTCTGTGATTATCTGGTCCATGGGGAACGAATGCGGTAACGGACCTGTTTTTTATGATGCTTACCACTGGATCAGACAACGTGACCCAAACAGGTATGTGTTGTTCGAACAGGCCGGTTTAAAACCGAATACAGATATTGTGGCTCCCATGTATGCCAGAATTGATCAACTGGAAGCCTATGCTTTAAAACATGAGGACAGGCCTTTTATACTTTGTGAATATGCACATGCAATGGGTAATAGTGTGGGGAATTTTAAAGAATACTGGGATATGATCAAAAAGCATCCGGTTCTTCAGGGTGGGTTTATTTGGGACTGGGTTGACCAGGGTCTGATCAAAACTTCTGATAAAGGAGTAGCATACTGGGCCTATGGCGGTGATT
Organism: Lutimonas vermicola; assembly: GCF_038433205.1. NCBI lineage: Bacteria > Pseudomonadati > Bacteroidota > Flavobacteriia > Flavobacteriales > Flavobacteriaceae > Lutimonas > Lutimonas vermicola. Next base: position 729,705 of record NZ_JBCDNA010000001.1, read on the forward strand.
TTGGTCCTGCAGATGTGCCTTCTGATGGAAATTTCTGCCTGAATGGATTAGTTGACCCCGACCGAACTCCAAAGCCTTCATTGGAAGAAGTAAAAAAAGTACATCAGTTTATTGATTTCACTTTGACCCATGGTAATAAGGGACAGGTAAAGATCGCAAACAATTATCACTTCACAAATTTGGACGAATTCAAATTTGAATGGGAATTACTGGGCAATGGGATCAAAAAGGCTTCAGGAGCACTTCCGAATATTGACTTGAAACCAGGGCAAAATATTGACATATATATTTCTGAAGTTGATGATTTTGCTGAAACAGAAGAGCTTATTTTGACTATTGCTGCCTACAGTAGAAATGCTGATGGCTTGGTTCCTCGAGGGCATAAAGTGGCCTGGGAGCAATTCGTTTTACACTCACCAGAACCTGTCACCTTTGCCAATTCAGATAAAAAGGTGATTCTCGGTGAAAGTGAAACCAGTATCACCGTGAGTAGCAGTAGCATCAAACTTGTGTTCGATAAATCTGACGGTATCCTTAGTGAATTGGTGATCGACAACGAGAATTTACTTCATAAAGGAAAGGGGTTTACACCAAATTTTTGGAGGGCTCCGATTGACAATGATTTTGGAAATGACATGCATAAACGGACCAAAGACTGGCGTTATGTAAGCAAACACAGAAAACTTAGCCGGCTGACATCAGGTATGAACCAAGGAAACGCTGTTGTTAAAGTGGATTATGAACTTTTCAATGCAACTGAACAGAAAATAGCAGACTTCCATGTAAAATATACCATCAATGGAGAAGGGAACGTTTTGGTTGATTGTAATTTAAACAAGACTGATGGAAATTGGGCCGAAACCCCCAGGATTGGTTTAAACATTGAATTGATCGGTGAAATGGAAACGCTCAGCTGGTATGGCAGAGGGCCTTTTGAAAGCTATTGGGACAGGAAAACCGGTGCCCCCATTGGGATCTATTCCGGTTCGGTATCAGATCAATACTGGGCCTACCTTAGGCCACAGGAAAACGGCAATAAAACTGACGTGAGATGGATAAAACTAAGCAAACCGGTAAACGGCCATGGCCTTTTGATCAAGGGAATCCCTACTGTTGATTTTAGTGTTCATCATCAAATTATGGAAGACTTTGAATCACTTGAAAGAACAGACGGCAGGCATCGGGATGGCGACATCGTAAAGAACAGGCACACTATCGATGTACAAAACAGGAATCTGACGAGCCTTAATATTGATTACAGGCAAATGGGCGTTGGAGGTGATAACAGCTGGGGTGCCAGAACCCACCCTGAGTATTTGCTCAACGGAAAAAATTATACCTATTCATTTATAATGATTCCCATGATGAAATAATAGAATTTATCGAAAACACAATACAAGTGTATCACTGGCTTTACTGATGCACTTTTTCATGATATAATAATCTCTTACTTTTATAGACCTAAAACTAAACTATGAACATTGTAATCATCGGAGCAGGTGGCGTGGGAGGCTATTTTGGAGGCAAACTGGCCTTAGCGGGATATCCTACTACTTTTATTGCCAGAGGCAAAACACTTCAGGAGATCAAACAAAATGGCCTGCAGGTAAATAGTATCTTAGGGGATTTTCACGTCTATCCTCGTGTTACGGATAATTATGAAGCGGTCAAAGAGGCTGACCTGATTTTGTTATGCGTTAAATCCTGGCAAATTGATGCTATTGCCAGAGAAATAAATCCTTTACTGCCATCAAAAGCCACGGTGCTCCCCCTCCAAAATGGTGCGGATAATGCCGATCGATTATCATCTATCCTACCTCCCTCCTGCGTCATTGCAGGGTTATGTAGAATTGTTAGTAAAATTGAAAGTCCGGGAGTGATCAATCATTTTGGTTATGAACCGGAGATCGTGTTTGGAGAAGTTAACAATAAACCCAGTCTAAGACTTGAATTAATTAAGGTGGCATTCGATAAAGCCGGTTTCAAAAATCGAAGTTCCAACACGATTCAAAGGGATATCTGGCTAAAATTCCTGTTTATCGCCTCGATCAGCGCGATGGGAGCCTTGACCAGAAGTGTGCTCGGCGTGATGCGCGAAGACAAATTCTTACGTAAAAAATTAATCGAAACGGCGTCTGAAATTGTATCTGTGGGCAGTAATTTAGGCATAGACATCAATGAAAAGGACATTGAGAGTTGTTTTGAGATTATTGACCGAATCAATTATGATACAACGATGTCATTGCAAAGAGATATGATGGAAGGAAAACCAAGTGAACTGGATAATTTTAACGGATACATTGTGCGCCAAGGTGATATACTCGGCATTGAAACACCCGTTAATGATTTCATTTACTACAGTTTAAGGCCGATGGAAGAAAAAGTGCGAAGTGAAAGGTTCTGAAGCGCTCGCAGTTGAGGCGATCAGCTCCGAGGCGATCAGCTCCGAGGTGATCAGCTCCGAGGCGATGAGAAAACAGACAGTGAGTAAAAGAACCTATTCAAAGGACTTACCTGCCATGGGGTCAAAAATTCCTGAAAAAACAGCGTCAAAACTGTTGAGCACGTTAAGATTGGTATTGTTTCTTTTGATCAGGCCGTCCTTCCTGAGGATATACTGTTCAAGTGTACCCCTGGGGTTGCTTTGACGTATACCATTATAATAAACTTTTTCTATAAAATCGGGGAACACAATTTGTTTGACACTTACTCTAAAGCGACTTCCAATAAAATCAACCACAACAAAGGCCTCATAATCGTGCCGGGCATATTCCGGCAGGTTATCCGCATATAATCTATACTTGCTTGTCTTGGCAGACGTACCGAATTTCAAAATGTCAAGATCAGAAGTAAAGTCATTAGCCTTAAGCATCCTGCTTAATTCGGCCTTATCCTGGAGCCCATACCATTTTTGCCATACCAGTTTATACTCAATCACATAGAAATTACCCAAAGAATCCATCTTGTGAAACTGAGAAAACCCCTGGAAGGACAGAAATAAAAGTAAAAAAAGTATTTTTTTCATGTTTGCCACTATCCAGTTTCTAGGGTTCCTGATGCAAAAATTTCATTTTCGACAAAAGTTCCTCATCGGTTTCAACATGATCATCATCAGGGACACAACAATCCACGGGGCACACAGCCGCACATTGGGGTTCATCGTGAAAGCCTTTACATTCGGTGCATTTATCAGGTATGATATAATACACTTCATCGCTTACCGGTTCCTGCTCAGTTTCGGCATTCACTTCCTTGCCATTGGTTAAAATTACGTCTCCCTTCAACGCCGTGCCATCGGCATAACGCCATTCTTCAGCAGCTTCGTAAATCGCATTATTCGGGCATTCAGGTTCACATGCCCCACAATTGATACATTCGTCCGTTATAATTATTGCCATTGTTTTTTTAACTAAATTTGCGCACAAATATAATGTTTCCGCAACTATTATCCTATCACGCATGACTGTCGAAAAAAGAATTGAAGCCTTTACAAAACTTGGTGAGTTTTTATCTCAGTTTCAGCCTGACGGCATCGCACAAAACGATAAAGCAGTTCTGAATGAACTGTTTTTTGAGCCATTTAACATGCAGGTCAACCGTGCGTCAGAATTCAATGGATGGTTTACCAAAAACAATGTCCTGTTTGCTTTTTCAAAATGGTCTAATATACTAAATGACAAAAACTTAAGAAAATGGACTTCGTCTTATAATTTAAGTGAAATTAAACCTAAAAAAATTGGGGTAATCATGGCGGGAAATATACCTCTTGTTGGATTTCACGATTTTATGACGGTCCTGATTTCAGGTCATGAAATTATTGTTAAACAGTCGAGTTCTGATGCTCATTTTCTGCCCTTGATCGCTAAATACCTTGAATACGTAGCCCCTGAATTCAAGGGCCGTATCTCATTCACGGATGAAAGGATCAGAGATTTTGATGCAGTTATTGCGACAGGAAGCAATAATACAGCCAGGTATTTTGATTATTATTTTGGCAAATACCCGCACATCATCAGGAGGAACCGAAATTCAGTTGCCGTGCTCACGGGAAATGAATCCAAGGAGGATCTGGAGAAATTAGGGGAAGATATTTTCAGGTATTTTGGTTTGGGATGCAGGAGTGTTTCAAAACTGTTTGTGCCCAGGGGCTATGACTTTGACAATCTCTTTGAGGCGATATATAGTTATAGAGAAGTACTCAATTATGATAAATACGTTAATAATTACGATTATAACAAAGCGGTTTACCTGATGAGTCAATATCAATTACTGGAGAACGGATTTTTGATGCTAAAAGAAGATAACAGCTATGCCTCCCCCATTGCCACGCTCTTCTATGAATACTATGACGATAAAAAAACCTTAGGGCAAAAACTGCAGGCCGATAAGGAATCAATTCAATGCCTTGTGGGGAAATCAGGGGAATTGAAAATGGTTGATTTCGGAGAAACGCAAAACCCCCAATTATGGGATTATGCGGATGACGTCGATACAATGAAATTTTTACAAGACCTGTAGACTGATCAGCTTAATCAAATTTTGTATCTAACTGGATATAATCAAGTAATTCCCTTTTAACAGATTCTTCCTGGAATTTACCTCCAAATTCAGAAGTAACCGTGCTGCTGGCGATATCACTTACACCCCTCGAATTCACGCACAGGTGTTTAGCATCAATGATGCATGCCACATCCTTTGTGCCCAGAGCTTCCTGAAGGGCCTGAACGATCTGCATATTCAATCTTTCCTGAACCTGAGGCCGTTTGGCATAGTACTCAACAATCCTGTTCATTTTAGAAAGACCGATAACTTTTCCTTTTGAAATATAGGCTACGTGGGCCTTCCCGACAATAGGAAGCAGGTGATGTTCACAGGTTGAATACAAGGTGATGTTTTTTTCAACCAGCATTTCACCATATTTATAATTATTGTCAAAAGTTGACAATTTTGGTTTTCTTTCAGGGCTAAGACCCCCAAAGATTTCCTTAACAAACATCTTGGCTACTCTTAAGGGAGTTCCTTTTAGGCTGTCATCGCTGAGATCCATACCCAGTGTATGCAATATATGTGCAAAATCTTTTTGAATGAGTTCTATTTTTTCATTTTCAGACAAGGCAAAAGCATCCTCACGGATCGGGTTCTTTGCAGAACCTGAAATATGACCGTCACCTATTTCGTCAATGATTTCGTTTATTTTATCATTTCGTCCTTCAAACATATGCGTAGTTATTTAATGTGCAAAAATACAATATTGCTGCGAATTACATAATTTATAAACTGATTAGTCGTATTAATTCTTCCTGATTACAAGTATTTTGCTCTCCTGAATCCATACGCTTTAATTTAAAAGCTCCTTGTTTTATCTCTTCTTCACCGACCAAAACCACATAGGGAATCTGTTTGCTGTTTGCATAGTTCATTTGCTTTTTAAGCTTGGCTGCCGAAGGATACATCTCCGATCTTATTCCTTTATTTCTGAGTAATTTCATCGATTGCATGACATACTGGGCCTCTTGCTGACCAAAATTAACGAACATGACCTGAGGCCTGGGATTCGGTATCTCCTTAAAAAGTCCAAGTTCCTCCATCACCAGATAGATTCTGTCGAGGCCGAAGGAAATACCAACACCGCTAATATCTTTTAAGCCAAATATACCGGTAAGATCGTCATACCGGCCTCCACCTCCAATGGAACCCATGTTAACACCGGTTGCCTCCACCTCAAAAATGGCTCCCGTATAATAATTCAAACCTCTCGCGAGCGTAAGGTCAAGCTTTAATGAAGATGAAAGCAGGCCCAGATGAGCAACCTGTTCTATCACAAAAGACAATTCCTTTATTCCTTTTGAACCTTCTTCAGATTCGGATAATAATTCAGCCAGGGAAGCTAATTGTTCCTCATTACTGCCTTTTAAGTCAAAAAGAGGCATCAATCTGCTTAAAGCAACTTCAGGAATCTCCTTGGACCTCATTTCTTTTAAGACTCCTTCAATACCAATTTTATCAAGCTTGTCAAGGGCTACTGTAAAATCGATTAATTTATCTTTGGCTCCTATAAGCTCAGCTATACCAGATAGAATTTTTCTGTTGTTGATCTTTATAACCGCGCCTTTTAATCCCAATTCTGTAAATACCTTGTCATAGAGTTGCACGAATTCGACTTCCTGCCATAAACTATTACTGCCTATAACATCGGCATCACATTGAAAAAATTCTCTGAACCTTCCCTTCTGAGGCCTGTCTGCTCTCCAGACAGGTTGAATCTGGTAGCGCTTAAAAGGGAAAATAATCTCGTTCTGATGCTGCACCACATACCGGGCAAATGGCACCGTAAGGTCGTATCTAAGTGCCTTTTCAGAAATTTTACCTGTAAGTTTTACTGAATCTTTTTCTTTATATAGCAGGTCGTCGACCTTTCTCAGGTAATCGCCGGAATTCAGGATCTTAAAAATCAACCTGTCACCTTCTTCCCCGTATTTTCCCATCAAGGTAGCTGAATTTTCAAAAGAAGGGGTTTCTATCGGTTCAAAACCGAACAATTGAAAAGCACTTTTAACAGTTTCAAAAATATAATTCCTTTTTGCCAACTCAGCAGAAGAAAAATCTCTTGTCCCTTTAGGAATAGTAGGTTTCATTTTATTTTTTGATTAAATTCTTTTAATAAACGCATGTATTATACTTCGAATGGGTGCAAATATCCGAAAATATTTTCTTTAAATATCTTTTTGACCGCCCTATGCTAATCAAAAGAAGATTTTTATATTGCAGTATATATGAAATATGCCATAAGCTTTATTCTGATCTTTTCTCATATCTGCCTTTCTGCTCAATACAGGCAGGTTAAATCATTGGATGGAGAGCCGGTTAAGGTGGAAACAATTCTTCAGCAATACATTCAAATCCCCTCAGTAAGTGGTCAGGAAAAGATGGCAGGTGATTTTCTTAAAACGATATGTCGCAACAACGGCCTTTATATAGCTGAATTTGGAAATGAGGATGGTAATTACAACTTCGCGGCCTCGGTGTTTCCTCTGAGTTCGGGAAAACCAAATATTATCTTTCTCAATCATATAGATGTGGTTCCCGAAAGCAAAAGCGATGACAGGGATCCTTATTCGGGAGCAATTAAGGATGAGGTGGTCTATGGAAGAGGCGCCATTGATAATAAGGGTGCAGCGATCATGCAACTATACGGGATCCTCAAATTACTCAAAGAAGAAGATATCAGCAATAGTCCGTATAATATTAGCCTTTTAGCCGTTTCCTGTGAAGAAATACAATGTGCTGGAGGAGCTACCTACGTGATCGAGCAACATTTATCAGAATTAAACCCGGCAGTTATATTTGGTGAGGGGCCCTCAGAGTTAACATCCCTGATGGAAGGAGACTTTAAACAGCCTGTTTTTGGAATTTCGGTAGTTCACAAAAAACCTCTTTGGCTCGCATTGGAATTGGAATCAAAAACCGTCGGGCACGGCTCTATTACGCCCCTTACTTATGCAAACAAAGAATTAGTAGCCGCTCTGGAAAGAATTACAAAAAAGAAACCAAAAGCTATTTATAACGATGTCAATATCAAATTTTTAAAGGATATGGCAGCACATCATAAAGGTGCTAAAAAAATGGTATTGAAACACCCCCGGTTGTTCAGGCCGCTTCTTACAGGGCAGTTAAGATCGCATCCGGAATTATTCTCGCTTTTTACCAACACCATCACCTTGACCAATATCTATAGCAACAGTAAGGCGGTAAACAAACTTTCTTCTCTTGCCGGGGCACATCTGGACTGCCGGTTGCTGCCAGAGACCAATGAGCAGGAATTTCTGTACATGATCAAAAAGAGACTCAAGAATGACAATATTAAGGTCACGGTATTAAAAACATTGCCCGACAACCAAGCAAGTGATCCTGAAACGGTCTATTTTAAAAACCTTTCAGAGGCCATTAAAAATAAATATCCTAGCTCTATGACTATAGATATGATGATGCCAAACATAAATGATCTTGGTGCCTTCAGGGCCAAAGGAGTTCCTGCTTACGGAACCCTGCCCATTTTCTGTGATGTGGAAGAAATTCGAAGCGTTCATGGAAAAGATGAACACCTGCATCTGGATTCACTCTATAATGGAGCCGATGTATATTGTGACTTCCTGAAACGTATGACTCAGTGATGCAATCATCATGAAGCGCATCATTAAATCAACATTAATTATTTTTTCTTTACCTGCTGCTCCTGAGCCTGCTTCATAGCATCATCAAGACGCTGGCGGAAGGCGCTCTTTTTCTTTTCAGGTCGTTTTTTATTTTCCTGAATCTGGGCATGGATCTTATCTTCATCGATAATAAAATGCTTGATCACCAACATAATGACAATAGTAAGCAGGTTTGATACAAAATAGTACAAACTCAAACTACTCGCATAACTATTAAAGAAAAACATCATCATGATAGGTGAAAACCACATCATCATCTTCATCATTTTTTGCATATCAGGCATTCCTTCCTGTGTAGGTTGCTGCATGTTCATTTGCTGACTTTGAGTCATCTGCATATAGAAGAAAATGGCAACGGAAGCAAGTATTGGAAATAAACTGACGTGATCACCGTAAAATGGTATTTTAAAGGGTAAATGCAAAACTTCATCATAGGCTGACAAGTCATCCGCCCATAAAAAACCATGTTGCCTGATATCAATATTGGCAGGGAAAAACCTGAAAAGGGCAAAGAATACCGGCATTTGAATCAGAGCAGGTATACAGCCGCTTAATGGATTTACGCCTGCTTTTCGTTGAATAGCCATGGTTTCCTGCTGACGCTTCATCGCGTTTTCTTTTCCTTTGTGTTTTTCGTTGATCTCCTGCATTTCAGGCCTCAGTACTTTCATTTTTGCACTGGACAGGTATGATTTATAAACCACGGGCGACATAATGATCCTAACAACAATGGTCATTAAAATGATCACCACTCCATAGTTTCCAATAAACGAGCTTAAAAAGCCAAATACAGGGATGAATACATACTTGTTGATCCATCTGAATATACCCCATCCCAAACTGACAATCCTGTCTAGCTGCTTGCCCTTATACGAACTCAACACTTTGTAGTCTACAGGCCCGTAATACATGTTCATATTGTAATCCAGCTCTCCGTTTTTAGCCTGCAACGGGATATAAGCTTCATACTTTTTCGTGTAAACCGTATCTATATCCTCATCTTTTACAAGGTTCTTTGAAATAAGTTTAGCAGATTCAAACTTGTCTTCAGCCAATAAGACAGACGTAAAAAACTGCTGTTTAAATGCCACCCAATTTAGATTATCAACCTCTTCCTCATCCTCATCGCTCATGGCATTCATATACTCGAATTCTCCATTTTGCAAGTAACGAAGATCAGTATATTGATTTTCGTATTTGACGCTTTTTTCAGTTCGAAAACTCTTTAACTGCCATTCAAGGTTCATCAACTGTGAAGTGTTGATCGCCCTGTCCATCCCCTGACTTTTTATGGCAAAATCAAGCATGTAATCATCGGGTTTCAGTTCATATCTGAATTCCAGGTAATTATTGGCTGAAACCTTCAATTTCATAGACAATACCTGATGATACCCATTGGATGACAAACTGGGTTCAAAATACAAATCCTTGGTTTGAAGATTTCGATTGTCCTGAGTGGCAAAACTAAGGTTTAAAGAGGCATTTTGGTCCTTTATGATATATAGTGGCAATTTGTTAAAAGTCTTGTACTTCTTCATCAAGACTTCCACAATCTGCCCTCCTTTATTGGCTACGGTAATTTTTACCAGTTCATTCTCCAAAACAGTTTCGCCTCCCGAGGCCGAAGGCAGGCCTGCACTATAGGCAAATGCTCCCAACCTGTTTTGCGTTTGAGCAAAGGCAAGTGAATCAGAAGAGTTAACCGGTTCCTGGGCAGCTTGTTGTTCCACAACAACATCTGTGGGCTGCACTTCAGGGCTCAACTGGTCGATTGAATCCTGAACCTGTTCAGCTTTTTGTTTTGCTATTTGCTCAGGAGTAGGTTGATTCGTATAAAAATAATATATCATGATTGCGCCAAGCAGCACAAATCCTATCAGAGAATTAAGATCGAATTTTTTTTCTTCCATTTTTGGTTTTTTGTCCTGACATGCCCTATTCTGCCACTTTTAAGAGAATAGCAGGTTCCTGGCACAGGTTTTATAAATGTTCGGCAAATGTAGTAAAAACGAGGAAATTAAAATTTATAAACAGGTATAATTTACAATCAAAACGAAGCTTTATAAAATGCTTGGTTTCCATAAGAAAAATATACCCTGAGCAACACGGCTCAAACCAATCCGGATAAGCCTAAAGAAAGTTGAAGATAATCTTTAACTCATTTAATTCTTTTCGAGCTTGTCTTTAAATATAAACATCAGGATAATCGGCACTGCCAAAAGGATAACTATAAGTCTGTTATCCACCAAAATACTGGGATAAAATATAATCGACAATACATAACCTCCTATCGCCCCTCCTATATGAGAACTGTGACCAATATTTCCCCATTGCTTCTTCATTCCAAAAATGGAATACAATAAATACCCTACGCCAAAAACATAGGCTGGGATCGGAATGGGAATAAAAAACATATAAAGGTTCATGCCGGGATTCAGCATGATAGCAGCATACAGAACTCCCATTACCGCTCCGGATGCTCCCACCGCACTGTAATAAGGTTCTTTTTTATGAAAACTCAAGGCAAAAAGACTCCCTGCCAGTAATGATCCAAAGTATACTGCTAAAAACTTTGGAACTCCTATATATTTGATTACCGGATCTGCAAAAAAGTACAAGGTGAGCATGTTGAAGAACAGGTGGGACTGGTCAACATGCAAAAAACCGGATGACAATAACCGTATTTTTTCACCTTTGACAATAGGGCCAATTTGAAACTTATACCGTTCAAAGAAGCCTCTGTCATTAAATCCTTTAAAGGAAACAACCACATTGGCAACGATGATCAAGATTACTGCTACATTCATAAATGTTCTCTTTATTTTTCTTTCCTTTCAGGCGTTTCCTCTGAAACAGCTACGAATTTATCGATTAATGTTGAAACTAAAGTCCATACCATCAAATTTTTTAAGATCATTGAAAATAAAAAAATACGATATTTGCAGTTTAAAATCAAATCATGCAATTTATTGTTTTTATACTTGCCTACCCCTTGCTTTGGGTGATTTCAATACTTCCGATGCGCGCTCTTTATCTCATATCAGATATGAGTTATCTTTTTCTCTATTATATCATTGGATACCGTAAAAAAGTAGTTAGAAACAACTTAGAACTGTGCTTTCCAAAGAAAAACAAGCGTGAATTACGTGATTTAGAAAAAAAATCCTTTCGCCATTTTGTAGATGTGTTTATGGAATTCGTAAAATCGTTCAGCATCACTGAGAAAGAGCTGACTCAGAGATTAACACTCACTAATCCCGAAATTCTTGACAAGTATTTCGACGCGAATAAAAGTGTTGTATTTATTTCGGGCCACTATGCAAACTGGGAATGGGTGCCCTTCATTGTAGAGTCGAGATTGAACTATCACCTGAATGTTGTCTATAAAAAACTTGCCAATACCCATTTTGATAAACTGGTAAGGCGTACAAGAAAAAAATTTGGTGTATCAGTCTTTTCTACCAAAGATTTTTATCCTGAAATACTAAGGAATATAAAGAACAATAAAATAGGTGCCTATGGATTTATTGCAGACCAGTCACCTAAATGGAACAAGGTAAAATACTGGGGTAATTTTATGGATATTGAAATACCGGTTATTACAGGACCAGAGTCAATTGCAAAAAAACTTGACCTGCCCGTATTTTATTTTAAAACAGAGAGGATACGTCGAGGTGTCTATGAGTGTAGTTTTGTTCTACTTGAAGAAAACCCGAAACATGCCACCCCTTATGAACTGACTAACAAATCGACAAAAGAACTGGAAAAGCAGATAAGAAAGGCTCCTGAATTTTATTTTTGGACGCATAAACGATTTAAGCATATAGGAAAAAAACTGTCTGAATAAGCCGTTGAGCCTGCAGAGCTCAATACCTGTTTCTACTTTATTTTTTATTCTTAGTCGCTTGTCAAATATTTAAAATATATTTGCTCGTTATATGATACATTTTCTTGTTTATATCCTGGTTTATCCGCTGATCCTGCTTTTCTCAATCTTACCCTTCCGGATCTTGTATTTCGTTTCAGATACCTTATATCTCATCCTGTATCATGTCATTGGATATAGAAAAAAAGTAGTGATGAACAATCTGGAGATCGCGTTCCCGGAGAAGTCAAAAGAAGAGCTCACTGAAATCATGAAGAAGTTTTACCATCATTTTCTGGATATTTTTATGGAGATGATAAAGACCTTCAGTATCTCAAATGAAGAAATCCTCAAACGTTTTAAATTGACGAATCAGCAAGAAATGGATGAATTTATGGGCCGAAACAAGAATGTATTGCTCATGAGTTCTCATTATGCCAATTTCGAATGGTTGTTCAGTCTCAATCTCAGGGTTAAGCATCATGGTTTTGCAGCCTATAAAAAATTGAAGAACAAATATTTTAACAATTATATCGTGCGGTCGAGGAGCAGGTTTAACACCACCCTTATTCCTACAAAACAACTGATAGCAACTTTAGCCGAGAATGACAAAAACAAACTAAGCTGTATTTATGGCATGCTGGTTGATCAATCACCAAAACTGGGCAAAGCTTATCACTGGTCTACCTTTTTTGGAGTGGAAGTACCCGTAATCACCGGTACTGAAATGTTGGCGAAAAAATATGATTATGCCGTTATTAATATTGAAACAACAAAGGTAAAACGAGGTTTTTACGAGACAAAAATGGAGATTCTGACTGAAAATCCCAGAACCGTTCCCGACTTTGAAATCACTGATCTGTTTATGAAAAAACTGGAAGCAAAAATCAGAAAAGCACCTGAATTTTACTTTTGGACACATAAACGTTTTAAGCACATGCGGGTTCCTGAACATAAAAACACCCCTGATTAAATGCTATTCGAGTGCCTCCAGCAACTTGCAAAGGTTTTTCATGGTATTGTGATTCCGTGCCGTAGCCGGCAATTTTAATTTTTTTTCAAAAATACTGCCGTGCAGTTTGGACCTTCCGTATCCGTTGGGGTAATGGACATAGATCACCTCATCGTGTAAGCTCATTTTTTCCGGAAACTTCTGATCATTTTGAATCGCAGAAAATGATTCCACGTCCGGTTGTCCCATAAAGTGAATGTAATACAGCTGTTTTAAATCAATTCCGGCGATTTTTGCAAAAGGGTTATTTGAAAATAATTCTTGAAATTCCTTCTTAGCGATTACTTTTACTTTTAGATCAAAACCAAAAACTTCAAGCAGCTTGATTGCTATCATTTTTTCGAGGTCACTACTGCTTTTTATGTCAGATTCAAAAACCAAATTGCCACTTTGAAGATAGGTAGCGAGGTTTTTTAATCCGAGATTTGAAAGTGCACTTTTAAGGTCGGCCATTTTCATAGGATGGTGGCCGGAAACATTAATGCCTCTCAATAATGCAACATAAGCTTCCAAATTGCTAAGTTTCTATATTGAACCATTTATTTACGAGATCTTTTTCTCTTGAACGAAATGATTTATGTAAAAATTCATTGGTTTGCACATCGTAAGCATAATCCTCTGCCCAGGATTCAAAGTTGGCTGCCAGTTCCTTGATTGAATCGCATATATAGGCTACTTCGGCATCTGTTGTGGTTGGATGAACCGACATCCTGATCCATCCCGGCCTTTCAATGAGGCATCCCTGATCCATCTTCTGTAATAATTCATTGGACTGTTGCTGGTCTACATGTAACAAAAAATGGCCATAAGTACCGGCGCAGGAGCAACCTCCCCGCGTTTGTATTCCGAACCTGTCATTTAACAGTTTTACACCAAGGTTGTAGTGTAATTTGTCAATATAAAAAGAAAACACCCCCAATCGGTCATGATGCTGTGAGGCGAGTAAGGTCAGGTTTTCAATGGGTTCTAAAACTTCGAATACCTTTGCTATCAATTCTTCTTCCCTGTCATGAATATTTTGCACACCCATTTCTTCCTTGAGCTGTATGGCCAAAGCAGTTTTTATCGTTTGTAAAAATCCCGGTGTACCACCATCCTCCCGTGTTTCAATATCTTCAAGGTACCTGTGTTCGCCCCATGGGTTGGTCCAGTTTACCGTTCCTCCCCCCGGATTGTCGGGAATCATGTTCTTATACAGCGATTTATGAAAAATCAGCACCCCTGAAGTTCCGGGGCCGCCTAAAAACTTGTGCGGAGAGAAAAAGATGGCATCTAAATGCGCCTCCTGGTCTTCAGGATGCATGTCGATCTTTACATAAGCCGCCGAGCAGGCAAAATCCACAAAACAAACACCTCCGTTTCGGTGCATGATTCTCGCAATGCGATGATAATCAGGCTGAATTCCGGTAACATTCGAACAAGCCGTTACTGACGCGATCTTCAATGTTTTATGTCTGTATTTGTCTAGCAGCACCTGAAGATAATCGTAATCGACGAGCCCATCCTCGTCACAGGGAATGATTTCTACATCCGCAATGGTTTCCAGCCAACTGGTCTGATTGGAATGGTGTTCCATATGCGTAATAAAAACAACAGGCTTTTTTTGTTCAGGAATTGCATCGGTTAGTTCTCTAAAATTCTCAGAAATCTTAAGGCCTAAAATTCGCTGGAATTTATTGATGACTCCGGTCATCCCGGTACCTTCTGAGATTAAGGCACAATCCTTCCCTGCGTTGACATGTCTTTTGATGATCTCTCTGGCCTCATGGTAGGCAAGCGTCATTGCCGAACCCGAGAAAGTAGTTTCAGTATGGGTGTTGGCTACAAACGGGCCAAAGTCATTTAGCATTTTCTCTTCAATAGGCTTGTAGAGCCTTCCGCTGGCAGTCCAATCGGCATAGACCATCTTTTGTCTGCCATAAGGAGATTCAAAGGTCTCATCAATGCCTATGATCCCTTTGCGAAACTTCTCAAAATACTTTTCTAAACTCATTATTTATCTTTCTGCCAAACTAACCATTGGCAATTTCCTTTATTTCATTCATGATACGCTGTGCGAGATCATGGGCATCCTGCTGTGAGACACTCTCTGTATAGACCCTTATAATAGGCTCTGTATTTGATTTCCTCAAATGCACCCATTCTTTTTCAAAATCGATCTTTACCCCGTCAATGATGCTAATATTCTCGTTCTTATAAATTGAAGCCATACGTTTTAAAATACCATCAACATCGATCTGTGGCGTTAGTTCAATTTTGTTTTTACTCATAAAATAAGCCGGATAGGAATCTCTAAGGGTCCGGCAAGAGACCTTCAAATGAGCCAAATGACTTAAAAATAATGCCACTCCAACTAAAGCATCCCTTCCGTAATGGGCTGCAGGATAAATAACGCCTCCATTGCCTTCGCCCCCAATAATGGCTTTATTCTTTTTCATGAGTTCAACCACATTCACCTCCCCTACGGCGCTCGCTTCATAAATACCTCCGTGTTTTAGGGTCACATCCCTTAAAGCCCTGGAAGACGAGAGGTTGGAAACCGTATTACCCGGTGTTTTTGACAATACATAATCAGCACAGGCAACCAGGGTATATTCTTCACCAAACATGCTGCCATCTTCATTGACAATGGCCAGACGGTCAACATCGGGATCAACAACAATCCCAAGATCTGCTTTTTCGCGTACAACCCATTTCGATATTTCAGTCAAATGCTTTGGCAAAGGTTCAGGGTTATGCGGAAATTGACCGGTTGGCTCACAATACAAAGGGATGCATTCAACACCCAAGGCCTTGAGCAATTGAGGAATAAAGATTCCTCCTGTTGAATTCACGGCGTCTACAACTACTTTATACCCCGCATTTCTTATGGCCTCCACATCGACAAGATCCAGGTTTAACACTTCGTTGATATGCTTGCTGATAAAGTCTTTGTTTTTAACATAGCTTCCCAAATCGTCTACTTCAGCATATTGAAAATCCTGCGATGCGGCCAGTTCCAAAATTATATTTCCTTCTTCTCCATTTAAGAATTCCCCAGCCTCATTGAGCAATTTTAAAGCATTCCATTGTTTGGGATTATGTGAAGCGGTCACAATGATGCCTCCATCTGCCTTTTCAAGAGGAACGGCAACTTCTACTGTAGGTGTGGTTGACAATCCAAGATCCACAACATCGATTCCAAGGCCCACAAGGGTATTAGAAACCAGGCTACTGATCATTTTACCGGAAATCCTTGCGTCTCTTCCTATGACAACTTTGGTCTGCTTTTTTAAGCCGTTTCTTCTTAACAGCCATGTTCCATAGGCTGAAGCAAATTTTACGGTATCGAGTGGTGTTAAATTATTGTCGGTTTCACCGCCAATGGTTCCACGGATTCCCGAGATAGATTTTATTAAAGTCATTTGGTGTTTTTAAGAGATACAAATATACCTTTTACCTAAAATTAGACAACAAAAAAACCGTTCAAATTTTGGATACCAAAATAGGAACGGTTTAGTGTTTTAAAACAAAGTCAGCTTATTTCTTACCCGACTCCATTTTCTTTTTAAGATCAGCTAATCCTGAAATATCACCTAAAGTGGTTTTTTCAGCTTGTTCAGACTGCTTATGCGCTGCCTTCACATTTCTTTCTTCCTGTGCTCTGAATATAGCAGAGTGAGAAACGACCAATCTTCTGTACTCCTTATTGAATTCAAGAACCTTGAAATCAACAGTATCACCTTTGACAATCTTAGACCTGTCTTCCTTATCCATATGACGTCCCGGCACAAAAGCCTCAACACCATCTTCGAAGGTAACAATAGCACCTTTGTCATTTACTTCTTTAACCGTACCTGAGTGAACAGAGTCAATCGTGTACTTTTCTTCGTGCTTATCCCAAGGGTTTTCAGTAGTCTGTTTATGACCTAAATTTAATTTACGTCCTTCAACATCCAATTCAAGAACTTCAACATCAAGCTTGTCTCCTACTTTTACGAAGTCAGATGGGTGCTTGATTTTTTTAGTCCATGAAAGGTCTGAAATATAAACCAAACCGTCTATTCCTTCTTCAAGTTCTACAAAAACACCAAAATTGGTATAGTTTCTCACAGTACCGGTATGTTTAGAACCAACAGGATATTTTGTTGTGATATCAGTCCAGGGATCCGGTTGCAGTTGCTTGATACCAAGCGACATTTTTCTTTCTTCCCTATCAAGTGTAAGAATAACTGCTTCGACAATGTCTCCAACTTTCACAAAGTCCTGTGCGGATCTTAAATGAGTTGACCATGACATTTCAGAAACGTGAATCAATCCTTCAACACCTTCACTTACTTCTATAAAAGCTCCGTAATCAGCAATAATCGCTACTTTACCTTTAACTTTATCACCAACTTTCAGATTTTCATCCAAAGCTTCCCATGGATGTTTGCTCAATTGCTTCAATCCTAACTGAATTCTTGTTTTCTCATCATCGAAATCAAGGATAACAACATTCAGTTTCTGATCTAATTCAACGATCTCACTCGGGTGATTAATTCGGCTCCATGACAAGTCTGTAATGTGAACCAATCCATCTACTCCTCCAAGGTCAACAAATACACCGTAAGAAGTAATGTTTTTAACAACACCTTCAAGTACCTGTCCTTTTTCCAATTGACCGATAATCTCTTTTTTCTGTTCTGCAAGATCCGCCTCGATAAGCGCCTTGTGAGACACAACAATATTTTTGAATTCGTGGTTGATCTTCACAACTTTAAATTCCATGTTTTTGTCTACGAACTGATCGTAATCTCTAATTGGCTTCACATCGATTTGTGATCCTGGCAAGAAAGCTTCAATTCCGAAAACATCAACGATCATACCTCCTTTGGTTCTGCATTTCACATAACCGGTAACGATCTCCTGAGTTTCATGCGCCTTATTAACCCTCTCCCATGCTCTGATCACTCGTGCCTTTCTATGAGAAAGTACCAACTGACCTGTGCTGTCTTCAAGCTTGTCAACTTTAACTTCAACAGTATCCCCCTCCTTTAGATTTGGGTTATATCTGAATTCATTTAAAGAAATAACACCCTCAGATTTAGAGTTAATGTCAATAATTGCTTCACGATCGGTAATACGTACAACAGTACCGTCAATTACCTGACGTTCTTCAACAAACCCAACTGTGTTTTGCAAAGCCTTGTCAAACTCATCTAGCTGAGATTGGTCAACGGCCTCAATTCCTTCTTCATACATCTGCCAGTCAAAATCCTCTAAGAATTTTCCGGCATCAATTTTTACTTCAGCTTTATCAGCAACTGCTTCTGTGGTTTCCTTTACTTCTTCCACCTGCGCTTCAGTATTTTCTGTTACTTTTTCTTCAATCACTTCTTCTTTTTTTATTTCTTTACTTGCTTTTTTTGCCGTTTCAACTTCCTTTACTTCTTTTTCAGCAACCTCAACAGTTTTCTCTTCCTGAATAACTTCATATACTGCTTCAGACCCAGTCTCCTTTACCAACAGATAGTAAAATAAAGCCCGGTACTTCTTTTTGTTACTGGCACCCAATGTTTCAATCACTTTGGCAATTGCAGCATCCAATGTTTCATCGTCTTTTTCAAGACCCAGTTTTTTAATCAGGAAATTCTTTTTGATGGTTTCTAACTCAGCTTTGTTTGAAGACGAGACCAATTCTGCATCTTCTTTGTAGATAGAAGGCCCTAGTCCTTTGGTTACTGATCTTAAAAGCTCTGTGTTTAGTTCTATACCTAGCTTTTCGGCTGCGCCAGTGTACAGTTCAATTTTTTCTTGTAGTTTAGACATATTGTCTTATACTTTGTATCTTAAGTTTTACAGATTTATTCACGATTAAAACACTAAGAGAAATGAATATTCATTTAGCTACTCCTTTTGTAAATCTGATTTCGTTCAAAAGGCGTGCAAATATACAAACAAATTATTATTTTAACAATAGCTGATAAAAGATACTTTTTCTTTGTCAGGAACTTAAAAGTAAAAATCTGAATTTCAACAATTTAAGTTAAAGAAGTGAATTGATAATCTGAGTTTCATCGATTCCTTCAGCTTCCGCTTTGTAGTTTTTAACGATTCTGTGGTGCAAAATTCCATGGGCTACCGCCTGTACATCAGCGATATCGGGTGAATATTTTCCATGTATGGCAGCATAGGCCTTGGCTCCTAAAACCAGATTTTGAGAAGCACGGGGCCCTGCACCCCAATCGATATAATTTTTTATGATTTCAGGGGCATTTTCATGACCTGGCCTTGTTCTCGTTGCCAGTTTTACGGCATATTCCACAACATTGTCTGCAATGGGTATCCGTCTTATCAAATGCTGGTAGTCAATGATATCCTTATGTGAAAAAACGGGGTTTACCTTGATGTCTTCATCATTAGTCGTGTTTTTTGCCACGAACACTTCTTCTTCAAAGGTAGGATAATCAAGGTATATTGAAAACATAAACCGGTCAAGCTGGGCTTCAGGCAAAGGATAAGTCCCTTCCTGTTCTATAGGGTTCTGGGTTGCCAATACAAAAAACGGCAGTTCCAGGTCAAAGCTATGCCCTGCCACTGTCACTGATTTTTCCTGCATAGCTTCGAGAAGGGCTGCCTGTGTTTTAGGAGGTGTCCTGTTGATCTCATCAGCCAAAATAATATTGGCGAATATTGGTCCTTTTATAAATTTGAAATGCCTGTTTTCGTCAAGGATTTCACTTCCAAGTATATCTGAAGGCATCAGGTCTGGCGTGAATTGTATTCTTTTAAAGTTTAAGCCTAAAGCTTTTGCCACTGTATTTACCAGCAGCGTTTTTGCCAGCCCCGGCACGCCAATGAGCAAGGAGTGACCTCCGCAAAGAACCGAGAGCAACACGTGATCCACTGCGTCATGCTGGCCAACAATCACCTTTGCAATTTCCGCCTTTAAGAGCGCATAGTTTTCAACGAGGCTATTGATTTTTGCAACGTCCGACATGCTTTTTAGTTTTTAACCCAATTACTCTTGAAATCACACTCGGTATAAACATCGTTGATATTCACATAAGTGTCCATGATCTTTTCATTTGACCATTTTTCAATCGACTCTGATTTCTTTTTTTGCAGGGCCAGTTCCATAATCTTAACGTAGTCCTGTGCCAGATCCGCGGTATGCGCCTCTGTACGGCTTTTTAACAAAAGAATTTTATACATCTTTAGGCCTTGTCTGGTCTGATCTAAAAACACCTCACTGATCTCCCCTTCTTTTAAATTACTGACCTTAGCATACAATTCAGGATCCATTCTGGTCAGGTCAAAATGCGTGTCGCCTGAAACAGGATTCATAAGTACTCCTGCGCTTAACCTTGTGTCTTTGTCTTGTGAATATTTCAACACTGCTTCTTCAAAAGGAATTTCCAACTTTAGAATCTGTTCTCTATACAGATTTAAAGAATCCCTTATCGCTTGAGCAACTGCATCATCTGCTTTTGGCTGCATAAGGATATGATACACGTCTCTTTGTTTCCCTTTAATCTTCTCAACCATTAAGATATGGTATCCGAAATCAGATTTAAAAGGTTGAGAAATTTCTCCTTCCTCCATACTAAAAGCTGCTTCCTTAAACTCCTTTACAAACGGGCTATTTCTTTCAATCGAATAAAAACCGCTGTTTTGAGTAACTCCGGGATCATCAGAGTAAAGGATAGCTTTCATTTTAAAGTTCCCGCCTTCCTCGACCTCTTTTTTGATTTCCTTTAACCTTTCAATAGTCTTGTCAACTTCTTCCTGAGAGGGTTCTATATTTAGAACGATTTGAGACAATTCTATTTCCGCTCCGATTTCGGGTAAATTCCCTTCAGTTTCCAGACTGTTGAAATACCTTTTAACTTCTTCAGGAGTAATATCAATATCAGCGGTTAACTGCTGCTGCATTTTTTCGATCAGCAGGCCTTCCTTTTCAACCCTGTACAGCTCGTCTCTCAGTTCCTTCATATTATCAAAACCATAGAGCTCAAGCATTTTTTCGGGAGAACCCAGCTGTTGTGTAAAATAATCTGTCTTTCGTTGGACCTGTTGCTGTATTTCACCTTCATTTACAACAATACTATCAATTACCGCGTGATGTGCCAATAATTTTCTGTTCATGATCTGCTCCAGCATTTCACAGTCGGAAATTTCAATCTGACCACCACTTTGCTGAATCAGTTCCTGTTTAAAGGCATCTATTTCTGAATCCAGGACGATATTGTCTCCAACTACAGTGGCAACCCCGTCAATTTTTACTTTTTCCTGAGCTCCCATATGGATCCCGTAAGCTAAAAAAGCTATCATTAAAATTCTCTTCATCCTAATATTGTTCAAATTGTTTATTGTTAATCGCATCAATCATAATGGTCTTTTCTATGTCATTCATCAACTCCAATTTTCTTTTGTGCAAGATCATTTGCTTGATCGTTGGAACCACGTAATTCTTTGGTGCAATTTCATTCCTGTGACGTATGTCCTTAACAGCCAGCAAATATACTCCTAATGAATCTTCTTTTTGAATAATTTGGTTCTTTTTTATATTTTTTTCCTCCTTTAAAAAAGCAAGTTTTTTTTCAACATCCTTATAACTCACCCATATGCTGTCATTAAATGAAAACGAATAGAATTCCAGTTCTCTTTCAATCAGGATTTCAAGATCTTCCTGATCCTCTGATTTGAACAACTTGAGTATTTCTTTTCTATCATCCAGATCTTTGTTAAAATGTATGTATTTTAACTGCATCAAATCTTCATTAAGTCTGTACACATTTTTATTTGCCTCATAATATTCGTCGATATCCGCATCAGTGATCACTGTATCGAGTTCTTGCTGCAATAAAGCTTTTTTGTATTTGTCGATCAATAATTCCTTTTCATAATTCCTGACCAGTTCTTCTATTTCACCATTTTCATCCTCAACGTTTATTTTGGCCTTGTTCAACAGCAATTCTTTTGTGGCCCACATTTTAATGTAATTATTGCGGAACAGGATGCTGTCCTGAGCCGTGAGCCCGGTCGGTAAAGCCCTGCTCAAATCTTCCTTCGTCAAATATTTGTCATTCACCCTGGCAACGGCATTAACATCAGGGGCTTCTTGCTGACATGCCAAAAACCCTGTACTGATCATCATATATAGGAACAATCTAAAACTCATTGAGATGCCAGCCTTTTTTTAAGTTCTTTATAATTTCTTTGATTCACCTTTACTTGATACGCCTCATGCAGCTCCTTGACCCATTCCTTTTCAAGGTAATTCTGATAATCATTCATGACTTCACCGCGGGTTTCCTTTAAATCCTTCAATTCGGGTTCAAAAATCGTGTCAACATCAATGATGGTGAAATCCATTTTGCCTTCTTCAAAAATATCAGAAACCCCCATAGAAAAAACATATCCCTGGGGTAATTTAGCACTTCCTTCTTCCAGCTTTCCCTTGCTGAATAATACATGAATCGTGGCTCCTTCATTTACCGTGGATTTTATGCTGTCTGCAGGTATGTTCCGGAGCAACATATCCCTGACTAGCTGTGCTTTTTCAAGTCGTGTGCAACTTGCAATGGTGAGCTCAGCTCTTTTTTTCCACACATAGTTATTTCGGTTGGCCTCAAAGTAATTTACAAGTCCTGTTGAGTCTTTTTCAGATCTTTCCCAAACCTTTTTCTGAAGGAGTTCAAACAGTAACAATCCATCTTCATATTCCTTATAAGTCAAAGCAAATTCTTTATTGGTTTCGTCCAAATGATCCTTAAAATAATCAATAATCATCTTGTTGGTGAATTCCTCATAAAGATCCTCTTTGGTTCTTTTTTGAAATGTTTGGGCAAAAGTGTAAAAATCATCACCCGAATAAATTCTTTCTTCAACACTTAACAAGGTGTCCGTATTGTTTTTGAAATCAATTAATAAAGGATATTCCTGAAGTTTTGCTTTATAGGTGACGACCTTGTACTGAGCAGCAATTTTTTGAGCCAGGGATCGCTCAACATAACTGGATCGGCTTCCGTTTTTTACCTTTGATTCCAGTTTTGCATGAAGTTCATCATACGATCCGATCGGATACTTTTTTAACAATTTTAATATATGCCAGCCATAATCGCTTTCAAAAGGTTCAGAAAAATCTCCCTCCTGCTCCAACCCAAAAGCCACATTTTCAAATGATTCAATCATTCTTCCAGTTCCGAATCTTGGCAATACGCCCCCTTTTTGGGCCGAACTGATATCATCTGAATGATCTTTGGCAATCGTTGCAAAATCATCACCTTGTTCCAATTTATTATAAATGTCTGTGATTTTATCCTTCGAATTTCTAAGAACGGTGGTGTCATTTTTTACCATGATATGCGCTACCTGAACTTCCCCCGGCGACATTCTCCTGTCATTAACCTTTACTATATGATATCCGAACTGTGTTCTAAAGGGTGGGCTTATATCGCCAATTTTAGTAGTATACGCAGCATTTTCAAAGGCATAAACCATAGAAAAAGCTGAAAAATAACCTAGACCGCCATTGTTCATTTGAACTGAAGGATCTTCTGAATACAATTTTGCAATACTGTCAAAACCGGCCCCATTGACAATTTTATCACGTGCCTCCGTTATCCTCTGATAAGCTATTAAAGTATCTGCATAAGCAGCATCCGGCTCGAGCCTGATCAAGATATGGCTCGCGTTAACTTCTTCTTTAGTTCTGTCATAAGCTTCCCTGACTAAAACCTCAATAGCTTCAGGGTTTTGTAAATAGGGTTGCACCAGCTGCTCCCTGTACTTAGACAATTCAGAAACGTAAGACGAAACCGTATCGAGTTTTATGTCTCTGGCCTGCATCAGCTTTAACTTAAAATCCACGAACAACTCAAAATAATCATCAAAGTCCTTTCGCTCATCTTCAACTACAATATCTTTATTCTTTTCAAAGACCCTGATAAATTCCGAACTATAAACATCATTTCCATCAATGCTAAAAAGAACCTTTTCCTCATCCTGCCCACTAACGATTCCACTGATGAACATCGCAGACAGGATGATTACTTTTTTAATCATCATTTTCAATTGTTTCCTTAGTCTTTTTGAATTCTCTTGAATGGTCAAAAATATTTTTTATTTTTCAATTGCCTTGTTAAAAATATCACAAAGATATCACTCCTTCTATTTTTGATACCTCTTGATAAATAACGATTATTTCATCGGGTGAAGTCATTTTGACTAAAATAGTCAAGCTGACATATTTTCCTGTTTTTGAAGGTTTGGAATTGATTACAGCTCCCATGTTATCAAAGATATTTTCTATCTGTTTAAATTTTTCATCGGTACTGGGAATGATAAATTTATACATGTATTTGGTAGGGAACTCCGTCGTCTCTATCAGGCTTTTTTTTAATTTATCATAAAAATCAGACTCTTTACTCATGACTAAATATTTGATTTTAAAAGTGTTCAAATTTACAATTATTATTTTCTTAATTTTGGAATTGTTTAAAGAATAATTCTGATTCCTTGAAACAACAAAGAATAGTGATAACGGGAGGTCCCGGTACCGGAAAATCAACCATCATCGAGCAATTGCTGCAGATGAAGTTTACCTGTATGCCTGAGATTTCACGAAGCATTACAAAAAAAGCGCAGGAATCAGGCATCGATCAATTATTCCTTAAAGACCCTTTGCTGTTTAGTGAATTGTTACTTCAGGGAAGGGTTGAACAATACGAGACAGCTAAAACCCAGGCATACGAAAAAGTTTTTTTTGACAGAGGGATCCCTGATATCCAAGGGTATATGGATTATGCAGGCACAAATTATCCTGATGAATTTATTGATAAAAGCTTTAAATTCAGATACAGTCATGTGTTTATGTTACCTCCGTGGAAGGGGATTTACAAAACTGATAATGAACGTTACGAGTCCTTTGAGCAGTCACTCATTATTTATCAACATCTGATTGAGGCCTACAAGAAAATGAATTATGACATCATTACTGTTCCGGAAGGAAGTATATCAAAAAGAGTGAACTTTATTTTAAATTCACTTTAAAATCAAATGAGCAAGGCGATAGAACTTTTAAAAAAGCACTGGGGATTCAATTCTTTCAGGGAATCTCAGGAGGCGATCATAAAAGAGCTCCTGGATAAAAAAGATGCCTTTGTGCTGCTTCCGACAGGAGCCGGTAAATCTTTGTGTTACCAGTTGCCTGCTTTATTGTCTGATGGCGTATGCCTGGTCATATCTCCCTTGATTGCCCTGATGGAGGACCAGGTTAAAAGTTTAGAAGCAAAAGGCATAAAAGCTTTGATGCTGAGCTCCAAGCTCAACAGGCACGATACCATTGTTGCCTTTGACAACCTTCAATTCGGTAATTATAAGTTCCTGTACCTCTCTCCTGAGAAATTACAGTCTGAATTTATACAGGAAAAAATCAGTCAGTTACACGTAAACCTTATCGCTATTGACGAGGCGCATTGTATTTCTCAGTGGGGCCATGACTTTAGGCCTGCCTATTTAAAAATACCGGTATTGAATGAAATGCATCCTCATACCCCAAGAATAGCCTTGACGGCGACTGCAACTTCTTTGGTTAAAAGCGATATCATTGAAAATCTAAACCTAATACATGCCAAGGTTTTTTCAGGATCCTATTACAGGAAAAACCTGCAGATCAATATTGAAAAAACAGCAGATATAAGAGGAAGGATACTGAAGTTGGTTCAATCAGTCGATGAGCCCATTATTATTTATGTAAGCACTCGAAAAAGCACCTTAGAGTACCGGCAACTTTTGAATGCCAAACAAATCAATGCCACAGCTTATCATGGGGGCCTTACCTATAAACAGAAAACCAGTGCCCTTGATGAATGGAGCAATGAAAATTCGAAGGTAATGGTTGCTACCAATGCATTTGGCATGGGCATCGACAAGTCTAATGTGAGAATGATCATCCATGCCCACCTGCCCAACAGCATTGAAAATTTCATGCAGGAGATAGGCCGTGCGGGCCGTGACGGCAAAGATGCCAAAACCTATCTTCTTTACAATGAAAATACGATTTGGGAAAGCAAAAACATGATCCAAAAATCTACGGTGAGCCCTGAGTTTTGCAAGATGGTTTATGCGAAACTTAATGATTATTATCAAATCGCCAACGGAGAAATTCAAGAGAACCTCTTTAGTTTTGATCTGCAGGAATTTGCGGTAAGATATCAATTTAACCTCTCAGAGGTTTACCATGCTTTGAATCATTTACATCATGAAGATATCATCTTTTATGACCAAAACCCGAATAAATCATCGAGAATTAAAATCGTTGAGAATGCTTCCAAGCTTTATGAAATTCAGTCCGCTCAAAATCATCAAGGCAGGGTCCTGCAACTATTACTCAGGACCTATGGAGGTATTCACGAACAGTTCACCCCGATCAATGAAGGCTTACTTGCTGTAAAATCAGGGCTTGATAAGAAATACATTATCAAAGCTTTACATACGCTGGAAAAGGATAAAGCCATTATTTATGACAAGTCATCCAGTGTCTTTACATTGAGGTTTTTGGTTCCCAGAGAAGACAATTTTATCTTTAATACCATTAAAAAAAATATTCAACAACGCAACCAAATTAAAATAGAGAAATTGAAGGCCATACAACAAATGGTTTCCAATGATTTTATCTGCAGACAAATCCAACTGCTACGCTATTTTGGGGAAAAACTGGATCAACCATGCGGTGCATGTGATGTTTGCTTAAGAAAAAATTCGAATCAAACGGTTGATCACAAAGAATTGGCTGACAAGGTTTTGAGATTATTGGATCTATCGAAAGCTTTGGACATTAATGAAATAAGCACTGCGCTTTCCATTGATAAAAGAATGATCATAAAAACTCTGGAATTATTGGTGGAAAAAAGAAGCATAGATTTAAATTTGCAAAACAAATTCTATATTATTTCATGAAAGAACTTCGTATTATTTTTATGGGCACCCCCGATTTCGCTGTTGCCACTTTGAAGGCACTGGTAAAAGAGCATTACAACGTAGTAGCCGTGATTACTGCTCCTGATAAACCAGCAGGCAGGGGCAGAAAATTAAATCAATCTGCCGTAAAGAAGTACGCTATGTCAAACGGGCTGGAGGTTTTGCAACCCGCCAATTTAAAAGATCCTGAATTTTTAGAAAAACTCAAAAGTTATCATGCAGACATTCAGGTCGTCGTAGCATTTAGAATGTTGCCCAAACTCGTATGGGACATGCCGAAGCTTGGCACCTTTAACTTACATGCCAGTTTACTGCCAGACTACAGAGGTGCTGCCCCAATCAATTGGGCCATTATTAATGGTGAGCACAAAACCGGCGTGACAACTTTTTTTATAAATGAACAGATAGACACGGGCGCCATCATCAAACAGGAAGTTACAAACATCCCAAAAGATGCTACTGCCGGGGAACTACATGATATACTGATGGAACTGGGCAGCAGAACCGTGGTGGAAACATTACAAATGATTGAACAGGGCAAGGTGCAACCGATACATCAAAAAGAAGGGGAATTTAACCCCGCACCCAAACTAAATAAAGAAATTTGCAGGATTCAATGGAACAATCCTCTGGAAAAGGTATACAATCATATTCGCGGACTCAGCCCTTACCCCGGGGCCTGGACCATACTCGACAACGATGGACAGCAAACTGAGGTAAAGATCTATAAAGCAAATATGATTCCTGAACAACATCAACTGCTCCCGGGAAGTGTTGTGGCTGCAAAAAAGAACCTGCGCGTTGCCGTTGCAAATGGCTTTCTCGAAATCACAGATTTAAAGATGGCGGGGAAAAGAAGAATGGATGCAATCAGCTTGCTTAATGGATATGTATTTCACAGGGAATCTAAAATGTTCTAAACACAATACGTATAGGCACTTAGGGCATATTTTGATGTTTTTTTTTAGGTTTATCAACAAATTGAGCTTAATTATCAACAATATAGGGGTTTTTAAGTGGTAAAACTTGCGTAAACCCTTATAAAATCTATATTTGTTCTGCTATTGAAAGGCAAAAAATGAATATTTAACCAATTTTAAAATTTTTAATTATGAACAAATCAGATTTAATTGAAGCAATGGCTACTAATGCTGGGATCTCAAAGGCTGCTGCTGGAAAAGCTTTAGACGCTATGATGAAGAGCATAACGGGTGAACTAATGACTGGTGGTAGAGTATCATTGGTAGGTTTTGGTTCTTTCTCAGTTTCGGCAAGAGCTGCAAGAGACGGAAGAAATCCTCAAACTGGTGCAACTATCAAAATCCCTGCAAGAAAAGTAGTAAAATTCAAAGCAGGATCTGAATTAAAAGATTCAGTGAACTAATCAAGTTCTAAAAAATTATCATATTGAAACCCTCCATTTTTGGCGGGTTTTTTTATTAGCATATTTTTTGTACATTTAGTGACAACCAATTTAATATGACAACGTTAAAACCTACTAAAGGTAAATTACTTATTGCGGAGCCGTCCATTTTGATGGACAGTTCTTTTAACAGATCAGTCGTGTTACTTACTGAACACAATGATAACGGATCAGTTGGTTTTATTTTTAACAAACCTTCACCTTATAATATCAGTGATCTTATTCCCGATATCGATTCTTCCTTAAAAGTATACTTTGGAGGCCCGGTTTCGGAAGATAACCTCTATTTTGTGCATAAAGTCCCTGAGTTAATACCCGATAGCATTGAAATATCTGATGGTATTTTTTGGGGAGGTGATTTTGAAGCCATTCAGTCACTTTTAAAAGACGATATTTTATCGAAACACGATATCAGGTTCTTTCTCGGCTATTCAGGCTGGAGTCAAAGACAGTTGGAAGAAGAATTGCAAACTACTTCATGGCTTATCGTTGAAAATGAGTTTAATAATCTTTTTAAGATCAACCCCATTAGCTTCTGGAAGAATGAGCTGCTTAAATATGGCGGTATTTATCAGCTGTGGGCCAATGCCCCTAAAGATCCCGGTTTAAATTAATTTATACCTGAATAAATGAAGTAAAATACTTTATTAATTCTTTGGTTTTTTCCTTTGCATAACTCTTTTTTCGATAACGGTCAACAGACTGAATCTCCTGTATTGAATTCGTTAGAAATACCTCGTCCACTTTAAGTAGGTCAAATGGCGAGATACTCATCTCTTTAACCGTAAATGTATCGTGCTTCTCAATAGCCTCTATCAGTTTTTTTCTCATGATTCCGTTGATACAACCCGTGTCGAGGGATGGAGTCATTACCTCATTGCCTTTTATCAAAAATATATTGGCGTTCAGGGCTTCAACCAACTCTTTCTTTTCATTGATCAAAATACAATTTTGGTAATCGTTTTCCTTCGCGTATATACTGCCCAGGACATTGATCAACCGGTTATTTGTTTTAATGGTAGACAAAAGCCCTGATGCCAAAGGAAAATCCTTAAACAATTCTATCTCCACTGCTCCCTTGTATGTTTCTTTTAAAGGGTGCACTTCTATAAGAAAATCAACTTCATTTGTTCTGGGAGCATAGAGGCCCCCATCCTGCCTGAAAACATTTACCCTGATCCTGGCCTGTTGATTCAGTTTGTTTGCATCTAAAGTCAACCTGATCTGGTTTTCATAGTATTCAAGGGTGAAATTCATGGGAATTCTCATCCTAAGCATCCTCATTGATGACATGAGCCGAAAATAATGATCCTCTAAAAAATGTATTCTTCCATTGGCTGATTTTAAAGTGTCAAAAATTCCGTCGCCATATTTAAAAGCCCTGTTATCAAGGCTTAACTTAAAATTTTCCCTTGAAACCAAACTTCCGTTTTGATTGACCATATTATTTATATTTAAGAGGCAAAAATAAAAAAAGCCTTGATAAATCAAGGCTTTTCCATTTTATTTCAAGTCGATTATCCTCCGATAACGTGTTTTAATTCAGCAATTTGATTTTCCCAAAACATTTTAGAATCTTCCACTTCATCCTCCTCCGCAAAATCAATAACCAAAAGTGATACATCTTTAGTGAGATCATCCACTTCAATTCTCAATTCAAAATAAGAATCTTCATCCTCATCCTCTTCCCACTTAAACCTAATAAACACATCTGTTTTTTGGGCAAGCCGATCAGCAACTTCCTCAGAATCGTTCCACATAAAGGTATACTTCTTTCCTCTTGAATTTACATTATCTGCAAACCATTCTCCCATACTGTCGGGAGTTGAGATATACTGAAACAAAAAACTAGGAGAAGCATGTATAGGAAATTCTAAGTCTATTCGTACTTTGCTTGACATTCTTGATTTTTTTTATGTGGGCAATATATAGATTATCTATTTCTAAAAAAAATATTTTATTTAAATATTTTTGGCCTCTTTACTTGCCGCAAATGAATTTGTTTTTATATTTGCAAACTCAAATTTGATAAGCATTTTCAGCTTAACTGCAAAAGGTATTGGCGAGGTAGCTCAGATGGTTAGAGCGTCGGATTCATAACCCGGAGGTCTCGGGTTCAATTCCCGATCTCGCTACTAAAAAAAGACTGTGAATTACAGTCTTTTTTTGTTTCCGTCGGTTTTTGGTTTATATGAGATTACTGAGGGCTGTTTAAGCCAACTTTTTAAACATGACAAAATGAGGACCAACCTGAGGGACGTCAAAAACTTCTCCCCGTATTTCATATCCTAATTTTCTGTAAAAATCCAGGGCATTTACCCTGGCATTGCACCAAATTACCTCTGCACCTTTTGATGTAAGGAGTTTTTCGGCTTTTTTCATAAGCATTGTACCATATCCTTTTCCCTGAAAAGCCTTTGAGGTTCCCATGCCCCTTAGTTGATACTGAGTGCCTTTAAAATCATCTCTTGAAGATTTCATGAAACTCGCTATACAAACCAGCAGATCTGATTCGAAAAGGCCGAGGTGTACAGTATCGACCTTGTGATCTCCATCCATTTTATGGCTTAGGGTCATACCTTGCCTTAAGACAGTCTTTCTTAACTTATAGGTATCTTCCGCCTTTATTTTGCTGATTCTTGTCATGATTGTTTACTTGTCTTTCTGCTACCCGAATACATCTCATATTTTACAAATTTACATTCCAGTTTTCCATTGAAAACCTTGATTTTTCTTGAAGTTCTCAATCCCACATTTTTCAGGCCTTCTTCAAAATCCGAAGTGATCAACCAGGCAGAAGTGTCAGGATAATGCTGTTTTAGCGTATCCCCGATCTGTTTATAAAAAACGGGGACATTTACCTCCAGGCGCTCTCCGTAAGGAGGATTGAATACGACAATAACATTCCTATCAACGGGGCTTGTTTCTTCAAAGAAATTTTTTCTTTCAATCTTTATAAACTCTTCAAGAGAAGCATTCTCTACATTGCTTTGAGCCTTGCGAACTGCAGAAGGAGCCTTATCAAAACCGATAATCTTCTTATCGGTGTTTCTAATTTTCTTCAACAATGAGTCATGGATCAAAGCAAACAGCTCTTCATCAAAATCGGGCCATTTTTCAAAGGCAAATTCTGATCGGTTTATATTGGCCGGTATATTATTCGCAATCATTGCGGCTTCAATTAAGATCGTACCGCTACCGCACATAGGATCCACAAAATTTTGGGTTCCGTCATAACCTGTCAACAGGACCAGTCCGGCTGCTAAAACCTCGTTGATGGGGGCAATATTCGTATCGGTGCGATATCCCCTTTTATGCAGGGACTCCCCCGAGCTATCAAGGGAAACCGTACAGGTATTCTTCTGAATATGAATATCAAACTGAACATCGGGATGCTTAAGGTCAATGCTTGGCCGTTTTTGGTATTTTTTCCTGAAATAATCTACGATAGCATCTTTACTCCTCAAAGACACATAGTGTGAATTTGAAAATATTTCTGAATGCACAGAAGAGTGAATTGCTAAAGTGGCGTTCTCGTCTAAATACTTTTCCCAGGAAATCCTTGAAAGATTTTGATAAAGGTCGTCTTCTGTCCTCAAAGTAAATGTCTCAATGGGCACCAATATTCTTATTGCGGTTCTAAGCGCCAAATTGGCCTTATACATAAATCCTTTATCCCCTTTAAACTGAACATTCCTAACACCCTCCCTTACGTTCTGAGCGCCTAAATTGCGTAGTTCACGTGCCAATACCGATTCAAAGCCATACAGGCATTTGGCCAACATATCATAATTTTCATCCATACCACAAAAATACAGTAAAGAAATTAGTCAAAGAACATTTCTTTTAAAAACTAAAAGTTTACTTATCAATTGCTTAAATTTTCTATTTTTGTTTGATTTTAAAATTATGCAAAAAGAAAAAGAATGGTTTGAAAACTGGTTTGATACTTCTTTTTATCATATCCTTTATGACTACCGGAATGATGATGAAGCCAGATTGTTTATGAGTAATGTCGTAGGTTTTTTGAAGCTGTCTAAAGGAAGTAAGGTTCTTGATCTTCCCTGTGGCAAAGGCAGACATTCTTTATTTTTGAATGAACTGGGCTTTGAAACAACTGGAGCCGACCTGTCAGCAAACAGCATAGCATACGCCAAACAATTTGAAAAGCAGGGGCTTTCATTTGAAATTCATGACATGAGGAACCCCTTACATGCAAAATATGACGCCATTTTCAATCTTTTTACAAGTTTTGGATATTTCAACCAGGAAACAACGAATATCAAGGTTTTGAAAAATTTTAAAAATGCATTGCAACCCGGAGGTCATATTGTTGTCGATTTTTTAAATTTGGAAAAGGTAATTCAAGAGTTGGTCCCAAAGCAGCATTTTTCGAAAAAAGGGGTTGATTTTACTATAAGGAAACATGTTTCTGATGATTTTATCATTAAAGAAATCGATGTGGATTTTGAACAGAAAACCCATCATTTTATTGAAAAGGTTCAAGCCTTGAATCTTGAAAAGTTAAACTTTTTTGCCGCGTCTGCAGGTCTTGAAATTCAACATGTTTTTGGTGATTATAAACTCAATCCATACGATATCGAAAATTCTGACAGATTAATTCTAGTGATGCAATGATTTATATAGTCCTCATCGTACCCGTTATTGTCGGATTTGCTTTGGTACAGCTTCTTCAGCCGAACTCAAAGCACTTACAGTTATTTCTGTCTTTTAGTGGCGCCTATTTATTATCAGTTACCGTTTTGCATTTAATTCCTGAGGTTTTTACCCATCAGCAGCCTAATATAGGCCTGTTTATCCTGTTGGGAATCGTATTGCAAACCGGATTAGAATATCTTTCAAAGGGAGCTGAACACGGGCATATTCATGGTCATGATTTTAAAAACCGCATTCCATGGCTGTTGCTTGGAAGTTTGTGTTTACATGCCTTTCTCGAAGGAATGCCCTTAGGGCTGGGTGAAAATCAGAATTTATTGTATGCCATAGTCATTCATAAACTGCCCATTGCAATTATCCTGGCAGTTTTTCTCAAGAATTCCTCCTTGTCAAAGAGGTATGTGTTTCTGTTCCTTTTCCTCTTTGCGGTTATGAGTCCTCTCGGGAGTTGGGTTTCGGGGAATTTTTCTTTTTTTCACAGCTATGAAGATCAAATCAATGCTTTGATCATAGGCGTGTTTCTTCATATTTCAACGGCCATTCTTTTTGAAAGTTCTGAAAATCACAAATTTAATTTACAAAAATTCATCGCTATTCTTATAGGGTTTGGTCTTGCCTTTTTAAGTATATAGTCTAATACTTTTGAGGGACGATTGTCTGATTGGCGAATGGAGTTCTTATATACCCTTTGTCATCCTTTCGCGGAGGCAACACGATTTCTTCCCTTTCGACCTGCTTATAATCTATCTTGCTTAACAGATGGCTTATGCAATTTAGCCTGGCACTTTTTTTATTGTCGGCGGGTACCACATACCAGGGTGACTGTTTCGTGTCGGTATATTTAAACATCTCGTCCTTTGCCTTGCTGTACTCCAACCAATGTTCCCTTGACTTTAGGTCCATTGGGCTGAGTTTCCAGCCTTTCATCGGATCATTGATTCTCGATTTAAACCGCCTTTCCTGTTCTTCATCGGAAACTGAAAACCAATATTTAATCAATATGATTCCCGACCTGATCAACATTCTTTCAAATTCAGGACACGAACGCATAAACTCATTGTATTCAGTTTGATTACAGAATCCCATCACATGTTCTACTCCGGCGCGGTTGTACCAACTGCGGTCAAAGAGGATCATTTCACCGGCACTGGGCAAATGAGGCACATAACGTTGGAAATACCATTGGCTTTTTTCTTTGCTTGACGGTGTTCCCAGCGCTACTATCTTGCATACTCTTGGGTTAAGGCTTTGAGAAATCCTCTTAATGACACCCCCTTTTCCCGCGGCATCCCTTCCTTCGAAGATCACAACGACTTTCAAGCCCTGATGCTGTATCCAGTCTTGGAGCTTGACGAGTTCAATTTGAAGGTTTTGCAGTTCTTTCTCGTAAAATTTAGTACTTAACTTTTGGCTTTTCTTGTTATTGTTTTTTGAATTACCCGATTCGTCGATCATAAATAAAACTCTTCTTCTTTACATTTGATTAATTTGCTACTTCACTTATAAATTTGATCCTCATTAACCGTAATTCCTCATCGTCATAGTCTCCGTCAAATTCGTCAAGAGCCAATTGAATCTTGTCACTATCGGCCTCCATAAAATACTCTAATATTTCCTCTTGCTGATCCTCATCAAGTAACTCGTCAATACAATAATCAATATTAATTTTTGTTCCTGAATAAATGATTTGTTCCATCACTTTCACTAATTCAGGCATTTCCAGGCCTTTTGAATGAGCGATATCGGCAAGCGGTAATTTTTTATCGGTATTTTGAATGATATACAATTTTAAACCGGAATTGACCCCTGTACTTTTGACGATAAGATCATCGGGCCTAACGATGTCATGCTCCTTGACATAGTTGGCAATCAAATTAACAAATTCCTTTCCGAATTTCTTGGCCTTGCCATCACCTACCCCATGGACATTAGCCAGTTCTTTAAGATCTACAGGATATTTAAGGGTCATATCCTCCAAAGAGGGATCCTGAAAAACCACAAATGGCGGTACACCAAGCTTTTTTGCAACGCTCTTTCTCAGATCCTTTAACAGACCCATTAATTCTTCATCAACTGTTGATCCGGCTCCCTTTTGAATCGATACTATGTTCGCATCATTCTCTTCACTATACACGTGATCTTCAGTCATTAAAAAAGAATGCGGTTCCTTGATAAATTGTTTTCCTTTCTCAGAAAGCTTTAACACACCATATTGCTCAATTTCTTTTTTAAGCAATCCGGCAACAATCACCTGTCTGATCAAAGCCATCCAATGTTTCTCATCCTTATTTTTACCAACTCCAAATATCTTCTGCTGATGCGTTTTATGAGAAATCAGGAGGGCATTCTCCTTTCCTATAAGTGTATTGATAATCTCTTTGGACCTGTATTCCTCTTTTGTGTTTTTGACCACCTCGAGAAGCATCTTTACTTCGTCCATGGCCTCGGTTCTTTTTTTGGGGTTTCTTACATTATCGTCCATGTCGGCACCTTCACCATTCACCTCGTCAAATTCTTCTCCAAAATAATGCAGAAGAAATTTTCTTCTCGACATTGAAGTTTCGGCATAGGCCACGACTTCCTGCAGCAATGCATTTCCGATCTCCTGTTCGGCCACGGGTTTTCCGGATAAGAACTTCTCCAGCTTTTCTATGTCTTTGTAAGAATAATAAGCAAGGCAATAGCCTACACCTCCATCTCTTCCGGCTCTTCCGGTTTCCTGATAATAACTTTCCAGACTTTTAGGGATATCGTGATGAATCACAAATCTTACATCGGGCTTATCGATTCCCATACCGAATGCAATGGTGGCTACAACCACGTCAATATCTTCCATCAAAAACATATCCTGATGCCTTGCCCTGGTTTTGGCATCGAGGCCAGCATGATAGGGCACCGCTTTAATACCATTTACCTGAAGGATCTGGGCAATCTCTTCCACCTTTTTCCTGCTCAGGCAATAAATGATACCCGATTCTCCCTTATAATTATTGATAAACCTGATAATGTCCTTTTCGACTTCTGAGGTCTTGGGCCTTACTTCGTAAAACAAATTTGGCCTGTTAAATGAGGCTTTAAATGTTTTGGCATCACTGATTCCTAAATTTTTAAGTATATCCTCCTGAACCTTCTGGGTTGCCGTTGCGGTAAGACCAACGATCGGAAAATTGCCGATCTTGTGGATGATATTCCTTAAGTTACGGTATTCCGGTCTAAAATCATGCCCCCATTCAGAAATACAATGAGCCTCGTCAATAGCGAAAAAAGAAATTTTTTGTTTCTTTAAAAATTCAATGTTTTCTTCTTTGGTCAAGGATTCCGGAGCTACGTATAGCAATTTGGTGATTCCATTTTCTATATCACTTTTTACTCTGGCCACTTCGCCTTTGTTTAAAGACGAATTCAAAACATGGGCGATGCCGTAATCGGAAGATATCCCGCGTATGGCATCCACTTGATTCTTCATCAGGGCAATCAACGGGGACACTACAATAGCCGTACCATCTAAAATAAGCGCAGGCAATTGATAAATTAATGATTTTCCACCCCCGGTAGGCATGACAACAAAGGTGTTGTTTCCTTCAATAAGACTTTCAATCGCATCTTCCTGTAAACCTTTAAACTTACTGAATCCAAAATATTTCTTCAAATATTCCCGTAAGTTAATTTTTGTTACTTTCATCCTCTTATTAATCTATTTTTGAATATTTTTGCAACTTTAGCGCTAAAATTATTGAGGGGGAATTTTATGAAGGTAATTTAACAAATGTTTCCTTAAATTCAATCATACCATAAATATAATATATTATTTTTAAAAAATAAATACAAACACTTGATTAAGAATAAAAACATATTGCAAACAGCTAAAGAAACAATTCTTATTGAAGCTGAAGCAATAAAATCGCTGGCCGACCTCGTCAATGACGACTTTGAAAAAGCAGTGATGTGCATCTATAAATCTGAAGGCCGCGTGATTGTTACCGGTATCGGCAAAAGTGCCAATATAGCCTCTAAAATTGTGGCTACCATGAATTCGACGGGAACCCCTGCCGTATTCATGCATGCTGCAGATGCCATTCACGGGGACCTTGGAAATATTCAAAAAAATGATGTGGTTATCTGTATCTCCAAAAGCGGAAATACTCCGGAGATTAAAGTTTTATTGCCGCTGATAAAGAATTACGGAAACAAGATCATTGCCATTACAGGTAATGAGCAGTCTTTTTTAGGCGAAAATGCCGACTTTACATTAAGTTCTTTTGTTGAAAAAGAAGCCTGTCCTAATAACCTGGCGCCAACAACCAGTACTACGGCTCAATTGGTTATTGGAGATGCGCTTGCCATATGTCTGCTGAATTTAAAGGACTTTTCAAGCAAGGATTTTGCCAAATATCATCCCGGAGGTACCCTGGGGCGTAAGCTGTATTTACGGGTAAAGGAACTTGCCGACAACAATGAGGTCCCAAAAGTAGAAAAAGGCGCTCCGGTGAAAGATGTCATCATTGAAATATCAAAAAAAAGATTGGGTACCACTGCAGTTGTTGAAAATGGATTGATTCTGGGAATCATAACAGATGGTGACATCAGGAGGATGCTGGAAAACACAGTGGATATTAGCAATTTGGAGGCTAAAGACATCATGAGCAGCAACCCGATAATCGTTGAATCGGATACCATGGCAGTACATGCACTTGATATTATGCAAAAGAATAACATTACACAGATTTTAGTCACAGAAAAAGGGAAGTATTCGGGTGTAGTGCATTTTCATGATTTATTAAAAGAGGGAATTATCTAATTCAAAAGGGATTCATGCAAAATTTAAAGGCTCCGGCCTATTCAAAAAACTAAGTTATGAGTGAGGAAACCGAGGAAATGTCTTTTTTAGGACACTTGGAAGTATTAAGATGGACTTTGGTAAGATCTTCTTTAGCCATCATTGCTTTTGGAATGGTAGCCTTTATGATGAAAGATTTTATTTTCAATTCCATTTTACTGGCTCCAAAAGACCCTCAGTTTTTTACCTACAGGTTTTTGTGTACTGTTTCTAAAAGTTTTGGCACCGAAGGATTCTGTATTGACGAAATTCCTTTTATTGTTCAAAGCAGGACAATGGCGGGTCAATTTTCGGCTCATATCTGGACCTCAATTGCTTTTGGTTTCGTCATGGCCTTTCCTTATATCATATGGGAAGTTTGGAAATTTATTAAACCCGCACTTTACGAAGCTGAAAAGAAAAGCGCTAAAAGTTTTATCATCATCACTTCATTTCTTTTCTTTTTGGGGATTTTATTTGGTTATTATGTAATCACCCCACTGTCTATCAATTTTCTTGGGAGTTACCGCGTGGCTGAGGAAGTGAAAAACAATTTTGACCTGAGTTCATATACAGGCTTGCTTAAAGCTTCCTGTTTGTCTTCAGGGTTTATTTTTGAGCTCCCTGTGATTATCTATTTTCTTACAAAAATGGGTCTTGTGACACCTGAATTTCTCAGGACCTACCGCAAATACGCCTTGGTGCTTGTATTGATACTGGCAGCCGTTATTACGCCTCCGGATATTATTAGCCAGGTTATTGTTGCTATTCCTATGATCATTCTATATGAAGTAAGTATAAAAATCTCTAAATTTATCATCGAGAAGCAAAAGAAAGAAGAAGAGAAATCCCTGGTGAAGAAATAATTGATGGATAACGATGATAGCATAAGATCCTATATTACCAGGCAAGAAAAATTTAATGACTTGCTTATAGAACTGAGAAAAATTATCAGGAAATATCCTTTTGAAGAAACGTTGAAATGGGGAATGCCGACTTATGTATAGCTTAAAGGCAAGGAACATCTTTTACACGATGCTCAGAAAGGGAAGACAAAAGCCATGAGATAAATGCGTTTTAAAGATATTAGCGATATTAACGAGTCTGTGA
Source organism: Lutimonas vermicola (assembly GCF_038433205.1). Taxonomy (NCBI): domain Bacteria; kingdom Pseudomonadati; phylum Bacteroidota; class Flavobacteriia; order Flavobacteriales; family Flavobacteriaceae; genus Lutimonas; species Lutimonas vermicola. The sequence continues at coordinate 768,768 of NZ_JBCDNA010000001.1, forward strand.
TTGGTCAGTATGCACAGGAGACAAACGGATTAGTCCTTGAAATAAGTAAGCCTGTGAAAAAAGTGCTGTTGCCGGGTGAATTGTCAAACTATCTAAAAGAACATTCATCTGTAGCAGATTCATTTTTCAGACTATCGCCAGAAAGACAGAAGGAATACGCGGAATATATTTCCAGCGCAAAAAGAGAATATACAAAATTTGAAAGGCTTAAGAGAATAACCCCTTTGATCGTCAAAGGAACAGGGCCAAATGACAAATATAAACGGGAACAGAAACTATGATCTTACGAGCAGATAACATAATGAAAATGTACGGGAACAGAAAAGTGGTAAAAAACATTTCCCTGGAGGTAAAGCAAGGTGAGATCATCGGTTTACTGGGGCCAAATGGTGCAGGTAAAACAACCTCGTTTTATATGATTGTTGGCATGATCAAACCCAATGAAGGAAAAATTTACCTTGATGACAATGAGATTACCCATGACTCTATGTACAAAAGGGCTCAAAAAGGGATAGGCTACCTTGCACAGGAAGCCTCTGTATTCAGAAAACTCTCTGTGGAAGATAATATCCTGTCGGTATTACAATTTACTGATCTGAGTAAATCAGATCAAAAAGAAAAACTTGAATCACTGATCGCCGAATTCAGCCTCGGGCACGTTCGAAAAAACAGAGGGGATCTTTTATCAGGAGGTGAAAGACGGAGAACCGAAATCGCAAGGGCGCTGGCATCTGATCCTAAGTTTATTTTACTCGACGAACCCTTTGCAGGTGTTGATCCTATTGCTGTTGAAGATATACAAAGTATCGTGGCACATTTAAAAGACAGAAATATTGGCATTTTAATCACAGATCACGATGTACAGGCTACACTCACCATAACAGACAAAACATACCTCATGTTTGAAGGAGGTATCCTTAAAGAGGGAACCCCTAAAGAATTAGCTGATGATGAATTGGTCAGGAAAGTATATTTGGGAGAGAGTTTTGAACTGAAAGAGAGAAAGAAAAAACTCAATTTGTAAAAAAACCCTATTACCAGAAGGTAATAGGGCATACATACAAACAAATCTGAAAAATTTATTAAAAATTTTCCCAGATGACTTTAAGCTTTAATGTTCACCTGTTTCTATTCCTATGATTTTACCGCTCTCACTAATCAACAAATAATGGGACCAGGTTCCTTTTTCTACTTTAAATCTATACACATTGAGATCCTTAATTTTTACATAAGTTACTTCATTAGAAATTTTGTAATTCGAATAATCTTTCAATGATTCCTTCACCTTTTTCGGCGTTTTCTCTTTTGTTGTTTTGTAAACTTCCTTTTCTGTCTTTTTACCCTCCTGAGCGAAACTACCCTGCACGCTAAAGAGCGCAAAGACAAAAAGCATGATAATGATTTTAAAACTTTTCATGTTAATGGTTTCTTTTTAATGTTATACAATTAATTAATGGGGAGTTGATCATTTTTGTTTCACGGAAGATCATCCAAATGTTGAAAAACTCAATATAACGAACAACAATAAAAACAATATTATCTTTACCTTTTTCATAGCTCCAAAATTTATATTCCTTTAAACAATTTTCTTTTTCTAGCACTACCATCTGGGACTTCCTCTGCGCGATTCAAAATCATATCCCAGTGTCAACATATGAGTCCCTCCATGATTTAACTCATTTGCTTCATTAATATTGTATTGAAATGCATAACCAACGTAAAATTCTTTCTTTTTTAGCCCTAAAAGAGGCACAACTGCCAGAGGCTCAAAGCTTTGGTCATTTATAAAACGGGTACTAAACCCGGCCCAATAATACCCGTCATCGGTGTTTTTCTTGGCCTTGACGTTGATATCTGATGTCGATCTGCTATCACTTTCAAAATATTTAAAATACAATGAAGGTTCAATTTCCCAATCTCCCTGGCTTAATTCAAATGTATATCCTGTATAGATATAATAATTCCTCAATTTCACCGGTTCGGATTCGTCAAATGCCTTGGTGTTTTTATTCAAAATATTTGCTGCATTAAAACTAAAATAGAACCCTTCCAGTTTGTAAAGAACTGCGGCGTCAAAGTTCGAATTATGCGATGAAATATCTGCTCCAATGTTAGGATCGTCATTCGGATTGTCAAAATCTGAAACATCAATTTTAAACTGTGTAAATTTGTAAGACAGTCCAAATGAAATATACTGTGCATTGGCAGCATTGATCGTGAGGTGATGCGCGAACGACAATTGCCCGCCAATTTGCGACGTATTCCCATTTTTATCAAGATAAATCACCCCTCCTAATCCTGAACGTTCCAAAATATGGGCGTCATACGACAAGGTCTGCGTATTTGGTGCATCACTCAATCCTACCCATTGGAAAGCACTGGTCAATCTCAATCGGTTCATTTCACTGTCTCCAGCATAAGCCGGAGAAATCAAAAACGGATTCTCCACTAAATATTGAGTATAGGGGGTCAACTTAAACTCTTGAGCGTTGGTCCACCCTGTAACAAACAATATGATAACTATGATTATTTTTTTCATAATATATTATCTAACTAAGCTGAAATTCCCTTTAAATTCTCTGTTGTCTGAAGATTCATTCAAACGAACTATGTACCAATAATCCCCACTTGGAAGAGGTTTACTTTTATAACTTCCATCCCAGCTACTGGTATTACCATCATAACTTGCTATCAATCTTTGGTATCTGTCAAATATCTTCACAGTTATTTTCGGATAGGTCTCAATATTAATTGGATACCAGGTATCATTGATGCCATCTCCCTGCGGCGTGAAAAAGTCTGGTATTTCGATATCAAGGAATTCTAAAAAGACCGTTTTTTCCTGAATACATCCTCGTTGGTCTTTAACGTAAAATTTATAATCCCTTGATTCCCTGATTGTATTAAGGTCCAGGGTGTTATTGGCCCCAAAATCATCATCAGAGTCAATACTGTACTCATAATCAGGTCTGCCACCACTTGCAACGATCGCATATTCATTGACGTCGGTCTCCACGATATCAAATGTAATCGGGGTATATTCCTCTATAACAACTTCAACGGGTATATCGGTACAACCATATTCCTTATGCGTCACAGAAACCATGTGTTTTCCCTTGGAGACGTTCTCAAAAATCCCTGATTCCTGGGTAAGATTGCCATCCAAAGTATAGGTTACATCATTCTGATAGATTGGGTCAACAGATGCAGTGATTATATTACTGGCTCCCTCACATGTAAAATCTGTATCTGCTTTTAATTCCAAATAGATCAATTGCTCTATTTCTACTGATTTTTGCGAAATACAAGTATGGAAAGGGTTTTCTTTCTTAACCCATAGGTCATATGTGCCTTTTTCCAATCCTGTAAAACTCGGGTTTGCTTTAAAATTAGTTCCATCCAGACTAAAGGTTACATTATAGCCCTGGTTATTGGTAAGGTCAATATTAACCCTTCCATCTTTTTCACCAACGCAAATTACATCCTCCAGTGAGATCCTGTATTCTATCTCAGGGTCGAATCCTACGTCAACACTGGTAACTGAAGTACAGCCATTGGCATCTCTAACTGTTATATCATAGCTTCCTTCTGTTGCTACAAAAAATTCATTTTCAAGCTGATAATTTTGCCCTCCGTCAATGCTGTAATCATATGGTGGTGTTCCTCCTGCTCCTAAAGCTTCAAGGCCTCCGTTCATGATCTCTCCATTACAGGTCGTAATATTGTATAATTTGGTTGAAGTTGATGTCAGCAAGGTAGGTTCACTGATCGAAAAAGTCGAAACATCAAAACAACCGTCGGCGTTGGTTGACCTTACTTCGTAATTACCAATATCCAAATTGGTAAAAACATGTGAGTTATTGGTTTTAACAATAGAGTTTACCACACTTCCATTTTGAAAAATTTCAAAAGTATAGGATGGAGAATCTTCGTTAATCGTGATTTCAACATTGCCATTACTGTCTTTACACAATGCATCCGAAGGGGTAACTGTTACATCAAGACCCAAAACAGTAACTGTTCTTATGGTCTCTGTACACCCTGTTCTTCTTTGAGTGGCTGTGTACACACCTGCACCTGTCACCGTAACGTCCTTGGTATTGCTAATGACATTTCCGGCTTCATCGGTCCATATATAAGTATCATAACCTTCATCTCCGGTAAACGACAGGGTATTGTTACAGAAAAACAGTTCACTGTCAAATGAACACGAACTGGTGTCAACAAACAGATCCATGGATCCAACGTTACCAAGTCCACAACCATTGATACCATTCAATCCCGGTTGTCCGGAAACATTTTGTCCTGATGTTTCACCATCATAATAAGACGATATACTGTTTTCCAACAGGTTTGTACAGGCATCGGAATAATCAAAACATTCGTTTGAAGCCGTTACCTGATAGCGAATACTATGAGATGTTGAAAGTGATTTACGTTCAACAAGTGAATTATCCACGTTAAATCTCAATTCTCTTGAAGCCTGGTTAAATGTGTACGTCACTCCGGCCGGAAGAACTATAGAGCTTTCATCCAGGGTCACGTTTATGGGTAATGTATTTAGTATATACGTATTTTGGGCATTATCGGTTCCTATATTTTGAAAATCTATATTATACCAGACAGTTGATCCCAGTGGTACCGGTGATTGATGTGTAATGCGGTTATTAGATGTGTCTTCAACGCTCGTGATCACCTGAAGATTAGGTTCTATGATATTAATGGCAAAAGTGTTTAAAAAGGTATAAATCCAGTCATTCCCATCATTACTGCTTACTCTAACGGTAGCTCCTGTTTCACCATTTCCAATTAAAGAGTTTCCTGGATTCAAATCTGTTAAATTTAATAATTTCTGATCCCATCCAAGGTTGTTAGTACTATTCAAATTTCGGTTCATAACGTGCTCACCGTCCTTAGTAATTTTACTGTTAAAAAAATTATTAATATCGTTTTCATTATCATAAAGTGCTGTAAATCCAGCATTACCATCAGATTTAAAAAGAAGTTGGTCCCCATACCAACCTAAATCACCTTCAAGAGCAACAACGCCAACTCTTCCTTCTACAGGACCAGAAGGCGGTGTTGTAAAACCTGAATATGAAAAGTCTACAACATCATTTGGTGCATCAGTTACGGCAGAAAACCCGTCAAACGTAGAAATATATTTTCTTGATTCCGTCGGATCTTCATATACAATTACCAAAGACCAACCTGCTGATAGGTTATAGCCTTGTGTTGAACTTACGTTAGCAACAAAGTATTCTCCTGACGGATTATTCAAATTACTTAGAAGACTTGTTACATCCTTATAATATATTCGATCTATGGCTACATCGGCCTGCAAGTCTTGGTAATTTCCACCTGGGACTTTAAATTTGACCTCTGAAGGAGATGGTGTCGCAGGTGAAAAATATGCTCCCCAATATAATCCGGCATAAACCACCCTGTTACACGTGTTTGTCGAAAAGGAGGCACTACTTGAGTTAAAAGTTGAGGCATCATTGTCAATATCAATAAAGACCATATCAATAAAGTTGTTTTGAGTATCTCCGTTGTAGGGAGTATCAACCGACTCTCCTAAAATTGAATTACCAATAATAGTAAGGTCACCGTTGATCCCGGCTGTCTCATACCTTTTTACAAAGGGTACGGTGGTTTGGGCTAACCCGGTGAAAGCCGTCATACAAAAAGCAAGAAATAAAAGCCTTAGGAAGTTGGTTTGACTATCTGTTTTCATAACATTTATTTAATTAAACGATAACGTTGAAAAAAATAATGACAAAACAGGGAGAAGATTTATATCATTATAACATAACAAACAGAATAACACCAAAAAGTCCAATAAATTGTATGCAGGTCGCAGTTTTTTCAACTCTGGACATGTGATTGGAACTTTAGTAAGCGGTTTTTTTTATGATTCTATTGATTTACAGATCTTTTCATTAATCGATATGGAGAAGTCTTTAAAGCCTTAAAAAAATAATTCTCAGTTGGCTTTTCTTCTTTAAAATGGTTAAATTTGATTAGTAATAACCCCCTAACTTATAATTTATGAAAACATTAAGTATTAAAAAACTCCGGGCCATAGCCTTAACTTTAATGATAAGTGCATCTATGGGCCTAAATGCTCAGGTTGGAGGCTGGAAAGCTGACCTGATCGAGAATTCTGAAAAAGCTTTAGCGACTATGATAGAAAGAGCTCCAAAACTTCAATCCTTCAAAGATAAATCTTACGGCTATGCCGTGTTTCCAAAAGTGACCAAAGGAGCTGTTGGTATTGGCGGTGCCGGTGGGCAAGGAATCGTTTTTAAAAATCACGTTCCAACCGGGCATTCTACTTTAAGCCAGGCGACCATTGGTTTTCAACTAGGTGGACAGCAATATATGGAAGTCATATTTTTTGAAAATGAAGAAGCTTATAAAAAATTCACCAATAAGAAAGTGAAATTTGATGGTCAGGCTTCTGCAGTGGCGATCACAGCAGGTGCCTCCGTTGACGTGGCCTTTAAGGGCGGAATGGCTGTTTTCACTCAAACAAGAGGTGGACTGATGTATGAAGCGTCTATTGGCGGTCAGCATTTCTCATTTAAACCTAAGGAATAATTAAATATATATAACTATTTAAAAAATAAGGGTTTATATGTATATATTCCCTTATTTTTTTATCCTGTTCTCAATAACCGATAACAATACATAGAATAAAATTGTCAATGGAATGGCTACTGTTTGTAAAGTAAGTAACATGACAAGTGTACCTATTAGGAAAATGTATTTCGATTCATTTCCTTTAAACCCATAATTTTTAAATTTTAAGGAGAAAAGAGGGATTTCTGCATTCATCATATAACAGCCTGCTATTGTTATGGCCAGCAGGACATAAAAATTTTGTAGTAATTGGTGGAAAAATAATTGATCCGAATAATAAAGTATCAACGGAAGAGAAACTACAAACATTGAAAACGCAGGAGTTGGTAAGCCTATAAATGAATTTGACTGCCTTTCATCAATATTAAAATTAGCCAGGCGGTAAGCGGCTGCTAAAGTGATCAACAGTCCGGTAAAAGGAAGAAAGTAATAATAAGTGTCCTGATAGTCACGCCAATCTCCAACTTCACAGCTTAACTCCATAAACCACTGTCCCTTAGTAGCATATAGCATCAGTTGAAACATAACGATTCCTGGAACAACACCTGAGGTCACTACGTCTGCAAGTGAATCCAATTGTTTTCCCAGTTCACCCTCTACATTAAATTTTCTCGCGAAAAAGCCATCAAAAAAATCAAAAAAGATTCCCAAAAACACGAAAAGGGCAGCCAAAACGAGCTCATCAGTTGCCGCCATGATAACGGCTATCATACCTGAAAACAAATTCATCAGTGTAAACAGGTTTGGTATGTGCTTTTTCATTCTTTATCAGGTTTATGCCAAGTAAAAATAATAAATTAATGCACATAACAACTCTTAATTACTGTGTTAATAAAAATTTGAACTACTATTTCATTTTAATGGTGTAATTACTACTTTAGCACGGCTACATAATCCGAAATCTTAATGTCAGACCAAACTTCATATACAGAAGACAATATTCGTTCCCTAGACTGGAAGGAACATATCAGAATGCGTCCCGGTATGTATATTGGAAAATTGGGAGATGGATCCGCTCCGGATGACGGTATTTATATCCTTATCAAAGAAGTGCTTGATAATTCTATTGATGAATATGTCATGGGAGCCGGCAAAACCATTGAGATTTCTGTAAAAAATAATCAGGTTTCCGTCCGGGATTTTGGAAGGGGCATTCCTTTGGGAAAGGTCGTCGACGTTGTTTCAAAAATGAATACAGGAGGAAAATACGACTCAAAAGCTTTTAAGAAATCCGTTGGCCTGAACGGGGTTGGAACCAAGGCGGTTAATGCATTGTCTTCTTATTTTAAAGTTCAGTCTATACGCGACAATCTCACGAAGATCGCTGAATTTGAACAAGGAAACCTTGTGAATGAGTCGGCTCAGGAAGCCTCCAGTTTGAGAAAGGGAACCAAAGTTTCCTTTGTTCCCGACAGGGAGATATTTCCACATTACAAATTCAGGAATGAATATGTAGTGAAAATGATCAAAAACTATGTATACCTCAATACAGGACTTACCATCATGTTTAACGGAGAAAAATACCGCTCTGAGCATGGTTTAAAAGACCTGCTAAATGAAAACATCTCCGAAGAATCCAAACTCTTTCCCATCATCCATTTGATGGAAGATGATATTGAAATTGCGCTTACCTATAGTAAATCTCAATATAGCGAAGAATACCACTCCTTTGTAAACGGTCAACATACCACCCAGGGAGGGACACATCAAAACGCTTTCAGAGAAGCCATCGTGAAGACGATCCGAGAATTTTTCGGGAAAAATTTTGACGCTTCTGATATTCGGAAATCGATTGTATGTGCCATCAGTATCAAGGTAATGGAACCTATTTTCGAGAGTCAGACCAAAACAAAATTAGGATCTACCGAAATGGGAGGGGATTTGCCTACGGTAAGAACCTTTATCAATGATTTTGTTAAAAGACGCCTGGATAATTATCTGCACAGAAATCCTGAGACCGCAGAACGTATACAGAGAAAAATCGTACAGGCTGAAAAGGAACGCAAGGAACTCTCAGGTATTAGAAAAATTGCAAGGGAAAGGGCTAAAAAAGCGAGCCTTCACAATAAGAAATTACGGGATTGCCGCATTCATTTAAGCGATATGAAGAAAAATAATCGCCTGGAAAGCACCTTGTTTATTACCGAGGGAGATTCTGCGAGTGGTTCGATTACAAAATCCAGGAATGTCAATACCCAGGCTGTGTTTAGTTTAAAAGGAAAACCCTTGAATTCATATGGTCTAAGTAAAAAAATCGTTTATGAAAATGAAGAATTCAACTTGCTTCAGGCCGCGCTTGACATAGAAGATGGAATTGAAAACCTGCGTTACAACAATATTGTTATTGCCACTGATGCCGATGTTGACGGTATGCATATCAGGTTATTACTGATCACATTTTTCCTTCAATTTTTCCCTGAAGTGATCAAGGAAGGGCATTTATATATTTTAGACACACCCCTTTTCAGGGTGAGGGACAAAAAGGAAACGCATTATTGCTATTCTGACAAAGAAAAACAAAAGGCCATGAATCAATTGCGCGGCAAACCTGAAGTAACCCGATTCAAGGGACTTGGAGAAATATCACCCAACGAATTTGTTCATTTTATCGGCAAAGACATCCGGCTCGACCCCGTCATGCTCAATAAGGAAACTTCAATTGAAAAATTGCTTGAATTTTACATGGGAAAAAACACTCCTGAAAGACAAAAATTCATTATCAACAACCTCAAGGTCGAATTGGACCTGATCGAGGAGGTATAAATTAATATCGGTACAGTAAACATCAATGGCTGAATACGAAGAGTTAGACGAAAATAAAGATCAAAACGAAGATACCATCACGAAAATTGGTGGGATGTACGAAGACTGGTTTCTGGATTATGCCTCTTATGTTATTCTCGAAAGAGCGGTTCCCGGCATCAATGATGGCTTTAAACCCGTTCAGAGAAGGATTATGCAATCCATGAAAGATCTTGATGACGGGCGTTATAATAAAGTGGCCAATCTAGTGGGCCATACTATGCAGTACCATCCTCATGGTGATGCAAGTATCGCCGATGCCATGGTACAGCTCGGGCAAAAGGAGTTATTGATCGACATGCAGGGGAACTGGGGAAATATTTTAACCGGAGACCGAGCAGCCGCTTCCAGGTATATTGAAGCCAGGTTGTCAAAATTTGCCTCGGCGGTTGTATTCAACCCGAAAACCACCAAATGGCAGGCTTCCTATGATGGAAGGAGAAAAGAACCCATTGATTTACCGGTAAAATTCCCGCTGTTACTCGCCCAGGGTGCTGAAGGAATCGCAGTAGGCCTCTCTACAAAGATCCTTCCTCACAATTTTCTTGAATTGATTCAGGCCTCTATCAAAATTTTAAAAGGCCAGAGTTTTTCCATATTCCCTGATTTTTTAACAGGTGGAATTGCGGATATAACGAATTATAATGAAGGTAAAAGAGGTGGCAAAGTCAGGGTCAGGGCTAAAATATCCCAAAAGGATAAAAACTCTCTTGTTATCACGGAGATTCCTTATGGCACTACGACGTCATCGCTTATTGATTCTATTTTAAAGGCCAATGAAAAAGGAAAGATCAAGATCAAAAAAATAGAAGATAATACAGCCAAGGATGTAGAGATATTGATACACCTGCCCGGTGGTGTTTCTCCCGACAAAACCATTGATGCGCTATATGCTTTTACCAGTTGTGAGGTATCCATTTCTCCTATTTGCTGTATCATAGAAAACAATAAACCTGTTTTTATTGGCGTAAAAGAAGCACTCAGGCATTCAACAAATCATACCCAGGACCTGTTGACTCAGGAACTTGAGATCCAATTGGCTGAATTGGAAGAACAATGGCATTTCTCGTCTTTGGAACGAATTTTTATAGAGAACAGAATCTATCGAGATATAGAGGAAGAAGAAACCTGGCAAGGTGTTTTAGATGCTATTGATGAAGGTTTAAAGCCTCATGTCAAGCACCTTAAAAGAGCCGTAACTGAAGAAGATATTGTCAGGCTTACTGAAATCAGGATCAAAAAAATATCAAAATTCGATATAGACAAGGCAAAGCAGTTTATTGAAGGTTTGGAAGAAAAGATTGCCCTTGTAAAAAAGGATTTGGCGAATATCGTTGAATATACCATTGATTACTTCAAAGACCTGAAAGACAGATTCGGCAAGGGTAAAGAACGAAAAACGGATATCAGGATTTTTGAAGATATCGTTGCGACCAAGGTAGTGATGAGGAATTCAAAATTATATGTAAACCGGGCTGAAGGTTTTGTGGGAACCTCCTTGAAAAAGGATGAATTTGTTGCTGATTGTGCGGATATAGACGATGTTATCGTTTTTCGAAGTGACGGAAAAATGATGGTCACCAAGGTTGACAGTAAAACCTTTGTGGGAAAAAATATCATTCATGCAGCAGTCTTTAAGAAAAAAGACAAAAGAACCATATACAATATGCTCTACAAGGATGGTAAATCAGGCTTTACCTATATGAAAAGATTCGCTGTTACCGCCATTACCAGAGATAAGGAATACGACCTTACCGCAGGATCCAAGGGGTCTAAGGTGCTCTATTTTACAGCAAACCCAAATGGGGAGGCTGAGATCATTACGATCAATTTAAGGGCCGTAGGGCTTATTAAAAAGCTTAAATGGGATGTTGACCTTGCAGAATTGGCCATTAAAGGAAGGGCGAGTCGCGGAAATATCGTAACCAAATATCCAATCAAAAAGATCGAATTAAAAGAAAAAGGGGTTTCGACCTTAAAACCAAGAAAGATCTGGTTCGATGAGACGGTCCAAAGGCTCAACGTTGATGAGCGTGGTGACCTCATTGGAGAATTCACTGCCGATGACAGGCTGCTGATCATCAATCAAAAAGGTGAAGTAAAAACGATTATCCCCAACCTCAATACACATTTTGAAAGCGATATGATCGTGCTCGAAAAATGGAACCCGAATAAACCGATATCAGTTGTATATTTTGACGGGGAAAGAGAACGTTATTATGTCAAGCGTTTTATGATAGAGCATCCCGACCGGGAAGAGAAATTTATTTCTGAGCATGCAGGTTCAAAACTGATGATTGTCGGCATGGATTACCGTCCGATGGCTGAAGTGATTTATTCAAAAAGAAGCCTCGAAAATGAAATTATAAACTTTGAAGAATTTATTGCGGTAAAAGGGATTAAAGCTCTTGGAAATCAATTGACCACAGAGAAAATAAAAGATATTAATTTGCTGGACCCGCTTCCTTATGAAGAACCTGTTCTCGAAGAAGTTGAACTCGTGGAAGAAGAAATTATTGAGGCGCCTGAAAATTCAGCCGGGGACACTTCAGGATCGGAAAATGATGAAGACGATGATGATGGTGAAGATGATGATGATGATGGGCAAATCACCTTATTTTAGACTTGATTTTTAAGGAATTCAACTAATTTTTTAACCGCCAAACCCCTGTGAGAAATGAGCCCCTTTTCATGAAGGTCCATTTCTGCAAAAGTTTTATCAAATCCCCTGGGCCGAAAAACCGGATCGTAACCAAATCCCTTGTTTCCTGAGACGGATGTTTCGATAAATCCATCACATATTCCCTCAAAAAAAAATTGCCTGCCACCCAGATACAAGGAAATTACTGTTCTAAATCGAGCTTTCCTGTTTTGAATACCCTGCATGGCACCTAATAATTTTTGCACATTATCGTTAAAAGTGGCCTCCTCTCCTGCATATCTCGCCGAATAAACACCCGGAGCACCATTAAGGGCTTCCACTTCCAGCCCAGTATCATCGCCAAAACAATCATATCCGTATAAATTTTTAACATGATCTGTTTTGATTTTGGCATTTCCTTCTAAAGTGGCAGCTGTTTCTTCAATTTCTTCATGACACCCAATATCCTCCAAGGTTAAAATTTCTATGTCCTTGGGCAATAGATCCTGTACCTCATTTAATTTATGTTTGTTGTTTGTGGCAAAAACAAGTTTCATGATTTATAATTTCTGATTGTATCAAAAGTAAGCATAAATTCATTCTTTTCTTTACTCAATTTATCCTCTGGAAGCTCCTTTTGGACAACTTCATACTAAAACTCCTTATAAGTTTGGGTTAATAGGCAGTACCGATTCTCACACCTCACTTGCTACTGCTGATGAAGATAATTTCTTCGGGAAGGCCGCCAATGTCGAGCCCGGGAAAGACAGATGGAATCATCCTTTACTCTATGAAAAAATTATTAAAAGAACCTTTGCTGCATTTTATGCTTTTGGGATTTTTGATTTTCGCTCTCTATGGAATCTTTTTATCAAATTATATTGAGCCCGGACTATCGCAAGAATCCAAAAAAAGACGCCGAACAAATACTTTCTGAGTTTGCCATTGGCTCCATTGCCGCATTTTGGAAGAGACAAAGAATCATGGCTTTTTGGGCTTAAACTTAATTTATGCTTGTCAATATACCTGTATTTCCTTAATTTTATAAGTAAATTCAATCTTTCAACACAGGCCTTATGAAAAATTCCATCTATTTTTCTGTGATCATTGGGTTTACTTTTTTAATCATTCGCTTTATAGGCCTGTTTCTGGAACTTAGTTATAATGACTTGTTTTTATACATAGGATTGGGTGTTTTATTGCTTATTACCCTGCCCATTGTACTTTTGGATCGATACCGGTATCACAAACAGAAAGAGATGATTATTAGGTCCTTCCAACACAAAAAGATAAACCGAAAAGGAAAAGAAACAAAAGAAACTGAGCCACACGATTACCCTTCTTTCAGGAAGCAAAAATCCGGCTTAACCTGGGGAGGAGGAAATATCCATGGTTCAAGTGCCAAACGCAGATCTAAAAGAGGTTTCTTGAGGCATTGAAGAGCTCTCATCGCCTCGGAGGTGAGCACCTCACCTCTCATCGCCTCACTTGCGATCACCTCAGTTCTAAATTCAATTGTTTTCCCTCCTCTTTTGCCTTATTGTCCAGCTTGGTTCCATAAGCAATTCCTATTGCCATGCCCAGGGGTAAACCAAGCCCTATTAAAGAATGATTCCCGGAGCCTGATCCCAAAGCACCTCCCACTGCAACGCCCAGGGCTATTCCAATTCCTAAATATCTGTTTCTGTAATGATTTTTTGCCACGAGTTGCAACTCTTTCTCAACCAGTTTTAGAATGCTTAGTCTGGACTTTCTCAATTGAATGTTTAGTTCCTTTTCTGAAGCGGAGATTGAATTTATCTTATGAATATGATTATTGATTGTATCTATAATTGCATCCGGTAACTCTTTATTATTCAATTCCTTGATGAGCAAATCAAATTGAAGAAATTTTTTATGCAGTTTTTTGTTTTGAATGAGATCAGGTCGAGTAATTAATTCGTGAATATTCATTTCGGTTCCCTTAGTTTAACTATTTATTGATCTTGTGGCCTTTATCGCAAAAACCATCGGTATTTTGTTTTCCAAATTCTTTATCCTGTATTTATTGGGTTCATACTCAACAGTCTCCTTAAAACAATCATAAGGTGAATAATCATATTCATCAAATAAATCAATACTGAGGCCATTTTTAATAAGGCTGTTTATAATGTCACTCAGACTGTGATTCCACACGATGCATTCCTGGCTTATCTGAGCCTCTCTGTTGGCATAAGTTCCATCTTCAGTTTCAACAATGGCCCCAGAATTAAAATAATTATATTCGATTATTTCAAAATCATCGTCAAACATCCAGACTACCGGGTGAAATTCTACAAATACAAAATGACCCCTTGGCTTTAAAAACCGGGAAACAATTCTCGCCCATTTATCCAGATCAGGCAACCAACCGATAACTCCATAACTTGTATAAACAATATCAAACTGCTCCTCTAAATGGTTGGGCAAATCGAAAATATCACAACATATGAAACTTACATCAACTTCACATTTTTCTGCAAATTCTTTAGCCTTTCGGATAGCTTTATCCGATAAATCCACGCCTGTTACGATTGCACCTTCCCTGGCAAGCGAGATCGTATCTTGCCCGAAATGACATTGAAGATGTAAAATACGTTTATCCTTTATGTCTCCTAAAAGTCCAATTTCAATAGAATTCAACGACGATTTTCCTGATAGAAAACCATTCATATCATAAAATTCAGAACTTATATGAGCATCTACCCTATTGTTCCAGGACTGCCTGTTAATTTCTTTATAATTCTTTTCAGGTTGAGATTTCATTGACTATATGTATTCAAAATAAAAGGTCTTTTAAACTCCCAATATGTCTGTATTTTTCACAAAGTAACGCATTACAAAATCTATCCATCGACCACCATGGTCTTTATTTTTTTAAAGCCTTCCACTAAAATGAAGGCCACAAACCCTACAATTAAACCCATCAACAATTCAGCAATTATAGAAGGTAAGGCATGGAAAAAATCATGAATTTCTGGAATATTATGGACAAACATTCCTCCTCCTACAAGCAGCATGGCAATGGTTCCCACAACAGCCAGTAACTTTATCAATTTGGGAAGCGAATAAACCAAACCCTTACCCAAAATCACAAAGGAAGATTTTACAAATTGACTTTTACCCCTGGCTATTTGTATAAACCTCATGCCCATATCATCCATGCGCACCATCAAAGCCACAATTCCATAAACCCCGATTGTGGCAAATATTGCCACAATCGAAACCACCAAAATTTGCTCTAAAACAGGCTCACTTGTTACCGTTCCTAACGCGATCATGATGATCTCCAAAGACAAAATAAAATCAGTAATAATGGTAGATTTAATCTTATCCTTCTCAATAATTAACAAGGCCTCTTCGCTGACTACCTGAACCTTTTTCTTCTCCTTGTGCTTTTTATAAAAAAAAGTGTGTACGATTTTCTCAACACCCTCAAAACTCAAATAAACACCTCCAATCAATAAAATTGGCACAATCAGTTGCGGAGCGTAGGCACTGAGTAAAAAGGCAAAAGGCAAAATGATTAATTTATTCAGAAAGGAACCTTTTGTGATGGCCCATAACACAGGTAGCTCCCTTGAAGCCCTGAAACTGGAAGCTTTTTCGGCGCCTACTGCCAGATCATCCCCAAGAACACCTGCGGTTTTCCTGGTCGCAAATTTAGCCATCAAGGCTACATCATCCATCAAGGCCGCGATATCATCCAAGATTGCAAAAATTCCGGTCATTGAAGTTTTATTATATTTTTAATGCAATTTAAATATACTATTATTCGTGATGGTAGGGCTCATTTCTCAGAATAGTAAAAGCCCTGTAAATTTGCTCCACCACAAATAACCTGATCATCTGATGCGAAAAAGTCATTTTTGAAAAAGACAGTTTCCCCTGAGCCTTTTTATACACGGTCTCTGAGAAACCATAAGGACCACCGATGACCAGGACCAATTGCTTAACCCCGGCATTCATCTTTTTCTGCATAAACTTTGAAAAACCCATGGAGTCATAGCTTTCTCCTTTGTCATCCAGGAGTATCAACTGGTCTGAACCACTTATACTGCTTAGTATCAACTCTCCTTCACGATCTTTTTGTTCCGTTTCAGATAAGTTTTTAGCATTTTTAAGATCCGGGATAATTTCCAATTCAAATTTGATATAATGCTTTAAACGACTCTGGTATTTCTGTACCAAAAGCTGGAGGTTTTTGTCGTCTGTTTTACCAATGGCCAATAACTTGATTTTCATTAAAGTGATTGTTTCGGTAAATATAAAGACTTATTTTTGCAATGCTAAAATCTATTCCAATGATCAGTAAAATTCAAATGGCTAAAGAGCTGGAAGGTATTATAAAAAATGGAATTCGCGAAGATATTGGAGAAGGTGACCACAGTTCTCTTGCCTGCATCCCGAAAGATGCAAGGGGCAAGGCCAAACTTTTGGTAAAAGAGGAAGGCATCATTGCAGGAGTTGAATTTGCTAAAATGATCTTTAAGGAAATAGATCAAGACCTTGAGGTGGAAACTTTTCTTGTCGATGGTGACAAGGTTTATGTTGGGGATATTGTTTTCTTTGTTACCGGTAGCTCACAGTCAATTCTAAAAGCTGAAAGGCTTGTTTTAAATGCCATGCAGCGTATGAGTGCCATTGCCACAAAAACTAAAAAATTCGTCGATATTTTAAAGGGAACGAAAACTAAGGTACTGGATACGAGAAAAACAACTCCCGGGATTCGCGCCATTGAAAAATGGGCAGTTAAAATAGGCGGTGGTGTGAATCACAGGTTTGCTTTATACGATATGATCATGTTAAAGGATAACCATATCGATTTTGCGGGTGGAGTTGACAAAGCCATCAAAAAAACCAAGGACTACTTAAAAGAAAACAATTTAGATCTTAAGATTATCGTTGAAGCAAGAAGCCTCGATGAGATCAAACTCATTTTAAACCACCAGGGCATTCACAGGATACTTATTGACAATTTTAGTTATGAAGAGACTGAACAGGCAGTAAAATTGATTGCTGGGCAGTGTGAAACCGAATCATCAGGCAGTATCACTTTGAAAACTGCAAGAATATATGCCGAATGTGGCGTTGATTATATCTCTTCGGGTGCGCTTACACATTCTGTAAGTAATATGGACCTCAGCCTTAAGGCCATTTAAAGACAAAGTTACTTCTCGATTGGAAGTTCATGCATACTTCCCCATTCTGTCCAAGAACCATCGTAAACAGACAGATGTGTGTATCCGGAGAGTTCGGCCCCGAGAGCCAAAACACAGGCCGTAATTCCTGAGCCACAGGAAAATGTCAAATTTTTGTTTTCAGTCACCGTTGATACAAAAAGTCTTTTAAGCTCTTTGCCATCAAGCATCCTGCCATCCGTTAAAAGATCTGTATACGGAAGGCTTATTGACTTGGGAATATGTCCGCTGCGCAAACCTTCCCTGGGTTCCTCTACCATGCCTTTGTAACGATTCTCAGCTCGTGCATCAATCACCAGTTCGTTGTCGTCTTTAAGGGTTTGAAGCACATCTATATGGCTTTTGAAAAAACCCTCTTTGTACATCCCTTTAAAATCTCCCGTCTCATAAGCTTGATCACTCTTTGGTTCAAGGACCAAACCAGCCTCTTCCCAGGCTTTTAAACCACCATTGAGAACAGCCACATTATCGTGTCCCATGGATCGAAACATCCACCATGCCCTGGCACTTGAATAGATACCGTGTTCATCATATATCACGATGGCACTTTTTTTACATATACCCAGACCTCTTGCCTCCTGGTTAAAGGCCTCCTGACCGGGCCAGGTATTCGGATAAGGAGCTGAAGTATCACTAAAAACATTCTTAATATCAAAGAAACGAGCTCCGGGAATCCTTTCGTTTTGTTCCTTATTCACATCACCCGCTACTGCTTTGGGTAAAGTAGCATTTAATATCACTAAATTCTCGGCCTGAAGATGGCCGTTAAGCCATGATGCTTCAATTAAAGGTTTTTCGATCTTAATCATACTTTTGCACAAATGCTTTACTTATGAATTCTTTTCCTTCAACATAGGAACAAACCGAAAATCACCATATTCCAACTTCTCGAATTTCTGCTCCCCGGTTCTTGTAAAAACCGTCATCACCTGCACATTATCACCCACGGGAATAACCATCTTTCCTCCTATTTTTAACTGACCCAATAAAGCTTTAGGAACATAAGGTGCTCCGGCAGTAACAATAATACCATCAAAGGGAGCATGTTCCGGAAGTCCTGCATAACCGTCGCCATGCACCAGTTTTTTAGGAACATATCCTACCTTAGGCAGGAATTTTTTTGCCTTGGTATACAATTCCTTTTGCCTTTCTATACTGTATACCTCTGCTTTTAATTCGATCAAAACCGCTGTTTGATATCCGGACCCTGTTCCAATTTCAAGAATTTTATCGCCTGATTCCACTTCTAACAATTCTGTTTGAAATGCTACTGTATAAGGTTGTGAAATGGTTTGGTCGGCACCAATTGGAAATGGTTTGTCCTGATAAGCAAAATCTATAAATCCCGAATCCATAAATAAATGCCTGGGCACTTTTGACAAGGCATTGAGGACCATTTTATCTTTGATCCCCTTTTTTCGAATTGTTTCAACCAACTGGTTTCGCAATCCCTTATGCCTGTTCGAATCATTTATAATCATAGCGTAAAAATAGATAAATATTTGACTTAAAGAAATTGACTTTCATGTTTTTTTAAGAAAACTTTCAAAATATATTTTAGTTTTATTAACTACTCTATTTCAAGTTTTTAGATTATATTATATCATTAATTACTATAACTATTATTTCCCAATCAATACTCCCCTGTCATGTTGTTAAACTCCTCAAACAAAATCTGGTATTCACCCGTTGAAAAAATATAAATATGCCAGATCATCGAAATAACCCCGATGACAATTCCAATTATAGAAGTAGTTTTTCCTGTTTTAGCATTATTGATCCCATCAAATATTTCGGGATCATCCTCGTGAATACTGATGGCTTTGTTAGCATTAACAAGTCCAATAATCCCGAGGATAACCCCAATCACACCCCAGCAACAGCAAGCTGTTATGATTGAACTGATCCCCAATATCAGGGCACTTTGAGAATAGGGTAATTTTTCTTTATACATATTAGATTAATTTAAGAATATAGTTTACAACTATGATGACAATGTTTAAAATGAACAGCCATTTTAGAATACTATGCCCTTTTGAAAAATTAAATCTCAGGTGAAGACCTAAAAAAATCATCATTAAGAACAAAGTATAAATAGCCGGATATAATAAAAACGCATGTTGAAAATCGCCTTTTAACACAAGTACAACGGATCTTTGAAAACCGCAGCCAAGACATTCCATTCCCATCTCCTTCCATTGACAGGAAAGCATATGATCTTCAAGAAATGAAATAAAACCCACCTTTTATTAAGAATTTGAACGGCGAACCAAAATTACAACAATTCCCTATATATTTGTGTCTATGAAATTAAAAAACCGTTTTAATATAGGAGATCAGGTGAGTGTCATTAACGATACAATGACAGGAAATATCGTTGGTATAGATCAGGATACCATTGAGATTGAATGTACAGATGGGTTTTTATACACGTTCAATGCTGCTGAACTCATATTGAGAAAAGAATGGGTCCCCATTATCAAACATGACATGAAGGATGAGGTAAAGGAGTCTAAAAGCAGCCCGAAGAAAAGTTTTAGATCAAGAAAGGGAACCGTGGTTAAGGAAGTTGATTTACACATTCACGAACTTGTTGATTATGAGAAAGGCATGAGCAATTACGATAAATTGTCCTTGCAACTGAGAACTGCCCAAGATGAATTGGAAAGAGCGATTTCAAAAAACCATCAAAAGATTATTTTTATACATGGACGCGGAGAAGGTGTCTTAAAAACTGAGCTTAGGGGGCTACTGGCGAAATATCCGGTTATATTTCATGACGCCTCATATACTGAATACGGACAGGGCGCAACGGAAGTACTAATCTTTCAAAATAAAATATAAACAGGCTAAGATGCCGGGCCGGTTTGGACCGTCCCGAATAAAAAAGTCTCATCAAGTTTGAGTTCCTGATCATCTACAACGAGCACTACATCGATAAGCACGATATAATGCTGCCAACCCGTGATATTCAATCCTTCAGCATCATATACCGGTTGATTTTCAACCACTATGCTTCCTGAAGTGCCCCTCCAGTCTTTAACGACCTCAGGGGTAACCGGAGGCACGGCAGCACAGAAATAATCATCCGTGACCTGTTCACTAAAAAGTCTATAGGTAACCGTAAAATCGCCCGTTTCTGTTACTCTGACCGGAGCCACTATATCCTCGTCTTTTCTGATTTGCTGATTTGTTAAAGTAACGATAAGCGCCTCTCGCTGTTCACCTGTACTCAGGCGGTACAAAGTATATTGTGTGGTTCCGCATATATTGACCTCATCTTCAAATTCAAAACTTGAAATATCCAGGTCACCATCATTACACGAAAATCCTGCAACTAACGCAAAAAACAAAATTACCTTCTTCATCTCACTTAGATCAAATAACTCATTAAACTTCCTGACACATAGAGCCACAAAAGTAAAGGTTTTATAACCATTATAAAACTTAAGTACTAAGAAAAATAATTACTTTTGTAATATGAAAAAAATCTATTTCGACAACGCTGCAACAACCCCAATCGACAAAGATGTGGTAACAGTTATGACTGAGCACATGCTCAATAATTTTGGAAATCCTTCTTCATCTCATGAATTTGGCAGAAAAGCTAAAGTGATTGTTGAAACTGCACGCAAGTATATCGCATCTGTGTTCAATTGCTCTCCTTCTGAGGTCATTTTTACGGCAGGAGGAAGTGAAGCTGACAACCTTATTTTGTTCAATGCCGTTAAGAACCTTGGAGTAGAACACATCATTAGCTCGCCTATTGAGCACCATGCCGTACTGCATACTATTGAAGCACTTCGCAGGGATTTTGGTATTGAAGTAACGAATTTATCCATTGACCGGTATGGAGAAATAGATGATAAGGAACTGAGACAGCACTTGCAAAACTCCAGGAAGAAAACCCTGGTCAGCCTGATGCAGGTAAATAACGAATTGGGGAATATCCTGGATGTAGATAAGGTTTGCAGGATTTGTCATGAAACGGGAGCTTTGTTTCACTCAGACACCGTTCAGGGCATCGGCCACGTTCCCCTCGATTTAAAAACAACTCCAATTGATTTTATCACAGCAAGTGCTCATAAATTCCACGGACCAAAAGGTGTTGGCTTTGCCATCGTCAGGAAAGGCCTTAGCATTGAGCCCATGCTATATGGGGGAGAACAGGAAATGGGATCCCGGGCAGGAACAGAGAACACACATAGTATTGTCGGACTTCACAAGGCCCTGTCTTTGGCCATTGATCATTTTACTCAGGATAAAGCTTATATTTTGGAGATAAAAAAATACTTTATTGAACAACTTACCAGTAGAATTCCAGGAATTTCCTTTAATGGGCTTTCAGCTGACCTGGATCGTTCTGCATTTCATATCCTGAGTGTTCGGTTTCCGGTTGAAAAACCCATGCTTTTGTTTAACCTGGACCTTAAAAGAATCGCTGCCTCTGGCGGAAGTGCCTGCCAAAGCGGAAGCAGCAAAGGATCGCATGTATTATCGGCAATTCTCAATGAGGAGGCATCCAGGCAAACTTCAGTAAGGTTTTCCTTCAGTAAATTCAACACAAAGGATGAGGTTGATCAGGCCATTCATGAGATCTCAGAAATACTCGCTTGATAACAAACAAAAAAGGTTGTGAAAATTCACAACCTTTTTTTATATCTATTGACAATACCTATTAACTATCAGCATCCAGATAGTTTGGTATCCCGTCTCCATCAGTATCATCATTGGTTGGGTCACCATCGCCATTGGTATCTTCCTCCCAGGTAACCGTGCCGTCGCTGTCATCATCGATATCGAGGTAATCAGGGATTAAATCACCGTCTGTATCGTCATTGGTTGCATCACCGTCACCGTCCACATCTTCGTCATTGTTTGAAACGAAGTCGCCATCTGTGTCAGAAATGACAACTTTTCCCATATCAAGAAAATAATATATCGGCGTATTAGACGGAATGGATACAGATCCGGAATTCCCATATGCCAGACCTGATGGCATAAAGAAAAAACCATTTCCGGTATTTTCATAACCAAAAGATTCATCCGGGTAGTTTACTTTTTCACCTTCTTTAAAATAAGTTGCTCCATAACGAAACCCCGGAATCGTTTGGGGCAAATTAAACCATGATTTTGAAGCTGTATAACTGGTGTTTTCATCAAACTTGGTGCTGTCTAACATAAAACCCCTGTAAAGTATTTGAACAGAATCATTTCTCGAAGGACTAATTCCAATACCCTCCTGATCCACGTAATAATAAATCTTATAATTGATGTCATTATAAACAACAGCATCTGTAGACACAATATCATACAGAGGTGTTTCTCCGTTCATAATGGTATCAATCTGCTTTTCTTCAGTATAATAATGCGACTGCAGGAACTCTATTAAAACAGCATCATCAATAAGTGCCTGTGCCACAGGATCATGGGGTTCTTCTTTTGGATCGTCATCGTTATTACAAGCAACAATAGCCATCCCAAGAAAGAAGAGGAATACATATTTCAATTTCATTTTCATCATTTTGACGGGCAATTTACAATTTTAAAACTTTTATAGAAAAGGACCATTTAATTTTTAACAAATTATTAATTCATCTTAATCTATTACAATCAAATCCCAAATTATACATTATCTGAATTCGATTTTTCTCATTCTAAGACTGAGAGGCGTGATCTCGAGATATTCATCATCCCTGATATACTCCATGCATTCCTCCAAAGAAAAGTCTACTTTAGGGAATATCTTGGCACTTTCATCAGTTCCTGATTTCCTTACGTTAGTCAGTTTTTTCCCTTTGATCAGGTTGACGCCCATATCTTCTTGTCGGCTGTTTTCGCCAACTACCTGTCCTTTATAGATTTCCTCATTTGGATCAATAAAGAACTTTCCTCTGTCTTGCAACCTGTCGATGGCATAAGCCGTGGCTTTTCCTGGCTCAGAAGATACAATCGCACCATTATTGACTTCGCTAAACTCCCCTTTAAAAGCATCATAACCTCTTAACCTGTGATTGATGATAGCTTCCCCTTGGGTAGCAGTCAAAATTTTATTTCTTAAACCGATCAGCCCTCTGGAAGGGATGTCGAATTCTAAGTGCTGTAAATCTCCTTTGGGCTCCATGATGTGAAGATCCCCTTTTCTCATTGTTACCAAATTAACGGCCTTGCTAGCCACCGCTTCAGGAACATCAATGACCAAAGTCTCATAAGGTTCACTTTTAACCCCATCAATATCTTTGATGATGACCTTTGGTCTTCCCACCTGAAGTTCGTAACCTTCTCTTCGCATTGTTTCAATCAGCACAGAAAGGTGTAATATACCCCTTCCAAAAACGATGAACTTATCTTCGCTTTCGGTCTCTTCAACTCTTAATGCCAGGTTTTTTTCTGTTTCCTTAAACAACCTGTCTCTAAGGTGGCGTGACGTTACATATTTACCTTCTTTACCGAAAAATGGTGAATTATTGATGGTAAATAACATACTCATGGTAGGCTTGTCTACTTCAATCCTTGGCAAGGCTTCAGGGTTTTCCAAATCAGCGATTGTATCACCGATATCGAAACCTTCAAGCCCTGTAATCGCACAAATATCACCACTTCTTACCTTGTCAGTCTTGGCTCTTCCCAAACCTTCAAAAGTATGTAATTCTTTAATTCTTACTTTTTTTGACGAGCCATCGGCTTTACAAAGCATATAATCCTTTCCTGCTTCCAAATCACCTCTAAAAACCCTTCCAATAGCAATTCTTCCTGTAAAGGCCGAGAAATCAAGTGAAGTGATTTGCATTTGAGGAGTTCCTTCTCTGTAAGGCGCCTCCGGAATATTTGCTATAATAGCATCCAATAAAGCAATAATATTATCAGTTTCCTCCTCCCAGGAAGTGTTCATCCATCCGTTTTTGGCAGAACCATAAATCGTATTGAATTCCAACTGATCTTCTGTTGCATCAAGGGCAAACATCAGATCAAATACTTTTTCGTGAACCAAATCTGGGGTACAGTTTGGCTTGTCTACCTTGTTTACCACAACGATAGGCATCAATCCCAACTCTAATGCCTTGCTTAAAACAAATCTTGTCTGAGGCATAGGCCCTTCAAAGGCATCCACCAGAAGCAATACGCCATCGGCCATTTTCAAAACCCTTTCCACCTCACCACCAAAATCGGCGTGACCGGGCGTGTCGATCACATTGATCTTGACACCTTTGTAATTTATCGAAACATTTTTCGATAAAATGGTAATTCCCCTTTCTCGCTCAAGGTCATTACTATCCAGGAGGAGGTCAGTACGTACCTTCCTGTCATCAAGTATTTTGGCCTGATCGATGATCTTATCAACTAAGGTAGTCTTACCGTGGTCAACGTGGGCGATAATAGCTATATTTCTGATTGATTGCATATGTGTTTTTTTGAAAGTGCAAAAGTAATCCTTTATTTTGATTGTCAGTTCATTTAAATGAATAATAATTCATTTGAAATAGCTTCTTAATACTTGATAAGTTTCTTGATAAAAAATCGTTATTGAACATTGAAAATGAATGGATAGCATTATTTTTACCAACTAATTTTCAACGAGAACTATGGATCTTTCTAAGGTTAAAATGGTGGTTACTGATATGGATGGAACCCTGCTGAATTCAAAAAGCGAAGTCAGCGGCCAGTTTTTTAAATTATACGAAGCGCTTAAACCCCATCAAATTCATTTCGTAGCTGCCAGTGGAAGACAATACAGCAGTATCCACCAGAAGTTAAGTGCCATAGCCCAAGAGATCACGATCGTAGCCGAAAACGGAGGATTTATTAAACATGGTGACATCGAGCTGGGATCAATACTGCTCTCTCCTGAACACGTCAAACTATTGATCCCGGTATTAAGGGAAGTTCAAGGGCTTTATACCGTCCTTTGCGGAAAAAAATCAGCCTATATTGAACAGGATGAAGCCAAATTCAAAAATATCCTTCAGGAATACTATACTAAATTTGATGTGGTGGATAATTTGATGGATTTGCCTGATGATGATTTTTTTAAGGTGGCCATTTATCATTTCGAAAGTTCTGAAACCTATATTTATCCTGTGGTAAAACATCTTGAAGGAATTTTACAAATCAAAGTATCAGGGACCAATTGGGTAGACATTGCTGATCCGGGTGCCAACAAAGGTGAGGCAGTTAAAATACTGCAACATAAATATGGAATCACCAAGGAGGAAACCATGGTTTTTGGCGATTTTAACAACGACCTTGAAATGATTGATCAGGCATTTTTTAGCTATGCCATGGCAAATGCGCATGACAATGTAAAGAAGGCAGCCAGATTTATGACAAAAAGCAACAATGAAGCAGGTGTGGAGGAGATTTTGCAGCAACTCGTCAAAGCAAAAGACGCTAAAAATTAATCAGCTGGGCCGGCCCGGATGTATCAGGTTGAGTATATCGCTTTTTATTCTGGTGGGCCTTAGGGTTTTTGCATCTATCAGGCACCATGTTGAAGCTGCTTTTAAAAGAAGCGTATCTTCTTTGTAAATTGATACATGCCGAACCGATTTTACACCTTTTGATTCCCCTACCCATGTAACCAGGGTAAGCTCATCATGCAAAACAGCCTGATTCATATAATCCAGTTCATGCCGCAGGACCACCCAAAAATACTTATCCTTTAATTCATTTTGAGAAAGCAGGTTCCAATGTTTTTCGGATATATCATTGACCCATTGTAAATACACCACATTGTTTACATGCGACAAGTTGTCAATATGGGCTTCCTTCACCTTTAACTTGTAGGAATATGAGACACTATGTTCAGGGCTGTATTCCATGGGCTCTATTTGTGCCTGCCTAGGAGCACTTTTTCCACATCTTTTAACGTGTATCCTTTAGCTTGCAGTAAAATTAAATAATGAAATAAAAGATCTGCGGATTCATCCAAAAATAATTTTTCATCGTTATCCTTGGCTTCTATGACCACCTCTACAGCCTCCTCTCCTACTTTCTGTGCGATCTTATTGATTCCTTTTTTAAACAAGGAGGCCACATAAGATGCTTCCGACGGCTCTTTTCTTCTTTTTTCAATCACGCCTTCAAGGGTGCTTAGAAAACCGAATTGTGATTCATTGGATTCAGCCCAGCAGGTATCGGTTCCTTTATGACAGGTTGGACCCTGAGGCCTGACACTGATCAACAGGGAGTCTTTGTCACAATCATTTTTAATATCAACCAGAGAAAGAAAATTTTCGCTTTCTTCTCCCTTTGTCCATAACCGCTGTTTGCTTCTGCTGTAAAAAGTCACCTTCTTAGTTTCAAGGGTCTTCTCATAAGCTTCCTGATTCATATAGCCCAGCATTAAAACATTTTTAGTCTGCACGTCTTGTATGATGGCCGGAACCAACCCTGTCACTTTATCAAATTTTATAGTCATAATCTTACATTTACCCCATTGTTGTTAAGTTCAATTTTAAGATCCCTTATTTCGATCTCCTTATAGTGAAAAACACTTGCCGCCAAGGCCGCATCCGCTTTTCCAAGGACAAAAGTATCACAAAAATGCTGAATAGTTCCTGCACCGCCACTTGCTATAACAGGTACCTTGACCATTTCGGATATTTTCTTTAAGGTCTCGTTAGCGAAACCATTTTTGGTGCCGTCGTGATCCATGGAAGTAAAAAGAATCTCCCCTGCCCCCAACGAAACAGCTTCTTTGATCCAGTCAAAGAGATCGAGCTCAGTTTGAACCCGGCCCCCAACAAGAAATACTTTCCACTGTTGATCAATCAATTTTGCATCTACGGCCAATACAATGCACTGACTGCCAAATTTATTGGCGAGTTCCCTGATCAATTCAGGGTTCTTAACAGCTGAAGAGTTAATCGACACTTTATCGGCTCCTGCTCGCAATAACATATTTACATCTTCAATACTTGAAATTCCTCCTCCTACAGTGAATGGTATATTTACTTTTCTGGCTACCTTTTCAACTAATTTTACAAGGGTTTTACGTTTTTCCTTCGTGGCGGTAATATCCAGGAAAACCAATTCGTCTGCGCCTTCTCTTGAATATCTGTCGGCCAGTTCCACAGGATCCCCGGCATCCTGCAACCCGACAAAATTAACGCCTTTTACGGTTCGTCCATCTTTTATATCCAAACAAGGTATGATTCGTTTGCTAACCATTTAGTACTTCTTTATTGAATTAGGTTGATGATAAAATAAATTGTTCCAATTGCGCCATGCTGATCCTTTGTTCATAGATAGCCTTGCCGATAATGGTTCCTTCACAACCCATATTGGCCAGCTGACCTAATTCGTCGAAATGTGATATCCCACCTGAAGCGATCAGGCTGATGCCGGGTACTTGTGCCAGAATCCTGCTGTAAAGCTTGAAGGATGGCCCCTGAAGCATTCCATCTTTTGAAATATCCGTGCAGATCACGTATTTGATCCCTTCCTGCTGATAGGTATTGATAAAAGGTATGACTTCTTCTTCAGAAGATTCAATCCAGCCCGAAATAGCGATTTTCTCATTGAGGGTATCTGCCC
Organism: Lutimonas vermicola; assembly: GCF_038433205.1. Lineage (NCBI taxonomy): Bacteria > Pseudomonadati > Bacteroidota > Flavobacteriia > Flavobacteriales > Flavobacteriaceae > Lutimonas > Lutimonas vermicola. The sequence goes on from NZ_JBCDNA010000001.1 coordinate 796,611, forward strand.
CCAGAATAATCTTGTCGGAGCCATAAGCTTTTAACCAGCCTTTAAAAACCTCAGGCTTCTTAACGGCAATGCTGCCTCCTGTGATTTGTCTGGCACCACTGCCAAAAGCAATTTTCAAATCCTGATCAGACTTGAGCCCCCCGCCAAAATCTATTTCCAAATTGGTTTTGGAGGCAATTTGCTCAAGGACCTTATAGTTCACAATGTGCTGGCTTTTAGCGCCATCCAGGTCAACCAGATGCAAATGACGTATCCCAACTCCTTCAAAGGCTTTAGCCACCTCCAAAGGGTTTTCATTATAGATCTTTTTTGTGGCATAGTCTCCTTTTGAGAGCCGTACACATTTGCCTTCGATGATATCAATTGCCGGGATTATTCTCATGCTAAACCGCGTTTATAAAATTCTTCAATATTTGTTCTCCAATGTCTCCGCTCTTTTCGGGATGAAACTGACAGGCATAAAAATTATCCTTATGAATGGCTCCTGCGTATTTGATACCGTAGTCGGTATTTGCAATAGAGTATTCGTTTATCGGTACATAATAACTGTGCACATAATAAACATACGCCGCTTCACTTACCTGATCAAATAAATGCCCTTTTAGATCAACAATCTGATTCCAGCCAATATGGGGTACCTTTAAATCAACATTGAATTTTTTGACCACTACCGGAAATATCCCAAGGCAGTCGGTATCATTTTCCTCGGAGTGCTCACACATAAGCTGCATTCCCAAACATATTCCCAACACGGGTTGTTTTAACAAGGGGATCACTTTATCCAGGCCGAATTTTTTAATCTCACGCATGGCGCTCTGTGCCTCTCCCACGCCAGGGAAAATCACCTTATCAGCTTTTTGAATGGCATTCAGGTCGTTTGTGCACATCGCAGTATAGCCTAATCTTTCAAGCGCAAACTGGACAGACTTGACATTTCCGGCTCCGTAATCAATAATAACAATGTTCATCTTACAACAATCCTTTAGTGCTTGGCAATATCATCTTTTCCGGGTCTCTTTTTAAAGCAGCCTTGATCGCCTTGGCAAAAGCCTTAAAAATAGCTTCTATCTTATGGTGCTCATTTTGCCCTTCTGCTTTGATATTTAAATTGGCTTTGGCTCCGTCTGTAAAGGATTTAAAAAAGTGATAGAACATTTCAGTGGGCATGTCACCTATTTTTTCCCTTTTAAATTCCGCTTCCCATACCAGCCAGTTCCTACCTCCAAAATCTATAGCGACCTGGGCCAGGCAATCGTCCATGGGCAAGGTAAATCCATAGCGTTCCATACCCCTTTTATCCTGAAGTGCAAGGGCAAAGGCTTCTCCAAGTGCTATGGCGGTGTCCTCCATGGTATGGTGTTCATCCACTTCAAGATCACCCTTTACGCTTATCTCCAGGTCCATATTGCCATGTCGGGCAATCTGGTCCAGCATATGGTCAAAGAACCCCAATCCTGTCTTGATACTGCTCTTTCCTGTTCCATCAAGATTCAACTTGACAAAAATATCAGTCTCTTTGGTTTTTCTCAAAATCTCAGCCGTTCGCGCTTTCAATTTAAGAAATTCGTAAATTTCCTTCCAGCTTTCAGTTTCCAGAGCGATAAAACTCATGATTTCACGATCCGAGACCAAAGTTTCCCCTTCCCCAAGATTTGTGTGGTTGTTGACAAAAATACCCTTGGCATTAAGGTTCTTTGCCAGTTCCATATCGGTCATTCTGTCGCCTATTACAAAAGAATTTTCCAAGTCATAGCTTTCTGAGAAGTACGCTCCTAGCAATCCGGTTTGTGGTTTTCGGTTTGGCGAATTGTCTTTTGGAAAACTTCTGTCAATGAATTGTTTTTCAAAATAAACACCTTCACCGGCAAACGTATCCATAATAAAATTGTGGACAGGATAAAATGTGTTTTCCGGAAAAGATGGCGTACCCAATCCGTCCTGGTTGGTCACCATGACCAATTCATAATCAAGTTCAGTGGCTATTTTTGATAAATAGAACAAAGCCATTGGATAGAATTCTAGTTTTTCAAAACTGTCGATCTGTTCATCTTCAGGTTCTCTAATCATCGTACCATCTCTGTCTATAAATAATACTCTTTTCATGAGTTCAAGTTTTTATTTGTGTCCAAATACAGAAGGCTTTTCATCAATCTTGTGTTCTCCTTTGAAGTCCCTACCGTAATCCTAAGGCAGTTTTCACATAAGGGCTCTTTGCTGCGGTTTCTAATGATCAATTCTCTTCCAATAAGCTGCTGATACCTTTTATCGGCGTCATCCACCTTGACCAAAATAAAATTACTGTCCGAAGGATAAATTTTTTCAACAAATCCGATCTTGAGTAAATCATTTGCCAGCTGTTCCCTGTTGCTTACTATTTGAAGAATCTGCTGCTCCCTTACTTTTTTATTTTCCAGGTACTTCAAGGCAGTGGTTTGTGTTAACACATTGACATTATAAGGCATTTTTACCTTTTTTAGCAGATCGATAATCCTGCTGTCTGCATAGCAAACCCCCAGCCTGATGCCGGCAAGTCCGAAGGCTTTTGAAAAGGTTTGGCTTACAATTAAATTATTGTATTGATCAAGCTTAGTGATCCAGCTTTGTTCTTGAGCAAAATCTATGTATGCCTCGTCAATAACCACTATTACTCCCAGCTCCAGCAAGGCTTTTATATCAGCTGCCTTCATAAGGTTTCCTGTAGGGTTGTTTGGCGAACAGATAAAAATCGCTTTGGTAGAATCGTCCATGGCTTTGGTGATCGCTGCGACATCGAGTTGAAAATCAGTTGTTAAAGACACTTCCCTGCACCCAATATTGTTTAGGTTTGACAATACTTTAAACATCCCGAATGTAGGCGTGTTTATAATGATATTATCTTTCCCGGGCTCAAAAAAAACGCGGAAAATCATGTCGAGAACTTCATCGCTTCCATTGCCCAGCAAGATGTTCTCCACGGGTATATTCTTAATCTCTGAAATTTTTTGTTTTAGCAGTAACTGATTCGGGTCAGGGTAGCGATTCAGGCCATTGTCATATGGATTCTCATTGGCATCCAGATAAATCAATTCACGGTCAAAGTCTTTGAATTCATCCTTTGCCGAAGCATAAGGTTTTAATTCCCTTACCGATCCCCTTGCCATCTCTAATATGTTGATTTTCTCCCTTGACATAACCCTTAGTTTTTTGTGTTGTCACTGATGCTGTCCAACCGTAAAGTCACTGCATTTTTATGCGCAAAGAGGCCTTCTGCCTCAGCCATAAGCTCAATAGCGGTTCCGATTTGTACAAGGCCTTCTTTAGAGATTTCCTGAAAACTGACCGTTTTTTGAAAGGCCTCCAGGTTTACACCACTAAAATTCCTGGCATAACCATTTGTGGGCAAGGTATGATTTGTGCCTGATGCATAATCTCCTGCACTTTCAGGGCTGTAGTTTCCTACAAATACTGAGCCGGCATTTTTAATCATGGGTATAATCCTGGCGTTATCAGTTGTACTCAGAATAAGGTGCTCTGGTGCATATAAATTGATCAGGTCAATGGCATCTTTTTCAGAGCTGCAATAAATCAATTTTGAATTTTCGATGGCCTTTGTTGCAATATCTTTTCTCGGAAGTTTCTTTAATTGCTCATCCAGTTCCTTCTCAATCTCTCCTAACTTCTCCATAGACCTGCAAACCAATACAACCTGACTATCAACGCCGTGTTCGGCCTGAGAAAGCAAATCGGCAGCCATAAAGCTTGCATTTGCGCTGTCATCGGCATATACGAGCAACTCACTCGGACCGGCAGGTAAATCAATGGTGACACCAAATTTCATTGCCATCTGTTTTGCTACTGTAACATATTGATTACCGGGCCCAAATATTTTATAGACCTGTGGTATCGATTCAGTGCCAAATGTCATGGCGGCTATGGCCTGTATCCCTCCGACTTTGAATATTTTCTTGATACCGCACAAATCAGCCGTATAGAGCACAGCAGGATGAATGTTTCCTTCTGCATCGCAAGGCGTGCACATCACTACTTCTTCGCATCCGGCAATGTTAGCGGGAACTGCGAGCATCAGAATTGTCGAAAATAATGGCGCTGTACCTCCCGGAATATACAAACCAACTTTTTCAATCGCTCTTTTCTCCTGCCAGCAGATGACCCCTTTGGCCGTTTCAATCTTTTTAGGAAGCACTTGCTGTGAGGCGTGAAAGGCCTCTATATTTGATTTGGCAAGTTCTATGGCATTTTTAAGTTCCACACTCAAAGTGTCCTTTGCATGGTCAATTGCCGATTGATCCACCTCTAGCCGAGATAAGTCAGCCTTATCAAACTCCTTTGTGTATTTTTTAACTGCAAGGTCACCCTCATCCGCAATTTCCGTGAAAATCTTTGCTACAAGGGGTTCAAGAGAAGCATAGCTTTGCGTAGGCCTTTTTAAAATAGCTGCCCAGGTTTCTTTATCAGGATCAAGTATTTTTTTCATGTTGCCGGTTTAAATGACCATTTTTTCTATTGGTGCTACCAGAATTCCTTCGGCGCCAAGTTGCTGTAACTCATCTATGACTTCCCAAAATTTATTCTTTTCAATCACCGTGTGTATTGAACTCCATCCCTCTTCTGCCAAAGGAAGTACCGTCGGACTTCGCATACCCGGCAAGATCGAAATAACTTCCTCGATCTTATCATTGGGAACATTCATCAAAATATACTTAAAATTTCGAGCCTTCAACACTGATTGCAGCCTAAACCGCAGCTTGTCCAAGGTTTCCTTTTTCTTTGCACTGATCAAAGGCGAGACCGCCAAAACAGCTTCCGATTTGGCAATGACTTCAACTTCCTTTAAGTTATTCTTAAATAATGTACTCCCGCTGCTTACGATATCGCAAATCGCATCAGCCAAACCAATATTTGGTGCGATCTCAACGGACCCTGATATGTTGTGAAGTTCTGCTTCTATACCCTTTTCCTTGAGAAATAAATTCAAGGTATTTGGATAAGAAGTTGCGATCTTCTTATGATTCAGATCATGAATATTATTATACTCGAATGTTTTTGGTACCGCAAGCGAAACCCTGCATTTTGAAAAAGAAAGCCTTTCGAGGATGTCTATGCGTCCGCTGTCTTTTTCGACCAGTAAATTCTCACCTATGATGGCTATATCCACCACCCCATCGATTAAATACTGAGGGATGTCACTGTTTCTCAAATAAAGGATCTCCATGGGGAAATTAGATACAGTCGCTCTTAATTGATCCAAGCCATTACTGACCGATATCCCGCATTCTTTCAATATTTTCAGGGAATCTTCATTGAGCCTTCCCGATTTCTGAATGGCAATTTTTAATCTTTCCATTGTTATAAATTGTGTCTAAGCATCAAAATAGGTCATAAAAAAACCCGCCTGAATGCTCAAACGGGTTCAAATATTTTGACTTTAAATCACAACATCTTCAGCTCGCCTGAGTGCAAGTATAAAAATGATGGTGATGTAAAGTGATTGTTCTCATTTTGTTAAAATATGCAACAAAAGTAAACATATATTTTAAAAATACCATAACGAACCTGAAAATAATTTAGTTTTCCCTTTCTGCCGCATATATAAATCCTTCAGTCCACCATTTCTTCATTTTCTCCTTTTGAAAAACCAAGGTATTCGATGTTAAAATTGAAGGTGTGTAATACAAATTGAGTTTTACATGATGATCCTGTGCTTCAAGTATTCCTATAGAAATATTGTATTTTTCTATGTGAATCTGCATATAATTAAAAAGATTTGTAATCAGGCTAAAAGGATTTTTCGAAGGCATTCTGTTGAGTTGAGAAACCTCGGTTTCTAAAATGATGGCATCTATTTCGGTTGCTCCCCTGTATATCGCCTCTTTTATGGGCACCATGTTGGCAAATCCGCCATCAGCATATTCATAATTGTTCTTCACCATTAAACTCATAAATGGGACAAAATTGCTTGAAGCCCAAATAAAATCTCTGAAATCATCAAATGACTCTTCATCCAGGCTCTTGAACTCCACCCGGTTCAGGGTTAAATTTGATACTGTTACCAATAGTTTCTTGCCTGATTCCTTTACTTCCTGCAAATAAGAATTTTTGACATTTTTAGCGATCATATCCTTCAAATGATAGCTTTCACCGAAAGTCTTACTTCCGCTTAAAAAATTTCTGATCGTATTGAAATGATTAATGCTTACAGTGGTATGTCCTTTATATTTTTTTATTTTAAAAGGGCAATTGCTAAAAATCGTCTTCTGGTCTACATTTGAATAAATGTCTTTAAGTTCTGCTACTTTACCTAAGGCAAGATGCGTCAGCATCAAACTTCCCGTGGAAGTACCCAGGAAAAGGTCATAATTATTTTTCTTTTCTTCAATTAGATACTGTGCTATACCACCGGCAAATGCACCTTTACTTCCACCTCCAGAGATCACCAATGCCTTCATTTATTTTATTTTAGTATAGCCTGATAAATATAAAAAAATTACTTTTGAAAAATCTAAGCCTAAACTTATGATTAATTTTTGGAAACTACTTGTATTGATTTGCCTGTTACCCAACCCAACAATGTCACAGCAAAAACCAAGTATTGAGTTTCATAAGTCGTTCAAGCTACCTCATATCAGTATAAGAGCCATCGAGGTTACTCAGGATAATACAGTCTGGTTTGCAGGCTCAAAGGGGCGATATGGACGAATTATCAATGACCAGCTGGAATTAGACTCCATAAGCCATGAAGGAGTTTATCCTGAATTCAGGTCGATTGGATATAACGGGGAATTTGTATTCCTGTTAAGCATAGAAGACCCGGCCTTGTTGTACAAAATTGATCCCAAACAATCCTTGGACCAAATTGAACTCGTGTATAAAGAGGAGGATCCGAAAGTTTTTTATGATTCACTTACATTTTTTGACAACCAAAATGGAATCGCAATGGGTGACCCCACCGAAGACTGTTTATCAGTGATCAAAACATCTGACGGAGGTAAGAATTGGGAGAAACTTGGCTGTGATAAACTTCCCGGAATTACCGATGGGGAAGCTGCATTTGCTGCGAGCAACACCAATATTGCCACCTTTGGAAAAACGGCCTGGATCGTAACAGGAGGGGCTAAAGCAAGAGTTTTTAAAAGCGATGACCTTGGACAAAGCTGGCAGGTGAATAAGACGCCAATGGTTCAAGGCGGAAAAATGACCGGAATTTTTACCACTGATTTTTATGACGGCCAAAGAGGCATTATCATGGGGGGAAATTGGGAAGACAAAAAGAATGGTCGGGCCACCAAGGCAATTACCGCAGATGGAGGCGAATCCTGGAACCTGGTTGCCCAAAATGAGTTGCCTGGATATATAAGTTGTGTCCAATACGTTCCTGAAGGAGATGCGAAAAAAATTCTGGCTATTTCAAGCGAAGGGATATTTTATTCTGAAGATGCCGGAATATCATGGATAAGGATAGAGACAAAAGGATTCTATAGCCTTAGATTTGTCAATGACCAAACGGCATGGCTCTCCACATATGAAGAAATTGCAAAGATCAAATTACATGACTGATATGAAACACCTACCTGCCTTAATTTCTATACTATTTTTAATGATAGGTTGCCAGAACAGTAAATTCGAAAAGGAATTTGACTGCGACACGCCTATGAAATATACCCAGACAAAAACGTATAAAGACATATTGAAACATTTTGAAATTGATGTTCCAAAAAACTGGAAAACAGAACTTTATTATGATGAATATCAATCATCACTTTATACTGCAGATACCACTAAAGAATTACGTGAAACCTTTATTCTTGATATCGCCTGGCATCAGGGAGAATTGGTTTTAAACAAAGATTTTGAGGTAAGGGTCGCTCAAAATGCTTCGAGGAATTTAAATCTTGTCCCTGTTAAATCAGGATTCGGAGATTACCTTGGACACCCTGCTTATTACCATATCGCCACAGGAAAAAGCGAGGATCTCAGCTGGCATTATCTTGAAATTTTTGTTCAGCATAAAGTAGATGAATACTATACTTTTACTGCAAAAATATATGGTAATGAATTTGTAAATGAAAGGATCTGTTCTTCCTTTAGTATTTTCGGGGATTTAATTTTTCTTGATTAAAATATCCCTCCCTTTTTTACGTTTTATTATCGCTATGAGTCGTTTTATTCTCTCCTACTAATAATAAAACAATTGTTATGAAAAAGAAAACTAGCCTTATTGCTGGTTTGGTATTGCTGTTCCTTGTTATTTTTTCATGTGAACAAGAAGACCAAATTGGTGCTTTCAAATCAACAGATTCAGGAAATTCAGCTACTAAAAGTACAAATGATCCGATCAACTTACTCCTTGACAGGGAGGATGTTGAGGATTTGGATTGTGACGAAACCATAAAAAGAGATCTTATGGCTGGTCAGCATATCTATGTTGGAGATGTACTCATCAGAAAAGAAAATGATGAGTTAGTTGTTACCTATGACCTGACATCAACTGATTGGTCATTAAAAGAATCACATGTCTTTATAGGCGACATTAATGACGCTCCCTTTACGAACAATGGAAACCCTAAAATTGGTCATTTTCCGCACCATGAGGATCACGGCCTCGTCAAAGAATATTCTTATCGAATGAATCTGGATGGTTTAAATGATTGCTTTTCAGTGATTTCACACGCTGTAGTGGTTCTAATGGAAGATGACAGTGAAACTGCCAATGAAACAGCATTCGGATTTGGAGACAATGTATTTGACGGAAATCGTTGGGGATGGTATTTGGATGTTTGCAAAACAGATTGCGAATCCAATGAAGAGGGTGAAGAATTTGAAGAGGAAGATGAGGAAGAAGCATCAGCCGTAACAACCGTTGAAGTAGAGGTTGACGAAGGTAATGCAACTTATGATAATGATCCGGCAGGGTCAGGAAATGACAGGATTGATGATTATGGTTGCATGGATGCTTATGCATTTGATCAAAATAATCAAGGTAATTCTATATGTTTTTATGAGGATTTCAGTAGTTGGGGCTGGAGTAATTATACAGGAGTCAACCCGGATCATAATGAACCTGTAGGAATCACCTATACCTACCCAATCTTTGCAAGTGCCTTTCAATGTGATATCACCAACAGTATTGAAATAGGTTCAATAAAAATTCATGTTTCAGGAGGTGATGGAAGGCTGGTGGCAAACGTAACTGTTTCTTTGACGAATACTCAATTAGTGATTAAAGAATTTAATTTTTTCGTAGGTGAATCTGCCTATCCTTTAGATCAAAGCGGACAAGAATCCATTGACCCTCAAGATTTTGATATTTCACTCAGTGGTTTAAATACGTCATCATATAGCGTGAACAATATAGAATGGTACGATGCCAGCTATTTTATCAGTCATATAAAAGTCTGTCCAAAACCCTGATTAGAAACATAAAAAGTAAAAAGATCGTTGTAATAACGATCTTTTTTTTATCATTCTGGTTTAGAATAATTATTTTTGGACAAACTTTAGAAAATGCAAAACATTACCGAAAGATTCTTAAAATATGTGAGCTTTGACACCCAGTCGGATGCAAACAGTTCAACGACTCCAAGCACCGAAAAACAATGGGAAATTGCCAGGTATTTAACTGAAGAACTTAAACGGATTGGCATGGAAGATGTCAGCCTGGATGAGCATGCATATATCATGGCAACCCTCCCTTCGAATGTTGATCATCAGGTTCCTGTTATTGGCTTTATTGCCCATTTTGACACTAGTCCTGATTATACAGCGACGGATGTTAAACCACAACTTCACAGAGATTATGACGGGGAAGATATCGTATTGAATAAAGAGGAAAATATTATCTTGTCTCCCTCCTACTTTGAGGATCTCTTGATGTATAAAGGGCAGACGCTGATAACCACTGATGGCACGACCCTTTTAGGTGCTGATGATAAAGCCGGCATCACTGAAATTGTGACTGCCATGGAATACCTGATCCAGCACCCTGAAATTAAACATGGAAAGATCAGGGTCGGTTTTACGCCGGATGAGGAAATTGGCAAAGGTGCACATAAGTTTGATGTTGATAAGTTTGGAGCAGAATGGGCCTACACCATGGATGGAAGCCAGGTTGGAGAGCTGGAATATGAAAATTTCAACGCTGCCGGAGCGGTAGTTACGGTACATGGAAAAATAGTGCATCCGGGTTATGCCAAAGGAAAAATGATCAACTCAATGTTGATCGCTACAAAATTTATCAATGCCTTGCCCGCAAACGAAATCCCTCAGGAAACCGAAGGTTATGAAGGTTTTTTCCATCTCTCGGAGATCAGTGGATCTGTGGAAAAAACAAAGCTGGAATATATCATCAGAGATCATGATCTCGGCCTTTTTCAGCAAAGAAAGAAGCAAATGCTCAAAGCAGCTCAAAACATAAATGAGTCGCTGGGTTCTGAAGCCATTGAAATTGACATCAAAGATCAGTACTTTAATATGCGCGAAAAGGTGGAACCTGTGATGCATATTGTTGATATAGCTGAACAGGCCATGAAAGACCTGGATATCAAGCCTTTGATTAAAGCGATTAGAGGGGGGACCGATGGTTCACAGTTGTCGTATAAAGGATTGCCCTGCCCGAATATTTTTGCAGGGGGACATAATTTTCACGGCCGTTATGAATACATTCCGGTCGAATCAATGGTTAAGGCGACTCAGGTTATTGTTAAAATAGCCCAATTAACTGCCAAAAAAGTATAAAACACTAAAATTTCACGTAAAAGTGTTATCTGTTATTATTTATTAAAAATTTTGATAATGATGTCAGTATACTACTTTTGCCCACTTAAATGTTATTACTATGACCAACGAGTTTTTGATCTCGCTCACTAAAAAATATGAAAGCCCTTTGTATGTATATGATGCTGAAAAGATCATTTCCCAATACAACAAACTTACAAATGCATTTGCATCAGTTAAAAATTTGAAGATCAACTATGCGGTAAAAGCACTATCCAATCTAAGCATTTTAAAAGTTTTTAAATCACTCAATGCAGGCCTGGACACCGTTTCGGTGCAGGAAGTGCAATTGGGATTAAAAGCAGGCTTCGATCCCAAGGACATTATATTTACCCCTAATGGCGTATCTCTTGATGAAATTGAGCAGGCGATGGATCTTGGCGTTCAAATCAACATAGATAATATTTCCATATTGGAGCAGTTTGGACAAAAGCATCCGGAGGTCCCTGTTTGCATCAGGATGAACCCTCATGTGATGGCTGGAGGCAATCAAAAAATCTCTGTAGGCCATATCGATTCCAAATTCGGAATATCCATTCATCAGCTGCCTCATATCCTTAGGGTGGTAGAAAATACAGGTATGCTCATAACCGGGGTGCATATGCATACGGGATCAGACATTTATGATATCGATGCCTTTTTACGCGCCACCGAAATACTCTTTAATGTTGCCTTGTCTTTTCCTGATCTGGAATATATAGATTTTGGCAGTGGTTTTAAAGTACCCTATAAAGAAGGAGATATTCAAACCGATATCGATGAACTGGGAGAGAAACTATCCAAAAGGTTCAATGCATTTTGCACAGAATACGGCAGGAATCTTACCCTTATGTTCGAGCCCGGAAAATTTCTCGTCAGCGAAGCCGGTCAGTTTCTGGCACAGGTCAATGTTGTAAAACAGACAACATCAACAGTTTTCGCCAGTGTAGACAGCGGCTTAAACCACCTGATACGACCGATGTTTTACGATTCTTATCACCATATAGAAAATATTTCAAATCCTGAAGGAAAGAAAAGGTTTTATACCGTAGTGGGATATATCTGTGAAACAGACACTTTTGGAACCAATCGTCAAATTTGTGAAATCAAAGAGGGCGATATCCTAAGTTTTAAAAATGCAGGTGCATATTGCTATTCCATGGCTTCCAACTACAACTCACGATACAGACCGGCTGAAGTGATGGTGTACAAGGGCAAAGATTATCTGATCAGAGAAAGAGAAACGATTGAAGACATCATCAACAAACAGGTACTGGTGACAATTGATCTGTAAATACTCGAGGTCTAATCTCGGAATTGGCATCAATTATTTGACGGATCAAAACTACTGTCAACAATCTGTTTTACTTTTTCATTCAGCGTTTTCATGGAATTATAATTGGAATGCTCAAGGGTAATTACCACCAGCTCATCATCAGGATATTGCATGAGGGAAGAACTGAATCCATTCCATTTTCCGTTGTGATAGACCACTTTACTGTTCTCATCTTCTTTGATCCTAAACCCAAAACCATAAGGAACTTTTCTGTTGTACCTGGTTTCACCTCTGGTATACATCAGGTCCAGTGTTTTTTTCGAAATGATCTTACCCGAATTTAATCCTTCGATCCATTTGAACATATCTTCTGTAGTTGAATACACATTTTTATCTCCTACAATGGCATCGTTGACCGTACCCCCTATTTTAGCGTGCCACCTTCTTCTGTAGATTCTGAAACCATCAAGTTGACCTTCTTTGATCGAATCCATTTCATACCTGTAAACAAAGGTGTTTTTCATATGAAGTGGTGTAAAGATTTTATCGTCAACAAAATCCCCAAAATTTTTATTGGTAACCTTTTCAACTATTGAAGCCAATACAAAATAGCCCGTATTCGAGTAATCAAAATTTGCTCCAGGGCTAAAAAACCTTTGAACGTCATGCTTACTGAGCATATCCATCATCTCTTTGTTGGAAGGAGCGTGTTCTTTTTTCCATTTATGTTCGGCGAGCCAAAAGTATTTGGGTAAACCTGAAGTATGGTTCATCAATTGTCTTACGGTAACTTCCTTATAAGGAAAATCAGGAAAGAACTTGATGACCTGATCATCAAGATCCAGTTTTCCATCTTCATACAAGATAAGAATTGATGCAGCTGTAAACTGTTTGCTAACCGACGCAAGTTGAAATACCGAATGATCGTCGATCATTGATTTTTTCTTAAAGTCGGCATATCCATAGTGATTCTTAAAAATCACCTTGCCCTTTTGAGCTATAATCACACTTCCGTGAAAATCATGCCTTTTATTGAAACGGTTAAAGAGTGAATCGAGTCTTTGATTCACTTTATGAGTAGTTGCCTCCGGGTAAAACTCCAGTGGCATATCCTTGTTCAAAGTTTCTTCAGTGTTGACATCTCCATAGCTTTTATCCTTTACAGAAGTCGAAACACTGAAACTATTTAACACAAAGAAAATAATAAGCAGGAAATACTTAATATTAACACTCCTTTTCATATAAATTTGTTATTGTTCTTTTTAAAGACTCGAAAAATATAAAAAATCATCTACACTGCAAAATAACAGTGGTTTATTTTTCGCGCCTCATTATTTTAATTGACTGTCCCCTAAGACTTTGACCCGTAATATATTTATCTTTCCAGGCTAGAAAATCAAGACAGCGTCATTTAACGTGATTTTAAACGTAAAAAACTTCGTTTTATTGAGTAAAGAGGTTTTACTGACCTACATATGAACTGATTAGCCCTTTGCGCCTTCCTTTTCTGGAAATGGTCTTCATCCTTCTATTTTAAATTTGATCCATTGGTTTATTTGCTCTTCCAGGATAGTAAGAGGAATACAACCTGATTGTAACATAATGTGATGAAATTCCCTGTTGTCAAAAGATTTACCAGGCTTCTGTTCTGCCCTGCTTTTCAAGAAGTCAAAAAAAGTTTACCTGTTTGACTTTTATTGATATTTAGCTGAATTTCCTTTAGGCAATGATCTTTCAATAAAGTCTCTAAGATCATTATTAGCTGTTTGGAGATCTTCTTTTCTGAGATACATCATATGGCCGCTTCTGTAACCTTTAAATTGCATCCTGTTTTGCATAAGGCCACTGGGATCCAATTGCCACATCGTGTATTTGGCGTTAAAGTATGTGGTCGCACCGTCATAATAACCCGATTGAAACAAAACATTCAAATAAGGGTTTTCTGCCATAGCCTTTCTCAAATTTTCTCGGGTATTATTGTCTCTCGTATCCCATGGGTGCACATCGCCAAACATATTGTACTTGACATCAGTCTTAAAATTCAGGTGTTGTCTGATATAATAGTTGATAGCCGGGGTGAATGAATGAAGCCATGATGTCAATTCGGCACTGTAATCAGGTTTGACTCCTGCAAGTGTTTTGTCTATCCCTAAATATCTGGAATCAAGCCTTCCTATAGTATGTCCTTGTTTATCTCTTAACAATTCCTTCCAAAAGAAATTTGTTGGAACATCCAGGTTGTGACGTATTATGGATTCGCTGGATAACCCGGAGTAATAAGACATGGTCTTGGCTACTTTTTCCTTATCAGAAATCGACAAAGCCCCTCCTTTAGCCAAAGCAGGCATTAAAGAATTCAACGCATACTCTTCAGCCTCAGGCAGTACATCAAGCAAATCTTTTTCCTGAAGTTCTGCGGCCAACATTTTATGATACCATGCAGCAGCCGTAAAATACGGGAGCTTCAAAGCTGAGGCTATAGCCGGATCAGATTTAAAATAATTATAATCAGCAGGTGATACCAAGATAACACCGTTTAAATACATCCATTGTGCTTCCTGAAGTTCCAGCGCCAAACCCGAAACTCTTGTACCTCCATAGCTTTCCCCAATTAAAAATTTAGGTGACAACCATCTGTCATGTCTGTTGACAAAAGTATTTAACCAGCCTGCCAGATACTTAATATCTGCATTGATCCCAAAAAATGTTTCCTTCTTAACTTCTTCTCCACTTACAGGAATTGTTCTGGAATAACCTGTATTAACAGGGTTTACATAAACAATATCAGCAACATCAAGAACTGAGTACTCGTTATCTCTGATCCCATAGGGTTGTTGTGGATATCCCTCATCATCGATTTTTAAAACCTTTGGCCCCGTATAGGCAATATGCATCCAGACCGAAGCCGATCCCGGACCGCCATTAAATGAAATAACCAATGGCCGATCAGCCATTTTACCTGAATTGTTTCTTTTATAATAGGTGTAAAATAAAGTAGCTATGGCTTTGCCGCTTTCATCCCATACCGGTTGTGTTCCGGTAGTTGCCGTATAGCTTATTTTTTGTCCTTTAATTATTGACGAATGGTTGGTGACGACAATTGTATCCAAAGGTATTTTAATATCTTGTCCAAAACTGATCTGAAACGCAAAGACAAAAACAAGAAAAAATTTAGGTAATTTCATTTGATTTAAACTATAAAATTTAATTCGTGATCACTATTCGGGATACTCAATACGAAGGTGATAAATATTGTTTAATTTCTTTTTGATCACTTTTTTAATCGTTTGAATCTCCTTAAATGTGATATCAGAATTCATGTACTGCCCCTTGCTCATCTGTCCGTTGATAATTTTCTCCACCAAGTCATCAATCAATATGGCAGTAGGATCCTTAATGCTCTTGGATGCAGCTTCACAGGCATCACACATCATTAAGATTGCCGTTTCCTTGGAAAACGGGATCGGTCCCGGATAGGTATAATCTTTAGGATCCACCTGGTCAGGCGTAATGTCATTTTGCTTTCTGTAAAAATAGTAGACCATGGTTGTGCCATGGTGGGTCCTGATAAAATCAATAATCCTGTCAGGTAACCTGTTCTTTTTAGCTATTTCAATGCCCTTTAGCACATGGTCAATTATGATTGTTGCAGAATCATTCGGTGGCAATTCATTATGGGGATTAACGCTGGTTGTTTGATTTTCGATAAAATACATAGGGTTTACCATCTTTCCTATGTCGTGATACAGGGCTCCTGTTCTCACCAGCATGGCATTGGCTCCTATCTCATTGGCCGAAGCCTCTGCAAGATTGGCCACCTGCATAGAATGCTGAAAAGTTCCGGGTGCTTTTTCATTGAGTTCACGCAACAATTTTGAATTGGTGTTTGACAATTCCAATAATGACACATCCGACACCAGGTTGAAGGTTTTTTCATAAATCAGGATCAAAAACAAAGATAAAAACGAAAGAACTCCATTCAAGGCGAACAGCACAAAATACCCCCATTTAAGCTCCTGGGCATTTCCCTCCTGAATAATGGAAAAAGCCAAATATGACAACATATAAACCCCGGTAATCTTAATGATGGAAAAAAACAAATTCGCCCTTCGGTGAAGCTCTGATACGGTGAGGATGGTTACAATACCTGCTATGATCTGAAGAAATATAAATTCAAAACTATTGGGCACGATAAAACCAAGAATCAAGACCGTAACAACATGGGCAAACAAACCCAGACGCGCATCAAAAAAGGCTTTAAAAATGATAGGCAAAATAATGACCGGTACAACGTAGATATAATTCACCCAATACTTCTGCACTATGGTGACCAAAAACACGATCAGGAGGATATTGAAAAAGATAAACGTAAGTTTTGTATTGTTTTCCCAAATGCTTTTTCGATAACGATGCAAAAACAACATCAGCATGAGCAATACCAAAGCCACAAGTATGGTATATCCAAAAACAATCCAGTTATAATTGGACTTGCTCCAAAGTTGAGAATCGTATTCACTTTTCAGCGAAATAAGAATCTCGTATTTTGAGCCTTCAACTACATCTCCTTTTGCGATAATGCGTTCGTTTTCTGTGACCAGTCCCTTATTGACCGTAATCCCTTTTATTTCTTCATCAATCACTTTTTGAGTGAATTCCTCATCATAAAAAATATTGGGCTCTAAAATATCAAAGAACAGTGTCGTAAAACTCTGTTCAAGTTTTTCATATCTGGTGTTTTCAAAATATTTTTGAATAGCAGGAACCAGCATCTCTGTAGTAAAAAGATTGTCTGAAAGAATATCTTCCGCTTCATTTCCCCTTCTTAAGGTAATGATCGTGTTTTTTAAGACTTTATCGTTGTCGGATTTATTGAGAAAGCCTGTTTTATATACAATTTCAAGAAATTTTAGCCCAAATGTCTTAATGCGACTCTTCCCCAATCCTGACGCAGCTGAATCCTCCTGAATCATCAGAATCTTTGAATTATATTGCTCTTCTACTTCTTTGACGACATCCTCATCGATCGTAAAAAACAACTTTTTATTCGCCTCAATTTCCTCAATTTCTTTCTGAATATCTTCATCCGTTTTTAGAATAGCGAAGTCAAAAGGGGCATAGAGGTTTTCGTATTGCCATGGTTTCCCTTTCTGGATATTGTATTTAAACTGTCCTCCTTTAGGGAACAGGTATACAATGGTTACGGTTGTGACTATAAAAAGAATTATTTTATAGACAAGGGCGTGATTTTGATAATATTTATTGAGAAAATCCTTCATGCAATTCAATTACGATTTCAAATGTAAAAAATAATACTTCAAAACTGGCTTATTTCACCAACTTATCTAAAGTCGTTCAGCTTTCTTCCAGAAAGAATTGAATTTGAATCAAATGATTCGCCTTTCACATGTTAATTCCTTCATACCAAAACCTCGTTTTCTTTGGCGCTCAACTCTATAATCTCACCAAATTTATTTACTTTCGCATATAGGCACATTAATCTGATTTGACAACATAAGTCAAGTTTCCATAAATAAAAATTCATTATGAAAGAAGTTGTGATTGTTTCGGCTGTAAGAACCCCAATTGGCAGTTTTCTTGGAAGTCTTTCAGAAGTTCCGGCAAGTAAACTTGGTGCTGCTGCAATCAAGGCGGCCCTTGAAAAAATAGATCTTGATCCTTCAAAAGTTGACGAGGTTTTCATGGGTAATGTTGTTCAGGCGGGTGTGGGTCAGGCACCAGCGAAGCAAGCGGCTCTTTATGCAGGAATTCCCGACAATGTTCCTTGTACCACAGTGAACAAAGTTTGTTCTTCAGGGATGAAAGCAATTGCTTTTGCTGCTCAGGCCATAAAATGCGGAGATGCGGATGTTGTTGTAGCAGGAGGAATGGAAAATATGAGCCTGATCCCACATTACATGCATGGGCGGAAGGGACAGAAATTCGGCAATATCCAAATGGAAGACGGCCTGTTAAAAGACGGCCTTGTAAATGTTTATGATGGAAAACACATGGGTAATTGCGGAGATGCCTGTGCCGTGAGATATGAGTTTAGCAGAGAAGATCAGGATGCCTTTGCCATCACATCTTATGAACGATCTGCCGCTGCCTGGAAATCAGGGAAATTCGACAATGAGGTCATCCCAGTTGAAATTCCCCAAAGAAGAGGTGAACCATTGACAATAAAAGAAGACGAAGAATATAAAAATATTAAAATTGAAAAGGTCCCTAATTTAAGGCCGGCCTTTAATAAGGACGGCACTGTGACCGCTGCAAATGCATCTACACTTAATGATGCTGCGGCTGCCCTTGTGATCATGAGCCGAGAGAAAGCCATTGAGCTGGGCATTAAGCCATTGGCCGTCATCAATGGATATGCTGATGCTTCGCAAGAGCCGGAATGGTTTACCACGGCTCCGGCCAAAGCCTTGCCCAAAGCATTGTCTCATGCCAATATCAAAGCTGAAGATGTTGATTTTTATGAATTAAATGAAGCTTTTTCAGTGGTAGGACTTGCCAACATAAAACTGCTTAATCTTGATGCAGCAAAGGTAAATGTGCACGGGGGTGCCGTGTCTCTGGGTCATCCATTAGGATGTTCAGGAGCCAGAATCATAGTGACATTGATCAATGTACTCAAACAAAATAATGGTAAGATTGGAGCCGCGGGAATTTGTAACGGAGGTGGAGGCGCCAGTGCAATGGTTATCACCCTGGTTTAATATTTCTATTCAAGTATCTCTAATAAGTTTTCATGGAATTCGGAATCTGCCATTTAAATTGTATCGCCCTTAGAAAAGAACCCTCTGATCAAAGTGAAATGGTTAGCCAGCTGCTTTTTGGAGAAACCTTTGAAGTATTGCTTGCAGAAGGAGACTGGATCCAGGTTCATTTGGATTATGATTTTTATGAAGGATGGGTCAGCAGCAAACAGATCAAAGAATTAGACGGAGAAGTCTATCACAGGATATCGAAAAAGAGCCCTTGTTTTTCGGATGAGATGGTCACTTTTATCACGAATCAAGATGATCAGTTCCAACTCATAACCCTGGGTGCTGTTTTACCTGAATATAAAAAAGGCTCGTTTTACCTCGATGAATTCCATTACGATTTTGACGGTGAGGTCATCAACGGTAAAATGCCTAAGTCAAATCTGGTTCGTACGGCATATAAATTTTTGAATGCACCCTTTCTATGGGGTGGAAGGACTCCTTTTGGGGTAGATTGTTCGGGTTTTACACAAATGGTGTATAAAATCAATGGATATCAATTATTCAGAGATGCACATCAACAGGCGAGCCAGGGTGAAGTATTGAGCTTTATTGAAGAATGTGAACCGGGTGATTTGGCTTTTTTTGACAATGAGGAAGGTGAGATCATTCATGCCGGGATCATATTGGACAATAACTACATCATTCATTGCCATGGAAAAGTCAGGATAGACCGTATTGATTCAAGCGGCATCTACAATGTTGATACAAATAGGCATACCCACAAGTTACGGGTTATGAAACAATTATTTTAAAATCAATCACAGGCTCGATCAAAGCCTTCAAGTTAGATTATAGTTATGGATATACGGAAACGTACCCTTTTTATCATTTCGGCTTCTTTGATCGCAATCTTTATTGCATGGAAAGCTTATTTAAACTATTCGAATAAATTCGTTTCAGTCTCACCCGGTTTAAGCGAAATTTCGGGAATTGAATTCGATAAAGAGGGAAATCTTTGGGCGATCAATGACAGTGGTAACAGCACAGAGATCCATCAAATTGATTCATTGGGTAACGTCAACAGGTCCATCAAAATCACAAATGCGAAAAATATAGATTGGGAAGATCTTACACAGGACGATTTTGGTCATTTCTTT
Source organism: Lutimonas vermicola (assembly GCF_038433205.1). Lineage (NCBI taxonomy): Bacteria > Pseudomonadati > Bacteroidota > Flavobacteriia > Flavobacteriales > Flavobacteriaceae > Lutimonas > Lutimonas vermicola. The sequence goes on from NZ_JBCDNA010000001.1 coordinate 816,503, forward strand.
ATCGGGGATTTTGGCAACAACAATAACGAAAGGCGCGACCTGACCGTTTATAAAATTGAAAACCCTATCGATATCAAAACCGCTGAAACCGAAGCTGAGATCATTCGGTTTAAATTTTTTGATCAGGATCTTAAAAACACAAGCGACAGTATTAAAAATTTTGATTTGGAGGCCTTTGTATTTTATAAAGGACGCCTGTATATGTTCACCAAGAACAGAACCAAACCCTTTGATGGTTTTACGAATCTTTATCGAATGGAAGACTATGCTTCCAACCAAAAGGCAAAAAAAGTAAGCCGTTTTAAAACCTGCCAGGCAGGAAAATACCAATGCTGGATTACCAGTGCCGCCTTGAGCCCTGACCGCAAAAAGCTGGCATTGCTTGGGTCCAATAAAATTTGGATTTTTAAAAACTGGAAGGAAGATGATTTTTTTTCAGGAGAGCTTAAAGAAATTGACCTGGGTCTTATCACCCAAAAGGAAGCCATCACGTTTTTAAATGACTCATTGCTTGTGATTGCCGATGAAAACTACAAAGGCATTGGAGGAAATATCTATACCTACACCATTGATTAGCATCAGGCTGTCATATAAGTAGAAATCAAAAAAAAAAGCTATCGGTCATAAGACCAATAGCTTTCACTATAAAGTGCAACACTTTTATTTCAAAGCATCGTATTGTGCTTTCATGGCCTGAAACTTCTCATCCATTTCAGTATTCTCATATAAGCTCATCAACGTTCTGATGGTATCAATATCATCAGGTCTGAGTTCCAGCGCTTTTTCGTAATAAGGAATAACAGTTTTGTATAAATCCACTTGTTTGGCCTTCACTGCATCATACTTATCAAAGTCATTAAGGTTTTTGTTCATTTCCTCTACCAAAGCTTTGTCCTTTTCTAAATGGGCTGAACCTAAATTGATATAGGCATCGACATAATTCGGATCAAGCTCAATACATTTGGTATAGTATTCTTTGGCTTTTTCAAAATCACCCTGCTCACCTGTAATTACTCCAAGGTTGAAGTAAAGCGCAGCATTTGTTGGGTCTAATTCAAGTGCTTGATTCATCAATGCGGCAAATTCATCTTTATTGCCCAATTTGATCTGAAGGTTGGCTTCTGTCAAAATAAGGTTTACATCGTCAGGAGCGACTTCTCTCGCTTCTTTCACCGCTGCAATCGCCTTTTCAGTGTCCCCCATTTCCACATGTACAAAAGCTATATTCTTAACTATTGTTGGCTGCTTGGATTCTGAAGTGTTGACCAAAGGGTCGCTGTGGGTTCCTGCTTTCACCATCAGATCCATATTGGTTTTACCGCCCATATTTTCTCTTTCTCCCGAATCGACGTTAATAGCAGTATATTCTGTGGTTATACCTGTATATCCCAAGTCTTTCAAAGAAGTGAAATAGTCAAGGGCCAGAGGATAATCTTTATCTAAATACGCAGCATTTGCAGCATATTCCAAAAAGACTGTATCCGTCTTACTCAAATGATAGACTTCATACAATTCAGTCTTGGCTGCCGTATAGTCTTTGTTTTGATATGACTGAATTCCTTTGGCAGAAATTTCGGAAATCAAAGTGTTCATCGTTGGTCGAGCCAATTCTGAATACTTTGAAGAACCCATTTTATCTTCTTCCTCAAAAAGTGCATTAAATGATTCTGCTGCAATGTTAAAGTTCTCTATACTTGGGTCAGTTTTTGCCAAACCGGCGTATGACTCACCTTTTAAATAATAAAACTTGGCTTTCGTTTTATCATCTGCACCGGCAATTAAAGCTTCTGCTTTACCTATGTCAACAATAGCTGCTGCATAATCATTTTTCTTTACTGCTTTTTCAGCAGCTTTCAATTCATCTTTTTGAGCATAAGTTATTGTACATATAAATAATGCCACCAACAACAAGATTTGATTTTTCATTTTAAAACTAACTTAAATTATTATTGATTTACTGAGCGTGCAAAATTAATCATTTTGATCATTATTTTCATGATTTTCATCAGTTTTTATTTCATTGTCAGGTGCTTCGATCTCATCATCATGATCATCTTCATCATCCTCACTTTGAACTTTGGCCACTGCTGCAATCGAATCATTTTCTTTGATGTTGATCAGTTTTACTCCCTGAGTTGCTCTTCCCATGACTCTCAGATCAGACACACCAATTCTAATGGTGATCCCAGATTTATTGATGATCATCAAATCATCCTCATCGGTCACGTTTTTAATTGCGACCAATTCACCGGTCTTCTCAGTAATATTAATGGTTTTGACGCCTTTTCCTCCTCTGTTGGTAATTCTGTAATCATCCAGTTTGGATCGCTTGCCATAGCCCTTTTCAGAAACCACCAGAATATCAGAATCATTATCAGGAATGGATACCATTCCAACAACTTCATCCTTATCGTCTCTCAGAGTAATTCCCCTTACACCAGAAGCATTCCTTCCCATTGGACGGGTTTTACCTTCTTCAAAACGAATGGATTTACCTGATTTGGCAGCAATCATGATTTGACTTTCGCCATTGGTAAGTTTGGCTTCAAGCAATTCATCTCCTTCCTTGATCGTTATGGCATTAATCCCATTTGTTCTTGGTCGGGAATACTGCTCCAGTGACGTTTTCTTGGTTTGCCCTTTCTTAGTCACCATGACTACATAATTACTGTTTACATATTCCTCATCTTTCAAATCCTGCGTGACTACAAAAGCTTTAACCTTATCGTCGTTTTCAATATTGACAAGGTTTTGAATAGCCCTGCCCTTCGACGTTTTGTTGCCTTCCGGGATTTCGTAAACGCGCATCCAAAAAACTTTTCCTTTTCTTGTAAAGAATAACATGTATTGGTGATTGGTAGCTACAAAAAGGTGTTCGAGAAAATCTTCGCTCCGTGTTGCCACGCCTTTTTGGCCCCTGCCTCCCCGGTTCTGTGTTTTGTATTCAGAAAGATCAGTACGTTTGATATAGCCTGCATGGGAGATCGTAACAACAACCTGTGAATTAGGAATCATATCTTCGATGTTCAGTTCCCCGCCAGCATATTCTATAACAGACCTTCTTTCATCTCCATATTTTTCCTTGACCTCCAGTAATTCTTCTTTGATGATTTCCATTCTCCTGGACTCACTTGATAAAATATCCTTGAGATCTATGATCAATTTCATGATATCTTCAAACTCGGCTCTTAATTTATCCTGCTCCAGACCGGTCAATTGTCTCAACCTCATTTCGACAATCGCCTTGGCTTGAATTTCGGTCAATTCAAACCGTTCAATCAATTTATCCCTGGCTTCATCTGCATTACTTGACCCACGGATCAATTTGATTACTTCGTCAATATTGTCACTGGCAATGATGAGTCCTTCAAGAATATGAGCCCTTGCCTCCGCTTTTTTCAATTCAAATTCAGTACGCCTGACGACGACTTCATGCCTGTGATTTACAAAATGTACAATCAGGTCCTTCAGGTTTAAAACCTCCGGCTTACCTTTTACCAGGGCAATATTATTTACACTAAAAGAAGTTTGAAGCGCCGTGTATTTATACAACTTATTCAATACGATATTTGGAATCGCATCTCTTTTTAACACATATACCAGTCTTCTCCCTTTTCTGCTCGTTTCATCCCTGATGGAAGCAATCCCGTCAATTTTATGATCATTGATCAAGTCAACCGTTTTCTTTAACAGGTCAGAACCATTTACCTGATAAGGTAATTCAGTTACCACGATGCATTCTCTGCCATTTACTTCTTCAAAATTTGCTTTAGCCCGCATCATAACGCGCCCTCGGCCTGTTAAAAAAGCCTGCTTTACTCCCTCATAGCCATAAATGATACCACCGGTAGGAAAATCGGGTGCTTTAATATGCTGGATCAATTCCTCAATCTCTATGTCATTATTTTCAATATAAGCCACTGTTCCATCAACAACTTCACTCAGGTTATGAGGGGCCATATTCGTTGCCATACCCACTGCGATACCCGAAGCTCCGTTAACCAGCAAACTCGGTATTCTTGTCGGGAGCACAGTTGGCTCCTGTAAGGTATCATCAAAATTCAACCTGTGGTCTACAGTATCCTTTTCTATGTCGGCAAGCATATCTTCAGAGATCTTTCTCATCCGAACTTCTGTATAACGCATCGCAGCGGGGCTGTCACCATCAGGAGAACCGAAATTTCCTTGCCCGTCTACCATTTCATAACGCATACTCCAGTCCTGGGCCATTCTTACCATCGCATCGTAAACTGATGTATCACCATGGGGATGGTATTTACCTAAAACCTCTCCCACCACTCTCGCTGATTTCTTGTGGGCTCCTGTCGCTTTAATTCCCAATTCATGCATTCCAAATAAAACCCTTCTGTGAACTGGTTTTAAACCGTCACGAACATCGGGCAAGGCTCTCGAAACAATTACAGACATTGAATAATCAATGTATGCTGATTTCATTTCCTCCTCAATATTAATTGGAATTATTTTGTCGTGTTCCGCCATTTTCTATATCCGTTTTTAATCGTGTTTTTTTAGCTGGAGCAATATACAATTATTCTTATTTTTAGGGAGCCCACGGCTCCTTTTTATTAAGATTAGTTATTAACAATAGTGCTTAATTATTTGACTGAATTTTAGTAACTTAGTATGAAGTTAAAAGTTGCTAATAACTTTTGTAATGAATTAGTTAAAATTTCTAGTAAATTTACATCATAAACAACAAGCATATGGACGATAATTTTTCACCAAAAGTAAAGGATGTGATTGCCTATAGTAAAGAGGAAGCCTTGAGGTTGGGCCATGATTTTATAGGCACTGAACACTTGATGCTTGGTATTTTACGCAAAGGAAAAGGCGAAGCCTATGATATATTAAACACCTTCGAACTCAATTTTTCTGCTTTACGAAAGAAAATAGAATCGCTTCACGAAAGCGGTTCAGCGGTTGCTGAGGTCAATGACAAAAAAAGCCTTCATCTCACGAAACAAGCGGAAAAAGCATTAAAAACAACCTTTCTGGAAGCCAAATTATACAAAAGCGATGCCATCAGCACGGCACATTTATTACTTTGCATTTTAAGAAATGAAAATGACCCAACAACCAAGGTCTTGCATAACTTTGATGTTTTCTATGAAGACGTGAAAGAGGTTTTTCAGGAATTATTTGCGGGATCCAAGGAAGATGATATCACTGAAAGCCCGGTGGCAGAAACGCCTCCTGAAGATTTTAACGAACCCCAGAAAAATCCCTACCAGGGATCAAAAGGCAAGGTCGTGAAAAAATCAAAAACACCGGTGCTGGACAATTTCGGAAGGGATTTGACCCTTCTTGCAGAAAACGGCAAACTCGATCCCGTGGTGGGCAGAAAGCTTGAGATAGAGCGTATCTCTCAGATCTTAAGCCGAAGGAAAAAGAACAACCCTATTTTAATCGGAGAACCCGGAGTTGGTAAATCAGCAATAGCCGAAGGCTTAGCACTAAGGATTATCCAGAAAAAAGTTTCAAGGATTTTATTCAATAAACGAATTGTATCCCTTGATCTGGCAAGCCTCGTTGCCGGAACAAAATACAGGGGACAGTTCGAGGAACGCATGAAAGCCCTGATGAATGAATTGGAAAAAAATGATGACATCATCCTGTTTATTGATGAGATTCATACCATTGTCGGAGCCGGAGGAGCTACAGGGTCTTTGGATGCTTCCAATATGTTCAAACCCGCTCTTGCAAGAGGTGATATACAATGTATTGGCGCAACCACTCTTGATGAATTCAGACAAAACATAGAGAAGGACGGAGCCCTGGAACGCAGATTTCAAAAGGTCATCGTAGAACCTACCAGCGTTGAGGAAACCATACAGATACTGGAAAATATCAAAAATAAGTACGAGGACCATCACAACGTAGAATTTACCCCTGAAGCAATTAAGGCCTGTGTAACCCTTACAAACAGATATATGACAGACAGGTATCTGCCGGACAAGGCCATTGATGCTTTGGATGAAGCGGGTTCCAGAATCCATATTACCAATATTGTGGTTCCTAAAACAGTACTCGAACTCGAGAAAAAACTGGAAGAAATCCGGGAACATAAAAATGACGTTGTAAAGAGTCAGAAATACGAAGAAGCAGCCAAGTTACGCGACGACGAAAAGCGCATCGAAAAGGAACTTGAGATTGCTCAGGCCAACTGGGAAGAGGAATCTAAACTTCATAAAGAAACGGTCACTGAAGATAACGTAGCAGAGGTGGTTAGCATGATGACCGGTATTCCCGTAAACAGGATCGCAGAAGCTGAGAGCAAGCGACTCAAAGACCTTCCTGATCTTATAAAAGGAAAAGTAATTGGCCAGGACGAAGCCGTGAGCAAAGTTGTTAAAGCGATTCAAAGAAATCGCGTAGGGTTGAAAGATCCTAACAAACCTATCGGCTCATTTATCTTCCTGGGTCAAACAGGTGTTGGTAAAACACAGCTCGCCAAAATACTGGCAACCGAATTGTTTGACTCACAGGATGCACTTGTACGAATTGACATGAGTGAATACATGGAAAAGTTTGCTATTTCAAGATTGATAGGAGCGCCTCCAGGTTACGTGGGATATGAAGAAGGAGGACAACTTACTGAAAAAATAAGACGCAAGCCTTATGCAGTTGTGCTTTTGGACGAAATTGAAAAAGCCCATCCGGATGTGTTCAATATGTTGCTTCAGATCCTTGATGATGGCTATATAACAGATAGTTTAGGCAGAAAAATAGATTTCCGCCACACCATTATCATCATGACCTCAAATATTGGCTCAAGACAGTTGAAAGATTTTGGACAGGGTGTCGGATTTGGTACAAGCGCGAAAAAAACCCAGGCAGACGCGAATGCAAAAAGCGTTATTGAAAAGGCATTAAAAAAGAGCTTTGCCCCTGAATTTCTAAATAGAATAGATGACGTGATCATTTTTAATGCCCTTGAAAGGGAAGACATTCATGCAATCATCGATATTGAGTTGGGAAAATTATTGTCTCGTATTTCAGGTTTGGGTTATCAGCTTAAACTTAGTGATGACGCCAAAGACTATATTGTAGACAAAGGTTTTGACAGACAGTATGGTGCGCGCCCTCTTAAGCGAGCTATCCAAAAATACATTGAGGATGCCCTTGCGGAAGAAATTGTAAATGCCAACCTGAATGAGAATGATACAATCTATATGGACCTTGATAAGGAGAATAAAAAACTCACCATTAAAATTGAAAAAACAAAAGAATCCAAATAAAACTAAAAGGGTGGCTCAAGAGCCACCCTTTTTTATATATCAGGATAATTTTGTTTATAAATCCTGAACGTTTGTTTTTAACTTCCTCAGTTTAAAAGCCAATGCAATATTCGCAACTCCAAAGAGCACAAGCGTAAAGGCAAGTGTATAGACCAGATAACTGGCACCTATCAAAGGGTTAATTATCGACATCATGGCAAAGATGACAATTAATATTCCAAAGGTAAGGATCCATCCCCAGCCTTTATCTCCAATGGCCTTGATCTTAAAGGAAACAGAGATCATATTAAAACCCCTGAACAATAACCAAAACCCAATAAACAAAGAGAAAAGAACCACGGTTAACCCCGGATACTTAAGCAGGATAAAACCAATGATCACATCCAGGACACCTCCTGCAAGGTAAAGACCGAAATTATCGATATCATCTTTGTTTGTTAAGGCAAAAAAGACACTAAAAAGACCACTGACAAAAATAAGAGCACTGAACAAAGTCGCCAGGCCAATAAAACTCTCAACAGGAGTGCTGAACATCCAGTAAGCACTAATGAGAAGTAAGATCCCAAGGATTAAGAATACCCACCAATTCTTGATGGTTCCAGAAACTTTTGAAATAAGATTTGACATAATTAATTTTTTAAGGTTCCGTTAAAGATACTTGAATATCACATAAATAAAAAACCATGGCACCGATTTGCCTCTACAATAGAGCCAAATTCTCCAAATAGGCCTTTTTTTTACCTAAAACTTAATAAGAGATTGCTCTGAATCGTATCAAATTTGTAAGCAATACTTTTATAAACCCCATTTTCTCAAATTATTTGTAATATTCTTTAACAATTAAAAAAAGTGCTATATATTTGTCGACATGCAAAAAATAGTTGACATAAACTCTTCCTTTCGCAGTCTCACATCAACTGCTACGTTCACTATTTTCACCCTATAGGGGTTGTTATTCATATATTTCTACGTCAGCGACAGGTCATTTTACAAGAAGTAAATAAAGGGTCTGTCAAATTAAAAATACATTTTTAGCTTATAAAATAAATACAATGATCGTATCAAAATTTGGGGGAACTTCAGTTGGTTCTGCCGAAAACATAAAAAAAGTAATTCATATTGTCCAGAAAAAAAGTCAGAAAACTGCCGTTGTGGTTTCGGCCCTTGGAGGCATTACCAATTTATTGATCAAAGCTTCTGACCTGGCATTGAAAAATAATGAAAGTTACCAGGAAATTGTGGATCAAATCGAGCAAAGGCATTTCAGTACAATAGAGGGCCTGTTGCATCATGACAACCAAACAGTCTGCAAAGCTGAAGTGGCCAAAAGACTGAACAACCTTAAAGAGGTACTTCACGGTGTGGCCTTGCTGAATGACCTTTCCAACAAAACATCAGCCAGGATTATCGGTTTAGGTGAACTCCTTTCTTCTTTTATCATTTATCACGCCATGCTTCAGGAGAAGTTGAACGTAAAACTGATCGATAGCAGAGACATTATTAAAACAAATGATCATTACCTGAACGCTCAGGTTCATTTTACCGAAACCTATGACCTGATCAGCAAGAGCCTAAGCAGTAAAGACAATAATATTTTCCTGCTTCCCGGGTTTATAGCTTCCAACAAAAATGGAGAAACCACAACGCTTGGAAGGGGTGGTTCAGATTTTACTGCTGCCATTGTCGCCAATGCGATATCCGCCAGCACCCTCGAGATATGGACCGATGTCAGTGGTATGTACACTGCAAACCCACAATTGGTAAAACAGGCCTATCCTATTGAGGAAATTTCATTCCAGGAAGCCATGGAATTGTCGCATTTTGGTGCTAAAGTTCTTTATCCGCCTACCATACAGCCTGTATTGGACAAAAGGATCCCGATTCTGATCAAAAACACCCTGGCTCCTGAGGACAAGGGAACGCTGATCACCGAAAAATCTTTGGTCACAGGCTCAATAGTCAAAGGAATCAGTCATATCGAAGACATCGCATTATTGACCCTTGAAGGCAATGGAATGGTTGGTGTTCCCGGGATTTCCAAAAGGCTTTTTGGGGCCCTGGCCGAAAATCAGATCAACGTAAAATTCATTACGCAGGCTTCCAGTGAGCATTCTATTTGTATCGCAATTGATATAAGTGAAAGTGAACTGGCCAAAAGAGCAGTCGATGATGAATTTGAATATGAAATCATTCAACACAAGATCAATCCTCTTATCATTGAAGATGAGCTTGCTATTATAGCCCTCGTGGGTGACAATATGAAATCTCACCAGGGGATCAGCGGAAAAATGTTTTCAGAACTGGGAACAAACAACGTCAATATCAGGGCCATTGCACAGGGATCAACAGAAAAGAACATTTCTGCCGTTATACGTAAAAAAGATGTAAAGAAAGCGCTTAACACGCTTCATGCGGCTTTTTTTGAGGATCAGATCAAACAAATCAATCTGTTCGTCGTGGGAATTGGAAATGTTGGCAGTAAATTATTAGATCAAATTTTATCACAGTACAGTTATTTATTAGAAAAGCTGCATTTACAATTAAGGGTTGTAGCAATAGCCAATTCAAGAAAAATGTTGTTTCGAGCTGAGGGTATTGACCTCAATGTCTGGCAGGAACAATTGGACAGCCAGGGAGTGGTTTCGGATATGAAAACATTTATGACAGAAATGAATGCACTGAATTTACGAAACAGTGTATTTGTTGATAATACAGCCAATCATAAGGTTCCCGGCTTCTATGCCGAATGTTTGTCGAGCAGTGTTGCCGTAGTGGCCTGTAACAAGATCGCCTGTTCCTCAAATTATGACAACTACAGACAATTGAAATATTTATCGAGAAAATACAAGGCCCCTTTCTTGTTTGAGACCAATGTGGGCGCAGGCCTTCCTGTGATAGACACCCTGAACAATCTCATTGCCTCGGGTGACAGGATCACCGAAATACAAGCGGTTCTGTCGGGTAGTTTGAATTTTATATTCAACCATTTCGATGCTGAGCACTCATTTTATGAAGTTGTCAAACAAGCAGGTATCGAAGGCTATACCGAACCGGATCCGAGAATTGACCTGAGCGGCGTCGACGTGATGAGAAAAATTCTGATCCTGATGCGTGAAAGCGGCATGCCATGCGAATTGGAGGATATAAAAAACGATTCCTTTCTCCCGAAAGCGTCACTTGAAGCAGGATCGGTTGCAGATTTTATGGAAACATTAAAATCAGGAGCCGGACATTTTGAAGCGCTGAGGAAAGAAGCGGAGGAGCTAAACTGCAGATTGAAGTATTTGGCCAGCTTTAAAAACGGCAGTGCAAAAGTTGGACTGCAGCATATCCCTAAAGACCATCCTTTTTACAATTTGGACGGGAAAGACAATATTGTGCTTTTTTACACGGACCGATACAAAGACCAACCCTTGATCATCAAGGGCGCAGGCGCAGGCGCAGCAGTAACTGCCTCAGGTATTTTCGGAGATATCATAAGAACCGGCAATAAATAATCGAAACCATGGAATTAAAAGAAATAGAAATCTTTGCCCCGGCAACCATAGCTAATATTTCATGTGGTTTTGACGTTATGGGATGCTGTTTGGATGCTATTGGTGATATCATGATCCTGAGAAAAACTCAAGAAAAAGGCATTCGGATCTCCAAGATCATAGGGGGAGAACTTCCTATGGATCCTGAACAAAATGTAGCAGGTGTAGCCATCATTGCCTTACTTAAAGCATGTGAGGTGCAACCCGACTTTGGTTTTGATATTGAAATTCATAAAAAAATTAAGCCGGGAAGCGGCATTGGCAGCAGTGCAGCAAGTGCAGCAGGTGCTGTTTTTGCGGCAAACGAACTTTTGGGAAGGCCTTTTACGAAGCACCAATTGATTCCATTTGCTGCCGAAGGCGAACGAGCAGCCTGCGGGTCGCCAATAGCCGACAACGTTGCTCCTGCCCTGCTCGGAGGCTTTACGCTTGTCAAATCAACCGATCCGATTAAGGTCATTGAACTACCCTCTATAAAAGGGCTCTATGCCACGATCATTCATCCTCAGATCGAGATTAAGACATCCCTTTCAAGAGATATTTTACCTCAAAACATCAGCTTAAATAATGCAGTAAAACAGTGGGCAAATGTAGGCGCATTTGTACATGCCCTTCATATGAATGACCATGAATTATTTGCTGATTCGCTAAAAGACTATATCGTAGAACCCCACAGGTCCAAATTGATTCCCAAGTTTAACGAGGTCATAAAAGCATCGGTTGGGGCCGGAGCACTGGGGGGAGGAATATCCGGGTCAGGACCTTCTATCTTTACCTTCAGTAAAGATATCCATATCGCTAAAAATGTGGATCATGCAATAAATGAAGTATACAGTAAAACAGAGATACCTTTCTATTTATACACCTCCAGGATTAATGATAAAGGAGTTAAAATTTTAAAGCAACAATAATGCAATTCTACAGTTTAAACCATCAATCACCGAAAGTCAGTTTCAAAGATGCTGTAATCAAGGGTATTGCACCCGACAAAGGTTTGTATTTTCCATCGAGTATCCGTGCGATTGACAATGATGTTTTTACACATATTGATTCTTTCACCAACGAAGAACTTGCTTTTGAAATGATTCGTCAGTTTGTTGGTGAAGATATTCCTGATCTTGAACTGAAAAAAATCATCAAAGACACGCTTTGTTTTGATTTTCCATTGGTTCCTATCGAAAAAAATATATTCAGCCTTGAACTTTTTCATGGCCCCACTATGGCTTTTAAGGATGTCGGGGGAAGGTTTATGGCACGATGTTTATCCTACTTCAACAAAGAGAACAGTAACGAAGTGACCGTCCTTGTTGCCACCTCAGGTGATACGGGCGGAGCTGTTGCCAGTGGATTTTTGGGAGTCAAAGGGGTCAGTGTTGTAATTCTATACCCCAGTGGCAAAGTAAGTGAGGTACAGGAAAAACAGCTGACCACCATGGGGCAGAATATTCGAGCACTTGAAGTAGACGGCACCTTTGACGATTGTCAGGCTATGGTCAAAGAAGCCTTTATGGATAAGGATATCATTGAAAAAATTCAACTCACCTCTGCCAATTCGATCAACGTAGCCAGATGGCTGCCACAAATGTTCTATTTTGCATTTGCCTATAAACAACTTAAGGATCGTTCAAAAAAACTGGTCTTTTCAACCCCCAGCGGGAATTTTGGCAATATCTGTGCGGGTATTATGGCGCAGCAGCTTGGTCTGCCTGTAAGTCATTTTATCGCTTCGACCAACGCCAACAAGGTGGTTCCCAATTTTATGGAAGACGGGAAGTATCGTCCCTTACCCTCTGTCGCTACCATTTCTAATGCGATGGATGTCGGTGACCCCAGTAATTTTATTCGTATCAGGGAAATCTATGGAGATGATTTTGACCTGATCAAAAAGAACCTTTCCTCTTTTTCATTTTCGGATGAACTCACAAAAGCAGCCATGGAAAAAGTGTATCATGAATCTGGCTATGTGATGGACCCTCATGGAGCAGTTGGATATCTTGGGCTCAAACAATACATGAAAAATCACCAGGATACTCAGGGTATTTTTCTGGAAACGGCTCATCCTGTTAAATTCCTTGAAGTAGTTGAACCCGTTATCGGCAAACACATTGAGTTCCCCGAGCAGATCAAAAACATCATGGACAGAACCAAAGAAGCAGGTTTTATCTCAAATTATCAACAGCTTAAAGATTATTTACTGACGGGGTAAATAAATGTAATGAGAAATGCAGCTATGCTTCCTGCTTACAATCTGATTAAATTCTTATATTTATATCGTAAAATCCTGTGAAATGAAGTCTTTCTGGTTTCTTGTACTTTGCCTTCTGCCAATATCTCTTTTAGGACAGGATTTTAACCGAAAGGACAGCCTAAGAGGGAGCATTACCAAAGAACGGGCCTGGTGGGATCTGTTGCATTACAACATAGACGTGACCGTCGACATAGATCATAAGTCATTATCCGGAAGCAACACAATCAAATACCGCGTTATAGACAATGCTTCAGAACTCCATATTGATCTTCAGGAACCCATGAAGATCAAGAGCATCAGGCAGGAAGGCAAATTTCTGGTCTACAAAAAAGAGTTTTCGGCCTATTTTATAAAATTGATCAAACCTCAGCCAAAGGGCAGTATACAAGAAATAACCGTAGATTTTGAAGGCGTTCCTCCTGAATCAGCAAACCCGCCATGGGATGGAGGTTTTGTATGGCAAAAAGATAAAAATCAAAATCCATTTGTCGCCAATGCGAATCAGGAAACTGGTTCCAGTATCTGGCTTCCGTCTAAAGACATTCCTTATGATGAACCGGACGACGGAATGCAAATAAAAGTCACAACCGCTTCGGGATTGGTGAGCGTATCAAACGGCAGGCTGCTCGACAAGGTCTCGAATGCAGACGGAACAGATAGTTATATATGGAAAGTAACCAATCCTATCAACGGTTACTGCATCAATATGAACATTGCTGATTACGTTCATTTTGAAGAAACATATACGGGAGAAATGGGGCCTTTGGATCTTGATTACTATGTGCTGAGTTACAATTTGGAAAAAGCAAAGGAGCAATTTAAACAGGTCCCAAAAATGCTCGAAGCCTTTGAGTATTGGTTTGGGCCCTACCCGTTTTATAAGGACGGCTATAAATTGGTTGAGACACCGTACCTTGGGATGGAGCATCAAAGTTCTGTAACCTATGGCAATAAATATCAAAATGGCTATCTTGGAAGGGATCTCAGCGACACGGGCGAGGGATTAAAGTTTGATTTTATCATCATTCATGAATCGGGACACGAGTGGTTTGCCAACAGCCTGACAAATTATGACGTGGCTGATATGTGGATACACGAAGGCTTTACAACATACAGTGAAGTCTTGTATTTAGACTACCACTTTGGTACAGCATCAGGGAATACATATTTAATTGGCTTTAGACAAAGAATATCCAATACAAGCCCGGTAACAGGGGTGTATGGGGTCAATCAGCGTGGTTCGGGCGACATGTACAGTAAGGGAGCAGCAATGATCCATACGCTGAGGCAGGTTATGAATGATGACGATAAATTCAGATCCCTGTTAAGGGGAATCAATAAGACTTTTTATCACAAAACCCTTAGCAGCAAGCAATTGGAAAAGTATATTATGGACCAGACCTCATTAGATCTAAGCGGGTTTTTCGATCAGTATTTAAGATCTACTGAAATTCCTTTAATCCAATGTGAAAAGAAAAATGGCAGCTTCAGGTATCGTTACAAAAAAACCGTCAAAGGCTTTAAGATCCCTGTTCGGTTTTACGTTGATAAAAAAGAAGTCTGGCTTTCACCTTCCGAAGAATGGCAGCACTACAATTTACCATCCAAAAATTCAGATATACATATTGACCCTAACTTTTACATCAAGGTATCAATAAAATAAATTGGTTTTATTCTTCTGCATCAAGATCCGGGAGTTGAAATTTATCGAAGATACTTTCCTCGGCCATCATTTTTTCAATGTCTTCTGATTTTCTTGGTGCAAGCGCCGAATAATTAACCGGGCCATTTTTAGTCACCAATACATCATCTTCAATTCGAACAGCAATCCCCCACCATTTTTCGTCACATTTGCTTCCTTCAGGAATATAAATCCCCGGTTCAACCGTAAGGATCATATTTTCTTTAAAAGATCCCCTGTTATTTAAATCATGTACATCCAGGCCTATATGATGTGAAGTCCCATGCGGGAAATAGGTATAACCGTGGTGCAAAGAATCTGTGATCCCCAAGGCTAATAATCCCTTATAGATCACATCCCTGGCTACCATATCTACTTTTTTATAATCATTGCCTATCACCATGGAAGCAATTCCGGCTTCCTGGGCATCATATACGAGATCGTAAATAATCTTTTGTTCTTTAGTAAATTTGCCGTTTGCAGGGATAGTTCTGGTTACATCTGCCGTGTAGCCACGATATTCAGCTCCCAGATCCATCAAAACGAGTTCATTTCCAACATTCAGCTTATTGTTATCAACATAGTGTAAGACACAACCGTTGTTTCCGGCCCCAACGATAGAAGGATAACCTTCGTATTCTGAACCGTATTTTTTAAAAACCATTTCGTGAATGCCCTGGGTTTCAGTTTCAGACATACCCGGATGCATGGCTTTCATTACTTCGATCTGACCCACACATGAAATCTCAACAGCCTTTTTAATCAGCTTTAATTCTTCCTTGGATTTGATCTCACGAAGGCCTGCCATCAAGGTACGCAATGATTTAGTATCGACAATTGACTGGGCTGCTGCAGATTCGGCGTCAATTTTGTTTTCTGCAGGCATGGGAATCGTGTTAATGCTTGATTTAAACTGCTCAATGAGTGCATACAAATTAGGCTGTTCACGTCCTTTCTTTCTCACATCATCTTCAAATTCTTTAAACATGACCTTGTCAAATTTTGAAAAATCTATGGGATCATCGATAAAAGCCTGTCCTCCGTAAACGTTTGAAAAACCAAGTTGTTCCTTAGCTCCTTTTACCCCTGTTCCTTCTCCATTATATATCTTATAGCGCGCTCCTCTCTCATAAACATAAAGCGTTTCATTAAATGTTTTATCTCCTTGTTGCTGATTTTCAGAAAATATCACCAGAACAGAATGAGGTTCCTTTAATCCTGTTAAATAATAAAAATTAGGATCTTGATGGTATACAAAGTCAACATCATTTGCCCTGTTCCTGATGGCATTGGAAAAAAAGACGGCAACACTGTTCTCTGGCATTGAACTTCTAAGGGCCTCCCGCCTTGATTTATGAAAATCAGCAGACAGATAATCAGTTGGGACATCTGATTGGGCCATAAGGTTGATTACAAAAAACAGCAGCACAATGTTCAGGATTAATTTGGTTTTCATAGGGGTATTTTTTAATGGAGAAAGATATAAAAATTTCAGGTAACTTAATTCGGGCTAATTCGGGCCAATTATCATTCTCTTTTTGTACAGATTTTATAAATTAGCATAAATTTTGAGAAACATGAAGCATACTGCCTTAACACACATACACGAGTCGCTTGGAGCCAAGATGGTGCCCTTTGCCGGTTATCTTATGCCCGTTCAATACGAAGGGATCAATATAGAACATGAAACTGTTAGAAAAGGAGTTGGCGTTTTTGATGTTTCTCATATGGGAGAATTTTTGATCGAGGGAGAAAACGCTTTGGAGCTTATACAAAAAATCAGCTCAAATGATGCTGCAAAACTTGAAATAGAAGATGCCCAGTATAGTTGTATGCCAAATGATCAGGGTGGTATCGTCGACGATATGATTGTTTACCGGGTTGAAGAACAGAGGTATCTGCTTGTTGTCAATGCCTCGAATATTGAGAAAGACTGGAAATGGATCAGCGCTCATAACAGCCACAACGCGAGTATGAGAAATATTTCTGATGATTATTCGCTTTTGGCCATTCAAGGACCAAAGGCAATTGACGCCATGCAGTCTCTTAGCTCCGTTGACCTTTCTGAGATTGCATTTTACAAGTTTAAAGTGGCTGATTTTGCCGGGATAGAACATGTCATTATCTCTGCTACCGGGTACACCGGAAGTGGTGGTTTTGAAATCTATTGCAAAAACAGCGAGGTGGAGCAGATTTGGAAAAAGGTTTTTGAAGCGGGTGCAGACTATGGTATCAAACCTATTGGTTTGGCGGCAAGAGATACCCTTAGGCTCGAAATGGGATATTGCCTCTATGGAAATGATATTGATGATACCACCTCTCCAATTGAAGCCGGATTGGGATGGATCACTAAATTCTCAAAAGATTTTGTGAACGCCAAAGCGCTTTTAAAACAAAAGGAAGAAGGAGTTCATCGCAGATTGAGGGCCTTTGAATTGCAAACCAAGGGAATTCCAAGACAGGGCTACGATATTATTGACGAGACAGGCAACAAGATTGGCTCTGTCACTTCGGGAACAATGAGTCCCAGCTTAAAAAAAGGAATAGGAATGGGTTATGTCGATACGGCTCACTCAAAATTTGGAAGCCAAATATATATTCAGATCAGGAATAAAGCAATTCCGGCTCAAATCGTGAAGTTGCCTTTTTATAAAGGTTAGAAAAGTATGTCATACGTTCACCATGGAAGACTCTAGACTTAAATTCATCAAATTTGTGGATGCTCGTAGGATCCATGTTTTGATGGCGTCTATTTTTCTACTGGTCTTTATTCCCCCGTTTTTTAGTGATTTCTCAAATTTTAATGAGGCTTTTATAAAAGTTGATTTTTTGATCATCGTTATTATCAGTTATTTAATCATACGTAAAATCAAAACTTCAAGATATGTTGGATATGTTACTCTGCTTCTTATTGTTGCTGATGCTTTTTTAGACATGAGTGTCCTTAACTATTTGGCGCAGATAGGTATTTCTTATCTGATTATACACGCCTTTATCTTGGTATTAAAAGAAGCCATATCATTAAAGGGAGATACAAAAAACCTGATCCTGGTCTCCATAACAGGATATATGATCATTGGCCTTATAGGAGGTTTTCTTGCAGCAGGACTTGAATATATATTTCCTGATTCATTTTACCATACGACGGGAATGGCTTTGGAACTGTATAATTTTATATACTATAGTTATGTGACCATGACCACACTTGGTTACGGGGATATTATACCCGTCAGCGAAAAATCCCAGGCCCTGGCCCTGATGCTTGTGATTTCAGGCCAGTTGTTCTTAAGCGTGATCATAGGTATTAATATTGCAAAATTCATACAAAAGAAAATGAAATAAGCCATCACCTCGGAGCTGAGGGTATCGGAAGTGAGGGTATCGGAAGTGATCGCCTCAGCTCCGAGGTGATGAGAACCATTAATCAATATTGAGGTGGAAATTCGGATCAAACTGTTCGGGATTCTTTCCTTTTACATCCTTGAAATAATTATGAAAATATTCAAAATCAACTTTTTGATCTCCAGTTACATAATACGGTTTATCAATTAATATTTTTTTATTTTCAAAATCTAATGTCGCCATTACTATGGGTACTTTTGCACCGATCGCAACATGATAGAAACCTGTTTTCCATTTGGAGACTTTTTTTCTTGTCCCCTCAGGGGAAATAGCGAAAATGAATTTTTCTTTTTCATTAAAAATATCGATGATAGACTGAACCATATTTTGGGTCGCGGATCTGTTCACCGGAGTTCCTCCCATGGCTCTGAAAATAAATCCAAATGGGGGTTTAAACAATGTATGTTTACCAATAAAATTAATATCCATACCCTTGGCAAACTTAGACAGAACGGCAACTGGAAAATCCCAATTGGAGGTATGAGGAGCCGCAATGATGATATATTTCTTGATATCAGTAGGAAAATCATTGGGGACTTTCCAGCCTAGAATATTGAATAATATAAATTTAGAAATCCTTTGCATACCAATAAATTTGGTTATTTTTTTCGTAATATCGTAATTAATTCCAACATACGGCTTTATATGAAATATTTTCTATTTATTATTGTTGCAAATATTTCTGTAACAATTGGTTACAGTCAAAAACAGAAAACCAAAACAGGCCCGGTATTTGAAGATTTTGGAGCGGTTTTTACGATAGATAATGCTGACCTTTTGCTGGATGAAGACAAGATGTACAAAGTGATTTTTGACGTCTACACGGATGAAAAAAAAGCAGGTCATATGAATTCTTTAATCAATACGGTGGCCCGGTTTATGAATATGCACGCTCAAAACGGATTGCATGAAGATCACATGGAAATCATCGTTGTACTTCACGGTGCGGCCACAAAAAACGCACTCTCTGAAAAAGCCTTTAAAAAAGAATTCAAAACCAAACATCCCAACGAAGCACTGATCGAGGCCTTGACAGATAAAAAGGTAAAGATCTATGTTTGCGGGCAATCAATGAAAAGCAAAGGCTATGAGGCCAAAGATATTTCTGAGGACGTTCAAATCTCTCTTTCTGCCCTCACTGTCTTGGTAAAATATCAATCAGAAGGTTATCAACTCATTAATTTCAATTAAAAACTTATGTCAGATTCTGTGTTCTATGTAATAGTTGCAGTGGTTATTATACTTGCAGTGGTGCTTACCTATATCTTCAGCAAACTGAAATTCGAAAAAACGGTTTCTGCTTTGGAAGAAAGAATTGCTTCCCTGACAAGCGAAAAGACCGAAAAAGAAAACGGAATCGGTCAAATGGAACTGCAGCTTGAAAAGTTGAGGTCTGAAATTCAGCAGTTGCATATGGATATCGTTAAAAAAGAAGCTGCACTGGAACACGCTGATGAAAAATTAAAGGGGCAGCAGGAAGATGTCGCTAAATTACAGGAAAAGTTTTCTAAAGATTTTGAGATCCTGGCCAGTAAGATCCTTGAAGACAAATCGAGTAAATTTACAGAAAAAAACAAGGAGAATATGGAACAGATCCTGAATCCGCTTCAGGAAAAGATCAAATCCTTTGAAAAGAAAGTTGAGGATACACACAAGGAAAGCATTGAAAAACAATCGGCCTTGCGTCAACAAATTTTTGGTTTAAAGGAACTCAATGAGCAAATGAGCAAGGATGCCGTGAATCTTACCAGGGCATTAAAGGGAGATTCGAAAAAGCAGGGTGACTGGGGAGAATTACAATTGGAAACCATCCTTGAAAAAGCAGGGCTGCAAAAGGATATTCACTTTTCAACACAAGACGGGTACAGGGATGAAGATGAGCGTTTAAAAAAACCCGATCTGATCATCAACCTGCCTGATAACAAACATTTGATCATTGACTCAAAGGTGTCACTAACGGGCTATGAAAAGTTTTTCAATGCAGAAAGCGACATAGAAGAAAAAAGCGGACTAAAAAACCACGTACTCAGTATACAGAAGCATATCAAAGAACTGGGAACAAAAAATTATACTGACCTCTATGGAATCAACAGCCCTGACTATGTGATTATGTTCGTTCCTATTGAACCGGCTTTAATGATCGCCTTACAGCAGGATCAGGACCTTTACTTGCAGGCCCTTGATAAAAATGTTGTGATGGTCTCTACTTCTACTCTTTTAGCAACCTTAACCACTGTGGCTTCGATCTGGAAACAGGAGGATCAAAAACGGAATGTGATTGAAATTGCCAGGCAGGCAGGAGCTTTATATGACAAGTTCGAAGGTTTGGCTCAGGATCTGATCAAGGTGGGCAAACAACTGAATGCTTCACAGGATGGGTATAAGGCCGCCATGAATAAACTTACCGAAGGTAAAGGCAATCTCATTTCAAGAGTTGAAAACTTAAAGGCACTAGGCGCCAAAACCAAGAAGTCGCTTCCTTCCAATTTGCTCGAAAGAGCAAAAGAAGAATAGTTTTAACATAAAAGTGTTGTAAGTAAGTATTTTTATTGACGACCGAATAGGAAATAAAATTTTTCATGTATAAATTTTTATTTCTTGCGATGGCACTGGTTTCTTCATCTTTTGGCTTATTTGCGCAAACCTGTTGTTCAGGTGGAATTCCCATATCCAACAGCATTGGTTTACCGATTGAAAATCAAGGCTCATGGCAATTCAGCTTAAGCTATGACTATAATAACCTAAATACGCTGAACAGTGGAAGTGATCGCCTGGATGATGATTCAAGATTAAGAATCACGCAGTCCCTTTTATTCAATACGGGCTATACGTTCACAAATAACCTTTCAGTTGAATTATTACTGACCTATGTCAATCAAAAAAGGGAAATCTCCCAATTTGGCAATGTGAATTCAGATGAGACCTATGGCATAGGTGATGGTGTCTTGCTTTTTAAATACAATATCAATCATTTATTTTCCTCAAACAGTACCTTAAGGTTAGGTGCAGGGCCAAAAATTCCTATTGGGGCAACTGATTTGACGAATGATGCCGGAATATTACTGAACGCAGACCTGCAGCCCGGAAGTGGCGCCTGGGACTTGATTATGTGGTCAAGCTATCTGCACAGTTTTTCTTTTCGCCCCTCGGGGACCTTCTCGCTAACTGCATTATACAGATATACCGGAACCAATGACAACTACTTTAACAATACAACGACATACACATTTGGTAACGAGTTTCAGGGATTTATCAACTATACAGATCAATTTTTGCTTTTTAAAACTTTAATAAATCCCGGGGTAAGCCTGAAATACCGATGGGCAGGTAAAGATGAGATTGGTGAATCCTCATTAGAAAGTACCGGTGGAAAATGGGTCACTGTTGTGCCAAGCCTGAATGTGAGAATCAGTAAAAAACTTCTTTTTATCAGCAAGGCAGAAATCCCTGTATACAATTATGTCGAGGGAACCCAGTTAACGCCAACGTTTCGATTTACGGCAGGCTTGTTTTTAACCTTGAGTAAAAAAAAGAATGAATTATTGAACTTAAATAAACAGATATGAAATACGTGAATGCAATACTTTGTCTTATACTATTTACATCCCTTGCTTGTTCTGGTGACTCAAATGACATACAGAATGACATTCCTGATACCGGAGGTGCACAACCGGTTGATGAAAGCATCTGGCTAATTGACAAACGATTGGTGGTCGATGGAGGACCGGGAAAAGACGGAATTCCGGCTTTAACCAATCCTGAAACAATAAGTGCTGAAAGTATCGCCTATCTGCAAGACCAAGATCTGGTTATCGGAATAACCAATGGTACAAATCAGATTGCAGTACCTCATAAAATACTGGACTGGCATGAAATCATCAATATGGATAACTTTGGAACAACCCTGGCCATTGTATATTGCCCCTTAACAGGTACCGGAATTGGCTGGAATACCACAATTAATGGTCAGACCACAACTTTTGGAGTTTCAGGTTTACTCTATAAAAACAACATTATTCCCTATGACAGGGCAACCGACAGCAACTGGTCTCAGTTGGAGCTGCAATGCATCAACGGTGAATTGGCAGGTACGATTCCCGAAACAACAGTATTTCCTGAATTGACCTGGGGCCTCTGGAAAAAGTTGTTCCCCGATTCAAGAGTTGTCAGCACCAATACAGGGTTTAGCAGGCAGTACAGTATTTACCCTTATGGAGACTACAAATCAAATAACGACAGGTTTATCTACCCAATACCTCCTCTTACAAACAATATACCTTCTAAAGAAAGGGTCTATACCATCTATTCGGGAGATAAAGCAAAAGTATACCGGTTTCAAAATTTTGAAAATGGAAAAATCATAAAGGATGCATTCGATGGCAGAGACTATATCTTGATAGGGAATTCAGAATTTATTATGTCGTTTGAGTTAAATGAAACAAACAAGGACCTTGACTTTTCTTATGAATTCAATAATACGGAAGTGATTATGAAAGATGAGCAAAACAACGTTTGGAGTATTTTTGGCAAAGCAGTATCCGGCCCCAAAAAAGGTCAGTTCTTAAAAACGTCTCATACAGCTATGATGGGTTATTATTTTTCGGTGGAATCTTTTTATCCCGAAGCTGAATTTTATAACTGATGCTAATATTTTTTTTACTGGGATTTAAAAAATATATTTGAGAAAAAAAAGATGGCTCTGGTTGATGCTTCCTCCTATTCTCCCGGTTTTGCTTTTCAAAGCAGGCATTTGAATACGATCTACCGAACTCTTTTTCACAGGATAGAAGTAAGTTACCAAAGGGAAAGAATGGAGACCAGTGATGGTGATTTTATGGATCTGGATTTTTTAAAAGCGGGCTCAAAAAAACTCGTGATCATCATTCACGGGCTCGAAGGCAGTTCCGACTCAAAATATGTAACCGCAATGGCCCGGATTTCAAATGAGTACGGCTTTGACGCCGTCGCCGTTAACTTAAGAGGCTGCAGTGGTGAGACCAACCGTCTGCTCAGTTCTTATCACAGTGGTAAAACGGATGACCTGGCCGAGATCCTGGGTTACCTGGAAAAAAATCACCTTTACGAGTCATTTCATATAGTAGGTTATAGCCTCGGGGGAAACCTCTTATTGAAATATATGGGAGAAGAGAGGAGTAACTATCCGGCAAAATTAAAAACAGCTGTCGGCGTTTCAGTTCCTTGTGACCTGAAAGGGTCCTCAGAATCCATAGCGGAATTTTGGAACATGTTATATATGCAACAATTCTTAGCATCTTTAAAAAAGAAAACAAGAATCAAATTTGAGCAATTCCCTTCCAACGGCCTTAACCAGGAGGCCATCCTAAGCGCAAAAAACTTTCTTGATTTTGATAATTATTTCACGGCTCCCGTGAACGGTTTTAAGGATGCCAACGATTATTGGAAAAAGAATAGCTGTAATCAATTTTTGCAGGGCATAAGGGTTCCAAGCCTTTTGATAACGGCTTATGATGATCCTTTTTTATCTGCTTCCTGTATCCCCTTAAAAGAAGCGAAAGGCAACAAATATTTTCATTTGGAAGTCACTACATACGGAGGGCACGTGGGCTATAACTCAACTTTTGAAAATGGCAGTGGATTCTGGCTCGAAAAACGGATTATAGATTTTTTCAAGGAGATTGATTAGATTATAAGAATACCTGTTATTTCTTTGTTTCATTGATTCATTTTTTTATTGTTTCAATATATCATTGTATCATTGTACCATTGTTTATCCTGTCATATTTTATAATGTGAAGAAAGCGTTATTTTTCCTTTTTATGATATCAAACCTTATTCAGGGCCAGGCTTTTAGAAGCTTTTCCAATGAGTTTCTGAATCTGGGAGTTGATGCGGCAGCTTTTGGGATGGGTAAAGCAGTAATTGCTTCAAGCGCTGATGTGAACTCTATCTACTGGAACCCTGCCGGGCTTACCAAAGTGGAAGATATTCAGGGCGCCTTGATGCATGCCGAATATTTTCAGGGAATAGGTAAATATGATTACGCCGCCTTTGCAAAACCTATCAATGATGAGAGCACATTTGCCGTATCATTTATCAGGTTTGGAGTGGATGACATATTGAATACTACTGAATTGATCGATAGTCAGGGAAATATAAATTATGACAATATCAGTCTTTTTTCAGCCGTCGACTATGCATTTAATGTTGCCTATGCACGTCGCTTGCCGGTCCAGGGACTGGACATTGGCATAAATTCAAAGATCGTTCATCGGAAAATAGGTGACTTTGCGTCTTCATGGGGCTTCGGACTTGATGCAGCCTTGCAATTTCAAACAGAATCCGAGTGGAAATTTGGCATGATGGTTCGCGACATTACCACTACATTCAACGCCTGGACCATAGATGAGGAAGAGTTCGAAAAAATTCAAAATGCAATTCCGGGTGAAAACCAGGCAGCTCCCGAAAAACTTGAACTCACAAAACCCAAAGTGCAATTTGGGGTATCAAAATCGTTTGAAGTATTTCGTGATTTTAACATGCTTACAGAGATTGACTTGAATATGAGGTTTTCTCAAACCAATGATATCCTGTCAACTTCTTTTCTAAGTATCGACCCCGGAGTTGGTCTGCAATTCGATTATTTAAAAATGGCTTTTCTACGTGTCGGTGTTAATAATTTTCAGAATTTCACCGATTTTGACGGAGGCAGCACAACTTCAATGGAACCTAATTTTGGGGTTGGTTTCAGGTACAAAGGCATTCAGATTGACTATGCATTGGCCAATATAGGCGCTGCAAGCGGAACCTTGTATTCGAATGTTTTTTCTGTGAAGGTTGATATTGGGTATTTTAGGTAAAGTGTTTCGTCCTTTTGCCTTGATGCAAAAGAACCAAAAGATCAAGGCTGCAAAAAAATAATAAATGCTTTCTTCTTATATGTCAAGTGCGGTTGGGTGATTTCCTCGCATCCGCTTCGGAACTTCCCAATCTTACTAGGCATATAATTTGAAATCAATCATTCTTTTTTTAAGGCCGAACCATTACATGTTCATATTAGAACGGACAATACTTTGTTATTCGTAGTTCCCTGTTCGATATTCGATATTCGATATTCGATATTAAAACATATATCTCCTAATAGAATTGACCTCCACCTTCAATTCATTCATGCATTGAACAATGTCATTGAGTAAAATAAAATGTTACTTTTGCTTTATTAAATTTTCAGGTCTTGAAAAAACTCATCTTTATATTTTTTATAAGTACTTTTAGCTTTGCGCAGCATATCAATCTCTCCCCTACGGCTGAAATAAGCGTTATCACTTGTGGGCCGGGAACAGATGAACTCTATGCAAGTTTCGGGCACAGTGCCTTTAGGATATTGGACCTGAATAATAAGATTGACAGGGTATACAATTACGGGACCTTTGATTTCGATACACCAAATTTCTACGTCAAATTTGCTCAGGGCAAACTCTTATATCAGTTAAGGGCCTATAATTTTGGAAATTTTTTAAGGGGATACCATCAGGAAAACCGATGGGTCAAAGGGCAGGTGCTTGACTTAAGCCAGGAACAGGTGCAACAAGTGTTCGATTTTCTTGAAGAGAATGCCAAACCGGAAAACAGATCCTATAAGTACGACTTCTTTTATGACAATTGTTCCACCAAATTATATGATGTGCTGGAACAGGTTCTGGGAGAAAACTTGTTGTTTAAAAGTGATTTTGATAAAGCCAATTTTTCCCATCGTGACCTTATCGAATTGTATATGGGGCATCAGCCGTGGGCAGATTTTGGAATTGACCTGGCTCTTGGTGCAGACATAGACAGGCAGGCAAGCTCTAAAGAATATATGTTTTTACCGGATTATGTGTTTGAGTCTTTTACAAAGGTAGAGATCAAAAAAGATGGTTCTTTTAAACCCATTGTTAAAAGAACTGAAGAGATATTGTTAAGCTATGGGGAAGCACATAAACAAAGTATGCTAACGCCAATGCTTTTATTTTCGATTTGTTCTCTGGTGATCTTATGGATTACCTACAAAGATTTTAAAAGAAAAAGCCGAACAAAACTATTGGATACTTTTATTTTTTCCATAACGGGAGTTCTGGGAATTGTACTGCTGTTACTTTGGTTCGCCACAGACCATTCAGCTACGGCCAATAACTTTAATGTACTATGGGCCTTTGCTCCCAACCTTGTATTTGTATTTCTGATGAATAAAAACAGCAAAATGAGTACCTATTATATGTTTACATTACTGATGCTGCTAGATGTTATGGTACTCTTATGGATTTTTAAAGTACAGGTATTTCATTATGCATTGATTCCCCTGCTGGTGGGATTGTATGCGAGGTATATTTATTTGTGGTTTTACTTTCGAGGAGTTGGCAAAGAATAACAAAACGATAATCTTAATCTCGGAGAACCTTAAACGATTTCGCGCAGGTAGCGCAGACTTCTAATTTATCTGAGTGAACCTAAAAAAACCACTAACTGATCTTTAAGGTTTTTACTTTTACTTCTTTACCATCGAGAATCTCGTACTCTGAATTATTTGATCTGTATTCAGGGACAATGCCTTTGATCTTTTTAACGATCTCAATATGATCAATGTTCAATTCATCAACTAAATTCTCGATCTTGGATTTGATCTCATCCATGTTCATATTTTCAGTTCTTGCAATCAGGATCTTTTCATTATAGGTAGGGATGGTATTCTCTTCTGTTGACAGCAACTCCTCATATAACTTTTCACCCGGTCTAAGACCTGAAATATGAATATCAATGTCTTCGGGATAGCGACGACCACTTAAATGGATCATTTTTTTAGCCAAATCAAATATCTTGACAGATTCACCCATGTCAAACACATAAATCTCCCCTCCATTACCCATCACACCTGCCTCAAGCACCAAACGGCAGGCTTCAGGAATCGTCATAAAAAATCTGGTAATATCCTTATGTGTAACCGTCAGCGGGCCACCGTTTTCAATTTGTCGCTTAAATAATGGTATGACCGATCCGTTGGAGCCCAAAACGTTTCCAAATCGTGTGGTCACAAATTTTGTTTTTCCCTGCACATTTAAACAGTTGGCATACATTTCTGCCACACGCTTGGTGGCCCCCATTACATTGGTCGGATTTACTGCCTTGTCTGTAGACACCATGATAAACTTTTGCACTTTATGCGAAATTGCAAATTTCATCAATAAACTCGATCCATATACATTGACGCGGACTGCTTCATAGGGATTGTTTTCCATAAGCGGCACGTGTTTATAAGCAGCGGCATGGAATATCAAATCGATTTCGTAGGTATTAAACACAGATCTTATCCTGTCTTCATTTCTTATATCGGCAAGCTCCACAGAAAAATTCTGCACTTCCTTTCTGAGAAAACTTTGCTGCAAGTCATACAAATCAGATTCAGCCTGATCCAGTAAAATCAAATGTTTATAATTATACTTGCTGATCTGACTTGCTATCTCACTCCCGATTGAACCTGCCGCACCTGTAACAAGTATGACTCTATCATCCAACTCTTTTCTCATAACCGGATTGTCAATCTTTATTGGAGTACGGTCCAAAAGATCTTCTATTCTGACATCTTTGATCTGCCCTGCGTTCAATTCACCGTCAATCCATTGTTGAACCGGGGGAACCATCTTAATGGTTGCCGACAAAGCGGTTAAGCTATCGACCCGCCCGAATAGTTCGAAAGGTTTGATATTCTGAATGGACACTATAATTTCCTGAATATCATGCTTCTTGATAAAAACCTCATCGATGCTATTCGGATCATAAATTTTGATACGGTTGAACTGTTTCCCGATTTTCAGTCTGGAATCATCCAGGAAGCCAACCACCTTATATTTACTGTTTGAGCTGTTACCAAGAGCCGTATAGGTTAATAGCCCCGAATCTCCCGCTCCGTAGATCAAAACATTTTTCGGTTTTTTATAATTCGAAGCAATTTTATCAAACAAATATTTAAAAATAAACCTACTGGCTATTAAAACCACGATGTTTAACAGGTAATGAATGGAAATGATTGATAAAGGAATTGAATAAATGGAAGTGACACCATAATTTCTTGTCACAAGGGCAATGGCAAAAAGGATGGCAGCTACAATTGTTGAGGCCCAGAAAACATTAATGGCGTCTTTTGTTCCTGTATGCCTGACAATCCCTTTAAAAGATCCAACGGCTACAAACCCGACTAATGAAACCAGGCCTACCAGCGGCAACTGTTGAAGAAAGTCATGCGGACCGAATTCAAGCGAAAAATTAAACCTGATAAGATAGGCGAAAAAGAAAGCCTGCATACTCAACGAAAGATCAATCATCAAGACAATCCAACGGGAAGTATATGTTGCGTTGTTAAACAAAGATTTGATCATGGGGGTTAGCTAAAGTTGTTTGTACAGGGCAAATATAAGTAACAATTTTCATTCATTGAATTTGGGGAGGAGAGAATTTGGCGGGAAATGGGGAGGAGGGCTAAGGACTAAGGACTAAGGACTAAGGACTAAGGACTAAGGACTAAGGACTAAGGAAAAATAAAATTCATATGTTGACATTCCAAAATGAGGTGAATAAATCATTAGATATTATCAAAATTTTGAAATACAAACATAAATTGTCGGATAGATTCTTAAGCTTTGCTGTTGCAGTTATCAAAATGACTCGCATTTTGCCTAAAAATCCTGAGTTCAAAATTATTCGGTATCAGTTGATCAAAAGTTCAACTTCATCCGGAGCCAACTATAAAGAAGCACAATCCGCTTCTTCCTTGTCTGACTTTCGGCATAAGATCAATATATCATTAAAAGAAATTTCTGAAACAACATATTGGCTTGAGATTCTATTATTGATTCTGGATGCCAATCAAATTGATACAGAATTAATTAGGCTTAAAACAGAATCCAGACAATTGGAAAGAATACTGGGAAGTATATTCCAGAAAACAAAGAAGTAATTTTTATCTGTATTAAAAAAACTAGTCCTTAATAGTTAAAACTTAGTCCTTATAACTCAAGCAAATCCTCCACGATCCTCTCGGCTGTCTTACCATCCCATAAATAAGGAATATCTCCCGCTTTCCATTCGCTTTTATGAAGTTTCTCCATATAAGGAGCTACGTTATCAGGGTTGGTCCCAACGAGTTCATTGGTTCCTATGGTAATGGTTTCCGGGCGTTCTGTATTATCTCGTAAGGTCATACAAGGCACCTTCATGACAGTGGTTTCTTCGGTTATACCTCCGGAGTCTGTCACTACCGCAAAGGAATGTTTTACCAAATAATTGAATTCCAAATAGCCCAAAGGCTCTATCATATGCAGGTTATCTGCATGGATGCCTATCCCTTTGAGCATTTTAGCGGTGCGGGGATGCACCGGAAAGACAATCGGCATGCCGTGTGAACCTTTTACGATCTCATCGATCAGGTTTTTTAACTGGGCCTCTTCGTCAACATTTGCAGGGCGATGCAGGGTCATCACAAAATATCCCTTTTCCTTAAGATCGTGTTCATCCCATGCAGCCGGTTTGATAAAGCGCGGCATATTTTTTAAAAGTGTATCGATCATGGTATTACCCACATATCTGATCTTAGCATCTTCGTGGCCCAATTGTCTTAAATTTTCATTCGCTACTTCACTGGTCGTATAAAACACATCAGTGATCGAATCTGTAACCATTCGGTTTATTTCTTCAGGCATGGTCAAATCATGAGACCTTATACCACCCTCCACATGGATCACACCAAGATTTAATTTTTTGGCCGCTATACTGCAAGCCATCGTAGAGGTAACGTCACCCACGCATAACATCCAGTCGCAAGGTTCTTTTAATAACAAGGCTTCATAACGTTCCATGATCCTGCCGGTTTGCTCTGCCTGTGTTCCGGAGCCGACCTCAAGGTTAACATCAGGCTCAGGAATCCCCAATTGTTCAAAAAAATTACCAGACATTTTCTTATCATAATGCTGACCTGTATGGATCAAACGATATTGTATTTTATCCGATACTTTCTCTAAGGCTTCTATAATGGGAGCAATCTTCATAAAGTTTGGTCTGGCTCCTGCGATGATGTCTAGTTTCATTTGTTTAAGTTTTAAGGACTAAGGCTTAAGTTTTAAGGCTTATATAATTTATTAAATATTAATGTTAACAATTCAGTCATAAATTTATCAATGAACACTAACATAGAATTATGCACTATAAAAACGATTTATCTCATCGATTATTACATTTTTCAGCTGATGTAATTCAAATGTCCAAAAGTCTTCCAAAGTCACAAGAGTTTGAAATAATAAAGTACCAATTAATCAAAAGTGCTACATCAGTTGGTGCTAATTATCAAGAATCCCAATCCGCTTCCTCTTTAGCTGATTTTAGGAACAAGATTCGGATTTCTTTAAAAGAAATTTCAGAAACTTCATATTGGATTCAACTCGTCAAGCTGATTCAGGAAAAATCAAATAATAATTTGAATGCAATACCTATATTACAAGAATCAAAGGAATTAGAAAAAATACTAGGAAGAATAAATCAAAAAATCAGGAAAAAACAAAATATAAAACACTAGAATATTAAAAATAATTTTAAGCCTTAAAACTTAAGCCTTAAAACTTCCTTTATCTCCTCCACCACCCTAGCCAAATCCTTCTCACTCAAATTCGACCCACTAGGCAAACAGAGTCCTCTTTGAAATAAATCTTCAGAAGTACCATCAACATAGGAAGGAAATCCCTCAAATACAGGTTGTAAATGCATGGGTTTCCACAAGGGGCGCGACTCTATGTTTTCTTTGTCAAGGGCCAGCCTGATTCTTTCTCTCGTCTCGTAACTGTCGGTAAGAATAGTCGTCAGCCATCGATTGGCAAAAAAGCCTTCAGGTTCTTCTACAAATGAAATATTCGAAAATTCAGCTAGTTCATTTTTATAGAATTCAAAATTCTGTCGTCTTGCTGCTACCCTGTCATCCAACACTTCCATCTGCCCTCTTCCGATTCCGGCAACGATATTACTCATTCTGTAATTATAGCCAATTTGAGAATGCTGGTAGTGTGGTGCATCATCACGTGCCTGAGTGGCCAAAAAAGTAGCTTGTTTGCAAAAGTCAGGGTTATTGGAAACCAGCGCCCCTCCTCCTGAAGTGGTAATGATCTTGTTCCCGTTAAAAGAGAATACGCCCAGTTCGCCAAAAGTACCCATGGCCTTACCATAATATTTGGCTCCAATGGCTTCTGCCGCATCTTCAATGACCGGGATTTTATACTGTGAAGCAATCGCCATGATTTCATCCATTTTTGACGGCATGCCATATAAATGAACCAAAATAATGGCTTTTGGTTTTTTACCTTTGGATATCCTGTCTTTGATCGCCGTTTCCAACAAGGCAGGACTCATGTTCCAGGTATCTTTTTCTGAGTCTATCAGAATGGGGATGGCGTTTTGGTAGCGTATTGGATTTACCGTAGCGGAAAAAGTAAAGGAGGAAACCAGGACTTCATCACCAGATTGAACATCCAGCATGATTAGTCCTAAATGGATTGCAGCGGTTCCGGAAATTAACGCCGAACATGCAGCTACTCCTGTATATTTACAGATATCTGCCTCAAGCCCATTGACATTGGGCCCCAAAGGAGCAACCCAATTCGTATCAAAGGCTTCTTTTACGTATTTTTGTTCTTCTCCTGTAAGATGGGGAGAGGAAAGCCAGATTTTTTGATTCATGAACATTAAATATTAAGGACTAAAATTAATTATTTGATTTTATGATTCTCCCTGGGTTTCCAACAACGGTGGCACCATCAGGAATATCCGAAATCACAACGGCTCCGGCACCAATAGTGCACCATTTACCGATCTTTAAATTTGGAATGACTACAGCTCCGGCCCCTATTTGAGTTCCTTCACCTAATTCAATACCTCCACAAAGAGTAGCATTAGGAGAAATATGTACAAAGTCTTTCAATGTACAATCATGATCCACTGTAGCCGATGTATTGATAATACAATGCTTACCGATTATTGATGATGCGTTAATAATCACCCCGGCCATGACCACCGAACCTACATCAATAACAGATGTTTTATCAACAACCGCATTGGGATGAATTGCATTCCCATAAAAAAAGTCATTTCTATCCACCATTTTCTTTCTTGTCCTGTTGTCTCCTACTGAAATAATAAAGGTTTCATTTGTACTCCTTTGATCATCCAACTGTGAAACCCGATGACCATTTAACGATGTGATGTTTTTATTGTCATCCAAAATTGCTGTTACCTCAACCTTATTGGCCTGACAAATATCGAGTATTACTTTAGCGTGCCCGCTTGCTCCGTATAAAATCATGTGATGAACTAAATTAAAATCATTGGTCAATCATTTCCCTTAAATGCTTCCATCGTGGCCTGACCTTTGGCACTGATCCCTTCTGATTTAAATACTTTAAAGATGGTCATAAAAATAATCTTCAAATCTAAGAAAAATGACAAATTATCAACGTACCATATATCATAGTCAAATTTTTTTTTCCAGGATATTGTGTTTCTCCCATTTACCTGGGCCCAGCCTGTGATTCCTGGCCTCACCTCATGCCTTCTTTTCTGATGCTGATCATACAAAGGTAGGTATTGTATCAATAAGGGCCTTGGGCCGATCAGGCTCATGTCACCTTTAATTACATTCAATAATTGAGGAATTTCATCTAAAGAAGTTTTTCTAACAAAATGTCCAACTTTAGTCAGTCTCTGATCATCAGGTAATAAAGTTCCATTCGCATCCATTTGATCTGTCATGGTTTTAAACTTGATGATCTTAAAAATCTTTTCGCTTTTTCCAGGTCTTGATTGAAAGAAAAAAGGTTTACCATGGTTTGCAAAGAACAATAGAATGGTTACTATCAGGAATATTGGGCTAAGAACAAGAAATCCTATAAGGGACAGTATTAAGTCTATAATTCTTTTAAGGTTATTCTTATACATTATTCTTATCGAATATTTCTTGAATATTTTCTACATATTGCTTCGCCAACAAGGTGCGATCAAAGTGCTTTCTTGCATAGTGATAACCGTTTTCTCCTAAGGAGGCCAGTTCTGATTTATT
Organism: Lutimonas vermicola; assembly: GCF_038433205.1. NCBI lineage: Bacteria > Pseudomonadati > Bacteroidota > Flavobacteriia > Flavobacteriales > Flavobacteriaceae > Lutimonas > Lutimonas vermicola. The sequence goes on from NZ_JBCDNA010000001.1 coordinate 849,732, forward strand.
TGCTATGGCCTCCTTAATCCCTCTTACAATATCATCTGTGTTTTCAGGTTCCACATAAATACCGCAATTTGCCTTTTCCACCAATGCTCTTGAGACGCCGTCGATAGCCAATAATACCGGCTTTTTACATGACATATAATCAAAAGTCTTGTTAGAGTAAATGGTTTTAAATGTATCTACTTTTTTCAAGACAGAAGCGCCCATATCTGAAGCCAAGATGTACTTGAAAACTTCCTCCTTTGGAACAGGATCAACAAACCTGACGTTCTGTAAGTTTCTTGAATCAGCATCTGCAACCAATTGCTCCTTCTGCATACCCGAGCCGATCAATTGTATGAGCACATTGGTATCTTTTAATCTCTCAGCTGCATCCAGTAATTGAACCAAATGATTCGCTACCCCATGGGCCCCTACATAGGTGATAACAAATTTGTTTTCAAGCTGATGATCTTTCCTGAATGTAATAGTATCAAAGCTATCAACTAATTTCTTTGCAAGCGAGAAATCTGCAGCATTTGGTATAAAAATCACCTTATCTTTTGGTACCCCTTTTTCTTTGATCAATTTATCCCTGAAAGCGGGTGTTAAGACGTTGATCAAGCTGGCTTTTTTGTATATAAAACTTTCAAACCAATAGGCAAATTTTATAATGGTTTTATTCTGTAATACGCCTGTGTCAATTGCAGATTCCGGCCATAGGTCCCTAATTTCAAAAACAAAAGGCAATTTTTTGAACATAGATAGCATATAGGCCGTGATCCCTACAAATAAGGGAGGTGACGTAACAATAATAACATCATATTTCTTATGAACCTTAAACAGCCCAGCCCAGATACTTGAAAAAACAAAAGAGAAATAAGCCCATAATCTCCCCAAAAAATTGATATTATATGCCTCTGAAACATGACAACGAATTACATTCACATGATCATAAAAATTCAAATCCTTATAAAAATACTTTCCTTTATACTTATCCGGTTTTAAGCCTGAACTATAATGAACCATCCCTGCTAAAACAGTGACTTCATGCCCTTGTTCAGCCCAAACCTGTGTCATTTCATTAAAGCGAGAGCCGCCCCCATCTCCTTTTTCTAAAAAGTATTGATGTATCAATAATATTCTCATTCGCTTATATGAATAACAGTGTTAATTTTTGATGCTTTAGTCTCAAAAGTAAAACGAATGGACTTTTCCTTTATTCCATAATAATGTGAAACCCATTTTTCTTCGATCAAAGGCTCCAAAACCAGGCCCCCGTCTGATTTGGCGATTATATTTATTTTATCCTGACATGCAGGATTGACATGCCAATATTGATACAGAGAAACATTATCTATATTATTAATGGAATCATTTATGGTCCATTCCAGTTTATCCTTATTTTTAGAAATCACTCTTTGATGGCGAATATCTTTACCCAACTCTTTAAATCCGGTTATTTCACCTTTGAAAATAAATTTTCCGCTTGATTTTTTGAGAATGCCTTTTGCTCTATTGATCCAATTGTGCCAGATAAACCTGCTGCCTTTCAACATTTGATCCTTATTGGCAACACTAATTGTATTATGGCCCTCGACACCCATAAAATAACCGGTAAGTTCGCTAGTAGTATTGTATTTGTATGTTCCCGTATCCCATACATAATTGATTCCCTTAACCCAAATATCCAAATGGAGGTTGTCCGATTGGGCCGGCCTGTCTTTATAGGCCCCGCATCGAATCATGGTTTTAGATTTTTCTTCATTTATCAAATAATACCCTGCGGTATCAAATGATTCTATCTCTTTTATTTTAAGTGATACATTTTCGGCAGAATTAATCCCATACCAATAATAACTTTCTGTTTCATAAGCAACTTCATTGTTTAAAACGGCTCTTAAATCATCCAGCTGAGGCCTGTAATCACGGTAGTCAGCCTCCGTTAATTTAAAAAATAAGGCCCCGTCATTGGAGCCATAATTTGGTAAAAATCCATTTTCTGTATTCAAACAGGTATCTAAAAAATGTAAAGACTTTATAGCCTTATCTTTGACCAAATCATTAAAAGCATCTTTATGAATTTCTGACAGTCTGATTCCCCAGGTTAAAAGCTGAACAACCACTCTGTGGTAATTCATTGAATATTGCAAATAGGTCCCATCCTCATAAATTTGATAGGAGATTTCCTCTTCAAACCATTTTTTTCCTTCTTTGCTCCACTTCTGGGTCTCAGGTATAAATGGAAATAACTTATTTGATACATACAACATTAACGTTTCAGTGAGAGCATGATTATTTCTCACCGCTATTCTTGAAAAATTAATGTTTTTATACACATGGTCCAATTGCCAATAAATGGAATTCATTATTTTTTCAAACCTCTGCTTTGTCAAGGAACTTGAATTCTTGTAAAAATATAGCGCAAAGGTCCAGTTTAAAATTCTCAGGCTAATCTCCTGAGAACATTTATAATTCGGGCCCTGATTAATTGGGTTCTTGTCAATAAAACTTTCTATCTGACCAAAAACAAATTCGGCATTGTCTTTTTCAAAATGGTAATCATACCTGATGATATCATATAAAAAAGAAAACCTGGCCTTTTCCCAAACGTATTTGATGTCACCTGCTTCACCGGAAAGATCCTGAACCTGAGAAAAATGTTGAGAAATGTCATATTGATAGCCCGTTTCCGGATTGGTAATCCAATCATAATCTTTACCCAGCTCGAATTTTAATTGGCTAAAAAAAGTAAATGTTCCGTTTAAAATTTCGTCATATGCTTGCTTGAGCCTGAGAGGTTTTACCTTAGGCAGCATTATTTCAGACCTGTCTGCAAAGAAAAACAGAGGTGTTTGCTCCTTCCAATTATCAAGAGAGGTGAAATATTTAAAATCCGGATTTACAGAAAACTGCTTTTTTATGATCCCAAGTTTTGATTTAATCATAAACATGGCTCGAAACAGCACATAGCGCGAGCCCATGTTTTTTGTAAGATTAAGAAACTTTTGAAAATTATTCAACGAAAGTATTACTTATATTCTGGCTTTTTCAGGTATGAAATATACTAGACCTCTACCCAACTGTTTGATTTCAAGCTTTCAATTGCTGCAAAACTTGCTTTGGTTACATTGATAAGCTCTTCATAGGGAATCAAGCTTATTCCCTTTCCCGAATTTGCCGAAGAAACCAATCGACCAAATTGATTTTTATGTCCCTTATCCAGTTTTGTTTTCAATTTAGAAAATCCTTTAAAACCATATCCTGTAGTTTTGATAAAGTTGTCCATCACCAAAGTGCGGTCCTGGGAATATACTTCCAAACGTTCTTTGGAATAAGATTTAGCTCCATTTGAAAAATAATTGATAACACCAGTAGATCCATTCTCAAGTTTAACTAGTATAGAAGCATTATCTGTATTTTCTTTAGGGTTTACATCCATTGCATTCATACATACAGCCTTGATCCTGCTTCCTGTAAGAAAAACTATCAAATCCATATAATGACAGGCCTCGCCAATAATCCTGCCTCCACCAACGACCATATCATGTACCCAAACATTAGATGGAATGGATCCGGCATTCATGGTAGCAATGATATTCATTTGTGAACTTCCCAACAAATCTTTCATTTTTTCTATATGAGGAGAAAAGCGACGATTAAAACCAACCATCAAACTTCCTTTACTTTTCTCATAAGCAGTTTCAATAGTACTTAGCTCTTCCAAATTCAAGGATAGGGGTTTCTCAACAAAAACATGCTTGTTGTGTTGAAGTGCCTCGATAACCATAGAAGCGTGAAGGTTATGGCGCGTTGTGATCATGACCAAATCCAGCTTTTCATCTTTTAGAACTTCGTTATAGTCAGTACTACTTTTTGCAATACCGTGTTTTTGAGCGAGTGCAGTTCCATTTACTCCACCCGAAGAAACTATATACTTAAGATGAGCATCTGTATTTTTCAGCGCCGGTAACATAGTCATTTTTGTAAAATTTCCGGCTCCTATAATTGCTATGTTTCCTGTTGATACAGCTAATTTCTTATCGTCTACGATGATAGAATGATCAGGTTTATTGTCTTCTTTATATTTTAAAATAGAGGCAATGGATTTTGAGGAGCCTATGTCACCATAAATTTGTTGGTAGTTTTCTAGATCCACTATTTCAGTGATCAGATCTTGTACTTGTATTTTTTGACTAGCAATAGCATTTAAAACCGTCTCAAAATTTCGTTTTTCGGTCCACCTCACAAAAGCTAAAGGATAATCCCTTCCTTTTTGCTCATAATCATCATCATATCTACCCGGGCCATAAGAACAGGAAACCTGAAAGCTCAATTCCCTTTCATAAAACTCGGCCCTCGATATATTTAAGCCGACAACACCAACCAATACGATTCTGCCTCTTTTGCGGCTCATATTTGCCGCATCAGAAATAATTGCATTGCTCTTTGCCGAGGCAGTTATGATGACAGCATCTGCCCCAACTCCATTTGTCTGATTTACAACATATTTAACCGGGTCGTTCCCTTTTGAAGGATTAAACGCTAAAATTCCCTTTTCTTTTGCCAAATTAATTTTGGTATCATCAAGGTCATATCCTATTACTTTGCAACCGTTGGCTACAAGCATCTGAGCAGTAAGTAACCCAATCAAGCCCAATCCAATTACCACAACGGTTTCCCCAAAAGTAGGATTGACCAATCTAATTCCTTGTAATCCAATGGATCCAATAACTGTAAATACGGCTTCTTCATCGGAAACGTTTTCGGGAATATGCGCAACTAAATTTTGAGGGATGCAAACAAATTCGGCGTGTTGTCCGTTTGAAGCAACACGATCTCCAATTTTAAAATCTATCACTCCTTCTCCAACTTCAATAACTTTTCCAACATTGCAGTAACCCAATGGTAATGGCTGCTCCAGTTTGTTAAATACTGTTTCAAGAGTAGGCATCAATCCCTCTGCCTTGATCTTATCCAATACCATTTTAACCTTATCTGGTTGTTGGCGCGCCTTGGTAATCAAATTGGCCTTACCAAATTCAACCAGCATACGTTCTGTGCCCAAAGAGACTAAAGATCTGGTGGTTTGGATTAATACTTCTCCTTTTTTTACAACTGGTGTCGGCAGCTCTGCTAATTCGGTTTTACCAGTTTTAAAGGATTGGAGGATTTGTTTCATTCTTTATAATTTTCTTTTGCGAATCTCTATTGCAGGATTGCCACCAACAATAGTGTTTTTTGAAATATCTTTTGTCACAACTGATCCAGCTGCAATTACAGATCCTTCACCGATTTTTACTCCTTGTAATACAATTGCACCATGGCCAATCCATACGTTATTCTCAACAATTGTAGTCTTGAATACATCTTTACCAGATTTATTAAAAGTTGTCGTTACATTGTCAAACTTATGATCTCCTCCCACAAATGACACGAAAGATGCCAACATAACATCATCTCCGATAATCAAATTAGAAGCTAAATGACAATAATTTCCCATAAAAAAGGAATCACCTATCACAATGTTATTTTTCCTAGAGACAGTGCAACCTCTTCCACATTTAAAATTAGACCCCACTTTAAATTTATCATTGAATGGGGTCAATAATTGTAATTTTAAAAAATGAAATGATCTTTTAACTAAGGATAGCATTTTTAATATTTTTGATATAATTGTCCGTATTATAATTTCTAAGAATCAATTTTTTTGATTCAAGCCCAAAACTTTTACTCATTTCTTTGTTATTATAAAATTTTATAATGTATTCTGCTAAGGAATTTGGATTTAACTCTTCATCTATTATCCCATTTTTCACTGTAACTAAATCAACTTCGCTACCGTCCCCAATTGAACAAATAACAGGCAGCCCATAACACATAGCTTCAGATACTGCTAATCCACCAAGGCCAGGTAACACAAAAATGTCACTAGAACTAAAAAATATATAGCTATCATTAACCCTATTTCCCAAAAACTCAACATTATCTAATTCTAATTGCTTTGATAAATTTTTCAAGTCATTTGAATATGTGCCATCCCCAACAATTAATAAACCAATATTTAATGCAGAATCTTCAATAATTTTTTGTGCATACAATAGTTTAGCAATATCCTTTTCCTTTGTTAAGGCACCAACAAAAAGTACTACAAAATCATAATCATTGTGATATTTATCATAATTATTTGATAAATCGTTACTATCCAGAAACCTTAATATTCTATCAGTATCTACCACATTAACTGCTACAAATATTTTTTCTGATTTTACACCTATACTTTCAAAATACTCCAGCCCTCTTGAGCTATAAGAAATAATAGAATCTGAATGTCTTTCAATAAATTGAATCAAGTAATCTATTTTTGACCTTTTGTTATCATACTTCCTGTTTTTTAATTTTCCTAAACTCCACCAAATAAACTTTTTATTAAATAATTTGGCATAAATAAATCCTTGAATGGAGTTGAACAAGTTTGATGCACCTTCCGAAATAATTACATCAGGATTCTCAATTATGAGTTGAAAAAACAGTAAAGGACTTATTGGCATCAAAATCTGTCCATTACTAGATTTTAAATTTAGGCGAAAAGAAGGAAGTTTCTTTAAATTAAATTTTTGCGCATCTTTTGTGGAAATCAACTTTGTTCCTGGATAATCTGGACCATGCCAAACAGAGACAGAAATATTCGGATCATTGTTGAGTTTTTCAAAAATAGGAGCCCTCCATTGTTGGATTACTCTATATAAAACAAGTACCTTCTTTTCCTTGATCATAATATTTTAAACTAAACCATCTTATTTAAAAAATGAAATATATGATAATTTGATTCGATTGTCTAAACTTGTTATTTACTAAGTTGAAACAAAATAAACATTTTTAATGAAAGATATAATTCTTTCAAACGCTCCTTAAATAATAATGATTTAAAAATAAACCTATGCCATCTAAAAAATAAATTAAATTTCCTAAAAGATTTATTTTCAAAAATAAGAGGTTTAGAAAACACTCTTTCCATTTTTTCAATCCATACCTTTGCAGATAACTTTGACTCATATAATATTTTGCTGTTTGTATAAATATCATAATAGTCCTCATGATTGCAAATTATATCTTCTATTAAATTAAAATAATAATCTTCCTTATTCTCGGGTAAAATAAAACCATTTATTCCATGATCAATTAACTCTGAAGATGCATGTTTTGAATCTGAAACAATTGGAATAACAGTTCCAGAAATTGCCTCCATCAAGGAAATTGGACAGCCCTCCTTTAGTGAAGGTAAAAGAAATATATTCGATTTTTTTATGATGCTTATTGCTTTTTCTCTTTCAATCTTTTTTGTAAAAATGATTCGATCATCTGGCTCAATCATATCCTGTATAAATTTGCGCCCAAATATTTCTCCTCCAGGTAATTGAGTATTTCCTAACCAATAAAATTCAAATGATAATAATGATTTTTGTAATTGCCTGACCAATTTAAAAACCAATAATGGGTTTTTGTGTAAACTTGCTCCTCCTGGATAAGTAATAATCAGGGGTTTATTCGCTTCTTTATTTTTCAACATTAAATTACTAAAAATGTTTTCATCCTCATAAAAATTATATATTACTTCAATAAGGCCACTTTTATTAATTTGATAAAACTTCTTTAAAAAAATCTTTCCCTGTTCAGATAGCGCTATTATTGAATTATAATGACGCCAATTATAACCTGCAGTAATTCCTAATTGTCCATCAACAAAATGACTTATTGATATTTTAATTGTTTTATAATTAATGAAAGGAATCATCAATGAGAGTATTCTAGAATTACTGTTAATGATTATATCAGGTTCTATTTTATTAATAATTTCTAAAAATAATTTTGCATTATTATATGAAAGATCTCTGGAGGGCAAACAATAATGTCTTGTCATTAATGGCCCTAATTCCTCATTAACAATATCAGATGAGACAACATAAATACTGAATTTCTTTTTAAATAATCTACAAAAATCTACAGCATATGAAGATATTCCTCCTCCCTCCAAATTTATTGTAGAAGTTGCTAACAAAATCTTTTTCTTAGGATTAAGTATTTCCATAGTTTTTTCTTGGCAAATGAACGATTATCATAAAGAATATCATTCCATAAGTTGTTAAATAAAAAACATAAAAATTATTATATAAAATGAAAATTGAAAAAAAAAGAATATTGAGTTTTAAAATATTTTTATTCTTGCTGTATATATTTTTAAAGTAGACTCGTAATGAATTTAAAAAAGGTGTTATTAATAAAATTAAAAGGATTATTAATCCGATAATTCCTAAATTCGCTGCAGCTTCCGTAAAAGAATTATGTGAAAAACTTCCTTTGTGAAAACTATAAAGTGCATATTGACCAGGTCCAACTCCGGTAAAAGCATTATTTTGAAATACATTAAATGCATCTTTAATTAGATCTTGTCTTGAATCACCATATTGAACTGCTTCATCTACACGATACTTTAAATATGAATTTTTATAAAACTCAAATAATTTTGTTAATGCAACAAGTGTCAATCCAACGGTGACTGTTACTTTCAACAATGGGTTTATTTTGTAACCATCAAAAATAAAAACCCAATAAATCACTCCAGTCAGTGAAGTAAATAACAACCCAGAACGCGACGATGTCAAAAATGAAACATAAATCCCTAAACCAATAGTAATGAAAGAAAGAATAACCAAAATGGGTTTTCTTTTTATTTCGATTAAATAAAACAAAGCCATGTTCGCAAAAAACGAGAAATATGAATAAGCATTGGCATTAAGATCAAAACGTCCTCTGTAAATATATTCACCGGAAGATATATCAATATCATAATTTCCAGTCATGAGAAAATAAACAATTATGTAATATGATATAATAAATGCCCATAAGAAAGATGTAATATAATCATAACTTTTATTGGATAAAATTTCTATTGTAATCAAAATACTTAAATAGACGCCCAATATCTTTAACAATGTTTTTATTGCCATTTCAAAATCTACTGGCAAAATAATAATTAGAAATGCAGACCAGATAATTAATAAGCTAAAAATGATCGAATAAAAATTTGTTAATGAATAACTTTTAAATCTATTAGTATATAAAGCATAAATAAAAGTAATAGGCATTAAACCATATGTAACCAAACTCTGGTAATCAAAAATTTCGCTTAATCCGGCCAATGATAGAATTATAGAAAAAATTAGTACCTTTAAAATGACAACGCTTGACTTACTCAATTAATTAAATATTAAAAAAATGTTTGTTTTTTAAGAGTCATAAAAAAAATAAATTTTCTTATTTCAATAAAATTGTTTCTACCACTGGACAAATATTATTTTATAAAGGATTCCTTGGGTATATTAATTTTCTCAAATAAAGTCTAATTTCACTTAAATGTTTAAATGGAAGAAAAGAAATTACCAACCATTGGGCAAATAATAAATTATTTGAAAAAACTCTTCTAAATTGAAGTATATTTTTTCTTACTTCACTGTTCTTATTCAATCTCAAATGCCTTTTACATTCTTGAACTAGTTTTGCTTCTACATATTTTTTCAACTTAAAATTATTTGGTTGAAATTGAATATTAAAAACCAATTTCTCAATAAATTCTTTATTAAAATCAATCAAATCAGACATTACTCTTTGTTCCGCCTCTCTACGATAAATCGCAGTAGGAACTGAACAAAACACCAATTTGTGATCAAGACACAATCGAAACCACATTTCTAAATCAGGACCAAATTTTAAATTTTCATCAAATAGATTATTAAAATCGAGTACTTCTTTTCTAATACATGCAGTATTGGAAGTAACGAAAGATCTATTTTTACAAATCACATAATAATCATTGACAATAAATGAATCTGTAGAAATTGGGAAAGCAGATTTTAATTCTTCTTTCAATTTAAAGGAATCATATGAATTCGTGGCAAAAAAATTGAATGTGGGGAACTCCTCAATAAGATCTCTCAAAATTTTCAAATGATTCTCCAAATACTCATCATCTCCATCTAAAAAACAAACAAACTCACCCTTCGCCTTTTTAATGCCTGCATTTCTTGCACTTGATTCACCTCCATTGTCTTTATCAATTACAACAATTTTTTCCGAACATATAGATCGTACCACATCCAAACTCTTATCAATTGAGCCATCATTGACAACAATTAATTCAAAATTCTGAAAGGATTGATTGAGTACGCTATCAATCGCTCTTTTAATATATTTTTCCTTGTTATACAGAGGAATAATTACAGAGAATTTTGGTGACATTGAATTCATTACAGAAAAATATTAATTATCCAATACTGACAATACTTGAGATGAAGAAATCCTGGGTCTTGACTCCATATTATAAATACGATCCAAATTGAACTTTTTTAAAATCAACAAAGCCTTTAATTTCTGATCATTTGTAAGTGACTTTTGCCAGGAATCAATATTATTACCACCTGTCCTAACTTTACTATTAGCTCTTGTTACTTCTGAAGGTTTTTGAATCTTTCTAAGTACTTTATTTGAAATTTTCAGATCCAAATAATGAAATAGACTAGTAGCCACCACTTCAGAATTTTCATACATATCTTCATAAAAAATAACAATAGCATCATCTTTTGACAATTGTTTTAAAGGTACCATATTTTCAATACACCACATGATCATTTGGCGTTCGAAAGGATCTTGATTAGTTTCTATAAAATTCAAATAATCTTTTAAATAATCTTCAACTAATTCTGTTTGATTTAAAAAATCAGTAACATGATCTTGCCAGCCCAGTTTCATTCTCGAATTGACTACTGCACAAGGATGACGCATCAAATAAATAATTTTGATTTCAGGGAAACACTCTTTGATCCATTTAAGCATCAAATTGGTTCTTATATCTTTAATTAGTCTTTTTTTTGGTAAAAATTTCTTATTGAACTTGTCTACCCATTTGTTCCTGACTTTTCCATTTAATATCAATCCGGTTGGTTTGGTGAATTTATCTTCTTTATTATTTGGTCTTAAAAAGAGGCGATTCGACCAATCTTTTATCAAAATAGTTTTTTGATTATGGAATGGCTCAAACATGACGCGATAATCATTATTACCATTCAATATATTCTGAACCCATGTAGTTCCACTTCTGGCTGAACCTGCTAAAAATACAGTACTTGAAAGCTCAGCACGATCGAAATGCAACTGACCCCATGACTCTTTAAATACTTTTATAAATTTTCTTGCAATCAATTTATATGAAATTATGCTCTTCTCAATTATTTGGATAAAAATGGAAAATAACAAAGAACTAAATATTTATATCGGATCCGCCAAAACCTTAAAGGTACCATGTAAACAAATTGTCTAAGAGATATTCTTCTTTTTCTTAAAAGCATTAAAAGATACAATTGATAACGTCTCTGTTTTTCTGTCATAATTCCTTTGTGCTTCAAATAAAAGGAATAGGCCCCAAGAAACCTTCTTGGAGAAGTTGTAATACGACCCATTTCATGCTCCATATGAATTATCGATAATGGCTCTTGTATGCAAATCCCATTTCCGAATACTTTCACAATTCGAAGCCAGAAATCATAATCTTGATATGCAGTCAAAGACTCATCAAAACCTCCTATTTGCAAAGCATAAAATCTTAATGTCAGCATTTGATTTCCACCGCCTAAAGGATAATAATATAAAAGATCCTCAAGCTTAACAATCCTTTTGGGAATAATTGCTTTTTTTCTATCTATTTTTTGCTCAAAATACCCTGTGGCCACCATTGAATAATCTGCCTTGAAATTCTTCAACATAACTTCAATTTTATCTGGTAACATTTCATCGTCATCATCGAGGAATGTCACAAACTTTCCTGTTGCATTAAGGATGCCAAGGTTTCTAGAAGAAGGAGCCCCTTTAGGAATTGCATTTCTATAGTATCTTAATCGAGGTTCTTCTTTTATCAAATTAACCATGAATTCATCAGTTCCATCACTTGAAGCATCATTTACAACAATTATTTCAAGGCAATTATATGATTGAGCTAATAACGATTCGATTGCTCGTGTTAGCAGATTCTTTCTATTATGTGTTGGAATGATAATGCTTACCTTTTCAATCATATATTATTAAATAATAGTATCGAACCTGCTTTGTCAAAATTAATTTACTACACATTAATAACTTTTTCATTAAATAAGGAATAGTATTTCTCTGTTATTATTTTAGTTTTAAAAGATCTAATTTTTTCTAATGACAATTTAGTCATTCGACAAAATTTTTCGCAGTCAATACTATTTAAAACTTCTAACAATTCCAATTTATTTGGGTTTATAAAAAGCGCTTCCTTAGAACTAAAATATCCATCTGCACCGGTTCCTTTGGATCCAATAATTAGTAGATTCCTAGCGGCTGCCTCAAAATACACTCTTCCAAAAGTTTCTCTTTCACTTAAAAGAATAAAAATATCATTTTTGTCAAGAACTGATCTGACATCATCTTGATTTAAAAAACCGTGAAAATGAACATATGATGCCAGACCATATTCATTGACCAAATATTTCAACCTCTCTTCCTCTGGTCCTTCTCCAATAATATCAAAATTAAAACTATTATTTTCATTTTTTAATGAATTAAGGGCATCAAGGATAATGTCAATGTTTTTTAAGGATAGAAGTCGCGCCACAGTTACGATTCTAAGTTTCGACGGTAACACTTTTTTTTCAACAACATCTTTAAACCAAAAATCATCCAATCCATGAGGAATAAGGCTAATTTCATGGTGTTTTTTAACATTACCATGCATTGAATAGCTTGGTGTCGAAAGGTTTTGAGCATTTTCGAGGATTTTTGTTACCCATTTTTTTTCATATACATAACTATAAACTCCTCTTAATGTAATTATATAAGGTGTCCCATACTTTTTATATAGTTTATATGCATAAAAACCATCTGTGATATTATGCGCATGAATTATATCAGGTTTATAATCTTTATATAGATTGTATAAATCCTTTTGATGAAATACGAACTGAATTCTAAAAGCCCACATACTCTTTTCCAAGCTAGAGTATAATCCTTTTAAAGGAATAAATGACCTGAAAAACCGAATCTTAATATTATATTTCTCGTCGGTATATGCCTTATTAGTAACTATCTGATAATTACGACGAACTCCTGTTGTTAAATCTGAAAGAAATTTAGGAATATAAAAGCATGGATATACAAAAATTGATTCAATATTATATGCAGATTTTAAATCGGAATAAATCTTTAACGTAATATCATTTTCTGAAACCAACCCTTTGATTGGTAGGAATTTACATATGTTTAAAACTTTCATTCAATTTAAAATTTATTCTATTATTAAACCAAATTAACAAGGTTTTACATAATTTTCAATGCGTATCAATTTTACTAGTTTTAGCATTAGAATATTCATTTGCCAAAAATAAAGTATTTATTAATTTTAATTTTATACGGTTCACAATTAATAAGCTTTCTAATTCAACTTCTTTAAATAAATCTTAAAAGAGAGTTTATAATCTAAACGTAATCCATCTTAGGAAAAAATATTTATATATAATACTTGAATCACAAATACTAATTTTGAATTTTAAAAATACTGTTGTTTAGGAAATTCTACATAATTATCGATTAAATACTTTATGTTTTTTCGAAATAATATTAATCATTACCTTTAAAAGTGAAAATGAATCTATAATTAAATGAATGGTTAGTAAAATTAAAATGAGGATCGTAAATCGATAATCTATATTTTTATATAAAAAAATCCAAAGTATTAGAGCAAAAAATATTTTTGGTAACCAAAATTTCAGGACAATACTTCTATTAATATTTAATGTCATAATAAACACATAAATCATGTTTATTGGCAAGACTAGTGTTATATAGCAAAGCGTATAATACTGAGCAATTGCAAGCATAGATATAGAACTTCCGTACAAAACACTCAATACAATTAAAGTAGCCGACAACAACCCCCATATCATGAATTCTTTATCTTTTCCATTCAAAAGTACCATATGACCAACCGTTGTTTGCAGTACTTGAAGAAATATCAAAATACCAAAATAGGGTAATATTTCACCCACTTGAGTCCATTGATTTCCATAAACAAAAGTAATTAATTCCGTTGGAAACAAAATAAAAATAAATACGAGAGGAACAGGAACGAAACTTAGAATCTTTAAAATATTCATATATTCTTTTTTCCAATTACCATCAATATTAATTTTTTCTTTCATTGATGGAAATAGAACAGACGAAAAAACCCCTCTAATTAAATTTAGTGGCAATTGCAATAGACCATAGGCCTTGGAATAAATCCCTAAACTCGATGTACCATAGATTTTCCCAATTAATAAGTTATCGAAATTACGAGACCAATAATTAACTACATTAAAAACAGTGACTCCTTTTAAAATTGACATATTCATTCTGAAAGATACAATAATCACTTTTTTATTTACAATACTTGGAATAAAACCAGAAAACTTGAAATAAAGAAATATTTTAAGAATATTACCAATCATCATAGGAATTAACAACGACCAATATTTAAAATCCATCAAGGCCAAAGCAATAACACATACCGCCGTAAAAATGCTTGCAGCCATTTCTATTTTACCTATCGTTGCAAATTGTAAGTTTTTCCTTAAAAGAGCGCTTGAAACAAGCGAAAAGTTTGATAAAGATGTGTTTAATCCTATGAATAGCACTATATTTATTAATCTGTCATCTTCATAAAAAATTGCTACTGGATATGCTAACAAACAAATTATTGCACCAACTAATATAGATAAACCAATAAGCAAATTGGATGTTCCATTCCAAAAAGAGTATTTGTAATCAGATCTTATTACCGCCATTGAAAGTCCATTATCCTTAAAAATTAGGAAAAAACCCGTTATTACAGTCACAATGGCTACAATACCAAAATCCTCCGGAGTCAACAATCTTGCTGTGATCATTGAAATGAAAAACAATATTAACGTGCTTGAATATTTGTATCCTCCAACAACAATTAAATTCCGGAGAAGTTTTTTATAGAAAGACATTTTTTCGCTTATTAAAAATTCCAATAATCCAGGCGTTTTTTACTTTATGCTAGATTTTTATTAATTTCCTCTTTCAAACTATCATAAATTTTTTGTTTATCTTTTTCCGAAATACTTGTCTTCTAATGATTTTTTTTATGACTTTTAAATATATATTCCCAATTTCAGAGAATCTCTCATAGAGATTGCATACCAGCTAGACTAATGACATAAATTTCTTGATTCATCGGTTCTTATATTTTCTTCATTATCGTGCTGAAAAAGTTTTTCTAGTTCTATCAATTAATTCATAAAAGGATTTTATGAATGATCTTGTAAATCATCTTGAATTAGAATAACATCTTAGGCCCACTCAAAATTTATCCCACTCAACATTTATTCCTGAAAAAACTGAACTCCATTATAAAAGAATATAATGACTTATAAGTCATTATATTCTTTTATAATATTCGTTTACTCTGTACTTATGTCCTTGAAAAAATGGTTGTGTTATAAAACCATCTCCTTTCACCAAAATAGAGTAAACTGTATAATTAAATAATTTACATTGAAGTCTTTCTTGCCAGCTTAAAGAAATTTTATACTCTTTTTCTCTAAATGTATCATCAAGAAATATAACATATTCTTCCGAAAGTAAGTTGTTGTTGGTTAAAAAAGGGATAGCACCGTCACGAGCTGTTTTATCTACTGTTGTACTTGGAGCATCCACTAAAACAAGATCAAATTGATAATTCTTTCTGCATAAAAATTCCGAAACAATTTTATCATCATACCAATAGCCATAATTTCCTTCCTTTAAGGATGCTGTTTTAAATGTAACAAGGTGTTCACATTCAATTTTTTTTAAATTTTCCTTTATTACTTGTTGCCATTTTTCATCTTCATCCAAAGATAATAATGTAGAGTCTAAATTATTATCTTTAATCACTTTCGCAAGATATAAAGTTGAAATTCCAGAACCTATCTCTAAAATTTGAGATCTATCGTTTATGATAATCTCATTGATCACATGCAGCAAAGTCGTCGGAGACAATGAATAACTGGATTTAGGAAAGAATCCTAAATTTATTTTTGATAATTCTATTGAAGCAATAGAATCATCTAACTTTAACAGTTCCAAAAATTGATTTTTCTTAGAATCTCTCAACATGTTTATAAGTTTCCTAAAAGGGTCTAAAACATTCATAAAATTTTTATTTTTTTATTTTCAAAAATTTAAAGATCGAATTCAAATTACTATTCCGTCTCGAAATTTTATTCTTATTGAGAACAACATTTTCATTCTCTGTTGAAAGTGAAGGGTTATATTTTACATTGAACTCATCTAATGCTTTATTTATATCTCCTTTGGCTCCAATTGAATTCCAGAAAAATTCAAAGTCCTCTTTTATAGTTGATACATTAATCTCTAACACTTTTGATTTATCTTTTAGAAATAACCCAATATTGGCATTTGTAATATTAACATAATCCTTACATACATTTAATTTTTCTCTCTTTGTTAAATTTTCGATTTGTAAGAAATTAATTGCGTATGCATATGCTTTTATGATACTGTGCTTGTTTTGCCATCTTTTATTGAAACTCGAGGCTGTTTCACTACTATTACGGAGCAAATGTACATAAAAAGCACTGTTGCCATATTTTTGATCTAAGGACCCTAAAAAAAATGAAAGCCTATTATCAACTTCAATATGATTATCAGGATAATTTAATCTTTCATGGCTGATTTTGTCTCTTAAACTTTCATGTCCAAAAGAATAATTTTCAATATGACTGCATGCTTTTGAAAATGTAGTTGAAGCAGTTCTTCCTGTAGATAGTACAAAAATATTCATTCTTTAAAGATAATTATAGTTTATAAATATACTTTGGTATAATGGATCCCATTTACTCAAATTCAATTCTACGGATTGTATATAGTATATTTTTAATCCTGGAAGCTAACTTTTATTGTATACAAAAAATCACAGCTCCGCCCTTATCACTCCCATTTCCACTTATGGGAAATGGCAAAATCATTGATCAAAATGACCGTGAGTGATTTTAGAAATCTATTTAGAAAATGGCTTTAAGCCAAATTCAGACTTCTTTTTTTAAGCAGAAACCTTTCTGTTTTTTTCAACCCCCAAATATAATTTATTAATACAGTTATAAGGCTTAAAACGGCTGAATTTTATCAAGAAATTATCACGGCATTAACAATCGTGTATTCAAGGCATTAGTTATAGTATAGACAGATAGAGCGCTGATTTATATAGATAAATGCAGAAGTGAGAAGGTAGAAGTGAGAAGTAAAGTTCAAGAGAGATTAAAAAAATCCCTAATAATTGAATCTAAAATCCCGAACTCTTAATTCTAAGGCCCAAAATTGACATTCTAAGGACTCCCATAATTATTCGCTTATATTACTATTTTATATTGTAACGGCAACAGTAGAATCGCTATTTAATAAATAAGTTCAACCACTTCTGCCTTCTCCCTTCTCACCTGCCTGCCGGCAGGCAGGCTTCTCACTTCTCACTTCTCACTTCTTACTTCACACTTCTACCTTCTCCCTTCTCCCTTCTCACTTCTCCCCTACAACAAAACCACTCCCAACCCTAAAACTATCAACACCCCAACAAGCCCCTGCAACAACGTGGCCACAGTCTGACTTTTAAGCGCAGTTTTGGTATCCATTTCGGTAAACTGAGCTACCACCCAGAAAAAACTGTCATTGATATGAGAAACGGTCATGGCTCCTGCCCCGATGGAGAGCACAGCAAGAGCCCTTCCCATAGCAGAATCCAATCCAAAACTCTCAAGTACTGGGGCAACTATTGCGGCAGTGGTGATGATGGCAACCGTCGAAGAACCTTGTGCCGTTTTTAAAACCGCTGCAATGATAAAAGGCAATAGCAAACCAAGTTCCATGTCTGAAAAACTCTCCCCAATAAAATCTCCTATTCCGGTTGCTCTCAAAATGGCCCCAAAAGCACCCCCTGCCCCTGTGATCAAGATGATGACCCCGGCCTGTTTGAGACCTTCACCTACCCAATGCGTATGGGTATCCTGAATCTTTTTATCCTTTAATTGAAAAGCCAAAGCAACTCCAATAAACAAAGCAATCATCGGATTACCTATAAAATGGAGGAAATCGGCAAAATTACCTTCACCAAAAGGAAACGTAGGATACGTTGCGATAGAATTTAAAGCAATGAGAAGTATAGGCACCAGGATCGGTGCAAATGACATGCTGGTTTTCGGGAGCCTGGCAGTAATTGTCTTGTCCGTTTGTGTATCTTCAACAGGCTTGCCAATTTTATTTCCAATGAATCTCCCCCAGAACATCCCGGTCAAAGCCACGGGGACCGCCACCACAAAACCCAGCATGATCACCAATCCTATGTCGGCGTCTAAAGCTGCCGCAGCTGCTAGCGGGCCTGGAGTTGGAGGGATAAAAACATGGGTCGCATATAAACCCGCAGCCAGGGAAACCCCTAAAACAACCAATGGGATTTTCGATCTTTTACTAATGGCCTTCATCAGGGAAGACAAAATGATAAAACCCGAATCACAATAAACCGGTATGGAAACAATAAAGCCCGTTAGGTTCATCGCCAGGGGAGCGTTTTTCTTACCAACAAGTTTGATCACCCAATTCGCCAGGGCCATGGCCCCGCCACTTCTTTCAAGATAGACCCCGATGATGGTCCCAAAAGCAATAATAATGCCTATGCTACCCAGCGTCTTACCAAAACCATTCATTAGGGTTTGGGTTACTTCAGCTTCATCTAATCCCCCAACGAAACCCATGACGATCCCGGCAAAAAGTAAACTTAAAAATGGATGGATATTGAATTTCGAGGAGGCAACGATCATCAAAATCACAACAATAACAAGGGAAATTAGAATCAGCATGGGGTGAAGGGTTAAGTTTTAAGGATTAAGGACTAGGTATTAAGTTTTTGGTAATCGATTTATATCATTCCTGCATTGTAGCATTTCAGCATTGTAGCATTGTAGCATTTCAGCATTAAAGCATTTCATCACATATCCTCCTGCAACCTCAAGGCAAAATCTTTGGCCATTTTACTCAAATACACCCTTCCATTTTCCATGGCGTCTTCCAAATTCATGGCTTCGAGCATTACAGATGACGAATATCTAATCCCCATCGTAGAAAGGGCATCCTGAGGCAAGGTGATCCTACCACAAAAAGCAGCGACAGGTATGTTTTGCAATTGTGCTGCTTCCACTACCCCTTTCACCGCTTTACCCAATAAGGTTTGGAAATCCAGTTTTCCTTCTCCTGTAATCAGCCAGTCAGCACCAGCTATCCTTTTGTCAAATTGAATCATTTTCTTGATCAATTCGATCCCGGATTTCAATTCTCCATTTAAAAAATAAATTGCCCCGGCTCCCATTCCTCCCGCTGCCCCGGTTCCGTAAATATCGTGTATATCCTGATTAAAAACCTTTATAAGTAACTTGCTAAAATCCTGAAGCCCCTGATCAAGGAAAGCTATTTCTTTCTCCGATGCTCCTTTTTGAGGGCCGTATATATAAGCCGCCCCTTCTTCTCCATAAAGGGGGTTGATAACGTCACAGGCCACTTCAAAATCTATTTGCATGATCCGCGGATCAACATTCTCGGTTCGGATCTCTTTGACCAGGGATAAATTTTTCCCGATGGGTTTTACTTCCTTACCATCTGCGTCTAAAAACTGATAGCCCAAGGCGGCAGCCATACCCATTCCACAGTCGTTGGTTGCACTTCCGCCAATGCCTAATATGATCCGTTCTGCTCCCGCATCCATTGCAGCGGTAATCAACTCTCCGGTTCCATAAGTAGTCGTATTCATACAGTTCTGGTCTTCTTTTGCCAACAACCTTAAGCCGGAAGCTTCGGCCATTTCTACAAAAGCTATTTTATAATCCTCATTATACAAATAAGATGCCTGTATTTTTCTAAATAAGGGGTCGTTGACCACTATCGTTTTTTTGCCATGAGGTACCTGAGTCTCAAGCGCAGCAAGTGTGCCGTCTCCCCCATCCGCGACAGGTGCTTCTATGATCTCCACATCGGGCAATACTTCCCAGATGGCTTCTTTGACCACCCAGCAAAACTCTATCCCCGTAAGGGAACCCCTGAATTTATCCGGTGCAATGATTATTTTCATGATCTTATTTAAATAAAACCTAATTCTCTGGCTTTCATGATCAGGGCTTTGTCACCCTGGTCCTCAACGTCAAATACTTCTTTTAAGATTCTTTTTCTTTTTTCGATGCCTGCTATAGACAAAGGTACAATCTTTGGAAGATCTTTCATCCTGGTACCAAGGGATAATTCATATAAAATTTGCCGATCAATCTTATCAATTTTGATTTCTGTAAACATTTGCTTCCTGTGCAGGCTGGAAACCGTATTGCTGTAATGAACACCTCCCTGCATGATTTTTTGGATGGCATTGACCAATTCTTTGGTGTCAAGATCATTTTTAATGAGAAAACCTTCTGGGTTCAAGCTTTTAAAAATATTCTGAATACGGTAATTGTCATTAAATGTTGTTGCCACTATAATTTTAGCGAGAGGGTGGTTCTTCCTGATCATCTCGCCAAGATCCTCACCTGATAGTACTTTTCTGTCTTTTGAAGAAGGTAAGCGTATATCTAGAAAAACCAAATCCCAGCCTCCTTCGATCAATGTATTTTTAATCTTCTCTCTAGCCGTATCACAATCTCCTGCTGATTCAATTCTCATGTTCAATTGTTCGTTCTCAGTCATCACTTCCTGCAAAGCTTTTATATACTGCTCGCAAATCAAAGGATGATCATCTATGATCAGTACTTTTTGTTGTTGCTTCATGGTATAAGGTTTTGGTTGGTATACTTACTATAATTTTGGTTCCTTTGTGAACAGATGAATTGATACTGATATCAGCTCCAATGCTTTTTGCCCTGGACTTCATGTTTTTCAGGCCAATTCCTTTACTTTTTGTATTAGTATCAAAACCTTTGCCGTCGTCAACAAAAAACAATTCCACCACTTTGTTCTTTCTCTTTAAGCTTACCTTTACATTTTTGCATTCTGCATATTTAATGATATTATGGATGACCTCTTGGGCCGTTCTGTATAAATTGATCTTTATTTTTTCGTCAACCAGATTCCAGGCTATTGAGCTGTCTCCTTCAAATTCATACCTAAATCTTCCAATGCCGCTTTGCTCTTCCAGCAGCTCCGACAGTAATTTTGGAAAATCTTTTTTAGAAGACAATGTATCATTTTTCAGGTCATGCGATAAACTTCTGATTTCCTTTTCCACTGATTGTAACTCCTGTAAAAATTCATCGTAGCGTTTTGATTCGTCTTTGTTTCCGGCAACCTTTAAAAATCCCAAACCGATTCGTACTGAAAATAACCTGGCCAATGCCCCGTCATGTAAATCTTCAGAAATCCTTATCCTTTCCTGAATCCTTCCCATTTCTTCACGGTTTTGTTGTTTTAGCATTAAATCATAGATCTCTTCATTGGCATCTTGCTGTTGCCGCTCCAGTATCAAAGCTCGGTTCCTTGATCTTTGGCGGTACCAAAAAAATAGCAAACTTAAACTTGCCAAAGCCAGGATACTCGTTAGTGAGATCCATATATTCTGCTTTTTGAGCTCCTCATTGGCGGCGATATAGCCATCCGTTTCGAACTGAATACGGGTGAATTTGTCCCTCACCTTTCTTTCTTCCGTTAACAGGCTATCATTCAAGTATATATAATCATTCATATACCTTGTCGCATGAGACGGATCCGCTTTAGACAAAAGCACAAGGCTTGATAAAATATCCCGGTTTAAACCTAAATTAACTGCGATGTCATGAGCTTGTTCCACATGTTTTAAGGCAGTTACACTGTCTTGATGTTTAAGATAGTATTCTGCTAAATGTAATTCACTTATAACAACCCCAGCTTCATTCCCCAAAGAATCACGAAGAGCCTTAGCTGTTTGAAAATCTTGCAAAACATACTGATCATCACCCATAAGAAATCTGCTATAAGCTTGATTATCTATTAGTTTTGTGTAAAGATCAGTATGCTTCGATTTAAGATATCGATTTTCCAAAGCTCTGTCCAATGTTTCAATTGATTTTTTGTAATTTTTTTGTTTTTGGTAAACAAGACTGAGGTTGTTGAGTAGACTCTCTTTTTGAACTCCTTTTAAATTTGTCTTATTCAAATAATCAATGGCAACGTTATAATGATTCAATGCCGATTCGAAACTTCCAATTTCCTTATCCAAAAGTAGAAGACGATTATAACATAAATATAAATTACGATTTCTATTTAACTTTTTAAAGCCTTCAATAGCTGAAATTACAAAGATTTCGCTTTGAATATAATTTCTAACTCTGAATTGTATAAATGACATATTATACTCCATTTTTGAGCTATAATATTCATGTTTTAAGGATTTATATATTCTCTGCGCCTGAGAGTATTCATAGAATGCACTATCCAATACTTCATTAGTACTAAATAAATTCCCCTTATTCCAATGATACTCAGCAATCGCCTGAATATCATTCTTTTTTATAGCAAATTGAAAAACAAGATCATTAGTCAAGGAAAACAAAGAATCTTCATTTAAATCATAATATATGTCCGTAATTTTTAATAATTTTTTGATCTTGGAAGAATCGTTCTTTTCTTGAAGTACTAGATTCCTTGCATCTGACAAATTTCGGAGTCGGTTATCTTTCATTAAATTGACATCCTTTGCAGAATTAATCAATTGATCAACCTCGTCAACTACTCCAATTTCTTTATCATTTGATTCAGTTTGATCATTTTTGCATGAAAAAAAGAAAATTACAAGAAAAACTAATAAAAAATTATAGAATTTGTATTTCATGTTTGCGGTTATGATCAGTAATTGGCTATTTCTAGATAATCATGAATTAGTCCATATCTATGCTCAATCTCTTTTACTATCCAACTCTTGATCGCCTGTGTTAAACTCTTCTTGATAAACCTTAGCTTCTACATCCTCATCTTCGGTACATTGGACACTCGTAAAAAGCAATGCTAAAAGCACAAATAAAAGACCTGTTTTTTTCATTGTTATCTGATTTAGAGCTTAAAAGATACTAAAAGATCATAAAATGGTCAATACTGCCATCAAATTTCTATTTCATACTGAGCAAAGATCTTTGTACATCAATTAAGAATAAACCCTACTATGAGTAAGGAAAACCAAACTTATAGCAAGGTATTTCTTTAGAACCTGACTCCTGATAAATAGTCCTTACTCATAGTAGGGTTTTTCCTTACTCAAATCTTTTTTAAAGTAATTAACTTCACATTTTCAGCTACTTACCTATATAATATATGGAAATAAAAAGATTCAGAAACAAATACAACTTAGAGCTCATTCCCACTTCCCATGAGAATATCATCCTGGGTAATCTGGTTTGGGATCCGATTATAGGCAAACCTAAATTTGAGCATCCCGGGATGTCTGAACATATTTACAATGCTTTTCTTGATGCCGGAATCATTTCCCGGGAAAACTGGTTAAAAGGAATCAGGGACCTTAATAAGGAAAAAATCAAATATGCACATCTCGCCGACAGGGTCATCAATATGGAAGTCAATGTTGTCTCCACCCTCCAAAACCCTGTAATCAATGAACTGGAAGAGCGCTTTGAACTCAAAAACATCAGTAAATTCCATTTTGGCCATTTACAGGTCAAAACTATGTCAAATCTCAACAGGGTTCGTATTGATAACCATTTGGAAGTATTAAAAAAAGACAATTGGAAAACCTATGACGGAAAAATCAGGCGGGTCTATATGATCACTGAACTGTATTATGGCAGTATCCAATTAATTCTGAACAAAGAATTTAAAACAGAACTCGAAGGCAGCCTGGATCAGGCAAAGCTAAACGTATTGGAAACAGTTGAATTTGACAAATCCATTGAATACACCTTTGATCACAATAAAGTACCCTTTGCCATGAGGCTTGAAAAGGTGAGGCAGTTTCAAGGGTAAGGGAGAAGGGTGAAGGGAGAAGTGAGAAGTTTTGCTCCACATTATCAGTCCGACTAAACATTCACGCATTCTTGAATTCTTGAATTCATGCATTAGCTTCACTGAATCTTTGATTTCGAGCATTCTTTCATTCAAGCATTGCAACATTAAAACAAATGAAAACTACTTTTCAATGCTATATGCAGCAACCTTGCCATAAACAAATGAACGATCGTTTTCCTGCAAAAACTCGCTCAATTCTTTGTTTTTTACGATTCGCTCTTTAAGATTCTCCGGTACTTCCCTGGGAATCATTAGATTTCTAAAAATTACTCTAGCATCTGGCTTTGCAGTTCTATAAACCGCATTAAAAAGCCTGTTCGTTTCATCTTCGCTCATTAATTCACAAATATTGGAAAGCGCAAAGCAGTCAATACTCGCATCATCAATAGTATCTATCCAGCCCTGTGCATCGGAGGTAACTACTTCAATATTGTCTATTCTCGATTTAATGACTTTATAATGCTCTCTTTTTAAATAATCAGGAACTTCGTCTGTATTTGCATAGAGCCCTTTTACATACAGAGAGAGAAAATAGTTGCCTTTTATGGGTAAGTTTCTAAATGCCTTTCGCGCGCGTTTATAGAAACTTTCAGCAAATGAGGCGCTTCCGTCATCAAAATGAAAATAGTCAGATGAAAGACCCTTTCTTGCCAAAATGTGTTTGTTGAATAAAATTTTATAGATAGCTTTATACTGCCTCGTATCCCAAACTTCATCATAAAAGGCTTCCTGCTCTTTAATGTCTTTTGGCTTAAACAATCCATCGATCCTGGCCTGGCCTTGTATTAATTTCAGGAACCTACCGGCAAATTTTACAAATCGATCATATTTTCCATTCATAATAAATCCATTTTCAAGCAGGCCCTTTTTACTTTCCCAAAACGAAAGGGATTCCTCACTAAGCTGTGGCTTTATTTTTTCAAATAATTCAAGCCTGTTTTGACAATCCACCAAACCCGAAAACCCAATAAAATCCTCATATTCTAAAGATTTAATCGCAGCCATTTTTAATGCCAACAAAAAGGATTGTGCAGCATTGATATCGATAGCATAAATCTTAGCGGGGTTAAATTGTAAAAAACCCAATACATTGCAGGCCCCTGAAGTAATGGCAACAAGAACTTCATCCTTTTTAATTTTCAGTGCTTTATGGTCACATTCGGGGTCTTCCCAGCTTTGCGTGAACACCAATTTGGAAAGTTGCACCTGGTCTTTATTTTTTTTCATGATATCATTTTTTAGTCTTGATTACAACAGGCCCTTTGAATTATAAAAGGGCGCAAGTTCGATCCCGTGTTTTCTGCTCCAATGGTACATCTTATCTATTTTTTCTTTGGTAATATTTCCTCTTCCTGTTGAATAATTTTCCATGATCCCCTCGAAAGCCATAAGAATAACTTCAATGATGCATCCATGCCCCAAAAAAGGAGCCGGGTAATAATAAAAATGAGCAGTATAATCTGGAATAAAGGTATAGCCATTTGTGAGCTGTCCCATTCCTCCGTGAAAAAGAAAAACATCTGTGTGTTGTTCCAGTTTGTCTTCTAAATTTTTTGGATAGCCAGCATCACATATAATAGCTGCTTTTTTCAAATTACTGATTTTTATGCCCTGTGAACTTGCAACACTTATAATAATATCAGCTTCTGCTGCCAAATCATCCAAATCGATAGAATATTTTATATCATAGCCTTCACGCTTTAGCTGATCAGCATAATTTTCAAGACGAATTCTGTTTCTTGCACATAGTAACAATTGCTTTACAGTACCTTTTAAATAATTGCTACATGCCATACCAATATCTCCTGTGGCGCCTATAATAAGAACCTTGCATTCGTTTAAAACCAATTGGTGTTCTTTAGCTGCCTTTTCAACACCTTTTAATACATAAGATGTGGTTAATGTGTTTCCGGTGGTAAGCACCATGTTATAACTTTCGAAATCCTTAAAATTGCCTTCTAACAGAATAGAAGTAAACCCGCCTAAAATAACCATTTTGGCTTTCAATGTATGCGCTGCTTCAATGGCATTCTTTACCTTTTGGATGTTACTCCGAAGATGTTGGGCCTCAAGTTGGTCAGGCTCTATAAAAGTTTCGATATAAACACCGTTTATTTCCTTTCCTGTAGGAGATTTTACACGCATTTTAAAAATCCCTCTTGGGGGAATATACCCATAGATACCCTTGATTTTTTCAATTGACAATTCCTCGAGATCAGTCGTTCTCATCGCATTGATAAAGGATTGGATATTCGGCCAGTTATCCTGATGACCTATCACTGCAAAATCTAAGCTGGTAGTTTGGCTATCCATACAATTGATTTTTCTCCGGGAATTCCTATGGTGTCAAGAGCTTTGGCATACAAAGCCAGGGCATTACCTCTTAAGCTATTAGCTTCCAATCCAACGTGATGTAAAGAATTTTTCATGCATTCTCCATTACATACTCCACAATGGCCGCTTAAGTCTGTCGTGGCGGAAAATTCAGATAAAATTGTCATACAGTTAAAATGAATTTCTTCAAATTTGGCTGTAAATTCATCCGGGTTTTTGCGCATTTCTGCCTGTAATAATTCAATTGAATGCTCCATATGCTCTTTTTCTTCTTCTGCGATTGATAAAAAAAGGTCTTTGGATTCACCCCCTAAAGCATTTCCTGCATCTTGATACATAGAAATCGCAAATGCTTCCAGCATTACTTCCTGAATAATGATACAAGCTATAAAATCATTCTTTTCGGCATATTGAAGAAATTGAGTCCGTACTCTTCGCCAATATTCACCCTTAAGGTTAATCGTAATGTTCAGC
Organism: Lutimonas vermicola; assembly: GCF_038433205.1. NCBI lineage: Bacteria > Pseudomonadati > Bacteroidota > Flavobacteriia > Flavobacteriales > Flavobacteriaceae > Lutimonas > Lutimonas vermicola. The sequence continues at coordinate 876,669 of NZ_JBCDNA010000001.1, forward strand.
CCTGCTTTTTTTGCATAGGCCAAAAAGCCTTCCGCATGTGATCGCTCACTATTTGCGTGTTCCACGGCTTCCATTTTTTCATAGGGATCATCAACAGTATCCGCCAAAGAAGCAAAATTGCTCATTCCTATCAGCTCTCCTGTAATCGCCTGAGAATAAATATCAGAAATGACATTAAATACCTCGATACTTTTAAATGTTTGATTAAGTGTTTTCATGTTTCTTTGGTTTTAGAGATGAATATATTAAACTGTTGAAAAATCTTTAAATGGAACCCCTTTTTTAATCAACTGCATTAATCCCTGACTGTTTTTTAAGCTAACAAGCATGCCAACCGAGTAAAATGTAATTTTAAAAAATCCTGGTAAGTATTTTGCTAAAGGATCATTTTCATGTAATCCAAAAGAAACAAAGGCATATGTTTTTTTATAAACTTCATGCTTTGCTCTATAAATAAGTTCTTTGATCAAATCTGCATCGTAACTCGAAACCGCCAAATATTTCAAATAGAGCATCTTGATGGGTTCATTTTGTTTTGGAAGTTTTGTCGTTTCGGTCAATGGACGAATTGTATTGATAGCCGAAATGAAAAGCTTCAAGTACCAGGGCATTTTAAGAACCAGATGTTGTTTCATATTTGAAGTATCCAATAAACACATGACTGCTATAATAGCTTCATTAGACCGGACACAGAAAATTGAAGTTTCTTTTAAATGATCTTTTGATATGACGTTTGCCAATTCATGTTTGCTGTAAAATTCATTCAGGAAATCCAGTATTTCAACTGTCGCTGTAGTAACTTCAATATTGTATTTTTTATGTTCTCCTTTCTTTTTCGCGCCTATAAATTGAACTATTTTAAAGGTTCCAATAGTGTCAAAGTCAGGATAATTCCTCCTTTCACTGAAGAAAACAAAGGGTCTCTTATTTCCTTTTGCCACATTTAAAAAAGCGAAATCTGCATTTTCAGATTCCAAATATTTAGTTACCTCATTGGTGAGCTGCAAACCTATTCCCTGATTTCGATGCGTTTTAGCTACTTTAAAATCACTGATATAATAAAGCGGATAAATCCCTTTTTGTATATAAACATCCTCTTGCGTAACACAAATAGATCCTACTATATTTTTATGCTCCTCGGCAATATACACTTTGCTCTTACCCCTTAATTCGACCAAATTAAAGAACGAAGGGTCCCTGTCTGTTCGAAGTCCTATGGTACCAGCCATGTCTGCGTCATTGGTAAGCCTCAAAAGCTGAGCATTATCTTCGAGAGTTGCGATGCGATACTTTATCATTATAATTGGTTTATTCTTATCGATTCGGATGTCACTGCGCAACAAAGAACCATAACATAAAGTTAAATCAAATCTAAATTTTATGGCTAAAAACATGTCCTAAAATATTCTTATCGTAAGAATTGGGACATATTTAAGGGTCATGTATTCTTAAGGTAGTCGAATTGACTTTTGAATTCCCTCATTATCGCATTCAAGCATTCCTGCATTCAAGCATTAAAACAAACCCAAAACTCTAGCTATTTGAAGGTTAATTGCTTAACTTAGTGTAATACTTTTTTAAGCCTGTTGATCATGGAGACAGAAAAAATAAATATCCACTTTTTAGGGGCTGCCGGAACCGTGACCGGTTCAAAATATCTTTTGGAAACTACCGACAAAAAAATTTTAATAGACTGCGGGCTTTTTCAGGGACTCAAGGAACTCCGTTTAAAGAACTGGGAATATCCCCCGGTAAAAGCGTCTGATATTGACGCTGTCCTGTTAACCCATGGACACCTTGATCACACCGGATATTTACCGAGATTGGTAAAACAGGGGTTTAATGGTTCAATCTATGGAACCAATCCAACCTTAGACATTGCTGCGATCATATTGAATGACAGTGCCAGGATTCAGGAACAGGAAGCAGAACGTGCCAACAAAGAAGGGTATTCTAAACATCATCCTGCCAAACCTTTATACGATTTGGCTGATGTTGAAATTACGCTTCCACATTTCAAAAGGATTCCGCCGGCAAGGTGGATTTCACTTTATGAAGGGATGAAAGTGAGGTTTTCTTATAATGGCCATATCCTGGGAGCCACTTTCATAGAATTAGAGGTAAACGGCAAACGATTTGTTTTCTCCGGGGATATTGGCAGGACAAATGACCTTCTTTTATATCCACCATTAAAACCAAAAAAAGCCGATATACTTTTTATTGAATCTACCTACGGGGGCAGGATTCATCCTGATGAATCAGAGGCTATCCCTGTCATAGAAAAACTTGTGAATGAAACTGTTGCAAAAGGCGGCAGTTTATTTATTCCCAGTTTTTCTGTTGAACGGGCCCAATTGCTGATGTTGATTTTTTACAGGTTGATCAAGGAAAACAGAATACCAAGAATTCCAATGATTATGGATAGTCCCATGGGATCGGATGTATTAGAGCTGTTTCATCGTACAAGGGACTGGCACAGGTTAGGCGAGATCGAGTGCTTTGAAATGTGTTCAAAATTTTCAGTGGTTCAGAGTTTTCGCGAAACATTGCTTATCCGCGAGAATAGGGATCCTAAAATTGTCATTGCAGGGAGCGGTATGCTTACAGGAGGCAGGATCTTAAATTACTTGGAAGTGCAAGCCGAAAACCCAATAAACACCCTTCTTTTTGTAGGTTATCAGGCTGAAGGCACACGCGGGCGAAAATTACTTGATGGTGAAAAAGGATTTAAGGCCTATGGAAAATGGGTTCCTTTTAATATGCGAATAGAGGTGATTGAAGGGCTTTCAGCCCATGCCGATCACACTGAACTTTTAGATTGGTTAAAGGAACTTAAGAATAAGCCTGACCGGATTTTTATTGTTCACGGAGAAAGAGAAGCCACGGAAGCTCTGCAACTTGGCATCAAAGAAACCTTTAACTGGGAGGCTGAACTACCTGAATTGTACAGCATTAAAACGGTATAACTCTCAATGCTATAAAGCAAATACAGACGGGATGAATTTTTTTGTTTAACAGAGTCAATTATTGACGGACACTGTTTAACGTTTGAATCACACCGAGAGCAGCTCTTTCCCCTGCAATCATGGCAGCATTGAGTGAGCCATTTAGTTGCGTATCGCCGGCGAGAAAAATAGTGCTTGTTAAACGCGTTTCAGAAGGAAGCATTTCATACTGTACATGATCAAGCCTGGGCAAGGCCCTTGAAATCTTGAATTGCTTTAAAAATATACAGGAATCAATGTCGCAAAACTGCTGTAATTCCTTTCGAACCCGAGCAATAAGCTCAGTATCAGATAAGTCGTGATTTTTGACTATAGTTACCGATAGGAGTTCTTTTTCAGGTGTTTGACCGGTTTCCAGGCTCGTATGGTAAAATATATTATTGATAAGTGCATCAGTATCTGCTATAAGGCCAATTAATGGTTTCTTTATGATCCTCTTGCTTGTTTCAAAATATAACGTATCGCAAGATTTCCATGCGATGGCTTGTTTGCTTAAATTTTGAATAAGCCCGCTTGCTTCTGTTGCTACAATGGTAAAATCCGTTTTAAGTTTTTCACCGTTTTTAAGTGTTATTTCCTGATCCTTGACTGAAGCCACCGGTGAATTAAATTTAAAAATGGTAGTCTTTAAATTTTGAGCAAGTTGTTTTGGAATGGCTTCAATCCCCGTTTTTGGAAGTGCTGCATAACCCTCCCCAAACATTTTATACACGAACTCAAACATTCTGCTCGATGTCTCGAGATCGGGTTCTAAAAAGATGCCGCTAAAAAAGGGTTTGAAAAATTGTTGAATCATTTCGTCCGAAAAGCCAACATCCTGCAGGTAAGCCAGGGTCGTTTTCTCCTTTTCAGAGAAAATGTCAGATAAGGCTTTGTTTTTTAACCTCTTATTGAGTTTCAGTATATTCAGTTTGTCTTCCAAAGTTCCAATTCCTGAAAACAGGGTTGAAAACAGCAAAGAAAAATCTCTCAACGGATCTCCAATGACAGTCTGTTTGCCCGATTTAAAAATCGCGGCACCTGGCACAAACCTTTGCAAGTCCAGGGCCTTAAAATCCAAGTACTTTTGTGCTGCAGGATATGCTGTTAAAAGTACTTGAAAGCCATGGTCCAATTGATAACCATTGATCAGATCAGTTTTAACGCGCCCTCCCACTCTGTCAGAAGCTTCTATAACAACAGGCAAATACCCATGATCTTCTAGAACTTTTGCGGCAATTAAACCACTGATACCAGCACCGATGATATGTATTTTATGATCCTCTGTATTCATAAGCACCAATTTAAGCAAAAGATATTTTTTTGTCGTTAATGTAAGGGTTTAAATTTTTGTTTAATAATATTATTTTAAAATTGAACAAAAATTAGATATCTTTACCAAAGTTAAAAAACAAAGACATGAAAACAATTGATAAAGCCAAAATAGTAACGCGTAAATCGAATGATACAAAAAAACCATCAGTTTATGATATTGCTATCAATTCTTTACAAGGACAACCGATCTCTTTACATGAATTTCAAGGAAAGAAAATACTTTTTGTCAATGTTGCTTCAGAATGTGGATTTACAAAACAATATAAAGACCTCCAGGCTTTAAATGATCAATATCAAAACAGTTTAGTAATTATTGGATCACCATGTAACCAATTTGGCAAACAAGAGCCTGGTGATGCTTTGCAGATTCAAAACTTTTGTGAGTTGAATTTTGGTGTTAAATTTTTACTCACTGAAAAGATTGATGTTAAAGGTAGTAAGCAGCATAATTTATATAAATGGCTTACAAACAGAAGCTTAAATAATGAAAAGAATTCAAGTGTTAAATGGAATTTTCAAAAATATTTAGTTGATGAAAAAGGACGTTTAATTGATTATTATTTTTCAATTACGAATCCTATGAGCTCCAAAATAACTAAGCATCTGTAATGTCTATAACGATTCTGCGACTTTTAATCGATTTTGGATTAGTTGTGTTGATTTGGATTGTCCAACGCATTGTATATCCTAGTTTTCTTTATTATAAGCCTAATGATCTAATCAAGTGGCACAGAGCATATACTTCTCGTTTTACTTTTATAGTGATGCCACTGATGCTTGGTCAATTAGGTATTTCTATTTATCAACTGATCATTAAAATTGATCTTTATACAGTGTTGAGCTTGATTATTATAATTCTGATATGGGTATCTACTTTCCTGCAGTTTGTACCTATTCATACTGAAATTCACAAAGGGAAAGTCAGTCAAAAATTGTTGGATACACTAATAAAAAAGAATTGGATCAGAACTTTTCTGTGGACGGTATTATTTCTGTATAGTATGCTTGTCACTTATATATAATATGAATGCTTCAGCTTTTTTTTACGGCTCACTTAGGGTTGTCAAGTATAATTCTCCATTTTTAAGATGCTTTTGACGTTTCTCATCAGGCATTTTGTCAAACATGCGCACCAGCATACCCAACCTCGGGTTTTGCATAAAAAAATCCCGGTGTACATGCATAAACCGCCAAAACAATCCATCCCATACAGCCTGCCATTCTCCTTTCTTAAAATTACTCATTTTCATTACATAATTGCTACCACTGATGTATGGCTTGGAAGCCATTAATCCGCCATCGGCGTATTGGCTCATCCCATAGACGTTAGGAACCATCACCCAGTCATAGGCATCAATAAACAACTCCATAAACCAGCGATAAACTTCGTCAGGATCAAACTCACACAGCATCATGAAATTACCTAATACCATCAACCGTTCAATATGATGACAATATCCTGTTTTCAATACCTTCTTAATGGTGATATCGACAGGATCTATCCCTGTTGTACCGTTATAAAAAGAAGCCGGGATTTTCTTTGAAAAACGCCAAAAGTTCCCGGTGCGCTGGTCTGACCCCCTTGTAGTGTACATACCTCTTATAAATTCCCGCCACCCAATTATCTGCCTTACGAAACCTTCGGTTGAATTAATAGGAACATCGTGCTTTTCTGCATAAACCAAACAACGATCAACAATTTCCTGAGGTGTTATTAGGCCTGTATTTAACATGGGTGTTAAAACGCTGTGATGTAAAAATGAATTTTCTGCAAGTATCGCATCTTCATAAGGGCCAAACTCCATAAACCTGTGCTCAAAAAACTGATCCAGCCATTGATCCGTTGTTTGGTGATCAGTCGGGTATAAAGGGTTGTCCGTAAGGTTGCCCAAATGCTGAGAAAAGTGGGCTTGAACATAGTCTCCTGCTTCTTCATAACAGGCGTCAGTATCCGGAAACTGAATATGAGGTGGATTTTTTTTTGCCGGATACTTTTTGCGGTTGTCACTATCATAAGTCCATTTTCCGCCCGCAGGATTTCCTTCTGAGGATAACAAAATATTGCGTTTCTTTCTTTCTTCTATATAAAAACCAGTCTGATGGTATTTTTTTTTATCGCTTCTAAAAAAATGCAACAAATCATCATTTGAATTGAGAAACATGGGGGAACTCAATTTTTCAATAAGGATATCATGTGCTGAGCATGAGGCTTCTGTCCTCTTCTCCAGCCAGCAATCTGTGGGGTCTATATAGCTGATTTTTTGAATTTCCTGCTGCTTCAATTCGGCAATAAGCATCCTGATATCTGATCTTTGTTCTATAGCTTCAACATAGCATACTTCAAAACCCATAGACCCTAAATAACTTTCATAAGATTTCATAGAAGCCCTGTGAAATGCTATTTTTTGCTTGTGAAAAGGGTATTGTTTAAAAAATAAAAACTCCTCTATCAGGTAGACTATAGCCTGGTTATGTATCCAGGATGGATCCCGAAACAGCTGATGAGGAAATATAAGGTGGGCTGTTTTCATTGCTTATTTATTTCTTCGGCATCGCTCGCTGCAATACCTTACTTCCTCCCAATTTGATGCCCATTTTTTGCGCCATGTAAAAGGACGCTCACAGACGATGCAAATTTTTTCAGGAAGGTGTTGTTTTTTCATTTTCGTGTATTCCTTTTATTATTCAGGAGTAATCGCTTAAGCATACAGTTGTTTTTTACATTGCTTCCAAAAAGAAAAAAACGACGGATAGTAACCCTGCACGGGAAACATCCAGTCTCTTTGTTCTTCGACGCCTTGATAATGCTTGTTTAAAGGATGTTCCTTAAAATAAATATTTTTTACGTGATGATATGTTGTTAACTCTTTAAATTCTCCCACGAAGATTTGAATATGATCCACATTCAAACTAAGGTTGAACATAAAATCAATGCTCTTGGCAGATACCGGGTATTCCTTAAAATGAGATGGTTCTAAAAGCAAAATTCTGTTTACCGATTCATCTTTCTTCCAGGCCGGATCCAAATTATAGAAATTATAGATGCAAGTCGGAAGATTATGATCTATGCTGATCTTATTCTTTTCGGGTAAAGGCGTACTTAAAGATAAGTCTACTGTTTCCTTCAAAGTTTCCGGTATGCTCAATTGTGAAAAGGCCTCATAGGGTAAGTCGAGGAAAGTATTTTTTTGATTGGTAAAACAATACTTGTTTATATTCTCCTGATTGGCATAATATTTTTTGTGGCTATTCGCTCCGGCAACCCACTGCCAACTCAAGGCATTGCTTGCCCAGTCTGCATCAAGCAGGTGATAATACATCCATTTTGCAGGAACCTTCCAATGGCTTTGGGCCACATTACAGGCCAGGGATGCTATATACATTCTTAAATGATTGTGCACATAACCACTTTTATAAAAGTCCCTGATGGCCTTATCTATAGCCTCTATACCCGTCTGGGCATCTATAATCCCTTTTGAAACATAGTGATTGGCTACCGGGCCTTGTTTGTTTTTAAGATCTGTATTTATGGTGTCTCCCTTCGCTTTCCATATTTGCTGCCAGTAATCGCGCCAGGCCAGTTCCTGTATGAATTTTTCAATATTGACTGGTTCATATCCCTTTTTCAATAACTGAGAAAGAACAAACTGAGTTGAAATCAGGCCTCTTGAAATATAGGGAGACAGATAAGAAACAGACCCATTAAGGTAATTCCTGTCACTGCCGTACTTCACAGGATCAATTTGATCTAAACGTTGAAGCACTTCATCAAGTGATGTGGGAAACCATGTTAAGTCATTTTTTAAAAGCATACCATTTATCTCTTGCTGATCTTGTTCCCTGATATCGCTTTTTGCCTGGAACATTTAAAGCGAGTCATCTCAGGATTTCGCTTTTTTAAATGCTTTTGGCTTACCCCGCTATTTACGCGTTTTCTCCAACGCTTAAAGCTGCTTTCTTTGAGGGTTGCCCTCATGAACTTAATGACCTCCTTTTCGGGCAGGCCAAATTGAAATAGTAATGCTTCAAAAGGCGTACGGTCTTCCCAGGCCATTTCTATGATACGGTCTAATTGTCTTGGACTGAATTCTTTGGCGCTCATCATACCTTTTCCCAAATTTGATCGGCATTCAAATAGAAACTTCCAACAGCGTCAAAATTGCATTCGTGTGGTGCTATAATAGATAGAAACGTTTCTCCGTTCTCTCTTTTGTACAAATGATAAACATCGCCGATAACCGGTTCAAAAGTAAATTTTGCATTGAAAATAAGCTTGTTATATTCAAACTCCTCCATCATTTGCTCATAGGCTGCCTTCAATTCTAAATACTTGGCCCGAACTTTATGGTTTACGTTACTGATGCTCCTGTTCTTCCAGGCAATCGTGTCGGTCGTTGTAATAACAGGTGCTCCAACAGCTGTCGCATACGGCTTTATAGCCGCATCATATTGTTGCGTTTCAGGGTTAAACACTACATTGTCAGGTTTCTTTTCCTCTGTCATTTTTTGGTACGTTTAGCTCAATTTTTCAAGCTGATCCATGATTTGGTTCGCTTCGAATGTTTTTTGATCACTCATCTTCCTGTTCGTGCCAGACAGCTGATAGGCTTCTTTTGACAGTTTTTCATACTGTTCCTGTAATTTTTCCTTCTCCGTTTTCTTTTTAAATAATCCAAACATAATGCTTCCTCTTTTTTAATTTCTAAAAGTTTATTTCAAATGCCTTTAACATAGCATATGGATACAAAGATACAATAATGTTTAACTTTTTTTAATATTTGTTAAACATTTTGTGTTGGAGATTCAATTTTATTAAATTTAAATCTGAAAATTATACATAAGAGTATCTAGAATCAACTGCGTTCCATGATCATTTCCAAAATGCCTAAATCCTCAATGCCATTATCATCAAAGTCGAACTCGACCTGACCTCTTAAGGTAAGGATGTTATTCACTAAAGAGATAAAAAAGGAAACCTCTTCGGGGTCATCATCAAACCTCAAAGCCAGCCATTGTCCATCAAACCCTAACTTACCGGTAGAAACTTCATCAGGTTCTCCTGGATATTTCCAGGTAAATGTAAAATTTCCATTAGGTTGAATAACCAATGTTACTGTGGCTCCATCAGCCAACAGGTCTATATTTTCCGGAGCACTAAAAGAGGCACTTGTAGCTATCCAGCTCCCTGCAATATCCGAAATGGTGAGGTTTGTGCCGGTATTTGAGAAACCGTCATCATCATCATCGCCGCAAGAAGCAAATGTTACCAGTAGCGCGATGACCGCTGTTAATAAAAAGAGGAATTTATTCTTTCCAATATAATTTTTAAAAAAATAGAACTTGCCAGCAGGCAACGGAGAATTTATATCGCTGAGTCTCATAACAGTGAATTTTAAAATTACGAGTTAATTTCGCTATTTTATGTATTATTCACACTGACAGCAATCAATGAATCCCTTGATTCAGGTCATTCCAAACCATCATGCAATTATTTATGAATTTGCAAAGCTGAACCCCTGAGTCTAAGCTATAAAATAAGGTTATACAATGAGTTGATCAGAAGACTTATATCAACCGCAATGAACAATAAACTGGTGTCTGAAAATCACTTCAGACACCAGCGTATTTATAAGTGATGAAGATGTACATTAATTGCCTTTATTGAAATCGGCTAAAAACTGTGCCAAACCAATGTCGGTCAAAGGGTGTTTTAACAAACCTTTTATGGCAGACAAAGGACCCGTCATCACATCTGCCCCTATCTTGGCGCAATCAATAATGTGCATTGTATGCCGCACTGAAGCTGCTAAAATTTGTGTTTCAAACCCATAGTTGTCATAAATTTGCCTAATTTCGGAAATCAAGCCTAAACCATCTGTCGAAACATCATCTAACCTGCCAATAAAAGGTGACATATACGTCGCTCCGGCCTTAGCCGCCAACAATGCCTGGCCCGCAGAAAACACAAGTGTTACATTGGTTTTGATTCCTTTATCCGAAAAGAATTTACAGGCTTTGATACCATCGGCAATCAAAGGTAATTTTACCACAATCTGAGGATGAAGGGCAGATAATGCCTCGCCTTCTTTAACCATGCCCTCAAAATCTGTAGCTATAACTTCTGCAGAAACATCGCCTTCAACAATATTGCATATATCGACGTAATGTTTTAAAATGTTTTCTGCTCCTGTTATACCCTCCTTTGCCATCAATGACGGGTTGGTGGTAACACCATCCAACACCCCTAAAGCCTGTGCTTCTGCTATATCGTCAAGATTTGCCGTATCTATAAAAAATTTCATTTATCTGTTTTTATTGTTTTTAAATATGCCAATACTTCTTTGCTTACTTTTTCTCCGGTAAAACCTAATTTATCATCAAGTACTTTTGCCGGAGCAGAATACCCGAAATGATCCAATCCAAATACCTTTCCATTCGCTCCAACCAGTCCTTCCAAATTAACCGGTAATCCAGCTGTTAACCCAAAGAGTGGTATATTATTAGGGATAATACTATCCTGATACGCTTTAGTTTGCTGTCTAAACAAACCTTCGGAAATCACTGAAGCAATATTCACTTTTATATTTTCCTCGGCTTCCAGTATCTCAGCAGCTTCCATCAAAGTGGTCACTTCAGAACCATTGGCAATCAATACCACATCCGGGTTCTCAACTTCTTTAACCAAATAACCTCCTTTTTCTGCTCCTAAAGCTTCTTTATATCTCGAAACTTCAGCAGCCGGTAAATCTTTGACTCCTTGTCTGGAGAGAATTAAACCCGTTGGAGAATTTGTATTTTCAAGAGCCATTTTCCAGGCCACACTGGTTTCTGCAGAATCCGCAGGACGCAAGGCCAGGAAACTCTGGTTACCACTGTGATTTTTTAATTTTTCCAACAAACGAATTTGCGCTTCCTGTTCTACCGGTTGGTGGGTTGGTCCGTCTTCCCCTACTCTAAAAGCATCATGCGTCCAAACAAACTTTACAGCTAATTCCTGAATGCCGCTTAAGCGAATAGCGGGTTTCATATAATCCGAGAACACAAAAAACGTTGCTACGACCGGAATTATTCCACCGTGCAAGGCCATCCCGTTTGCGACACATGCCATGGTCAATTCGGCAACACCTGCCTGTAAAAAAGATCCGCTAAAATCACCCTTTTTAAGTGCATGGGTTTTCTTTAAAAAGCCATCTGTTTTATCACTGTTTGACAAATCTGCAGATGACACGATCATGTTCTCGACATTTTCAGCCAAATAACCCAAGACACCTGAAGACGCAGCCCTTGTTGCCAATCCTGCTTTATGGCTTATTAATTCAAAATCCAGTTCAGGAAGTTCTCCCGACAAGAAGGAATCCAATTTATTGGATAAGGCTTCATTGTCTTTTCTCCAGGCACTTATAAGTGCTTTCTTTTTGGTGGCCTGAGCCGTTTTTTCTTTGATTATATTTGTATAAAATGTATTGACATCATCAAAAATATCAAAAGGTTTTTCAGGACTTGCTCCTAAATTCAATAAGGTCTTTTCATAATCCGCCCCCGTGTGTCCAATGGGTTGGCCATGCAATTCACAATGGCCTTCAAACGCACTCCCGTCAGCAGCAACCGCTCCTTTACCGATAACTGTTTTACCAATAATCAGGGTGGGTCTTTCTGTTTCGTTATTGGCATCGGTTAAGGCCTTTCTTATCTCATCGTGGTTATGTCCGTCAATAGTTATGACTTTCCACCCCCATGCTTTGTATTTCATGGCAGTGTCTTCTGAAGTTACTTCATCTGTTGACGTAGACAACTGTATATCATTAGAATCAAAAAACATGATAAAATTACTTAATCCCAAATGACCGGCAATTCTGCCCGCTCCCTGCGATATCTCTTCCTGAACGCCACCATCAGATATAAAACCATAAATTTTATGATTCATCCAATCGCCAAATCTGGCTTGTAAAAACTTAGCAGCTATGGCCGCACCAACTCCCATGGTATGGCCCTGGCCAAGAGGTCCGGAAGTGTTTTCTATTCCTCTGGCAACATCAACCTCCGGATGACCAGGGGTATTTGATTTCCACTGCCTGAAATTGGCAATATCGTCTTTTGAATAATTTCCTAAAAGATAGTATTGTGCATACATTAAACTCGACAAATGACCTGCATCCATAAAAAAACGATCCCTGAAGGCCCATGTCATGTCTGAAGGATCGTAATTAAAAAATTCTGAATAGAGAATGTGCATAAAATCCGCCCCGCCCATAGGGCCACCCGGATGTCCTGAATTTGCTTTTTCCACCATGGCTACTGCCAATGCTCTGATGTTATCTGCCGACTGTTGATCTATCTTTTTGTTCATTGTTTTTTTTTTAAGGGGATAAAGATCTAATTTTATTCTTTATTAGCACAAAGATTTTGAATTTCTTCCAAAGTTTTTCTTTTTTTTTTCAGGAGCAGATTTCCATAAAAAATTGAATCCAATGCATCAGAAAAAATACCCCCTGAACAATCATAAGAAACTATTGCATAAGTTTGTTCTGTATAAATATCGCTTGATTTTATTTTTTTCTATTCCATTATGTTTAGCCTGGTTTGAATGTAAAACAAATCAGCCATAGAAATGTCTGTACAGGTTTTACATTAAAAACTGAAGAAATAAAAGGTAAATACAGCATAAAAAAGAGCAACATGTAAAATTTTTTAAAAAAATATTGCAAACTGACCTGGGTCATTGTTCAATTCTGATACATCACTTAATTTTACACCATAATCTTTAAAAGTTCTTTGATTCAATTGTTTTTTAAAAACATAAAAATATTGGTCTGCCTTGCTGAAAAATGCTGCAGATCATGAAGGTTTTAGGATGTTGTAAAGCTGATGACAGTTTTAGTATAATTTTAGAGATAAGGTTATATGAAAAATTGGTGAAAGTTAGATGACAAATTTAAAATCTTCAGGAAACAGGAGGCTTCGGCTTCCTGTTTCTATTATCATACTTATTGACATAGAATGTATGTATCTGTAAGTCTGAATGAAGCGTTTAATGTTATGGTTTAATCATTTTAAATTTTGATTTTATTTTAGAGGTAAAATAAAATTGATCATATTTATTCTAAAGTTAAAGTATAAAATAGACGCTTCACATGGAACAGGGAAGTTGACGCTTCCCTGTTCCTATTTTTAGGCTTTACTAAAACTTTAGAATCTTAGCTTATCTTCTTTTAAGTGTATAACTAACAAGCCCTCAATACCTGAAGATTGCACTAAGTGGCTGTTCCTGAACCGGCATGTCATTGGGTTCGAGCTCATACACTTTTCCCTTTTGCATAAAGGTATGCATAGCGGCAAAGTTTAATAAGGAAACATTGGTTAATTTTTTCGACTCATCAAAGCGTACAGTGTCATTTTCTTTGTTATAAAGACCAAAAAGGTCAGGGCCTTTTCTTACGAATAATGTGTCTATTTTACCTTTTAATGCAGCAGGAATAATTTCAGACGGGGTATATGAAATTTTTGAGGTATGGTACAATTCTGTAAATAAATTCAATTTGGATTTTTCAATTTCCTGGAAGTGTTCTTTCATCAGTTCCCAGGATTGTTGGTGCATCTCCTTCTTATCCCTGAATTCAGGATCTCCTCCTAAGTATTTCTCAAATAGGTTAGGGTATGAATTTGCTTCTTTATAAATCGAATGTAATGGGGCCGAACAAGCCAATACCAAAGGAGCTTTTTTATCTGAAATTAGCTGGTTTATTCCTTTGTCAATCGCTCTAAAAAAAACTATCATTTCTTCATAACGATCGTCTTTTCCCTCTCCGTGACCATGAAAAGATCCTGCACGATGCGTCGCCTGGCCACTTCTGAATTGCAGCATTTTAGACTTGTAATCAAATCCAACAGCCTTCTCAAGTTGGTCAGGTGCAATATCTTCAATTGAAAGCTCTTTACAGCTGTATCTCGAGCATTTGTAAAGCTTTACATAATCTCCACTTAATTCTAATAAGTAATATACGCCGTCATTATGATACATCGGCAATAATGGTTTTAAATAAAAATGATCAGCAACATAAGTGCGAGATTCAAACGCTATGGGGAGGAGATAATAATTCAATCCATCCTTATTTAGAAAAACAGCCAACCCGTCAGCAGGATTTCTCCATAAATCTACTTCTGAAATTAGGTCTGTGATGGGTTTTAAATAGTTGTTTATTTCTTCTTCGTCTAATGCATATTTGACCAAATCGCTATGTGCTTCATTGATACAGCGCCTTAAATTAGCTTGTGCAAGGTGTTCATTTTGCTCTTTGCCTGTTTTATACATGGGTACATATATTGAAACCGAGTGCGAGCTTCTTTTTGAAGCCAGAGCTTCAAATGCTTTTTTTGAAATCGGAGGATGCTGAGAAGTATTCATAACTGTTACATTGAAATTTTTAAATCATTATTTTATGATAAACTATGGCTTTAAGGTCTTTAGGGAGGGATGATTTTATGTCATTTAATTCGCCCGAAGAAATATACCTGCTCAGCAATAAAAATGTGGTATGTATATATTGTATTGCGAGTTCATAAGAGCTAAAATCATGCATTGAAGTAATCCCGTCAAAATCTCTGATTAAATCAACAAATTCGTTCATATTCTTAACCTTTTTCGTTTTTCGTTTAGACCAGCCGTTTACATAGACTGCCTTTAAAAACATAGGTAATTGGGCTAATAATTGTAAGGATTCCTCTGTTGGGATCACTTCTCTCAAACCGTGTAATATAGAAGATAGTATACGACCGGCTTTATCGCTGTCTCCGTCAAGCATTAATTCTTTGTCATACTCTTTTAGGAATTCGTTTGCTTCTGCTGCAAATTGGTTAAAATTTAGTGCCATAACAATACTTTTATCAGTTAAAATCCATGCGTGTTTTTTACATAATAATTCCGAGTCCGATTTCATAAAAAAATATGATATGCAATGAAACCAGTATTTCGGATCATCAGTCAAAGTATGATTATTTATAAATTTATGCAATGATCTGCGTCATCGTTGCCAAGTTTATTTAGGATTTGGGCCTGGACCGGATAAATATTGTTTGATCCTGATTAAGGTGATTTTTTGTTACTATATTTAAGCATGTTTTTAAAAAATACGTGAATGACGACAATTGTTTCATGGAATGTAAACGGCATCAGGGCCGTCGTAAAAAAGGGCTTTTTTGAATCTGTAAAAAAGATAAATCCCGAAATACTGTGCCTGCAGGAAACCAAAGCACAAGACAAGGAGGTCATCAAAGCCATAGCTTCATTAACCGGTTATCATATCCATGTTAATTCTGCAGAAAAAAAAGGGTATTCGGGTGTTGCCACACTTTCTAAAACTAAACCACTTGCAATCACCAAGGATATGGGTATCGCTGAACACGATAATGAAGGCCGGATAATTTGCACCGAATATCCGGGTTTTTATTTGGTTAATGTCTATGTCCCAAATTCAGGACAGCGTTTGGAAAGGCTCGATTACAGAAAAAAATGGGATGCGGCTTTTCTAAACTATTTAAAAAATCTGGAAAAGAAAAAGCCGGTAATCATTGCCGGTGATTTAAACGTCGCACATCAGGCTATTGACTTAAAAAACGACAAAGCCAATTATAACAAAACAGCAGGTTATACTCAAATAGAAATAGATGGCATGAATAACTTAACAGGATCTGGTTTTATAGATAGCTTCAGGCACTTTCACCCTGACGAGGTAGCTTATACCTATTGGAGTTATCGTTTTAAAGCAAGGGAACGAAATACAGGATGGCGCATTGACTATTTTTTAATCACAAAGTCTATCATTGAAAAAGTACAAAAAGCTACAATTCTTTCAGAATATTATGGATCGGACCATTGTCCAATTATTCTTGAAATTGAGGTGTAAATGATCCTCATCATTTTAAAAATGAATTGATCTTACTACATTTAATTCTTGATAAAATGAGTTATGAAGAATAATATGACGATTGCTCAATTCAAAAAAAAGGGTATAACAAATCCTTTATTATTAAAAGCTTTTCAGGATATCCCTTTATCACTTCTTAGTTCTAACGAATCGCATTGGTTTAAAAATCAGGAGGCCAGTACCGGGGAAATACTTGAAAATATAGAGCCAAGGATCATGGTGCTTGCACAAATGATAGAGCACTTAAACATTGATAAAGGAGAGAAAATACTAGTGATCGGAGTTGATTCGGTTTATATTTTAGCCGCTCTTTCTAAAATCTACAGAGAAGTAGCTGTTGTCGAAACCAATGATGTTAGCGCAAAATGGATCACAGAATCACTAATTAATTTGGGAGTGAATAATGTAAGTATTAAGATTGATCATCAAAAAACAGGATGGAAAGAAAAAGCACCATTTGATGCTATTTTAATAGCGTATGAATATGAAGAAGTTTCGCAAACACTCAAAGAACAGTTAAAAACAGGCGGAAAATTATTAATACCCATTGGACCTGATTGGGCCCATTCCATATTTGAAATTATACAAAGAGTTTCTGACACCAATTATAAGGTAGAAAAATTAAGGGATAATTTCTTTATACCCAATGCCAAAATTTTACCTGAAATAGGGTCAAAAAATTTCCCAAACAGTGAAATTATTAAAGAAATAAAAGCTCATGCCATTCCTTTTAGCTCAGTTAAAGACTATCCAATAGAAGGCCTTATCGATAGAATTGGCGATGCAAAAGTTGTTTTGCTGGGTGAAGCATCACATGGAACATCAGAATTTTATGCAACTCGCCAGGAAATTTCAAAAGCTTTAATTGAGCAAAGAGGTTTTAATTTTATTTGTGCCGAAGCAGATTGGAGCGATGCGGAACATATAAATAATTATGTTCGAAATAAACCTACACAAAAAGACTGGCTTCCATTTACGCGCTTTCCTCAATGGATGTGGAAAAATAAAGAAGTACTGGATTTTGTCGAATGGCAGAAAGCTTATAATGAGCGTCATCATAACAAGACAGGATTCTACGGATTGGATTTATATGGATTGGAAAACTCCATACATCTGGTCATTGATTATTTAGAAAAAGTAGACGCCAATTTAGCCAGCCTTGCAAAATCGCGCTATGCTTGTATCACACCATTTATGTCAGATCCTGCTATTTATGGTAAAATGGTATTGAGTAAACAAATGGCCAGCTGCGAAAATGAGATTTTGAAAATGCTCTTTGACTTGCTAAAAAACAAAAACAAATTAAACCATTCCCCTGAATATTTTTATGCTTATCAAAATGCCAATGTGGTTGTAGATGCAGAGCGGTATTATAAAGCAATGTACTATGGCAGTGCTGAATCATGGAATCTTAGAGACTTTCATATGTTCCACACTTTAAAATCACTTCTATCCTATTTTGGTGCCGATACAAAGGCAATAGTTTGGGCACATAATTCGCACATTGGCAATGCGCTTTCAACAGAAATGTATGCCAGAGGAGAAATAAACATAGGTCATTTGTGCAAAGAGTACTTTAGAGATAAAGCATACCATATTGGTTTTGGAACACACACGGGATCCGTTGCTGCTGCCCATAATTGGGGAGAAAAAATGGAAGTAATGAAGGTAAAACCTTCTCTGCATGATAGTTACGAAAACTTATGTCATCAAACTAAAATTCCTTCATTTACCCTTCCTTTGCGAAAAGACCCCAAAAGGGTAAAATTGAGAGAAGTTTTAAATACGCCACAACTGGAACGTGCCATTGGTGTAATGTATCGACCCAAAACAGAACGGATGAGTCACTATTTTCGTGCTGTTTTGCCTTCTCAATTTGACGAATATATATGGTTCGACGAATCACAGGCTGTAACTCCCCTTACTGCCACAACTATAAACCCCAAGCTTTTGGTGAATCACCCCTTCGGGTTGATTGATCAATAAAAAGCAAAAATTTCCTGCTGTACGGGCATCAGACCTTTTGATTTGCTTTATTCAATAATTGTTTGACTTCAGCGTCATCTACCTGATCAAAATTTTCATAAAACTGCCCTACTGCCCTAAAATTACCGGGAACCAAAGGACAAATAACCTCATCTACAAATGTTGAATCCTTTAACTTCCTAATGGAATCAGGCGGAGCCACAGGTATGGCCACGACAATTTTGTCGGGTTTTTCATCATAAAGCATTTTTATTATAGACAGTATAGTATTCCCGGTCGCTATACCGTCATCAACAATGATCAGGGTTTTATTTTTTAACAGCAACGGTTTTCCGTCCCCATAGTAATCAAGGTAACGTTGATGAAGTTTATCCCTAATCTTTTTTGTTTCCTCTTCAATATAATCCGGCGAGATATCAGTGGCCGCCTCACTTAAAATACGGCTTTTTAAGGTTACAGCCCCAATTGCATATTCCTTGTGTAAAGGATGTCCGATTTTTTTTGAGAGCACAACTTCCAGAGGTAATTTTAAGTACCGGCTAATAATAAAACCCAATGGTATTCCCCCTCGCGGTATTGCCAAAACAACCGCATCCTTCTTAGTGTATTTTTCTAATTCTTTGGCTAATAGAAAACCCGCTTCATTTCTATCTTTATACATCTCAATTCAATTCTATCATTTTAAGTATTTATCAAACCAATTAGAGGACAATTCAGCTACTTCTTCCAATTTTCCCGGTTCTGAAAATAAATGAGTTGCACCTTTAATAATTTCCATTTTTTTAATGCCAGCCAGTGAATTATAAGCTTTATTGTTTAATTCAATGACGATGTCGTCATTACCTCCTACAATCAAAAGTGTCGGCGCTTTTATTTTGTGCAGCACTGGCATCGAAAGATCCGGTCTGCCTCCCCTCGAAACAATTGCCTTAATATCATTTTCAAGGCGTGCAGCTGCACATAAAGCGGAGGCCGCACCTGTGCTAGCACCAAAATAACCTGCAGGCATGCCTTCCAGCTCCTTGTCTTGTTGTATCCATTGGGTGACGTTTATCAATCGTTCAGTAAGCAGGTCAATATCGAATCTATTTTCATAAATACGATCTTCCTGTTCTGTTAACAAATCAAAAAGCAAGGATGAAAACCCATCATTTTGAAGAAATTCAGCTACATAGTTATTCCTGCTGCTTAAGCGGCTGCTTCCACTTCCATGTGAAAAAATGACCAATCCTTTTTGATCATCGGCAATTCTTAATCTTCCATTAAGTTGTACATCCATTAATGGGATAACGATTTCTTTATACGCTACTGATGTTTTCATGTCAATTAATCCAAATATTTTTTCAACAATTTAATTTGCCATTTCCCAACAGATGAAAGATCTGGACTGGCATTGAGCAAGACGAGTCCGTATGCCAGTTTAGACAATTTGCAATCATTAATGATTTCTTTGTTTTTATCGGTAAAAACAGGTATAAAATGTTTCTGGATTTCTAAGCCTGAAGACTTTCCTATTTTAATGGCTTTTAGAACAGCCTCAGAAATTTGATTTGGTGATAACCCTTTTTTTAATAAGTCACTCGCCAGGTGATTTAAATGTATATAATAATAAAAGTCCAGGAAGTTATTGATGGCATCAGGTTTATTGTATTTGTTTTGATAAATTAATAATTCCATTTAATAAGTCTTTAAAACTGACCGCTGATAAACGATTTGGCACATCACATCAATAGTCAGTATGGTTAGTTGCTAAAGATTTTTTACATATTCAAAAACTACTTTTTTGAAGGTTTTGAAATCACTGCTAAACGTATCCATTCTGGCAGTCAGCATCCGGTGTTTTTCCCGGTAATCTGCATCTGCTAATCCTTGTTCGCCTTTTACCAATCTGGATAGTAATTTCTCGTGTTCGAGAATATCATCTTCAATAGCTTCAAAAAGGTCAGTGTGAATTTTATCCAAACTTTTGAGCATAACAGAATAGTTCTGCTCACTATCGCTTAGAGATTCTTTTCTTTTTAATAAATTTTCAAAGAATCGTACCTCGTCTTTCCAAAAATAAATGGTATCCAGCCATTCCTGGCTTTCAAAATGTAAAACGTCCAATCCTGCTCCTAGGAGTAATTTCGCTTTTGGGTTTGAAGTCATTGTTTTCATGATTCTAATTTTCACAATTCCCTATAAAGTTGCAAATACATAATGTTATATAAAATGATGAAGGTCAATCAGAATATTGACCTGCATCATTTCGAATACAGCAAGACTCCATTAATTTTGTGGGATAAAGGAATATTCAAATAAAAAAATAAAAATTATGAAAACAGATTTTCAAATTAAAGAAGATGTACTGGATGAATTGGCATGGCAACCTAATATTGATGAAACTCAAATTGGTGTTATTGTTGAAAAGGGAGTTGTAACGCTCAGTGGTATAGTGAACAGCTATACAAAAAAACTGGATGCGGAAAAAGCTGTTAAACGCGTTGAAGGAGTAAAAGCTGTAGCTCTTGATATTGAAGTAAAATATGGTACCGATTTCAAAAAAACCGATAAAGAGATCGCTAAAGCCATCGTTGAGGCCTTTGAATGGAACTCTGCAGTTCCCGCAGACGATGTTAAGGTAAAAGTTGAAAATGGCTGGGTTTACCTTACAGGTGAAGTACAATGGAATTACCAAAAAAATGCTGCAAAAAATGCTGTTGAAAACCTATTGGGTGTCATAGGTGTAAGGAACCTGATCACGTTAAAAGATAACATAGAACCTGCAGACATAAAAGATCGAATTAAAAAAGCATTTCAACGAATGGCTACCCTTGAGGCAGATGGCATAACTCTTGAAACCCATGGGAACACAGTTACACTAAGAGGTAAAGTACATTCTATCAAAGAAAAAGAAGATGCCGAAACCGCTGCGTACAACGCACCCGGCGTGTATGATGTAAAAAACAGACTTGAGGTAGAGTATTTTTCAGAATACGCCTAAAAATTCTGAATGCTAAACTGTTAAATAGCCTTGATATTTTATCAGGGCTATTTGTTTAAAACCCGATTGTAAAAAAGTCAAATGCAAACAGGCAATCACAAGCTGCAAATTTCAAAAAAAGAGAAGGTATTATTCCCTAAAAGCGGTATTACAAAAAATGATATTGTTTTATATTACGATGCAATGGCAGATCATATTTTGCCCTTCTTAAAGAACCGTCCTTTGACTATGCAACGATTTCCACATGGAATCGGCCAGCAAGGTTTCTTTCAAAAAAATGCTTCAGAATATTTTCCCGATTGGATACAAACCGTAAAAGTTAAAAAAGTTGATGGTTGGTTAAACCAGGTGGTCTGCAATACAAAAGAAACGCTGATATATCTTGTAAATCAATATACCCTCACATTTCATGTTGCCTTGAGTACCGTTAATTCGATAAACAAGCCCGACAAGATGATTTTTGATCTGGATCCTCCAAAAGGAGATTTTCAGTTGGCTGTTGACGGGGCTAAAACCATAAGGCAACTTTTAGAAGAAAAACTTAAACTAAAGACCTATATCATGACCTCAGGGTCAAAAGGCTTACATGTTGCCGTGCCTCTAAAATGCCATGAGAATTTTGATGAAGTACGTCAATTTGCCAGGCAAATATCAGAATACATTGCCGATAAAAATCCGGAAAAGTACACAACGGCCATAAGGAAAAACCAACGTAAGAGTAGGCTTTACATTGATTTTCTTCGCAACTCTTATATGCAAACCAGTGTGTCTCCATTTTCTATAAGAGCCATCATGGGTGCCCCTGTGGCGACGCCTTTGCAATGGACAGAATTAAACCAAAGGGGCATGTCGGCCCAAACCTATACCATGCATAATATCTTTAAAAGGCTGGAGCAGGTAGAAAATCCATGGAGGGATTTTAATAAAAATGCCAAAAGCATTCTTAGTGCCAAAAAGAGATTGCTTGAACTTGTTAATTGACCTTGACCGGAATTGCACCCATTTAAATTACCTTTCGATCATGAACAGAAGATCTGATGTGCCAATCGAACAAAGGGTGCCTGAGCTGCTCTAAGATCCTGGTCTCTTTGCAGATAAAATAGAAAAGAGTATCCAAAAGGAAAATCAGGGGTTCACAGATCCTTCAGAATACTCTTTATACAAGCTAACTAAACATAACTTACTATTGGTCTTCTGTTTTTGTTAATCCAATATGCCAAAACACACTTTTGTGTTTACCCTATATTCTGTAACCTTATTATTCTTTACGGTTACCTGCATGTCTTTAACGTACACAGATTTAATATCTTTAACTGTTTTCGAGGCTTCGTTTACCACGTTTTTAACAGCATCTTCAAAACTTACCGTAGAATTCCCTAATACTTCAATGACTTTTAATACTGACATCACATTTCTATTTAATATTAATACTTCTACTAATGTAGTATCCATAGTTTTTTTAGGCAATGATCTGGATCAATGGCCAAAAATTAAAATCCTACCCAAGGACCTACTTTAATACTAAACCCTTCAGTAATATGATTTTTAGCCATTAAGGAAATGTTTAAATCATTAAGTTTGATTTTCTATAAACTAAAGGTTTTTAATTAAATTTCAATCCTGTCATATTAGGTCGTAAGAGCATACTTTCATCATGGTATTTTTAAATATCATGATATTCCTCATATAAAAATTAATACCAAGTATTTAATTTAGGGGCTAAACTGTATCCAAACGACAATTCGGTTTTCGGGAATATTATTATAAAGAAAGTTCATCATGCTTTTTAAAAAATCAAGAATAAACAGATGGGAGGTTTTTACCTGCAGGTTATATGAGGTTCTTCCCGAAGCATCGTTCATTGAGGATATCCCGCGACATCCCATTATAAATTTCACTATTGCACATAAACAATTCAAAATTTATAGTTTAGAGAACTATTTGAAGAGAACAAAATTTTGTACTGAATTTTGTACGTATCTTGAAATATCAGGGATAGACAATACTGAAATTGGTATTTTAAAGAAAAGCATTCGTGAAAATCTGAATTGCGATGTCATTACAAAGAAAAAAAGTATTATTGTAAATATATCTAAAACTCGTAAACTTGATAAGCTCATAAAGTTTATTGAAGAACAAAAAAAGGACAGTTTTATAGTTTAATTTTCAATTAAACGTAAATTGCAAAAAATAGTCAACAATACTTTTGGAGAAGAAATTTAAAAAAAATAATATTTTACCAATACTTTCAAAAAAGGGGAACATTAAATATTTTGTTTCGGTTTTTATGATTTTGGCAGCCTATTTTTGTTATCTGTACATAAAGGGCCCAGTGCAAATCGTTTCCTTGATTTTTGCAATGCTTGGTATTTTGATCATGTTTAATATACCTTCAAAATGGGTGGAGGATAGCTTTTCAAAAATTTCTTATAAATTCAAAATTTCTTCGGCTATTGCCGGAGGTTTTTTTTTGGCAATAGCAAGTTCTGCCCCTGAATTTTTTACCGCAACTTCAGGAGTCTTATACTATAGGATCTTTAGTATAGGGTTTGATACTTTAATTTGGTCAGCCATTTTTAACTTATGCATTATTATTGGCGTGGGCACATATTTTAAGAATCCCTTACTTATTAGAAGAAGTATCCTGGTTAGGGATATGCCATTTTTAGGAATTGCAATTTTTATTTTATTGATTTTAGCATTGGATGGGGTTTACTCAACTGTAGATTTTATATTACTGATTGTTGTTTATTTAGTCTATTTATCATTTTTATATTTCGATAAATCCAAGTCATATCCAGATACTAAAACCAATTTTTCCAGGAAGGAGATAATTTTAAAATTGTCTTTTGGCCTTATTCTGATTGCCCTTTTAGCGCATTCCATGGTATCAATTGGTCAGGAAACCATAAAACTATTTGAACAATTTTATGGCTTTGCACTCCCTGTCGGCGTGTTGGCTTGCACAATCTATGGTCCGGGAACTTCAATTGCCGATTTGTTTATGTCAATAGCAGCAATTAGAAAAGGCAATTATACGGCTGCTGTCGTAAATGGAATAAGTTCCAACACTTTTGATTTAACCATTTGTATTGGCATACCCGGCTTGGCCTATACTTTTTTAACAGGGAAAGAAATTCTTATTAATTTGAACTCTTCATTGCTAATCATATCAATGCTTTCAATAAGCTTTGTGTTGGTGTACTTTATTTTGAGAGATGGAAAAGTTACAAAAAGAAAAGGAACAATTTTACTAGTTTATTTCTTGAGCTGCATGATTGTATATTTAATTCAAATATTTTGATAATTTAGAAACTGCTGCCAGGTTCGTTCTAGCAATAGCATCCGTTAGAAGGGCTTTAAATTCAAGATCATCATTTGCTCTATCAGGCTTAAAATAATCAGATAAATTTTTAACCTTTTTTTAACTTGGTAAGCGAGTGTGGATCGATACCATATGACTAAAATCATAGATATTCCTTACTGACGGCTTTAGCTTTGTTTCTCATAAGAGAACTTATATGACTATACCGAAAAAAACATGGGAACTAAAAGACAGCGTAGTTCTATTGCGAATTCTCATAGGCTGGCACTTCTTATATGAAGGAATTATAAAACTGTATAATCCTGATTGGACTTCATATGGTTACCTGGTTTCGGCAAAAGGGCCATTTAAACCTATTTTCACGGCCTTAACCGACCAAACGATGATCGGCTGGGTAGATGGCTTGAATATAGCTGCTCTCATCATAGTAGGTTTAACGCTTACACTCGGATTTTTCGAAAAAACAGGTGCTTTTATTGCAATGGGTTTACTCGCTTTGTATTATCTCGCACATCCTTCATTTCCATGGCTCGCAGAAGTTAACGTAGAAGGGAGCTACTGGTTTGTAAACAAAAATTTAATTGAATTCGCTGCCTGTCTGGTACTCTTTCAATTTCCAACAGCCCGGTATTTTGGTCTGGAACGTCTCTTTAGACATAAGAAAAAAACACTTAAAACTGCGAAACTATGAAATGGACAAGAAGAGATATCATAAAGGGTTTAGGTGGTTTACCCATTGCTGGAGCTATCTGGTGGGCAGGCGCCTCCAGCAGTGTGCAAAGCAGTGAGGAGCGCAATAAATTATTAAAACAGTTAAATATAGAACCTTCCTTGCCCAGGATACTGCCATCTGTAGACGGTTCACCTGTCAGAGTCGGAATCATCGGGTTTGGTATCCGTGGTGAGCAATTGTGTCGATCCCTCGGATTTGCCACAAAGGGGTGGTTAGACAATATGCAAAAGGCAGCAGAAAAAAACCCTAATCATTCAGCTTTATCCGATTTTAAAAGTCAGGAAAAATTAAACGTAAGGCTGGTTGCTGTCTGTGATGTGTTCGATGTTCGGGCGCAAGAAGTAATAGATTCTTTTTCTTCAAAAGAACAACCCGTAAAACGCTACAGAACGTACCGGGAAATGATACGCAGTGGTGATGTAGAGGCGGTCATTATAGCAACCCCTGACCACTGGCATGCTCCAATGGCTATTGATGCTTTAGAACACAATGTACACGTATATGTCGAAAAGCCCATGACCCATACCATTGAAGAGACCTATCGCTTGAGGGAAGCAGCTCAAAAATCGAAAGCTCGCCTGATGGTCGGGCATCAGCACCGGCAGACCTTGAGTTTTCAAACTGCCAAAGATGTGGTTACTAAAAATACTTTAGGCCATATTTCTATGATACAGACCAATACGAATAGAAACGACGACAATGGAGCATGGAATTATGACATTGATAAAGATGCCAATGAACAAACCATTGATTGGGAACAGTTTTTAGGATCAGCTCCCAAAATACCCTTTAATAAAAATCATTTTTTCAGATGGCGAAAATGGTGGGCCTATGGCTCTGGTTTATCAGGTGACTTGTTAACCCATGATTACGACCGCTTGAATTGTGTATTAAATATGGGGATTCCAAAATCAATTTCGGCTTCAGGCGGTATTTATACCCATATCGACGGGCGAAATGTACCTGACGTACTACAGGCAAATATGGAGTTTCCCGACTATAGCATTGGTGATAGCCAAGCAAAAGATAAGGAGAAAGGAATGACATTTATATATAGTGCTACCCTAGGTAATAGCTTTAGCAGGCCCACGATTTTAATGGGTCATGATGCTACCATGGAACTAGGCAATCGTTTAACCGTTTGGCCCGACGGAGGTTCAACCAAATATGCTGAGCTGCTTGAGGCGAATGCCATGAAGCCATCGGTACCTATTTTTCAATACGATCCAGCTGCCAATGTACCGGATGCAATTTCATCTGCTACTTCGCAATATTTTGCGGATAAGGGCTTGATGTGGACCTATATTGATGGTGTTCGGGTTGATTCTACTTTTTTACACTTGAGAGAGTGGCTTAGTGGAATTCGAAATGGCACCGAATTAAGTTGTGGCATCAAAGAAGGTTTTGAAGAAGCCATTACGGCTCATATGACAGGACTCTCGTGGAAACTAGGTCGGCGTATCGATTGGGATCATGAAACAGAAACGATCAAGCCTATTGAACATATTGATTTTGATGCCGTTTTGCTTGGCAGTACGAACTACTAAAATATTATATCATTGTTGAATTAGGGATTATTTAGGTTCCTACCTGAAATAAATCTCAGTAACTTTAACAAAGAAGCACGGCTTCGAAATTCAATATTCGATATTCGATATTCGATATTCTAATAAAGAGGATTAACTCCGTTGATCCCAGAGGGGGGTCCTGTGCGATTGTTAAAACCCAAAAACAAGCTGCGCTTGTTGGGTTTTTTGTTTTCAAATCACTTACGAAAGTGAACTTTCGACGCTTTTGAAAACAAAAAACCCACAACTTTCGTTGTGGGTTTTAACTTTCGCGGAGAAAGAGGGATTCGAACCCCCGGAGGTGTGACCCTCGCTGGTTTTCAAGACCAGTGCATTCGACCACTCTGCCATTTCTCCATGAGTGTATTCGATTGCTCAAATGCGAGCGCAAATATAATGCGCTTTTTTGTTTTACTAAAACATTTTGTATTTTTTTTATCGAATTTTAGTTTCCGTTAATTATAGTACATTTATCGCCAAATGTTACCTATGGAATTGGAATTGATTTTTCTGGTACTCATCGGTTTTGTGGCCGGAGTCATCAATATATTAGCCGGAGGAGGCTCTTTGTTAACCCTCCCGATGCTTATCTTTTTAGGCCTGCCTCCAAGTATTGCCAACGGAACCAACAGGGTAGCCATTTTTATTCAAAACATATTTTCAATTTCAGGTTTTAGAAGTAAGGGTGTCAACACTTTTCCTCATAGTATCTATTTCGGAATTTCAGCTATGCTTGGCGCCATTATCGGTGCACAAATTGCTGTTGATATCAGCGGGGAATTATTTAACAAGATACTCGCTGTGATTATGCTGTTCGTCGTAACTTATCTGGTACTGAATAGAAGAACCAACTATGAAGATCTTATTGAAAGGGTTACTGGTAAATACTTGTGGATCAGCTTAATTCTATTCTTCTTTATCGGTATCTATGGTGGGTTCATCCAGGCAGGTACCGGCTTTCTAATCCTTCTGGTGCTCTCTGGAGTCAATCATTTTTCCCTGGTAAAGAGCAATGCGGTCAAAGTTGTGGTCGCCTTTATATATACCATCTCAGCTTTAGCTATTTTTATATATAATGACCAGGTAAACTGGAAATATGGCCTCGTACTTTCAGTTGGTAACGCACTTGGCGGATGGTTTGCAAGTAGGTGGTCGGTTAAAAAAGGTGACGGACTCATTAAGGTATTTCTCGTCATCATGGTCTCCGTTATGGCCATTAAACTCTGGTTTTTTACCGACTAATGTCAAACCGGGCATAATGCCTCAAGGAACCTTCCTCCCACCTCACTTCCCTTACATTTGAAAGGGGTGACCCCTTATAAAGCCATTGTACAAAAGATTGCAAATCTTCCTCCTTTCCTTCAGCTTCAATATACACGGAGCCATCCAACTCATTTTTCACTATTCCAACTAAACCCTTAGCCACAGCGGCTTCCATGGTATATTTTCTAAACCAAACCCCCTGAACTTTTCCTGTAACCTGAATATGATAGTTTTTTACCATACTTTAAAAATAGTTTAAAGTTTCGAATTTCTATCTGAGGCGCTCGGAAGTGAGCGCCTCACTTCCGAGCGCCTCAGAGTTCATTAAAAACCTAAATTTAAAACTTAAGTCATAATACTTAATGCTTAATTCGTAAAACTTCTACATTCTCACTTCTCACTTCTCCCTTAAAATATTATCTTTGCTTTTCGAATTTTTGATCCCGACCCTATGAGTAATTCTTTTGGCAAGCTGTTTACATTAACGACCTTTGGGGAGTCACACGGCCCGGCCATTGGGGGAGTGATCGATGGATGTCCCGCAGGTATAGACTTAGACCTTGAAGCTGTGCAATCTCAACTCGATCGCAGGAAGCCTGGTCAATCCAAAATCACTACACAGAGAAAGGAGCCTGATCAAGTCGAATTTTTGTCCGGTATTTTTGAAGGAAAGACAACCGGAACATCCATTGGCTTCCAGATTCAAAATACGAATCAGAAAAGCAAAGACTATTCTCACAATGTAGATGTTTATCGCCCGTCTCATGCTGATTATACCTATGATCAGAAATATGGTGTCAGGGACCATCGCGGAGGAGGAAGAAGTTCTGCCCGGGAAACAGCTAACTGGATTGTAGGGGGCGCCGTCGCAAAGGAAATCATAAAAGGCATAAAGATCACCGCATTTACCTCGTCCGTTGGTGAAATTTTTATAGACAAACCATATCAGGAGCTTGATTTTTCTCAAATAGAGCAAAATATGGTGCGCTGTGCAGATCCGGTTACAGCCGAAAAAATGATTGAACATATTGGTGAGATTAAAAAGCAAGGCGATACTGTTGGAGGTACCATCACTTGTGTGATTCAAAATGTACCTATTGGCCTTGGTGAACCAATTTTCGACAAACTTCATGCTGCGATGGGTCACGCGATGTTATCGATCAATGCCGTTAAAGGTTTTGAATATGGCAGCGGGTTTTGCGGAGCGAGAATGAAAGGCAGCGATCACAATGACCTTTTCAACCAGGATGGAAGTACCCAGACAAATCTTTCCGGTGGCATACAGGGAGGCATTTCGAATGGGATGGATATCTATTTTAGGGTTGCTTTCAAACCGGTAGCAACACTGATCCAGAAACAGGACACGATAGATGCGAAAGGAAATAAAGTAGAAATGCAGGGACGCGGCAGGCATGATCCGTGTGTAGTTCCAAGAGCTGTTCCAATTGTTGAGGCCCTCAGCGCCATGGTAATGGCTGATTTCTACCTACTGTCAAAGGCAAAAAGCGGATTATAGCCTGATTCTTTTTTTCCACCTGGCTTTTCGGAGGGAAAACTCTTTGAATTTTTGGCAGGAAAGTTTGATGTCCTCAACGACTTTCTTTTCTTCAAGGTGCATTAATGATGCGTATTTCTTGCCTATAATTTCCATCATTTCGGTGGTTAACGACAACCTGTTAAAATTATCGATCCTTGCCTGGTAATTCATTTTTTCAAACTTCATCCTGTTGAGGTCAATGAGATAGAAGTCATACTGACCTTTACCTTTTCTGCATATAATCGTGTTCCCCTTAGAATGATCAAAATGGTGTATATCATTCTCATGAAGCTTAAAGGTGAACTCAGTAAATTGGTTCAGAATATTGATCCGATCTGGAAATTGCTCTTCAAAAAGGTCACTAAAAGCAAAATCGTAGCTTAAATTTTTAGAGACGTAATAACTGTTCTTTAAACCTACGGGGTCAGAATACTCAACATAAGCAATTGGTTCAGGCGTTAAAACACCCTTTTTGAGAAGGATTTCCGCATGTTCAAAAGACCTTCTTGCTTTGGATTTTCGAACATATTTATATGCAAAACGGTTCACCAGATGCGGTATTTGAAACGATTTAACATTCCACTTATCACCGTCTACCTCAAATACTTTTATCGTATTTCTCTTTTCCCAATAGGTTTTTCCAGCCTGACCGAAAGAATCAATGATCTCCTGTACTTTATTTTTACTAAAAGAAGCGGCAACCTTTATATTCATCATGATGTTTATCCAAAATTCACTTTTGGCGGGCTTCCGTTGAAAATGATATTTTGGGAATTTATTAGCGGTAAAAGTAATAATTATGCATCACTTAAAATAAAAAATTAAATCCGGCGTTTAATCTTAGGTTGGAATTTAAATAAATGCCAACACGTTGCCCTCAATTAACAATTTTCTCCCAACAAAGTATCGTGCGATTACATTCGCATTATACATGTAGAAACATCTGAGCACCTGCAGAAATAAAGTGTCCGGATTAAAAATTGTCTATGAATACATTGAGTCTAACTATACCTTGCTATTTCAATACTGAAATACCTTTCTCCCCTATTTTATTGAGTAAAAATATCAGACTTATCTCCTTAAGGCCCGTAAGCTGGAGTTTAAGTCTTTTTTCGTTAAACACGGCTTTGACCTGATTCAGGCAAAGCCCCTAAAGATCCCTTTTTTTTGGACCGCTACTGGAAGATAAAAATTTCATAGCGGTCTTTTGTTTTAGCAATGCTACAATGCTGAAATGCTGCAATGCTACAATGCTTGAATGCTTGAAACCGAAGCTTCAGCGAAATTAATGTGTGAATAATTTATTAATTCAATTTTCAAATCGACTCATTTTCAATTTTTCAAATCAATATTTCTATTCATTTTTTTTTGCTCCTCCAAAAAAAACGAATCAAAAAAAAGGAGGTTGCTTTTACGAGGTGTTTTTTAGGCTTTTCTATCGAACACCTAAAAACCGTTTAAAAAGCGCTAAATTTTTTCCAAGGCTTCAAAAATTCTTAACGCGCTTTTTAATCTACACTTGCGTAAAAGCTTCGGTCAAATTAATAATTTTGGTTTAGCAGAACACTTCGACATTCAAAATTCCTTGTTTGACATTCGATATTCATTTTTGAAAATGCTTCAATGCTTCAATGCTTGAAATAGAACCAGCTTGCCGGCAGGCAGGGATTCAGCGGAGCTAATGTGTGAATAATTCAAAATCTACAATCTGAAATCTCAAATCTGAAATCTGAAATCTTCAATCAATGCTACAATGCTACTACAATGCTTTAAATCTCAAATCATCATTCCTTGCCATCCCTGAAGGCAGGTCCAACCTCCAATTAAGTTTCTTTGTCCTCCGGATCGATAGACAAAATTTTATTCTCTGATTCTCCTTTTTATCTTTTGTCTTGATACAAAAGATAGAAAAAATCAAGACTGCAATTGAACTAACAGCCCTTTCTTTATAAATACAAAGTGCGGTTGGTTGATTTCCTTGAGCGTCTCTGCGGAACTTCCCAATCTTACTAAGTATTTATTTTGAAAGTTCTGCCATTTCAATTGAGGTCGGGTTTAAATCAATATCGTATTTTCAATGCACATTGCTGAAATGCTGAAATGCTAAAATGCTGAAATGCTTGAATGCTTCAATGCTTGAAACCGAACCAGCCTGCCGGCAGGCAGGGATTCAGCGAAGCTAATGCGTAAATTTTTCTGCTTTTTAATCAAACAGGATCATATAAAAAAGTAAAATCAAACAGGACATTATAATCAAGTCATAAAAAAAGACCGCTCGTTTGCACAAGCAGTCTTTCTCTTATAAACCTAATATGTTCTATTAATTATTTTTTCAATGCCTTGTATGAACCTACATTTGTTTCTTCCTGAACCCTGAACATACCATTTACATTCGAAAATTCTGAGAGGTTGTACATGATAGAATCAGTTGAGAGTTCAATGTTTTTTAAATGATCCGAAAAATCCTGAAGTGATTCTTCCCCATTGAGTTCATCATTGCTGTCTAACACCAAAACATTGTCTGGAATATTTAAGACATTGATGGCGCTAACCGCCTCTTCATATACATTGCTTTCTTCTGACGACTCCAGCAGGGCATAATGATCAATACCAAGTCCTTGGGTTGATTCCTGTCCTTCATCATTGTAAACAAATCTCACCTGAAATTCATCATTGATAAAATCGCTTACTTCGAGAGAGACAAACTCATTCATTCCTGTATTCTTAGGTGATGAAGTATCCTGAAAATAAACTTCTCTCCATTTCCTGCCGTCAAATACTTCTATTGAAAATTCACCTTTTTCATCTTCCACCTGTAAATTATAGGTTACCTGAATCTGAGCCTTCTTGACTTTCGAAAGGTCAACCAACGGCGTTGTCAAACTGGTTTTATCGTTTAATTTTTCTCCGAGACTGTTATCATTGAAAAGAGCAGCACCGGTAGTAAATTCCGATTCTATTGTGGGTCCGCTATGAGGCATAACACCCGTATATCCAAATTGCCAGTTTGTGGCATTGGAGTTGATTTCATAGATCCAACCATCAGGAATTTCTGATGCGTTGAAGCTTTCTTGTTGAATTTGTGCGGTAATCGTTAGATTTAAAAACAATACAACGATCATTAATCCGATTTTTTTCATGGCAATCACTTTTCTATTACAATAAATATAACGTCACAAAGTCATTATTATTTTATGCCCTGTCCATGAATAAATGCTAATATTTCCTTAAAAATTTTCAATAAAACCTTTTAGATTGTCTCATTTCCTTATGAATCAATTATCTTTGCAGGAATTTTAAAAAAACAAAACATGAACGACGGTTTATACACAAAGATAAAAAGTTCAAAAGGAGATATTCTTTTAAAGCTCGAATTTCAAAAAACCCCGGGAACTGTAGGTAATTTTGTAGCACTTGCAGAAGGGAACATGGAAAATTCTGCTAAGCCGCAAGGGCAGAAATATTACGATGGATTAAAATTTCACAGGGTGATTCCTGATTTTATGGTTCAGGGAGGATGTCCTCAAGGTACGGGTACAGGTAATCCGGGTTATAGCTTTGAAGATGAATTCCATGCTGATTTGAAACATGACAAGCCAGGAATTCTTTCTATGGCAAATGCAGGCCCCGGCACCAATGGAAGCCAGTTTTTTATTACTCATGTGCCAACACCATGGTTAGACAACAAGCACACGGTATTTGGTGAAGTGATAGAAGGGCAGGATGTTGTTGATGCCATTGCCCAGGATGATATCCTGGAATCAGTAGAGATCATCAGGGTTGGAGCAGATGCAGAAGCGTTCAATGCGATTGAAGCTTTTAGATCTTTTGAAGGTGCGAGAGAACAGCGAATTGCTGAAGCCAAAGCAAAAATGGATGCCGAGTTGGATAAAATTGCCGCAGGTTTTGAAAAAACCGATTCTGGTCTGAGATATAAGGTTCTTCAAAAAGGAAATGGTGCAGAAGCCACCAAAGGCAAAAACATATCTGTACATTACAAAGGGCAGCTCACTGACGGAACGGTTTTCGATTCTTCTTATCAACGTAAACAGCCCATTGACTTTCAAGTAGGTGTTGGTCAGGTCATTAAAGGCTGGGATGAAGGATTGCAATTGTTACAAGTTGGAGATAAGGCACGATTAGTGATTCCATCACATCTGGCTTATGGCTCACAAGGTGCCGGAGGTGTAATTCCACCGGATGCTACACTTATTTTTGACGTTGAATTAATGGACGTTAAATAATAGCAAATACTATATATTCAAAGCACCTGAATTAATTACTCAGGTGCTTTTTTTTTGTGAACATTTTGTTGTAATTTTAATTAAACCAGAACGCCCCTCATGAAATACATTATTTTAATAGTGCTTCTTTTAGGAATCAGGGCAACTACCTTGTCACAGGAGGTAGAAAAACACCCTTTATTAGATAATAAATTCTATTTGGAAGCAGGTGTTTTTTTTCCATCAAAAGATATCAAACTTGGTGCTGATGCTTCTTCACCCGATGATGAAATTAATTTTGGAGAGACCTTCGGCTTCAATAATAATCAGGCGACTTCTTTTTTTAATTTTGAATGGCGCTGGAATAAAAAATGGAGGGTGACTGCAGAGACTTTTGGGGTAAACAATGCAGCCAAGGCAACCCTGGATTCAACCTATGTTTTTGACGATGTAACTTTTGAGAAAGGCAGCTTTGTAAGAGGAGGAATTGAATTTTCTTTATACAGGGTATTTGTGGGGAGAACAATCTCTTCAGGGCCAAAGCACTCCTTAGGAGCGGGCTTAGGTGTTCATGCCTTTAATGTAGGTGCCTTTATTGAAGGTAATATCAAATCAGATAATGAGCAAATAGATGGTACTTTTCAAAAAAGAAAAGTTAGTGCATTGATTCCTTTGCCCAACATTGGTGCCTGGTATCATTGGGCCCCAAATACAAAATGGGCCCTTATTGCCCGTGCTGATTGGTTTGGCATTAGTATTGACAAATACTCTGGTGGCCTTTGGAACATTGCCCCGGGGGTACGCTATCAAATCGTAAAAAACTTTGGCCTTGGTGTGGATTACCGCTTTTTATTGTTTAATGCCAAGGTAACCGAAGATAATTGGAAAGGTAGCTTCGATATGAACTTTTCAGGTCCGTCCATAACGCTTCATGGTAATTTTTGACCCATGGGAATTGATCCGATTGAACGCCTAAAATACCCAATTGGTAAAGCTGAAATTCCTGAGATTATTTCAGAAAGTGATATCAAAGAATGGATCGGTATTTTAGCTGCGCTTCCCAAAAAAATGAGATCAATTACCCAAAATTTAAGTGATGAACAGCTTGATACGCCCTATAGACCCGATGGCTGGACCATAAGACAAGTAGTACATCATGTGGTTGACAGTCATTCTCATAGTTATATCAGATTCAAATGGGCCCTTACTGAAGAAAAACCGCTGATCAAGGCCTATCATGAAGAACTATGGGCCGAACTACACGATTACAATGCTCCTATTGAACTGTCTTTACAATCATTGGAAAGCCTTCATGCCAAATTGGTCTATCTATTAAATGGACTTTCAGAAAAGGATTTGAAAAGAACCTTTATTCATCCTGAAACCCAACAAGAAGTCTCTCTGAAAAAAAATATAGGCATTTATGCCTGGCACAGCCAGCACCACTATGCTCATATTGAAAACCTGCTCAAAAGAAAGGGCTGGTTATAAACAATTCTTACAACCTTATTTCCACTTGATATTACAACCCATACTTGGTTTCTGATTTTCTACTATACCTTTTTGATGAACTAAATGATCCAGAGCGTTTCTCAGATCTGAACCTGTTAAGGGTAAATCATTTCCAGGTCTTGAATCGTCTATCTGCCCCCTGTAAACCAAATTCAGGTTTTCATCAAACAAATAAGTATCCGGCGTACAGGCTGCGTCATAGGCTTTGGCCACTTCCTGTGTTTTATCATACAGATATGGAAAAGGGTATCCAACATCAAGGGCCTTTTTTTTCATCAGCTCAGGACCATCCTGAGGATAATGCTCTACATCGTTCGATGAAATAGCAATAAAAGAAATTCCTTTTGATCTGTATTCATTGGCAATTCTAACCAGTTCTTTGTTCACATGAATCACAAATGGGCAATGATTACAGATAAAAAACAGTACGGTACCATTGACTCCTTTCAATTGTGCCAGGGACAATTTTTTACCAGAAACAGTATCAAATAATTCAAAATCAGCAGCCTTTGATCCAAGGGGGAGCATATTGGAGGGTGTATTTGCCATAACTCACAATTTATTTCTATATTTACTTCAAAGCATACCCAAAAGTAAGATTTTTAACACAATTATATTTAGGTTTCTCGGAAACATGATATGGTTTTTGCCGATGCCGTAGTCTCAATTTATTAATTTTTTTAATATGAAAACGATACAACAATGGTATGATGATTATGCAGTAAGCCATCAGAACAAAACCAACCAAAAGATTCATTATATCTGCGTTCCTGCGATTTTCTTTAGCATTGTGGGAATGATCATGAGCATACCCTCAGGTTTTCTTCAAAGAACTTTAAATATTTCCAATCCCATGATTGGAAACTGGGCTTCAGTTTTGTTGATGCTGTTACTGTTATTTTACCTGCGATTGTCGTTTGCGCTGTTTTTAAGGATGCTTGGTTTTTCTGTGCTTTGCGTTATGGGCAACTATTACCTCTCACAAATTGCACCCCTTTTTATGACATCTTTGATTATTTTTATAGCGGCCTGGATCGGTCAGTTCTACGGTCATAAAATAGAAGGGAAAAAACCTTCATTTTTTAAAGATTTGCAATTTCTGCTTATTGGACCGGCCTGGGTATTTGAAAAACTTTCCAGATAATGAATGAGTCCAATATAACATTCGAGGATTTTCAAAAGGTCGACATACGCGTTGGCACCATTATCGAAGTGTTGGATTTCCCCAAAGCCCGGGTTCCTGCCTACCAGCTAAAAATTGATTTCGGCGCTCTGGGAATTAAGAAATCAAGTGCTCAGATTACGACTTTGTATTCGAAAGATAAATTACTCAACAAGCAGGTAATTGCCGTCATCAATTTTAAACCCAAACAAATAGCAAATTTCAAAAGCGAATGCCTCGTTTTAGGTATTCAAAAAGGTAAAGATGTAGTACTTTTACATTCAGGTGATTCGGTAAAAAACGGCACTCAGGTAGTTTAAAATTCTAATTTCAATTGTTATCGCTTACAGCATGTCTATACTTAAAGAATTGCAGGAACTTTCGCAAACCCTTCATGGAGAACTTCATTTTGACGACTTGCACAAAAATATTTACGCCACAGATGCCTCTGTTTACCGAAAAATACCACTGGCGGTAGCCTATCCAAAAGACAAAGAAGATTTAAAAAAACTTATTTTGTTCGCGCCAAAACACAAAGTGTCTCTGGTTCCAAGGACGGCAGGCACCTCTTTGGCCGGGCAATGCGTTGGTGAGGGGATTATCGTTGATACTTCAAAATATTTCACCCGTATACTTGCCTTTGATGAAAGGAACAAAACAGTTCGGGTTGAACCCGGAGTCGTTCGGGATGAATTGAATGCGTTTTTAAAGCCCTTCGGTTTATTTTTCGGGCCTAATACGTCTACGTCAAATCGGTGCATGATGGGAGGCATGGTCGGCAATAATTCCTCGGGCACGACCTCCATACAATACGGAGTAACCAGAGACAAGGTACTCGAAATGAATACCATTTTATCAGATGGTTCCGAGTCATTTTTTGGACCTCAATCGGCTCAGGATTTTAAAGAAAACCTCAAGGGAAACTCCCTTAAAAGCAAGGTTTATAATTTATTATATAATGAATTATCGAATAAGGAAACAAGGGAAGAAATTGAAAGGGAATTTCCTAAACCCAGTATCCACCGGCGAAATAATGGTTATGCTATTGACGCCATTTTAAACAACGAGGTTTTTTCAGAAAATCAGGACCCCATCAACCTGTCAAAATTGCTTTGTGGCAGCGAAGGCACACTTGCATTTACTACAGACATGACGCTGTCACTCGATAAACTTCCTCCGGAGCACAACATGCTGGTGGCTGCTCATTTTTTAAGTATCCAGGAAAGCCTTGAAGCAGTTGTAGTAGCCATGGAGCACAATCTCTACACCTGTGAATTAATGGATAAAACCATACTGGATTGTACAAAAAACAATCGGGAACAGCTTTTAAACAGGTTTTTTGTTGAAGGAGACCCTGAGGCTATTTTAATGCTCGAGGTTGCAAGTGAAGATGCAGTGAAAACTAAAGAACTGGCTGAAAAATTAATTGCTGACCTTAAAAAAAATAAGTTTGGATACACCTATCCCATCCTTAAAGGTACAGATATTGAAAAGGCCAGTACCCTTAGGAAGGCCGGATTGGGTTTATTAGGGAATATCGTTGGCGACAACAAAGCTGTGGCTTGTATTGAAGACACGGCAGTGGAAGTTAGCGATTTGCCTCAATATATTGCCGAATTTACTGAGATGATGAAGGAGTATGATCAGAAAGCCGTGTATTATGCCCATGCAGGAGCGGGAGAATTGCACTTACGCCCCATATTAAATCTCAAACGAGCAGAAGACATTCATTTATTCAGGAAAATTACCACCAAAGTAGCGCAACTGGTTAAAGAATACAAAGGGTCGATGAGTGGTGAACATGGGGATGGTATTGTAAGGTCAGAGTTTCTTAGCCTGATGCTTGGCGAAAAAAATTATGAGCTGATGCGAAAAATCAAACAGGTATTTGATCCACAGCACATCCTAAATCCGGGAAAAATAATCGATTCTTGGCCTATGGATAAGTCTTTAAGGTATGTTCCCGATCGCGAAGAGCCCATTATTGACACAATTCAGGATTTTTCCGATTCGCAAGGCATACTCAGAGCTGCCGAAAAATGCAACGGATCGGGTGATTGCAGAAAACCCGTTTTTGCCGGTGGCACCATGTGCCCCAGTTACAGGGCCACCAAAAATGAAAAGGACACAACCAGGGCCAGGGCCAATACACTCAGGGAATTTTTAACCAACAGTGAGAAAGCCAACCGCTTTGATCATGAAGAATTAAAAGAAGTTTTTGATCTCTGCCTGAGCTGCAAGGCCTGCTCAAGTGAATGCCCCAGCAATGTAGATGTAGCAGCTTTAAAAGCTGAGTTTCTTTATCAGTACCAGAAGGAGAATGGTATATCATTCAGAACCCGTTTGTTCGCTGAAAATGTGAAATACAATAAACTGGGATCCATGGCACCTTCACTCACCAACATGTTGCTCCAAACCAATGTAGCCAAACGTATCATGGGAGTCGCCCTGAAAAGAAGTATTCCGAAACTGGCTCAGGTGACCACAAGAAAATGGTACAGAAAAAACAAAGATCGCTTCAGCGGACAAAATTATCCGAATGGCCAATTGTATTTATTTCTTGACGAATTCACTGATTACTATGACGCTGCTATAGGAAGAGATGCCATAGAGGCCCTTTCAAAACTTGGATATCAGGTAATCATAACAGATCACCACGAAAGCGGAAGAAGTTTTATTTCAAAAGGACTGCTGGACCAGGCCAAGGAACTGGCACATCAAAATGTTGAATTTTTCAAAGACAAAGTTACCATAGATACACCCCTGGTTGGCATAGAACCTTCGGCCCTCCTTACATTCAGAGACGAGTACCTAAGGCTTACAGGTAACAGTGAATCGGCCAAGGAGATCGCTGCATGTACTTTTACCATTGAAGAATTTATAACACGTGAAATTGAAAAAGGTCATATTACACAAAAACAGTTTACCGACAAGTCT
Organism: Lutimonas vermicola; assembly: GCF_038433205.1. NCBI lineage: Bacteria > Pseudomonadati > Bacteroidota > Flavobacteriia > Flavobacteriales > Flavobacteriaceae > Lutimonas > Lutimonas vermicola. The sequence continues at coordinate 916,138 of NZ_JBCDNA010000001.1, forward strand.
AAAAAAATAAAGGTTCACGGCCATTGTCAGCAAAAAGCACTTTCAAATATGACAGCAACCTTCACGATGCTGAATTTTCCCAAAAATTACGAAGTGACCCTTATGAATACGGGATGTTGCGGTATGGCAGGCTCTTTTGGTTATGAAAAAGAACATTATGACCTAAGTATGCAGGTAGGAGAAGACACGCTGTTTCCCAAAGTTCGAAGCAGTCATAAAAAGGTTGAAATCGTTGCTGCAGGAACAAGCTGCAGACATCAGATCAAGGATGGTACGGAAAGGATTGCAAAGCATCCGATCAGCCTGCTTAGAGAAGCTTTAAAATAATTTTGCAGACATGGTAAATTTAATTAATTTTAAAGCCCTCTTAAAATTTAATAGAGAACGGTTATAATAATGTCATCCTGTCTGTAATCTTTGCATTACTGACGAAGGATTTTTACGCACTAGACTGTATATCAAATTATTATAATTTTATTAATCAAATAACATTGAAATGAAAAAATTCATTACTGTTTTATCTTTCACCTTTGTATTAGCTTTTAGTTCTGCCGTTTTTGGGCAGGTTGAAGAACAAACCGGGCCAAAACCTTCTTTAGACAATGGTACAATTGAAAGCCAATTTGATTATTTATACAGAAAATCAAGTTCCTATCAAGAGTATAAAGTTGTTAAGAAAACTTTTTATCAAAAGATCAAAGGCAACGTATTGGATTCTATGCAAGCGTTAAAAAAGGATCTTGGGGATACTAAAAAACTAGTTGAAGTCCAGGCAAGTGAAATCAAAAGCCTCAAGGCTGACCTTTTAACCACAAATAATAATTTGACGTCAGTAACCAAGGAAAAAGACAATATCAAGTTTTTGGGAATTCCAATGACAAAATCCTCTTACAACAGTTTACTGTGGACTATTATTTTTAGTTTAGTGGCCCTGTTGTTGTTCTTTATTTTCAGGTTTAGGTCAAGTAATGCCATCACTGTGCAGGCAAGAGATCTGTTAAGTGATACAGAAAAAGAGTTTGAAGCATACAAAGCCAAGGCCCTTGAAAGAGAGCAAAAAGTGAGACGTGAGCTTCAGGACGAACTCAACAAGCAAAAATACGCTGCTAAAAAAGGAAAAAAGTAAGCTAACTTCTAGAAAATCATATAAAAAGCCTGGTAGATGATCTACCAGGCTTTTTTTATGTCCATTTCCTTCTCTCAAGATGGAAGGCCTTTAATTGTCATCGTATAAAAAGACTTCTCACTTCTCACTTCTCACTTCTCACTTCTCACTTCTCACTTCTCACTTCTCACTTCTCACTTCTTACATCTCACTTCTTACATCTCACTTCTTACATCTCACTTCTTACATCTCACTTCTTAATTCTTACTTGCCTGCGGCAAGCAGACTTCTCACTTCTCCCCTATTTCCCCAGCAAACCCTGATGCTCCTCTAAATACTGTAGCCCCGAAGTACCTTCATTAAATAACAGGTCCAAAATGCTTAAATTGGCAATAAACCCGTGTTTTTTATCAAAAACCTGGGTATACGAATTGAATTCGTAGACAGGTTCGTGCTTGGCATCTGCGAGTTGCCTCAGGTCAAGCAAAGAGCCAGGCATGGGTTCATAAGTTTTTGTATACGATATGTTATTTTCCATTTCCAAACATTCACTCATCACTTCATGCGCATGTAAATTCAAATCCAGTAAAAATATATGGTCCTTTTCAAAAACCTTTAAAAGATCATCTTCGTAATACTCAAAATAAGGAGAGGAACGATACGAGGATTCCAAAGACTTTATAAAAATCTTTTTCCATGCAAAACTGGTATCGATTTTTACGTCTTTTGTTTTTTGCCTTATGCCTGATTCCGAATGGACAATCGGTACGGTCAACAATTGCCTGCCATTCGCTCCGTATATATAACACCTGTTTCTATAGGTTTGCTTTTGGAAATTATCCTGTCGCTCAAAAATAACATCAGTATGGCCGGCAAATGCCACATATTGTATGATCGGGGCAAAAAAAGTGGGGTGTAATAATAAAGCCATGAGCGTAAAATCAGCAATTAGGCAGCCTTTTTCCTTTTGCGGTACCAGTTAAAACCGTAAAGAACCACCATCAGACCAACAAATGGAAAGAAATAAGAAACCGGTTTTCCGCTGCCGCCAACAGTTGTAAACAATCTTTCCCATCTAACCTTGTCAATTCCCTGTCCGTCTGAATCCCAGCTAAACCAGATAAAAACAGGTTTTCCCACCACATGGTCGTAAGGTACAAAACCCCAATATCGGGAATCTTCTGAGTTATGCCTGTTATCTCCCATCATCCAGTAATAATCTTGTTTAAACGTATAACTATTCGCCGGCTCAGTACTTTCATTCAGGTATATCTGTCCGTTGTCAACCCTAAGGCTGTTCTTTTCATATTCAACAATGATCCTTTTATAAAAAGGTAAGCTTTCCATAGTAAGCGCTACCGTTTTACCGGCTTCTGGTATATAAATTGGCCCAAAATTATCCTTGTTCCAGTTCAGTGATTTCACATTTGGAAAAACATCCTCACCTTCTCCCTTGGGGGATAACCTTTTTTGAAGCCTTTTTACCGTTGGATTCTTACTGATCAGTTCTGCATCCTCATCCGCAAGGTTCAATATATAATTACCATCCTGGAGCCTGCCCCCTTCCCTTACGTGATATCGACTTCTCAAACTTTTAACGCTAAGGGCTTTACCATCTGTATCGGTTTCATAAAAGAATTGTAATCTTGCCCTGTCAGGCAATTGATTCTTCTCACCATTAATATAAACATAGCCATCTCTGATCTCCAGGGAGTCTCCTGCAATACCGACACATCTCTTTACATAATTTGACTTCTTGTCTATCGGTTTTCTGATCTTCCTGGTTGTTTTTTTAAAAAACTGTTCTACCGTGTCAACGGGCCAGCTGAATACAACAATATCGTTTCGTTTGATCTTTTGAAGAGCCGGTAACCTCAGGTAAGGCAATTGCGGGAAATTCAAATAACTTTTGGTTTTAATAATGGGCAATGTATCATGTACCATCGGGGCTGCCACCGTAGTCATCGGAACCCTGGCACCGTAATGGAACTTACTGACAAATAGAAAATCACCTATCAGCAATGACTTTTCCAAAGATGACGTAGGAATCGTATAAGGCTGCATAAAATAAGTATGTACCAGCGTGGCGGCAATAACAGCAAAAGCTATGGAACTCACCCATTCACCGGCAGCTGTCCTTGGCTTTAAACTTCGATTCTCAACGTAACTTACGTCTTCCATGTAATTTATATAATAAATATAAAATCCAAGGCTTAAGATCACCAACAAACTGTCTTTGGTGGTGTTTTTACCAAAACTTCTGATGGTTTCCACCCAAACTATAGGAAACATAAGCAGGTTGATAATTGGAATAAACAAAAGGATTACCCACCATTTTGGCCTGTTTATGATCTTCATCAAAACCACTGCATTATAAACCGGAACCAAAGCCTCCCAAGATTTCCTTCCTGCTTTAATGTATAATTTCCAGTTACCCAGAAAATGAACGACTTGTAAGAGCAATATAAATAGTAACCATTGAATTAAGGTCATAATTGTTTTTTTATTAAATTGTTAATCTTATTTATTAGTATTCCACTCTTCAAATTTGTTACTTTTTTTGAAAAGTAATTCTTAAAATCTCATAAACCCAAAACATCTTTCATATTAAAAATGCCTTTTCTATTCTGAAGCCATTCAGCAGCAACTACGGCGCCAAGGGCAAAACCTGTCCTGTTAAAAGCTTCGTGTTTTATCTCAATGGCATCTATAGAAGAAGTATACGATACAGCATGGGTTCCCGGGACCTCTCCCTCTCTTTTTACCTTGATAAAGAGCTTGTCAGTATCATTTTCATCTAGTGTCCAGTTCGTTTTCACCGATTGCTCAAGTACATCATTCGCAAGTGAAATTGCCGTTCCACTTGGTGCATCGAGTTTGTGGATATGATGGGTTTCCTCCATGGCCACCTTATATCCCTTGATATTCTTCATTAATTTGGCCAGATGGGCATTTAAATTAAAGAATACGTTTACGCCAATGCTAAAGTTGGAGGAATATATAAACGAGCCTTTATGATCTTCACAATATCCTTTGATTTCTTCAAACCTTTCAAGCCACCCTGTAGTGCCCGAAACTACCGCTACCCCACTATCGATACATGCTTTGATATTATCAAACGCTGCGGTAGGATGGCTGAAGTCTATCGCGGTATCAGCGATGCCCAGATCAACCTCAAGTGGCTCAAGATCTTTTCTGATGACGATTTCATGACCCCTTTCAAGGGCGACCTTTTCAATGGCCTTTCCCATCCTCCCATAACCTAATAATGCAATCTTCATTTTTTCCAGGTAATATCTTGTTAAAAGTCGAATTTTAGATTCAATCCCGCTATCGGTTCATTATTGACCGGATTCACATATAGTGATGGTCTCCATGATAAATTTCTATTAAAAGCCCTATCATCCAAATGCGCATCAACATTAGCTTCAATAATGTTTAAGGCGTAAAGGCCCAATGTGATAAAAACCGCCAGATCCTTGTTCTTTTTTAAAATATCCTGCGCACGGATAAGGCCATCCTCACTAATATTCGGTTGTCCTCCGGTACCATCAAATTCATCAGGCCTCCCGGATATCCTTAATTTATAGGCTGTTCGGTACCTTTCATATTCCTGCTGGTTATCTACTATAAAATATACTCCTGTGCCCAGGGCTGCATAAACGATCGGGATTTTCCAATACTTTTTATTATAAGCCTGGCCCAGCCCGGGCAATACAGCTGAGTAAAAAGCTGCTCTTGCAGGTGAAAGCGGGTCGATCATTTGCGACTCAAGAGTTGGTACCCCTTCTTCAATTTTTTCTTCCTTCTGCTTATTTTTCTTCTGAGCATAAAAAGGATTCCAACAAAAAATGCAAATAATTAAACTGTAAATAATTTTTTGCAGCATTTACTCAAGTAATTTTTTGATGCGTACGAAATCTTCCTCTGAATGGAATGGAATGATAATTTTTCCTTTTTCCTTACCTGAAACTTTTATATCTACTTTATGACCAAGATAGGCGCTGATTTGCTTGATTCCCTCAATCAGGTACTCTGGGATTTCTTTTTTTTCTGCAGGAGGAGCCTCAACGGCTTTACCTTCCTTTACATTTTTGACAAGTTGTTCCGTTTGTCGCACAGAAAGCTTATCCTTAATGATCTTTTGATATATTTCAAGCTGTATTTCGGGTTCATGGATATTGATCAGTGCCCGTCCATGTCCCATGCTTAAGAAACCATCGCGAATTCCTGTCTGAATAATCGGATCAAGTTTTAGCAATCTTAAAAAATTGGTCACGGTTGACCTGTTCTTGCCCACCCTGATACTCAATTGTTCCTGAGTTAGTTTAACCTCCTCGATCAATTGCCTGTAAGAAAGGGCAACCTCGATCGGATCAAGGTCTTTCCTTTGTATATTTTCAACCAGGGCCATCTCGAGCATTTCCTGATCGTTTGCAATGCGAACATAAGCAGGAATCGATGTGGACCCAATCATTTTAGATGCCCTGTAGCGTCTTTCACCAGAAACAAGCTGGAATTTATTTCCTTCAAGTTTTCTGACCGTAATGGGTTGTATGACACCTAATTCCCGAATAGAACCTGCCAGTTCTTTCAAAGATTCTTCATTAAAATTTGTTCTTGGCTGAAACGGGTTTACATCAATGGCTTCGAGCTCTATCTCCAGGATATTCCCAACAAGTTTTTCAGCATTTTTGTCCTGAATCGAAGTGATATCTTCTTTTGTATCACTCAATAAAGCTGATAATCCTCTTCCTAATGCCTGTTTCTTAGTTGCTTTCGCCATTATTACTGTTGTTTTTTATAATTTCATGAGCCAAATTAATATAATTTACGGCTCCCCTGCTTGTGGCATCATAAGAAATAATGCTTTCTCCATAACTTGGAGCTTCTCCAAGCCTGATATTCCGCTGAATGATGGTCTTAAATACCATATTGTGAAAATGCTTCTTCACTTCTGCCACCACCTGGTTCGATAGCCTTAAACGCGAATCGTACATGGTCAACAGCAAACCTTCAATTTCCAAATCAGGATTATGGATTTTTTGTATGCTTTTGATCGTATTCAATAGTTTGCCCAAACCTTCCAATGCGTAATACTCGCATTGTATCGGGATAATCACAGAATCGGATGCCGTTAATGCATTAAGTGTAATAAGGCCCAAAGACGGCGCACAGTCAATAATGATATAATCATAATCTTCTTTGATCTCATAAAGAGCCGCTTTAAGCATAGACTCCCTTTTTTCTTTGTCGACCAGTTCTATCTCAATAGCGACAAGGTCAATATGAGCGGGAATAATATCCACATTTGGTGAATTGGTCTTAATTATAGCCTCTCTTGCACTTATGGTGTGTTCAAGAACCTGATAGGTTCCATTTTCGACACCTTCAACTTCAATTCCCAATCCGGAGGTGGCGTTTGCCTGAGGATCAGCATCCACGAGCAATACCTTTTGCTCCAATACCCCGAGTGCTGCTGCCAGGTTAACCGTTGTAGTGGTCTTGCCAACTCCCCCTTTTTGATTAGCAATTGCTATAATTTTTCCCATTCAATAATTGAATTTAAATCGCTGTAAAAATACAATTATTTACGAGCTTATGAAACGAAGTTTTTAACATAAAACCCCTGCTTATTCACAAGTTGGGATTGCCTCAAAAATACATGGTGCATCAAGGGGTTGAAACGTTAAGAATTAACTGAAGTCCGTCCAGAATAAAAGTGAAGGTATTTATTTATTTTTTTTGCTTCGGATCATCATTTCAAGCATATCCCACATTTCTTCAGGAATTTTTTCAAGCATATTAAATTCTCCTGCTCCCTTTAACCATTCACCACCATCGATTGTAATCACTTCACCATTAACAAATGCAGAGAAATCAGATAAAAGGTAAGCGGCCAAATTAGCGAGTTCCTGATGTTCGCCCAACCTTCCCAAAGGAATTTTCTTTTTCATATCAAATTCATCCTTTAGCTCACCCGGCAATAACCTGTCCCAGGCACCTTTGGTCGGAAAAGGACCCGGTGCAATGGCATTGGTTCTTATACCGTATTTGGCCCATTCAACAGCCAAAGACCTGGTCATGGCCAAAACACCAGCTTTCGCAGTGGCGGAAGGAACAACATAGGCAGAGCCTGTCCAGGCATAGGTAGTGACAATATTGAGGACCATGGATCTTTTTTGTTTGATATCAATCCAGTGTTTGCCCAATGCCAGCGTACAGTTTTTGGAGCCTTTTAAAACGATATCTATTATGGTGTCAAAAGCATTCGCTGATAAACGCTCAGTGGGGCTGATAAAATTACCTGCTGCATTATTGACCAGGGCGTCAACCTTGCCAAATTTTTCAAGGGCAGCAGCCAGCATAGCTTCCACCTCATCATAATGCCTCACATCGCAGGATACCGGAAGAACTGTCCCACCTGTTTTTTCTTCAAGTTCCTTGGCAGTTGTTAACAACTTATCCATATTGCGCGAACTGATCACTACATGGGCTCCAAGTTGAAGGAAATAGGTTGTCATGGCTTTTCCCAATCCACTGCCACCACCAGTTACAATAATTACTTCACCTTTTAGGGCATTGTCCCTCAACATTGGTTTACTATAATCCATAGTCTTAATTTTTAAGTAAAAATACACTTTTAAATTGTTAAAAAGTCTTGGGTTTTTTTGTTTTTTTTATTTCTCGCTTGTCAGAACTAAAAACCTTTGTATATTTGCCGGACTTTTAGAGAAAAAAGGACTGTACCCAATTATTAAGATATTTAGAAATGAAAAGAACGTTCCAGCCATCGAATAGAAAGAAAAAAAACAAACACGGGTTTCGTGAAAGAATGTCCAGTGTGAATGGAAGAAAAATCCTGGCGAGAAGAAGAGCAAAAGGAAGAGCTAAACTTTCAGTCTCATCAGAGTTTGATCATAAAAAATAATATGTTGAAACAGATATATACCAAAGGTGTTACTTTAATTAGTAACACCTTTTTTTATACCTAAGTTTTTACAAATCAAAATTTACCCGATAATTAATTATATTTCAATATTTTAGCTGACTCAAAAAAATAAAAAAAAATGCCAAAAAACAATTCCATAAAATCGATTTTAATTATAGGTTCAGGTCCAATTATCATAGGCCAGGCATGTGAATTTGATTACTCAGGCACACAGGCAATCAGATCAATACGCGAAGAAGGCATCGAAGTTGTGTTGATCAATTCCAATCCTGCCACCATCATGACTGATCCTCAAATGGCAGATCATATTTACCTCAAGCCCTTAACCACAAAATCAATTATTGAGATTCTTAAAAAACACGATATCGATGCCGTATTACCCACGATGGGTGGTCAAACTGCATTGAACTTGTGTATTGAGGCAGATGAAAAAGGAATTTGGGAAGATTTTGGGGTCGAACTTATCGGGGTTGACATCAATGCCATTAACATTACAGAAGATCGCGAACAATTTCGCGAGCTCATGCTGAAAATAGGCATTGGCATGGCACCTCAGGCAACTGCGACTTCTTTTCTAAAAGGAAAAGAAATAGCCCAGGAATTTGGTTTCCCGCTCGTGATCAGGGCCTCATACACCTTAGGTGGCGCAGGCGCTTCTATTGTGCATAAAAAGGAAGATTTTGATGAACTTTTGAGCCGTGGCCTCGAAATTTCACCGATTCACGAAGTGATGATCGATAAAGCATTAATTGGCTGGAAAGAATATGAATTGGAATTGCTTCGCGATAAAAATGACAATGTAGTTATTATCTGTGCTATTGAAAATATGGACCCGATGGGTATCCACACCGGCGATTCCATTACCGTGGCACCGGCCATGACCTTAAGCGATACCACCTACCAGAGGATGCGTGATATGGCGATACACATGATGCGTTCCATCGGAGATTTTGCAGGAGGCTGTAATGTTCAATTCGCTGTGAGTCCCGATGAAAAAGAAGATATCATCGCCATTGAGATCAACCCCAGGGTATCGCGCTCGTCAGCTCTTGCCTCAAAAGCAACAGGGTACCCTATTGCTAAAATAGCTTCAAAACTTGCTATAGGCTACAGCCTCGATGAATTGGAGAACCAGATCACAAAAACAACTTCTGCGCTTTTTGAACCCACACTAGACTATGTAATCGTAAAAATCCCGCGATGGAACTTCGATAAATTTGAAGGTTCAGACAGAACGCTGGGCCTTCAGATGAAATCAGTCGGGGAAGTAATGGGCATAGGCAGATGCTTTCAGGAAGCACTCCACAAAGCATGCCAGTCTTTGGAGGTCAGCCGCAACGGAATAGGAGCCGATGGCAAGGGAGTAAAAGATTATGCCACCATCATTTCAAAATTGCAAAATGCAAGCTGGGACAGGGTTTTTGTGATTTATGATGCCATACAAATGGGAATTCCCCTGAAGAGAATCCACGAGATCACAAAAATTGACATGTGGTTCCTGAAACAATATGAAGGCCTGTATTTTCTTGAAAATGAAATAACCTCCTACAATTCTCTGGAAGCACTTCCAAAGGAATTACTGCTTGAAGCCAAGCAGAAAGGCTTTGCAGACAGACAGATTGCCCATATGATTGGTTGTTGGGAAAGCGAGGTGCATAAAAAACGCAGGGAACTGAATATCAACAGGGTTTATAAATTGGTTGATACCTGTGCCGCTGAATTTAAAGCCGAAACACCTTACTACTACTCTACTTTTGAAAGCAATATGATCGTTGACGGAAAAGCGTATTCCGAAAACGAAAGCGTCGTGAGTGATAAAAAAAAGGTTGTTGTTTTAGGGTCCGGACCCAACAGGATTGGTCAGGGTATTGAGTTTGATTATTGCTGTGTGCACGGGGTTTTGGCTGCAAAAGAATGTGGCTATGAAACGATCATGATCAACTGCAACCCCGAGACTGTTTCTACCGACTTCGATATTGCGGACAAACTGTATTTTGAACCTGTATTCTGGGAGCATATATGGGATATCATTCAACTGGAAAAACCTGAGGGCGTCATCGTTCAGCTCGGAGGGCAAACTGCCCTTAAATTGGCTGAAAAGCTAAGTAAATATGGGGTTAAAATCATCGGGACCAGTTTTGAGGCACTCGATCTCGCCGAAGACAGAGGGCATTTCTCAGAACTATTGACCAAATTAGAAATACCTTTTCCAAGGTTTGGAACCGCAACCTCCGCTGATGAAGCTGCTGCAATTGCAGATGAACTTGACTTTCCTATACTGGTAAGACCAAGTTATGTTTTAGGAGGACAGGGCATGAAGATCGTTATCAACAAGGATGATCTTGAAAATCACGTGATTGACATCCTGAGAAAGATCCCGAACAATGTGCTGTTGCTCGATCATTATCTTGACGGGGCGATTGAAGCCGAAGCGGATGCCATTTGTGACGGAGAAAACGTTTATATCATTGGTATTATGGAGCATATTGAACCTTGCGGGGTGCACTCAGGGGATTCAAATGCGACTTTGCCTCCTTTTAATCTGGGAGAATTTGTGATGCAGCAGATTAAGGACCACACTAAAAAGATCGCCTTGGCGCTTGAAACCAAAGGGCTGATCAATATTCAGTTTGCCATAAAAGACGATATCGTCTATATCATTGAAGCAAATCCAAGAGCATCGAGAACGGTACCATTTATTTCAAAGGCCTATAACGAACCTTATGTCAACTTTGCCACAAAGGTTATGCTGGGAGAAAACAAGGTAACGGATTTTGATTTTAATCCTCAGTTGGAAGGTTTCGCCATCAAACAACCCGTGTTTTCATTCAATAAATTCCCTAACGTAAACAAAAACCTGGGCCCTGAAATGAAATCTACCGGCGAAAGCATTCTTTTTATCGAAAGTCTAAAAGACGATGAGTTCTATGAATTGTACTCAAGAAGAAAGATGTATTTAAGCAAGTAAACCGAAGCATATTTCAAATAGTAAATGCCCCTCATATTCTGAGGGGCATTTTTTATGCTGTTTCTATCCCTTAGCCCGCAGCCTTTCTGTTGGCAATAAATATCCCTGATAAAATCAACAAGCCACTGATCAAATGAACGGGCATTATTTTTTCGTTCAAGAAAATATAAGCAAGAATACCGCTGAATATCGGAATGGTATAATATATCATACTCGCTTTTGAGGGCCCTAAAAGATCTACGGATCGGTTCCATAAAAAATAGGCCACTACAGATGCAAAAATCCCTATGTACAGAATTGAATATATCGTAACCTGATCATATAAACCCGAATCTGATCCATTTAAGCTAAACAAATAGAAAGGAGAGAGAAAGATCAATCCGATGAGAAAAGTGCTTCCCAAAAAACTTTGCGGCCTTATTTCCAGGGGCCTTGATTTGACCAAAAGGCTGTAAATGGCAAATATGAGGGAGGCAAGCAGCATCCAAACATCACCGATGGCGAATGACATGCTAAACAATGAATTTAGATTTCCTTTAGAAACCAGCAGGATCACGCCAAAAATGATCACCATAACACCTCCTGTTTTTGATACGGTAATTGGCTCCTTTAAAAATATCCTGGCCAGTATTATGGTGAAAACAGGAAATGTTATGGAAATTAACGAGAGGTTTAAAGCAGAAGTTGTCTGACCCGCTATATAAATCAGCGTATTAAAGACCGAAACCCCTAAAATTGAAGTGACCACTAAATATCCCGCATGCTGCCTGAGCAACTTTCTTTGAGTATACACAGATTTGATAATTATCGGAAAAACAACTATGGTCGCTACCGTCCATCTCCAAAAAGCCAGGCTCACCGGGGGTATTTTATCATTGAGTCCGCGGGCGATCAAAAAATTTCCTGACCAGATGATTGTTGCTAATGCAGCATATACAAATCCAATCCATTGTCCTTGCTTTAAATTGATGTTCACTTATTTTTTTATTTCATCCAAAATAAGCATAATATTTTCAACGTTATTGTTGTGACTTTATAAACAAGAGGCATAAAGTGAAAAAACTTATATTTGCTCAAAAAATTGACTGATGAATTATATTTTATTTGATGGTGCATACAGGGATAATTTGCTTCCCCTCACCTATACAAAACCTGTAGCTGATCTGAGAATAGGTATACTGACCATCAGGGAAAAATGGGAAAAATATCTAGGCTCTACAACTACCACTGTAACCGAAGATTATCTGGCTAACAAATTCCCTATGGTTGAAATGGAGGAAAATGTCATGATCAACGGATCGGTTTTGCCAAATAAAGAACTCGTTGAGCTGATCAAAGAAATCAAACCAAATGAGGCGGTATTTAAAGAAGGTGAATTGATTGCTTTTTATGCCAGAGAACAGCAAGAAGTAGACTTTGATAGTTATAAACTCCTTGAATTTGACCAGCCTTTAATCCAGATCAAACATAATTGGGACCTTTTTACGAATAACGGAGTGGCCCTGGAAGAAGATTTCGATTTAATAACCAAAGACAGGGTCTCTGCCCCTATACCAGATACCGTTCACTGTATCAACAAGGATCGTATATTTTTAGAAGAAGATGTCGATATAGAAATTGGGGTTTTAAACGCAAAAAACGGAGCTATCTATATCGGTAAACATGCAGAAGTTCAGGAAGGTGCCATGATCAGGGGGCCCTTTGCAATGGGGGAACATTCAGTCGTTAAAATGGGTACTAAAGTTTACGGCCCAACAACATTGGGCCCGAAAAGCAAAATTGGAGGTGAGGTGAACAATGCGATTCTTTCGGGATATTGCAGCAAAGGTCATGATGGGTATCTGGGAAATGCAGTAATTGGTGAGTGGTGTAATATTGGAGCTGACACCAATAATTCAAACCTTAAGAACAACTATGCCAATGTAAAAATCTGGGAGTATTCATCAGAAAAATTTGTGGATTCCGGTCTGCAATTTTGCGGATTGATTATGGGTGACCATTCTAAATGTGGGATCAACACGATGTTCAACACGGGCACCGTGATAGGTGTAAGTGCAAATATTTACGGAAGTAATTTCCCTCGAAATTTCATTCCTTCATTCTCCTGGGGCGGTGCAGCGGGTTTCATAACCTATAGTTTAAAGAAGGCATACGAAACAACTGAATTAGTGATGGACAGGAAGCATGAAGATTTTACTGAAGAAGATAAAAACATCATGAATCATATATTTGAGATCAGTGCCAAATACAGGGCCAAATAAGCGATGAAAAAAATTGTTGTACTTACCGGGGCAGGCATGAGTGCCGAAAGCGGCATCAAAACTTTCAGGGATGCCGGCGGCCTTTGGGAAGGGCATGATGTCATGTCGGTTGCATCACCGGAGGGATGGCATAAAAACAAGGAACTGGTACTTGATTTTTACAATCAAAGACGCAGGCAATTATCCCAGGTAAAACCCAACAAAGCCCATGAATTAATTGCAGAACTCGAAAAGTCATATGAAGTCAGTATTGTGACCCAAAACATAGATGATCTTCACGAAAGAGCCGGAAGTACTCACGTGCTTCATTTACATGGTGAGCTGCTTAAGGTAAGGAGTACACAAAATGAGCAGCTGGTATATCAATGGGAAAAAGACTTGTTGCATGGAGATCTTTGCGAATCAGGAAGTCAATTGAGGCCTCATATTGTTTGGTTTGGGGAAGCCGTCCCGATGTTAGACAAGGCCATCGAGATTACCGCGTCAGCCGACCTGCTGCTGATCATTGGAACCTCCATGCAGGTATACCCGGCAGCCAGCCTGATCCATTATATTACTGATACGACTCCTGTCTTTTTTATTGACCCCAAACCCGCGATTCATGCATCTGCTCTTGAAAACCTAACCATAATCGAAGAAAAAGCAGTAAGCGGGATGGAAAAATTTATAGAATTATTACCCTTCTGATCAGGCGACCAGCATTTTAAAAATGGCCTCAAACAATTTGCCGTCAGAAACCACACTCCCTTTTTGAATCAGGTCAAAGATTTCTGTATTGCGCTCCTGGCTATACTTTTTTTCGCCTTTGAGGTATTCAATCCGAGGATCCTTTGAATTGTCAATCAACCATTCAAAATCCTTTGATTCCAAAAGATTGATCCCTTCTTTCTTTACCTTCACAACGATACGCTGTATATTTTCTTTGCCACATTTAAAAAGGTTTAATGCGTCTTTAGAAAAATGCTCAAGATAATTCGCTTTATCGATTACTTTTTCCCAGACAAAATCACTAAAAACTTCCATTTCCTTGTCTGCCAGTTCAGGTTTTTCTTTTTTGATCCTGGTCCATTCTTTCACGTCAATACTTTGAGCAGCGAGAAAAACAGCAAATTCTTCATTGAGTTCCTCAAACTGTTCTTTGGTAAGTTTCGTATATTTCATCTTATCTGTCAACTATAAATCAACCCTCTGTTCCTGAGAATGGATTAATTATTTTAAAGATGCAAAAGTAATCAAAAACAAAAATAATATTGTATATTTGCACGCTTAAAAATTAACAATTAATAGTATAAATATGAATCATTACGAAACTGTTTTCATTTTGAATCCCGTTTTATCTGATACTCAGGTAAAGGAAACAGTAAAGAAGTTTGAAGACTACTTGGTTTCTAAAGGTGCCGAAATGATTTGGAAAGAAGATTGGGGCTTGAAAAAACTTGCCTATCCAATCCAAAAGAAAAAAACCGGATTTTATCATTTATTCGAATTCAAATGTCCCGGAGAAGAAATCTCTGCGTACGAACTTGAATTTAGAAGAGATGACAGCATCATGAGGTATCTTACTGTAAAGTTAGATAAGCACGCGGCTGCCTGGGCGGAGAAAAGAAAAGAAAGAGTTAAACCAAGTAAGGCTAAAAAATAATGGCAACATTAGAACAACAAGCGAAAGGCGGAAGTAAAGGAGAGATAAGATATCTTACTCCTTTAGAGATAGATACTAAGGTAAAAGTTAAGTACTGTCGTTTTAAGAAGAACGGTATCAAATATATTGATTATAAAGATGCTGACTTTTTGATGTACTTAGTGAACGAACAAGGTAAAATTTTACCTCGTAGGTTAACCGGGACTTCGTTGAAATACCAACGTAAAGTTTCTCAGGCAATTAAAAGAGCGCGTCATTTGGCTTTAATGCCATATGTAGGTGATATGTTAAAATAATAAACCGGATAGTATGGAATTGATATTAAAACAAGACGTAGCTAATTTAGGATTTAAAGATGATGTTGTAACTGTGAAGAATGGTTATGGACGTAACTTCCTGATCCCACAAGGACAAGCTGTATTGGCTACTGCTTCGGCTAAGAAGGTTTTAGCTGAAACATTAAAGCAAAGAGCTTATAAAGAGCAGAACGTAGTTAAAGAAGCGAATAAAACTGCTGAGGCTTTAAAAGCCATGGAATTGAAACTTACTGCCAAAACTGGTGAAGGTGATAAATTATTCGGATCGATCAGCAATGCAAATATAGCTGAGGCACTTGCCGCTGAAGGTCAGGAAATTGAGAAGAAATTCATTACTGTTGCTGGAGGTTTGGTAAAGAGATTAGGAAAATACAATGCCTCTGTTAGATTGCACAGAGACGTGATTGTTGAACTTCCTTTTGAAGTGGTTTCAGAAAAGAATTAACGAAGTTTTTATTAACAATTGGTTGGTAAATATTATGAGCCTGTTCTTTATGGAACAGGCTTTTTTTATATACATTCGTGGTGTAAAACTTATTAAATTAGAATCATGAAAAAAAATTCCTATTTTACTCTTTTATTGATCTTTATGCTGACCCTGGCAGGACATGCACAGATAACAACATCTTCTATATCGGGTGTTGTTTATGACGACACAAATGCAGCACTTCCGGCTGCCACGGTAGTCGCCATTCATACGCCAACCGGGACCAAATACGGGAGCACAACGAATTTTGACGGGAACGTCGACATTCGAAATATGCGCGTAGGAGGACCTTACACGATTACCATAAGCTATGTGGGTTATAAAACGGAAGAATTAACTGGGGTCTTCTTAACTTTAGGGGCATCATATGATTTTGTAAGCACCTTGCAACAAGATACTCAGGAGCTGCAGGAAGTAATAATAACTACCTCTTCTGACAATACATTCAGTAAAGGAAGAACAGGTGCAGAAACAAGTGTTGGCAGGAAAGAACTAACCACCCTTCCTACTATTTCAAGAAGTACGAAAGATTTTACTCGTTTAGAGCCCTCGGCAAGCGGAGATTCATTTGGTGGCCGAAACGACCAGTTCAATAACTTTTCACTGGATGGCTCAATTTTTAATAACCCCTTTGGTTTGGATGCTGCAACGCCTGGAGGTCAAACAGATGCAACTCCGATTTCTTTGGATGCCATCGATCAGATTTCAGTTTCAATTGCGCCTTATAACGTTACTTTATCCGGATTTACCGGAGCATCTGTAAATGCCGTTACCAAAAGTGGAACGAATGAATTTCACGGAACTGCATATGGTTTCTACCGTAACGAAAACATGACAGGTAGCAGGGTAAAAGGCGACAAAATCGCTACACCTAAACTGGAGCAAAAACAATACGGTTTCAGCATCGGCGGCCCACTTGTAAAAAACAAATTATTTTTCTTTGCCAATTTTGAAAAAGATGAAAGAACAGACCTGGGACAAAATTGGTTGCCCTTCAGGGGTACGGGTGCCGTAAATGAATCAAGAGTCATTGAACAGGACCTGATTGATGTCCAAAATAGTTTATCAGGTATTGGTTACGATACAGGGTCATATGAAGGCTTCATACACAATTCAGGATCAACAAAGGGAATTGTCAAATTCGATTGGAACATCAATGACAACCACAGGCTTGCTTTTATTTACAACTTTTTAAACGCCTCAAAAGATAAACCGGCTCACCCAACTGCGATCAACAGAAGAGGACCGGACTTCAATACCATGCAGTTTGAAAATTCGGGATACACCATTAATAACAATATCCAATCATTTTTAGTTGAACTGAATTCAAATTTTACCGACAACATCTCCAATAAGTTCCAAATGGGGTATACTTATTTTGATGACTATCGTGATCCTTTTTCTTCACCTGCTCCGGTAATCAACATAACAAAAGATGGATCACCTTATATCATTGCCGGTCATGAGCCTTTTTCAATCAACAACCGTTTGGATCAAAGGGTTTTTCAATTGACTGATAACCTGACATACGTAAAAAACAACCACGTTTTCACGGTAGGAATAACTTTTGAAAAATTTATGTTTAAAAATTCCTTTAACTTAAAAGGATATGGATTTGATGTGTTTGGAAGCGTTGACATTAATGACTTTGATGCCAATAATTATCAAGAAGCGTTGAACAATGCCGTAGCTACATATGATGCAAAAGGAAGTTTGGAAGACGGAGTAGACGGGGGATGGAATTTAGCCGAAATGAACTTCGGTCAGTTTGCCTTTTACGGTCAGGATGAATGGAGTGTAAACGACGACTTTACTCTAACACTTGGAATACGATTCGACAAACCACTTTATTTTAATACGTCAGAACTGACTCAAAAATTCATCGACACTGAAAATTCAGAATTTTACAACCCAAGTATCGAATATTTTGACCCTGTGACGGGAGAAAAAACGCTTTTTGATTCTACAAAAATGCCTAGCGATAAAATTCTGTTCTCACCCAGAGTTGGTTTCAACTGGGATGTTAATGGGGACAATACCTTTAAATTGCGAGGTGGTACAGGGATATTTACAGGAAGGCTTCCATTTGTTTGGTTAGGAAATCAGGTAAGTGGGATAGATCAATTCTTTTACCAGGTTGTTGATACTGACTTTGAATGGCCACAAGTTTGGAGAAGCAGTCTGGGTATGGATTATATGTTTGAAAACGGGCTGACCCTTGTGGCCGACCTGTCTTATACCAAAGATTTGAATGCCATTCACGTTCAAAACTGGGGACTCAACAAACCTACTGCTACTTTGTCCGGGGTTGACAACAGACCGGTGTACGGAGATGGAGATGTTTCAACCTGGGTAGCTCCATGGGGTAGCACAGAACGCGGGAATGCCTATGTGCTGACCAATTCAGATAAAGGAAGGGTTATCAATGCCTCATTGAAATTACAAAAGCAGTTCAAAAATAACTTTTTCTTAAGTGGTGCTTATAACTATTTGGATTCCAAAGATGTCAACTCCATAGAAGCTGAAATTACAGGGGATGCGTTTAATTTTAACCCTGCCATCAATAATGTCAACAATGATAACCTGGCTTATTCTAAATATGGTAGCAGGCACAGATTCATTGGTGTGATCAGCAAAAAATGGAATTATGGAAATGACAAATGGGCAACCACCATTTCTTCTTTCCTTGAATATAAAGAAGGCGGAAGGTTTTCTTACACATACGGAGGAGACATCAACAATGATTTTTCATCTGTCAACGATTTGATCTATGTGCCTACCTCGTCTGAGGTTTCAAATATGAATTTCATACAAGCTGATATGGGAGCAAAATATGACGCCTTTATTTCACAAGATGATTACTTAAAGAACCGAAGAGGTCAATATGCTGAAAGATATGGAGCATTTTCGCCCTGGGTTAGTAGAATAGATTTAAAAATATTACAGGATTATAACTTTTTTATCAGTGATAAAAAACAAACCATTCAATTCAGTATTGATATTTTAAATTTTGGTAATATGCTAAATTCTGATTGGGGTGTTATTCAACAACCAAATTCAGTGCAGCCACTTGGTGTTTCAGTAGATCCTGTGACCAAGGTGCCAACTTATTCTTATGATGGCAATCTTACCAAGACTTTTGGATATGACTCCAGCATAGATTCCAGATGGCAAATGCAACTTGGTTTGAGATATATCTTCTAATCTCTTTAAACGATAAAAAAAAGACCGGATTGACATGTCAATCCGGTCTTTTTTTTTATTTATGGGCTTCACCCACTCATTTCTGAGGCGATCGGAGCTGAGGCGATCACTTGCGATCGCCTCAGCTCCGATCGCCTCAGAAATTAAAAATGGTTTTTTTGTTATTCAATTTAATTATTGTAAAATTGGATGACCTAACAAAGTGATGGATAACAGCCTGAACATACCGGATTTACCAAATCTCATACATTATGCCATTCCGTTTTTTATACTGACCTTGATTATCGAAATCATCATTACCAGTAAAAAGCAAATGGCTGCATATACTTTTAAAGATGCTGCTGCTTCTATTACAATGGGTTTGGGAAATGTTTTAATCGGATTGCTTGCTAAAGCTTTGGTATTATCGGTATTGACCTTTGCCTATATGAACATAAGGGTTTTTACAATACCATTTACCTGGTGGGCCTGGATACTGGTTTTTCTTGCTGATGATTTTTGTTATTACTGGTTTCACAGGATCAGTCATGAAAATAGGTTTTTTTGGGCCTCGCATGTAGTGCATCATTCATCTAAAAGATACAATTTAAGTACGGCACTCAGACAAACCTGGTCGGGCAGTTTTACGTCATTTGTATTCTGGTTGCCCATGGCTGTATTGGGCTTTCATCCGGTGATGATACTGGCCCAAATGTCAATAAGTCTGTTATACCAATACTGGATCCATACCGAACTCATTGATAAAATGCCAGGATGGTTTGAGACCGTTTTTAATACGCCTTCACATCACAGGGTACATCATGCCACCAATCCTCAGTACCTTGACCGCAATCATGCCGGCATACTGATTATCTGGGATAAAATGTTTGGGACCTTTGAAGCGGAAGTCGAAAAACCGATTTATGGGCTCGTAAAGAATATAGACACCTATAACCCGATAAAAATTGCCTTTATTGAGTGGTACCTGATGTTTAAAGATGCCCTTGAATCAAAAACCACCGTCTCTAATAAATTGAAGTACTTTATCAAACCACCCGGCTGGAAACACGACGGCAGCGGACTGGTATCCTCAGACCTTCGGCAGGAATGGGAAAATAAGAATGGCAATAATCACTAAAATATTAGAGCATTGCAGATTGGAGATTTCAGATTGGAGATTTCAGATTTGAGATTTGAGATTTGAGATTTTCAATAATTCTCACATTCCCACATTAGCTTCGCTGAATCCCTGCCTGCCGGCAGGCTGGTTCGATTTCAAGCATTTCAGCATTGTAGCATTGCAGCATTGTCTCAATAACAATCCACATCAACAATCACCTGTACGGCCCTAAAGTCGGGAATTGCCATAAACGAATCTCTGATCCTTTGAATCTGACCCTTCGATTGTTTTAAGGAAACCTTGGCCGGGAGTTTTATCAGTATTGTTTTGATATATTTATTTCTGATCCTTCCGATGGACGGGCTGGTAGGGCCTAAAACCTGATCTCCGAAACTATTGACCAGAGATTTCCCCATCCAGGCGGCTGCTGTATCCACTTTAACAAAATCCTTGTGTTTTAACACGATACGTACGAGCCTGACAAATGGCGGATAACTAAACTGATGCCTTTCATTCATTTGATCTTGGTACATCGCCGCATAATCATGGGTGGTAACCTGCTGAAGAATCTGATGATAAGGATTAAAACTCTGAATGGCCACCTTGCCCCTTTTCTGATCGCGCCCTGCCCTGCCCGACACCTGTACCATCAATTGATAAGTGCGCTCATGCGCCCTGAAATCAGGAAAATTCAAAAGATTGTCTGCATTCAAGACCCCCACAAGGCTGACGTTTTTAAAATCCAGGCCCTTGGTTAGCATTTGTGTTCCCACTAAAATATCGATCTCCTGATCATGAAAAGATCGCAGGAGCTTCTGGTAACCGTATTTTCCCCTGGTGGTGTCAAGATCCATTCTCGCAATTTTCGCCTCCGGAAACAACTCCTTTAGCTCCAGTTCTATCTGCTCGGTACCAAAACCCTTGGTATCCAGGGTTGGATTCTCACAGGCCGGGCAGGTCTTTGGCAGAGGTTGTTGGTGGCCGCAATAATGGCAACGTAGTTCATTGTTGAA
The DNA here is from genome assembly GCF_038433205.1 of Lutimonas vermicola. NCBI lineage: Bacteria > Pseudomonadati > Bacteroidota > Flavobacteriia > Flavobacteriales > Flavobacteriaceae > Lutimonas > Lutimonas vermicola. Next base: position 937,186 of record NZ_JBCDNA010000001.1, read on the forward strand.
TTTGTGATAGGTAAGACTTACATCACAATTAGGGCACTGGGGTGCCACCCCGCAGGTGCTGCATTCTACAACAGGTGAAAAGCCCCTTCTGTTCTGAAAAAGGATAACCTGCTCCTTTTCACCCAGGGCTTGTTCTATCAACAAAAACAAGCGGTCCGAAAAATGGCCTTTCATTCTTTTTTTCCTGTGCTTCTCTTTGATATCCACCAATTCGATTTCAGGCAGCATGACATTTCCAAAGCGTGTGTCGAGTTTTATATAACCGTATTTTCCTTGTTTGGCATTATAATATGTTTCAACAGAAGGCGTGGCACTTCCCAGCAGCACTTTAGCTCCATGCAGATGTCCCAGCATCACAGCAGTATCACGCGCGTGATACCTGGGGCTGGGTTCAAACTGTTTATAGGAGGTTTCATGCTCCTCATCAACAATCACCAAGCCCAAATTGCTAAAGGGCAGCAAAACTGAAGAACGAGCGCCCAAAACGATCTGTGCCTTATCAGATTTGACGAGTAAATTGTTCCAAACCTCAACTCTTTCATCCACTGAGTATCTTGAATGAAAGACCGAGATTTTATCTCCGAAAAAATGTTCCAGCCTGCTGATGATATGCGTGGTCAAAGCGATCTCCGGCAACAAATAAAGCACTTGCTTTCCCTGCGCAAGCGTTTCGGAAATCAGGTGGGTATATATCTCTGTCTTTCCACTTGATGTAATACCGTGCAGAAGACACACTTCTTTTTGATCAAAGACTCCCTTAATTTCTTTAAAAGCAACTAATTGGGGTGCATTCAATTCGTGAATAGGCTTTATATCCGTTTGAAATGAAACCCTGTCTTCTCTTACTTTTATAATATCAAATACCTTTTTCTCAACCAGGGCCTTTATAATAGCAGTGCTGCTATTGCTTTTCCTGATCAACTCCTGCATCAAAACCGGTTCTTCTGAACCGCTTTTTAATTGAAAAAAACCAAGCATTACCTCCCTTTGTTTTGGCGCCCGGCTCAGGTCATCCAAAAGCTGATGCAAACGCTCATCTGTTGTGTATGAATCATGCAACTGAAGATACTTGACAAATTTAGGTTTATATTGCTCGTAGATCTCTTCCTTAACATCAACGGCATCTTTCGAAAGAAGCCCGTTTATAACCGACAGTATGCCCTTTCTGTCGAGTATCTTTGCAATGTCATGGATTTTTAATTTTGATTGCTGCTCCAAAGCCTCCCAAATAAGGTATTCATCATCTGTTAAGATGGATACGTCTTCAAAAGAATTATTCTTGAGCACCAGGGTCTCGCTCTCCAATAAAAAAGCTTTTGGAAGGGCAGCTCTTAATACATCGCCAAGAGAACACATATAATAAGAAGCGATCCATTGCCATTGTTGTAATTGAATCTGTGTAATGATTGGTGCATCATCAAGAATTTGAAAGATCTCCTTGGCCTCATAGGCCTTGGGCTCTTCAGAATGCTTTTCATAAACAATAGCGGTATAGATCTTGGACTTTCCAAAAGGAACCGCCACGCGAGTACCTACCTTGATAAAGTCAGCTTCCGCAGCTGTAATACGATAGGTAAACAGTTTCTGAAGCGGTATGGGCAATATGACATTTATAAAATTAATAATCGTTGATTTTACGCATGAATTCTAATCTGGCTCAATGATGACGCTAAAGCATATGCCCTTGAAATCTCAGGAAACATCGCTTCTGGCAGTCATACGAAACTAAAATGTTTATTGGTATTGTACAAGTAATGTGCATAAAAAAACACCTTCAACAAATTGAAGGTGTTTAACATTGGGGAAATTGAAATTACTGTATTAGTTGGTTTCGATCCAGTTGACGATCGAAGGGTCTGTAGGCAGGGTTTTGGGTTCAACAACCATCTCAAGTTCACCCTGCTCATTGATTAAATATTTTTGAAAATTCCAGGCTACTTCAGAATCCTGAAGGCCGTTCTTCTCTTTTTCGGTTAAAAAGTGGTATACCTCATGCATATCCCCTCCTTTCACAGAGATCTTTGACATCATCGGAAAAGTAACTCCGTAATTCTCCTTGCAAAAAGAAGCAATTTGCGCATCTGATCCAGGTTCCTGACCGCCAAAGTTATTGGCAGGAAATCCAACAATCACAAAATTTTTGTCCTTATAAGTGTCATATAATTTCTGCAAATGCTCATATTGAGGCGTTAATCCACATTCAGAAGCGGTATTGACCACCATGACCTTTTTCCCTTTCAGGTTTGAAAAATCAAACGGATCTCCGTACAAATCGGTCACCTCAAATTGGTATATATTTTCTACTGCCTGATCTTTAGTTTCTTCCATTGTAGCTTTTGTTTGAGCAACGTCTGATTTCTCATTTTTGCAACTTGCCATCAACACCACTAAAAGAAATATCGACAAAATGATTTGCTTCATCATTATTTTTTATTTTTCTTTTTGTAAAATTTCTTAAACTTAAAGTAAGCCAATATACTCAAAATTACTGATACACCCAACCATCCCCAAATCTGGTTCGGGACAGCTGCTGATTCTCCTGCTGCATACGAATGCAAACCTGAAAGCAAATGGTTAACCCCCAAATAAGTCATCAGGATCGAAGCGAAGGCAAAAACGGACATCAGGTTAAAAGTGTATTTGCTTTTTAAACCCGGGATAAGTCTCATGTGTAACACAAATGAATAAATAATGATACTGATCAGGGCCCATGTTTCTTTCGGGTCCCATCCCCAATATCTTCCCCAGCTCTCATTGGCCCAGATACCGCCCAGAAAATTACCAATGGTCAACATGATCAAACCAATGGTCAAAGACATTTCATTGATGGTAGTGATCTCGTTGATCGCCAGGTTCATTTTCTTTTTATTCTTTTTATTGGTAAAAATATAAAGGATAAGCGATAACATACCAAGTACCATTCCAATGGTAAACGGCCCGTAACTTGCCACGATGATCGCTACGTGCACCATCAGCCAGTAAGAATCAAGAACCGGCACCAGGTTTCCTATAGAAGGATCCATCCAATTCCAATGTGCAACCATAAGCAGCATTGAGGTTACAAAAGTAGTTGCTGCCAAAGTAAGAGGAGATCTTTTTCCAAAAATAATACCGAACAGCATGGTGGCCCAAGATACATAGATCATGGATTCATAGCCATTGCTCCAGGGAGCATGCCCAGAAATATACCACCTGATACCCAAACCAACGGTATGGTAGGCAAACAGTAAAAGGATGATCCCCATACAAATCTTGATCAGGGTACGTATGAGCTTCTTATCGTTGAAAATATTGATGATCACCACTATAAACATCAGTAAACTGGCAAACATATAATAGGTAAACAACGATTTAAAAATATCGTATTCGTTATAGAATAATTCCAGTTCTACTTTTCGTTCAGACGGTACAACTTCGGCGCCGTATTTTCTCTGGAATTTGTGCATGCTTTCCAAATATTCCTCTGCTGTCGAATAATCCGTTGATTGTGCAGCCGCTACAACTTCACGACTGTATAAAGGAAGTATATTACTCACATATAAGGAATCCTCACCTTTAAAACCAGCATTCCTTACTTCAACAAAGGAGAACCATTTGTTGTTTTTGTCTTCAGGTAGCGGAAAAAATTTAAATATAGTACCTCCCAGGGCCCCAAACAGTAAGTTGGCGCGTCCGTCTATATTTAAGACACTCTCTTCGTATTTATCCTTGATCTTTTTCTTATGTGCCTTGGCTACCTCGTCGGTAAGCTTATACTCTCCTTTTTCGCTAAACAGGTCAGAGAATCGGGCGTATTTTTGATCATGTGGAATTCCAATCAGGTCACGTACCTTGGTATTTTCTCTTTTAATATATATAAAAGGCACAAAATACCAGGCTCTTGGGTTGGTCAGCATAGACACCACTACCTGGTTCGCATCCATATCTTTATAAGAATCCTTTTTACTCACTTTCCGCAACAGTTCTGAAGCAAAGGTGTTCACAGGTTTCATTCTCCCACCTGCATCCTGAATCACCAGCTTTCCAAATTCTCTGGCATGTGACTTGCTAGCCGTTTGCGCTGCTATAACAGAATCTATCGTTTTATATTGTTGATCGTGCGAAGCATGAGATGCATGATCAGATTGCCCGTATGACAATCCGGTAACAAGCAGTAAAACGGAGACCAAATTGGCTTTCTTTTTCTTTACTTTATTCAAATTTTTTCTAAGAAACGCAAATCTTGTGTTCTTATCAAAAACGATCCAGATCAGTCCAAAGAACAAAAGGAAATAACCCAGGTAAGAGGTCCAGGTTCCGACCTGGTCGTAATTAACCGATAAAAAGGTCTGTTCTATTTCTCCCTGATCGTTATAGCTCGATTGGAAAAACCGGTAGCCCTTATGGTCAAGAACATGGTTCATAAAGATTCTAAAATCAAATTCCTCTTCCCCGTCAATTACTGTAATCTCGCTTGCATATGATTTGGGGCTCATGGATCCGGGATAGCGTTCCAATTGAAAATCCCTCAATTTTATTGAAAATGGTAACTGAAATTGTTTTGAACCATATTTGAGCCTAAAATTCAATCCATCTTGAGAAAACACTTTCGGGGCCGAAATCTGTAAGGCACCTCCAAACAATTGAATGTTTTGCTTTGTGTTTTTCGTAACTACCTCTACTTCAAGCATATCCCTGGGGTGTTCATCTTTATTTCCTGAAACTAATGTCATTTTTCCCTTAACAGGAGGCTCGGGAATAACAAACTGGTTTCCGCTTAACTGATAAAGAGACCTCAGGTTAAAGACCTGTACCGAATCCTTGACCACTTTCCCCTGGGTCTGGCTTGCCATGATCATATATTCGCCTTCATTCGGGGTTTGAATCCTTAAGGTGTCATTTTCTGTAAAAATATTCGTTGCGCCTTCTGTTGGGTTCTCAAACGAGAACAAGGCATTGTGCATGTTTATGGTCTGTCCGGCTTTGATATAATGTTCGTGCCTTCCTCCCCCGCCAGACTCAACAATTTTTAAATAGTTTTCACCCTCTTCATTGGGCTGAAACTCTTCATAGGCATTCGGGATATAATTGACATAATTGATCTCAATCGGGTCTCCCTTAAAATCAGTCTTGATAGAAAAATCATTACCACCTCTTAACCAGTTCAGGAATTTTGAGGTATTGTACATAAAATTACTGCTGTTGCCATAGGTAGAAGCAAATAGATAATGTTTGTATATAGGCTTCTTTTGTTCATTGCCATCGTCTATATGCATATCTACAAAGGTCTTCTCAGACAGCATCTTATTGGTGGTTTCACCCTCGTAAATGGGCATGACACCCTCATAACTTACGTACCGGGTTATGCCAGCACCAAGAATAATAACCACAAAGGCCAGGTGAAACATCAATACAGGCAATTTGCTCCGTTTTAAAAGATCGTACTTTTTGATGTTCCCTATAAAATTTACCATAAGCAGCAACATGACAAGTTCAAACCACCATGCATTGTATACAAGGGCTTTTGCGGTTTGGGTACCATAGTCATTCTCGATAAATGTGGAGATAGCCATAGCAGCTGCAAAAATCAAAAACAAGATACCTGTAAGGCGGGTGGAAAATAAAATCGTAGTAATTTTTTTCATTTTAATTTTTGAGATAAAATTGGTCTGCGAAGATAATCAATTAAAATGTTTTATTACCAATTTGCCTTCTGTAGATACAGGCTCAAAATTCAGGGATAGACAAGTGCCAGATAAAAGGCCATACAGCTATTTTTTAGTCACATTTTTTTAAAAATTTAACCAGAGTTTTTTCTTTTATTTTAAGCTTTTTAGGAGCCAAATTACACCTGATATTTGTCATAGTCTAATAATGTAACTCAAGTTACCTTTGTATAATATCTATAATTATACCAAATGTTGTTGTCTCTAAAAAAAATACTGTCTTATACATTATTTTTTATATGTATGGTTCATTTGAATGCACAGTATACAACCGGTGACTTTAGTTCAACAAACTTGATAAGTGATGGACTGAATGCACCAGGAAGAATGGCGATTGACTCTAATGATGACATTTATGTTATTGATGCGAGAAAAAAGAATATTGTTAAATATGATGTTCAAGGAAATTCTTTGGGTACAATTAACACTGAATTAGTACCATTATCTTTAGCTATTAATGATAAAGATCAATTATATGTAGGAGATCAAACAACAGGTGCGATCTACACAATAGCTTCCAATGGATCCAAAGCAGAATTTCACACAGGATTAAGTTTTCCTGCTTCCATGGTATTTGGATTGGACAACATTCTCTATGTAATTGACAGCCAGCAAAAAAAGGTGGTTGGCCTGAATGTTTCCGGTGAGGTGGTCAATGAGTTTACTTATAGTACATTTACTTTTCCAACCGGAATTGCATTTGACAAACAAAACAATCACATCATTGTTTCTGAACACGGGGGTATTGGTGACGATGTTCAAACTTGTGGAGGAGGATCTATGTCCTGGGGAACCAAGGGCCCTTTAACGACCATTTATATTTTTGACACTGAAGGAAATTTAATTAACGACTTTGGTTGTTTTGGTACAAAAAATGGCCTTTTTCATAGAATCCAGGGAATTACTGTTGGAGCCTGTGGCAATATATACGCAGTTGATCCCTATCTGGGACGTGTAAGTGTATTTGATGATAATGGAAATTATATCACCCAGTTTGGGCAGCAAGGTGGTAGCATGGGTGATTTTAATTTACCTATGGATATTGTTTTTACCTCCCATAACGAGGCAATTGTTTCTTCAATGAATAAAGGGAACTTAGATGTGTTTTCAATCAGCAGTGTTTTACCAACAGCTACAATTACAAGTACCGATCAAACTATTTGCGCTAATTCTGAAGCAACCGTCACCATCAATCTTACCGGAAACGGGCCTTGGACATTCAACTATACTGTTGATGGAATAAATCCTGTTGAAATTTCAACAGATCAACCTGTTTATAATCTTTCCGTTTCTGATGCAGGACTTTATGAGGTATCATCACTTGTGGATAAGGATGGTATTGCAGGTACCTGTTTTACCGGAGCAACGAACATAAAGGTAGAAGAGCTCCCCACTGCGACATTTTTAGCACCGGAAATATCAATATGCAGCCCTGTTGAAACAGGAGTCGATGTGCAATTTACAGGATTAGCACCTTGGACTTTTACCTACACTATCGACGGATTAAACCCTGTTGAAATTACGACATCCGAAAGTTTGTATTCGATTCCAGCAGAACAATCTGGAAGCTATGAAATCATATCGCTTACCGATGCAGGATGTTCCGGAATCAATCTTACAGAAAACACTAATGTTACAGTAAATTCATTACCAACAGCAACAATTACCAATGAAGCGGATAATGTCTTAATTAACCCAGGGGAATTTGCATACATTTCAATTGCATTTACCGGAACTGCACCTTACACCTTCACATACTCACATGGATCTGACATAGTTGAAGAGTTTACAATTACAACCAATGCAAATCCTTATATCTTACCAGTTTCTGAAAAGGGGGTATATGAAGTCTTAAACATTTCAGATCAAAATTGCTCGAATATGGATTGGCAAGGATATTTTGAGGTTTTATATTATACTTTGCCCAATGCCACTATTGAAACTACATCGATTTGCGCAAATGAATCTGACGGAATTCAAATTTATTTTACAGGACCTCTTCCTTGGACCTTTACCTATACCATTGATGGTTTAAACCCTGCAGAAATAACCACTTCAAATAACCCTTATCTGCTAGCACCATCATCTGAAGGAGTCTACGAATTGGTAAGTTTTTATGATTCTGAAGGTACAATGGGAACTGTTTCAGGTTCGGCAACGGTGTATCCAATGGCAACAGCAGATTATTCTTATGAAGTCACAAATTATGACGTGCACTTTATCAATAACTCTCTAAATGCAGACTCACATTATTGGGATTTTGGAGATGGTAATATTTCTACTGAAGAAAGCCCGACCCACACCTATGATAGTTCTGGATATTATTCAGTGGTCTATACGGCGACTAATGATAAATGTGGAACTTCAGAGTTTACAGAAACGATCGAAGTAATAGGAAATGTTCTTTCCTTTGATGATAATTTTAAAGATAAATCCATTGCTTTTTATCCAAACCCTTCAAATGGTGCATTTACAATAAAAATAACTCCTCCAAATCCAATAGTCTCTGATATTAGCATTGCCATCACGAGCGCACAAGGACAAACAATTTATACTGAAGTTTTTAATCCAATCTTTGCAGTTTCATACGAAGGCAGTATTTATAAAGAAATACATTTAAATTATTTTACAAAAGGAATTTATATAGTTAATGTAGAGTCAAATAATTTTGCAGGGAATGCGAAACTTATATTAAAGGATTAGCGATATGAAAAAAAGACAAAACAACATATTGAAATCTGTAATATTTTCTGTCATAGTCCTGATATTTCTATTTTCATTTCAAAGTTCCTATAGTCAGCAGACTATTCCGATCACAGATCCTGCGACCACTCAAGTAACAATTCCCGCTGGTGCTACCAACATTATTGTTGAAGTCTGGGGTGCTGGTGGTAGTGGTGGTGGATCAAGAAAAAATGCAGCCTCTGGTGGTGGTGGTGGTGGAGCTTATAGCAGATCCATAAATGGTTTTAGTCCGGGAACTTATGACGTCCAGATTGGACAAGGAGCACCCGCTGCAGCAGCGAATGTTGACGGTACTGCAGGAGGAAATACCTGGTTTATAAATGCATCAACCGTATTTGCCGATGGTGGTGGTGGTGGTCTGTCTGATGGTACTCCCGGCGCAGGAGGTAATTCTCCAATTGGAGATGATACTACTATTTCTGGAGGTAATGGAGTTGCCGGTTCTGGTTCTCAAGGTGGTGCTGGTGGAGATGGAGCAAATGGTGGTGCTGGTGGTGCCGGTGGAAATGCAACTTCCGGTTCGAATGGATCTCCCCCTGGTGGTGGTGGTGGTGGTGGTGCTGACAGGAGTGCAACTGGTGGTGCCGGAGCAAATGGTCAAATGATCATTACCTATACTTTAGCTGCAACTTGTAACCTTTCAGATGCAGGCTTAACAAATATTCAATGTTATCATAACGGTACGCCTTCGATTCCTGGAGATGATACCTTCACTTTTGATTTAAACCCAACCGGAACCAATCTGGGCGCTACATATAATATTACTGGAGATGTGACCCAATCGGGAATTTCATACGGTGTCACAAATTTCGGACCCTATCCAATTTCAGGAGGAAATCTAAACATCACCATAACAGATGTTGATGATGGATCCTGTACGTTCGTTGAAATAGTTCCCGCTCCAGCCCCTTGTTCGACACCTCCTTGTAACATAACTGATCAAGGGTTAACAAATATTCAATGTAATAATAACGGTACACCTGCGAATCCTGAAGATGACACCTTCACTTTTGATTTAAACCCAATCGGAACCGACTTGGGTGCCAGTTACACTATTGATGGTGGTGCATCTGGCAGCTACGGATCAGCGACTACATTCGGACCTTATAATATTTCAGATGGAGATCTAAGTATTACCATAACTGACATCTCCACAGAATGTTCTTTTGGACCCTTCCCAGTAAACGCTCCGGCGACTTGTTCTTCAGACTGTAACTTGGAAAGCTCTGGATTAACCGCTATTTTTTGTGATAACCTGACAACTTTAAGCGATGAAACTGATGATACTTTTTCTTTTAAATTAAACCCAACCGGATCCTATTTAGGGGCAACCTACAGTGTTAGTGGAGATGTAATACAATCTGGAATTCCCTATGGTACAGAAACAACTTTTTCAGGCTTTCTCATTTCAGCCGGTGACCTTAATATCACGATCACAGATGATGCAACAGGAACATGTCAATTAATTGAAACAGTACCTGCTCCTAATCCGTGTTCCTTAAATCATTCTTCTTATAACTGTACTTCCTGCCATATTACACATAATGCTCCTGGATCAAATTTAACCAATCGAGAATTTAATGCACTTCTATGTCAAAGCTGTCATGTTTCTGCTGGGGCAGCAAGTGCTATGCCTTTAGTAAATGCAAATAAGGCAACCCCAAATGTGAGTGGAAATTCTCATTCATGGGATGTTCCTGCTGATAATCCAACTTATCAAACAGATCCACCGACCAATAATGAAATGGCAATCCGTCTTCCAGATGGTAATATTGTATGCTCCACATGTCATAATCAGCATAATCAAGGAAATGCAGGCAATCCCTTTTTAAGAGTCGACAATACTGGGGATGCTATGTGTAAAGATTGTCACATTCAGAGAGATGTACAACGTTTTCAGGATGGCGGAGACAAAGGTAGTCACCCGGTAGGCATAATTTATAGTGGTACAGGTAGTGTAAAAACAACACCAACGGGCTCCATAAAAACTGTAGGAGGTAAAGTTGAATGTTCCAGTTGTCATGGTGTTCATGATGTTTTAGATAATGGTACGGCATCAGGGGGACTTACTAACGATGGAAATTTATTGAGAACTACCAACGATGTTAACCTATGTTTGGATTGCCATAATTATATTGGACATTCTGGTTATGATTGTTTGGATTGTCACGAAGTACACAATACCGTCGATGGTACCATAGGAAGCAATATTATGATGATTAGAGATAACATTGACACTCCTGGGGGTAATAGACCGGTGGTATTTCTTAACAGATCAGGTCCTGATTCTTTTGTAAATACAACAGGTTCCCGAGACGGAATTTGCGTTGTTTGTCATGAAAGTTTAAGTCATGATAATTATAATGATGATATTTTAGTAAACCATGACGATGCTTCCGATAAAGCGGGTCAAACATGTACTAGCTGTCATCTTCATAATGATGTAGTAACTAATAGTTTTACGCAACCAACTGGGCCACAATCTTGTGTAAGTTGCCACTCATCAGCGCAATCAGGTGGTAGAGGCGGTGTACCACAAATTGTAGGTGCTGGTGGTGAATTTGATAATTCATTAATTTCCAGACACACCACTTCAACTGTTGGTACCGACCCACTTTCTCAAGAATGTGAAGCCTGTCATTATGAAGCTGCAGGAGATCACCCAACATCGCAAATGATGTTAGAAGATTCTGAAAACCTCAATACAGTATGGTCTGGTACCGATACCGATGTATATTGTGTTGGTTGTCATGATGGATCATCCAATTATCCGAGTTTATTCCCGGATTTGGATACAGATCCTAAATACAATAAATCCTCATATATTACTACACCACATGATACAGGTGATAACGGCTGCATGGCATGCCACGAAAGACACGGATCTCAATATACAAAACTGACAAAACAAGCTACGAACTATGAAAATTGCTTTGCTTGTCATGATGGAGGTGTTGCAAGTACAAATATAAGTGCGGTTAATATTGCAATTCCGGGCACAAGTGGAAATCAACACGCCTTCACGGGTGGTTCGACCACTGTAAATGCAGGTTCAGGATTTTATCAATCCAATGCTCCTACCCTACCAGCAATAACGGCAAGGCTGGACGAAGGAAATATCGTATGCTCTACTTGTCATGACCCCCATAATGATTCAAACGGAAAATTTCTGGTAAACCCGAATTCCGGAGATGAGATGTGTAAAGATTGCCACCAGGCGAGAGACCTCGGACGATATACAGATGATATTGTTAATAATATAGGAAGCCATCCGGTAGGGCTGGCTTACGTACCGGGTGGTAATTATGTAGATCCTGCTCCTACATTGAGTGCTACTCAGGTTGGATTGAAAAATGGAAACATCGAGTGTTCGAGTTGCCATGGTGTTCATAACGCTACAACCACAGATGGGAACTTGCTGCGAGAAACAATGTCAAGTGCCACTTGTAAAGAATGCCATGATTACCAACCACATCAGGGATTTGACTGTTTAGATTGCCATCAGGTGCATAACTCGACGAACATCATGCTATTGAGAAGTACTGTAAATGGCTCCCCGGTAACATTTAGCGCACAGACAGGCCCCAATTCATTTTCAGATGGCGATGGCAATCCTAATGGTATTTGTGAGGTATGTCATATCTCAACAGACCCACTTGGACTTACTTTTCATACGAGCGATGTTGATGACGGTGTAAATCACAATGATGGAGCAAATTGTACAGGATGTCATCCTCATAATGGTTACCCTCCTGAACCAGCTCCCCAAGTATTAACCTCATTCCCAATGGGTAGTTGTCACGATTGTCATGAAAAGACTTCGCCTACTGACCCTCAACTATTCCCGCAAACAGGAGCACATCAGGTACATGCCGAAAAATACCGATACGCTTGTTCAACATGTCACTATCAGCATGGTGATGGAGGTGCTCTGGAAGGAGCCCATTCAAATAATTCGGTCGATATTAATTTTGATCCTAATGGAATGGCCTATAGAAATGGACAAGATGGAAATACGCCAATCTGGGATTCCGGAACCAAAACATGTGATAATATTTATTGTCACAGTAACGGCATTACGGCACAGAGAACTGAAGGTGGCACGCCCTTAATTACCTGGACCGGAGGAGTGCCTATTTTAGGTGATGTAATGACCTATCAGACAACGCCTGCTTGGGATGTTACACCGGGAACAGGAATAAATACTTGCTATTCATGTCATAATGGCGAAGGAAATATGACAGGTGATTATAAGATTACAGCTTTGGCCGGGGCAGTGACTTCTGCTGTTCCAAGTACCTATCCACTTTCAGGACAACACCAAAAATCAAATCATCAAACTAATAGTCAGGAATTAAAAGATTCTCCAACTAAAGCGGACTCATGGCCTGGTGTTCAATGTTTCTGGTGCCATAATGTTGGTAATAAACAAATTACGCCTACATCTGGTGAGGACGGCATTAATAACTATCAAGGTACCTATGGTTTTGCCGGCGCGAATGGAGACATCCCAATGGAATTGCATAACGATGGTGAAACATGGTTTTACCCATATAATGTATCGGCTCATGCTGAGGGAACCTTTGTAAATGAAATAACAGGCAGGAGTTATCCTTCACATTGTGGATCAGTGACTTGCTGGGAGTAATCATATACGATTCATAAATTAAAAAACGGAACTCAAAAGGCCTCATTAATTAATCAGAATTTTGAATGTTATTTTAAAGCAAGTAATTGTAAGATTTCCTTTTTACCCTAAAAAAGCGCTATCTAGAAATCTAAACTCAAAATGATGGATATTTTAATATTTAATTGCCATTCACTATAGATTATCAGGAAATTAATCATTGAAATAAAATTAATTAATTTTGTTACATTGGGCAATCAAGAATTGAAACAATAACTTAGATTGGGGGTCTTCTGTCAAGTTGTTACTATTGGTGTACCAAACCCTCTGCGCTTTCTCCAGTTCATTTTGAACTATGTGCCCTAGCATAATCGTCGAAATGACATATTCTTTAGGATATCCTTTAAGTCCTTCACTGGTATTATTCAATAGTGATTCACCTAATTCAATCATAGTTTTTGCATCTTTGTGAACGGCCGCTCTAAACAGGGAGGCCCATTTTAGTTCTTCACTAGCCATAGTGGCATCTTCATATATCCCAATTGATTCCCATACCAGTTCCATTTCATGTGGAGTTAAGTATGGAGCCATTCGAATCGTTGAATAAAAGAACGAGGTAAATCGATTCTTATTAATTACACCACCTTTATCTTGGCCAAAAGAATTTTTAACCAATCTTGCTTCATCTCTTAAATTTTGTGGCAAATAATTATAATTTAGATTAAAATTATCGTGTAAATAAAAGTCTCTCAATGATATAGCTTCATTTGCACTAACACTCTGGTTATAGAAATAAGGGGTAGCAGTTATATTTGTAATATTCCATGGAAAAAACTCCATATTAAGCATTGAAATAACAGGATGAAATTGATGTGTAAAGTTGTATAATTCCGTTGCTTTTGACTTAAGAAATCGAGTTCGAGTAGCATTTTGATCTAATACCGGATAATAGTCGGAGTTGGCTGGTATAGTAAAGCTGGCTAAAAAAGGATCCATTGTTTTTTTATTACCAAAAAGACGAAATTCGATATCCTGAACTGTGTTAACACTTACATGGTTCAACGCTTTTTCAATTGAAGGCATTGATATTAATGTACTGTCTAAAGGAGGAAGTAGTCCGTTTTTTTTGGCAACAATTAAACATTCATCATGGTTCAATGCATACACTTCGAAATCAGAAAAATTTTGAGAAACTGCCTTTAAAACAGACGAAACTAAATTGATGTCCAAATCGTATAATTGTAGCCATTGTGCGAAAACACCATCATCATTGAGATGTGAATTAATCATTTTATAAAATTCTTCAGAAAATAACCCTGAAACCCCGCTCACCCATGGGTTTGAAGGTTCCGAAAGAATAATATCATATTTTTTTTGATGAGATGCGAAAAAACTCTTGGCATCATCAATTATTATAGTACTTCTGGGATCTGAAAAGACTACTTCTGATTGAGCTCCTAATAATTTCGCCGCGTTTACCATTTCCTTTTCTATCTCTATCGTATGAATGCTTTGAATAAGCGGGTTCGCAAGTACTGATTTTGTTGTAATTCCTGCCCCTAAACCAATGTTTACAACATGCTCTGCTTTTGGATTCAACGCCATCGGAATCACAGCCAATTGAATCATAGTAGACTCATCTATTGTTCCTAAAGGTCTTTCATCTTTATATATTGTTGCATCTGTTTTGCCATTAGTTCTTACACTTAACATTCCATCAAGTGCTTTATGTTCTATAACAGAAATGGAGGCGGTTTTTCCGTCTTCATGAAAAAGAACATTATTCTCCTCACTGCTAAAAAGTGAATCACGCCCTCTAAAAACTCCTGACCCCATTTTTAGCGTGTCTAGTTCTACAAAAAACATAATGCCACAAAGAGAAATTACTCCTATGGAAGCCATGATTACTTTTCGATTGAATTTATTTCGTACTTGTGAAAAGGCAAAAAGTAAAAAAATACCTAATGCAATGTCAATTCCGGCACCTAAACTAATCAACCCTTTTAATCCCAAGTAAGGCATCCCAATATGAACAGCGATAAATATACCAATAATTGCCCCGATTGTGTTCCATGCATACACGGAGCCAATGCTCCTTTCACCTCGAACACCTAAAAGAATGGTAGTAATAATAGGTAATGTCATTCCCGCACAAAAAGTGGTTGGAAACATAATGAGAAGTGCAATACCGTTACTTGAAAGGTTAAACAATAAATAACCATTAGCATCTTTATCCAAATTCTCTAAAAGCCATTGCATCAGGTTAAACGTATTTCCATAAATCAACAAGGTAGATAATGCCATCACCCCCATAATGATCTGAATATAACCCAAATAGGCAATTGGATTGGACATTTTATCTATGCGTTTTCGTATCCAAAGACCACCAAAAGCCAATCCAAAGATAAACGCACTCAGCATCAATTCGAATGCATGAGTGGATGTTCCTAATACCATATTAAGCATTCGAATCCAACCAATTTCATAGATAAAAGAAGCCATACCCGTAAATGAAGACACTCCTAATAAAACAAAAAGCAAAATCGATTTATTCTGCCCTCTCTCTTTTTTTTCTTCACTGGGTTGAATCGGGAGTTGGATATATTCTCTGTTTCTTCTAATAAGAACAATTATTGCGGCTACAATAAGAACATTCAATAAACCTGCTATTTTAATGGTTCCAGGTAATCCAAATTCTTTTACAAAATAAAACCCACTGATTAGAACGCCAATGGCTGCGCCAAGACTATTGGAAAAATAAAGCAGGCTTATGGTTTTACCTGGTGATTCAGGGAAAACACGAAGGATGGCCGCACTCATCAATGGAAAGGTTGCTCCCAATAAAATCGATTGGGGTAAAATAAGTAAAGCTGCTGATACCCACTTATACAAATTTATTGCCAATGGTGTATCTAAATTTTGAAAAACGGAGTTAAATGAAATCTCCAAGAATGAAGTGAAACTTTCGTGAAAAATAAGCGCTAAAACACCTATAATACCCTCTGCTATAGCATAGGCTAAAAACAATTTTCGCCATTTTATGGAATAAAAGCTGGTCAAATAAGATCCAATGGCCATACCTCCCATAAAAATAGTAAGCACCAAGGTCTGAGCATAAGCCGCATGCCCCAAAAACAGCTTTAAATAATGTGTCCAAATAGATTCGTAGATCAGACCAGTAAATCCGGATACGAAAAAAATAAAGAGAAAAATAATTTGGTGCCTATTTTTCATTTTAATAATTAAACAACAAAAGAACTAATTAATTTTGTGATTGAAGAAACAATTCTTTTGAAATTTACTATTTTTGACTGTACCTTATTACTAATAACTGGACTTTAGAGAATATTTTTATGAGAGAATTCTGGAATTTTCTTTTTTCTTCGAAATTCTCCATGTTACTTCTATTCGTATTCATCATTGTTATTGCTTCAGCTACATTTATAGAGAATTCATACGATACTACAACGGTAAGGCTGCTTATTTTCAATACCTGGTGGTTTGAACTGCTTATATTCATATTAGCCATGTTATATCTGGTAAATATGTATAGAAAAAACCTATTTCGAAAAGAAAAAATTCCGCAGCTTGTTTTTCATTTATCATTCATCATCATCCTTTTAGGGGCTGGCATAACCCGTTATTTTGGGTTTGAAGCTTATATGCATATTGGAGAAAATGAAAAGGTATCTACCATCTACTCTAAAGAACCTTATCTTCAAATCAGAACAATTGGCGGCGAAATTCAATATGCAAGTGATCGTCCTTTGTATTTCTCTCAGATTCAAAAAAATGATTTTCAGCTAAACTTTAGCTTACCTAATCAAATCGTAATAAAATACCTCGATTATATTCATAGTGCTAAACTAGTGTCTACCGAGGGTAGTGAAGAAATAAATTATGTCCCAGAAGAATCAGATCAGAAAAGTCCGGATGTTCTGGTCGTAGCGGTAATATCAAATGGCAAGGCCTATAAGGCGCATCTTATTTATGATACCACAAAATATATTCAGAAATTTCAGGAATTCAACTTCGACGGTTTAGCCATAGAAATGACCTATGGCCCCAAACCCTTTGAAATGCCTTTTTCACTGCAGTTGGAACGCTTTACTTTAGGTAAATATCCGGGATCAGATTTCCCGTCTTCTTCTGAAAGTGAAGTCCTTTTAATCGATGACAGGGTGAATGCAAGAGAACCTCATCTGATTTATAAGAACAATGTACTTGACTACAACGGCTATCGTTTTTTCCAAACTTCGTATGACGATGATGAAAAGGGAACTATTCTTTCTGTGAACTACGATTATTACGGAACGCACATTACGTATCTGGGTTATATATTAATGGTACTGGGAGTACTCCTGATCTTCTTTTCAAAACGATCGCATTATGCCCAATTAGATCATAAAATAAAGGAAATAAGAGCGAAAAGAAAAGCACTAATTTTGGGGATTTTATGCATATTCGGGGCTTCTGATTTTTGTTATTCGCAAGCTGACAATTACAACCCGATAGCTTGGGAACACAGCGACAAGTTTGGACATTTGATGGTACAAACCTATGATGGTCGTTTTTCATCTGTATACTCTTTAGCCACAGATATTTTGCATAAGCTTTCGGGTAAGAATAGTTTTACTACTAAAAAAGGTAAAAAACTGGATGTTATGCAAATCTTTTTAGGTATGCATGTGGATTCAGAATATTGGAAAGAACAAAAATTTATACGCATTAGGAACAAGGAACTAAGGGAAATGATTGGTGTTTCAGGAAAGTTTGCCTCCTTTAATCAAATTGACCACCCAGACCTGGCTGTTCAACTGCGTACTTTAGCACAAAATGCCTTTCAAAAAAAGGCCTCCGAGCAGACTAATTTTGATAAGGAATTATTAAAGGTTGTTGAAAGAATGAATGTTTTTGTTATGAGCACAAAAGGTACATTTTTACGGTTATTTCCTGTGCAAACAGCCATTAATAACAAATGGGTCAGCTATAGAGATAGCCTTGCAATGACGCCTATAACTGGTGATTTAATAAAAATCAATGAAGAATTGCAGTTGCCTGTACTTAATGGTAATAATTTAATGAAGACTTACTTTGTTTCAACGGTCAATGGCAGAAAAATAAATGATTACTCATTCTCCAACAAAATAATTGAACATATTAATACCCTGCAAAGAACACTAACATCTGCTGAAATAGTACCTTCTGAAACCACTATAAAATTAGAAGTAATTTACACGAAAACCCGCGTTTTTGATTACCTAAAATACATATTTGCCTTGCTAAGTATTGTTCTTTTAACCCTGTCATTTATCGAAAATTTCGCAGAGAAGCCTGGGAAAAAAATTCTAACCGCCATAAGAGTCACAGTTGCAATTTTTATAGCTGCTTTCCTGTTTCAGTCTGCCGGAATTGGACTTAGGTGGTATTTAAGTTCCCATGCACCATGGTCTAACGGATATGAAGTATTGTTGTTTGTTGCCTGGAGTGCTGTTTTAGGAGGATTTTATATGCTTAGATATTCGACGATAACCTTGGCTTTAACAGGGCTGACTGCAAGTCTTTTGCTAATGGTAGCAGGGCTGAGTTATTACGATCCTCAACTCACTAATTTAACTCCGGTATTGAAATCTTACTGGCTCATCATACATGTTGGAATAATTACAATAGGATACAGCTTTTTAGCAATAAGCTTTATGACAGGATTATTTAATATCATTCTGCAGATAATTACTCCCGAAAAAAAAATCAGGCTTTATACTTTGGGTATTCAGGAATCTACTTATCTCAACGAAAAAATAATGACTATTGGTATGTTTTTAACGCTTATTGGAACATTTATTGGAGGCGTATGGGCAAACGAATCATGGGGCCGTTACTGGGGATGGGACCCAAAAGAAACCTGGTCATTGATTATTGTATTAATTTACAGTGTTGTTCTGCATTTCAAATACATCCCTCAAATGAAATCAGCTTTGATATTTAATATTGGTTCGGTAATTTCCTTTGGAAGTGTTTTAATGACTTTTGTGGGCGTGAATTATTATTTCACGAAGGGTTTACATAGTTATGCTTCAGATGATGCTCCTGTTTTCCCGTTTTGGGCCTGGGTGGGCATTATTGGAATATTTTTGTTGATCGTATCGGCGATCTTCAAAGAGAATGTACATACAAAAATGCAGCAAAAACAACAGTAATTCTTCCATACAGGACGCACTGTTTCATTGCCGGAGCCAGATTCGTTTTTTTCATGATTAACAGAAGCCTGACTATCATATTTGTAAGCAAATAAGATATTATAAAGGCCTAATTTTAAAGGATATAAAACGATGTAAATTATTGTGCCAATGTTTACATAACCAGAAAAATTACTCAAATATTTTCAAAATTGACCTTCCGGATTCGGAAGGTCTTTTTTTTTGTTTTCATGATAAGCGCATCCCTTTTAAACGAAGTGATAAATCCATAAGATGTATCCCTGCCGCATGCCTGAAATCAAAGAACCCTGACCAGTTAAATGGTCAGGGTTCTTTTAAACCTGTATTAGGGTTTGCGTAATATCATTCTATTGCGTATTTTTTATTCTTTCGCTGTTTTATTCCGGCGGCAACAATAAATGCTACCAAACCTAAGATGGTAATCCAGGCCCACATTGGGAATACCGGAGTTTCTCCGCTTGCATAGGAGTGCATTCCTTTTGTAAAGTAATAATTTACGCCAATAAAGGTCATCAGTACGGAACCAAAACCAAATATGGCTGCAACATTAAATATGAATTCTCCTTTCATTTTTGGGGCCAGTCTCAAGTGCAAAATAATTGTATACACGATCGTTATGATCAGGGCCCAGGTCTCTTTGGCATCCCATCCCCAGTAACGGCCCCATGATTCGTTGGCCCAAACCCCTCCGAGAAAAGTTCCTATAGTGGCCAGCAGCAAACCAATGGTCAGGTTCATTTCATTGATATGGGTCAGCTCTTTTGAGATCAATGATAGGCGGGTAGCATTTTTAGGGTTTTTGACGAGGTAAATACCCATATTGAACAAGCCAAGCACAAAACCAAGACCCAAGAAGCCATAACTGATCGTTAAGGTGGCCACGTGTATGATAAGCCAGTAAGATTTCAATACCGGCTGCAGGTTGGTCAGTTGCGGATCATAACTGCTGTGTCCTGCCGTCATTAAGGTGAAGAAGGCCAGCAACGCCGTAGCAGCCAAAGTGATCTTGGAATAACGCATAAAACTGAAACCTGCAAGCAAACTTGACCATGACACCAAAACCAGGGCCTCATAACCGTTGCTCCAAGGGGCATGACCTGAAAGATACCATCGCATGATCATTCCGTAAGTGTGATATACAAAGGCCACAGCCAGGAAAGCTATTGCCACGTTCAGCACAAGGCTGAGTATCCTGTTCTTCTTAGCCCTAAGATTGTCCATAAAAGTGAGTATTAACAGAATGACACTTAACAAGGCATATACATTTTTAAGATTATTAAAAATATTGGATTTGTTATAACTGATCTCCCTTTCAATTTTCGTCTCACTCGGAACGAGGTCAGTCAGGCTGCTCTGTCTTTGAATGCTCTTGATATATCCCAGAATTTTATCGGCTCTGCCGTAATCTGCTGTTTTTGTAGCCTTTGACACTTCAAACATATAGGCGCGCATGATATTGTGATAGTCAAGCACTGGCAATTTCAGGTCGTCATTGATGATGCGCAGGCTTCCGGTAATGGGTTGTTTCGCCAACGGATCATCCCAGCTTACCCATTTGTTGTTATCTGAATTCTGTACGGGGAAAATATCGAGCATACTGCCCTGCATAGTCATCATAAAAACCTCGATCCTTTCATTGAGCCTGATCAGCTCCTTGTCAAACTTGTTTCTTTCTACTTCTGCTTTTCGAAAGGCCGATTCAGAAAAATCCTTGAGTTTGAATTCATTATTTTGATCAAAGAAATCTTTAAACGAGGCATATTTTCCTTTGATTCCAATAATGTCGGCTACTGATTTTTCCCGCACATAAATAATCTTCTGGGTCTTCCAGAATTCGGCATTAAGTGCAATATCAAAAAACACCTGCATCAGGGTCATCTCTCCCCGACGTCCGGGGATGTCAAATTTGTCCTTTCTTGAAATTTTGTGCATTACGTCGACGGCAAGGGTATGCACAGGTGCAAATCGTCCGTCATAGGTTTGAACAATGAGTTCTCCAAACTGATCTGCATGTGTTTCACTCACTGAATAAGGATTGATCTCATGCTGGTGGTTTTCCTGTGCAACAAGGCTTCCCGTCATTAAAAATCCGATCAGCAGAACGGCCAGTGCCTTTCTTTTTTCTCTCAGGTGCCTTATTTTGCCCATTAATTCCCAGTATCTCGAGTTTTTATTGAACAAGGTCCAGACAAAACCGATGATCAACAAGGCATAGCCGACATAGGTCACCATGGTACCTGCAAAATCGTGATTCACAGAGAGAATGGTCCCTTTTTCATCCTGGTCATAAGAAGACTGAAAAAAACGGTACCCCCCATAATCCAATACATTGTTCATAAAGATCCTGTGGTCCTTTCTAAGGCCTTTATTCGGATCTATCAGGGTGACTTCACTCGCGTAAGAAGAAGGGCTCATAGACCCAGCATAACGGTCCAGTTCAAACTTGTTGAGCTGTAAAGAAAACGGCAACTCTATTTTCTTTGAGCCATAGGCAAGATTCAGGTCCAGACCCTCGATTGTAACAGGCTGGTACGCTTCAATATAGCCGGGGCCTCCTAAAACAGCAACCTCCTTTGACAGGCCATTGAATGTCACGTCAAGCAGTAAGGCATTGGGCGCCCTATTATCATCTTTGCTTCTGACATATTTTATTTTAGCATTTTTGAGCAATTTGGTCATCACCACGGCAATGCCTGATCCCTGAGGTTCATAAAGTTTCTTGGTCTCGAACTTTACCTGTCCCATTGCAGGGTATTCTTCAACAGTCATCGCAGGCATGGCAGTTACTTTCATCGGTTCCGGATAATTGACAAACAGGTTTCCATTGTCGCCTGTAATGCGCAAAGCATAAGGATTCGACGGGTTATTGAAGGATATTGGGAATTCATGTGTCGATTTGATCTCGCCATCTCTCAGTACGATTTCATCTTTATGGCCCTGAATGCTGATGGTCAGGTAGATTACGCTGATGTCTCCGTCTTCTGCCTCTTCAAAAGTTTCTACCGCATTTTTAATATGATCCTTGAAGGCGATCTTCAGGTTTCCCTTTTCACCGATCTCCAGTGACTCCTCAAAACTGTTGTCGGTTTTAGCACCCAGCAAAAGCGGTTTTTCCCAATTGAATTCCTCCCCGCCTTCAGATGCCTTAGCACTCAGAAAGGCCTGGTCAGTAAAAATATAATCAGATGACCCGCCTTCACGAATGTGCATTTTACCTTCATATCCTATATAACGGGTTATGGCAGCACCAACAATAATAATGATAAAGGCCGCATGAAAAATTAACCCTGATAATTTCTTTCGGGTCAAAAAATGATACCTTTTTATGGTGCCAAAGAAGTTAAGGATCATTAAGACCATGACCAATTCAAACCAAAAGGCATTGTATACCCAGACCTTTGCAGTGACGGTGTCATATTCATTTTCTATAAAGGTGGCTGCCGCCAAAGCAATTGCGTAAATCACCAGCAGGCCAAGTGTCGTTCTTGGGGAAAATATTATTTTTAGTAGTTTTTTCATGGTATCTGAATTGTGAATTTCTTATGATACAAAAGTAACATTCACATTTAAATTTTGACCTGATTTTAATCAGGTCTGTAAAGACATTTATTAACTATTTTTGTTGGATAATCATTAAACTAAAAAAATCAGAACATGAAAATTTTACTAAACTTATCTATTTTGTTCCTGTTATTTATATCATGTAATAAAGGGTCAAAAAACGATCGTACCAATGATTCAGAAATTCACCAAGCCATTGTGCAGGAAGTATTGCACGTAAGAGAATACACTTATTTAAGGGTACTTGAAAACGGCCAGGAAAAATGGATCGCAGCGCCGATAACCACTGCTGAAACCGGCAAGACCTATTATTATGGTAAGACGATGGAAATGAAGAATTTTGAAAGCAAGGACCTGAATAAAACTTTTCCAACTATTTATTTTGTAGAAAAGATAAGCGAGACGGAAGCCGATGCAAAATTGCCGGTGATATATGAAGCTCCTGTGGCTGATCCGCATATGTCAAACCCTGAAGCCATCAAACCCGTGATTGAAAAAGCGAGCGTACAAGTTGAAAACAAAGGGGATGCCATCAGTTTGGCAGACTTGTTTAAAAACAAGGAAAGCTATCAGAACAAAATGGTTACCATAAAAGGAGAGGTCACTAAATTCAATCCTGCGATCATGAAAACCAATTGGATACATCTTCAGGATGGTACTGATTTCAACGGTGAATTCGATCTTACTGCAACGACCAGTGCAGAATTAAAAGTAGGTGATGTTGTTACCTTAAAAGGAAAAGTTACCCTCAACAAAGATTTTGGTGCCGGATATTTTTATGCCATTATTTTGGAGGATGCTCAAATATTGAATTAAAAAAATACAAATGAAAAACTTAAAAAAATTATTTGCCATAGGACTGCTCCTGTTTTCCATTCATGTCCTGGCGCAGGACCCGCATTCAGAAAGTGGCTTAAAAAAAGTTATCGTGCAGGAAATTTTGCAGGTAGAATCCTATACTTACTTAAATGTGCTTGAAGAAGGCGCGAAAAAATGGCTGGCAGTTCCAAAAATGGAGGCTGACTTAGGAGGAGTATATTACATTAAGGAAGGCATGGAAATGCGTGATTTCGAAAGCAAGGAATTAGAGAGAAAATTTGATACCATCTATTTTTTAAGATATATCACCAATGCTGACTTTGCAGTTGCTGAAGAAGGACTGGCTGATCCAAATGCTGTCTCCCTGGATAAGGCATCTGCAAAGCAACCAACCCTTGACCAGCTGAATCTTGTAATGGATTCTGTTGCAGGCGGGGTTCGTATTGGCGACTTG
The DNA here is from genome assembly GCF_038433205.1 of Lutimonas vermicola. Classification (NCBI taxonomy): domain Bacteria; kingdom Pseudomonadati; phylum Bacteroidota; class Flavobacteriia; order Flavobacteriales; family Flavobacteriaceae; genus Lutimonas; species Lutimonas vermicola. Next base: position 961,315 of record NZ_JBCDNA010000001.1, read on the forward strand.
TTTAAAAACAAAGATCTGTATGCAGGTAAAAAAATAAAGATCAAAGGAGAGGTGACCAAGTTCAGCCCACAGATCATGGCAAAAAACTGGGTTCATTTTCAGGATGGAACAAATTTTGAGGGAGCTTATGACCTGATGGTAACCACCCAGGAAACCCTCAAAGTGGGAGACCAGGTTGTATTTGAAGGGGTTATATCCTTAGACCAGGATTTCGGTGCGGGTTATGCTTATAAGGTCATTATGGAGGAGGCCGTTGTAGTCAAATAAGAAGGGTTTAAAAGTTTAAAGGCCTTATGCAGAACACTGTTTCATAAATTGAGCACCATTTACAGCTTGTAGATAAACATAAAAAGACCGATACTTAAGTACCGGTCTTTTTTACAACTATTTATTATGAATGTTTTTTATTCGACGGCTACCACCGGAACCCTTGAATAACTTCTTTCTTTATGACAGCCTGTGGCACAGGTACCACCATTCTCATTGTCTATATAATTAAGCGGCATGTCCCAACGCCCGAATTTTACCGTTGTACCAATCAGTTTGGTATTGTTGGCCGCATGAATATCATGACAGGTGGTGCAATTACGTCCCTTTTCTTTGTTGACATGCACATAATGCAAATTGCGGTCACCGGTTCTGAATTGTGTTACAGTAGTCGTTTTTTCCTCTTTCAAAAGATTCGGGTTATGGCAGTCAAAGCACAGGGTAAAATTCTCTGGTATGCCTTTGGCATAGCTCCCGATGGTGAAATTTTCGGTCAGCAATAATTTTCTGTCCGAAAAATGCGGGTTATGGCAAGAGGTGCATTTCTTTTTTAGTGCCTTGTGCTCATAGGAGCTTTCAGCTAAGTGCTGACCTATATTTGTCAATATGGTGCCGTCTTCTTTTTTAATGCTCTTGTTGTGACAATTTAAACACAATTGCCTGCTTTTATCCAGCAATAACTTTTTTTGCTTTGAAGCATGCGGGGTATGGCACTGGGTACAGGCATCGCCTTCAAAAGAGGCTGTATGCAAGGTTTTGGCCATACCCTGTTTGTCTTTAAACTCGGTATGGCAGGTAAAACAAAGTTCAGGGGCCCTTGCTTTTAAAAATTTGGGATCTTCAGAGCTGTGTACCTCATGGCATGTGGCACATTCTCCTTTTTTTAAGGGTTCATGTTTATACCTCAGATCGTGCTCTTCCTGTAATTCTGTATGGCAGGAGTAGCAAAGCTCTGCGCCCTCTGCGTAATAATTAAAACCCACTACCCCTTCTTGCGGGTGCTTTTTCCCGTTGGTCTCATGACAGCTGCTGCAGGCGGTAGCGGCGGGGCCGTGCAAAATACTCTTGTTAACAACTGTCTTATGGCATTCCACACAGGCGTTATCTGCTCCGGTTTGTGCTACAAGAGGCGGCCCGATAAACAATACGAGCAGGCATATATACCTGACAATCCAAAACCTGTAAAGGTCTCTGTTGCTTTTCCATAAATTTTTTAAAGTTTTCATAATAAACAGTTGTTAATTAAGATTAAAAATTTCTCTGAAGTTTTATATACGTATTTACATATTTTGATGCAAAATCCTGCAAAGGAACATGTCTTTCATAATAATTTGCCCCGAATGACAGTTCCAGCTTTTTCCAACGCTGCTTTAATTCAGTTCTTCCAGATGCCAGCAGATAATCCTGAATATCTCCCTGTTGTGATGAAAAACTCAAATTAAAAAACAATCTTGTGTTCCGACTTATATTATACATAATATCTGATGAGAATGTCATCAACAAATTGGTATCTCCTTCTCTAAAATAAAGGACATAGTCATTGATCATGCCGGTAAATTTATAATTCAACTTTCGGCCAATATTACCCGTGGCACTGACATAATAATTCCAAAGTTTATGCGGTAATACCGAACCATCAATATCTTCATAAAAAATACCTGCTCCAAACATTTTATAGCGCATATGCAACCCTATTTTGTACTGCTTGAATTCATTGAGTCCGAGATTATCAATATTGCCTGAAAGTGCCGTATATTTTCTAAACGAATTCATATAGTTCAGCCTGATCAACTCATCAAAAAAAGTAAGGTTGATATCCAAAAAACTGCCCGGGCTCTCGTATTCATAAGAACCCAATTGCAAGGCACTATAATCAACAAACACACTGGTATTGTTGGGAATGGCACCTCCTATCAATCGCTGAATCTCAACATTCACTCCTCTTTCAACCAATAAATAATCAATGTTTTCCTGATAAAAAACAGTATTGGTCACATCTTTTACCAGTACGGTTTCGAGAAGCACATTTGGATTGTTCAGAATATTGATCTGCCCATCACGAAGCAATTGATTTTCGTTAAAAACATTGATGACACTTAAGGTATCCTGACTCTTTCTAAGCTGATTTTCAAATGCATACTTATATCTGACATCAAGCTTTCCTTTGATGGGCTTGATCTGTTTATTGTAATTGACATTTAAGCTCAGCACGGTGTTTGTAAGACTGAAATCTTCCTTCTGATCAAGATCGTTATAATTCATGTCTACACCGATAGTAAAACTTTCGTAAAGACTATACGCAAGTCCTCCTGAATATCTTAATTCATTGATGAGCTCCTCATTTCTTTTGCCCCACCTATAAGCAAATGTACTACCAAAATGGAAGTTCTTGGCTAAAGGGATATTAATTGATTCAGTAAGCGCGGCATTTTTGGTTTCAAAAGTACCTGACTGATTCTGGATAGATATTCTGGACCTTAAAGGAATGCTCTTTTTTCTGTTTAAAAATAAGCTGTTTGAAAGATAAGCATTCATCAGGTTGTTACTGTTTGAAAAAAGGTTTTTTGATTCAGATAAGGTATTTTGAAGGTTAAAGAATAATTCGTTCCAGTCATTTTTAAAAAATGATTTGTTTACTTTTGCCCTGAAGCCAGTAGATGCTGTAACTAATTCTCTGTCGGTTAAATTATCAAGTTCCCTGTCTGTTCTGTGTTCAAAATTTGCATTTATCTTATAATCTTTCTCATATTTAAAATCAAGTCCATACCTGTTTGTCGCAATATCCCGGTCATAAAACCGGTCTTCACCGCGTTTTTCATCATGCCTGAGGTAGGCATTCAGATTATAATCCAGGGTTTGGAAAAAACGGGCCAGAATATTATACTGAGCCGTAGAAAGGTTGTTTAAATAGTCGGGCATTAGTGAAGAAACCACCTCCCCGAACTGTGGCTGGTAACCGCCGGAAATGCTCAGTGTCAAAAAATTGGGATGGTAAACATAGCTTTGTGTGGCCAGGAATCCACCCACTCCATAATGGTAACCATAATGAAAGCCTTGTTCGTCTTCAAAAAAAGTATTATTAAACTGACCGTTTACGTTTATATTACCAGAGTATGACATAAGTTTAAAAGGTGTTATTTTATAACTCCTGTTTTGAGCGTTGAACTCAATAGCAGCCAGGAAAAGTAACAATATGATGATGGGCTTTCTCATTTCAGTCGAGGGGGATTGATTAAAAGAAATGATTCGTTTCCACCATGCGGGTCATGGCATTTTATACAATCCTGTTGCTTTGCAGTAAGATGGTAGGCTTCGCTATAAATATCCTTAGCACTATGACAATCCAGGCACAGTTCTTTGCCTTGGGCCACCAGTAATTTTGATTTTTTTGAATCATGTGATTCATGACAAACACCACATGATCCTGCAGACACAGGGCCATGAAGGATGGGTTTATTTTCAGTTATGCTGTTGTGGCATTTAAAACAGGCATCTTTATTTAAAAACATCCTCGTTTGCCCCCCGTGCGGGTTATGGCAACTGATACAGCTCTCTTCGGCTATATCCTTATGGAACTTATTGGCCGACACGTCATCTATGTCATGACACTGTAAACAAAGATTCTGTTCTTTGCTGTACAGCAGCTGTTTATTGTCTGACTTATGAGGATCATGACATTTGACACACTGCCCAAAGCCAACAGGTCCATGAGTCACTTTATATTGTCGTTTATACCCATTATGGCAATGAAAACACAATTCCTGCAAGGGCAACTTTGCTTTGGTCCTGTTCTTTTCATCATGACATTCAAAACATTTTCTTTCCTTGTAGGGAGGATGGATGCTTCCTTTGATGGGGGCAAGCACCTTCTGCACCATTTGAATTCCTGTTAGTGTATCCTTTTCAACTGCAAACACAGTATCTTTAATGACTACCGCATAAGGATCCGGCACCCCGTCGAAAAAAAAACTTTTCACCTTATAACTGTCGGAAGTTGAACAGCCCGAAAAAAACAGCAGCATACCTAACAAAACAAATATGGAATAATCTTTATTCATGCTGTCTGGAGATCTATCATCGCGCCTTGGATGGCCACGCAGGGAAAGTGAATAACTGATCTCTGTTTTAAAAATTGTTATTTCAATTCAATGCGCCCATAGGCCATCAAATTTTTTCCACCGGTTTGATTTACCACATAAACCACATATTTTAACCGGTATCTGGAATCCACAAACTGCTTAAAATAATCGTTGTTATTATAATCAATAGCCATTGAGGTCGGAAACATGATTCCCGGTGCCCATTTATCTTCTTCTATTTGATAAGGGAAACCAAAGGATAGTAATGCCTGCCCCTCTCGATTAAACACCTGAACGAGTCGTGTGGTGGAATCAACCACCAGAATATTGCCTTCGCGATCAACGGCTATACTTTTTGGCCTGTTGAATAATCCGTAACCATTGCCCTGACCTCCAAAACTTTTGACAAGATTAGCTTCATGGTCATATACCTTTACTTTATAGGCACCGGCATCAAGAATATAGACAAACTCATCATCCAGGTCAAAATCCATGGGCATGTATACAAAATCATCATTTTCAACGATCACATCTTTTTTAGGGATCTGGTCTATCCATTGATGCGTCTCTTTGCTGTAAATGTTGATTCTTTTTGTAGCTAAATCACTGATATAGATCCTATCTCCTTTTATCCTGATCCTGGAAGGCCTTTCGTTTTCGGGAACCTTAAAATCATATTTTAATTTTCCTTTGTTATCAAAGACCATAATGGTTGCAGTTTTTGAATCCAGTATATACCTGTCGTCATTGGTATCTACAAAAGCAGATAAAACAAAAGTAAGGTCCTTGTGAAAAGGTTTGAACTGGGTAAATGATTCAGTTTCCAGATCAATGATATTAAGACCTTTTAAACCGATATCTGCCACATATATTTTTGATTTTTCTACAGTTATTCCATAAGGCTTGCTCATAAATTCAAGTTTAGAGGCCCCTATAACAGATTCCTCGAATCTGGATTGTTTTTCAATATCCTTGTTGGTGGAGATCCCTTTTAGGTATTGAAAATGGGCAGTATCAGCATTTTTGGGGTAGAATATTTTATCAGCTGCATTGCTCTTTTGATCCGGCTGTAATTTTGGGGAACAAGAAGAGAAAACAGCAAAAACAGTTATCAAATACAGTAATGGATGTATGATTTTCATGTGTAAAAATATTAGGTTAAAAGTGTACTTTTATATCCTTACAAAATTAGCTTAAAACTTATAATTAAAACATGATAAACGTCAGCTACAATAATTTGTAAACCACTTATAAACAACACTATATGTTAAAAAAAATATATTTTATATAAAATAAAAAAGGCGGTATAAATACCGCCTTTTTCTAATTCATACACAATCATTATTTAACATGACAAGTCAAGCAAAGCGCACTGTCATCATTCGTTACTCTTAATAATTTCGAAATAACGGCAGGCTGGTGCATACTATGACAAGAAGCACATTCTACTGTATTACCAGCACCATAGAGGTAACCACCAGCAGCAATTAAAACAGCTGGATCAACCATTTGCTGAAGTCCAGCATCTGTTGCATTTGCAGGATAGGTAACTGAAATTGGATGGTCATTAGACAAGTCCAATTCAAAGTTGGCATAAGAATCCGCAGCTTGCATTGCAAGAGCTCCTGTGGCTCCACCATAAGCATCTAAATTAGCGGTACCATCATGGCATCCCAGGCATAAGGCTGAGGCACCTGAAGGAGCAGTAATTGTACCTTCAATAGTACCTCCCTCAGGATACGTAGTAAACGCTGCTCCATTAGCAGCGGTGTGATCCCATAAAGGAAGCTCAGTTGTTGCGTTGTGAGGTGTATGACACACGGCACAAACTCCATTACCGTCTCCTGGAAGCGTGGACTTAGCAAAGGTATAAGGAACCCCTTGGTCACCACCGGTACCATCCATAAAGTTATGTGCAGCATTTTTGTCTGCTCCACCTAATTCTTTTGCAGTAAATTGTGAGTAAGCAAAAGTCACAAAAAAGACTGCTGTCAGTGTTAATATAAAATTTTTTGTTCTCATAAGGATTAATTTAAATTAAAAGTTTTTTTAAATATTTAAAATTATTATCATGTATAAATTTAAAAGGTAAAACGACCTTAAAACGATGATTTTTATCATGTTTTGTGACTTTGGTTACATTTATATGTGCTTTTTTAACATTTTTTTAATACTATTTTATAACTATTTGATTTGGTGGCTTTTAAAAATGACTATTGTTTATATCTTGAAAATCATATTAAAATTTAAGATAGCGTTAGATGTTGATTTGCAACTTTTTACATTATTTATATTGTGTCTAAATAAAGTCTGGTGTCTCAATTTTAGGAATATAAGAACACTTATGACTAAAAAAATAAATCGGACTAAATTGTCCTTTATTATTTAAAAGGAGGATGTTATGAAATGGTTTTTTGCGAGGTTGTAATCAAATTGAAAGAATAAACCTTATTCATCAATAATCATCCCCATCTGCACTATGGGTATAATTGACGACCCCCCTGGGGTCATGGCAGGTCATAAAACACTTTTTTTGATCAAGGTCGATCAGTTTTCCATTCACAGGGTTAGGCTGAATAACCGCCTGGTCAAAGTTAATGCCGTAAGCATTTTCTGTCAAATTGCCTCCCTCATAGCCATGTGGATCATGACAGGCATTACAGCCAATGGTTTCCATAAAATGACCTTCACTGATCTGGGTGTGTATATTGGTAACGGCATTTACCTCATGACATTCAAAGCACAGAGTGAAATTACTCTGGATCAACGAAGGCCAGGCCTTACCTAATAATGGGGTCTTGTCCATAATATAATTGGCCTTTAAAATTCGCGGGTAAATGGAACCGTGGGGCCCTGTTGGTGCATTCTCATCATCACTGGAATGGCAGGATGAACAGTAGATCATACTGCTCGCATTATAAGGACTTATAAGGCCTCGAGGATTGGTGTTTTTGCCTTGCTCCAAAACCGGGTGCATGGAAACATTATTAGGGTCAAAATCCAGCCTTGTATTGGAAGAACCCAGATAGCGCGTTGTATTTTGTTGTACCATGGGGTTGTCAGCATGGCAGCGAAAACAGATCTCATATTCAAAATTAGATGCATTGATTTCTGAACCGAATTTATCAACTCCTTTCACATTCAAATTGGCACCCTTTACAAAAGGTGCCTGGGCCTCTGTTCCATTTGCAGCATGTGCATTATGGCAATCCACACATTCCACGTGCTTGGTTTTATTGACATCTGACTCAACCGGATCGTGAATTCCAGAATAGGCATATACATCGTGCCTGTACGCTTTAGAAAACTCTGTTTGAATATTCGATTCTGTAACGTTACCATTATGGCAATCCAGGCAATTGTCCTCTTCAGGTAAATGCTTTAACAAGCGTTCTTTCCCGGCAGCATTATGCGTATCATGGCAATTGGAACATCCGTTTTCAGCCACATTCGCATAAGGAGAATCCATATGGGACCATGGATTTGGAGAAATACCATTCCATATTTTTCCTGCCGTCTTATGGTCACTGGTATCCCAATATTTCTTGTCATGACAGGTATAGCAGAGCTCAGAAAATTGGTTGGATTTTTTTAAAAAATTCCCTTCCAGGTTCTTATGAGAGTCATGGCATGATGTACATTGTAATTTATTGTTTTTATCCAAAACATGTAATGGCAATGTTGACGGCTGAATCAATTCTCCATCCGAAACGGCTACATTGGAATCATATGTAAAGGAAATAGGATGGTCATCCGACAGGTCCGTACCCAAATTACCCCTTTTGGTCATGGAATGAGAAAATGACATACTATTCGGGTTTTTATAAGTATTACCCATAGCAACAGTTCCGTCATGGCATGACAAACATAAAATGGAGGTTCCGTCGGGCTGACCCGGATTGGCATCCAGGGTCGAACTATCATATAAGGTGTAAACCGCACCTGACTGTTTACGGTTCCACATGGGCCCTTTCGGATTGGCAGTATGGTTGGTATGGCAAAATATGCAAACCCTGGAATCATCCATTGTTTTTACCCTGCCCTTTCCTGTAGCTGACAAGTTGTGCTTAGACTGGGAGACTCCCTGCCCCAGTACCCTGCCCGCAGGCAAAATAAATAAAATCAATATGAGGATCGCTATTTTATTCATTTTGTAAAAATCAATTCAAAAACCTGTATTCTTTTGTTATAACTGTCGGCCACATAAATGTGATCGTTCTGGTCAATAAAAATTCCGGAAGGCATCCAGAATTCACTTTGGTTCCTGCCCTGCTTACCAAACTGGTATAAATAATTTCCCTGCTGATCAAAGATCTGTACCCCGTGAAACAAAGCGTCCACGAGGTAAATATGACCATGGCTGTCTGTGGCTATTCCTTTAGGGCTTGCTATAAAACCAGTACCATTGCCATTTTCACCAAACATGGAAACAAAATTACCCTCTGCATCAAAGATCTGAATGCGGTAGTTCAGCGCATCCACAACATAGGCCTGGCCCTGTTTGTCTATCCAGATAGAAGTGGGATAATTGAACTCTCCGGGCCCACTGCCTCTTTGTCCGAAAGACCTGAGCTTATTTCCGCTGAGGTCAAGAATCGAAACCTGGTGAGCACCGGTTTCAACTACCCAGATTTCATGGGCCGATGCTGCGTAAGCTATCCCGGTAGGCTGCTGGAGTTTTAATTGTGGATGTAACGGCTTCAGTTTTTTCTGATCCTCATTCAAAACATAGATCATATTGAGTTTGGAATCTGTAAATAATAAATCTTTGTTAGGCATCATACAAGCAGCCACCAATGAAGGGAAAACACTGTCGCTTTTGCGCAGTAAGCGTGGAATTTCCAATTCCGACTCGTCAGTGAAGAAAATGGTTCCGTTTCCCTGGTCAAGTACAATATTTTCATTTCTATTCAACGGGATCACAGACATGGGTTTCTGAAAAGAGGTCAGTTCACCTTTTCCAAGTAACAAACGTTTGAGCCATCCCTTTTTTTCAACAGCCCTCTCAATATTCTTTTCAGGGATCTGTTTGATCCAACGCACCTGGTTCTGATCAAAAAAATCAAGTACATCCACATCAAGTGTGTCCTGCGCACTTATATTACCGGCATGAAACAAGAACACAGCCAGGCAACAATAATATGTTAAAGTTTGGATTAACTGCCTGATTATCATAATGTATTGATTCTTTATTGCCTTCATCAAAAAATAGATGCTTCTATAGCAAAATTAGCATATTAGGTTCAGCTGAATTATGACGATTATCATGTAAATCTGAGTACCCATGCCGCTGAAAACCCATGATATAAGAGAAAGATCAACGTGTCGCAATTGTCTTACATCCATTGCTTTGATTCATTTGTCAAAATAGGTATATATATATGGTGTACGGATTCATACCTCATCATACTTATTTCATCAATAAAGCTTTCCTGTAAAATCGTTGTTCCTTGTAGTTCGAGACCGGAACAAATTATATGACATAAGACATATTTATTGCTTTGATTATTTATTAGTTTTGTTTTTTAATATTGTTCATGATGAAATCTAATATGCGCCTTCTTATTTTATTATTCCTGTCATTTCAGTCATTGGCCTACAGCCAAAGTCAATCCCTGCAATTATCACCAACTTCTGAGTCGCCCAAAGTTGATGGTATGGTTTCACTGAAAGAATGGCAAGGTTCTTTAAAGCTGGAGATGAAGAGAACCCCAAAATGGAAAGTCGGTATTCAGGTTACCTATGATAAAGAAAATATTTATGTGGCTTTTAGCAATCTTGCTTATCCTGAAATGCCTAAACTGAATGCAGAAGTAATGATCCAAACTGATTTGAGCACCAACGATTGGAGCGACAATACCTTTTGGTTTCATTCGTCGTACAGTAATTGTGAAGCTCAGGGAAAATATTATTACTGGGAATCCTGCTCTGATAATGCAACTGGATGGGAGGCAAATACCTTTCCCCTGGAAAAAGGTAAACCACATATGGAATTTAAGATTAGTTTTTCCAAACTTCAATTGGAATCTCCTGCTCCCGGAACAAAAATAAGGCTTGCCTTTAAGCTAAGTGATGCCAAAGAATTTCACACCTACTGGCCTTCTGATGCCTCCATACAAAAACCAGCAACCTGGGGTGTTGTCATTTTTTAAATAAAAAAATCTTTTTTGTTTTTTTATTTAAAAAGCACCTCGTTTTGATTTCAAACCTGATCCTTTAGGCCGTCTTAATATTTATTGAGAAATAGTTGTCTTTACAAGGCGCAGCAATCAAATCCTGTTTTAAAACTGATGTTTTAATCCAAACAATCACATGCATTTTCAGCTGTATTATTCTTTCTCTGTTGATTGAGAACATTGAATTGTAACCTAAGTCACAATTCTATGATTAAAGTCATAAAATCTGTGATTTTAACTTTTTAGCTTTGAATCGTTTTAAGTTGCTAAGTTCTTTTGAAATTATGTTTTAAGATAAATCATTGATGAAACGAGAAAATGACTGGAAACCGATGTTTTGATCCTAAATAAATTCACTTGTACGTGCATCACAAAGAAACGATAATCTAAATTCTTACATATACTTTAAGCTTATGGATGATAAAAATTCCAAAATAGACTCTAGAAGACTTTTTTTAAAAAAACTATCTGCCGGCGGGGTCATGGCGGCCTCTGGTCTGGGTATGCTATCACTTGATTCCTGTAAGGAAACTTCTAAAGAAAAAACAACGGTAATGACCCCGGAAGGGAAGCTGGTACAGATTCCAAATTCAGAAATTCATGAATTAGAGCACGGTCATCCTGCGGCTAATCCTACCGAGGCGCGCATAGGAATTCCGGGAAAAAAATATGTCATGGTAGTCGATCTGGCCAAATGTAAAAATGCAAGGAAATGCGTAGCCGCATGCGACAAGCATCATAAATTAACCCCGGAAAGGCCTTATATCAAGGTTCTCAAAATGCAGGACAACGAAAAATCATCACCTTACTGGATGCCAAAAACATGTTTTCATTGTGATAATCCTCCATGTGTAAAAGTTTGCCCGGTTGGTGCAACCTATAAACGAACCGATGGTATCGTCCTGATAGATAATGAGCGTTGCATTGGATGCCGTTTTTGTATGGCAGCCTGTCCGTATTCAGCACGGGTTTTTAACTGGGGTGAGCCGCCAGTTGCAGATCAAAATGAAGACTATTCACCTGAAACGAGCATGCCGAGCAAAATAGGAACTGTAGCAAAATGTGATTTCTGCCCTGAAATGTGTCGCAACGACAAACTTCCCCATTGCGTCACAGCATGCCCTAACGGGGTGGTTTATTTTGGAAATGAGTTAGATGACTCAGTCACCAATGGAGAAGAAACAGTCAGGTTGTCAACACTGCTCAAGAAAAAAGCCGGATATCGCTATCTAGAGGATCTGGGCACAAATCCACGTGTTTATTATTTACCTCCTGTTAACAGGTTATTCCCATTCGAAAAAACCACTCAAGAAAATAGTTAATCATGAAAAAAATAGACATAACAAAGCAAAAATATGCATCTCCCAGGGAAAAGGACCTGTTGAAACATGTTGTTGAAACCTCCTGGCGATACAAACTTTGGATGGGTTTTCTTCTCGTCATAATTCTGATCGGAATGTACGCCTATTACCGTCAGGTGCGTTACGGGCTTATCGTCACTGCCATGAGGGATTTTACCTCCTGGGGAATTTATATCTCCAATTTTGTGTTTTTCGTTGCCGTAAGCCTTGTAGGATCTTTGTTTAGCTGCATTCTTAAACTAAATAAGAACTACTGGTCAAAACCCCTGGTCAGGATTTCAGAGGTAATTGCCGTTTCTGCCATCATGTGTGCGGCGGTGATCATCATCATAGATATGGGTCGCCCGGACAGGTTTTTTTATGTAATAAAATACATGAGAATTCAATCTCCGATCATCTGGGATGTTATTATCATTTCAACTTATCTCATTCTAAGCATCCTCTTGTTGTATATTTCGATTCTTCCCGATATAGCCATCTGCCGTGATCGTTTGACAGAAGTGGCAAACTGGAAAAAGAAAATGTACAAATTTTTATCCATCAACTGGATTAATCATCCTAAGCAAAAAGCAAAACTTGAAAGAATGAGCAAAATGCTGGCCATTGTGGTGCTGCCTATCGCATTTGCCATTCACACGGTTACTTCATGGTTATTTGCCACAACATGGCGGCCTGGATGGGACAGCACCAATTTGGGCCCTTATTTTGTTTCAGGCGCGTTTATGGCAGGTGCCGCGGTAATTATCGTCGCTATGTATATTATCAGAAAACAATTGAAATTACAAGCTTATATAACAAACTCCCATTTTGATAAAATGGGCAAGTTACTGGTATTGTTATCACTTGTTTATTTATACTTCAATATTAACGAATATTTAGGCCCTGCCTTTAAAATGGTTGGGGTTGAAGGAGAACATATAACCGAATTGTTTGTGGGTCACTACGCGCCTATGTATTGGCTTGTTCAAATCGGAGGACTGATTCTTCCTATTTTATTGTTGATGTTCAAATGGTTCCGCAGGCCGGTCCCTATTTTAATCATTTCAATCTGTGTTATTTTAGGAGCCTGGTTCAAAAGGTTTCTTATTGTAATCCCTTCTTTACAGCATCCCTACCTTCCAATTCAGGATGTTGATGAATCTTATCTCACTTATCACCCTACCTGGGAAGAATGGGCCATTACTTTTGCCTCTTTTGCCTCTTTGCTCTTCTTTATCACAGTACTCATGAAAATATTTCCGGTACTGCCTGTTGAAGAAGAAGAACTTGTTGCCGAAACCGTTGTTGAATCCAATATTTTACAAAATGAAAACCAATAAAAAAACATACCATCTTAAGACAGCAATACTCTTGCTCATAAGCATGTTCTTGTTCAATTTTTCTTCTGTTTACGGACAGGAAACCATGAAAAACGCCAAGGTTTCCCTTTCATTTTCAGAAGAGGATGGAGCCAAAAAGGTCACCGCGCTTGCTGTTGAAGAAGATGGCACGCCGATTGAAGATCTTGAACTGAGTTTTTATGTTCAAAGAACTTTCAGCTTGCTTCCAATCGGAGGTTTCTTTAATACAACAGATGAAAATGGAGAAGTTGCAGTTGATTTTCCGGATGACTTGCCCGGAGACTCGATAGGCAAGGTAAAAATCGTTGTGAAAATATTAGAATCAGACCTGTATAATGACCTTACGGTGGATGAGGGCAAAAATTGGGGTGTAATAACCACTGTAAATGATTCAGAGGAAGAAAGGACCTTATGGGCCGCATCGGCTAATGCTCCATGGCCTTTGATATTTGCCACAAGTGCGATGATCATAGGTATATGGATCGTGTTCTGGTTCATTATCAGTGAACTGTATAAAGTTAGTAAAATCAAATAATCTTAATTATATATAAATAAAACTCAATCATTATGAAAAATCAATTTTTAATTGTTAGTACCATTGTTATAGCAAGTTTTGCTTTAGTTTCAATGACTGTAAAGGATTTCGAAATTCAGGATCCCTGGGAAGTTCCTGCCAAATATGAAAAAATGCAAAACCCGCACGTTGGAGATGCTGACGCAGATCAGGTCGGAAGAATGCTTTATAAAGAACATTGCGCTTCATGTCATGGTACTAAAGGAGAAGGAGATGGTAAAAAAGCCGATACAGTAGATACTGAAGTACCTGATTTTACCGATGGCACCTTATCGGAACAATCTGATGGAAGCTTGTATTATAAAACCTTTATAGGGCGCGATGACATGCCAGGTTTTCAGGAAAAAATTTCAGATGAAAAACAACAGTGGCTTATCGTAAATTACATAAGAACTTTAGGAAGTTGATTACTTCTTTTCATGAATTTTATTCATCTCAAAAAATAGTAAAAAAATGGATAAACTAAAACAACGCTGGGGGATTGAATCTAACTTTCAGATACTGGTTATTTTTACAGTATTTGCCATAAATGGCTCTTTTGCCGTCTATATTGCAGATCCAATTACCAGTTTTCTTGGAATTTCTTTAGAAACCATGACGCCTTTATTGTTTTGGCCGATTCGAATTTTCCTTATTTTTGTTGTTTATCAGATCACTTTGGTTATTGTAGGGACGATTTTCGGGCAAAAAAAATTCTTTTGGAACATGGAAAAAAAGATGCTGAAACGTTTGGGATTCAGGCGGTTTTTTTTGACGAAGTAAATTCACTGAAAGTTTGAGCAGGTAATTTGAAGCAATAGTGCCAATCAAGAAATTTGATCAGGATCTTATCATTATGACTGATAAGAATGACGGTTTCTTTTTTGAAATACCATTTTCGATTAAGCATGTATGGGCTTGTTTAAAAACTATCTTTAGATGGAAGCTCATACCTGTGAACAACCTGTGAACAAAGGTTTAAGTACAGCTGCATAATTCAATGTAGCTGTATTTTTTTATTGACTCTCAGTATATTACCTTTTATGGAGAGCAGATTCTCGCAACAATTTTGTTTCCCCAGCACCAGGCAAACCTCCATTTCGATTTTTATTAAGATTTTTGTAACAAATATTACTCAATTTGGTTTCAAATTTTTGTTTTTAAGGGCTATTAGAACCTTATAAATCCTATACTACTGTATTACAAGCTTTTAAAATTTAACAACTGTGATAAATATCATGTTTATTATTACTGATGGCACTTACTTTTACACTTAATTAAAGATTAACATATAATTATCAAATACCATGAAAAATTCCAAGTTTATAAATCTCTTATTAATTGTAGCGACAAGTTTACTTCTTGTTAATTGTACAACAGATCCAATACCAGGCCCGGCCGGAGAAGACGGAATAGATGGTATTGATGGGGTAGATGGAATCACGGGGACCACAGAATGTGCCTCCTGTCATAACATTAGTACCTCCGAAGCTGTACACGCTTCTTATCTTTATTCAGGTCATGCCGCAGGAGGCGCTGTTGGTTATGCGGGTAAAAGAGGAAGTGATAAAGGTAGTTGTACTCAATGTCACTCAAATGAAGGGTATATCGATTATGTAGAAACCGGTACAGTTCAACTTTCGGTGGCTTATGAAAATGCTACTCCAATTTCATGTACGGGATGTCACAATAAACACTCATCCTTTGACTTTGAAAATGACGGCTTTGACGCTGCCCTAAGATTAATAGATCCTGTTACCTTAATCACCGATGCTTCCGTCATTATTGATTTTCCGGACAGAAGTAATAATTGTGTCTTGTGCCACCAACCAAGGAGAACAGGTCCTGAAGACAACGGTTTGGGCCTTTACGAAGTAACCAGTACGCATTGGGGACCGCATCATGGGCCACAGTCAACCTTGCTTGAAGGAATCCAGGGAATTGAAATTACTGGTGGCCTTGATTATCCTGACAAAGGCACCGCAGGCCACAGAACCGGTACTTCCTGTACCAAGTGTCACATGGGTGAAACGGAACCTAATGCTGCTAAAGGACTGCATACATTTAAACCTACGCGAACAGATTGTGCAACATGTCATCAAAACGGTATACCTGATAAAGTTGATGGGTTAGCAGAAAATATGGCGACCTTACTAGCCATTCTTGAGGCTGAAGGAATACTGGAATCAAAGATAAATGATGGACATCTGTCAGTTCACCCTGTTGTAGGAACCTTCCCTATACTCACAGCTGAAGCAGCATGGAATTATTTATTTCTCTATGAAGATGCCAGTAATGGTATACACAACCCAAAATACGCTAAAGCGTTGATTCAAAATTCACTTGATGCGTTATCAGCCGATTAAATGATACTTAGCTAAAAATGCAGATGCCCGCATCTGCATTTTTAGAATATGCATTTAATGATCAATTTTAAAAACTTCACAAATGAAAAACACAATTAAAATATTGATATTGATGGCTATGGGCTTATTCCTCGGTTCCTGTTATAATGACACCTTTCCTGAAGAAGAAGGTCCCGCCCCTACAGATGTGTCCTATTCCGAAAAAATCCAACCGTTGTGGAATACCGACTGTACCAGCTGTCACCCGAGTCTTGCACAGCCTGATCTTTCAAGCAACAACTCCTATAACAGTTTGATCAACGGTGGGTTTGTAATTCCCGGAAATGCAGATGACAGCGTACTCTATCAATCCTTATTGGGAAGCAATGGAGTGTCGTTGATGCCTACTTCAGGACAATGGCCCATTTCACAAATCAAACTTGTTGAATCCTGGATCAATGAAGGAGCAAAAGATAATTAACCATTAAGAATATAGACATGAAAAATTATATATATATACTCATTGTTCTTCTTATACTTCCCTTTACAGTGATGGCACAAGACAGCGATGAAGTAACCCAGGATACCATCGTAAAGGAAAAGCTTGAAAGAGCAGCCTTTGAAAGCTCCTATATTATTGAAAATCCGACAAATGTAGTACTCAATAAAAATGCCATGGAAATCCAAATGAACCACAGGTTCGGCATTATAGATAACTGGAATGACCTTGGTGGCATCTGGGGTGCAGCAAACATTCGTCTTGGTGTGGCTTATGGTGTTCACGAAAGAGTGACTTTAGGTTTTGGTACAACTAAAAACAGAAGATACCAGGATTTCAGCGCCAAAGTGGCAATTTTAAGACAAACCAGATCAAATACGATGCCTATAAGTTTGACCTATTTTGGAAATATGGCCTACGATGCCAGAGAACAGACCTCAACCAATGCTCCTCCAATAAATTATCACCAGGACCGGTTGTCATACTTCCATCAACTTATCGTAGTGAGAAGGTTCAGCCCAAATTTCTCACTGCAATTCGCTCCAAGTCTTTCGCACTATAATGCGGTTTATGATGGAATGTCAAACACCAGGATATCAGTGGCCTTTGGAGGTCGTTATAAAATATCGCCAAACACTTCGATTTTGTTTGACTACAGCCAGCCTCTTACTCAATTTGATACCGATAAAGATCCGGGGGTAGCGATTGGTGCCAATCCAAGGTTTACGAATCATCCCGGAATGAGCTTAGGTTTTGAATTTGGTACTTCAGGTCACGCGTTCCAGCTTTTTATTACGAATTATTCGGGTATAGTCCCTCAAGATAATTATGTCTGGAATAAAAATGATTTCTTCGATGGAAAATTCATGTTAGGATTTAACATCACAAGAATCTATAACTTTTAAATAAAAAAATTTTAGGAACCCAGGATGTTAATAACATAAGGAAAAAAATTATTTTTAATTCATTGATTATTTCTCTATCTTTATTCACTTCAAACAATATTGAGATATATAATTACTAACTTTTAATCTTCAAACCTTATGAAACATTTAAAATCTCTGGGTTTCTTTTTGCTCATTTTTTCCAGCTTTTTTTTAATTCAATGTACTACTGACCCTATTCCAGGCCCTGACGGGGAAGACGGAATAGATGGTATTGATGGGGTTGACGGAGTCTCAGGAACCGCCGAATGTGCCGCATGCCATAACGTGGGGAAATCTGAAGAAGTGCACGCTTCTTATTTGTTCTCCGGACATTATAATGAGAATATGGATCATGATTTGGAAAATGATGGTATCAACGAGCCTCTTTCACAATACGGGAATAGAGCTTATACTCCGAATGGTTCTCTCTCTTGTGCAAGCTGCCATACCAGTGACGGGTACATAGACATTGTGGAAACAGGTTCTACCTTATTTAGTGGTTTCCAAAATAATGATGATGGTGGTTATCCGCTTTATGATGGCACCCAAACAATTACATGTAATACCTGCCATAACAAACACACCAGCTTTAACTTTGAAGAGGACGGAAAAGATTATGCGCTTAGAGTAATTGATCCTGTGACTCTATTAGCGGATAACTCGGTGACCATAGACTATGGTCCAGACAATAAAACCAGTCATACCTGTGCTACCTGTCACCAGCCAAGGTCAACATTTGACGGTGCTATAAATGCTGATGGTACAGTTGATGTAGGTAGTCGATTCGGACCTCACTACGGAGCGCAAACCACACTTCTTGAAGGAATTCAGGGAGCAGAACTTGCCGGATATGAGTACCGCAGCACTGACGGGACTGCAGCCCACAGAGCCGGATCCAGCTGTACCGAGTGCCATATGGGAAAATCTTCGGGTAACAACGTTGGTCTCCACACCAAGAAACCCACTGAAACCACCTGCCTTAATTGTCACAAAGATGGCAGTCCTTCTAAGGAGTTCTTGAAGGCAGACTTCGATGCCTTGGAGGACCTGCTTATAGCTAAAGGAATAATTGAAATTGTCATTGATGAAGATACAGGAGATGAGGAATTGGTTATTATCTCAAATAAAAATATGGATCTGATTCCCGCAGCGGCGCTTTGGAACTACAAAATGATCTATTATGACCATAGCCATGGCGTTCATAACCCGAAATACGCCAAGGATCTCATTCAGAATTCTATTGACGCTTTAAACGCCAATTAAATGATACTGAAGCTAAAAATGCAGATGCCCGCATCTGCATTTTTAGAATATGCATTTAATGATCAATTTTAAAAACTTCACACATGAAAAATACAGTTAAAATATTGATATTGATGGCTATGGGCTTATTCCTCGGTTCCTGTTATAATGACACCTTTCCTGAAGAAGAAGAAGGTCCCGCCCCTACAGATGTGTCCTATTCCGAAAAAATTCAACCGTTGTGGAATACCGACTGTACCAGCTGTCACCCGAGTATTGCACAGCCTGATCTTTCAAGCAACAACTCCTATAACAGTTTGATCAACGGTGGGTTTGTAATTCCCGGAAATGCAGATGACAGCGTACTCTATCAATCCTTATTGGGAAGCAATGGAGTGTCGTTGATGCCTACTTCAGGACAATGGCCCATTTCACAAATCAAACTTGTTGAATCCTGGATCAATGAAGGAGCAAAAGATAATTAACCATTAAGAATATAGACATGAAAAATTATATATATATACTCATTGTATTTCTTATACTTCCCTTTACAGTGATGGCACAAGACAGCGATGAAGTAACCCAGGATACCATCGTAAAGGAAAAGCTTGAAAGAGCAGCCTTTGAAAGCTCCTATATTATTGAAAATCCGACAAATGTAGTACTCAATAAAAATGCCATGGAAATCCAAATGAACCACAGGTTCGGCATTATAGATAACTGGAATGACCTTGGTGGCATCTGGGGTGCAGCAAACATTCGTCTTGGTGTGGCTTATGGTGTTCACGAAAGAGTGACTTTAGGTTTTGGTACAACTAAAAACAGAAGATACCAGGATTTCAGCGCCAAAGTGGCCATTTTAAGACAAACCAGATCAAATACGATGCCTATAAGTTTGACCTATTTTGGAAATATGGCCTACGATGCCAGAGAACAGACCTCAACCAATGCTCCTCCAATAAATTATCACCAGGACCGGTTGTCATACTTCCATCAACTTATCGTAGTGAGAAGATTCAGCCCAAATTTCTCACTGCAATTCGCTCCAAGTCTTTCGCACTATAATGCGGTTTATGATGGAATGTCAAACACCAGGATATCAGTGGCCTTTGGAGGTCGTTATAAAATATCGCCAAACACTTCGATTTTGTTCGACTACAGCCAGCCTCTTACTCAATTTGATACCGATAAAGATCCGGGGGTAGCGATTGGTGCCAATCCAAGGTTTACGAATCATCCCGGAATGAGCTTAGGTTTTGAATTTGGTACTTCAGGTCACGCGTTCCAGCTTTTTATTACGAATTATTCGGGTATAGTCCCTCAAGATAATTATGTCTGGAATAAAAATGATTTCTTCGATGGAAAATTCATGTTAGGATTTAACATCACAAGAATCTATAACTTTTAAGATAACTTATAATACCTAAAAACAAGTAAACAATGGATAGTAAAAAGCCAAACGGAAAACTGTTTTCGAGAAGAGGTATCTTACCTATTCTGGGCGGCAGTCTGCTGGTTCCTTTTATCGGTGCCGCTCAACGAGATGTGGAAACCAGTGAATTGGAGGAAAAAGAAACAGAATATAAAACCCTGTTAAGGCCTGACGGAACAGCTGTAAAGGTTAAAGTGAGTGCACTTGAAAAGTCAAAGGTTGTTAAAAAGAAGATTTCAAACAAGTCCTTCTTAAACTGGATCGGGAAAAAACTATAACGCTATAATTTTCAAAATATATGGAAAATTCTGATAAAAATCAAAGAAGAAAATTTCTTGATAAAGGCTTAAAAGTTGGACTTGCCGCTACCATAGGAGGGATTGGATTGTCCAAACTGGCCTCAAAACTAAAAGCAAGCCCGGATCCCGAATCAGGAGACATGATCGAGTTAATGGATACAGAGGGCAATATCATTCAGGTTGATTCATCTGAAGTGGTTGAAATTGAGCACGGCCATGATCATGCTAAAAAATACAATGTAAGAGAAGGCGATCCAAACAGAAAATATGTGATGGTTATTGATCTTGCCAAATGCAAGAATGCACTTGCCTGCCAAAGTGCCTGTAACAAGCACCATTATGTGACAGGCGACAATGCCTGGATCAAAGTTTATAATATGCAGGAATCAGCAGACACGGCACCTTACTGGATGCCGGTAACCTGTCAGCATTGCGATGAACCCGCCTGTGTTACGGTTTGTCCGGTTGACGCCACTTTTAAAAGACAGGATGGCCTGGTTCTCATTGATACCGACCGTTGTATCGGTTGCAGGTTTTGTATGGCTGCCTGCCCCTATTCTATCCGTGTATTCAACTGGAGCGAACCTGATCAGGGTGATATAACGTTAAAAATGGAAATGATGGGGCATGAAAAGACACCCGAATATGCCGGAATGCCAAGTGTTAAAGGTACAGTAGACAAATGTGATTTCTGCCCTCATGCCATAAAAAAGAATGAATTACCACATTGCGTTACGGCCTGCCCGAATGGAGTTTTCTATTTCGGTGACAAATATGAAGATACCGTTACTAACGGTGATGAGACCCTTAGGTTGAGTAAACTGTTAGAAGAAAAAGCGGGCTACAGGTATATGGCCTCTTTAGGAACCGAACCCAGTGTATACTATTTGCCACCTTCAGATCGATTGGTTGATTTTGAGGACGGTCTTGAGAATTACAATGAATACGAATCTGTTAAAAAATCTGAGGAATAATGAAATCACGCGAACAATTTATTCAAGATTTAGCGCCGAAGAAATTTAATAAACTCGAAAAAGTTTGGTTAATTTTTCTTTTTGTGATCATTTTTGCAGGATTCCTTGCTTATGTTGACCAGATCATGAAAGGAATGGAAGTGACCAATTTAAATGATTATGCGCTTTGGGGAATTTATATTTCAAATTTTGTATTCTTTATTGCTACCAGTTTTGTGGGAGCAGCAACTGTTGCTATTTTAAGATTGACCCAAAATCAATGGAGGACACCATTGGTGAGAATCGCCGAGATTATTTCACTGGCGGCAATTATCATGGCCGGGATCACTATCATCATAGACCTTGGCCGTCCTGACAGGGCACTTAACACCATCATTTACGCCAGGTTCCAATCACCCATCACATGGGACGTTATCATCATACCGACCTATTTGTTTGCGATATTCTTCCTGCTGTATTTCCCTTTGCTTCCGGATTTTGCTATTCTAAAAGAATTCTATAGTAAAACCAATCCGAAACTAAGTAAATGGTATGGGAAACTATCCTTGAACTGGAAAGCAAGTACCGCTCAGAAAATGATACAGCAAAAATCGATCAAAATCATTGCTATACTTGTGCTTCCATTAGGCTTGATCTTACAGACCATTGATGCCTGGTTGTTTTCATCTACCTACCGGATCGGTTGGAACAGCACAAACTTTGGGCCCTATTTTATTTCTGGAGCCTTAGTTGCCGGAATTGGCACGCTTGTGGTTACCATTTATGCGGTGAGAAGGGTCAAAGGTTTGGAGGAATATATCACCGATTATCATTTTGACAAATTGGGAAAATTTTTAGCATTGGCCTGTCTGATTTATCTGTATTTCAATGCCAATGAATATCTTATGCCCGCTTATGCTTCTACTGAAAATGAAGAAATTCATCTCAATACATTGTTTACAGGACATTATTCGACTATTTTTTGGTTTGTTACTATTGGCGGACTGATTGTTCCGGTAATATTTTTGCTTTTTAAAAAAGGAAGAAAGCCATTTCCGTTGTTCCTTATTGGCCTGCTCGTTGTTTTCGCATCGTGGTGGAAACGTTATATTATCGTTACTCCAACTTTGCTGCACCCCTACTTACCTCTTCAAGGTGTTCCTGAATCCTGGAGAGATTACTTTCCTAGTATGCATGAATGGTTAATCACGGCAAGTAACCTGGCAACGGCACTATTTATATTTACCCTGCTGTTGAGGTATTTACCTGCAATAGGTATTCAAAGAAGTATAGATGAAAGTGCGTTAGAGAATTCAGATCAAAAATAAAAGACATGAAAAATTATCAAAACTTTAAGCCATTACTTGTTGCAATTCTTGCAGTTCTGTTCTTTGTTGCCGGCTCACAGGATATGTTTGCTCAAAATAAAAAGAACAGGATCAGGATTAATGTTGACTATTTTAAGG
Source organism: Lutimonas vermicola (assembly GCF_038433205.1). NCBI lineage: Bacteria > Pseudomonadati > Bacteroidota > Flavobacteriia > Flavobacteriales > Flavobacteriaceae > Lutimonas > Lutimonas vermicola. The sequence continues at coordinate 984,253 of NZ_JBCDNA010000001.1, forward strand.
TAAACGATCAGGAGCATTATCTCAATATTAAGGCTTCTGCAAGAATAGATAAGCAAACCGTTGAAGTAGCTAATGCTGAACTGGATATTATGGCAATTGTGGATGACGAAGAGATAGAATTAGGTAAAGCAGTTACATCCGCAGCAGGAACGACCAAATATGTTATCAAAGATTTTAAATCGCTTGAACCCGACAGCACCGGCTTCTATAATTTACTGGTTTCATTCGGCGGAAATGATGTATTTAAAAAAGCTTCCAAGGAAATTAGTTTTAAGAATGCAGACATTCGGGCACAACTGATCACTAAAGACAGTGTCAATTATATTGCTGCACATATCATAGATACAAAAATGGATTCAACAATAGCCGATGTACCTCTAACGGTTCAGGTTAAGCGTTTGTTCAGGCCTTTAAAAATTGGTGAAGACTTTTATATCACAGATGAAGAAGGGGCAATAGAGGTTGCCATTGAAGACGGAATACCCGGTTTAGATGGTAATTTAACACTGGAAGTTGTATTGAAAGACAGTGATGATTATGGTACCGTAAGTACCGCAATTATAGCTCCGATTGGTAAAAATATTGTGAGGGAATCCACTTTTAACGAAAGAACCATGTGGTCTCCCAGAGGAAAAACACCTATATTTTTATTGTCGCTTACTTTCTCATTTATTATTATAGTATGGGGAATATTCGTATATTTATTCCGTAATTTAATGAAAATTGTTAAATCTTAAATTGAAATCATGAAAAACATTAAAAACTTATTATTTATAGGAATCATCTCTTTTGGATTGTTTTCTTTTAGCATGATCCTTCAGACTGAGTGGGTGGTGCCTGATAAATATCAGAACATGAAAAACCCAACGGATCCTGAAGAAGATCTTGCCATAGGAAAATCATTGTATTCCAAGCATTGTCAATCATGCCATGGAAAAGAAGGTTATGGAGATGGGAAAAAAGCGAATGAAGTAAAAGGTGATCTTGGTGATTTCTCATCCGAAGAATTCCAGGCACAATCTGATGGAGCCTTATTTTACAAAACTACTTTCGGTAGAGAAGACATGCCTGAGTATACCAAAAAAATGCCTGATGATGAAGACAGATGGCTGGTTGTCAATTATATGAGGACTTTAGCAGAATAAGCTATAAATACATGATACTATAAAGACCATCCGTTAACTAAGGGATGGTCTTTTTTTGGCTCCAATATTTTTCTATAATAATTTCTCCTTAAGAAATTTAACTTTACAATGAATTCATTGTCTTACCTTATTACAGAGCCTATAGACTTGTTATGAATTACTTTTTTAAATTTTGTTTAATATCTTTTAAGAAAATATTAACATAGTTGCACGTGCAACTAATTTTCATTTCTTTGTACTTTTAGCAAAATTTTAAGAATTGTTTAACAAGACTCAAGACCCCTTATCGCTCATCCCCTGGATTGGAAAAACAGCTAAATTCATGGATTATTATATAGGCGACTACATGAAGAGTCGCGGCATTGATCTTTCCAAGGAACAGTTTATCGTGTTAAAATATCTTAATGAAAGTGATGGCAGAAAACAAAATGACCTGGCTTTTATTACCAACCGGTCAAAAACAGCCCTGACACGGCTCATCAATACCATGGAAAAAAAAGGCCTTGTTTCCCGCTCTATTTGTGAAAAAGATATGAGAATCAACCATATCTACCTCACCCCTTCCGGAAGAGAAATCTGGGCAATGGCATATCCTGTTTTTCTTGAAATTATTCAGGAATTACAGCAGGGAATTTCTGAGGAAGATATCCTTCTGGTTCAAGAGGTCATGAAACAAATTCAAAAAAACATCAATTTAAAAACAACAGTTAACCAATAAAAAAATGAGAAAGTATATCAATATCGTACTGGGAATCCTTTTGATCGCCTTGGCCTTCTGGCTCGTTAAAGTCATGGTATTAAGCAATCAGAGACCTGAGAAAGAACCGGTTAAAATTATAAAAACCGTTTTTATTGAAAACGTAAAAAACGGTACAGTGCCTATCATGATCACGGCTAATGGAAATTTAGTGGCCAAAAACAGGATTGAAATTTTCTCTGAAGTCCAGGGAGTTCTCCTGCCCAGTTCCAAGGAATTCAGGCCGGGTAATTCATATCGAAAAGGAGAGGTAATCCTTAAATTGAACAGTGAAGAGCACTATGCCAATCTTCAAGCCCAGAAAAGTAACCTGTACAATAGCATTACTTCGATCATGCCTGATATCAGGTTGGATTATCCTGAAGAATACGATAAATGGGAGCAATATTTAACGGATTTTACTTTTGACAAGCCCACTCCGAAACTTCCGGAAATCAATTCTGAAAAAGAAAAATTCTTTATATCAGGTAGAAATATTTATACCACATTTTACAATGTAAAGAACATGGAAGTGAGGTTGACAAAGTATACGATTCGTGCTCCATATGATGGCATACTTATAGAAGCCCTGGTAAATCCGGGATCACTGATACGTTCGGGTCAGAAATTAGGAGAATTCATAAGTCCAAAGGTGTATGAAATGGAAGTCGCCGTCAATGCCAAATATATGGACCTGCTTCAAACAGGCAGTGAGGTGGAAGTTGCAAGCCGTGACACACAGCAAACATGGAAAGGAGCAATAGCAAGAGTGAACGGGAGCGTTGATTTGGCTTCCCAGACTGTAAAGGCCTATATACAGGTGGAGGGTAAAGATTTAAAAGAAGGTATCTATCTCGAAGCCCATCTTATGGCAAAAGCTGAAAAAGATGCCTACGAAATGCCCAGGCAATTATTGGTGAACAATGAAAGCATCTATGTGTTTAAAGACAGTATCATTGATCTTGTCAGGATCAACCCCGTGTTCTTCACAGACAAAACTGTCGTGATCAAAGGCCTTGAAGATGGTACCCCTGTATTAAGCAGGCCCGTTCCGGGAGCATACCCTGGAATGAAGGTTAGCGTCTATGGATCTAATCCCCGTCAATAAATAATCTCGCAAATCTGATTATGAAAAAAATTATATCTTATTTTATTAAATATCACGTCGCGGTTAATATTATTATCCTAGCAGTGGTTATTTTTGGTTATCTGGGCACAAAATCGATGAGATCGTCGTTCTTTCCCCTCACCGAATCTCAATTTATTAATATCTCGGTGATTTACCCCGGCGCTTCTCCACAGGAGATGGAAGAAGGAGTGGTTCTAAAAATTGAAGACAATTTAAAGGGGCTTGTCGGTATAGACAGGGTGACTTCTGTTTCCAGAGAAAACTCAGCTACAATTAGTATAGAAACCTATGTGGATTCTGATATTGACGTCGTGCTGGCCGATGTGAAAAATGCTGTCGATCGAGTACCTTCATTCCCTTCAGGCATGGAGCCTCCTGTAATTGCAAAAATTGAATCTATAGCACCAACCATTGATTTTACAGTGAGTGGTAATGATCTTCCACTGATCACACTTAAGAAATATGCCCGTGATGTTGAAAATGATCTTCGCGCCATGCCTGGGATTTCTCAGATTTCGATCACCGGTTTCCCGGATGAAGAAATTGAAATAGCAGTACGGGAGATAGACCTGCGCGCTTTTGACCTTACTTTTACAGATGTTGCCCAGGCTGTGCAGCAATCAAATTTATTGATCTCAGGCGGGAATATCAAAACAGATTATGAGGACTACCTGATACGTGCAAGAAACCGGAAATATTACGGTGCGGATCTTACCAATATTATTGTTAAGGCCGATCAATCAGGTAATGTGATTTACTTAAAAGATGTAGCCACAGTGAGGGATCGTTGGAACGAAAATCCCGATCGGCTTTTTTACAATGACGAAGTAGCCATCAGCATACAGGTCAGCAACACCAATAGCGAGGATATGATTGCTTCTGCTGATATGATCAAAATTTATATTGAAAAATTCAATGCTGAGCATAACAATGTTCAATTGAATATTTCCAGTGACAGATCAATAACTTTAAAACAAAGAACTGAGTTATTAACAGAGAATGCCATTATCGGTATTGCATTGGTATTGCTTTTTCTGTCGCTTTTCCTAAACGTTCGCATTGCCTTTTGGGTGGCCGCCGGATTGCCCATTTCATTTTTGGGGATGTTTATTTTTGCGGCAAATTTAGGGGTTACGATCAACGTATTATCGCTCTTTGGGATGATCATCGTGATTGGTATCCTGGTAGATGATGGTATCGTGATCGGTGAAAATATTTACCACCATTACGAAAAAGGGAAATCCCCTGTAAGAGCCGCTATTGACGGAACCCTGGAAGTAATTCCCCCGATCATATCCGCCATATTAACGACCATGCTGGCCTTTTCAATATTTTTCTTTTTGGATGGTCGTATTGGAAATTTTTTCGGGGAAGTTGCTACGGTTGTTATCTTGACCTTGGCCGTATCGCTTATTGAAGCCCTGATCATTTTACCTGCACATATTGCACATTCCAAAGCCTTGATACGCGACAGAAAAAAGCCAACCAAAGGACTGTTTGGGGCTTTCAACAAAATCAACGTAAAGGCTGATCAGTTTATGGTTTTTTGCCGAGACAGGATATATGGACCCTATTTGGGTTACTTTTTAAAGAACAGGTTCCTGGGTCTGGCCATTCCTTTTGCATTGCTTATCATTTCAATTGGTGGTATTCAAAGCAAGATTGTCCGTACTTCATTTTTCCCAAGTATTGCGAGTGACAGGGTTGCTATATCACTGTCTATGCCACAGGGGACCAATGAAAAAATAACCGACTCGATCATCTCAAAAATTGAAGAGGCTGCATGGCTGGTTGGAGATGAATTCACAAAAAAACAAACCGGTAATACACCGGTTATAGAAAATATTATCAAAAGAATTGGTCCGGGCTCCAGCAATGCAAGTCTCACGATCAATTTGTTACAAGGAGAATTTCGGGATTTTCCCTCTATCGACATCACAAATGCCATAAGAGAAAAAGCGGGAGCAGTCTATGGAGCCGAAAGCCTCACTTATGGTTCGGGAAGTAATTTTGGAGGAAGCCCGGTTGCGGTTTCTCTTCTGGGGAACAATATCCCCGAATTAAAAGCCGCCAAAACCGAATTAAAAGAAATACTGATGGCTAACCCGACTTTAAAAGACGTTTCAGACACCGACCCTGCCGGAATCAAGGAAATAAGGATTAAATTAAAAAATGATGCCTATATACTGGGCCTTACGCTTCAATCGGTTATGAGTCAGGTGAGATCAGGTTTCTTTGGCTATCAGGCCCAGCGTTTCCAGCGCGGGCAAGACGAAATCAAGGTTTGGGTAAGGTATGAAAAAGAAGACAGGTCATCCATCAGGAATCTTGACGACATGTGGATCTCTACCCCTTCTGGCAATAAGATCCCTTTCTCTGAAATTGCCTACTATGAAATAGCACGGGGTGACGTGGCCATCAATCATTTAGAAGGCAGGCGTGAGATTCAGATCACTGCCGATATGGCAAATGCAAAGGAAAGTGCTACTGATGTTATGGCAGATATCAAGAATAACATTCTCCCGGGTATTTTAGCCAAATACCCTTCGGTACAACCTAGTTTTGAAGGACAAAACAGAGAAGCTGCTAAAACAATAGATTCGGCCAATAGAGCAGGATTAATTGTTTTGGTTTTAATATATGTCGTTATTGCTTTTACATTTAGATCGTACAGTCAACCCTTGTTGTTGTTCATTATGGTACCTTTTAGTTTGATCGGTATTGTTTGGGGGCATTATATCCATGGATTCGCAATCAATATTTTATCCTGGCTGGGAATTATTGCCCTTATTGGTATCATGGTAAATGATGGTTTGGTTCTGGTAGGAAAATTCAATACCTATCTCAAAGAAGGCATGAAATTCAATGAAGCTTTATTTCAGGCTGGAAAATCGAGGTTTAGGGCCATTATTCTAACCTCTTTGACCACTGTGGCCGGTTTAATGCCATTGCTCCTGGAGAAAAGCAGGCAAGCTCAATTTTTAAAACCGATGGCGATCTCAATATCTTATGGAATTATGATCGCAACGGGTTTAACCCTGTTGATGTTGCCGCTCTTGTTATCGCTCAATAATAGTCTGACAGTAAAAATCAAGTGGCTGATAACAGGTAAAAAAGTGACTAAAGAAGAAGTAACACGTGCCGTAAAAGAATTAAAAATTGAACAAAATGAAACAGATTAAATTTTTCGCTCTTCTACTATCGATCCTGAGCTTTTCGGTGAATGCCCAGGAGTTTCTGGAAAAGCAGGGAGCAGTGAATATTGCTTTGGAAAACAACTATGACATCAAGGTCTCCAATAATGATCTGGAAGCCGCTAAAAACAGCTCTAGTATCTATAACAGTGGGTATCTGCCTTCTGTTTTTGCTTCGGGAGGTGCTGAATACCAGGATCAGATGAGCGAAATTGAATTTCAGAATGGCGAAACCCAGGACGATATAGAAAATACCACGAATGCTTACTCGGCATCCGTAGGCGTTGATTATTTGCTATTTGATGGTTTTGGCAGAAAATACAATTATAAAAAGCTCCAGGAACAGTATAATATTTCTGAAATCCGCGTGAGGCAGGTCATTGAAAACACGCTGCTTGGCCTGCTTATTTCTTACTATGACGTAGCCAGGCTTACTGAAAACAAGATCAACCTTCAGCAGTCATTGGCTATTTCAAAAAGTCAGTTATTAAGAGAGCAATACGGTTATCAGTACGGGCAAAAAACCCAATTGGATGTATTGAATTCTGAAGTAAATGTGAACCAGGACAGTATCAATCTTTTGAACATTCAAAGAGAACTGGCCAATGCCAAAAGAGATTTGAACGTGATCCTGGGGAGGGATGTAAATGTCGATTTTGAGGTTGACACTTCGGTGAGTTACAATCTGAATCTTACCTATGACAAAATGCTGGAATCTGCCAAAACAAAGAATACCCTATTGCTGCAGGCTGAAAAAAATGTCACCCTGAGCGACTATGACCTAAAGATCAACAAGTCTTCATGGATCCCCAATGTAGGTGTTAACGGAGCTTATAACTGGAGGGATTCCAACACCGATTCCAATATAAGCAATCCTTTTTCATTGGCTTCAATTACTTCTACGGGAATCATTGGCGGCGTGAGTGTTTCCTGGAACATTTTTGACGGTGGCCTCACAAAAACCCGGGTACAGAATGCCAAGATCGCTATTGACAACAGCAATATAGAAAGGGAACTCATACAAAAGGACCTGGAACGAAATGTTGCCAATGCCTGGGAAACCTATCAAAATTCATTATTTGTATTAAGTGCAGAAGCCAAGAACGTTGAAACGAATAAGCGAAATTTTGCCCGGAGTGAAGAACAGTTCAAATTGGGGCAGATTATCACAGTTGAATTCAGGCTCGCTCAGGTTAATTTATTAAGTGCCATCAACAGTTATAACCAAGCTAAATATACGGCCAAAGTAGCCGAATTGAGGTTGCTTCAGTTGGGCGGTAATCTTATAGGCGCTAGTTACTAAGCATTTTTACCCTTCTATAAAAAAAGAGGTCATTTTCGCAGATGACCTCTTTTTTTTGTAACATATCTGACATAATCCGCTTCTTATGATTTATATCATAATTCAGGTCTGCAATCATGCCTAATTTTGTATCTCAATTAATATTTATCAAAAAAATACAAGAAATGGAGACAATACAAGACGTTAAGATGAATGTATACAAATTTGGCAATAAAACTGCCGATGGTAATACGAGTATGAAGAACCTGCTTGGGGGTAAAGGAGCTAACCTTGCTGAAATGAGTTTACTGGGTATACCTGTACCTGCGGGTTTCACAATTACTACAGAGGTATGTACCAAATACAATGAAGTTGGCCAGGATGCAACTGTTGCCATGATAAAAGAAGATGTCGAAGCTGCCATCAAGAATGTTGAATTCATTATGGGATCAACCTTTGGAGATAAAGAGAATCCTTTATTGATATCTGTACGGTCGGGAGCACGAGTATCTATGCCAGGAATGATGGACACTGTTTTAAATCTGGGTTTAAACGATGAGGTTGTGATGGGTCTGGCGAGTAGAACCGGGAATGAACGCTTTGCTTGGGATTCTTACCGTCGTTTTATACAAATGTACGGAGACGTTGTTTTAGGTATGAAACCAGAATCGAAAGATGACATTGATCCATTTGAAGAGATCATGGAAGCCCTAAAGCATAAAAGAGATATTGAACTGGATACAGAATTTACCATACAGGATTTAAAAGATTTGGTATACGATTTTAAAGAAGCTGTAAAAAAACGTACAGGTCATGATTTTCCAACAAACCCATGGGATCAACTTTGGGGTGCTGTAGTTGCTGTATTTGATAGCTGGAACGGTGACCGTGCCGTATACTACAGAAACATGCACGGATACCCTGCAGACTGGGGTACCGCAGTAAATGTTCAGGCCATGGTCTATGGGAACATGGGTGATAATTCAGGTACCGGAGTATGTTTTACAAGAGATGCGGGAACCGGAGAAGACGTCTTTAATGGTGAGTATTTAATCAACGCACAAGGTGAAGACGTAGTTGCAGGAACAAGAACTCCTCAACAGATCACAAAACTTGGTTCAATCAGATGGGCTGAATTGGCAAAAGTTGAAGAGGAAGACAGGGTGAAAAACTATCCTTCTTTAGAAGAATTAATGCCTGCCATTTATCATGAATTGAATGGGTATCAACAAAAACTTGAAGATCATTATAAAGATATGCAGGATATGGAGTTTACCATGCAAGACGGTAAACTTTGGATATTACAAACCAGAAATGGTAAACGTACAGGAGCTGCTATGGTCAAAATAGCCATAGATAAATTAAAAGAAGGCTCTATAGATGAAAAAGAAGCGATCCTGAGAGTCGAACCCAACAAGCTGGATGAATTATTACATCCTGTTTTTGATCCTAAGGCCTTGAAAAAAGCGAATGTTATTGCACAAGGTTTACCTGCATCTCCAGGTGCTGCCACGGGTCAAATTGTTTTCTTCGCAGACGAGGCAAATAAATACAAAAACACTATTTTAACCCGAATAGAAACTTCTCCCGAAGATTTAGAGGGAATGAATATTGCCAAAGGTATTTTAACTGCCCGTGGAGGAATGACCTCTCACGCAGCTGTTGTTGCCAGGGGTATGGGTAAATGTTGTGTTTCAGGTGCAGGAGCCTTAAAAATAAATTATAAAAACCGAACACTAACTGTTGACGGTCATGAATATCATGAAGGTGACTGGATTTCCTTAAACGGATCAACAGGTAATATCATTGAGGGGAAAGTTGCTACTATTGAACCAGAATTAAGTGGAGAATTTGCTGAAATCATGGAATTGGCAGATAAATATTCTAAGATGAAAGTGAGAACCAATGCAGATACACCAAAAGATGCAAGAGTTGCACGTGGTTTTGGAGCACAGGGTATTGGGTTGACACGAACAGAGCATATGTTCTTCGAGGTAGATCGTATCAAAGCAATGCGCGAAATGATATTAGCCGAAACGGTTAAGGGAAGAAAACAAGCACTGGAACAATTATTACCCATGCAGCGTGAAGATTTTGAAGGAATATTTGAAGCCATGGCAGGGTTGCCGGTAACTGTTCGTTTATTGGATCCACCGTTACATGAATTTGTTCCTCATCAATTGGCACACCAAAAGGAATTAGCAGAAGATATGCATATTTCTTTGGATGCTGTAAAAGCTAAAATAGTTGAATTGGAAGAGTTTAACCCGATGTTGGGTCATAGAGGATGTAGACTTGGGATTACCTATCCTGAGATTACTGAAATGCAGACAAGAGCGATCATTGAGGCAGCCTTAAACCTTAAAGAAAGAGGTATAGAAGCAAAACCTGAAATTATGGTTCCTTTAATTGGTACACTTGCTGAATTTGTAAGCCAGGAAGAAATTATCAGGGCCACTGCCCAAAAAGTGTTCGAAGAAAGAAATGATACCATCGAATTTTTGGTAGGTACCATGATCGAAATTCCAAGAGCCGCACTAACTGCAAATTTGATTGCACAACGCGCTGAGTTTTTCTCCTTTGGAACAAATGATTTAACCCAGATGGCCTTTGGATATTCACGTGATGATGCCGGTAAATTCTTACCGATCTACATAGAAAAAGGAATTTTGAAAGTAGATCCGTTTGAAGTCCTTGACCAGGAAGGTGTGGGTCAATTAGTTCAACTCGGAACAGAAAGAGGTAGAAGCACAAAACCTGACCTTAAAGTAGGTATTTGTGGTGAACATGGTGGTGAACCAAATTCTGTGGAGTTCTGTTATAATACCAACTTGAATTATGTGAGTTGTTCTCCATTTAGAGTACCAATTGCGCGTTTATCTGCAGCTCAGGCTCAGATTAAGGCTTCTTGATATTATTTTTGTTAGAGTTAATTGTGGAAAAGGGGTAAATTTATTTACCCCTTTTTTGATGTTTATCATTCAAAGGACTCATAAAATACTTTTTATTTAATGGTTTAACTCTGTATATTCGCTTTATGATCAAAGTAGTATTGCTCGGTTCCGGAAATGTTGCTTATCATTTGGCTCAGGCGCTGAAATCATCAGAAGGTGTTGAACTGATTCAGCGTTATAGTCGAAATGGAAACAATGACGCTTATTTTGACGTATCAATTCCTGTTACTTTTGATCTTGAACATCTAAAAAAGGCCGATGTTTATATCATCGCCGTCAAAGATGATGCCATAGCCGGTTTGTCCGAAAAGCTGCCGCCTGTAGATGGTTTGGTTGTGCATACCTCGGGTAGTATCGGGATAAAGACACTTTATAAGGGATTAAAAAAGGGCGTCCTCTATCCGGTTCAGACCTTTTCAATCAATCAAGAAATTGATTTTAAAAAGGTTCCCCTGGTGATAGAAACAGCGGTAAAAGATGACCTTCCAATATTACAATCTCTTGCTTGTTCCTTGAGTGAGCATGTTTTTGAGCTCAACTCTTCTCAAAGGAAGAAGCTACATGTTAGCGCCGTTTTTGCCAATAATTTTAGCAATTATATGTTTGCCTGTGCAGGTGATTTATGCAAGGAATTCGAGTTGCCCTTTGATATTTTAAGACCTTTGATCATGGAAACTGCAAAGAAGGTTCAAACGATGGATCCACATAACGCTCAGACGGGTCCGGCAAGAAGAAATGACCTGGCTGTTATTGAAAAACACATAGAAATGTTACAAGGAGAAAAAAAAGAAATTTATAAACTATTATCAAAAGCTATATCTAAAGCATATCAACTCAAAGAATAAAAAATGGAAAAAAGTTATAAAGAAATCATGCCACAAATAAGCACTTTCATCTTTGATGTGGATGGTGTACTCACTGACGGTACGGTAACCATATTTCCGAATGGCGAATTGATCAGAACGATGAATATTAAGGATGGATATGCCTTAAAAACTGCGGTTAACATGGGTTATAACGTATGTATCATCTCTGGAGGAACCAACCCCGCAGTTAAATCAAGGTTACAGGCACTTGGCATCACGGATATCTATTTGGGCGCTCATCATAAAATAGAGCAAATGAATGAATATATGGATATTTATAATATTGATCCGTCAAATGTGTTATATATGGGTGATGACATTCCCGACATTCCGGTCATGAAAATATGCGGCCTTGCCGCATGTCCAAAAGATGCGGTTCCCGAAGTTCAATATATTTCGGGCTATATTTCACAGAAAAAGGGTGGAAAAGGTTGTGTTAGAGATGTCATTGAACAAGTTTTAAAAGTACAGGATAAATGGCAAGGTTATTTTGATGCAAAATTTGATTGAAAATTATGAGTAGCAGGAAAGAATCCATACATATTCCTATAGTCGACTGGCTCTTTAAACTGCTTCATAAGATTAAGATTCCCGGATTTGAGGGAATGAATCTCTATGACCTGCTGGAAATGTATATTTCAGGTATTGTAAAAGGTGCCTTAACTTCGAGAGCCGGAAGTATTGCTTTTAGCTTTTTTATCGCTCTGTTCCCGTTTGCCTTAGTGCTTCTTACCCTAATTCCCTTTGTTCCTATTGAAGGGTTTCAGGATGATTTTATAGCTATTATATTCAAGATGTTACCTTCAAAGGAGGCCAGTGATGCAGTATCTCTCGTATTAAATGATATTGCCAATAATAAATATGGAGAATTACTTTCGTTTGGTTTTATTTTGGCCATTTTTTTGATGACCAATGGTGTTAATGCCGTCTTAAGTGGTTTTGAATATACCTTTCATGAAATTCAAACCCGCACGGTTATACGTCAATATTTGGTCTCTCTGGTAATATCACTTGTCCTTGCTTTTTTATTGCTGATCACTGTTGCTGTCATTATTCTTATTGAATTTTTTATAAACTCGCTCAATGAGCAGGGTGTAGTAAGTGATACCAATTTTTGGCTGAGCTCTCTGCAATTCATTGTCATGACCGGGATGCTGTTTGTATCTATCTCGCTCCTCTACTATTTTGGAACCAGGGAAGGCAGAAAAAGCTCCTTCTTTTCAGCCGGAACCATACTTACCATTATTTTATTTCTTATAAATTTTAAGATTTTTCAGGTCTATCTGGAAAAATTTTCTCAGTATAATCAGCTTTACGGGTCAATTGGAACAGTTTTGATCATCATGCTTTTTATTTGGTTAAATTCCATTATATTGCTTCTCGGGTTTGAATTAAACGCAAGTTTGTTAAAACTTCATGAACAACATTCAGAGGAAAACCAATGAAACGGACAGTATTTGTATTGATGCTTTTGACCTTTATTCCTTATTTGATAAAGGCCCAGGATGTTATGGGGAAATGGCATAGCATTGACCCAGACACGGGCTTGAAAGAATCAGTGATAGAAGTTTATAAAAAGGAAGATAAGCTCTATGGGAAGATCATTGAAATTTTAAAAGAAGAAGATAAGGACAAGACCTGTATCGAATGTACGGGAAAAGATAAAAACCAACCCATTGAGGGCTTGGTAATTATGAGAGGACTAAGTAAAGATGGTGATGAATGGAATGGGGGGCAGATTCTGGACCCTAAAAACGGGAAGCTTTATAAGTGCTATGTCACTTTGGAGGGCATTAATAAACTAAAACTTAGAGGATATGTCGGGATTTCTTTGATTGGCCGAACTGAATACTGGTATCGAATGCAAGAATGAAAAAATATATATGCTTCTTTTTTACCTTAGCCTGCCTGTTGCAAATACATGCAGTGAAGGCACAATCAGTTATAGGAAAATGGAAGACCTATAATATTTTCGATAAAAATCGCGAAGAAGCCATTGTAGAAATCTATCTTGACAAAGATGGGCTTTATGTGAAAATCATTGATATACTGCCCCCTGAACATAAAAATGATCTTTGTAAAAAATGTTCCGGTTCACTTAAAGACAAACCTATCCTGGGAATGATCATCCTCAGGGCTGCAAAGTTTCAAGATAACGTATGGCAAGGGGCTAAAATATTAAATGCAAAAAACGGAAAAGAATATGGTTGCCACATTTCAATTGAGGCTCCTGACCTGCTAAGGGTAAGAGGATTTATAGGGTATCCCATATTCGGTAAAACGCTGTACTGGACAAGGATAGAATAAACAGATTTTCGATAAAAGACTTTGATGTAATCCAGACTTCGGAGACCTCTTAACGAATCACGTATCGGACATTAAGGCCGAAAATTCCATAAACGAAATCCATTTTTTCAAGCACGACAACCGCGGGTCGATAATCAAGGCTTATGGATAAAGGTGTTTTGGGAAAACTATATTCGATACCCAATTCTCCCATAACACCCAGTTTAAATTCGCTTGCGAACAATGTTGTTAGCCCTACCCCGGCATAATAATGCAGATCAGGGCTCCTAAAAATGGACTCAACAGCAAAATCGTACAAAACGTCCAGTCCGACATTGTCTCCAAATGACACAGAAGCATGAATTCTTTTAGCGCTGATTGGAATGGTGGCGTCCAGGCCTATATTATTGCCATACATGTCTCCAAACCTAATCCCTATTTCCTGAGCACTCAGCTGATGGCTAAAAAAAATAACACAACAAATCAATAATATTCTTCGCATCGGTTTAATATAAAATAATGCGGCTAATTTAAGGAAATACTACCTGCCCCGGAACAATACCTGTTGTAATAGTTTGCAATAAATCTCCCGAAATAAGATTGAACACTTTTAATGTGCCTTCACTTGAAAAATCTCCGGCATCTGTTGCAAATAATTCTCCGTCTTTGACATTCATGGTATAGAATTGTCCTCCAAGACCTTCTATGGCGTTAGTGGGAAGCTCAACTTCATTCGTATTCATTCCATACACATTGCCGTCTAGAGCGAAATACAAATTTCCTTTATCAGTATTTAATAAAGACGGGTGCTCCGTACTGGCAAATTCCTTGATTTCCAGCCTGTAACTTGTTGGGTCTATCTTGTACAGCGAACCTGGAGTTTCGCTCCCGGTCCATGCGGGAATTCCACCACAAAGTACCCAAACCGCTCCGTTACTGTCGGCAACTATTGAGTTTGGCACGTCACCGGTGGTGAGCGCGGTATCGATACTATTGTCTGCGATATTTATAACCACAACCTTATTATTGCTTCCATAGCCTCCCTGCAAACAAACAAAAAGTTTTTGACCGTCTATCAGCATCCTCTCAGGCCCCTCTCCTACAGGAATTTTTTCAAGAATGGCATTGGTCTGCAAATCAATAACGGTAATAAAGTCATCTTCTGTGTTAAAAGGATCTCCCCAGTTACTTATAAAACCCTTGCCAGAATCAGCGACAAAAAATCTCGGGTTTATAATGTTTTCACCCAGGATTACGGCCTCCTTTTTCATCGTAAACCGATTTACAACAACGATCTTATTTGAGTTATTTACAACGATATAAGCCTTGTCATCAGATATATACATAGAGTTTACAATATTACCCAGGTCTTCTCCATTAACTGTTTTATATACATTCTGACTCACCGCCCCGTTATCGCCAACAAATGATATGGTACCACTTCCGTTTTGGAAAGGGCCTTCGTTGCTCACAAAATAACCATTCTCGTAATCGCCTAATGGCTGTTTAGGTTCTTGGTTATCATCCGAACAGGAAATGAGGAAAGTTGCTAAAAAAGCAATGGCACACACTAAATTTGATTTTTTCATTTTGGATTTATATTTTAAAATTAAATTGTAATACATAGTTTCTGCCCGGCATTGGGCGAAATGCAACCGATTGATAGTTTACATTGAAGAGGTTGTTGACTTTAACATTGAGCGTAACTATATCCTTGCAAAAGCTCCTGTTCAATGAAATATCTGACAACAAATAATCGTCAAGGCTTTCGGAGTTACTGGTTGTAGTAAAGACTTTGCCTACATATTGAAGGTTGTAATTGAAACCCCATTTTTTCCATGAATAATCAAGAACTCCTCCCGCCCTGTGTTTTGGTACATAAATTAGTTGCTTGTTTGAGTTATCATCGGTAGCCAGGGTATAGTCGTAGTTTGCTCTGAGAACTATAAAATGCATTCCTATCACACAATTGTATGATGCCATAAATTCAAGGCCCTGATTAAAAGCTTTGTCGATATTAACAGGTTGCCAGAAATCTTGTGTAACGGGCCTCCATTGAATCAAATCCTTACTTTTAATAACATACCACCCTGCGCCAATACGAAGGTTTTTTAGTTGATAATCGAGTCCAATCTCCCCTGAGGAACTGAATTCTGCCTTTAATTCAGGGTTCCCCCCGGGCTCCCAATAAAGATCGTTAAAAGTCGGCAATCTGTAATTTGTTGAATATGCCCCTCTAAGTGATAAAGATGTAGTGAACAAATACCTGGCGTCCAGCGAATAGATCACCGGTATGTCATAAGCAGAAGATGCCCCTGCCCTTATACTCAGGTTGTATGTAAACTTCCTCCATGGTTCATGGTGCATCAATGCGTATCCCGTAAAATCATCTTGAGAAACTTCATTGATGTTATTGCCATTACCTCTGGCATTCTCGAACTCCACTCCTGCCCTAAAGAACATATCATTCTTTAAAAAATAAGTGAAGTCATATTTTCCTATCAAACGATCACTCGAACCTATCGATTCATTGGCAGATATGTTTTTATCGAACAGGTATTGAAAGTCTTCATGAAGCAAAGCAACTTTTAAAGATGAGGTATATCTGCTGCCCAAATACGTCCAGCCCAACAGGAAACGCCGGTCATTATTTTTAAGCTTGGCGCTGCTTTCTGAGGTCAGTGTTCTCGAAAGCTCCCTGTCATTATCAAAAATACTGGTATTGAAGCGGAGAGAATGCAATTCGTTTATTTTATAGCCCAAGGTTGCATTAAGGTTATAATTGACATAAGCTCCGTTGTCATTCTCCAGGGATGTATTGAGATAGGGATAATCATTTTTCGAAGCCTGTACTCCTCCTGAAATTTTCGCATAGAACCTGTCAGATCCCCAAATGCCCGTCAATTGGGTAAAATAAGTATCAAAACTGGCCAGCCCCAACAAGACCCCGGCTTGCTGAACATTATTAAAATTCACCTCATCCTTCAGGTTGATCGCACCACCTACAGAACCATTTCCAAACAAAACACTTCCTCCACCCTTTCGAACTTCCAACTGATCAAAACTATTAGCCTGCAACGTATTGAAATCCGTTTGTCCGTTTAAGGCCGAATTGATGCCTATGCCATTCCAATAAACACCTGTTTGGGAAGCGCTGGTACCTCTCAGGGAAATGGAAGAAACCATCCCGTTTCCGTTCTGCTTAAAGTAAAAATTAGCTTGTTTTTGCAGTAGTGTGCCCAGGCTTTCAAAATTATTCTTTAAAATCGAATCAGGAATAACACGAACCTCGTAGCCACTGTTCAGAACCGGTGAAAAGTTTCCGCGCAATATGATCTCATCAAGCTTATTGATACTGTCATTCTGGGCATGCAAGGACCCAAACGCGATAATAAATAATAGAAGTAATCGTTTCATGCCAATAGTTTTTCTTCCGAAAACATTGCTGTTCTAGAGACTCTGGCAGGTTTCCTGGCTTGCGTCCTGTTGTTGGCCTTCCCTTCACCATCGAAAGTGGCCTTTAATTTTTAACAACAAGCGCTGAAAATACAGCTAAGCTTACAGTTGCGGAGACAGCTCTCGGATTTCACGAGATTCCCGTTTTTTTATCCCGCCATAGCGGGACCAAATTCCATGGCAAATGTAGTCGGTTTTAGACTAGTAAAAAAATATATTACTGGCTATTATTGGAAAAAATTGTAAACTTGCCATTGCAAAGTAAGCTCTAAAATCAATCAACAGCGATCTATGAAAAAATGTAAAATACCACTCGGTTTACTGACTCTCGTGATGCCTTTCCTGTTGATTATTTCCTGTGAAAATCCTAAAAAAGAAATTAAAACCGGTTCTGAAGATAAGTATATTGATACTTCAATTAAATATGCTAATGGTTTTGATATACAGTATTTTAATGGCTATAGAAAACTAATAATTAAATCACCTTACCCGGATGCTGAGCAGTATCAGGAATTTATTTTAATTTCGGACAAAAGCAAAGATGTTGAAGGGGAAAATAAAATCTATACCCCTGTAAAAAAAGTAGTGGCTACTTCAACAACTCATATTCCCATGATAGATATTCTCAATGAAACGAATAGCCTGATAGGCTTTCCGAATACTGATTATATCTCTTCTCAAAAAACAAGGGAACGGGTTGAGCAAGGCAAGGTGACTGACCTTGGAAATGAACAGGATTTCAATACAGAAGTTCTTATCAGCTTACAGCCCGATGTAATGATCGCTTTCTCCATGGGAAAATCAAACAAACTCTACAATAATATTGAAAAGAACGGGATTCCAGTGGTGTTCAATGGTGACTGGCTCGAAGCTTCTCCGCTTGGGCGCGCTGAATGGATCAAGTTCTTTGGAGCACTTTTTGACAGGGAAAGAGAAGCTGACAGCATTTTTAAAAGCATAGAATCTCAATATCTCGAGGCAAAAAAACTGGCCCAGAATTCAAAAACAAAACCAAAGATCATGTCGGGAGTACTTTATAAAGACAAATGGAACCTTCCGGCTGGAGAAAGCTTTACGGCCCAGCTTTACAGGGATGCAAACACCGAATATATCTGGGATGACACAAAAGGGCAAGGAAGCCTGGTGCTCAGTTTTGAAACTGTTTATGAGAAAGCTCAATTAGCCGAGCTCTGGATAGGCTCAGGCTATTACACAACAATGGAGGAACTAAAGGGCGCCAATGCGCATTACAGTCAATTCAAAGCCTTTAAAGACGGAGAGGTTTATTCCTTTTCAAAAAGAAGGAGCAGTAACGGAGGTGTTGAATATTTTGAATTGGGACCACTGCAGCCTCATATTGTCTTAAAAGACCTGATCAAGGTGGCACATCCCGAGATTTTACCAAATTACAGAGCCTATTTTCTTCAAAAACTGGATTAACCGATTTTAAATGGCCTAAATATTTTAACTTTAGACAAATTCCAAGATTCTACATTGAGCCCCAATACTTCATATAAAATAAGCCTTTTAGTGCTCACTTTGCTGCTGATACTGCTGTTTATTGTTAATGTTAGCCTCGGGTCTGTCGATATTCCAGTAAAAGACGTTTTTAAAAGCCTCATTGGAGGTGATAGCCTCAAGGACAGCTGGAATTATATCATAGTGCATTACAGGTTGCCAAAAGCGATTACTGCCGTTTTAGTCGGGTCGGGTTTATCGATAAGCGGCTTGCTCATGCAAACCCTGTTTCGGAATCCGTTGGCAGGTCCTTATGTTTTAGGTATCAGTTCGGGGGCCAGCCTGGGTGTGGCCTTACTTATTCTTGGATCGTCAATTGTCGGAGGAAGTTTTACCTTGCTTGCTCAATCTCAGTTATTTATCAGTGTTGCTGCCAGCAGCGGTGCTTTCTTGGTTTTATTCGCAGTGATGGTCGTTTCAAAACAGGTTAAAAATACCATGAGTATATTGATCATTGGATTGATGTTTAGCAGCCTTACCTCTGCCGTTATAAGTGTTCTGGCCTATTTTAGCAGTGCTGAAAACCTTCAGCAATATCTCTTTTGGGGATTTGGAAGTCTGGGAAATTTAACATGGCCGGAAGTACTTATTTTTACCTGTGTTTATTTTATGGCAGCCCTGCTGATTTTGCCTGTAATCAAGCCGTTGAACAGCCTTCTCCTGGGCGAAAATTATGCCAAAAGCATCGGTATAAACACAAAACGAACTAAGAACCTTGTGTTGATTGCAACAAGTTTACTCACAGGGGTCATTACCGCCTTTGCAGGCCCAATCGCATTTATTGGCCTTGCAGCACCGCACATGACCAAATTGATACTCAATACCTCCAACCATAAACTCATCATGCCTGCTGCCGCACTGTTAGGTGCTAATATTATGCTGATCAGTGATACCGTGGCACAATTACCAAATAGCGAGTTTACCCTGCCAATCAATGCTATTACAACGATGTTTGGTGCTCCTATTGTCATTTGGCTGTTGTTGAGAAAAAAGAAAATGGTATTATAAAAAAAAGGATGTCAGAAAGTGGAGCACATAAAGTTTTAACAACGAAGGACCTTAGCATTGGTTATGGCTCTAAGAAAGAGATCAAGGTCATTGCAAAACATATGGATCTCACCCTGAACAAGGGCGAATTGGTTTGCCTGGTTGGAAAAAACGGAATTGGAAAATCCACTTTACTGCGGACCCTGAGTAAAATGCAGCCCAGGCTTGACGGGAATATCTTTCTTGAAGATAAAAGTATCGATCTGTTTTCAAGAAACGAACTGGCCAAAATAATAAGCCTTGTACTTACAGAAAGAATTCCTTCAAGCAACCTCACAGTCTATGAACTTATTGCTTTAGGACGGCAGCCCTATACCAACTGGATCGGAAAACTTCTTGAAGAAGATCTAAAACAAATCAAAGAGGCCATGTCTCAGTCTCATTTGACAGAACTTATGCATGAAAGATGCGACAAGCTGAGTGACGGACAATTGCAAAGAGCCATGATCTGCAGGGCCCTGGCACAAAACACCGATTTAATTATTCTCGATGAGCCCACGGCACACCTGGATGTGCAGCATAAAATGGAGACTTTTAAACTTTTGAAAAAAATCGCACATGAATTAAACCGGGCCATTTTGATATCGACACATGAAATTCAGCTTGCGACCCAAATAGCCGATGAATTGTGGCTTATGACCGAGGAAAAAATTATTACCGGATCGCCATCGGCACTAATAGAATCAGACCAAATCAACTTGCTGTTTGACAGTGATTCCATGAGCTTTGACAAAGAATCTAAACAATTTATCATGAAATAGGCAAAATATATTTCTATTTTTGCGTTTTCAATTTCCCAATATGAGAAACATACTTTTAATTTTTTTGGCATTCACCATTCTTGCTTGTGGCTCCGGCAAAACAGACGGAAGCACTAAAGAAAGCGACAAGATCAAATATGCTGAGCAAATCAAAACTGAAGACCTCAAGGAGCATCTGTTCCTGCTTTCATCCGACATTCTTGAAGGAAGAAAAACCGGCGATAAAAAGCAAAAATTAGCAGTAAATTACTTTACGGCCTATTATGAGCACCTAGGCTTGCTGGCTCCGGATGAATATCCTGAATATACCCAGATGATTCCAAAGGAATATTTTGAAAACCGGTCAGAAGGGCCTTCCCCGAACGTTCTTGCCTTTATAGAGGGAAGCAAGTTTCCGAACGAAGTGGTCATCATCTCGGCTCATTACGATCATTTGGGCATGAAAGGGGACGAAGTTTATAATGGAGCAGATGACAATGCATCCGGCAGTTCGGCCGTCATGGAACTGGCCCAGTCTTTTCAATTGGCTAAAAAACAAGGAAACGGCCCCAAAAGGTCAATTCTTTTTATTCATTTTACCGGTGAAGAAATTGGCCTTTTCGGATCAAAATATTATACAGAAAATCCTGTTTTTTCGCTTGACAGCACTATAGTGGACCTTAACATTGACATGCTTGGAAGAATCGATGACAAATACAAAGGTAAAAAAGATTATGTTTACCTCATAGGCTCTAACCGACTGAGTGCAGACTTACATGATTTATCAGAAAATACCAATAAAAAATATACAAACCTGAAACTGGATTATACCTATAATAACGTAAATGATCCAAATAATTATTACGAAAGATCCGACCACTACAACTTTGCAAAGAACAATATACCGGTCATTTTCTATTTTAACGGCTCTCACGAAGATTACCACAGGATTACTGACACACCTGATAAAATTAACTTTGATATCCTCGCCCTGAGAACCCGTTTTGTATTTTATACCGCCTGGGAAATTGCAAACAGAGAGGAAAGACTGGAACTTAACGCTGACAAAATAGAATAAACACCATATGAATTTTGCAATAATAGATGTTGAAACCACAGGTGGTAAGTTCAATGAAGAAGGAATTACCGAGATAGCCATTCATAAATTTGACGGGGTGGATATCGTTGATTCCTTTATCAGCCTGATCAACCCTGAAAGAGATATTCAGCCGTTTGTTGTAAACCTTACCGGCATTAATTCGAAAATGCTTAAGAATGCCCCCAAATTTTACGAGGTGGCCAAAAGAATTCTCGAGATTACAGAAGGATGTGTCATGGTTGCCCATAATGCGAGTTTTGATTACCGTGTGGTAAGAAATGAATTTGCACGTCTTGGATTCCAATTCGACATACCAACACTGTGTTCTGTGGAACTCAGTAAAACATTGCTTCCGGACCTCGAATCTTACAGCCTGGGAAAATTGTGCAGGACCATAGGAATTCCGGTGAGCGACAGGCACAGAGCAAATGGAGATGCTTTGGCAACATTGAAATTGTTTGAAATTCTCTTGCAAAAGGACAAGGACAAATTAATCGTCAAAAACACCATCAAAATTGGCAACGAGAGAGATCTCTCCGAAAAGCTTTTAACCATACTCGATACCTTGCCGGTACAGTCGGGCTTATTCTATTTCCACAGGTATAATGGTGATATTATTTATGTGGGTAAAGGGAAAAATATTCAAAAGTTGGTGAATCAGGTTTTTTTGAGAACTTCCAGCCAAACCAGAACCTTGCTCAAGGAAATGGACTCGGTTTCCTTTGAACTCACGGGCAGTGAATTAATGGCCCAAATAAAATTTGAAGAGGCTATTTCCAGGCACAGACCCAAACACAATAAAAATAAAAAGCAATCTGTTGAGTCGGTAATGTTTAATCATGAAAACATGATCCTTGTAGACAAGGGACGGAATGCTGGCGAAAAATCGGTCATCCTGATCGAAAATAATCAATTTCAAGGTTATGCCTATGCTGAACTAAGGCATCAGTTCAACAACCTGACTGTTCTTAAAAGTTTGATCAGCGGCACCGAAATTCACCCGGTACATAACATGATCATCAAAAAATATCTTTCGGGAAACAAGGTTGAAAAAATTATTCGGTTTTAATCAAATTTCATTGATTTTTATCATAATCTCAGCAGTGCAATATCGTTAGATTTGAAATCATCCCTTAATTATTAAAGCTGTGAAAAAGATAGTAACTATTGTAATGGTCTTGTTCATCCATTATGGCCAAAGTCAAATCGTTACCTGAGCCTGTTTATATAAAGCTTCCCGAAAATGGAGGGTCATTTGTGGCCAGCTTTGCAGAAAAAGACAATAAAATATTGATTTATTCCACTTTAAAGATTAATTACCCCGTTTATAGTGTGGAAAAATATAAGCTTCTGAAGGAAATGTTTAAAGGAATTATTAAAACTAACAATAGTTTAATATCTTTAGAAAAAACTTCCGGTTCTTGAAAAATGATCCTAAAATAAATTCTTGGAAAGCAAAATGGCATGAAATAATTTATGAGGCTGATACTCGTGGGGGAAAAATATTTGATCTCATTCTTATTGTTGCGATCATATTCAGTATTATTCTTGTCATGCTTGAAAGCGTCAAAGAACTGGACGCCAAGTACCATGATTTTTTTAATATTTCAGAATGGGTAATTACCATCTTTTTCACGATTGAATATATTTTAAGGATAATTACCGTCAAGAAACCCTGGCAATATATCTTTAGCTTTTACGGAATTATAGATTTACTCTCAACAATTCCAAAATACCTTTCATTATTCATTGGCGGGGCCCATGCTATGGTTGCTTTAAGGGCCTTGAGGTTGCTGCGGATTTTTAGAATCTTAAAACTTGGCAGATTTGTGGGTGCCACTGATAACCTGAGCAAGGCGTTAAAGGCAAGCAGGTTTAGGATCTTTGTATTTATTTCGGCAGTATTGATCCTTTGTGTGATCATAGGAACGATGATGTACCTCATTGAAGGTGATCCGAGCGGCTTTACCAGTATTCCAAGAAGCATCTATTGGGCGATTGTAACCTTAACCACTGTGGGCTATGGTGATATTGCACCTCAAACCGCCTTTGGGCAGCTCCTGGCGAGTCTGGTCATGATTCTTGGATATGGAATTATAGCGATTCCCACAGGTATCGTTGGAGCAGAAATGGCCAAAGAAAAAGGGCATAAAATTCACCTAAACACTAACTCCTGCCCTAATTGTTCAGCTGGCAACCATCGTGATGATGCCAGAAATTGTTATAAATGCGGCGAAAAACTTTAGTGATTTATTGTTTATACACTTTCTTCCGGAACCTGCTTTGATCTTCATGTATGACATCCAGCAGAAGCACCTGCCCCTTCTTTGTACTTGATTCTGTTATTTCAAAAATGTTGCTCCGCGGGTGAGACTCGTAGACCATTCTGCCAAGGATATCGTATAGCCGAACCATATCAATCGTTTTGGAAGAATTTATCGTAAAGATATCCCCGTGGTTATAAACAAGAAGTTTGTCTGTTTTCTTTGAAGAATCAACTAAAAGGTCAGCTTGTTTTTCGAAGGACAAGGTAAATCTGTCTTTAAAATTTCCTTTCACTGACTGATAAAAAACATAGGGAGCTGATTGAAGGTTATGGCTTAGCCCCAATGCTTTGTCGAATAAAATAAGGTTAACATCTCTTAAAACACCCTCTGTTTGCGCAATGGAAATACTGAATTCCCTGTTTGCCACTTGAGTATCAAACCCCAGCGTTATTTCTTTATTCGAATGAAAAGGACCAAGGCCCTGGATCGCTGTTTTTTTATCTTCAACAACCGAGTAAAAACTGATCTTATTTGATCCTTGAAACTTTATGGCATCGTATCCGGGATCAATCCTTTCTGAGGCTCCTTCAATAAAACCTATTAATAATTGGTTGAAACCTCCCCTGTCTGTGGTTAAATTAAGCCAGACTCTATCCTTTTCGTTCTCGGTTTTCCAGTTTTTCTCAGAACTGTTTTTAAAAAACTGGTCGTTGGAATCTCTTAGCCGCATGGAATTGTTAAAAACCACCTGACCTTTTGCCACGGCCCTGATAAAAAAACCTTGTGACGACCCTATATTCTTGGTTGGAGCAGGGCCGCTTCCAACGCCCGTTCCACCTGTATAGTTGTAGGTTGCGTAATCATCGAAAGAGAAATCCCCTGTTGATTCCGAAACCGGGGTTGCATGGGTCCATAAGTAAACTGTCGGATCTATCGTATTTAAATTCGCATCAAAAAAACGTTCAATATCTATGGCAGAGGGATAAGGGTTGCCAATCATATTGTAGTCATTGTTGGGATCAGTGTCCTCATGCTGATGTACTTTTGTAAAGATCAAACCATTGTTCGGCTTACCTGTAAAACTGATTTCATGGACCCCAATGCTTCCTTGAACTCCCTCGGCTGCATACCCAAGCCCCGAAGTCATGTTACCGCCGGCAGGTACCCAGACTGACCAAAAATCAGGATCAGCAGGATCTGTGACATTGGTTCTTTCCTGATCGAAGTAGAAAATCCGGCTTTGATTTACATTCTTAAATACCTCAGCAATTTTGGCCTCAATCACCGGGGAGGACCAATAGGTAAAATCATAGGTGTTGTTTCTGTATGTTGATTTTTCTGCTTTGGTGATTGTACCGAATATTGCTGCTGTATCGTCATACATCACCAAAGATTCTGTATCTCCGATTCGAACACTGCCATTGACCGTAAGATCTCCATATACCACGACTGAGTTCTTATTGCCCTGGTCATAATCAAGGCTACCGTTGACGATCAGGTCACAGGCTTCGATGTTACCGGTGCTTCCCGAAAAATCCTCTTCAAGGATCACTGTTCGCGTCCGGTCAGGCAGGGCATTGTCAGTCCAAACAGCATCCTTCCAAACAATGGGGCCTTTTTGATAGGTCCCCAGGAATAAATTTTGTCGCTGAACAGATGCATCCACTTCCGAAAGGCTCAGGCTGATCCAATCTTCGGGATCAAATGCTGTGTGAGCTGATTCACTTGCGCAGCCCCCCTTACTGAAAGAAATGCCTTTTCCCCAGGCTTCTCCTTGTTTTCCAATGATTTCTATCCTGTCTTTAAAACAATTTTTTCCTTTAGAATGAGATATGATAATAATTTCATCCCCTTCGAGCCTGAATTTGCTGTACACCCTTACTTCCCCCCCTTGCATCATTTCTATATTAATGGCATTTGATTTTCGGGGAGCAGCGCCAAGATCATCATCAGGGCCGTACATGGCCAGTATAAATGGCTTTTCCGTGGTTGGCTGTGCCGAGAGGTTTTTAATTTCTATAAAATCGTCATCAACACCCTCATAGTATTGAGAGATCATAATACCAGAATAGGCAATCTCCCCGGCAGCAGTTCCCTCAAGCTTATAAGAAAAGATTCTTGTTGCCCTTCCCTGCTTTACGGTTACTGTTAAGACTGTCGATTTGATTCCTGTGGAAGTTGGCTCAAAATATATATCAAGCCCTACAGATGAATTCTTTTTAATTATTTTGACCTTACTTCCAATAGCGAATTGATCCGAACTTAATCTGATGTCATGAATAATCACATCCCTGTCATCAGGGTTATACATGGAAAAGAGCTGTGAAGCTGACCCATTCACCGGAGTATCAGAGAACAAAGTCCCATCGGAAACCTGAGGAGTATTCGTGCCATCTCCCGGGATTGGGACTTGATTTCCATAAACTATTATTTCTTGGGCCTGAACCACGTTCATTACGAGGATCAAACCAAAGAGCAGGACCAGGTTTTTTAACATAGCAATGCGTTTTGAGCCGAATTCATTACTGTTAAACGATTTTTATCCTCTTTTATTTCAAAGTTACAGGACTTATTAATCGATTAAAATCAGGCTGTTTGAATACGGAAAATTAATTACTTTTGACTCAATGGAACAGAACAAACTGATCACAATCATCGGCCCGACAGCCATCGGCAAGACTTCTCTGAGTATTGACCTTGCGACACACTATAAAACAGAAGTCTTATCCTGTGATTCCCGTCAGTTTTACAAAGAGATGCAAATTGGAACTGCTGTTCCTTCAAATGAAGAATTATCGGCTGTAAAACATCACTTTATCCAAAACAGGTCAATATTTGAAGAATACAGTGTCGGAGCATTTGAAAGGGACGCGGTAGAACTCCTGAACAGACTCTTCAAAGAACGCAGCATCATGATGATGACCGGAGGGAGCGGACTTTACGTGGATGCCGTTATCAAGGGGTTGGATGATTTTCCGGAAGTCAATCCTGAAATTCGAAAAGATCTAAAGGTCATATTGCACAATGAAGGTATTACAAGGCTTCAAATGAAGCTTAAAGAAATCGATCCTGTATCTTTCGGAAAAATTGACATTCACAATAAACAGCGACTGATCAGGGCATTAGAAATAAGTATAGGCACGGATAAACCCTATTCACACTATTTGGGCTTACAAACTAAAAAGCGCAGTTTTGATGCTGTCAAAATTGGCCTTCAGGCCGATCGGGAGGTGATATATGATCGAATTAACAGACGCGTTGACCTTATGATGCAGCAAGGGCTTCTGGAAGAGTCCCGAAGTCTTTACGAACACAGGGATCTTAATGCACTTCAAACCGTTGGCTATAAAGAACTGTTTGCCTATTTTGACAATTTGTACAGCTTGGAAGAAGCAGTTAATGAGATCAAAAAAAACACAAGAAGGTTCGCCAAAAGGCAAGGCACCTGGTTTAGACGGGATCCAGAGATTACATGGTTCGACTATAAAACGGATCTCGATGAAATCTTGAGTTTTATAGATAGTCAACGCTAAAAATGATCGTTTAGAGCAGGACAATACTGTTCGCTGACTTGTATTCAGAAGAATTTTCATCATCACATTTTTGTTTTTTTTCTTAAATTGTGCCAAATAAGTATTTTAAAATGACATATGAAAAAATTTAACTCTCCTCTGGAAGCCTTTCTTTACTGGGAGAAATCCAGCCCTGACCAGATTTTTTTACAGCAGTTTCACGAAGGAAAGGCTCAAGCTTTAACCTTTAAACAAAGCGGACAGGAGATTAGAAGAATAGCCCGGGCCATTAAGAAAAAAAACTTAGCGCCAAATAGCAAGATTGCGCTATTGTCAAAAAATTGTAAGCATTGGGTGATGGCTGATCTTGCCATCATGATGAGTGGATATATTTCTGTGCCAATATACCCGACACTCGTTGCTGAATCAATTAAACCAATAATTGAACATAGTGAATCTAATTTATTGATTATTGGTAAATTAGATGATTATGAATCGCAAAAGGATGCTTTTCGAAACATTCCAAAAATCAGTGTGGAACAATATGGTATTTACGAAAATGAGACCTGGGAGTCGTTGCTGAAGAGCAATGAACCACTACAGGAAATAAGCCTTCCTGATCCTCAGAATTTGATCACAATCATATATACTTCCGGAACCACCGGAATCCCCAAGGGGGTCATGCATAGCCACAGAAATTTTTCGAACGCAACTTTCAACATAAGTATGACACTTTCGTTGCCAGAGCACCCCCGTTACTTTTCTTACCTTCCGCTTTCTCACATTGCAGAAAGGATCGGTTTGGAGATGGGAGCAATTAGTCAGGGTGGTACGCTTACATTCGCTGAATCCTTAGACACTTTTGCATCAAATTTGGAAGCTACCCAGCCCGATTTGTTTTTTGCAGTCCCAAGGATTTATGCCAAGTTCCAGGAAAAGATCCTTGAAGGCGTTTCGCAAAAAAAGTTGAATGTCATACTGAACATTCCATTTCTCAATACACTGTTTAAGAAAAAGTTGAAAGTAAAACTTGGGCTTTCCAGAGCAAAGTATATTGCTTCGGGTGCAGCTCCCCTTTCGGTTAATATCATGAAGTGGTATAAAAAAATCGGGATTGAAATTATTCAGGCCTATGGCATGACTGAAGATTGTATCATTTCACATTGTAACCTTCCGGGATTCAATAAAATTGGTACAGTTGGTAAGTTCACTTATGGTGCTACGGCCAAATTGTCTGAAATTGGAGAAATATGTGTAAAGAACGATTGCTTGTTGTTGGGTTATTATAAAAACCCCAAAGAGACGGCGGAGGTTTTTGACAAAGATGGCTATTTAAAAACAGGAGACATTGGAGAATACGATCATGACGGATTTCTTACAATCACCGGAAGAGCAAAAGATCAGTTCAAAACCGACAAGGGTAAATATATTTCACCGGCCCCTATCGAACTGGCTGTTTCTAAAAACACCGACATAGGACAGGTTTGTATTGTTGGCATGGGAATTCCACAACCCATAATGCTCGTCGTACCTTCAGTTACAGGTAAAAATAAGTCAAAAACAGAGCTTAATGAAAGTTTACTTAAATCAATACTTGAGATAAATCCAACCTTGGATAAACACGAGAAAATAGAAAAGGCTGTAGTTATGAAGGAAGATTGGACAGTTGAAAACGGCTTGATGACGCCAACGTTTAAGATCAAAAGAAGTCAGGTTGAAAAGATCCACATGCCGATGTACAGGTCATGGTTTGATGCAGAAGGAAGGATCCTGTATGAATAAGCCTTTAATAAGACTCATGAAGTTTTTTTAAAAAAGCTGATATTTCCCTTTTTCGGTTCGAAGAGCTGGATGGGAAGTGATTGGTCATATAGCTGAATATTATCACTTTTCCTTTTTTGGTGATCAAATATCCAGACAGGGAATAATTATTTGATAAGCTTCCTGATTTTGCGTAAATATAAGACTGGTTCCTGAAATCATTCTTAAGCGTGCCGTTGATGCCTCCTCGGGGAAAATAAGAAAAGAGCAGGTCATGTGGTATCTCATCATACATCTTTTTTAACAGGTAGACCATGCTTTTGGGGCTGAACAAATTATACCTGGACAAGCCCGAACCATCAACCCATCTTGGCTTTTGAGGAATATCAGGCATATAATTTTCAAGTGCGTATTGAATTGCTGCGCTAACACTGTAGGTTCCTTTGGTAACACTTCCAACCCTCAGCATCAGCTGCTCTGCCAAAAAATTATCAGAATTTACCATCATTCTTGTGTATAAGGTATCATAAGGGACCTCCCTAAAGGCCTTAAACTGGTAATCGATGTTATCATTGACTAAAATCACTTTTCGATCCAATTCGCTGCTTAAAAGATCCGCGACCAACTGATTGGATGATTTGAAAGGTATTTTTTTATTAGATATATCGGCAGGCGCTTCAATATAGAATTCATTTTCATCCTTTTTACGGCTTTCTTTTACAGAGGGAGTCAGATGTACCTTGTTTTTAAAAAAATCAGGGATTACCTTTATACTATCACCGGCTTTATCGACTGAAATCACGTTGCCATAAATTGGAAAGAGATGCTTTTCGGGCATATAATCATAGGTGTAGTCATCCCAGGACCATCCCAAACCATATACATCATCTTCTATATGATCATCTGTAAGGTATATATTCTCATCACTGTTTTTTAAGAATGCCAAAGCCGCCACACTGAGAGAGTCGGTTAAGAACAACGGATTGGCAGTTCCCTTAAGAATCAGTGAATCTCCTTTTTTTACAAAATCAAAAGCGGGAATTGAATCCGGCAGGTTTTTCCAGGCTGTATATAAGGTAAAAAGCTTTACGTTTGACGCCGGGGTAAAATACATGTCTTCATGAAGGTCTATTAAAGACTCCCCCGTTTCAGCCTGAAGTACTGATATCCCTTTAAAATAAATTTCTTCAGCAGAAGACGCATACAAATCCTTCTGGATTTTTTTAGAGACAGAACAGCTGGTCAACACCAGAGAAATCATAATAAAATTGATCCTGTTAATTTTTAAAATAATCATCTTTAAACCCAATTAAGAATAGTTTTTTCTGTGCACGGGTTATCGCCGTGTAAAGCCATCTAAGATAAGAAATATCTTCGCCTTCAGGCAAATAGGGTTGCTCGATAAATACATTATCCCATTGACCTCCCTGTGTTTTGTGACAAGTCAGGGCATAAGAAAACTTTACTTGGAGCGCATTAAAATATTTATTGTTCTTAATGGCGAGCAGTCTTTTGTGTTTTGATTTTTCCTCGGCGTAATCCTCGGCTACCGCATGATATAACCTGTTTCCCTCCTCATAGGTAAGTGAGGGAGCCTCACTGTGAAGGGTGTCAAGCAGCAGCACTGATTCAAACGGAGCTTGTTCTTCATAATCTACAAGTCTAAGCTTCACTTCGGCAAAACGAAAGCCATACAGATCTTTAAAACTGAAGATTTCGAGTACTTCACATATATCTCCATTGGCGATAAAACCTACTTTCGGAGCATCCTTTAGCCAGAAATAGTTGTTTTTAACAACCATAACAAAATCTCCAGAAGTAATTTCATTCTCATAACCCAAAATCGTGTTCCTGATTTGCTGGTTATATTGATTGGCCCTTTTGTTGGACCTCACGATAAAAACAGTTTTGTCCATCCCCTCGTTATAGGCGTTGAAAATAGCATCCTGAATCTCATATCCATCGGTTAATCTGTTCACATCCTCAAATTTCAGGTCGAACTTGATTTGATTCAATAGGTTTGACTGCAATAATCCCCTTACTTTGGTGGCATTGTATAAAATTCCTGAAGCCTTGTGTTGCCTCATCACTTCATCTAATTCAATCGATACTACCTCCATATTAAATTCCATTTCGAGATACTTCTGATCAAGTGCAGGGCTTAGATCCAATTTAACGGGCGGAAGTTGTGCGGTGTCACCAACCAGAACCAACTTACAACCCTTTCCTGAATAGATATAAGTCATCAGGTCATATAAAAGGGATCGGCTATTAAACAATCTGGAATCTGCGTTCCCGTCTGGTATCATGGAGGCCTCATCGACTATAAAGATGGTGTTTTTAAACTTGTTTTGTTGCAGAACAAAACTCATTCCCGAATTGGGATCACTTTTGGAATAATAAATTTTTTTGTGAATCGTAAATGACTGTTTCCCGGCATAGCCCCCTATCACTTTGGCTGCTCTTCCTGTTGGAGCCAATAATACCGATTTTAAACCTGAATCACTGAGATGGTTAACTACGGTGCTGATAATCGTGGTTTTACCCGTACCGGCATAGCCCTTGATTAAAAAAATACTGAATCGTGATCCCTTGACCAAAAAATCGGCCAACTTCCTGAGAAGTTCGTCCTGCATTTGAGTGGGTTCATAACTGAAACCTTTTACAAATGCCCGATAAAGACTTTTATCGTCCTTCATTTTTTAAACCTCCGGTTAATATACAAAGGCATACAAACTTAATCAGAATTAATAAGAGTTACCCTTGACGCTAAAACAATTTTTGAGCCATGAGCTCTGAGAAGAATAGGTTTAGGAGCAATTCTCAAAACCATCTGTTAGGGCAAGTAATTTGAGCGAGAAAATTCAGATATAAACTGAAAATATTACTTTCCTGATTGAAAAATTTTTGTAGATTTGTCATTAACGTAATTTAAAATTAACTGAAAAATGATTTCTATTTTAATAATTATAGTATCAATTCTTGCGGTAGTAGGATTAGCGTACTTGATTGTAAATAAGTTGCCTCCCAAGATGAAGCCGGTATTATCTCTTGTTTTATGGGTGGTTATCGTATATTTTGGCTATCAGATCTATCAAAGTATCATGCAGCCAATTAAGTTTAACAAAATCAAAAAAGAACGCTATGCTCTGGTTATTGAAAACTTAAAAACTATTCGTGATGCCGAACTGGCTTATGCCTCTGTAAATAGAAAATTTACTGATAAATACGAAGATTTGGTGAACTTTATAGAAAATGATTCATTTGCAATTACAGAAGTTAAAAATATAGTAGTTACAGAACAACGAGGCAGAATAACGATTGACGTTGAAAAGCGGGTTGTGGATACTGTCGGGTTTGAAATGGTTAAGAACTCCTTTGAGGGAAGAGATTATAAAGGAATGATGAATGTACCTGGTACAGATGCAAAGTTTGAACTGAAAGTTGGTTCAGTTGAAAAAGTACAAGGTGTTCGTGCTTCTGTATTTGAAGCGAAGGTTGATAAAGCTATCGTTCTTCAAGGAATGAATAAAGACCTTATACGTCAGGAAAAAGAAGCTTTAGGCGGAATCAATGTTCCTGGTGAATATATTAGTGTAGGATCTTTGGAAGACGTTAACTCAAATGGTAACTGGCCTCCTTTTTATGATGGATCAAAAGAAGAATCAACTGACTAAAATATCCAGAGATTTTAATAATCTGAATGAAAAACATCTATCCATCCAACTCAGCTTGGATGGATTTTCTTTTTGTATTATTAATACTGTTGAAAAAAAGATAGAAAAACTTGAGCATTTTCCGTTTGAGGACCATTCACCAACACCTGAAAAATTACTCAAAAATGTAGAGGATCTTTTTGTGAAGGAAAAAGCCCTTCAAACAAGATATGGATCAGTCAATATTAGCCATGTAAATCAACTCTCGACACTTGTTCCGAAATCGCTGTTTGATGAAGAAAGAATGAGGGATTATTTGAAATTTTCATCCAAAACCTATACCAATGACTATATCGTCCATGATGAATTGGAAAACCATGACATGGTCAATGTCTATATCCCCTTTGTCAATGTAAATAATTTTTTTTTGGAACGCTTTGGAAGTTTTGAATACAAGCATTTCTCTACAATCTTGGTAAACAATCTTTTAAACACCTATAAATTCAGTGAACATCCGCACATGTTTGCTTATGTGGGTGAACGGCAATTTCAAATTTTGGTCATTGCTGAACATAAATTGATGTTCTATAACAGTTTCTCATACCAGAGTAAAGAAGACTTTATTTATTATATTCTTTTTACCGCGGAACAATTAAATCTTAATCCCGAAACATTCGAACTGATGCTGGCCGGTATCATTGAAAAAGAAAGTGAACTGTATAAGATGGCTTATACCTATGTAAGGAAAGTCAGTTTGCTTGAAAACAGATCTGAATTAAAATTCCCTGCAAACATCAAAGAATCTTCGAAACGAAGACACTTTACACTTTTAAACCAGTTTATATGAGAATTGTATCAGGGAAATTTAGAGGCAGGCGCATTACGGCTCCAAATAATTTACCTGTTAGACCCACAACTGACATGGCCAAGGAGGCCCTGTTCAACATATTGAACAATTCCTATTACCTCGATCAAGTATCAGTCTTAGACCTGTTTGCGGGAATAGGAAGTATTTGTTTCGAATTTGCTTCCAGAGGCTGCACCGATATTGTTGCTGTTGACGCTCATCAGGGGTGCATCAAATTCCTGGAAAAAACCAATACTGATTTAGAAGCGGGTGTGATGATTGTTAAAAGCGATGCTTATGCATTTCTTGAACGTAGCGCGCGTACATTCGACATCATTTTCGCCGATCCGCCTTACGATATGGACATAGAATATTTTAATCGTTTGCTTAGTCTTGTATTTGACAGGGGTTTGTTAAAGGAAGAAGGCGTTCTTATCATCGAACACAGTAAACAAACTGACCTGTCTGAGCATCCCCATTTTGAGCGATCCAGAAAATACGGAAGCAATATCTTTAGTTTCTTCAATGCCTGAGCACCAAAGATTGTTTGAGGCGCTGCTGATTTATTCGAGCCATTTTCTAAAGTCTTTGACCCGTTCCCTGCTTACAATGATTTCCAATTCTGAAAAATGGTCCAATTTAACCTGCAACCTGTTGTTTGTATAAGAAATGATATCAGTGATGGAGTCAATATTTACGACAAATTTAGTATTACTGGACCTTGGGGAGCCATAATTCTTTATATTTTGAATAGGCTTCCGGGCCTCCTGAGGTATGTAAGTGGCATCAAAAGCAATAGCTGGATAGTCTTTTTTAACTTTTATCTTATTGTTTTAAAATCAGTTTTTATGCTAAAATCCTCTTCTAAAAAATAAAGAACTTCATACGCAGCATCATTAGTATCCCGTTTAAGATTCTCAATGTTATTCTCTGTACTTGTCTCAGTTATTTGTTCATCCTCTTGTTCTGAAGGCTCCTGTGCCTGGGTAAAAAAGCCAATTAAATAAAGTAATACGGCCATAAAATACGTATCATGTCTTGAAAGTTTAACGCTGTTATGTATTGATGGAATAAATATCCATCGAGAAACCATATTTTAAAATTTACATTTACCGAATTGTCATATATTTAGGACGAATTGTAGTTTTCGCTTTTCAGCTGATGATTTTAAAACCTCTTGAAAACAAAAAGCAGTAACAATTTTAAAGAAAATACTACTAATAAGTAAATCAACTATTGGTGACCAAAGAACTGGAACAAAAATTCGCTAAGGAATTAGAGCAACATCAAAGCATCATTCATAAGGTATGCAGGTCATATACCAATAATGAAGCTGCACACAAGGATCTTTTTCAGGAGATTACCATTCAATTATGGAAGGCTTATCCAAAATTCAGAGGCGAATCAAAATTCAGTACATGGATGTATCGAGTTGCTTTTAACACGGCAATCTCATTGTACAGAAAGAAAAAAAGAAATGTCGAAACAACTCAGATATATGATAATCTTAAAGAATTGGAGTATCATGATTATGATGACTCAATTGACAAACAGCTCAAACTGTTATACAAAGCTATTTATAGTTTGAATGATATTGAAAAAGCACTGGCGCTTATGTATCTTGAGGACAAGAGTTACAAGGAGATAGCGAAAACCCTTGGGATTAGCGAGGTAAACGCGAGGGTAAAAATGAACAGAACGAAGACCAAACTTAAAAATATATTAAATCCATGAGTATGGAAAACTTAGACAGCTTAAAGGACCTTTGGAAAAACCAGGGAGAATCCAAAATCAGATATTCTCAAGATGATATCCACAAAATGGTGCAGCAAAAATCATCTTCCATTGTAAAATGGATTTTGATCATCAGCCTCTTGGAATTCATCTTACCCAATTTAATATTCTTGTTTACTGATTTTGAATCTACAAAGATATTCTACCAGGAGTATGGCTTAAGCAACACGATGATCATCTACAGTGCCGTTCACATTGTTGTCATTATTGCCTTTATTTATGTATTCTATAAAAATTACAGGAACATTTCGGCTGAAAGCACTGTAAAGATCCTGTTGGAAAATATCATAAAAACAAGGAGGACCGTTAAGTATTATATTTATTACAACCTTACGATAATGGGAATCATAGGCTTACACATGTTTTATTCAGTATACAACTCTTTGTCATTTCAACAAAATTTGGAAGCCGGAACAAGTATGCTTATGATTTGGGTTATTTCGATTGTATTACTCTGTCTAGCACTGTTGATTTTCTGGCTGTTTTACAAAATTTTATACGGCTTCTTTTTAAGAAAGCTGAAAAGAAATTATGCAGCGCTTTCAAATCATGACGATTTATAGAATATCAAGACTACCTTTTCCCTCTCTTACGATCGATATTTCATTGTCTGACAGATCTATAATGGTGGAAGCAATATTGCCGCCATAGCCTCCATCAATAACCAGATCGACCTTATCCCTCCATTTTTCAAAAATTAATTCGGGGTCAGTAGTGTATTCAATTACATCATCCTCATCATGAATGGAGGTGGAAACAATTGGGTTTCCAAGTTCCTTTACAATTGTTCTTATAATATTATTGTCAGGCACACGGATACCAACGGTCTTTTTGTTCTTAAAAGCTTTTGGGAGGTTATTATTGCCCTTTAGAATAAACGTATAGGGCCCCGGTAAGGCTCTTTTCAAAATTTTATAGGTAGCTGTATCGATTTGCCTGATATATTCGGATAAATTACTGAGGTCATAGCAAATAAATGAAAAGTTGGCTTTGTCCAGCTTTACCTGCTTAATCCGGGCCACCTTTTCCAATGCCTTTACTTTGGTTATATCACAGCCCAAACCATATACTGTATCAGTAGGATAAATAATAAGACCGCCTTTTCGAAGAATCTCCACTGCCTGATCTACTTTTCTCAAGTCAGGGTTTTCTTCATATATTCTGATAAGCTTTGACATACTACACTGTACCTTTTTACCATTTGATGCTTCACAAAATTACAAATAAAAAGGCCTTATCAAGTCGATAAAGCCTTTTTTAAAATATATTAAAAACATCAATTCACCACCAGGCGGAAACCTTCTCCGTGAATGTTTATAATTTCCACGTTTTTATCCGGCTTCAGGTATTTTCTCAGTTTTGCAATATAAACATCCATACTTCTGGAAGTAAAATAATTGTCATCACGCCAGATCTTTGTCAGCGCGAGGTCTCTAGGCAACAAATCATTTTTATACATGGCCAACAACTTCAGCAGTTTGTTTTCCTTAGGCGATAATTTTCTGGGTTCCCCTCCCTGAAACGTCAATTGACGCAACTTGGAATTTAAATGAAACCCACCAATTTCAAATTCAAACCTATCGTCTTCATTGGCCGAATCTGTTTCCTTCCTTTGCAGTATAGCCTTAATTTTATGCAA
This sequence comes from Lutimonas vermicola, assembly GCF_038433205.1. Taxonomy (NCBI): domain Bacteria; kingdom Pseudomonadati; phylum Bacteroidota; class Flavobacteriia; order Flavobacteriales; family Flavobacteriaceae; genus Lutimonas; species Lutimonas vermicola. The sequence goes on from NZ_JBCDNA010000001.1 coordinate 1,021,181, forward strand.
CAAAATCTCAGAATCAAAAGGTTTGTTGAGATAATCATCAGCACCAACCTGATAGCCCTTGAGCACATCTTCTTTCATTGATTTTGCTGTCAGAAAGATCAATGGGATATCGGCGTTTACAGCCCTTATATCCTTTGCCAGCGAAAACCCGTCTTTTTTTGGCATCATTACGTCCAGAATACAAATGTCAAAATCATCGTTTTTAAACGCTATTAGACCGTCCAGTCCGTCTTTGGCGTGATGAACGTCATAATCATTTAATTCTAAATAATCTTTTAAGACCGTTCCAAAATTAGGATCGTCTTCTACCAGTAAAATCTTTTTATTTGCCATGGTTGATATTTTTTAAATTATAGGTAATTTAACTGTAAAGGTACTTCCTTTGCCTTTTTCACTTTCAAGGTAAACATGGCCTTGATGTCTTTCAACGATACTTTTGACATAGGAAAGGCCTAACCCATGCCCTTTTACATTGTGAATATTTCCGGTTTCTTCCCTGTAAAATTTATTAAACACTTTTCTTTGAACATGCTTGGACATCCCAATGCCATTATCAGAAATCTTCAACACGATATTGTTACCTGCATTTTCCGTTTTAATCCTTATTTCAGGAGGTCCTTCCGAATATTTAATTGCATTATCAAGGATATTTGTTATCACGTTTGTCATGTGAAATTTACTCGCTAAAATTTCACTCTGCCTGGCCTCCAGGTTTTTTTCTATAAAACCTTCCCTGTCACGAATAATCAAGGCTACATGTGACACCGCATCCTCTATTATGTCGTGTAAATCGACCACATCCTTACTCAGGTCCAATTGATTTTTTTCCAGTTTTGAAATTCTCAAAACATTTTCAACCTGGGCATGCATCCTTTTATTCTCCTCTCGAATCATTTCTGAATACCTGATCACTTTTTCTTTATCCCCTATTATTTTGGGGTTTCTGATCGAATCAATAGCCAGGTTAATCGTGGCAATCGGTGTTTTGAACTCATGTGTCATATTATTGATAAAATCAGTCTTAATTTCGGATATCTGTTTTTGTCTTATCAATTGATAAAGCGCGCTGGCAAAAGACAAAATGATAATAAAAATAAAGATAGCCGACAAAATAAGTATCCAAGAAATTGTTGATAATATATACTCTTTTTTCTCAGGAAAACTTACGTAAAGATCATAATCAATACTGTCATCAGTTACGAATAAAGGTACATTGTAAGTATAGCCTCTTTTCTCAACAAAACGGTCCGATTTAACTTTGGTTATCAATTCTTCACTAAAGACCCCAAACTCAAATTTCGTGTCAATATTCCTCGCTCTTAATTCATTGTCGAGGTTCATTCTAATTTCGTTACTGCTTACCCTATCGTGGATAGGCGTTCTCGAAACGATATTCTTAAATATACTCTCCAATTCCAGCTTGTCATATTTATCAAGCCTTTCCACCTTAACCATTCTGTCTTTCGGAGACAACTCTGAAAAATCCTTTGAGTTAAATTCTATTTTTTCAATCTGGGTTTCTTCACGACTCAAAAAAGTTTTAAAATTAACCGTGTCAGCTTCAAACGGCGAAAACTGTGACTTATAATTATTTTCAAGAATACTTTGTCTAAACGTAAATATTTCGTTCCTGCTTGTATCGATTTGTTGAAATACAAAATCCCTTACATTACTTTCCTTTGACTTTTGCATACTGTCAATAAGCGGTGCATAACGGGAAATGTTCTCTCTAAACTCTCGCTTTTGAATATTTTCAGACACTCTTGCCAGTGCAAACTTAACGCTGGTTGAGAATTGTTCCTCACGCATTTCTATAGACGAGCGGATCCAAAATATTTGAACCGTGATAATTCCGAATAGTGAAATTACCATCAATACGATTAAAAGTACAAAAATTCGTTTACTCATTAAAACAAATTTAACGCATCTTTATGATATAATTAATCTTTTAACAAGTGTTAACGGACATTTCAATAAATTTAACAAAATTTTAAGTTGAAATAAATATTTTTAAGGAATTTATTGAAGCAATTGTTGATGAATATCATACACCTGTTTCCTTGTATTTTCAAGAGATTCATTATAAATAACAAAATCGGACCCTGCTATTTTAAGGGAATCATCCAATTGATTGTCCATTCTTTCCAGTACCTGACTTTCGCCGATACCGTCTCTGTCCATGACTCTTTGAATTTTATCTTCTTTTTTTGCTGTAACCGTGATTACATAGTCAAATAGATTTTGATCGTTTTTTTCAAAAATCAATGGATTTTCCTGAATTACATAAGGAGCACTTTGCATGTCAATCCAACTTAAAAATTGACTTCTCACCAATGGATGGACCAATTCATTTAAAGCTTTTAATTTTTCCTTGTCCTTAAAAACGATCCCGGCAATGTACCCCCTGTTCAAACTACCTTTTTCATAGGCCTTTTCACCGAATAGTTTCAAGATCCCATTTTTAAGGGAATCGGAGGTGTTCATAAGGATTTTTGCTTCCTTGTCGGCATTGTATACAGGAATGCTCAATGCTTTAAACATACCTGCCACAGTTGTCTTGCCGCTACCAATTCCTCCTGTGAGTCCTACAATTTTCAAAATAACTATAATTTAAAGGCAATTCATTTACTTCTTGATCAAAAATTCAATTTTATTCGGAATGATCTTAACATCGGTAATGATCTCAGGCATGTCTACAAGTTTGGGGATCAGATAATCCAAATTATTATCTTCAGTTTGTTTGTAGTCACATTGTATTCTGAAACTGTTCTCAGGTATCTTGTTGTAATCTTTTAGCGCCACCTGATAAACAACCTTCACCTCTTTAGGATAGGTGCTTATAATAACGTTTCGGGGAAGATTGATCACCTCGAAGGGTAAATTATAAGAGCCATCGGTAATCTTATCCACAACGCCTTTAACGGTTACTGTTTGATCCGAAAGCACCACGCTCTCATTGGGAACCTTTAAAGCAACCTCCTGCTCAAAAGATTCAGAAATATTCTTTAACTCAATAGGAAGCGTATACACTTCCTGGATTGTGTCAATTACCTTTTCGGGCCCTGAAACGCTTACTTCATTAGGGGTCAGCTCATGATTTCCTACAAAATTATACCCTGTCTTAAATTCAAATTCGACCTGAGAAATGACTGGTACCTTTTTCGACCTTTTCACGCCCAGATCAAAAAATAAAGTATCAGGTTCTATATTCAACACAACTGTCTCCGCCGAAAGCTGTGCCTGCAAGTAGTTAATATTTGATCGGGTTTCACTAAAATACAACGAACCACCTTTTCTTTGAATTTCAGTAAGACTGTAATCCAAAACCCTCTTTTTAAAACCGTAATTCAATAATTTAAAGCCAACTGTCTTTAAGGTAAGTTTTACTTTTTTCTCCGGTTCGTTCTGAATCAGTTTATTTTGTGGAATGTCAGAATAGGCCAGTTCGAATTCAACATCTGAAATATATTCTTTCGATAATTTTATTAAAGACCAAAACAAAATTGACAGGACAAGAAAAATAAGAAAAACTCTTAATTTTTTTTGATTTTTCTTTGTTTCAGCGTTTATTGGGCCGTTTACCTCACGCATAAATAGTTTCTTTGTTTTGTGGTCTAAATGTATAAAAAAAGAGGCTATCTTAAAAAATTATATTCAAGATAGCCTCTTGTAGGAAAAGGTTAAAAAATATTATTTCTTAACTTCTTTAGGAGCGTATTTCTTACTCAGTTCCATCGAGATGGCAGACCTTTCAAACTTGATCTTTCCCGCACCGGTTTCAATAACACAAGTATTGTCAGCATCGATAAGATCTACGATCTTACCATGTATACCACTTGTAGTGACAACCTTTGCACCTTTTTTGATAGAAGCCTGAAATTTCTTCTCGTTTTTCTGCTTTTTCATCTGTGGACGGATCATAAACAGATATAACACTAAAAACATTAAGGGAATTAATACATAATTACCTATTCCGCCACCGCCGGCTTGTAAAAATATTGTTTGATACATATTCATTGTGCTATTGAATTTTTGATTTAGGGGTAACCTGTGCCTTAATCTTTAATATTTCCTTTCCCTGATCGGTATTGGTCACCAAGGTAATTTGTTTTTGCTGTAAATTCGGTTTTCTATCTGAATTGAATTTTACTTTGATCTGTCCTTCTTCTCCTGGCATGATTGGTTCTTTCGGCCATTCCGGAACTGTACAACCACAACTTCCTTTTGCCGACGTGATGATAAGTTCTGATTTTCCAGAATTTGTAAAAGAAAAAACAGTTTCAACAATGTCCCCTTCGTTAATAACCCCAAAATCATGTTCTGTTTTATCGAACTTTAATTTGGGTCCTCCTATTTTGATTTCTTTATCACGCTCTTTGGCTAATTCCAAATTTTCGGTTTTGATTTTCTTAGCTGCATTCTCATTGCAGGAAACTGTCAACAAACTCAAGCTTAAAATCGATAAGGCAATAACTTTTTTCATTTGCATTTAATTTAATTTGTGTAAAAATATAATATTTTACAACAATCCCCGCCCAATTTTATTTAATCGGCCGCTTTTGTTGTAATCTTTTAAAATTTTATCCAAAACACCATTGATAAAATAACTGCTTTTTCTGGTAGAATAATCCTTGGCTATTTCAATATACTCATTTATGGTTACCTTGGTCGGGATCGATGGAAAGTACAGAAACTCAGTCAAAGCCATTTTGATCAGGATCATATCCATGTCTGCAATTCTTTCTGTGTCCCAATTAGGGGTTTTTTCATCAATCTCGGAAGTAAATTCCTGCTGATGAAGTATCGCTTTTCGAAACAGATCGACCAAAAATGCTTCATCATCTTTTTTTACCTCCAACTGCTGGAGACTGATATGACTTCCATTGCTCATTTGTTTAATCCCTTTGAGGATTGCTGTATTGACCAAGGGATAATCATCTACCCAACTGAGGTTAAGGCTCTCATAATAATCGAAAAGCTTTTCATTCGGGGCGATAATATTCTTAAAAAGCTCAATTATAAAATTCTTGTCTTCTTCAAAACCATTAGCTTCTGAACCGAGGTAATCGCTGTAAAGCTCACTTCCAATCATTTCATCTAATAGAATCCTGACATATTCGCGATTCTCTTTCCAGTTCATTAATTTTGATTTGGAAACAAACTCCTTTATTTCAGGACTTTCTGAAATTGCTGCAATGATCTCGTTATTGACAAATTTTAAGTTTGGATTTTTATCTTCATCCGTGGCCAGGTATTTTTTCTTTTTGATTTCAATATGTTCCAGGGCCAAATTTCGAACTTCGACCATTAACATGAGTTGAAGCACATAAAGATCAGTCGCCTTTTTTATATTGTATAAAAGAAATTTTTCTTCTTTGGGTAAGTTATCACTCTTTGACTGCAGAACAGCATAGATGGATTGCATCACTTTGATACGAATATGTCTCCTATTTACCATTATAATAAAGATCGTGATTCAAATAAACTATTTGATATTTTTATTGCAGGCAAAATTACTGTTTTTTTTTGAATCCCTATTTTGAAAGTGTAAAGAAAAGGTTAAAATTTATAAGGATCAAGATCTCACAAATGGGAACACCTATTATTTATGTATCTTCGCCACCTCGACGAATAGCGTTGTTTGTGTATGAAAGCATTAAAGTATTTAAATAAGTTTTTCTATAAATACAGGTCAAGATTAATTCTTGGGATTTTTATCACTGTGATTGCCAAGGTATTTGCATTGCAGATTCCGCAATTGATAAAAGAATCTCTTAATATCGTTGAAGACTACAAATACGATCGTATTACTGATCTTGAAATCGTCAAATCACAACTCATTGTCAATATTTTTTATATCATCGGAGCAGCCTTGCTTTCAGGTTTTTTCACTTTTATGATGAGACAGACCCTTATTGTCATGTCGAGGCTCATTGAATTCGACCTAAAAAATGAGATCTTTCAGCAATACGAACATTTGTCGCTCAACTTTTATAAAAGGAACCGCACGGGAGATTTAATGAACCGGATCAGTGAGGATGTGGGAAAAGTGAGGATGTATTTTGGGCCTGCCATCATGTATACCATGAACATGCTCGTTCTTTTTATTATTGCGATTACAAAAATGTGGAACATCGATACCAAACTAACATTGTACACCCTGCTTCCGCTGCCGGTACTTTCGTTATCGATATACCTCCTGAGCAGGGTCATTAATAAAAGAAGTAATATCGTACAACAGTATCTGTCAAAATTAACTACCTATGTCCAGGAAACCTTTTCAGGTATTAATGTGGTAAAAGCTTATAGTATTGAAAGTTTTACTTCGAAGTCATTTGAAGAACTGGCCAACACAAATAAAGATAAAAATATTTCATTGTTTAAGGCGCAGGCCTTGTTTTTCCCTTTGATGCTCTTACTGATAGGTATCAGCAATATCCTTGTCATTTATATAGGTGGTATGCAATACATCAACGGTGAAATAGCAAACATCGGAATCATTGCCGAATTTATCATTTACGTAAATATGCTTACCTGGCCAGTAGCTGTCGTTGGGTGGGTCACCTCCATTGTGCAGCAGGCAGAAGTATCACAAAGGAGGATCAATCAATTTTTAATGGAAAAGCCCAATATCATAAACCATGAAACGGCAAAAAGCCAAATCCTTGGGGATATTGAATTTAAAAATGTTTCATTTACCTATGAGGATACGGGTATAACTGCCCTGAAAAATGTGAGTTTTAAAATTAAACAAGGAGAAACGCTTGCTATACTGGGGCGCACAGGATCGGGAAAATCAACTATTGCAGCCTTGATAGCCAGGCTTTACGATGTAAGCAGCGGAATAATTTTTATAGATAACAAGCCCATAAAAGAAGTCAACCTTGATTCTTTGAGAGAAAGTATAGGTTTTGTCCCTCAGGATGCCTTTTTGTTTTCCGACACCATCAAAGACAATATCAAGATAGGCAATGAGCTAGCTTCAGATGAGCAAATTGAACAGGCTGCAAAATCTGCTTACATACATCATAATATAGAAGGTTTTAACCAAAAGTTCGAAACACTTGTCGGAGAAAGAGGCGTTACGCTTTCAGGTGGTCAAAAACAGCGTATTTCGATTGCAAGAGCCTTGATATCAAATCCCGAAATCTTAATCTTTGATGATTGTCTATCGGCTGTAGACACTGAAACAGAAGAAATCATACTTCAAAACCTAAATGAAGCTACTAAAGGGAAAACCACTATTATCATAAGCCACAGGGCTTCATCTGTTAAAAATGCCGACCATATTATCATTCTCGAGGATGGTGAAATAATAGAAGCCGGAACCCATGATGAATTAGTCGAAAAAACCGGATACTATCAAGATATTTATAATCAACAACTTGAAGAAAAGTTAACAAATAGTTGAATTTTCTGCTCATAAATGGAATAAAATAATTGTTGCATACGTTATTTAATTTTATAGATTTGTCTGAACATTTATTAAAATTTAATTTAAATTTAAAATTAATATGGACGAAAAAGGGTTTATTGAACAGGAAGAAATCTTTTCTCAAGTATTAAGAGCAGGTAGAAGAACCTATTTTTTTGATGTAAGAGAAACTAAGGCTGGTGATTATTATTTAACCATAACGGAGAGTAAGAAATTTACTCATGAAGACGGATCATTCCATTATAAAAAACACAAAATTTATTTATACAAAGAAGATTTCACTGAATTTGCTGAAATTCTTGATAAAGCAACTTCATTTATAGTTGGTGAAAAAGGACAGGAAGTAATCAGTGAACGTCATCAAAAAGATTATCACAAAGTAAATGGCGAAGAAGTAAACGGAAGTGAGGTTAGCAATTCTTCAACGGATAGCTTCACAGATGTTAACTTTGAAGATATATAATAATAAAAAAACCATCAGTGAATTCGCTGATGGTTTTTTTAATTTTATGCCTGGACGACGCTTTCTGAAATCAACTCGGAAAACAGTCCTTCATTCAAAATATTGAGCACTGCAATTTTATCGGAGGTTTTAACCAGGAACGAGAGGTTGTAGTTACTTCCACCATAGGAAATCATCCTTATTGGTATATCCCTGAGACCGTTAAAAATTGCCGAAGTAATTCCTCTTTTGTTTTGTGCCAGGTCACCTGCAATACAGATAATACTCAGGTCTGAGTCAACTTCTATATTACCAAAACCCTCCAACTCGCTCTTAATGGCTTCGAGTTTTGAAGTGTTGTCAATTGTGAGAGAGACAGCTACCTCTGAGGTAGTGATCATATCTATAGATGTTTTGTGATCCTCAAAAACTTCAAATATTTTTTTTAGAAAACCATATGCCATGAGCATACGATAAGATTTGATCTTGATGGCAGTAATATGATCCTTGGCAGCAATCGCTCTTATTTTTTGAACTTTTGCCTTGTTATGGATTCGCGTACCCGGAGATTCAGGTTTAAAAGTGTTTTTTAGCAGTACCGGTATATTGCTCAGCTTTGCAGGAATTATACTTTGAGGATGAAGTATTTTTGCGCCAAAATAGGCCAGTTCAGCAGCCTCATCAAAAGATAATTCCTTAACTGAAAAAGTGTGGTCAACATAACGCGGATCATTATTATGCATCCCATCTATATCAGTCCAGATCTGAATTTCGTTTGCATTTACCGCTGACCCGATCAGGGAAGCGCTGTAATCACTGCCACCACGGTTCAAATTATCAATTTCATTCTTTTCATTTCTGCATATAAAACCTTGGGTTATAAAGGTTTTAGCATTATGATTACTCAAAACTTTATGAATTCTCTCTCTTATTACAGCAGGTCTCGGTTCTCCATCTTGATCAATATACATAAAATCCAGTGCTGATAAAAGAACACTGTCTCCATCGAACTCTTCAAAATAAAGCTGGAACAAATTCGTAGAAACCAATTCGCCCTGGGCCATAATGACTTTTTGGTTTTTCAAAGAAAATGATTCCTCGGCAATCGATAGCATCAACTGATAATATCTTTTTAAAACTACCTGCGCCTTGAAAAAACACTCATCTGAATCTAAAAGCTCCTTAGCAACAGAAAGATACTTATCATTTAATCCATATATCAATTGCAGGGCCTCCTGCTTTCTCCTTCTTTTAAGTAGTTCACCAATTTGCACTAGTGTATTGGTAACGCCCGACATCGCCGACAAAACCACAATCTTCTCTCCTGAAGTATCCTGAACAATTTTCGCAACTTTTCTGAAATTCTCTACGGATCCTACAGAAGTTCCTCCAAATTTTAAAACAATCATACCATTCTATTTTTTTGCAAATATTCGCAAAAAGTTGATACCGGTAAAATTTTTATAATATATTTACATATTATAACATATTGTTCAAATTTCAACAATGAAAACTATTCAGGAAACGGTTGAAACCATTATCCAGCGCACTCCTTTTATAGAAGAGGCCATGCAAGACAAATTGATCAATGTCTCTTCCCTTGCCCGAATTATTCAACCCGAAGTTGAACAAGCCTTGGGAAAAGAAGTCAAGACCGGGGCGATCATGATGTCGATCAACAGGATGTCTCCCATGGAGATTCTAAAAATTCGAAAGAATATCAAATCGTTGTCCTTAAACCTGGGCGATTTTATTGTCCGTTCAGATCTTTTCGACCAGACATATAAAAATTCGAGTACGTTATACAAACATATTTCTTTGATCTTTGCCAAGATAGGAGACAACCGTGAATCATTTTTTACAGTATCTCAAGGCATTTTTGAAACGAATATTGTGATCAGTGCGAATCTGAAGTCTGAAATCGATGAAATTTTTAAAGATGAAGAATTGATCAATTCAATGTCAAAGCTGGCTTCCATAACGATTAAACTTCCAAAAACCAACCTTGAACAATCCGGAATCTACTACTTTATTTTAAAACAATTGGCCTGGGCCAATATTCCGGTTCAGGAAGTCATATCCACCACCCATGAAATCACGCTTGTGGTAAAAGAAAAAGACATCAACAAAACCTTTTCCATTTTAATTGATCTAAAAAAGACCTGAGTATTCAATACCCTTTACATGAGCCTTTGCCTGTACTTGATTTGAAAAAATTTAAAATACATATATAAAAGATAATTCACCTCCATACCATAATCGACGGTGTGGTCATAATCGATCAACATAGTATAGAGATCAGGATGATAACGATTGGGTGACATAACTCTTCGGTTCCATTCCATGACGTAAAATTTATTTTTACTCTCCAGGGTCTGTTGCGTATAATAATCTTTAGATCTTTGCGTGGCCAGCCAGGATTGAAATCCATTCTCAATTATAATGATTTCGTATTCCAGTTCCTTATTTTCTATTTTAATCGTATCAAGCTCAGATGTATTCTCGCTAATATGACTCTTTTCAATACTTTTTTTTGAACTTTCACAGGCTAAGAAAGAACCGATTAAAAACAATACGATCACAGCTATCCTCATTTTCTTGTATTTATAGTAGTTAAATCACAAATTCAATGCCAGTTTTAATTTAAACAAATTCCTTATAAACCCTTCCCAAATAATCAATAGCATCCGTGGCGCTAAACGACTCTATGGATTCATTTTCTTCAACCGCCAGGTCAGCCGTTCTCCCATGGATATAAACACCAAGGAGTGACGCCTCCAGGCTTGTATACCCTTGCGACAGCAATGCTGTTATGATTCCTGTTAAAACATCACCGCTCCCCGCTGTTGCCAGGGCGGGATTGCCGCTCATATTAAACCAGACCTTTCCCTGGTGGGCAATGGCCGTATAAGCGCCTTTTAAAACAACAACACAATTGTGTTGTTGGGAATAAGCTAACAATTTATCCAGTTTTGCGTAATCATCATGCCACTTCCCAACGAGTCGCTCAAATTCTTTAGGGTGCGGTGTCAAAATAGTGTTTTCCGGAATAAGCTCACTCAGATCTGAGAATTCAGCTATAATGTTCAATCCATCTGCATCAATCACCATGGGAGCTTTACAATTTGAAAAAAAATCTACAAACCCCTTCTTTGTTTTCAGATGCGTTCCCAAGCCCGGCCCCAACCCTATGGCTGTGGGGTTTGTTTTAAAATTAAAATACTGTATGTAATTTTCATCATCAACCTCAACCATGACTTCTGGATTGGTCGACTGCATAGCCGTATAGCCACATTTGGGAATATAGGTCGACACCAAACCAGAACCGGCCTTTAAAGCAGCCCTGGAAGCGAGAACCATGGCTCCAATTTTACCAAAACTACCTCCGATGAGTAAACTATGCCCAAAACTTCCTTTATGCGAAAATTTTTTGCGCACCTTATAAAATCCTTTGTTGAGTTCCAGGTCACTCCCATGATACAAACAATCGGCACTGTTCAGGTAATCCTTGTCCAATCCTATATCCAGAACCTGCCATTCCTTTACATATTCCTGATTATCCGGTAATAAAAACGCCAGCTTGGGTACCTGAAAAGTCAGTGTATGATTTGCTCTTATTACGGCTTCTTTATCTGTAACGGTGGATGCTGAAAAAAGCCCGGATGGAAAATCAAGAGAAATGATGCCAGCTTTAGAGTTATTGATCCTTTGGATGAGTTTTTTAGTAAATCCGGAAGGCGACCTTTTAAGGCCAATGCCAAAAATCGCATCTATGACCAAATCCCCATGCTCGATTGTTGGGAAATCTGCTACCCCGCTGACCTCTGTAACCAAGGCCTTCATTTCAATCAGACGATCAAGATTTACTTTAAAATCATCGCTTCTATGCTCACTGAAATTGATCAAATGAGTGTGTACGCGAAAACCATTTTCAAGGAGCAGTCTCGAAACAACCAAACCATCGCCTCCATTATTGCCCATTCCGCAGCAGACGTGAAAGAGCCTGGACCGGTCAGGAAATCGTTTAATGATCCATTCGTAACAGGCAAATGCGGCTCTTTCCATTAATTCAGTCGATGATATGGCCTGACTCTTTATCGTGGCCCGGTCGGCTTCGTAGATCTGTTTTGCTGAGAGAATTTTCATAAGCCTGTGTCTTGACATAAAATTAAGTAAAATTAAGGAGAAGTTTTATGAATGTTTACCACAAAAAAAATCCCAAAAAATCATTTTTGGGATTGTTTGGCAATAAATTCTTTTGTTTTGATTATCCTTTGAATACACCCATATTGGCATATTTCTCCATACGCTGTTTCACGAGTTTGTCCAAAGACAATTCACCGAGTTCCTTATAGGCTTTTTTAATTGCCATTTCGACCGACTTGTAGGTTTTCTCACGGTCGGTGTGGGCACCACCCAAAGGTTCTTTGATGATCCCATCTATGAGTTTTTGCCTGCTCATATCTTTTGCAGTCAACTTTAAAGCTTCTGCAGCCACTTCTTTGTATTCCCAGCTTCTCCACAATATTGACGAGCAAGATTCAGGAGAAATGACCGTATACCAAGTATTTTCCAACATCATCACTTTATCGCCAACGCCAATACCGACTGCTCCTCCTGAGGCTCCTTCACCAATTACTATTGAAATGATGGGTGTTCTAAGGCGCGTCATTTCCAGTATATTTCGTGCTATTGCCTCTCCCTGTCCCCTTTCTTCAGCCTCAAGCCCAGGGTAAGCACCGGGAGTATCGATAAGCGTGACAACCGGGATTTGAAACTTTTCGGCCATTTTCATCAAACGCAGGGCTTTTCTGTATCCTTCGGGATTTGACATCCCAAAATTTCGATATTGCCTTGTTTTGGTATTATAACCTTTTTGTTGACCGATAAACATAAATGACTGATCACCAATTTTACCTAATCCGCCCACCATGGCCTTATCATCCTTAACCGTTCTGTCTCCATGCAATTCCATAAAAGTCCCTTTGGTAAGGGCCTTTATAAAATCAAGGGTATAAGGCCTTGACGGATGCCTCGACAACTGAACTCTTTGCCAGGCAGTTAAGTTTTTAAATATTTCTTTTCTGGTATGCTCTAATTTAGATTCAATTTGCTGGCAGGTTTCTGTTACGTCTACATCGCTCTCTTCTCCTATCAGCTTACACTTTGTCAGCTGGTCTTCTAACTCTTTAATTGGTAATTCAAAATCCAGATATTCCATTTTTGTTGAGTTGAAATTATATAATCTTTAAGGCTACAAATATATAAACTTTGAGCAACTATCATTCCATGGATTTTATTCTTCCATTAATTTTTTACTTTTTATCATACCGTTTATGAGCACCGAGCTAAAAATGATCCCTGCTCCTATGTAAAAAGCAAGGCTCATCCTTTCTTTTTCACCAAAAATGACCAGTGCTAGAATTATACCATAAACAGGCTCAAGGTTATTGGTCAGGATGATCGTAAACGGGCTCATTTTTTTTAAAAGATTCGTGGCTACCACAAACGGATAAGCTGTACATATGGTTGACAGAATGAGTAAATACAACCAGTCGCTTCGTTTTAGTTGAAAAAATTCCAACGAGAATTCATTTGTCACAAGTAGCACCACAGAAAGAAACAGGCCTGCAAAAAACAATTCATAAAAGGAAATTTTGCTTCCTGAATAGGTCTTGATCAGTTTACTGTTATACAATGAAAACAAGGACACAAAAACGGCTGATAACAAGGCCACAAGTATCCCTTCAGTATAGACTTTCTCACTTCTGAAGATGATAACAAAACCCAATACAGCCAAAATTGCCAGCAGCAATTCATACAGTTCAAATTTCTTTTTTCCAAAAAAAGGCTTTAGAATCACTACAAAAAAAGCACTTGAAGACAGCGTAATTAAAGTAGTTGAGATGGTTGAAATTTTGATGGCATAAAAAAAAGTCACCCAGTGAAGGGCAACTAATATCCCTCCGAATAATAATTTAAGCAAGTCACCCCAATGCTCATCAAAAGGTACATGTCGAACCTTTAAAAAAATAAAAAGGGCCCCGGAAGCCAGAAATACCCTGAACCAAACAAGAGGAATTGCATCGATGGAGATCAAAGCTCCAAGTATTGCTGTAAATCCCCATATAAAAACTATAAAATGAAGATGGACTTGATTTCTAAGTCTATTTGTTGGCATTTATATATAAATAAGCGGCAATGACCCCAAAAAGAAGATTTGGAATCCAAACCATTAACAGAGGTATTGATTCGGCTGTCGAACCCAAAACCTCAGATACCTTCATAAAAAACACATAAAGAAACATCAAAGCGATACCGGCAGCTAAATTTACTCCAATACCGCCCCTTCTTTTTTTGGAGGCAAGCGTCACTGCTATCAGGGTAAGTACAAATGAAGATACAGGCAAACTGGTTCTTTTATACAATTCAACCTTATAGTTGTTCAGGCTCTTGATCCCTCTGTTTTCTGACTGTTTGATATGTTTACTAAGGCTTAAGGAGGGCATTTCCCTTGCCAGATAATCGACATATAAGAGATCCTTTGGTTCAAAATTAAATACCGTATCCATAAAACTGCCCGAATCCAAACTATCCTTATGTGTTCCTATAAACCTTTTCCTGTAGGTGCTTAATCGATAGGTACTATCTATATCGTTCCACCTTATATTCTGGGCAATCACTTTGTAAACAAGCCTGTTTCCCTCAAAATGCTCATAAGAAAAATTATAGCCGTTATTCGATTTAAAATTAAAATAACCGAAATACACATAGTCATTTTTACTGAGCTGCAGACTCACCTTGCTCACGGAGCTTTTGGTTTTCTTTTTGTAAATGGATCGCAGATAGGTTTCTTCGAACTTTTCCAAAGTCTTATTTGAATCCGGCACTACAAAATGGTTGGCATATAAGGAAATGATCGTAATAATCGTTGCGCCAATAAGATAGGGTTTTAAGAAACGTTTAAAGGAGACTCCGGAACTGTGAATTGCAATGATCTCAGAATTACCGGACATCTTTGAGGTAAACATGATGACCGAAATAAACAATGCCAGGGGCATAAAGGTATTTCCGTAGTTAATGATAAAATTGAGATAATAATCATTTAATATCTCCTCAATGGTAAGCTCTTCATTCTTTATAAATTTCCCCACCTTTTCTGAAACGTCAATAGCCATTGCTATAGGTATCAGAATCAATAAAGTGAAAATAAAAGATGTGAAATATTTTCTGAGTATGTACCTGTCTAGAATCTTCAAATCCGGATCTAATTTTATTTAAAACTGTCGCAAGAATAAAAAATGCCTACAACCTTTTATCCATTTGACGGACCATCATCTGCTTCCATTCTGCAAAATCTCCTGCTAAGATATGCTTTCTGGCCTCACGAACCAACCAAAGATAAAAGCCCAAATTATGAATCGATGCGATCTGCTTGCCCAAATATTCATTGGCTGCAAATAAATGCCTTACATAGGCCTTGGAATATATGGTATCAACAGTGGTGATGCCCATTTCATCCAATGGTGAAAAATCATCCTCCCATTTTTTATTCTTGATATTGATCGTTCCATGGGCCGTAAAAAGCATGCCATTCCTGGCATTTCTAGTAGGCATCACACAATCGAACATATCAATCCCAAGTGCAATATTCTCCAAAATATTAATGGGGGTTCCTACGCCCATTAAATACCTGGGCTTGTCTTTTGGCAAAATTGCCGTAACGACTTCAGTCATTTCATACATTTCTTCTGCGGGTTCCCCAACCGACAATCCACCAATTGCATTTCCAACAGCGCCCGCTCCTGCAATATATTCTGCCGATTGTTTTCGCAGGTCCTTATATGTACTTCCCTGTACAATTGGGAAAAAATGTTGCTTAAAACCGTAATTTTCAGGATGATCCTTGAGATACTGTATACATCTCTCCAACCACCTGTGGGTCATATGCATGGAGTTCCTTGCATAATTATATTCACAAGGGTAGGGAGTACATTCGTCAAATGCCATAATGATATCAGCGCCAATTTTTCTTTGAATCTCCATAGAGAATTCCGGAGAGAAAAAATGCGTTGAACCGTCAATATGCGATTTGAATTTAACACCTTCCTCTTTGATCTTTCTATTGTCCGACAAGGAATAAACCTGATATCCTCCCGAATCAGTTAAAATCGGTCGGTGCCAGTTCATGAATTTATGTAAGCCTCCCGCTCCTTCCAGAATTTCAGTTTTAGGCCGTAAATAAAGATGATAAGTATTTCCCAGGATGATATCTGCATTGATATCATTTTCCAGTTCCTTCTGATGAACTCCCTTCACTGATGCCACCGTTCCAACCGGCATAAAAATCGGGGTTTCAATCTGACCGTGATCGGTCGTTAAGGTGCCCGCTCTTGCAGAACTGTTGGTATCAGTTTGATGTATAGTGAAATTCATAGGATGAAATCAATTTGTATTCAAGTGAAACTTATACGTTAAATCTAAAATTCATCATATCACCGTCCTGTACGATATATTCCTTGCCTTCTACCGATAATTTACCAGCTTCTTTGACTTTTAGCTCACTTCCGTAATGAACAAAATCATCATATTTGATTACTTCAGCCCTTATAAATCCTTTTTCAAAGTCAGTGTGAATAACTCCGGCAGCCTGAGGAGCTGAATCCCCAATGTGTATGGTCCAGGCCCTTACTTCTTTTTCTCCTGCTGTAAAATACGTCTGAAGATTCAATAATTTATAGGCAGATCGTATCAATTTGGACACACCCGGCTCATCCAAGCCAAGATCTTCCAGAAACATTTGACGCTCCTCGTATTCTTCCAGCTCCATGATGTCTGCCTCAGTTGCGACTGCCAAAACCAGAACTTCTGCGTTTTCGTCTTTCACCGATTCCAATACCTGATTTACATAAGCATTGCCGCTTACGGCTGAAGCCTCATCTACGTTACATACGTATAAAACCGGTTTATCAGTGAGCAGTTGCAAAGGGCTGATGAATTCTTCTCTTTCTTTATCAGTAAATTCAATGGCCCTTACAGAAACGGCAGCTTCCAGGTTTTCTTTTACTTTACTTAAAATATCCAATTCTTTTAACGCAGCTTTATCACCTGTCCTGGATGCTTTTTTTACTTTGTCAAGTTTCTTTTCAACTGTTTCCAGGTCCTTCAACTGCAATTCCATATCTATGGTTTCCTTGTCTCTGACAGGATCTATATGCTCATCCACATGAACGATATTATCATTATCAAAACACCTTAAAACGTGTATAATAGCGTCAGTTTCCCTGATGTTGGCAAGAAATTTATTTCCAAGGCCTTCTCCTTTACTGGCACCTTTGACCAGACCGGCTATATCAACGATTTCGACCGTCGCCGGCATTACACGTTCAGGGTTTACTAATTTTTCGAGTATTTGAAGCCTCTCATCAGGTACATTAACCACTCCAATATTGGGTTCTATCGTGCAAAAAGGAAAATTCGCCGATTGGGCTTTAGCATTTGACAGACAATTAAATAAAGTTGACTTTCCTACATTTGGAAGTCCGACAATTCCTGCTTTCATTCTGTTATTTTTTTGGATTGCAAATATAGGCGATTATTCTTGTTTTTTTACCGGCGCTTAAATGATTAATTTACATCTTTTAAAAATTTAAGAAACCAATGAAAAAAGGCCTCCATCCGGAGGCCTTTTTTCTATAATTCAACTTGTTTGTGACTCGGTATCCTATTGTAACATCCCTCCTGCCACCGTCTCATTTGTAGCAGCATCGATCAGGATAAAACTCCCCGTCTTTCTGTTTCTGGAATATTCATCCATCATAATAGGGGCAGTAGTACGAATCTTTACCTTACAGATATCATTCATCTTAATATCCTTGTCGTCAATTATTCTACGAAGCGTATTCACATCTACTTTGTATTCTACCTCAGTGATCATTGCCATAGGCTCATTAGAGGTGTGCTTGAGTATATATTTCGCCCTTGGTCTGGCAGGGTTTTCATTGAACCAACAGATCATTGCAGATAGTCTCTGGTCCTTTATAGGTAAATTATTGGGTTTAACGATCATATCACCTCTGCTGAGGTCAATGTCGTCCTCAAGGGTAATGGCAACGCTCATACCTTCAAAAGCCTCCTTGACATCCTGGTCATAACGGTTGATCGATTTGATCTTTGATTCAAATCCTGAAGGTAAAAGCCTGACATCATCTCCAACCCTAAAAATACCTCCAACAACGGATCCCGCATAGCCCCGGTAATCATGATGTTCGTCGTCTTGAGGCCTCAGTACGGTTTGTACCGGAAATCTGGCATCCACCATATTGTTATCACTGGCGATGTGCAATGTTTCCAGGGTATGCAATAAGGGTGCATTTTGATACCAGGGCATCTTGTCGGATCGATTCACCACATTATCACCGTTTAAGGCAGAAATTGGAATATAACGCACATCCTTGATCATCATTTTACCCGACATTTCTTCGTATTGTTGTACAATATCATCAAACACTTCTTCCTTGTATTCAACGAGGTCCATTTTATTTACGCAAACAATGATATGTGAAATCTGTAAAAGAGAAGCAATAAATGAATGTCTTTTTGTTTGTTCTATGACACCCTTTCTGGCATCAATAAGTACCAAAGCCACATTCGCCGTGGAGGCTCCTGTAACCATGTTTCTTGTATACTGAACGTGACCCGGTGTATCGGCTATAATAAATTTCCTTTTCGGGGTGGTAAAATAACGATAGGCAACGTCAATTGTGATTCCTTGCTCTCTTTCATCTTTTAATCCGTCGGTAAACAAAGCTAAATCCACGCTTTCCATGCCCCTTCTTTTACTTGTCTTTTCCACAGAAGCAATCTGATCCTCAAAAATAGATTTTGAATCATAAAGCAATCTCCCTATTAGCGTGCTTTTTCCATCATCAACACTACCTGCTGTTGTAAATCTTAACAATTGGTTTTTATCAATACTCATAATGCGTTTCTTTGCTTTAGCTTAAAAATAACCTTGTTTTTTTCTGTCTTCCATCGAGGATTCTGATCGCTTATCATCGGCCCTGTTACCTCTTTCAGTCTCCCTCATTGCAGAAACTTCTTCCACGATTTTTTCCAAGGTATCGGCTTTACTTTCAATACCACCTGTAATGGTAATATCTCCCAGGGTTCTAAATCTCACCTTTTTGGTGTGAATCTCTTCATGATCCTGCATGATCAGATATTCTGAAACCGGTATCCAGCTTCCATTTCTCCAAACCACCTGTCTGTCATGTGCAAAATACAAGGAAGGAATTTCAATGTTTTCCCTTGCGATATAGTTCCATACATCCATCTCGGTCCAGTTACTGATGGGAAATGCTCTGAAGTGCTCCCCCTGTCTCATTTTTCCGTTAAAGATGTTCCATAATTCCGGACGCTGATTTTTTGGGGTCCATTGTCCAAAATCATCCCTATGGGAAAAGAACCTTTCTTTGGCCCTGGCCTTCTCCTCATCGCGCCTTCCTCCACCGATGGCACAGTCTACCTGGTTATTCTCAATGGCATCGAGCAAGGTTGTAATTTGCAACTCGTTTCTGGTGGCATTCTTGCCCTGCTCCTCAATAACCCTATTGGTGTCAATGGCTTCCTGCACTGATCCGACTATTAATAAAGCACCTAATTTACTGATCAGATCATCTCTGAATTGAATAGTTTCAGGAAAATTATGACCTGTATCGATATGCATTAGAGGAAAAGGAACCTTTGCCGGATAAAAAGCCTTTTTGGCAAGATGAGCCAAAACGATGGAATCTTTTCCCCCTGAAAATAAAATCACAGGATTTTGAAACTGGGCATAAACTTCACGCAACACAAATACTGCTTCTGCCTCTAATTCATCTAAATAATTTAAAAAATACTTTGTCATATTTTTAATTTTGGTTTTATCTTATCATATATCCTTACAACACATTCCTCAACTGAAAGTCCATCTGTAATAATTTCAACATCAGGAGCCTCCGGTGCTTCATAAGGAGCATTCACTCCTGTAAAATCCTTAATTTCACCGGCCCTGGCTTTTTTATATAAACCTTTAACGTCTCTCTTTTCGCATTCTTCCAGGGACGTATTTACAAAAATTTCGACAAAGTTATCATTTCCCACAATACGGGCAATGTTTTCCCTATCTTTTTTGTAGGGTGATACAAATGCTGCCAAAACTATAACTCCTGCATCCACCATTAAATTAGCAACTTCAGCTATTCTCCGTATATTCTCTTTTCGGTCTTCAGGACTGAATGCCAAGTCATTATTGATTCCTTTTCTTATATTATCGCCATCAAGAGCATAAGTCTTAAAGCCTTCCTGATACAATTTGTGCTCAAGGGCGTTGGCAATGGTAGATTTTCCAGAACCCGATAATCCTGTAAACCAAAGCAACAAAGAATTCTGATTGAGTAATTTTTGCCGCTGTGATTTACTCACTTCATAAGTGTGTCTGATGATATTTTCTTTCATATTTCATTTACATTATGCGCTGTTAAACCAAACCTGCTTCTATGCCATATACGTTCATGGATATAATAAAAAATCATCTTGGTAAATAGTTCCGCTACGCCTATTTTCATCCCTGTAAGGGGATTCCCTGAAATCCACCAGGCCAAGAGCATGGTATCCAATGTGCCAATCATTCTCCAGGTAATCGTCTTACCAATATGACGTTTTCGACTCTCTAATAATTTGCCATCCTTTGTTAAATTTATTTTAAACCAGACACGTTCATGAAAATAGTACAACACCATTTTTGTCAGTACTTCAGTAAAACCAATTTTAAGTCCTGTTAAAGGGTTTCCTGAAATTAACCATGACAATAAAATCGTATCAATTGTTCCTACAACTCTCCAGGTTATAGCCTTGGCTATATGCCTTTTACGGCTTTGGTCTTTCATTTTATTTTACGATGAACCAGGGGTTCAGTAAATTCTCTTTGTTATATAAAAGTGGTTGATCAGTTTCCTTGGAAATCACCTGCAAACCAACCGCTTCACAAATGGCCTGCCCGGCTGCTGTATCCCATTCCATGGTTGGCGCAAATCGTGGATAAACGTCTGCTTTTCCCTCTGCCACCAAACAAAATTTAAGAGAACTTCCCTTAGATACTATATCTACTTTTTCATAAACCTCTGACAATGAACTAACAAAAGTTTCAGTGGCTTCATTCATATGGGATCTGCTTCCAACTACACGAACCAATTCAGTATCTGTGTTTTTTGGACCAATACGGTTCTTATCCAAATCAAGATCTTCTATAATTACTTCATGCTCATCCAATGTGAATTTCCCAGCCTTGTTCTCAACAACATCCGCCACATACAATTCCTTTGTGTCGGGAACATAGATTACTCCCAATAAAGGTTTTCCATTTTGGACCAAAGCGATATTTACGGTAAACTCTCCATTGCGTTTAACAAATTCCTTGGTACCATCCAATGGATCGACGATCCAACAAGTGTCCCAGTCCTTTCTTTCTTCAAATTCCAATTGACGGTTCTCTTCACTGATAATGGGATGAACTGTTCTGATCAAATAGGAATTGATCACGTCATTGCATTTTTTATCGGCCAGGGTCAAAGGAGATTGATCCTGTTTATATTCTACACCCAGGTCGTCTTTGGCATAGATTTCCATGATGGCAGCGCCACCTTCTACTGCAGCCTTAACCGCAATCGCTAATTCTTTTTTCATGATTTGTTCAGTTCTAAATATCTGTCCACAAAGGCTTTAATACCTTCCTGAATCGTTGTTGAGGGCTTGAAATCTATATAGTCATATAGAGGCTGCACATCTGCATAGGTTGACGGTACGTCCCCAGGTTGAATTTCCTTGTATACGATTTTGCCCTTCTTGCCCAAAGCTGCTTCAATGGCCTGTACATAATCCATAAGTGCAACGGGGCTGTTATTTCCTACATTAAACAGTTGGTAAGGTGCCGAACTGATGGCCGGATTTGGATTCTTTGGGTCAAAATCCGGATTATTGGGTTTTGGAGGAAGCGGAATCAACCTTTTTACACTTTCCACTATATCATCAACATAGGTAAAATCCCTACTCATTTTCCCAAAATTAAATACTTCAAACTCTTTGTCTTCCACAATGGCTTTGGTGAATATATGAAGCGCCATATCGGGCCGTCCCCAAGGTCCGTAAACTGTAAAAAACCGCAAGCCTGTCGTAGGAATATCATAAAGCTGCGAATAAGAATGTGCCATCATTTCATTGGCTTTCTTGCTCGCTGCATACATGGCCAGAGGATGAGCAGTATGATGACTGGTTTTAAAAGGTATATTTTCATTGAGTCCGTACACTGAACTTGATGAAGCATATACCAAATGCTTCACCGGATAAGCCCTGCAGGCTTCCAGAATATTTAGAAATCCGGTAATATTACTGTCAACATATGAATGAGGATTGATCAAAGAATATCTGACTCCCGCCTGGGCCGCCAGATTTACAGCAAAGTCAAACCTGTATTTTTTAAACAGATTTTTGATCTCCTCCTTATCGGTAAGGTCCAGTTTTACAAAAGTGATATCACCTTCTACCGGGACATTATACTGAATATGATCAGTATTGATTTTCATATCCTCTAAGCGTGCCAGCTTTAAGTTAGGGTCATAATAGTTGTTGATATTGTCTATCCCTACTACTTGGTACCCCTCCTTTATCAATAATTTGGAAAGATGATGCCCGATAAATCCGGCTGCGCCGGTAACCAATACCTTCATATTTATATAATTCTTAAAATTTTACAATCGGCTATCTGCCATACCCTTTGCTAAAATTGATTTAACATCAAACAATACACTATCCGAATTTACATGTTTCTTAAAATCAAAAGATAAGAACTCTTTATGAGAAACTGCAAGTACCACTCCGTCATACTTTTTATCAAATTCCTTTTCATCTCCTATCAGGCCAATACCGTATTCATGTTGTACTTCTTCTTTTGAAGCCCAGGGATCATACACGTCAACATTGACGGAATATGATTTTAACTCTTCAATGATATCAATGGCCCTTGAATTCCTGATATCCGGACAATCTTCCTTAAAAGTGATTCCCAGTACCAGTACATTTGAACTGTGAATTCTCATACCTTTTTTAATCATCAGCTTAATGGTTTCCTGAGCTACATATGGGCCCATACTATCATTCAGCCTTCTTCCGGACAGGATAATTTCAGGGTTATAACCCAACTCCATGGCTTTATGTGCCAAATAGTAAGGGTCGACTCCAATACAATGACCTCCCACAAGACCCGGTCTGAAAGGAAGGAAATTCCATTTGGTTCCGGCTGCCTCCAGTACATCGTTGGTATCAATATCCATCAACCTGAATATTTTTGACAATTCATTGACAAAGGCGATATTCACATCCCTTTGAGAATTCTCAATCACTTTGGCCGCTTCAGCAACTTTTATGCAGGGTGCCAAATGAGTTCCCGCAACAATAATAGTTTTATATAAATCATCAACTATTTTAGCAATTTCAGGAGTTGAGCCTGAAGTCACCTTTAAAATTTTAGTGACGGTATGCTCCTTATCTCCCGGATTGATCCTTTCAGGCGAATAACCCAAATAAAAATCCTTATTAAAAGTTAAGTTGGAGAATTCTTCCAATATGGGCCTGCATTCATCTTCGGTAGCTCCAGGGAAAACCGTAGACTCATAAACAACGATATCCCCTTTGGACAAAACTTTCCCTACCGTTTCACTAGCCTTATATAAGGGGGTAAGATCCGGTCTGTGGTTCTTGTCCACAGGAGTAGGAACCGTCACTACATAAAAATTACAAGCCTCAATATCTTTCAACTGATTTGAAATCCATAAACCCATTGATTCAGATTCCAAAACATCATATGAAGATACGTTGACTGATTCCAATTCTTCAGACGTTGTCTCCAAGGTTACATCTTTATTATCTCTCAGTTCCTTAATTCGCTGCTCATTAATGTCAAATCCAACAACTTGAAATTTTTTGGCAAATTCAACTGCTAGCGGCAGACCGACATAACCCAATCCGATAATTGCAATTTTTGTTTTACTCATTTTTCTTAATTTAAGACTTACAAATTTAATGAAACAGGGTCCTAAGTATATAGTTTATATCACTTTTTAAGGACCAGTTCTTAATATACGTTTTATTTATTTCAATTTTTTCCTTCCAAAGAACCTCATCATTGTATGTAATGGGATCGATTTGCTCAGCCAGCAAGGTTTCTTCATCTTTAAATTTAATCGTTGCGGGTCCGGTAATCCCTGGCCTGACACTTAATATAATACGGTCCTTTCCAGACAACCTGTCGGCGTAACCGGGAATATCGGGTCTTGGTCCTACAAAACTCATATCACCTATCAGGACATTCCATAACTGTGGTAATTCGTCAAGTTTGAAATCCCTTATAAACCTGCCAAATGTGGTGATTCTGGGGTCACTTTTCAGCGTAATCCCCGAAGCATCATCTCCTTTGCTCATGGATCGTATTTTGTACATCACAAAACTTTCCCCATGTAATCCAATCCTGTTTTGGCTATATAAACCAAATTTTCCCGTGGATATTGTGGCCATTGCAATTAAAATTAGCAAAGGAATAATCAACAGCACCAAACCAATAAAAGCAAAAAAGAGATCGAACAATCTCTTTAATACTTTCTGATTCCTGCTTAATCCCTCCTTCATAACTAATTCTCAATGACTAAGACCGGATCCTGGTCTTTAACTTCTTAAGCCAGGACATTTTCTCTTGTTCATGGTATCCGTTATCATATTTACCATATCCGTAACCATAGCCATAACCATAACCATAGCCTCCACCATACTTGTTTTTAACCTCAAAATCATTCAGTACATAACTGATGTGTTTAACTTCCCCGTTTGCGTACTTATCATCGATCATTTTAGGCATTCCCCTTTGTGTATAGTCTTGCCGGATCATATAAATGATGGCATCAGCATATTTAAATAATTCCAGGGCATCAGCCACCAAGCCAACGGGTGGCGTATCTATGACGATATATTCATATTTCTCTTTAAGGACCTCAAAAAGTGTATGCGCCTGATCACTGATCAGTAATTCTGAAGGATTCGGCGGTACCGGGCCTGAAGTGATAAGATGAAGGTTATTGATCCCGGATCCTAAAGTAATCTCATCAATAGTGCTTTCTCCAATAAGGTAATTGACGATGCCCTTTGAATTATCAGCTCCAAAATCAGTATGCATTTTAGGTTTTCTAAGATCAAGGCCAACTAAAATCGTTTTTTTTCCACTCATGGCAAATACAGTAGCCATATTTTCTGCACAAAGGGTCTTTCCTTCACCACTGACAGAAGAAGTAATGACGATAGTTTTTGAGTGGCTTTTGTTTTGGAACAAAAACTGAATATTCGATCGCAAGGCCCTAAAAGATTCAGCCACGGTAGAATTTGGCTTTCTATGAACCACCAATCTGTCTTTGTCGTGCCTGTTTTTTCCAATAACACCTAGTACTGGAATTTTATAGGCCTTTTCAATTTCTTCAACAGTTTGGAATTTGTTGTTTAAAGTTTCTTTCGTCAACACGTAAAGCATGGGCAACATCAATCCTAACATTATACCGATCAGGTAATTAAACGAATTCTTGGGTTTGATGGGTAATTGCCCTACATCCTTGGCCTTATCCAGTATTTTAATATCGGAAACGTTGGCTGCAATCGCAGTACCGGCTTCATAACTTTTTTGTTTTAAATAATTATAATTCGATTCCGTGATATTGTACTTCCGCTGAAAATTAAGCAACTGCTGCTCCTTGGGGTTCAACCTTCCCAATTTGGCATTGGCGGAGGCCATGCGCCTGTTGATATTGTTCAAGTTATCCTGGGTAATGTTCTTTAAGGAGTTAATTTGTTCCAGCAGAATCTGGCTTTCCAATTTGATTTCATCATTGACGCGTATTAAAGGCGGGTAAGATGGTTTCACTTTTTTCTCAAGCCCTTCACGGGTTTTGGCTAACAAAATCAAATTGTTGACGCTGGTCGCTATTCCAGGATCCTCCATATTCACAAGTGCCGGAGCCGGAATATATTCACTGTTGATCACACTGTTGTTTGTCAAATAACTTTCCAGATTATTCAAATATTCGATCCTGTCCCTGATCTCTTGTGATTCATGATCCAATAATGTTACTTCATTAAGCAGAGCTGTCCCTTCTACGGAGAGGTTATAGATCTTGTTTTTTTGTTTATAGTCTCCAAGGTCAGTTTCAATGGTCTTGAGGCTATTCGCCTCAATTTGAAATAAAGTGTCAATATACTGTTTGGTACTCAAGGCATATTTTATTTTTTGAGCTCTTTGATCCGTATCTAAAACATCCACAGTCGTATTGAGAAAATCCTCTATTTTCTTTTTATTTTCACCTTCATAACTCAGCTCAATAATCGATGTTCCTTTTTTAAGCGTCGCCACATCAAGTTTTTGGTATTTTTTTACCGTCCCGTCAAAATTATTGAACCGTATAAAATAAACCTTGTCAGTCAGGTCAAACCGCTCATTGGTTTTACTCACCCTAAAACCAAAAAAAGGAGTATCCAACATGGTATTCATAGGAAAAACCTGTGAGAATTCCTCCTCATCCGGAACGAAATTCCGAGTATCATTTAGCTCATAGTTGATCAAGGTGTTTTTCTCATCATCCATTTCAAAAGAAATCCTCACCTCTTCATTGCTTAAAAATTCAAGCTTTATATCAGTATTCTGTAGTTGATATTTCGAGGTATCAATCTGCACAAGAAATGGAGACCTTCCATAGATATCTACCTTGCGAAATCTTCCCTCCATAAAATAATCCAAAGTAAAATTGAGTTGTTTTACAACTTTTTCATTATGAGTCCGTGACTGTAATATGGTCATAATGGTCTCTACCTTGTCACTGGGCCCTCCCCAGTTAAAAGCGATGTTTGTGCTCGAAGAAAATAAAGGGTTCTGCTCATCCTTTACCGTGATCAGGCTTTTTAAATTATACACTTTCTGAGAGGTCGTATTCACAATTTTAGCAATAATCAGAGCCACTATTATAGCTACGGCGAATAACTTCCAGTAACCCACAATTTTATAGAGGTATTCCTTGATGTCAAAGGACTGTATTTCCAGATCGAACTTATTAACTTCTTTCATAAAATATCTATAAAGCGTTTACCAGCAAGATAGTGGTTGTTACTAAAGATAGCACGGCAATTAATGATGATAATGTTTGCATACCCGAGGTTCCGGTACCCCATGATTTTTGCTTCAGGGGCTCAACATATATAATATCATTGGGCTGGATAAAGAAATTATCGGAGTCAAAACTATTGATATCCAGCATATTCACTGTAAATTCCTTGGTACCATCGATTCCTTTTCTGTATACATGCACATTCTCCCTGTTTCCTGTAAGTTTTATATCTCCTGAGGCAGCGAGTGCCTGTACCAGATTCACCTGATTTAAATACAAGATATTCATCCCTGTTTTTTCCACTTCTCCTATGGTCGTATACCTAATCCCTGCCAATCTCACCTCTACAAACACATCATTCGGATCCTTAAAATACGCCTCAAATTCAGTATCAATTTTTTCTCTCACTTCATCAGTTGTATAGCCAAGAACATTGAGTTCTCCCAAATAAGGCAATCTAATGTTTCCGTGTTTATCCAAAGAGTAAGCGTTAAAATAGATACCGGCCTCACTCTGCCGAATATTATTTGAATTTTGAGATACGGTCGGGTTAAAAGTTTTGGTCACGCCGTCATCTGAAGATTTGATCTGTATATCCAGTAAATCATCCACTTGTAACCTGTAAGGTTGGTCGTGAATTTTTGTAATTGAATCATTTTGATCCAGATCACCCTGAAAGTACACTTGTTTTTTTAACGGAATACACGATGTGAACATAGCAAATAGCAATAAAACAGCTATAATCTTCCTCATATTATCATTTTTGAGTCAATGGCAAATATAATTTTAAAATTTTTACTACAATAATTTTTCTTTCTAATTTAGCAAATAAATATAGCGTTTTGTTACACCCTGTAAAGGCCTACTTAAATTATCTTATCACTTCGAAAAACCAATATGGAGTTCACTCTCCCTTCCTCTTTGATTTTTTGACCAAAGGCCTCCAACATCAATCTGATTTACCGCTGAAGTCAGTTCATACAATGAGGAAAGAATTATTGTCAAATCACAATGAAATTCAGGTGACAGACTTCGGAGCAGGATCAAAAGTTTTGAACGAAAACAAAAGAAGCGTTGCCGACATTGCTGCTAAAGCAGGGATATCCTCTAAACGCGGAAAACTACTTGCTAAAACCGTAGCCTATTTTAAACCACAAACCATCCTGGAAATCGGAACTTCGCTGGGAATTTCCACGGCGTATATGGTTTCTGGAGCTCCAGACGCGAAAATTACAACTTTGGAAGGCTGCCCTGAAATAGCAGGGATTGCCAGGGATAATTTTCAGATTTTTGATTTTAAGCAGATTAATCTCATTGTTGGGAAATTTGAGGACACCCTCCCTCCTGCTCTTGCCGATCAACAATTTGACCTGATCTACTTTGATGGCAACCACCAGGCTGTCCCCACCATTTCGTATTTTGAACAATGTCTGAAAACTGTGCATGAACATAGTTTGTTCATTTTTGATGACATCCATTGGACAGCGGATATGGATAAGGCCTGGAAACATATCAGGAACCATAAAAAAGTAAGCCTGAGTGTTGACACTTACCAATGGGGCCTTGTTTTTTTTAAAACAGGAAAGGCAAAAGAGCATTTTACTTTAAGAATCTAATTCTTGCAAAAGATGCGAATTCACTTATTGAATGAATATGCCTATTTTTGATGAATCAAAAAAGAATACATGAAAATCTATACAAAAACAGGCGATGAAGGAAAAACGTCTCTTTTCGGAGGAACAAGGGTTAAAAAGAACAACCTTAGAATCAATGCATATGGTACCGTTGATGAATTAAACTCTTATATAGGACTTATACGTGATCAGCTTGAAGATAAAAACCTGATCCAGGAACTTATCAGGATACAGAGTAAATTATTCACATTAGGGGCCATGCTGGCGACGCCACCCGACAAGGAAAAGTTGAAAAATGGTTCCGACAGGCTTAAAATTCAAAAAATTGAAGAGCAGGAAATCGAATTTCTGGAAACAAAAATGGATCTTATGAACGAAAGCCTGGAGGCGATGACCCACTTTATTCTTCCCGGAGGCCATAGTGTCGTGTCATTCTGTCATATTGCACGTTGCGTTTGCCGAAGAGCAGAGCGTATTGTAGTCGAATTAGCTGACAAAGAAGCGGTTGATCAACATATTTTGATCTATTTAAACCGATTGTCTGACTATTTATTTGTGTTGGCACGGAAATTGTCTAAAGATTATAAAGTTAAAGAAATCCCTTGGAAGGGCTGATTTTAAAAGGCATTCTAAAGGCATTGATAAATTGAAAAAGACGTTCTTTTGACAGTTTAAAAATAGTAATTAAAAAGCTTGGTTTTTTCAGTAAAAAAATTACTTTTGCAATTCAAATTAAATAATTTTCAATTATGTATTGGACGTTAGAATTAGCATCTTATTTAAGTGATGCTCCCTGGCCGGCAACAAAGGATGAGCTGATTGATTATGCGATAAGAACCGGAGCTCCCCTTGAGGTTGTAGAAAATTTGCAAGCCCTGGAGGATGAAGGTGAAAGTTATGAGATCATCCAAGAGATTTGGCCTGATTATCCAACGGATGAAGATTTCCTTTGGAATGAAGATGAATACTAAAAATGAAAGTCTCCTAAGAGACTTTTTTTTTTACGGCTAATCATCTGATTGCTATTTTTTAACTTTTTACGCTAACAGAAAATAATTATCGATTTTTAATCGGTTATAACACCTAATAAAATTATGAGTTTTTTAAATTCAGTACTGAAAGCTTTTGTTGGAGATAAAAGAAAGAAAGACCTTAAATTATTACAGCCCCTTGTGGAAAAAGTAAGGTCTTTTGACAAAGAAATGGAAAAATTGTCGATCGAGGAACTTCGTGGCAAGACCTTGACTTTTAAAAAGACGATTGCAGAAGCTATCCAACCTTTTGAAGACCAGATTGAAACGCTGAACAAAGAAATTGAAACAGCTGGAATTGACAGAAAAGAGGCAATTTATAAGGAAATTGATGAACTAAAGGATGAAGCATATGCCGCATCTGAACATGTTTTGAACGAGATTCAGCCTGAAGCCTTCGCGGTGATGCGAGAAACGGCAAAACGTTTTTCAACGAACAGCACGATCAAAGTAAAAGCCACGGCTTTTGACAGGGAATTGTCAACACATGATTATGTAACGCTTGATGGTGAAGATGCCATTTGGTCAAATACCTGGAATGCGGCTGGTAAACCCATCACCTGGGACATGGTTCACTATGATGTCCAACTTATAGGAGGAGCAGTCCTTCATCAGGGAAATATCGCCGAGATGATGACTGGTGAGGGAAAAACACTGGTAGCTACTTTGCCTATATACTTAAATGCCCTGACGGGAAACGGAGTTCATGTAGTTACCGTCAACGATTACCTGGCCAAGCGTGATGCTGCCTGGATGGGACCTATATTTGAATTTCACGGACTAAGCATTGACTGTATCGACAACCACAAACCAAATTCTGACGAAAGAAGAAAAGCCTATTTGGCAGATATTACGTATGGTACCAATAATGAATTTGGTTTTGATTATTTAAGAGATAACATGGCGCATTCGCCAAAGGATCTTGTTCAAAGACCACATAATTACAGTATCGTTGATGAGGTGGATTCGGTTCTCGTCGATGACGCTAGAACGCCATTGATCATTTCAGGGGCTATTCCCCAAGGTGACAGGCATGAATTTAACGAATTAAAACCTAAGGTTGACGAACTGGTCAGGATACAAAACAAATACCTGATCGGAATTTTGGCAGAGGCTAAAAAACTGATTGCTGAAGGAAACACAAAAGATGGTGGTTTCTTATTGTACAGAGTATTCAGAGGCCTTCCTAAAAACAAGGCTTTGATCAAGTTCTTAAGTCAGGAAGGCATCAAACAGCTTTTACAAAAAACGGAGAACTTCTATATGCAGGACAACAACCGTGAAATGCCAAAGGTAGATGAAGAGCTGCTGTTTGTAATCGAAGAAAAGAATAATTCGATCGATCTTACCGATAAAGGGATCGCTCATTTATCAGGCGACAATGAAGATCATTTCTTTGTCTTACCGGATATGGGAATTGAAGTAGGTAAAATTGATGCAAAAGATATCTCTGTCGAAGAAAAAGCCAGAGAAAAAGAAGAATTGTATCGCGAATTTAGTATCAAAAGCGAACGTATCCATACAATGAATCAACTGCTCAAGGCCTATACCTTGTTTGAAAAAGATGTGGAATATGTGATCATCGAAGACCAGATAAAAATCGTTGATGAACAAACGGGCCGTGTGATGGACGGGCGACGTTATTCAGATGGTTTACACCAGGCACTTGAAGCCAAGGAAAATGTAAAAATTGAGGCCGCAACCCAGACCTTTGCCACCATCACCCTGCAAAATTATTTCAGGATGTACCGCAAACTTTCAGGTATGACAGGAACAGCAATTACAGAGGCAGGAGAATTCTGGGAGATCTATAAACTTGATGTCGTTGAAATTCCGACGAATGTGCCTTTGATAAGGGACGATCGTGAAGATTTGATTTTTAAGACCAAAAGAGAGAAATACAATGCCGTAATCGATGAGATCAATACACTTGTCAATCAAAAAAGGCCTGTACTTGTGGGGACTACCTCTGTAGAGATTTCGGAGTTACTGTCTAAAATGCTCTCCATACGCAAGATCCCTCATAATGTGCTTAATGCCAAGCTCCATAAAAAAGAA
The DNA here is from genome assembly GCF_038433205.1 of Lutimonas vermicola. Taxonomy (NCBI): domain Bacteria; kingdom Pseudomonadati; phylum Bacteroidota; class Flavobacteriia; order Flavobacteriales; family Flavobacteriaceae; genus Lutimonas; species Lutimonas vermicola. The sequence continues at coordinate 1,053,010 of NZ_JBCDNA010000001.1, forward strand.
GCGGATATTGTTGAATCAGCCGGTAATCCGGGTGTTGTAACCATTGCGACGAATATGGCTGGTAGGGGTACGGATATCAAATTGGCAGATGACGTGAAAAAAGCCGGTGGCCTTGCCATCATTGGGACAGAAAGACATGATTCCAGACGTGTTGACCGCCAGTTAAGAGGTCGTGCAGGGCGTCAGGGTGATCCTGGATCTTCACAATTCTATGTATCGCTTGAAGATAATCTCATGCGATTATTCGGATCTGAGAGAATTGCTAAAATGATGGATAAAATGGGTCTGAAGGAAGGAGAAGTAATTCAGCATTCCATGATCTCTAAATCTATCGAAAGAGCCCAGAAAAAAGTAGAGGAAAACAACTTCGGTATTCGTAAAAGGTTACTTGAATACGATGATATCATGAATGCCCAGAGAGAGGTGATTTACAAGCGAAGAAGGCATGCCTTGTATGGAGAACGCTTACAGGTGGATATTGTAAATATGATTTATGATACCTGTGATTCCATTGTACTGAACAATAAGATGACAAATGACTATTCAAATTTTGAATTTGAATTGATCCGCTTCTCCTCTACCACCTCTCCTTTTAGCAAAGAGGAATTTGCGGAAAAGGATGAAAGGGTTCTTGTCGAGGAGCTTTTTGAAGTAGTTTACAAACATTATCAGAACAAAATAGAGAGGAGTGCCGTTGCAGCTTTCCCTGTGATCAAAGATGTTTATGAAAAACAAGGTGACAAATATGAAAGAATTGTAGTACCCTTCACCGATGGCATTAAGACCCTTCAGGTTGTAACCAACCTTAAGAAAGCTTATGAATCACAAGGGCAGCAGCTGGTAGAAGATTTTGAAAAAAATATTACCCTGGCCATAATTGACGATACCTGGAAAGACCATTTGAGAAAAATGGACGATCTTAAGCAATCGGTACAAAACGCCACCTATGAGCAAAAAGATCCTCTGTTGATTTACAAGTTTGAAGCCTTTGAATTATTTAAAGGAATGCTTGACAAAGTGAACAAAGAGGTATTATCTTTCTTGTTCAAAGGGGAGTTACCCAGTCAAAGCCCGCAGCAGGTTTCTCAGGCACGTGAGAAAAAACAGGAAAAGGTTCAGCTCAGCAAAGCCGAATTCAACAGCCCTACACGAGAAACTCAGACCAATCAAACGCAGCAGCAGACCGTTACTGAAACCATTGTAAGAACTGAGAGAAAGATAGGACGAAACGAAAAAGTAGCTATAAAAAACATTGCAACAGGAGAATCAAAAACTGTCAAATACAAGCAGGCCATTCCATTGATAGAAAAAGGCCAATGGGTGATTACCTCTGAGCACTAGCATAGAATTGCCCCTTATATTGGTTAAGGGGCTTTTTTTATTCCAGACTTCCACTCCCTGACATAGGGATTATCCATTAAGCAAATTAAGGTCTTTACCTGATGTCAATAATCTGGCAACGGTCTTTTTTCTGTTGACCTTACCGGTTTCGGTTCGTATAAAATTCTTTGCAAACATTACTCTCTTGGGGATTTCATATTTTGATACATCATCTGAATGTCGTTGTTGAAAATCAATGATTTCTTTGTATAAATTTGATCTTTCCTCCCCTTCAACAAAAAGGACAAGCTTTTGTCCCAAAACCTCATCAGGCAATCCATATACAAAATAATCAGTATTGATAAGGTTCCTGTATTTGGCTTCGATTAACTCAGGAAGCAATTTCAACCCTCCTGAATTGATAACGTGATCATACCTGCCCAACCAAATAAAAGACCTGTCAGAAATAAGCTTGACAATATCATTGGTCACGACCTCTGAACTACTGATACTTGGAGCTGAGATGATCAAACAGCCCCTCTTATCAGTTGAAAAATGAATTCCGGCTAAGGCCGTAAATATTTTTTCCTCGTCTTTTTTACCTGCCGCCCTATTCTCCGGACTCAGGGCAACATGGGTTATGGTTTCAGTCATGCCATAAGTAGCATAGACCTTGGTTTTGAGATGTTCTGTTTTTTTAGAAAGATCATCAGAAATCTGTCCTCCTCCAACGATAAGTGTTTGAATATTTTCGAGTTGATCAATACTATTGGCAAGCTGTAAAGGAACCATAGCCGAAAAATCATACAAGACATTTTGAGGTATGTCAAGTGAAGCACTGGGGTTGATAACATCCAGCTGCCAGCCCATCACCATCGATCTTACCAACATCATTCTACCGGCGATATACCCAAGGGGAAGGCATAATAAAACCCTTGATCCATTGGAAAGTGAAAAATAGGACGCCGTGGCTTTAGAAGAATTGACCATATGCTCCCGATATAAGCCTATGGTTTTAGGGGTTCCTGTTGACCCTGAGGTTATCATGGTTATACGCCCTTTTTCACCAAACCATTCACGGATAAACGTATGCAGCTCAGGAAAATTTTGATCTGCAAAATCAATAATCTCCGAAGTTGAAGAAAAGGAAATTCCATTCCACTGAAAATCTTTATGCCAATATTCAACTTTCATCAGACAGGCTTGGTTGTTGGATTTTTCCAAATAGCTTATGCTTCCAATTGGTCCATCCATATTTTTTTGAAAAGAAGAAAATGACTGCAGGATAAACAATAAAAACAGGTAAGAACATATACACACCCAAAGAAGGCTCTGAAATATCCCTGAACAGTGCCTCTGTTTCCAAAGCTGCCCAATTTACCGTTACAAACACGGCCGCAGCAATATTATTGGCGGCATGCATGCCGAGTGCCAATTCACAACCTTCATCCAACAGCGTGATCATGCCAAATAAAAATCCCGTAGCGATATAATAGATCAAAATGACATACCCAAGTTTCTCGATTTCCGGATTGGCGGCATGCATCAATCCAAATCCTATCGATGTAAACATAAAAGGAACTATGGCCCATTTGAACCAAATACCAATTCCCTGCATTAAATAACCCCTGAAGAGAAGTTCCTCAAAGCTGGTTTGGAGCGGTATAAATACGAAGGCTATTACTAACAGGATAAGAAAAGGAACCGGCTTAAAATTTAATTCATAATGTTCCGGAGCCATCATATAATCTAAAGCCAGAAAAATCGATGACACTAAAAACCACAGGCCAAAGCCATATATAATTCGATTCCAGTCAATTGATTTTCTTGAAGTGACCAAACTTGTTATACTTCGATGGTGTATCCGCTTTACCGAAAAAAGCAAGGCAAGCAATCCAAACACGAACGTAAGCAAAATAGCAAGCAAATACAAATTGGAATCGATTCCTAAATCAGCAAAGGCATGCTGAGAACTGGCAATTAATTGATCCAGGTCGTCAGATTCTTTGAAAGCTATGAGAAACAAAGGAATGACCCCAAGGAACTGCCAACCTATAAGTATGACAATAAAACTGAGGAGATACCTCCACCATTCATTTTTTCCTTTGTAAGCCTGTTCTATAAAACTCATATATATTTCTTAAAAATCACTCAAACATATCATTATTCACCCAAAAAACTTGATACTTTAGCCCATTTTAATTCCTGATCCAGATAAAGAGCACCTCTACGAATACACAATGGAGAATCTATATTATTGCTATAGAGGCCACCGGTTCCCAAACCCTGTGGCATAGGATTCTTCAAAGTATACGTGAATTGCGCTATGGCATTTAAGCCAATATTACTTTCAAGTGCCGAGGTGACCCACCAGCCGATATCCAGATTGTCACATAAGTCAATCCATTCTTTACTTCCCTGAAAACCTCCAACCAGACTTGGCTTAAGTATGATATATTGAGGCCTGATCGTTTCGAGCAAGGACCTTTTTAGCTTCGTATCAAACACCCCTATCAATTCCTCATCCAGGGCTATGGGTACAGGGCTGGTTCGACATAGTCCTGTTATGGACTCCCACTGTCCTGCTCTTATAGGTTGTTCTATGGAATGAATATCAAAATCAGACAATTGCTTTAATTTATCCATGACACCTTCAGGCGAAAATGCTCCATTGGCATCTACCCTGAGTTCGAGCTCCTCTGAAGTGTACTCCTTTCTTATTGATTCAAGGATGTGTAATTCAGCTTCAAAATCAATCGCGCCAATTTTCATTTTCAAGGTCCTAAAGCCAGACTCCAGCTTATTTCTAATCTGCTCCTTCATAAAGGATATATCTCCCATCCAAATCAACCCATTTATTGAAATTTGATCCCTGCCCTTGCTAAACTCAGATGGAAACAAATCAAACATTTTCTTTGCTTTAAGCGATAAAAAAGCCTGTTCCATACCAAACTGTATGGAAGGAAAATCATACAACTCATGATAAAGCCAATCCTTGTCGTCATTGATATGATCGCATAACCAATGTAGCTTTTGCTCATAATCCGGCCGGTCGTCAACGCTTAAACCTCTGAATAGACCACATTCGCCTACCCCCATCCTCTCTCCTGATCTAATGATCAAAAAATAAGTTTCCTTTTGATGCAAAATACCTCTCGAGGTACCTCCAGGTTTTTTAAAATTCAGTAGATATTTACGAAAAAAAGCTTTTATTTGAGAATAATTTTATGATCCAATGATCTGTTAATTCAATAGCAAAACAAAAATATGCTATTTTTAGTTGTTAAGAAACCAGGATCAATTTTAAATAAAATCATTTTTTTATAAATTCGAGCTCTTTTGACCTCAGTAGAGAATTCAATTTACGGCTATGAAAATTATGTTATCCCTCTTTCTCTTATTTGGCGCGCAAATTCATGCGCAAAAATTACTTCTTGATGTATTGCCCCTCATAAATTCAAAGGTAGTTTACAAAAATGTTTTGGAAGTTTCAGGAGCGTCTAAAATTGAGCTGCAAAAAAAGAGCGTTCTCTGGTTTGACAACATGCATATTTTGATAACAGAAAATAAACCGCTTGACGACACCCATCAATTTATTTCAGGGGACCATTCGTTTAAAACCCTTTGGGGGCCCAATGACTTTCCTGAATTGCATAAAGAAATTAAGTTTAAGATCAGTTTAACTTTAAAGAATGAGCGCTATCAGTGTGAAATATCGACATTTATAGTGAAGGAACCTAGGCAGGCCACACAGTTGGAGGTCTATAAAATGGACCATAAAAGGCTCTATAAGTACAACAAAGTATTTTATAAGCGCATTGACGCTGAGATCAGGGGCTTAATGGCAAGTTTAGAGAAGACCATGGTTCAATAAAAGGGCTGCTTACGACTTAATTTTCTCAACGATTTTTGCGGCCCAGCCTCCTCCCGAGACCATATGGACGGGCACCACAGAATTTTGGTTTACTTCGATGAGCTCTCTTTTATAGTCTTCGGCATGATGATCTGCATTGAGACCATCTTTCATGATCTCCATGCTAAAGGTGCCGCTTCCTAAAAAATCCAGTTTAAGCTCAAAATCACGGGGCGTATAATCGGTCATTCCTCCAACATACCAATTTTTGGTTTTTCTTTTTGCCACCAGAACATAGTCAGCCACCTTGGCTTCAATCACAAGGGTTTCATCCCAGGTCGTTGGAATGCCCGTTATAAAATCAACTGATTCCTGCTCTTTTTTATACCTTGTGGGTGATTCGCAGAGCATCTGTAAGGGTGCTTCATAAACCACATACATGGCCAGTTGATGGCATCTGGTTCCCAAGGCCATAGGCCGGTCAAAACTGATCAGGTAATTCTTAGGATGCGCATTGGCCATGGCCCCGGGTGTAAAATCCATCGGACCGGCAGCCATTCTTATAAAAGGTATGGTCACATTGTGCTCGGGATTTACATCAGAACTCCATTTGTTGTTTTCGTTACCTTTTACGCCTTCATAATTGATCACATTGGGCCATATCTTTTCGATACCCGCAGGTTTAAAAGCCCCATGGTAATCTACCATTAATTGTAAGCCGGCGGCTGTAGAGGCAATCCTTTCATAGGATGATACCATATACTGATCATTTCTCTGCATAAAATCAACTTTAATACCCTTAGCTCCCCATGAGGCGTACAGGCCGAGAATATCCTCAGTCTTTTCATCCAGGGGTTTCCACAGGACCCATAATATAATGCCTACATTCCTTTCCTTTCCATATGCTATGAGTTCTTTGATATCAATATCAGGATTGGCTTCCATGATTTCAGTCGTGGATTTGGTCCAGCCTTCATCCAGGATCACATATTCGATATCATTTTCTGAGGCAAAATCGATATAGTATTTATAGGTTGCTGTATTGATACCCGCCTTAAAATCAACGCCGTAAATATTGTTGGCATTATACCAGTCCCAGGCCACTTTTCCCGGTTTGATCCAGGAGGCATCCGAAATTTTCGAAGGCCCGGACAATTGGGTCAGCAGGTTGGATTCTAAAAAAACCCTGTCATCATCACCCATCATAAAAACCCTCCAGGGATAAGACCTGCTGCCTGATACTTTGGCAATATAGTCTGCCTCTTCTTCTACAATTTGATTTCGGTCCGGGGAATTATTTTGGTTATCCACAGCTTTCAAAACATATTTAGGGAAATCGGCCTTTAGAACACCATTTCCGACATGCCTTAGAAACATCCCGGGATAATCATGCAATTCGGCTTCGGTGCATAAAACTTTGGATGTTTTGCTTTCGAACATCACGGGCAAACTGCAAAAGTCATCCTGCCCCAGGGCTGTTAAGGGCTTGTGAAGATAAATCCTTTCATTATGGGAATACATGGATTCTTCTTTCGGAAAAAAAGACCCTGCTCCTTCAGGGAATTGAAGACTCAGTTCTTCCCCATATACTGTGGTTGTTTTTTTACTATGATCCTTGAACCTATAGGCTACCCCGTCATTATACACCCTGAAAATAAGCTGATAGGAACCTTTAAAGTCTACGGTCATTTCATTAAACTTACTTTCAATTCGCGCATCCCTATGCGGTATTTGAGGCTCAAACAGTTCTTCCAGAGCTGCAACCTGTACCTTCTTTACAATTGGCTTTATCCCTAACACCCTGTCCTTATCCATGGTCATCGACATACTGACTTTTTCAATCACAATACTGCCATCAAGGGTTGCTTGCCAGCTGATTTGACCTGCTGTACTTACAAGCAAATTAATCCTCCCATCGGGAGAGGTCACCGGGACGACCTGAGCTAAAACGACAGCGTTTTGGCTAAATAAAAAAAGAAAAATAAACGCAGATTTAAAAAAAGAAGAAGCTGTCATTTCAAGTAGATTTGGAGATGACTATAAATATAAAAAAACTCTTTAATTTACCTTTACCATATTCCAATTAAGATTTATATTTGTGTGCTCAATATGATGCTATACAAGTAAATTTATGCCCTCGTAGTTCAACGGATAGAACAAAAGTTTCCTAAACTTTAGATCTAGGTTCGATTCCTAGCGAGGGTACTATTTTTGAAACGCCACCAACATGGAAATGCCGGGAACCTCTATTGCCTTTTTTGCCTTAGTACCCTGATCCAAATCAAAACGATCTCCTATAACCGCAATTTGCCAGGTTTCATCGAGGGCATAAGAAAAAGGTTGTTCATTTGCATTATAAATCACAAGGATATTCTTCCAGGTGTCTTCATTGGCATTATCACTAATCTGGTAACTGATCAATCCGTTTTCGACTCTTTTAAAAGACAGATGTTTTCTAACCTCTTCCCCCGATTTCATTCTAAACGCAGGATGTGCTTTGCGCAAGCGAATCAGATTTTTATAATAATCAAAAACTGCCTTGTTCTTCACCTTCCAGTTCCAGTCAATTTGATTGATTGAATCGGGCAAATTATACGAATTGTGTTCCTCATTTTTAGTCCTCAACATCTCTGATCCGGCATGAAGAAAGGCAACACCTTGAGAGGTCAGAACTACTGCATTGGCAAGCTTATCCATGGCTACTAATTTGGATCGATCAACTTCGGGCCTTGATACCTTTAACTTGTCATACAAGGTGTGGTTGTCATGACAGGACACATAGGATACGGCCTGCCAGGGATCATTGGCCCATTCTGCCTTGGAATAATTAATTTTGGAATAGTCGATCTCAGGATGCCGGATGGACCCTACAATACCAAACTTAACAGATTCTTCGGTGTCTTCTGCTCCACTAACAAAACCTGTACTTTGATCTTCAAAAACAGACCCTTTTAAGCCGTCACGAATATCGTCACTAAAAGCGGTAATCTGCGACATCTCTTTGATGTGCTTCTTTAAAGCTCTGTCCTTTTCAGGTAAGGGTGAATCACCGGCTGTCCAGCCCTCACCATAAACAAAAATATGTGGATTTATTTGTTTTACAGCCTCAGCTACTTCGTTCATGGTGGTAATATCATGGATACCCATCAGATCGAAGCGAAAGCCATCCAAATGGTATTCCCGGGCCCAATAGCTCACCGACTCGATGATGTATTTGCGCATCATTTCTTTGTCTGAAGCCGTTTCGTTGCCACAGGCAGCAGCATCTGAAAGAGATCCATCCTCCCAAAAGCGATAGTAGTAATCCGGGTTTTCGAGGTTGAAATTGGAATTCCCGGTTCTTCCCGTATGGTTATATACAACATCAAGTATAACGCCAATACCATTATTGTGAAAGGTTTGTACCATTTGCTTGAACTCTTTAAGCCTTACTTCTGCTTTATAAGGATTGGAAGAAAAAGATCCTTCGGGAACGTTGTAATTTTGTGGATCGTAGCCCCAGTTAAACTGGGCAGAATCAAGGCGTTGCTCATTAATGGCATAATGGTCAAATGTTGGTAACAAATGCACATAATTTACCCCCAGTTCTTTTATATGATCAAGGCCGGTGGCTATGCCTTCAGGCCCCTTTGTCCCTGATTCAACCAAACCCAGGTAAGTGCCCGGCATTGTAGAACCGGATTCCGGATGTACGGTCACATCCCTGATATGCAATTCATAAATGATGGCTTCATTGGGATCATTTAATCTGGGACCTCGATCCGTATCCCATCCCTCCGGATCGGTACTTTTTAAATCCAATACCATGGCTCTTTTGCCGTTTACGCCAACAGCCTTTGCATAAATCCCCGGGGTTTCATTGAGCCAATTTCCACCAATCATCACCTGATAGGTATAATAGGTTCCCTGTAGGTCCTGCTGTATGTCTAATTTCCAAACACCATTTTGATCAGGTTTCAATTTGTGTTCGCTCTCAGGCTTTCCTCCCTCACCTTTTTCGTACAGGAACAAACGAATCTCTTCTGCATTGGGTGACCAGATCTTAAATGTAGTGGCCTCCTTAGTGTAATCCAACCATAAATCGGCTTTAACCGGTGATGAATCATTCCCGGGTCTTTCGGGGGTATTGTTTTTATCAGAACAGGTTATAAACATCGCTATAAAAAGCAAAGAAAACAGTATTTTTGCTGGTCTGGTCATCAGTATGTGACTTTTTGTATTTTAAGATTTTAATGATCGTCTTCATAGAGTCTTAACCTGTTTTGAATCCGGTTCAGTTCGCTTTGTAATTCCTCGAGTTTCCCGAGTAAATTCAACACCACATCAACGCCCTCGATGTTCACATTTAATTCTGTATGAATCCTGATGATCCTTTCTACCTCATATAAATGATCCTCATGCACATACATTGTGTTCTTCACCGAAACAATTTCAATCAGTCCGACATCATTCAATTCTTTAAAAAAAGAAATTTCTGCATGATACAAATCACAAAGATGAAGAACGGGAATATAATTTTGAGTATCCATACTTATCTTAATTTTGCTAACTGTTTAAACAATTCCTTTTCCTTGGATGTCAGATTAACAGGTGTTTTAAGCTGAAAGGTAATGATAAGGTCTCCAAATTGCCCATCTTTTTTGTATACCGGAAATCCCTTGCCTTTTAGTTTTACCTGGGACCCATTTTGGGTTTCAGGTGCTATTTTAAGTTTTACCTTTCCTTCAAAACTATCGACAACTACCTCACCTCCCAGGATAGCAGTATAGATATCAAGATCAACATTTGTATACAGGTTGCTGCCATCTCTTTTAAATTTGGTGTGGTTCTCAATGTCAAAAGTAATGTGTAAATCACCTTTAGGCCCTCCATTTATGCCTTCTCCCCCGTAACCCTTAATTTTTATGGTTTGTCCGTTTTTAACCCCTGCAGGAATGGTTAACCTGATACTCTTACCATTCACCGTCAGCGTGCGCTTATGGGTATGGTATGCGTCTTCCAGATTTAAATGCAATGTGGCCTGAAAATCCTGCCCTCGGAATTTAACGCTCCTTTGGCTTCTTTCACGTCCGCCGAACATAGAACCGAAAAAGTCAGAAAAATCTTCCTCTGAATATTGTGACGATCCACTTGACCGGTATGTTCTCTGCGACTGATCTCTTTGCCGAGCCTTTTCAAACTCCTCGGCATGTTTCCAGTCTTTGCCATAAGAGTCATATTTTTTTCTGTTTTCAGGGTGGCTAAGCACTTCATTAGCCTCATTGATCTGCTTAAACCTCTTTTCGGCCTCCTTATCATTCGGGTTTAAATCAGGATGGTGTTTACGCGCCAGCTTTCTATACGCTTTTTTGATTTCGGCCGCTGAGGCTTTCTTTCCTATACCTAATATTTTATAATAATCGATAAAATCCATTTCACCATGATTTATTAAATCCATTTAAGCTGTAAACAGATTTTCCTGGACTTGCTTAGATGCTTTAAAACTCAATAAAGATAGTCATATTTTAACACAGAAGCAATATCAATATGGGGGTCAGACTACATAAAAATTTACGCTTCAAATGAGCTATTCAAAGTCATTCGGAGGTGTGTGTTCTATTATATAATCTGTGATCAGGTTATAGAGGTGCTTTCTTGTATTTTCTCCTTCATCGATACTATGAGATCGGTTCGGGTAAGACATCATATGGAATTTCTTATTTTGTCTGATCAGTTCGTTGATCAACAATTCAGCACTTTGATAGTGCACATTGTCATCAGCGGTACCATGGATCAATAGCAGGTTACCTTCTAAGTTTTTGGCATAGCTTATAGGTGATCCTTTCACAAAGTCTTCCAGGTTTTCCTGTGGCAGTCCCATATAGCGTTCCTGATATATATTGTCATAAACCAATTGATTCGATACAGCGGCTATTGCAACCCCTGTTTTATAAATATCAGGGAATTTGAACATCAGGTTCAACGTCATTGATCCTCCGCCACTCCATCCCCATACACTTGTCCTGTCATTATCGAGGTATTTCAATTTTAAGATTTCCTTCGCAGCAAGTCCCTGATCCCTGGCATTGATTCTCCCAATCTGTCGGTAAATGCTTTTTCTCCATGCGCTTCCGTTTAAACAAGGCGTGCCCCGGTTATCCATGTCGATCACGATATAGCCTTTTTGCGCCATCATGATGTTCCACAGGCCGATCTGCGTATCAGTAGCTACCTGACCCCAGGGTTCTCCGTAGACATGGAAAAGCACGGGGTATTTTTTACCCTTGTCAAAATCAGGAGGCAGCACCATACGAACGTCGATGACGATGCCTTCTTCTGTAGTCACTTTCGTGAATTTTATTTCCGGTAATAACAAGGAATTAATTTTTTGAGTATAAGCGCCATTATCGACAATGGTTTTTATGTTGCGATGATCCGGCAGGCTGACAAATCTTACGGTCCTTGGGCTTTGCGTATTCTGATGAGAATGTATGGCATATTTCCCGTTGGGTGAGATATTATAATTGTTGATCCCCGAAAAATCCTCAGGAGTCAGCCTTTTTTGCTTTCCTTTACCCAGCAAATCAGTTTGATACAAATAACGCTGGGTGCCGTTGTTTGGTGAGGCCATATAATAAACATTTTTTTTTGTGGGCACCCTCATAGAAGCCACGTCATAGTCAAAAGGTGTTACCAGGGTTTGATCTCCAGTTGCCAGTTCGATCTTGTAGATATGTCTCCAGGCATCATTTTCGGTCATCCGCAGAAAAGCCTGATGATCATGGGTTAAGGTAAGATCGTTGCTTTCCCAGTGGCTTGATGAAATATCAGGGTATTTAAGCTCAACATAAGTAGGCTCACTTTCGGTATAGATCTTTTTGATCATCTTAGTTGAAGGAACATATGACCATACGATCAGTCGGTTTTGATGCCTGTTCATCTGTTGGATGAGCAGCAAATCTTCATTTACCCATTGTATTCCCGGAATATAATTCTCTCTTAATCCTCCTTCGACAGGAATCCAATAGGTTTCAGTCTTTTTAAGGTCTATCACGCCAATTTTCGCAGCAGATGGTTCCTGCCCCACCTTGGGATATTGAACAGGAATGGGTTTTGAATAAATAGAATCCGTATTGTTAATCATATAAAAAACCCCTGTATCTGAGGCATCCAATTGCCAGAAGGCCAAATATGCATCACTGGGACTCAAGGTAAAACCATCCCTTTTTCCAAATTCTTCCTCATACACCCAATCAAAGGTCCCGTTGATGATACCTCCATTGCCGTCTGTTGTGAGTTGCTCGGTTTGAGAGGTTTGAAAATTTTCTTTATAAATATTGAATTTGTGAACATAAAATACCTCCTTGTTATCAGAAGAGAATTTTGCAAACATTAACGATGAAGGTTCAAAAGCGGTTCCTATAGGCTTCAAATTTCCTGATTCTAAATCATATACCCAATAATCCCCTTTCGTATTGGTCCTCCATACCCGGCTGGAATTGGTAAATATCAGCACCTTTGTGCCGTCTTTTGACAAAGAAAAACTCTCTACTTGTAATTGGCCCTGGCTCGTTTTTAAGGATGTCGCATTGACAAAGGTGCTTTTTGCCTGGGTCTTGCTGTCATAACGAATCAGTTCATCGGCTTCTGGAAGGCTATGAGATTTTTCAATGATCACATAGGCATCCCCGCCTTCGATCCACTGAATGGTCCGCTCTGTTTCCTCCTCAAATTCTCCCGAATAAATACGGTTAATATCGAGTAAAGTACTTTTCGTTTGCTCCTGGGCCTGAAGGAAAAAAAGTTGAAGAATCAATAAAAGACTCAGTCTTAAGGTAGTTGATTGTTTCATTTTAAAATGTTTTGGGTTTCGGTGATATTTGATTTATCCTGTTTTTATACTCCATTGTATGCAGTGTTTTTTGCTGGTACTGGTCTTATTCTTACAAGAATGATTGCCTTATTCTAAGACCTTCAAATATACATGGATTTTTTTCAGCATTTATAAAAAACAGTCATGTCGATATGATTCAGCAGTGAATTTTAGAAATACGGATAAAAAATTTATTCCAAAAAAATGATCAATCTATGGATTGCAAAGACAGGCTTGATTTTTTTAATTGATTTCCGGTAACGACAAGGTCAATACCTCCTTGTTTCTCTGTTGATTGCACTAATACGACTAATTTCCCGCTGAACAACTTCATGGTAGGTACATGGAACATTTCAAGTGAAGTGGCATCTCCGTTACAGGCAGCCCTATATGTTCCATTTCCTTTCACTTTGAATTGTAACTGGTTGGTTGCAGTAGGGCAAAAATTGCCATTTTTATCTACCACAGAAACTGTAACAAAAGCCAAATCCTTACCATCAGCTTTTAAAGAAGTACGATCAGACTCCAGTTTTATTTGATACGGCTTTCCTGCAGTATGTATCTCTTCCGAACTTTTTATAGTGCCTGTTTCATCAAAGGCAACCACTTTAATGGTTCCCGGTTCGTACTTTACGTCCATCCACATCAAACGATAACGGTTTTGAGGACTGGAATTGTTTTTCTTTTGAATCCCCATGCTTTTGCCATTTACAAAAAGTTCGGCACTCGGATAATTTGTGTACACAAAAACCGGAGTAATTTCTCCTTCTCTTCCTTCCCAGTTCCAGTGCGGCAATATATGTAAAGTCTCTTCCCTGGTATTCCAACGGCTGCGATACAAATAATACCTGTCTTTAGGTAAACCCGCCAGATCACAAATACCAAAATAAGAGCTTCGGGAAGGCCACATTTCATCATAGGGGGTCGGCTCTCCCAAATAATCAAAACCTGTCCAGACAAATTCTCCGATTACCCAGGGTTTATCATCTTGCAAAACAAAATCATCATCGGGTAAATTAGACCAATCACAGTACTCCAGGTCATACGAAGAGGATTGTAAATCATCATACTGCTTCATTTTAGCCTTTTCGACCGGAAATTTATAAACGCCTCTTGAACTCACTGTTGAGGCTGTTTCTGACCCCAGAAGAAACCCCTGTGGAAATCTTTCATAAGCTTCCTCGTACAAATGCACTCTATAATTGAGGCCCGGTATATCCAATAAAGCTCCAAAACCAGATTCCATGGTAGCCTGTACCTGATCCATTCCAACGGTTACCGGCCTTGTAGGGTCTTCCCTGTGGAAAATATCCTGTAGCCATTTCGCTCTTTTGACTCCTTCGGCACCCCATTGATCGGGCACTTCATTGCCAGAGCTCCACATCACGATACAGGGGTGGTTTCTTGTGGCATGAATCAAATTAACAACATCATTTTCAGCATCCGTTTCGAAAAATCTGTTATAGCCGTTTTTCACCTTTGGTTTGGCCCATTCATCAAAACTTTCGGCTAAAAACATAAAGCCCATTTCGTCACATAATTCCAATTGCTCCAGAGATGGCATATTGTGAGAACTCCTTATCGCATCGACACCCATATCTTTCAATATGGTGAGTTGTCTTCTCAATGCTGCAGTATTCACAGCTGTGCCCAATGGCCCGAGGTCATGATGTAAACAAACACCTTTGAACTTTCTTACCTTTCCATTAAGACTAAAGCCCTTTTTAGCATCATATTGAATCGACCTGATACCAAATCGTTGCCTTATTTCGTCTTTGAGCTCACCTTCCTTATACAATCTTGAAACTGCTGTGTAGAGATAGGGGCTTTCCGGGCTCCATAATTTTGGATCGGGAACAGCTACATTCTGCTCAAACTCATTTCCAAAAATGACATTTGACCTACTGCTGGCTATAGTGTCGTTATCCTTGTTAAGGATATGCGTAACGAGTTTTAACTTTTCACCGCTCACCCTTGTTTTTATGTTTACTTTGGCAAGATCCCCTGAAATATAAGGTGTTGTGATAAAAGTGCCCCATTGATCTATGCTTTCCTGGTTTTTAACGATGATGCTTACTTTTCTGTACAGTCCCGCACCCGGATACCAGCGCGAAGAAAGTTCACGGTTCGTCAATTGAACGGCCAGTTTATTGTTCCTTTTGCTTACGTATTTTGTGATGTCAAAATAAAAATAACTATAACCATAATTCCATTCTCCTGCCATTTCGCCATTGACATAAACTTTGGGTTCGCTCATGGCACCCTCAAAAAGGATCATAACCTTTTTACCTTTTTCAAATTCCGGTAGTGAAAATTCAGTTCTATACCAGGCTTGGCCAATATGCGGCAATGCCCCTGTTCTTCCTGTTTTTTCAGTAGCAACCTCTTCTGCGTTCTGCTCAATCTTTACGAGCTGTTTATCAACTTCTTTATCAAAGGGACCATATATGGCCCAGTCATGAGGAACACTGACAGTTTCCCAATGTTTGTCATCAAAATCAACTGCATGCGCATTTTCGATGGAACCTCTCTGGAACTTCCAGTTCGAATTCAATTCGCTGACTACCCTTGACTGAGCTGATGAAATTATCGTGCTAAGAACTATGAAACCAATAATCAAAACCCTCTTTATCATGATTATATGTTAAATTTCTAATTTACAATCCCCTTGTATTTGATATCCTTCTCTATCGCCTCAATCATTAACCTGGCAATATTTTTCTTAGACACACCTTCAATGCCTTCCAATCCCGGCGATGAATTTACTTCAAGCAGCAAAGGTCCTTTTTGACCTCTGATAATGTCAACACCAGCCACCTTTAAATTCATGGTTTTAGCAGCAACTACTGCAATACGCCTTTCTTCAGGTGTAATCTTAACGATCGAAGCCGTTCCTCCCATATGGATATTTGCCCGAAATTCTCCAGGTGCTGCCGTTCTCATGATACTTTCAACCACCTTGCCGTTTATCACAAAGCATCGTATGTCTTTCCCATCCGCCTCTTTGACAAATTCCTGTACCAGAATGTTTGCTCTTAAGCTCTTAAATGCATTGATAAGGCTTTCCGCTGCTTTTTTTGTCTCAGCCAATACCACGCCTTTCCCTTGGGTTCCTTCCAGAAGCTTTACAATTAAAGGCGCTCCACCAACCATTTTTATCAGATCATCCGTATCCAGCGGAGAGTTCGCAAAACCTGTTGTTGGAATAGGTAAGCCACTGTTAATGAGCAACTGAAGTGAGTATAATTTATCTCTTGATTGGGTTATTGAGGCAGCACTGTTCTGTGTATATACCCCAATGGCTTCGAAGTGCCTTGTTAAGGCACATCCATAAAAAGTGGCGCTGGGCCTGATTCTTGGGATTATGGCGTCAAAGTCATTTAAAATTCTCCCGCCGCGATAATGCATCTCAGGGAACTTTCCGTCCAGTTTGATATAACAGTCTTTGATATTCAAAAACTCCATATTGTGTCCTCTTTCCTCCCCGGCTTCTATGATTCTTCTATTGCTGTACAAATTCGGGTTACTGGCGAGTAAACCTATTTTTAAGCCTGAAGGTTTTCTGATATGAATCTGGTAATAATCACGTAATACCTCTGACGAAAGTTCCCCTAAAAGGAAAGATGCTTCTGGATCCACAAGCATTCTTCCAGCCATTGCCTGCCTGCCCAATAGCATCCTGTATCCCATGGAATCCCGGTTGGTCAAGGTAAGCTCAATTTCCCAGGTCGCCTCAGCGATGGATAAAACCGATTTTATCACATATCGAACCTCTACTATTCCACTCGAACTTTTCACTTTTCGCTTATCGAATACAGGTGATTCACAATAAATTGTTGTTTTTCCGTCATTTTGCAATGGTAAGACTTCAAATCTGACGTAGGGCATCCCTTCTTTGTTAAACGGTATGATATTTACAGCATGCAGTGCCGAAGTTTTGGCGCCCGAATCAACTCTGGCTTTTATTGCCGGTATCTGTAAAAGCGGCAAACTGCACCATTCAACGCTCCCAACAACTATTTTGTTTTCCTTCATTTAAACTTTATTTTTTTTTCAACACAATGATACAATTTATATCAATTTTATTGTGTGAATTTTAAATAATTAATATTGCTATTTCATTACTTCCAGGTTGAAAAGATAAAGATCGAATACCTTCCCGTTTAATGTCTGTGCATAAGATCCTAATTCATCGTTCTAAACCTCTCTAATCATCAATGGTAAAAACCTCCCTTTTGGATAGCTTTCAACTTTTGAGAAGGTTTTAAAACCTTGTCTTTTGTAAAAAAATTCGGCATGCGGATCTGCAGTGACCTTTATCGGTTTATCAGGTAGATCCAGATTGTCAAGTGCCCTTTCTAAAAGCAGCTTTCCATATCCCTTCCCAATAAATTCGGGCAGTACCCATAAGTGTATCACTTCATAATAATCCCCTTGATCCAAAGTGGCGCAGAATCCTATAATCCGCAATTCAACCTGTAAAACCAGTACTTCCTGAACACACAGGTCTTTTTCTGTCAAGGTCAAATCCTCCATCCAGTGATCAATCCATTCCTCAGGATATCCCCAATGCCTTTTTGAGGCCAAACTGATAGCGTTAAGCACGGGTATATCAGATATATTAGGTTTTTTGAATTTCATGATTTAAAGAATTCATCCAAATGCGTCAAAAAACCTCAGAGAGTCGACACAAATGTTTAAAAATCATTTATTTATATTTTAACTGCCAGCTGTAAACATTTGTTTTATATAAAAATCTATATTCGATTTTAGCAGGTCTTCAAAAGATTCAAACTTAAGATGGCGGCGGTATTTTCCTTTTCCCTCTAATGTATGATCCGGGTCCTTAAAAAGGTATCCATTTCCAAATTCAAAAGTGACGTGATTTTTGTAAGTAAAAACCCCTCCAACATCTCCTTGAACAGAAAACATGATCCCACCATACATCATACGTTCAGAAACATTTGAATTGATCCTGACGGTTCTTCTTCGGAGCTCTGAAACAAGTTCATAGTGTTCGTGACTAATCGTGCTTAGTTTTTTCAAAAATTCCTGAACTTCAGAACTTGGAGTAAATGACATTCTACACGTTTTTATAAGGTTTTAATTACTCGCCAAATACATCTGTACCATCAAGATTGTATCCATATAAGCATGAGCCAGTACAAGTGCCCAGAGTTTCTTTTTGAGCTTTACATAACATATTCCAAGTGCCAGCCCCATTAAGGTAGTCTGTGCCATTCCCATTAAGCCCCATTCATAATGTGCCAATCCAAAAATAAGAGAACTGATTACCAAGGCCAGAACCACACCCATTCTGGGGCTCAGGTTAAATTCAGAAATCCTGTTAATCAGGAAGGCCCTGTAGATCACTTCTTCACCAAAAGATGAAACAATATACACCCCTGCCAAAGTAAGCAACAGCATTCCAAGATTGCCTTTTAAAAAACCATAGGAACTCAAATCACTTGTTTCGGGGATTCCTGTGATATTGGCCATAATAAAAGATCCCATCAAAAACCCGATGACGGCTATTACAAAAACCAGCAATGAAAGCAGCAAAGTCCTGATTAAATCCCGAAAGGTGAACTTGCCAAAAGTCAGGCCAAAATGTTTCAAGGATTCTCCTCGAAGTTTCAGGCCGGCAAACACTAAAATGAGCATGATGATATTAGCCAGCCAGATAACAGCCTGCTTGAGTATTGGGTCATCACCTGTCAAGGGGATAAGGAGTTTAATAACTACAAATGCCGACATAAACACCAGAATGATTTCAGATAGTTTGTACCAGGGATTGCTATTTAATCGACTTCCGAGTCCAGAGACAAAATTATTTGTACTTGTTTCTTTCATGACCGTATTGCTGAATTAAAATATTTAGTGTATTGTGGCGATCAGAATTTTGACTTACTAAACATTACCTTACATCAATACTAATATACTGAATATGATTTGCTTATTACTAAAGTAAATCAAAATATTCATGCTATTCAAAGAAATACGGGCAAGTCCATACTTATGGGTTTTTAAAATTCATGTAGCCCCTTTTGACCCAGCGATCAACTTAGTGTGCATTAGTCAGAAGTGGTTTATAATTGAAAGATATCATTTCTTCTGGCGATTCGAAACCCGTTCTTCTCCACAGTCTTTGATTCAGCACTTTCAGGATTCAAAACCGGATTTGTATGGTTAAAATGTATAAAAATGATTTTATTCCTTTCTTCTATATGCATCCCTTCAAACTTTTTCATGCTTTCCACAATAAAGGGATGAGGAATCTGTGAAATATCCCGATTATTAATCTCCTTTCCATCGAAAAAGGTCGCATCGAGAAAAGCGTAATCCACTTTTTTTATTTCTTCTGTGATGTCAAGGTTCCATTTTTCCCATTTATCAATGTCCGGGATAAACAAGGCACTCTTTTTGGGCCCTTGAATCACATAACCCACTGTTTCTGAATATTCATCCCGATGCGGAACCCTAACAGGTATTACCTTTAAAGAAGTTGTCAGTAAAACCTCCTTTTGGTTTGTTATTTCATGAATCAAAATATTGTGATTGGAAATCAATTGACTCCAGGGTCCGTTTTGTTCCAAAAAATGTTTCATTTTTGGCATGGCATATACCTTGACTTTGTCTGCATTCATGGCTTCCTTACCCAGGTACATCAAGCCTGTGTAGTGTCCTATATGGGCATGTGTAAGGAATATACCATCCGGGGTCTCCTTCGAATCATTATGCTCAAATCGCTTGAGTGCTTTCATTTGATACGTTATATCAGGGGTAGCCTCAAGAAGGTACTTTTTTTTGTTTCTGGTATCCAAAAGACCTAGTGATACTACTTTTCTCCTAAAATCATTCGTGTTATATAACTCGGCACAGCATATCTTTTTACAGGCAATATGGGGAGAGCCTGCATCCTGGACTGTTCCGAGAACGATCAAAAAGGTGCCTTCTTTTTTGATAGCCTTCGGAAGCAAATCTCCAGACTTATTGTTTTGATCCTGTGAGACCATTACGGACCATGCAAGCATCATTACACAAAACTGAATGCCGACCCAAAGAGGCAGGAACTGATTTTTTCTGCAATTTGACGTAAGCTTTATTGTATTGGATGTCTTCATGATCACTTCATTTGGAATATATTCTTATAAATCAAGTATTTGTTTAAACTCAAGCTCTGATACATTGAGCAGTCCGGATTTTGGAAGTCTTTTGGTGAGTTCTTTCCAGTTCTGATCTGCAGTAAAAACCTCTTTAAAGATTGGAAGTGCCTCCTGTAATTTCTTGTTATTTGCCAAGGTTACCGCCTTCCAATATTTCATTTCCAGGTTATCGGGAAACATTTGCTCAGCAGCAGCATATTCTTTAAGGGCCAGCGCCATGTCGTTTTTTTCCATGGCAACATCGCCTTTGTTTAAATGATCATAAGCCCTGTGAACTTTAAGCAATCTTTCCAATTCGAGCAGGGGTTCCGGGTGGTCATCGACGCGTAAATCTATTTTTTTGTCCATCCATGGATTCTCAACAGGTTCTGCATTCACAACAATCAACGCGGCAGATTGCTTTCCTCTAATGTCACCCCCTGCTTCCTGAGCGGCTAAAAGCACTTTTACCACCCTCTCTGCCAAAGGCAAATCAGTATTTTCGTCAAAGGCCTTTGCCATGGCCGGTACAACCTTGTCATTGAGCATCATATTGGCCTGTACCGAATAATTATCACCGACAATATGGCTGGCGGAAACAATACATTTTTCTCCTGTAAACGCAGCAACCTTCCCGCTGGCATCAAGCATAGCGACCTGGCGAACATCTTTCCCTTCATCAATGGATACCAGATATTCGAGCGTTTCGACTGCGTTTTTACCACCCTCGATCATTTTTAATCCATTTGGCCCATAAGCCGGATTCACAAATGACTGGGTGGCAACGACACCAACTCCAGATTTTCCCCAAGACACAATACTACCCACTGAAAACCAATGGCTTTGAACGGCAACAGCCATTTCTCCCGTCACTTTATCCCGTGCAACGATCGAAAATGTATGGGCAAACTTATCTTTATAAACGTTTTGGGCCGCTGCCCCCTGAATTGTTAAAAAAGAAATGAAAAGAATTAAAAATCTGAATACTTGAATTTTCATTGGGTTTGATTTAAAGGATTTTTGCTAAATATAACAATTCTTTAAGGCCCGAGAAAACTTCTTTGATATGGTTTGATGGATGTGGCTTAAAACTCAATGTTGGTAGCGCTTGAATTGCCACAAACTAAATGCAGCCAAAACAAATTCTCCAAAGAACCCAAGCACAAAAATTAGTGAAGGCTGACCATCAATGACAAAGCTTATGGCTCTGCCCAGAGACAAACTGCCCATAAAGACAATAGCCAAAAGGGTAGCGAACTTCCAATATGCTGATCTCAATACCCCTAAAATCCAAATTCCGGCAATA
Organism: Lutimonas vermicola; assembly: GCF_038433205.1. Taxonomy (NCBI): domain Bacteria; kingdom Pseudomonadati; phylum Bacteroidota; class Flavobacteriia; order Flavobacteriales; family Flavobacteriaceae; genus Lutimonas; species Lutimonas vermicola. The sequence continues at coordinate 1,074,486 of NZ_JBCDNA010000001.1, forward strand.
CCAAGATACAAACACATGACCACCCTAAAGACATTTTTTAGGTCATTGGAGTCAATGGAAACATCCAAAAGCAGGGGTAATACCTTTTCAGGGAACAAGCCATACATCAGGGCAGATGGTATAATTACCGCTATTGAAATAAGCAGGTGGAGGTTTTTCCTGTTCATCTAACTGTTGAAAATCAAATAATTACAATAAGTCATCGAAAAGCTTATTTCAATATTTCTTCCAGATGTTTATTGTCTCCTGTCATTTGCCATTGTCCAAGGGAAACAGGAATATTGCCAATTGAATTCAGTTGATCAAAAAAATCTTTGAGCTTAAATTCTTCGGAGTTGAGTTCTTTGATACGCGCAAAATCAGCCATTGCGTTTTCCAATAAATATTTACCCGTTATATAACTCGTTCCATACCCTGGCTGTCTCAAATATAAATGCTGTTCAAAAATCAGTAATTCCTTTTCTGTTTTCATCCACCCTCTTGGCGTGTATTCAGAATGAACGGCGCCGGCCTCTTTCATAGTCATCTCATTGGCGTGTGCATATAGTGATCCCAGCCCCCTTGCCGCACGTTGTGCTATCATGATATAAACAATCTCTCTTACCCTGGGCGTGTCATCATATAATCCGGCTTGCATAAAGATCTCTTCCACAGCCGTTGCGGTCCCTTCATTTCTGGAATCGAATATATTGTATAAAAGAGGTCCTCTTCGTATCATACTCTTGTTCGGTTCTTCTATCATCCTTGCAAGTTCAAACCAGTGATACCAATGGGAATACAGGGGCCTTGCATCGTAATGCATCCCTATGGTGAAAAAGTTTCGCTTTTCTTCGGGTTGATATTGCCCCATTTGTTCTCGCATAGCAGGTTCAAAATAATCCTTTACTGTTACTATTTCCTTTAATTCCAAAAAATTCATAAGGCTTTGAACAGACTCCTCCGACATCTTATCAAAGGCTTCAGGAGAATCGACCGCTGTCAGAGGGGCTAAATCCCTGTTCCTGTGCTCCTCCAGTTTGAGGGAGGTCCAGGCCCTGGCCAGTTCATTCTTAAGCAACATCACTTCATCCTCCCAGGTTAAAGGGACAAGATGCACGTGTTGCAGGTACCAGCTATAGTTCTCCTTCCCAATTCCGGAAGGACCGGTTTTTTGTATAGATTGAGCTTGCAACCAGGAGACGAATTCATCCGTAGTCTGAATAGCTGTATCTAAAACAGTTTTTAATTCCTGATCCGCTGCTACACCTGTTTGATCAAGCAGCTCCTTTAAATCTAAACTTTGTTGTTGAATGTCACGGATACCTGTAACCCAAAGATCCCTGGCGTTTCCTGTTAAATTCATTTTGGCCTGCTGATTCAATGGCGGAATTACCTTAAGGTCTGCTAACAAACGATTTCTTTCACTCTTATTCAAAGGAAAGGTATAGGTCCAGAGTTCAGTGGTCATATGATGTGTTGGCCCTTCATGAGCCGGTACGTCACTCCTGTAAGTAAAGGTTGATTTATAAAAAGCCGGATCCCTGGCCCAGGGTTTTAAAATTCGCTCATTAAAGTCGTAGCCATTCATTTCGGCCCAAACAATCATCCAGTCCACTTTATGTTCAACGGGCCAGTTTAAGGTATCGATGGCATCAAGAGATGCCTTCAATTTCAGAAATGCAGGTCGTCTTTTTTTAAAGGTCGCAGCGGTATAATCAGGAGCACCATCTAGTAATGGTGGCTTTTCGAATGCCCTCCATTCTTTAAATAATTTTTCCAGATTTTCATATTTATCATTTTGATTAACAGATGTTTGACTTATAAGGTCGGTAGACTTTAAGCTTATCACAAACACCGTGCAAAACAGGATCGATTTTATCAAATAATTTTTCTTCATACAGGTTAAATCAGATTTGGTTCTTAATTTATTGTCATGAGCCTACTGAGGTTCCAAACAAATATTTCTTAAAAATACATTATTTATTTAATCCCTCTTTTAAAATAAATTTTAAAAAATGTAAATAAAACTTAACATTTAAATAAGCTTACTAATATTTGCATCAAGTTTACTTTACATTGTATCAAACACTATATACACATGAAACAACAAGATTATCACACACAAATCAAAAAGAATACAAAAAACCTGGCTATTTATACTGCCTTATAGCCAATTTCAATGGCTATTGCCACATTCGGGCCAAAATCTATTTGGGAAGGTAACAAAACACTCACTTTTATTGGTGTACTTGTAAATGCCATATTTGGCCTTTAAAATTTCCAATTTATTTAAAATGTCAATTGAGGAAATTTTTCAACAAGAATATTGAATTGATCTTTCTTATGTTCATTTAAAAACGATATATGACATACCCGGGCATTGTACTTCTGTATGATCCTCGGTTTTTTTTGTGGCTATTTCATTGCTATAACTTATCTCCATATGTAATACAACTCTTTTATTCTTGCAATCTGTTGTACTTTTTCAATACTTCTTTTAGCAAATCATGAGGCAAGGCGTAAGCTTTGTTTCCGTTGATGCCCTCCATTGTTTCGGCAGCCACCATGGCATTAATAATCGCTTCTTCAACAGCCTGAACGGTGGCTTCAAAAACAGGCATCAATCGGTCATTTGACAAACTTTGTACTCTAGTGGTTTTCTCTCGATTAAAAGCATTTTCGTTTGCTGTTGAGAATGCTAAAAAGATATCTCCTGATCCATTGCTGCCACGTCCTCCGACTATAGCTATCCCTAAAGGAATTCTTTGCGCTACCCTTTTTAATTGATGAGGTAACAGAGGTGCGTCTGTTGCGACAATAACAATGATCGAACCATCTCCTTCCTGTCGCCTTGATTGAGGTGCTGCCTTGTATTCGTAATTTAAAGTATCTTTTAGTTCAATACCTACCGGAACACCGGCAATAGATAAGTTTCTCTTCGCACCAAAATTGGATTGTACAATGGCACCTACGGTATAGACTGAATCTTTTATGGAAATCACTCTTGAAGCCGTACCGGTGCCACCTTTAAAACCCAAGCACATCATTCCGGTTCCACCACCTATATTTCCTTCTGAAATCTTTCCTCCCGAAGCATTTTTGATTGCTTCTAAAACATGTTCTTCCTTTACGTGAAAACCATAAATATCATTTAAAAAACCATCATAGGTTTCGGCTACCACAGGATAGGTATACCACCAGTCTTCTCCTTTATACCAATCTGTATCGACATACCACTTTAAAACAGCATCCCTGACTACCCCCACACTGTTTGTATTGGTGATCATCACAGGGGTTTCTAAAAAACCTGATTCAGTAACCCAGGTTGTCCCGGTCATTTCTCCATTGCCGTTTAAACTATACCAGTTCGCATATACAGGTGAGAATTTCTTAGCCTTACCTCTCGGGAAAATAGCGGTGACTCCTGTTCTAACAGGACCTCTTCCTACAATGTTTTTCCCACTCCCCGAAATGATGGTACTGTAACCTACCTCCACCCCATCTACATCTGTAATAGCATTGTATTTTCCGGTTGTGCCTGTAAAAGGAATACCTAAATCCCTGGCTCTATGTTCCTGGGCGTACATGACCGAACTGAGGACCAATACGATCAGGCTTATCATTTTTTTCATGAAACTGGTTTTGAAGTATGTATAAAACTTTAATTATCCTTAAAGGTTTTCCTTCAGGATTATTTTGTTCATGGTCAAACCTATCTATTTAGCCTGATAGGCGCCTGAAGAATACGTTAATTCATAACTATGTGTATAGATTTCGAATATGACTCCGAATGGATCTTCCACATAAACCATTTTATATGGTTTTTCGTCAGGATAGTATTCTCGTATGGGCATTCGTTGTTTACCACCGTGTTCCACGATCTTTTCGACCAGGGATTCAATATTCGGGTCCTGGACACAGAAATGAAACAGGCCGGTGCTAAAAGGAGAAAATTCGGGCTTTTTGTTGTTCATGCCCGGGAAGGAAAACAACTCAATGCCAATACCATCTGACGTTGACATATGAGCGATTTCAAATGTATTCCAATTTTCACCAAATACATCTATGCACATTTGGCCAATGGCTGTATCCCTTTCTTTTGTAACTATTGAAGGCGGCATGATCACATACCATCCCATGACTTGCTGATAGAATTCAACTGCTTTATTTATGTCAGGAACTGTAATTCCTATATGCGAAAATGATCTTGGATATTTTATGTCATTCATTTTAGTACAAGTTTTCCTTAAAGATACTAAAAGATTCTTGAACCCGGGTTCGGTTTGACGGTGTCAAAAAAAGATCTTTTTTTTTTAGAATTGAGTATCTTTTATTACGGCAAATTGCTGGGGGATCCGATCCTCAGGCTCTCCTAAATTTTGTCTAAGGTCTATTTCAATTCCTCTGGCAATCGTCGATATCGGGACATCATTGGCCGTGCCTTCAAAAGGGTTTTCTCCGGTTCGGCCTATTCTTTCCATGGTGTGAAAAATCCAGGCCACAATGACGTAAAAGGGAATTGAAAACCACATAAATATTTTTCCAATAAGCGGGCTGTTATCGATTATTCCAAGTCCTATCTCTGCAAACTGTGGAACGAGCGATAACGGCAATAACAATACAAAAATCCACATAAAAAAGTGATTCAGCGTTGCAAAATGTCTTGGATAGGGAAAGTTTTTAATCCTTTCACTTTGCCCCTGTAAGGTAAATAGTTCTTTAACAATACCTTCCAATTCTAAAAAGGAAAACTCCCAGAGAACCCCCTTTTCCTTTAATTGTTTTAAATGGTGAGATTGCAGGTATAATATCGCAGTCGACTTGTTGCTTTTACCCATCACATAAGCATAATCACTTTCAGAGATAAGAGGTTTTAATTCGTCTTCCAATATTGCATCTTTTTCAGGGGGCCTCATGCCCCACTCCTGGTTTGTTTTATGATGTACAGTAGTCTCCCAGCGTCTGGGTTCGCGCATGGCATACCTAAGGGCAGTCATCCATGCGATATGTCTGTGCGTTAATGCACTAATTTCTTTTTGAAGTGCTGAATCTGTCATTGGTGCTTGTGCATAATCATTGTTCACCATATCCTGAACAAAGGCACCAAAGGTTCTTGATGTATTTACAATTCCTCCCCAAATTTTTCTTGCCTCCCATATCCTGCCGTATGCAGCATTATTCTGGAATCCAATCACAAAGGCAACAGCTGTACCAATCAGTGCCAGAGGTGTCCAGGGGATTTTCAACCAGGTCAGGTCCAGAAAATAATACAAAGCTACCCAAGTGATGATGATCATTATAAACAAAAGCGTTTCGAACCTTGTCCACCAGGCCATTTGAAAAGTAGTGTAGTTTCTTTTAATATGCATAATTTGATTTTAGCTGTGAATTATATTTGATTTATTTCTAATCATTGAGTCAGTCTTTAACTTTCGAATCATCGGGCAGCGCAAAATCACCTTTACGATTCCCTAATCTGCTCAACGAGTTCAAGTCGTTTTATAACTGACTTTTTAGCCAGCAGCGTTCCCGGGGATAATACCGCATTTGCGCCGATTTTTACGTGATCACCAATCAACGAGCCGAATTTGTGAACTTTCGTGTTTTTCAAGACACCTTCATGTTTAACAAATATATCCTTATTTTTTCTTTCATTATAATGATTTGCCGTTACCGAACCTGCTTCAAAATTAACATGCGATCCAATGATGCTGTCTCCAATGAAATTGAAATGTGCTATAGCAGTATGATCAAAAATAATAGAAGATTTAATTTCACAACCTGTTCCAATGTTGACATTATTAGCTAAAAAGACCCCATTTCTCAGATAAGAATTTGCGCCTATAAAACTGTCTTTCCCTATAATAGCCGGGGACTTTATTACTACATTTTGCTCAATGTGTGCTGTTTTATGGATGGCAATGTGGTCTTTGATCAAATATTCTTCTCCGAGAGAATCTATCTTATCGTTTAAAAGCCCCTTTAAAAGAAGTATCAGTTCCCATGGCTCCCTTTTTCCCTGTTCGATGTAACGAGAAAAGCTGTTTATATAAGTATCAATTTGTATCATCCTTCGTATAGTTTGATTTATAAAGCTTCAGGGTTATATATAAAAGCGTATCGCTTATTGATAAATTCATCCATATTCGTATTGGGCTCAATATGCTCCCGATTCTACTGCATTATTTTCTCTTTCAAATCGATCTTCTTTACATCGCTACTATCGGGTCGAAATACACTTCCGAGAATCATTCCTGTAAAACTGGCCAAAGTTCCATAAATAGTCGGGTGCACCCTGGTATCAAAGGCGTCTGATAACAACCAGATAACAAATCCGGCAAGAATTGCCATCCAGGCACCAAAAACAGAGGATTTTTTCCAATAAAGGCCAAGCGTTAGCGGCGCCAATAAACAGATCATGATAAGAACGGCCGAGGAAACAACAAGACCATGTATATTGGTGTCGCGCATCGCGAAAACACAGGAAATAAGAGCAATCAAAATCACACTGATCCTTGTCAATAAAAGCAATCGTTTATCGGTCATATTTGGCATATAAGGTTTTAATAAATTTTCTCCAATGATGGTAGCCGGAGATAACATGGCCCCACTGGAAGTACTGAGTATCGCGGAGATAAGCGCACCAAAAAAAAGCATTTGAACCGGCAGGCTATTGTATTGTGCCACCATGCCCGGAATCAAATTTTGTCCGTGATCATCTCCCATTAACTCAGGATGGAGCCTGGCTGCGCCCAAGCCGATGACCAAAGGCAGGGCTCCGACAACAAATATGAGCAGGGCGCTTAAGAACACACCATACTGTCCTTCCTTTGCTGATTTTGCTGAAAATACTCTTTGATAAATCTCCTGAGCAGGTATAGCACCTATTCCAAATGCCATCCACATGGCAATATAATCTGTCCAATTGTATAAGCCGCGATCAGGGAAAAACTGATAGAAATCCTCAGGTCTATTCTTAAAGATGGGTACGATCCCTCCCGTTTGATCAAGTATATTGATCAAAACAATCGAAAGGCCTGCCACTATAAATACACTTTGCAACAAATCAGTAAAGGTCACAGCCCACATACCACCGATATAGGTATAAATAACCACAATAAAAGCTCCAAGGAATATACCATTTTGGACAGAGATACCTATCAAAGAATGAAAAAGATAGGCAAGAGCGACAAACTGGGCAGCAATCCAAAAAAAATAGGTGTAAACATAAATTAAGGAGGTAATGAGTTCTATGGATTTGCCGAAACGTATTTTGAAAAAATCACCTAAGGTGACGATGTCCATTCGGTACAATTGTCTTGCAAAAAAAAATCCAACCAGGATAAGACAGATAAAACTGCCAAACTGATCGGTAATAATACCCATGATACCTTGCTCTACAAAACGCCCCGGAACACCCATGATCAGCTCAGGACCGAACCAGGTCGCAAAAATAGTAACCCCGACCAATACCATCGGAAGGCTCTTGCCTGCCAATGTGAAATCACTTGTGGTTTTTACTCTTTTAGAGGCCCAAAACCCTATAGCCAGCGTTAGGGCAATGTATAAAAAAATAGAGGCAACAAGCATACATTGGTTTAGTTAAAGCTAAAGATAGGAATTTATTTTTTTAAGGCTTGGACTGATTTTTGTGTATCAAAACCTGACATTCAATGCGCTCCAAGGATCATTGGATGATATTTTGCAACAAACATTTCCACTTCTTTTTTAGAAAACGGGTCTGGATAAGTCATAAGCAATAACGGCACAACAGATTTACCGTCATTCAAAGAGGGCAATTCATACTTGTGGCCATTGAGTTTAAACCCGATGGTTTCATAAAATTTAATTCTTCGTTTGTCGAGCGCAGAATTAGGTAATTCAACTTCCAAAATAATGGGTTTGTCACGACTGCATATAAACTGTTCAAGGATCATTTTTCCTAACCCCTGGTTTCTATGAACGGCTGAAACCGCAAAATGTTCTATATAGCTGTAGTCGTCAAAGTTCCACCAGAACATAAATCCAATAAAGCCATGTTCATTGACGAAAACATCAAAATTGTATAATGGGTTCTTTATGACCAGTGCTTGAACCTCTTTTGACCTCCTCATTTTCAGGGGGAATGCATCTTTGTATAATTTCCAGGCCTGCTCGAAAAACTTATCCGAAATGTTTTCAAGCTTTATGAGTCTCATCCGCTTTCAGAATATTTAGATTCGGTATTTTAACAATTTCCACAGTTGTTGATGCCAATACGACTTTTCCATTCGTCTTTTCAATTTCAGCTCCAATTAATTCATTCAATACATGTTTGGTATACCTCCTTTTCTTATAATCTACAATATACCTCAGGTTAAATTGAATCCAGTTATCGTTCATTGTTATGGCAAGGGTTGGATTCACCTCAGCATCTTCAATATAATATTTGTCGACAACGTCTTTCCATTTTGAAATTGATGCTTTAACATATTTCGATAATTCTTCAGAAGCAACCTGTATCACTATTTTTTTAGCAAGCTCCAGATCGGAACCGTACCTGATTGGCAAATCAAATTCATCCCAAATAAATGGAAAATCCTTGGAGTAATTGTAAACCGGGCCGCGGAATACAAAAGCATTGCTAAGCTTGACAATTCTACCGCTATAATTATCGCTGCTGACCCACTCTCCTATTTCCATCATCGTTGTATAAATGGTATCAACATCAATCACATCACCTTTTATTCCATTGATTTCAATTCGGTCACCAGGTTTGTATACTTTTACAAAGAAAATAAAAATTGAACCGGCGATGCTCAGGATAAGTTCCTGGAGTGTAATTGTAATTCCGGCAGTTAAAAGCCCGATCGCAAGGGCAAAATCTTTAATATTCCCTGTAAAGTAAGAGATTGAAAGGAAAATCAGCAGAAGGTAACCAATAATCTCAATCCCTTTTTGAGATTTATACCTCGTGGTACTGTCTGGTAAATTCTTCCTGATAATTTTTCTCAGGAACTGAATAATCATCACTATAAAAATAACCCATATCAGATATTTGATCAGGGAGCTTGATGTTGGATGCTCCAGCATCCACTGTCTTATGAGTTCAATTGACTTCATAATTTATAATAATTTCCTGCAGCTTTTATCTCAATGATTTTAAGAAAGGCTAATTGATTTTCTTCAATTCAAAAATATCCTTCCTCCTGTCTCTTAGATTCCGCACACTCCCAAACTGATTTAATTCCCTCAGTAAATCAATGTCAACATCTGCAATTAATATCATTTCTGTATTTGTTGTCGCTTCAGCTTTGATTCCATTAGCCGGGAAGGAAAAGTCACATGGAGTAAATACCATGGACTGGGCAAACTGAATATCCATATTATGAACCTTGGGAAGGTTACCCACGCTCCCGGCAATGGCCACATAACATTCATTCTCAATGGCCCTGGCCTGTGCACAATGCCTTACCCTTGAATATCCATTTTGTGTATCGGTTAAAAAAGGAATAAACAGGATATCCATTCCTTCATCAGCCAAGATTCTGCTAAGCTCAGGAAATTCAGAATCATAGCAAATCAAAACTCCTATCTTTCCACAATCTGTATCAAATGTTTTTAATACATTGCCTCCCTGCATTCCCCATACTTTTGCTTCATCAGGCGTCACGTGCAACTTTTCATATCGTTCAGTTGTACCATCCCTCCTGCATAAATAACCCACATTATAAAGAAGCCCATCCCTTAATTCGGGCATACTTCCGGTTATGACATTAATATTGTAGCTAATGGCAAGTTCCGAAAACTTTTGAACGATCATTGGGGTATATTTGGCCAATTCCCGAATTGCCTGTGATTCAGGAAGATGATTGTCATCTGCCATTAACGGAGCATTAAAAAACTCAGGAAATAAAGCAAAATCAGATCGGTATGCAGACACCGCATCTATAAAGTATTCAGCCTGCTGCATTAATTCGGTCATATCTTTATACAGGCGCATTTGCCATTGCACAAGGCCCAGGCGAATGATTTTTTTCTTAGCGACTGCCTTCTTTGACTGCTTTTCATAATAAATATTATCCCATTCGAGCAATACGGCGAATTCATTCGACAACTCGTCTCCTTCAAGGTAGCCCTTTAATATTTTTGAAGGATGAAAATCATTCGAAATTTGAAAATTTAAAACAGGGTCATGGATCTCTTTACGCTTCACTTTTTCAATATATTCCTTCGGGGAGAGGCTTTGAGCGTATTTATGATAATTTGGGATCCTTCCTCCAAAGGCAATCCCCCTCAAATTCAATTTTTCGGTAAGTTCTTTTCTGTAATCGTACAATCGGCGACCCAAACGTAAACCTCTGTATTCGGATTTGATAAAAACATCGATGCCGTATAACACATCTCCGTCAGGTTTATGGGTACTGAATGTATAATCACCCGTAATTTCTCTATAGGTATGGTGCTCGTCAAAAGAGTCATAATCAACCAGTATAGACAATGCACAGCCGGCCAACTCTCCATTCACCCTGATCACAACCTGCCCCTGTTGGAAATTCTCTATCAACGATTTTATCTGAGCTTCTTTCCAATAAGAATTTGGCATACTGTCATATGCCTCAATCATGGCCTCCTTTAACTCGTGGTAATCATCAAGTGTTAAAAAATCGAGCTCAATATTCTCTATGTTTTGAATCATTCTTTATTTTTTATTCAAAGATAAGTGTAATTTATTTTCAATTACATATTAATATTTGACCATTAATGTCATTACTCTTTTAATTTCATCTTTTAAACAGACCCGCTTTATTTGCGCTAATTTGATGATGATGTCATCATCAATTGAACCAGCGTAACTATTCCGATAATCAGAATAAAAATCAGGGACAACCTTCTGAATCTGGACTGTGGTATAAAAATCAATAATTTTTTCCCAACAAAAGAACCCAGAAGGCCAATGACCAATAAAAAAGGGACATAAATCAAATCATGCTTATGGATGTATCCATTGTTGTAATAGACAAATGTTCTTGAAAAATCAATCATAAAATCGATAAAAGCAGAAGTTGCTATGAATACGCTTTTTTTCAGATTGAACGCGGCCATTGTCAAACCTCTTATGGCACCTCCTGTACCTAACAATCCTGCCGAAAAACCCGATAACGCACCACCTGCAATAGCATTATTCTTATTAGGAGAAATACTTATTTCACTTTTGACTAAAAATAACAAACTGAATCCAACGAGAAATAAACCTAAAATAATTTCTAAAAGTGAACTGCTCACATATTTAGAAAGCAGGCCACCCAAAATCACAAAAAATACAGCAGGAGCTCCTATGTTTAAAAGAAGATTTTTATCCAATCCTTTTTTAAACAAAAAGATCTTACTCAAATTACTGGATAAGTGAAAAATTGCAGTAAGCCCTAATACAGAATGGAAGTCAAAATAAAAATTTCCTAAAGGAACAAAAAAAACTGAGGAGCCAAAACCACCGACAGTTCCTATAATTTCAGCGATCAGAGCCAATACTATAAAAATAAAATTGACGTCTTTCATTTTTATCTTTTTTATAACAGCACATTTGTTGTAGCAATCAGATAGCTTGTACAAACCATGCATTTAAGGCTCCCCCCTTCTTATGCAAGTTACTAAAATATCATTCTAAGATATCATGGATGTAACAAATAGTTCATTTGACTAACCTGTTTTTTTTCACAAGAATATATGCAGCATATACCGGGTTTTTACAAATCGTGATGTCATTTAAGGATTAGACCTCAATCTGCAGTCATTTTTTTAACTGAGGTTGACCCCGAACAAATAGCCCGCAAGGGCGGTTAAACCCATGGCAGCTGTTCCCCAGAACGTAATTCTAATCACAGCCTTTACAACATTTGAACCACCTGTTTTTGCCGCCAAGGCTCCCAGTATGACCAGAAATACAATGGCGAAACCGTAAAGGTAATACTCCATATGAGACAATGGAAAGAAGAACGTTACCAAAAAAGGAAGGCTGCCCCCAATCGTAAAAGCCAAACCCGATGCCAAAGCAGCCTGAATGGGATTTGCCTGGCTTATTTCATTGATGCCAAGCTCATCTCGTATATGCGATCCAAGAGCGTCGTAAGCCGTCAGTTCTTCGGCCACAGTTAAGGCCGTTTCTTTTTTTAATCCTCGCTTTTCATAAATTTCGGCCAAACGCTGAAGTTCAACTTCGGGCATTTCCTCTAATTCTATTCGTTCCCGTTCAAGATCAGCCCGTTCGATATCAGTTTGCGAACTGACCGAAACATATTCACCGGCAGCCATTGAAAGCGCTCCTGCAACAAGGCCCGCCAAAGTTGCAAGAACAATAGGCTCCCTGATATCGCTTGCGGCGGCTATACCTATGGCAAGACTAGCCGTTGATAATATACCGTCATTTGCACCCAGAACTGCCGCCCTAAGCCAATTACTTCTGTGTATATAATGATTGTCTAGATAATCATCTTTCGTTTCTACTGTCATTGATATTTATATTAAGGGTTCGATACAAACTATTGATTTTATAAAAAAGAATCTAAAGGGTCATCACATGTAACCGGTGGTTTTTATGCCCTTTCTTCAAAGGGAATGATAAGGCCTTTTTCAATATAATTTTTTAATCCGTTAAGGAGCATCGCCCAGCAGAATGAGGATCTCCTAAAATGAGCATTGCACTCAGGCCAGCCTCTGTGCCAAAATTGAAGATGTACCTTACTGTCATTCTCTTTCAAATCAAATCCGAAAGAGGTTGGATCCCAATCACGGTCAGATTCAACCATTTTAATATGAAATGACTTCTGTTCTTTAAGTTTTATGACTTTACCATACCAGTCATAACCTGGGCCAAAGAAAAAATTATAGGTTTCATTCTCTTTTGGAATCCCTTCGCAAGTATAGGGCCACCAATTGACAAGATGCTCAGGTCTCGTAATATATTGAAAGACCTTTCCAAGATCTGCATCAATGATCAGATCATGATAAATGGAATATACGTTTTCTCCCGGTGTGTCTGTTATTATTATATTCATGGTCCTAAAAATATATTGTCAATCATAATCGAATCTTTGTGATCAATTTATTATTTCTTACCCCCGGCTCCTTTATCCATTTAAGTCTCAGCCCTTAATTTGACTGCCCCTTCGATGGGCAGGCTATTTCTGTTCTGTCACAAACAGACTTATACATCTTTTGCTTGCCAATCAATACCTCTTAACCTTTGAATACCAAACAGAAATGAAAGTACAATAAGTACGATGAAAAATACAGAAGTCGTTGTGCTTTTTACAATTGAAAACAGATTTGCAGCCAGCATAACCTGCTTAGACAAATTCGGATACTCACTCAACAAGTAAACAATACTGAAATTCTCGAGATAATCTGCAATTCCGGCAATGATTGGTATAAAGCAAAGATAAAATAGGGAACCCTTTAGTTTGTTGATTTTATTGAGAAAATAAGCAATTAGAAAACAGTAGGTGATAGCAAAAAAACCGGGATAGATCATATCAACCGGTATTTGATTAAAAAGGTAGCGTTGACGCCCCTGTTCTCCTAAGGTGTCAAAAAGGGTTCTGATATAAGTCGCATCGTAGCCTAAAGGCATCATATCCAATAACCTCAGACCATTTGAAAATTCCATGACCCTTGGAATTGTAAATAACAGCATGATAACATAAACAAGCGTTGTTATCACAAACAGAACCAGTACTTTTTTTCCTGACAGGTTATTCTTTATGACCTCCTTAAACCGATTCATCCATCAACTAGTTTAACAAAGTTATTACTATAGACAATTCTTACACAAAACACCTAATTCATATGTTGCACAATCGATTTTTATAATCCAATATCCCTGTACATTTTCCAGCTTCCATCTTCCTGTTTCCAAACTACCAGGTATTTACCCTCACTTTTTACCTGTTTATCCTTATCCAAAAATTCATAAAGCCCTATTTCAACCAGATATTCACCATCACTAAAAAGTGAATTTGTGGTAAATCTTACTTCAGGAGTCCCTCTTTTAACAGCATTTGTTATCATAGAACCCCAAGCAGAAGCGAGATCGTCTTTTTTAATTGAACCAAAGGTTCCGTCGCTTGCATAATGCCCGGCCAAAGCCAGCGAATCAGCATTTTTAAAATCTTCGGAGAATTGCTTCACATTATTTTCGATTTCCTTTCTGGCCTGTACCATATCAATCCCATTATCTTGAGATTCGGGTGCCATTTTTTTCTTTTCGCTACAGGAAAGGCTCATACATAATATAATCAAGATCAGTGGACACAGAGAGATAATTGCTTTTGTATTTTTCATTTTAGTAAATTAAAGTTAATTTTATTTCCATTACACAAATAAGCCATTGATTACTTGTGCGTTCCATCAAATAATACTTTTTGCGGCTCCCAGCTCAGTGGATCACCAACAATATTCCGAGTATTGCTAATAACTTCCATCCATTCGGGAGTGACTTTGATTAACAGATAAGCTTCCTCCTTATTCTGATAAAAGGCCTCCCATTCTTCTTTCCATCGTTCCTGTTTTTCGATTGGATCATCTACAATTTGTGCCTGGCCATGGATCATAACATAACCCGAGGCATCCTGATCCAGATAAAACAACGTTACCCTTGGATCATTTTTGATTTGAGTTACCTTTCTGCTTTTTGAATTTGTTCCTAACCAGACTGTAAAATCATCTTCAGGAAGAAAGGCATCCATGACCCTCGCTCTCGGGCGACCTTCCTGATCTAAGGTGATCAGTGTACAGGTACCTGCAGCAGACATGATTTCCCTTGCTGCATGGGTTATTGTAATGTTCAACGGTATTTTTGACTCCTTATCCTGACTGAATCCCTTGGAAGGCCATAAAAGAATCAGGAGCGCGACAGCACAACTACATATTCTTATGAGTTTCATTGTTTTACTTTTAAGCTTTTTCGTTCCAATTACAGTGACATGATTCACTTAATGTCTTCAAAGCGTGAATATGCACCATTGGAAGAAGACACAACCAAGTTACTAAAAAACCCTCATAATACCTGAAATAAAATCAAACATTACACGGACTTACAGTCTGTTAAACAGTGCTTTGTATTATTAAAAAATATTGATTTTTGGTTAAAACTGCATCCTCCTGACCTTGATGGGATCCTATTTTATCATGTCCATGATGATAGGCTTTAAACCACTAAAGAAGAATTCAACCGCGATCACCATAACGATCAGCCCCATGAGCCTCATCATTACATTATTTCCGGTCACCCCGAGAAATTTTATGATTCGGGAAGAACTGTAAAGTATCAGATATGTGAGCAGGATGACCAGGAGAACCGTAGTGATTAAAATTACTTTTTTCTCGATAGAATCAGCGTCTTCCATCATGACTATAGAATTTGTAATGGCCCCGGGACCGCAAATCATGGGTATGGCCAAAGGTGTTATAGAAATGTCATTGATATAGGTTTTGACTTCAGATTCCTTTATCTTAACTTTTCCCAGTCGTGCTTCCAGCATATCCATTCCCATCAGGAAAAAAATCACACCTCCCACAATCCTAAAACTATTGACAGAAATCCCAAAAAAATTGAACAAGACCTGGCCTGAAAAAGCAAAAAACACAATGGTGAAAAATGCAACAATCGAAGCCTTTCGCGCCGTATTCGTTCTGTGCTGCTGATCCAAATCAGCAGTCATCGTCATAAAAATGGGCATTGTTCCCAAAGGGTTTATCAGCGTAAAAAATGAAGTGAAGGTCAAAATCGAAAAAGTTACTAATTCATTCATTACGTCATTTCTGATTTTTAATGTAAAAATAAATTCATTATTTCCTGCCCTTTGGGCTCCGCCTTTCCTTATTCTTGACAAAAATAAGTTTATGCTTGCTTTTAGGGGTTTCCCTTTGCTCTATTTCGAATTGACCTGTAGATTTAATCAAAGGTGTCAATTTTTCAAATCCATAATTCCTGGAATCAAAATTTGGTTGCTTTTTTTGCAACAAACTGCCCACGTCCCCAAGAAATGCCCAACCCTCTTCATCGGATAAATCAGAAATAGTCGTAGAAATTAACTTAATTACTTTTGTGGTTATTTTATCGATGCTTTCTTTAGGTTTATCCTTTTGATCAGTACCTTCTTTTTTCTCCGATTCCTTCCTGATGATTTCGACGTAGATGAATTTGTCACAAGCTACAATAAAAGGAGTTGGTGTCTTTTTTTCACCAATTCCTATGACCTGCATCCCTGCCTCTCTCAAGCGGGTAGCGAGCCTTGTAAAATCACTGTCACTCGATACCAAACAAAAACCATTTACCTTTTCAGAATAGAGAATGTCCATCGCATCGATGATCATGGCCGAATCGGTCGCATTTTTACCTGTTGTGTAGGCGTATTGCTGAATTGGTGTAATGGCATTTTGAAGCAATAGATTCTTCCATTTAGACAAATGAGGTTTCGTCCAATCTCCATAAATCCTTTTAATCGTTGGGTTTCCATACTTGGCGATTTCCTCCATCATCTCCTTTACATGAGCAGAAGGAATGTTGTCTCCGTCTATTAGGACGGCTATGTTTAAATTCATTTAGTCAGTTTTAAAATATACGCATTAAACAAGCGCATTCAGCCAGTTTAATTACAATTGAATACTATCTCATCGATGCTTTTCAGGGCACTAAATTAGCTATATTTTTTTGCTAAATATTAAATTTTTAACTTAAATAAATATTCAGTCATAAGTATGTAGCCATATACCATCAAGATGGTTGGATTATCCAAAGCTATTCTTTTTTTACTTCACAAGTGCTAATTCCAAATGGAGTATAAAGTGGGCAAAAACCAACGACACTGGTTAATAGAAAAACGCCCGCCAGCACCAAAAGCACGATACCCAAAGTACCCGTTAAAATATTTGCATAGTATAACACTCCAATAGCTACTGCTACAACCACCCTGATAATTCTATCAGTATTTCCCATGTTTTTTTTCATGACTTTAAATTTTATAGTTAATATTAAATGTTTGACACCTATCTATACTTTTTAAATGTGACTTTTCTCTTTGAAAAGATCAAGAAGCCCAGGCCAAAAAAGTGTATCCACATATACTAATACAATCTATAGATCTCTGTGATTTCGCTAAGGATTTTTTCAAAATCAATTTTTAAATCGATTAACCTCCCTGAATGAATATCAAAAACCCAACCATGGACCTTAATATTTCTATCTCTATAGGCGTACTGAACTTCAGCTGTTTTAATCACATTAATACATTGCTCCTGCACATTCAATTCAACCAGTCTTTTATATTTTTCCTCTTCATTGTCAATGGCATTCAATTCAATTCTGTGAATTCGATAAACATCCCTGATATTCCTGAGCCAGGGGTTTAAAATTCCCAGATCCTGAGATTGCATAGCAGCCTTTACTCCTCCGCAATAATAATGTCCGCAAACCACAATATGATTTACTTTAAGGTAAACAACTGCATAATCAATTACAGACATGGAACTCAAATCAGTATTTGGAACCATATTGGCAATATTTCTATGGATAAATGCATCGCCGGGATCCAATCCCATTAACTCTTCCGCGCTAACCCTGCTATCAGAACAACCAATATAAAGCACCTCAGGATTTTGTCCCTTAGAAAGATTTTTAAAATAATCAGGATCCAGATTCAGTTTGTCTTTAACCCAAGCCTTGTTACTTTCAAATATTTTTTGAATCTGCATATTGTTTCGTTTTGATTTTGGCTTTCAACCTGAAAGTTACCCTTAGAAAATTACTCTGATGCTACTTTATATTGTTTCGTTTTGCTTTCAATAAGTTAAATTTAGCAAAACAAATTCAAATTGTTATCAGGATGTCGTATTTAAAAACGGTATTGGCATGGACCCTAGAAGTTAATAAAGGCGATCATATTCAATTGATCCCGGTTTGTGTCAGGTAAAAACTGATTCATATAACCCAGTTCCACTCGCAGCGATTTTGAAAATTTATATCCGAGCCCACCGTAGAGCCGATCCCTGTCAAAAATAGTATTCTCAGAATTCAGGAAAATCTCGTTATACAATGAAAGGTAGAGCGTTTTATCTATAATTTCCTTATTGCTCAAAGCGATATTCAATGAAAGAAAATATCTGAAACGCAGCTTAAAATCATCTTCAACAAACCGTTGTTCAAATCGGTATCGATGTTGCAGGTAAACTCTTTTAAACTGCTGCTTTGTAATGAATTGCTGGTAAATCCTGTGTTCATTGACGTCGTATTTTTCGTCTGTCCCGTCAATATAATTCTGACTCAGGATATATCCGTAACCCAACAATATATTATTATTGTTTTCAGATAAATTATAACCAACTCCGGTTCTTAACAGCAATTGCTCAAGATCTCCAATAAAGTTATAATTTCTGTATTGTACTTCACTGTGCCAATTCCATTTTGAATCAATTTTCATGTTTCCAAAATACATCCACCAATTTCCCAATTCACTCTCTTGTGCGGTCCCAAAAAGCGGAACTGAAAACATAAGTATTACGATCAATTTTTTCATTTGACAAATATAACCATTACCCTTTAAAGTTGAATCTAATAATAAGATCACCTTAAAAAAATTAAGTTAGACCTGTTATTTCAAATATTTTTTATTCGATAGGTAATATAAACTCATGCCATTCATCATAAGAATCTATTGTTAAAGCCTGATTCAGAACTCTTATTTCGAAAATGTTTTAATGGCAGCCCTCCAGGCATGCACTATTTCATTAAAATCCCTTAAAAGCAAACTTTCATTCACGGCCAACCTTAGAAGACCATTTTCAGAAGGTCTTAACAAGATATCATGTTCTTTATACAAAATTGTACTGAGTTCTTTTGAGTTGATATGTGAGGCTAATGAAAGGTCATAAATATTTGTTCCATTATTTAAAGCGCTGATTTTCAAACCTTCTATTTTATTGAGCTCGGTTACTAATTTTCCGGCGGTATCCACCACTTGTTTCAAACGCAATTCAATCCCTTCCAGAAAATGCAGGGCCATAGAAGTATTGGTCCAGCTTTGAAATACGGTTCCCCCGAAAATCTTGATCTGATGTGCAAGCTGATCAATAATTGCTGTCTCGCCGCAAAGAATTGCTCCTCCGGTCGTATTTAAGTATTTGTATAAAGATATATAAACAGTATCAAAACAGGAGGCATATTCCTTTAGGGATATACCGGTATAAGCCATTGCCAAATGAATACGAGCACCGTCTAAATGCATTTTGATCCCATTCTTTTTGCAATAAGCCGATATCTCTTTGATTGTTTCTATGGGC
This sequence comes from Lutimonas vermicola, assembly GCF_038433205.1. Taxonomy (NCBI): domain Bacteria; kingdom Pseudomonadati; phylum Bacteroidota; class Flavobacteriia; order Flavobacteriales; family Flavobacteriaceae; genus Lutimonas; species Lutimonas vermicola. The sequence continues at coordinate 1,093,779 of NZ_JBCDNA010000001.1, forward strand.
ACAGCCATTCCATTAGCACGACGAACAGGGTTTTCAATGACTACAGCGCCTAATCCACTTCGAAAGACCTCATTTTGCTTCATATAGTCAATCGAACTTTTCAAATCTTTAAGCTCAAAATAAGGTTGATCATGACCAACCGGAACAAGTCTTTTGCCGTGTACACTTTGTGCTGCGTCGGCCTCATCCCTGAATACATGTGAATTTTCAGGCACAATGACCTTTGTGTTTTTTCCACTTAGGAGCTTAATTGCTAATTGATTAGCCATGGTACCTGTAGGCAAATACATGGCCTTTTCCTTTCCTGTAAGTCTTGCGAATTCATCTTCGAGTAGCTGAGTTGATCCGCCTTTCCCATAAAAGTCCGGTTCAATTCTGTTGGCAAGGTCAATGTCTCTAAGTTTATCAATATATTGTCGGGGTGATAAATTCAGGCCATCGTATATAAAGTTGACAATCTCGTTTCCAATTGGGCTGCCTGTTTCATCTGACGACAATGTCATGGCATCTAATCCGGCTGTTGGAAGCAAAAACGGAACTGTAGTCAGGCCGCATTTTTTAAGAAATTCTCTTCTATTATTTTCTTCCAGTGTTTTTTTCATTCTGTAATTTAAAAATGTTGCGAAAAGAAAGTTCGTTTAAAACAGATAGATGTTTAACCTAAAAACCAATGTTATAGCTCTGCTTTACCATTATAATTCTGATTCCAGCCGTGTAAAAAAGGTATTTTTTTTCATTTTAATCAAGCCTGAAATTCTTTGCACCATATTTAATCAATGAAATCAGTGATACTATGGCCCAAATACCCTCCAACACTACAAAAGGCATATAATTCATGAGTATGGACGCATAACAGGCCATACCGGCTCCTATAAGGTTCAATAGCATAAAAGATATATCATCCTTGGAAATTTTTCCCAATACATTGAGCATATAGGCCAATAGTATTTGAAAAACCCCGATAAAACCTATCCAATCAATGTTGCTCATTTCTGTTTAGTTCATTTTTTATACAAGCACTATTTAAAAACTCTATATCTGTTTTTCCATCCCTCAGATTCTGCCCCAACACAGGTTTTAAATTTTGTCAATTTTGATTCCGGCTTTTATGATTGCAACATAAGTTGTCTTTTACTTACTTCTCAAAACTTCCAACCTTACTTTGGTAACCCCTTTGTCAATAAAATCAAGTTTGACGGCAGCTTCCTTTGAAAGATCAACGATCCTGTCTTTTACAAAGGGACCACGGTCATTTACCCTTACTATTACTGATTTCTTATTCGCAAGATTGGTCACTTTTATTTTTGTGTCAAACGGAAGGGTGCGATGGGCAGCAGTCATTTTATTTCGCTTATAGACCTCGCCATTGGCAGTTGTTTTTCCTTCAAATGTATCATTATAAAAAGAGGCTAAACCCGTTTCGGCTGCCTGAGAGAATCCTTGATGGTATAAGAACATCATAAATGCAACACATAAAGATGTGCTCAAGGTCCTTCTATGAAAAGTGCTTGTTTGTATCAACTTCTCAAATGTATAAAAAATATTCTTTTCATGAGCCTAATGAATTGAAGAGGTTCAATGCCCCGCTGGTTCTGCCTTTTTTTATTTAGGGTACTACAAAACCCGGCCATTTTTTTAGGTATTCTATAAATTTCACGCCCAGTCCTTCACCAGACAGATAGTCTTGGGAAACAGGAAGCGAGACAGGGACAAAGTCAGCATGATCGCGCACCTTTAAAGGGAAATCATGATGCAGGATAGCAGCCCTCCCAATAGAGACGAAATCAACCCCGGCATCAATCACGGAGTGAACGTCGGCTGCCGACCGAATGTTCCCGGCAACCGTCAAACGGACATCCTTCATCTCAAGCCCGGTAAAATGATTTAAAAGCGACCTCCCCTTATACTCTGGATCTTCGGGCTCCTTGAAAACGTCCCAGAGAGAAATATCGAGAAAATCTGTGAACCCCTGGTCAATCAATAATTTGCAAATCGTTATGATTTCTTCAAGACGCATACCGAATCGTTCAGGCGAGAGCCGTACCCCGATAAGAAAATCAGATCCGCATGCTGATCGAATCCCTTTTATAATTTCAAAGAGCAAACGAGAACGGTTCTCCAGGGACCCTCCATACGCATCCTTGCGTTTATTATGTGTTGAACTTAAAAACTGGCAGAGTATATAGCCATGTGCCCCGTGGATCTCCACTCCGTTATAGCCGCATAACTGAGCTCGTTTAGCCGAGGCAATAAAATCATCTCGGAGTTGATAAACTTCATCCAGCGTTAAAGCACGTGAATTAGACTTCTTATGATCTGAAGGCCCAACCGGATCACCCTCCACCAAGTCTCTTGGAGACCTTATTCCGGCATGGTGTAGCTGTATCACAGCAAGACTTCCTTCATTTTGAATAGCCTTGGCTAATCTGCTGTGGCCCTCAATATGGGTATCACTGTATATGCCAAGTTGCCCTGGAAATCCTTTTCCATTGGCCTGAACATGACTCGCACAGGTCATTGTAAGTCCGAAGCCCCCCTCTGCACGCATTGTTAACCAATGGAATTCCTCCTCAGACAAGGTACCATCCTCATGACTTTGGGTATTGGTCATCGGTGCAAGCATAAATCGGTTTTTCATGACTTCTCCACAACGAAAACCCACTTTGTCAAATAAATCCTTTTTCATAAATAATCAATTTAAATTCTTTGAATGTCTATCCGTTCAACTTCGTTGTAGTCCCATTTCTTGTTTTATCTATTTACTCATAAAGTTACAGATTGTAATCTTTCTTCAATCATGGTTATGATTCTTTTATTAGCATCTGTAGCTATTGTTTGATATACACTGTATTCTTCCAAAGTAAAATGACCCAGGACCAAGGCCCTGATTTCAGTTTTAAACAAGTTGTCCTTCTTAAAAGCTTTTGATATGACCTCATGCTTTTCCAATTCACTCAACCCGGAGAAATCAATCTTTCTTTTTTTGAGGTAATTTTCGAAAAATGCAACCAATAATTCATGCTGAAGCTTAATGATGGGCCGCAGGGTGAGATTTTGAAATCTCTCGGCCGGGCTTTTGTTTTCGATCGTACCAATTTTCCTGATCACCGGTCTTATGCTTGTTTTGTCTTTAATCATTTTAGTCATTTTAGTCATCATGCGCTGCATGATCAATCTTTATCAAGTTCTTTTAGCATCCATATGTTACAACCAGTGTGCCCTGATTCTCCCATAGGGTTCTTAAGCATATAAAACCCTTGTTTTTCATAGATGCTTACAGCCTTTGAAAACTCAGGCATGCTTTCGATATAGATGTTTGAATATCCGAATTCCCTGGCGGAATCAATACTTTTTTCCATTAAAATTTTTCCAAGGCCTTTTCCTCTTGATTCTTTTGGAAGGTAGAACTTAACCAATTCCGCAACATCCTCAGGAAGTCCCTTTGTGGGGTAAATTCCACAACAACCGAGCATATTTTTGTTTTCTTCGGCAACCCATAAAACAGCCTTTTTAATTTGAAATAATTCATACAGCTCATCAGTTGTTGGATCTGAGTAAACCGTACCGGCTATTGGGGCATTAAATTCCTCAAACACAGCTCTTATCATGCGCGCCAAAGCCGGATTATCTTCTTTTTGCACTTGCCTTATCGTCATCATTTTTATTTTTTGCAGCTCATGTTTAAAATCGTTTCGGTTAAGTTCAACATCAAAATTATATTTTTAAAACAGTTTGTACAGCGTATCATGGATTTTCCGGAACTGAATTTCCATGTTTTTCTGCTTTTTATTTCCCTGTAAAGTTCTGGATCTGACAATTTGCCCACAATTCCAAAATCAAATACATTCGCCATAAAGCAACTTGACCGATTCAAGTTTATAGGTTCAATTCTCCTCCATTTCCATGATTAAATTAGCAATTAGTGCAGTCCATCCCGTTTGATGAGAGGCTCCAAGGCCTTTGCCATTGTCACCATCAAAAAATTCATAAAAGAAGTGCTGGTTCTTAAAGTGTTTATCTTTTGAGAAAAGCTTGTTGGCGTCATCAGCGTGGTATTGAAATCTTCCTTCTGCATTGGGTTCAAAAAGCTTGATCAACCTCTTGGACAGTTCATTGGCAATTTGGTTTAAATTAATTTTGTTCCCCGATCCGGTTGGAAATTCATACAGGTATTGATCACCGTAAAAAGCATAATACTTGCGTAAAGACTGAATGATCATATAATTCAAGGGCATCCAAATAGGCCCGCGCCAGTTGGAATTACCACCAAACATATTCGAACGGCTTTCGCCAGGCTCATATTGAATCTCATGGTGTCCGTGGTGCTCAAATACAAAAGGGTGTTTTTCATGATACTTTGAGAGGGAGCGAATCCCGTAATCGGATAAAAACTCATTTTCATCCAGCAAGCGTTTGAGCACATGTTCTAATCTAAATCCCCGCATCAGCGAAAACAAATAATTCCCATCCTTATTGACCTCTTCAATTCGTGAAATAAGCGAAGCAAGATCAGGTCTTGTCCTCACGATTTCCTTCGCTCTAATTTTAAACTCCTTTAATTCTTCAAACAGATCCTTATGAAGGATCTCAACGGCAAATAACGGAATGATACCTACTAATGACCTGACCCTTAAACGATCGGTCACACCACTTGACATTTCGACAACATCGTAGTAAAAATTGTCAACATCGTCCCATAGTGAAATATCTCTTTTCCCTATGTGGTGCATGGCCCAGGCGATGTTTAAAAAATGCCTGAAGAACTTAGCTGCCGCCTCTTCATAGAAACTGTCGGTCTTTGACAATTCAAGTGACATACGCAGCATATTAAGGGTAAACATTGCCATCCAGCTGGTGGCGTCGGCCTGTTGCATTCTTTTGATACCCTGAGGCATGTGATTCCGATCGAAAACACCAATATTATCAAGGCCTAAAAACCCTCCTTCAAAAAGGTCTGTGCCGCTTTTGTCCTTTTGATTGACCCACCAGGTAAAATTAATAAGGAGTTTTTGAAAGGCTTTTTTCAAAAAATTGATATCCCCTTTGCCACTTTGCTTTTTATCTTTTTCATAGACGGTCCAAACAGCCCATGAATGAACCGGTGGATTTACATCACTAAAATTCCATTCGTATGCCGGAATCTGGCCATTGGGATGCATATAACTCTCACGTAACACAAGTAGTAACTGTTCTTTAGCAAAATAAGGATCGATTTCTACAAATGACGCCATGTGAAATGCAAGGTCCCAGGCCGCATACCAGGGGTATTCCCATTTGTCAGGCATTGATATGACATGTCTGTTGGTAAGGTGCTGCCAACTAAAATTTCTTGGATTATGACGATTTGGCTTTACTTCACCCGGTCCGCCAAAAAGCCATTTGAACACATCGTAATAATAGAATTGTTTTGTCCATAACAATCCTGAAAATGCACTTTTTACTATTGACTGGTGAGCTATCGGCAGGTCATTCTTGATATGGTCAGCGTAAAATTCTTCGCATTCGGTGATCCTCTGGGTAAATACAGTATCAAAATCAATCCATGGGTTTTTTAATTTCTTTTTACTGAGTCTCAGCCTTATGGTCCTTTCCTCACCTGCCTTTAATTTGAACTTATGCCAAATAGCCATCTTTGAGCCATTCTTTTTAGGATTTACACTCGATTTGCCATTCACCACATGGTCATTGATACCATCTTTTACATAATCGACCAGGTTTGGGACATTGTAAATTCTTTTATTATTTGTCTCGTTTTCGCAGAATAACTGCTTGCCGTTTTCATGGTATAAAAAATACCTCCCATTTCTAATATTTTTCGATTCAACACAGTCTTTGCTGATACTTTTCATGTTCGGGCGCGTAAACCTCTTGTTGTGCTTCCAAAAATTCCTGAACCAAAGATGAGGAAGCACATGTAAAACTGCAGTTTTGGAACCCCTGTTCACCACAGTGATTTTCATTAAAATATCATCAATACCGGCTTTTGCATATTCAATAAAACAATCAAAATAAGCACTGTTTTTAAAGGCATCTGTATCAAGTAACTCATATTCCGGTTCCTCGCGGCTACGCCTGTTGTTTTTAACCAGATCGCTATATGGAAATTCCATATGAGGATATTTATAGAGGTACTTGCAATAAGAGTGGGTTGGTGAAGATACCTGGTGAAAATACAGTTCTTTAACATCTTCTCCATGATTTCCCTGATTGTTGGTAAGGCCAAACAGGCGTTCTTTTAAAATAGCATCCTTGCCATTCCAAAATGCAGGCGCAAGACATAGTATTTCGCGAGAATCGCAAAAGCCAGCTATCCCCTCTTCTCCCCATCTATAGGCATTACTTCGTGCTTTTTCATGATCTACAAAATCCCAGGCATGGCCATGTTCACTATAATCTTCCCTAACCGTTCCCCATTGCCGTTCGGCCAAATACGGGCCCCATTTTTTCCAGTTTTTATAGGTCTCGGCAACTGCCAGGCGTTTTGCCTCAGATTTTTTTTGAGTCATCTAGGATTGGTTTAATCTAATAAACATGATGAAATTTTATGCTATAAATGAGCAAAACTAAATCTCATTCAATGTAAAAAACGCTAAAGATCATGGTTTTTTTGATAATTTGAAACTAAAAATAAGACTTATTGAATTAAAGAGATCGTATTATTCAGTCATCGAGCTTATTTTAGATAATTTAGAGGAGATAAAAGCTGTTTTTCGAATTCATTTCAAGGGCAAAACTGCCTCGAACTTATTAATCATTAAACATTTATACATTATTGTCATATAATTTTTCAGTTGTGCTTTTTAGGTCTGATTCAGGTAAAAACTGATCCGAAATGGTTAAAATGGAATACAGGTTATCCCGCAATTTGTCTAATTCAATTTCGCCGGGTTTGATTGAGGTCTGTAAAAGATGTAAGGCCATATCTGCAAGAAGGATTCGCTGTTTCTCCAGCCATTCATCATCACCTCTCCTGGCAGGGTGATCCAGGTAAGCATTCTCTACCTCATCGTGCAGTCGCCAACTTGCCTTTACTATATTTAATCGATCATCTTTGTTCATCACGCACAGCCTTATAAAATTTATACTTAAAGTTAGTTATCATTATTCCCACTCCGGAAATTGTGTCTTGTTCAAATCCAGTTTAGCTATAGTTTGCATATCCGATTTACTCAGTTCAAAGTCAAAAATATTTAAATTTTCAATCATATGTTCCTTTTGGGACGATCGGGGGATAGCAATAACACCTCTCTGGAAATGCCATCTTAGGATGACCTGAGCGTTGCTCTTGTTATGTTCTTTTCCAATATCAGCCAGGACCCTGTTCTTAAACATTTCATTACGGCCTGCTGCAAACGGAGACCAGGCCTCCATTTGAACATCAGACTTCTTCAAATAGTCATAAGAAACGTTTTATTGAAAGAAAACATGCGTTTCGATTTGATTGATTGCCGGTTTAATAATGGAAATTAATTATTATAAAGCTTATTAATACGGCTTTTATATGTTTGACCAATCGGTATTTTATGCTCATTTATTAAAATTCTATTTCCTTCTATGAATTTTATTTTATCAATAGCAATAATAAATGACTTGTGAACGCGCAAAAAATCAGCAGCATTTAATAAATCTTCATAGTGAGATATTTTTTCATGACTCACAATCATTTCATCTTTCAAAAACAGCTTGGTGTAATTTCCATAAGCTTCTATATATAACAAATCGTTCAAATCAATTTGATGGTGTTTTTTATCACCTTTTACAAAAAAGCGAGTAATGTTATCTGTTGAACCAACAACCTCTTTTACGATGGTTTTTGATGTCTGTGTTTCTGAAACTTTATTTACAGCTTTTACCAAACGATCAAAGCTAAAAGGCTTTAAGATATAATCAACAACGTTTAATTCAAAACCTTCCAGGGCGTGTTCTTTATAAGCCGTTGTAATAATGGTTTTTGGTGGATATGTGAGGGTTTTTAAAAAGTCCAAACCTCTTAATTTTGGCATGTTTATATCTAAAAACATAAAATCCACAGTGTTTTCATTCAAATACTGCATGGCTTCAATAGCATTATAACAATTCTTCTCTAATTGTAAATGAGGCAACATACTGCAAAATTCTTCAATAACTTCATGTGCCAAAGGCTCATCATCTATGATTATATATTTAAGCATGTTTAGAAATTTTTAACGTTGCTTTATAAATATTATTGGTTTTGTCAACAGTTAGTTCGTGTTTTTTCGGATAAATTAAAGCCAATCTACGTTTTAGATTTGTAAGCCCAATACCTTTGGCTTCACTTATTTCTTTCGGATCAAAATTATTCTCTATTTTAAAATAGATGAAATCTTTATCTTCATATAAATTGATATGAATATATGCATTTTCTGTAAGGGTTTCAATCCCATGCTTAACTGCATTTTCCAACAGAATGATGTACAAAAGTGGCGCTATGGATAAACTGGCATCTATTTCGTGTTTAAAAGTAATCTCTACGGCCTTTTTATAACGAATTTTATGTAGTTCTATATAGTTGTTTAAATAATCAATTTCATCTCCGAGCTTTACCATTTCTTTTTCACCTTCGTAAATGGTATAGCGCATCATATCAGATAATTTTAAAATAACATCTGGTGCTTGTTTTGAGTTTTTAATTGTTAGAGCATATAAATTATTCAGTGTATTAAAGAAAAAATGAGGGTTTATTTGTGATTTTAATAATGACAATTCTGTTTTAGATTTTTCGGCTTTTAAATTTTTTACCCATTTCCATTGTTCAAAAATCCAAATAAGAAATAATACCGGAATTGGTAAAAAGAAAATAATAAAATAGGAATCTACTTTAATTTTTAAATAGGCTTCTAAATCTCCTGAAAACAATCTTAAATAAAGAAAATATAAAAGCAGTGGACCATAAATAAGTGCAATTAACTTCCAATATTTTTTAATAAAAGTGGGAACTAACATATAGGTTAAACCAATCCAAAATCCCATTATAAGAATAAAGGTTATTGGGTTGTCAGGCAATTTCATTATTGAATCAATTACAAGAGTAATAATGAGCAGCAAAAGTAAACTAACTCCTTTAATTACAGTTTTCTTATTCTTTTTAGAATGATTGAAATAGTGAATTGGTAAAGCAATTACTAATCCCCAAAATATTGCATAAGGAATAATATTTAACATTCTACCCTCCGGAATTATTATTAAACCAACATATTCTAACAAATAGAAAATTGGAATTATAATTAGTCCAATAAAAAACGCCTTGTATTTTTTTAAAAATGAAATCATGCTTCAAAAGTAACATTGTTAAACAGTCTTGTCAAGAAAATTGATACACGCTATCATAATTAGTACAAACAACGTTCTTTTTTAGTTAAACCATAGTTTGTTTCATTTAAAGTTGTGTGTGAAGTGATTATTCCTTGATTCATCATCTATTATTTTTATAATTAGCCTTTGATATGTTATTTGCTTCATAATCAATTTAAATATATAATGATGAGAAAAATAATTGTTACAGCATTACTAACACTTTGTATTGGACTAATTTATGGGCAACGAATGGGAATGCAATCAGGACCCATAGAGCCAAAACCTATTGAGCTGAACGAAGTTCATAAAATGGTAAAAGACCTAGCGGACTCAATTGCTGTGAATTATATTATTGGAGAGAAAGCACCTATGCTAAAGAAAAATTTATTGAAAGAATTGAGAAAAGGAAATTTCGACCGTTTTAAAGAGAAAAATGCGCTTGCCAATCACCTTTCTGACCTTTTAGTAACTTGGAGCAATGACAAACATTTTAGAATTATGGCAGCAGAACCAGCCGGAAAACGCCTTATGATGCCTTCATCTTATGACCACATCGCTAAAGATAATTATTCTTTTAAAAAAATGGAACACCTAAATGGTAATATAGCTTACATAAAGTTCAACCGCTTTATTCCTCCATCATATTCAGGAGGTTTAATTACTTCTGCAATGCTTTTCGCTGCAAATTCGGATGCTGTCATTATTGACTTACGCAATAACATAGGTGGCTCTCCAGACACGGTTGCTATGTTGGCCGGTTTTTTTATGAAAGAGCCTATGTTATTAACTGTTAATTATACTCGTGCTACAGATACCAAACGAGAAGCTTGGTCGACTATAGCAGATGTGAGAATTAATTCAACTGACCCAAGTAATTTTATTATTCCTACAACTACTTTAGAAAGACTTAAAAACATCCCTCTTTATATTTTAACGGGTGATCACACGTTCTCAGCAGCAGAAATGTTTAGTTTTTCTTTACAAGGACATAAACGCGCTACAATAGTTGGAAAAAACACCTACGGAGGTGGACACGGAATCCGCCCGTTTGAAATGGCACAAGGGTTTACAGCTTTTATTCCTTTTACCCGTTATTATCATCCTGTTTCCAATGAATCTTGGGAGGTAGTAGGAGTTAAGCCAGACATTCCTTGTGATGCTGCTGATGCCAAAAGAGTTGCTCAAATTAGCATTTTAAAAGAGTTACAGAAAAAACCAAAACACGACTCTAAAATTCCTGATTATTTAAAAGAATTGGAAGCACAATCACCTAAATAAATGTATCAAATTGAGAATTAGAACAGTTCCTCCATAATTACTTTTATGACAAATGTTGAATGTAATATTACTGGTTTAAAAATTGCTTTAGAGCAAACATTAGATCCTATAGTTTTTAATAGAGCCCCTTCAGCAACAATAACTATTAAGTAAGAGTAATCATCGTAAAAAAAAGAATGCTATATCGTCAGATTAAAATAACCTTAAATACAACTAATGAAAAAAAGGAATATATTATTATTGATTATTCTCGTTTTAACAATAGGAGTTACTTGGATTATTGAACCCCTGTCATTCAACCCGTTCAGTCAAGTCGAAATTCCTGAAGTCCAAAGCGAAATTGATTTCAAATGTAAAGATTCTTCGTTGACTTTAAATGATGAATTGGAAAGTAAGGCGAATAAAATTATCAATGAACATATGGCTTCTAACCATTTTTTGGGAGTTACTACCGGCCTATATATAGATAATTGTGGAACTTATATGAGTGGAGCAGGTTTTACTAATAAAGCTGACCAAAAAGGAACAAATAGCAACATGCTGGGAAGGATAGCTTCTATTACTAAACCCATGACTGCAATTGCAATGATGCAACTGTACGAAAAAGGACTGATTGAGTTAGATACACCTATTCAAACATATTTAAAAGAATTTCCAAAAAAAGCTAAAGGCGATATCACTATAAGGCAATTGCTAAAACACTTCAGGGATTTCTCATTATGCATCAAAATGGGATGCACTTTCATTCACTCATTATCCAACATTAGTAAATACACTGGATGCATTTAAGGATAAAGAGCTATTCTTTGAACCGGGTACTCAATACATGTATTCTTCGTATGGATATACGGTCTTAGGCGCAATAATTGAAAAAGTATCCCAAATGAGTTATGGGGACTATATGAGAAAAAACATATGGGATAAAGCAGGAATGTTAAATACAAGTATAGAAGAATCTAAACAAAAATATAATAACAAATCACGACTGAATATTAAAGTAGGATCTACATATATAAAAAGTCCAAATACCGATTTAAGTATTATATATCCAGCAGGAGGTGTTCAATCCACTGTCAAAGATTTACTTAAATTCGGAGAGGCTGTTCTTAATCACAAGCTCATTGAAAGTACTACTTTAGAAATGATGATAAATGCAACTGATGACATGGCACCAGCAATAGGTGATGACCCTTATGGTTTTGGATGGGCTGTATATGATGATCCAAAATATGGGAAAATTATCCAGCATGGAGGAACTCAACCCGGAACAAGTTCTTTTTTCTCTATTTTTTTAGACCGAAAAATTGTATCCGTTGCATTGTCTAATAGTTTTGGAACGCGCCAAAATGCTTTTAATCTTTCCAGAGATATAGCAAATTTAAGTTTGGAAAAATAAAGTACTTAACAATGTTTAAAAATAATGACTCGATTTTGGTATTAACCAGAAGACTTCAAAAGTATACAGCGTGTAATCTTCCTGGAAAAACCCTCGCCCCCTTAACTCGAAACTATAGTTATAGAAAAGGTTAGGTGCAAATTGAACATTTAATTCAAAATAAATGAAATTGCTATTATCAATATTTGCAATACTCTATCTAGGGAATTTTAGCTATTGCCAAAAAGCCGATGTCGACAAATGGATTACTGATATTGATTTTTATCATAAAACACTAGAAGATAGTCATATTGATCTCTATCATTTGATTAGCAAAGAAGAATTTATATTAGAAATTCAAAAAATAAAAGAACAACTCCCTCAATTGAATCACTTTCAGGTGATTTTAGCGTTAATGAAATTGACACATAAAATAGGCGGAGGAAAAGGTGATGGTCATACTGCCATTCCTTTATGGCCAATGAAACTTCATAGGTATCCTATTACTTTATTTGATTTTGGTGATGTGTTAAGAGTAATAAAAGTTAAGAAAGAGTATGATTATCTACTTGGTAAAAAACTTATACGAATTGATGGAATGCCTATTTCAGAGATTTACAAAAAGGTATCCAAGCTCACTCCATTTACCGAAAACCGTCAATCTTCTATGGACAAGACATGTAATAGCCTAATTATCTCAGAAATTTTGTTTGGATTAGACATCGTGAAACAAAAAGATAAAGCCACTTTTACTTTTGCGGATGATGCAGGCAATTACGAATCAATTATTTTAGAAGCTCTGACTAAAGAAGAAAACGAAGAATCTGAATATAAAGAGATCGTTTTTCAATACCCAAATCTTACTCGACCAGAATCGTATAAGACAAAAAAACTGTGGTACACGTCATTAAGAGATTCTTTAACTGTTTATGTCAATTTTAAAGGATATCCAAACGAAGTGGAAATGAATAGCTTTACAGAAGACTTGTTGGAAAACATAAAGAAACATAACTTACAAAATGTAATAATTGATCTACGCGATAATTACGGAGGTAATTTTTTTATAGGGCTGATACTGGCAAGGAGGTTAAATGTTGCCGATTGCATCGACTGGAAATCTGGGGTTTATGTTCTGACTAATAGAGAAACCTATTCGGCTGCAATGGTTAACGCTTTACAATTTAGGCAGCTACTTAATGCTAAAATTGTAGGTGAACCTACTGGGGCTAATCCAAATGGTTATCAAGATTTAGGTCAATTTAATCTACCTAATTCTAATCTTATAATTACATATACTAAACGACTATTTCGCCTACAAGAAGTCAATACCGAAGGAGTTCAGCCCGATATCCTAATTATTCCAAAATGGGAAAAACATGAAAAAGGTGTAGATGAAGTACTCGAATGGGTAATTAAAGACATTGAAGAAAAGTAGCATCTAACAAAGAATAAAGACCATTAAAAATGCTTCTCTTTTTTTTAAAGGGACACATACTTCAAAATTAGCCGTGTTTAATTCTCTGGATAAGACAGTTGATAAACACTAACATAATTAGTCCAAACACCAACCTTTTACGGAGGAACGCGATTGATGCTATTTTTTTCTATGAATGGCATCATAAAAATACTGTATATCATATTAATTAGAATGCCCTAGCCCTTCACTTTATGTTTGTATCAAATTTAAACTAAAAATCATGAGCACCTTAAACAATAGAAACATCAGGATTAAACTAAATGCCTCTAACGGCAATGTGTGGAACAACAAAAGACGTTTCAGATAAACTATAAAACGAACAACAATATAAAATTAGATATTATGAAAATTTTAAAAATATTCTGTTTAGCCTTATTATGCTTAACAAATGTAATTGCCCAATCAAATGATGAAGCTCTTAATAATAAAATCAAATCTCTTGAAGAGAACTTTGAAAAGGTATTGAACGTTTCTAAAGCGGCTGGTTTTTCGGTTGCAATTGTTAAGGGCAATGATATCATTTATGCTAACGGATTTGGATTTAGTGACATTGAAAATAAAACTCCCGTAACCAGCAACACGATTTTTGCCATCGGCTCATCCACTAAAGCTTTTACGGCGTCTTTAATGGGACTATTACGAGACCAAGGAAAAATCGATTTTGAAACCTCTCCAAGAACATATATTCCTGAATTGAAATTCTTTAATTCTGAAATGAACACTCAAATAACCATCAAAGATTTAATGACCCATCGGACAGGACTTCCGCGCCATTCAGCAGCCTGGAAAATGTTTCCAACCGAATCACAAGATGAGTTTTTGGCTCGAATAGCCTATCAGGAACCTGTTTATGACCTAAGATCAAAATTTCGATACAACAACTTCATGTATTTTGTTCAAGGTGTTGTAGCGGAAAGACTTACAAGTAATAGTTGGGAATACAACATCAAAGAGAACCTGTTCAAACCCTTGCAAATGGAAAATTCCAGTGCCAAGATTGAAGGATTAAAAAACAACAAAGAAGCAGCTGTTGGTTATTATTTTGAAAATGGTATAACCACTGAAATTGACTACAAAGATATTGGGATGATGAATCCGGCCGGAGGAATTAACAGCTCGGCGAACGACATGTCTAAATGGATGATTGCATGGTTAAATAACGGACAATACAACGGGAAGCAAATACTACCGGCGGCATATGTTAAAGAGGCAATGAGTTCACAAATGGTGATATCAGGAAGATTGCCAAGAGACTCCAATCCTGGCAGCTTTATGGCTAATTATGGCTACGGTTGGTTCCTTTCATCTTACAAAGGACATTATCGTGCAGATCATGGAGGAAATATTGATGGGTTCACGGCTAATGTAGCATTTTATCCTGCAGATGATTTAGGCATTGTGGTATTGAGCAACCAGAACAGATCAGGTGTACCCCAGATCATCACAAATATTATTGCTGATCAATTTTTGGATATACCTCAAACTGATTGGATCGGAAAGTTGGAAAAGCTAATCGAAAAACAAATGAAGACTGAAGAAGTCAAACCAATCGTTACCGCAGCAACTGCCCATAGTTTATCTGAGTATAAAGGCTTGTACAGCCATAAAGGCTATGGAACTTATGAGGTTATTGTCAGGAATGATTCTTTGTTTGCCAATTTCCCCGCTTATACACAATGGTTGAATCCTATCCACCCCAATGTATTTGAAACCTTTTATGTGCTTGATGATCAGGTTGATCCTCAGAGCAAAGGTAAGAGCATCAAGTTTGTGACAAATTTCGAAGATAAAATTTCCGGCTCAGAAATTAAACTGGAAAGTACTTTAGATCCGATTGCCTTTGATCGAAGACCATTAGAGAGAAAATTAGCTTCAAAGAATCAGAAGCATTCCAAGGTGCATCCCAATCAATCAGACGGAATAGTCACAGCAAAAAGAAAATAACAACCCTAAAAACAAACAGCCATGAATACGTTGACTATAGAAAATCTAACAAAAACCTATCCTAATGGTGTAAAAGCTTTAAATGGGATCAACCTGAAAATCACCAACGGTATGTTTGGGTTATTGGGCGCCAATGGAGCAGGGAAATCCTCTTTGATGAGAACAATTGCTTCCTTACAAGAACCCAGTGAAGGAAGCATTATTTTTAACGAGGTTGATATAATTGCAAAACCTCAATACGTAAGGGAGAACCTGGGATATTTACCTCAGGAATTTGGGGTGTATCCCAAAATATCCGCCGAAAAATTATTGAATCATCTGGCAGTACTTAAAGGAATTTTAAACAAAAAGGATCGCAAAGAGCAGGTCTGTGCCTTATTACAACAGGTTAATTTATATCAGCACCGAAAAAAATCGGTGTATACTTTCTCAGGAGGAATGCGTCAGCGTTTTGGAATTGCACAAGCCCTATTGGCAAATCCACAAATTATAATTGTAGATGAACCAACTGCAGGGTTAGATCCTGAAGAGAGTAACCGATTTTTAAACTTATTAAGTGAGATAGGCGAAAATGTGATTGTCATTTTATCAACACACATTGTAGAAGATGTAAGAAACTTATGCCCTAAAATGGCCATACTTTCTGAAGGAGAAATTATTTCTCAAGGAAATCCCAAAAATCTGGTAGCAAATATCGAAGGGAAAATCTGGACCAAAATCATCCCTAAAGGAGATATTGATTTGTTTAAAAAGGCCTTCAACGTAATTTCTACAAAATTGGTTTCCGGAGAAACTCAGATTAGAGTGTTGTCAGACCATAAACCTGAATCTGGTTTTGATATGATCAACCCAAATTTAGAAGATTTTTATTTTACAACATTATTCAATCATAATTCCAAAGCCTAAATTATGTTTAAAAATTTATTACAATTCGAAGTTTTCTATCAGCTCAAGCAACGGGCCTTCCCAATATTTTCACTGCTATTTTTGGCATTAGGAGTATTTGTCGGCAGACAAGGGTACGTTCCACGAGGAATCAACTTTAACTCCGTATATCAAATATATTTTTACACCAGCCTTTTTACATTAGGCAGTGTGTTTATCATCATGTTTTTTGCCATTAGCGCAATGCTTAGAGATAAACAACACGATATGGAAGGATTAATTTACAGTTCTTCCATAACAAAGTCAGATTATTTCTGGAGTCGGTTTTTAGGGACATTTATATTTAGTGTACTGGCTTTTTCACCTTATCTATTGGGATATATATTGGGTAATCATTTTTCCGATTTAGATCCAGAGCGCATTGCAGAATTTCGATTAATGACCTACCTGCAACCATGGTTATATATTGTACTTCCAAACATTTTCATATGTGCTTCAATTATATTCTCTGTAAGTACATTAACTAAAAACAGCACAGCTACTTATGTAAGTGCGGTATTTGTTTATATGCTGTATTTTGTGAGTTCAATCTTTTTAAATTCACCATTGTTGGCACAAGCAGTTCCAGCTTCGCCTGAAAGTATGGCCATTGCTGCTATTGCAGATCCATTTGGAATTGCTGCATTTTTTGAGCAGACGCAATATTGGACCCCTTTTCAAAAAAACACACAATTATTATCATTTTCCGGACTGTTTTTGATCAATAGGGTTATTTGGATTGCTATTGCTTTGGGGCTATTATTGATTACCTATTCAGTCTTCTCATTTAGAAAGATTACTAAAAAAGCAAAAAAAGAATCAAAACAGCGAACTGAAAAGTTTCAACCATTAACATATCGTCCCAAAAAGAGTGTGCACAATTTTAATGCACAAGTATTAGCATTCTTTTCACTTTTAAAATTAGAATTAAAAAATATTTTTAAAAGCCTTCCATTTGTTGCTGTTTTATTAATGTGGTTGTTTATTGTGTTCTCAAAGTTGTATTCAACGGTAATTAGTGGTGGAGAATATGGCGTAAGTGTTTATCCTTTTACAAATCAACTAATAGACTTAATTGTTGATCCTCTGACCCTATTCAGCCTGATTTTGATCATTTTTTACAGTTCAGAAATCATATGGAAAGAGCGCAGTTTAAATTTCAACTTAATCGTAGATGCGACTCCGGTAAAAAACTGGGTGTTTTTTGTTTCGAAATTTACGGCATTGATTTTATTGCCAATGATATTAATTACTATTGGTGTCATGTTGTGCATGATTTTTCAAATTAGCTTAAACTACACAAACTTCGAATTTAATTTGTATGCTTCCTTATATTATCACTATGGGGTACAACTGATTGTGTTTTCTATGATTGCCTTATTTGTAAATAGTTTTGTGAAAAGCAAATATATGGGAATGGGGATTTTCGGGATGATTGTTTTTTTAAGTTTGAAATCCAATATGCTTGGATTGGAACATCCACTAACAAGTCTTGGATTCATTCCAAGAGTTCAATACAATAATATGGATGGATTTAATGGGCTTTCAAACCTATATGATCATCTAGCCTTGTATTGGTTGGCTTTTGGTTTCTTATTGGCCCTTATCTCTTTTAAGATTTGGAATAGAGGTACAACTACCAAGTTATCTGTAAAGTTAAAGCAATTGAAATATGGTTGGACACCTCTTCAGAAAGTAACTTTCGCAAGTTGTATCTTACTCTTTGTTGGCGCAGGAAGTTTGGTTTTTTATAATATAAATATCGTTTCTGTGTATGAAACCTCTAATGATCATCTTGATTTCAAAGAAAATTATGAACGAAAATTCAAGAAATATGAGCGCTTAGACCGACCATCTCGTATATCGGTAAAAACCGAAGTGGCCCTCTTTCCAAAAGAGAGACTATATACGGTTATTGCCAATGTAATTTTAAAAAATAATAGTGAGCAACCGCTGGCTGAAATTTTTATAACAGAAAGAGTTCCTCTGGAGAATGTCACTATGGAAAAGACTCGTTTACCGATCTACGATTCCATTTATGGAACGTATTTATTTAAATTTGATAAGCCTTTGCAACCCAATGATTCCGTAAGTTTTACGTATGAATTAAAAAAGGATTTAAAAGGCTATGAAGAAGATGTCTCAATTATAAGTAATGGCACTTATATCAATCGATTTAGTAGTTTTCAGCCAATTTTAGGTTATGCTGCAGGGCTAGAGATTTCAAATAAAACCAAGCGTAAAAAAAGAAATTTACCAAAACGTAAAGATGATAATAATTCAGATGCTCATATTGTATTAGAAGATTTTAAATTTGAAAAAGTGAGATTCGAAACTATTATCTCCACAGATAGTGATCAAATTGCCATTAGCTCTGGTAGTTTAATAAAAGAATGGTCTGAGAATAACAGAAACTATTTTCACTATAAGT
The DNA here is from genome assembly GCF_038433205.1 of Lutimonas vermicola. Taxonomy (NCBI): domain Bacteria; kingdom Pseudomonadati; phylum Bacteroidota; class Flavobacteriia; order Flavobacteriales; family Flavobacteriaceae; genus Lutimonas; species Lutimonas vermicola. The sequence goes on from NZ_JBCDNA010000001.1 coordinate 1,112,523, forward strand.
CTACTGATAAAATTATGCCTGTAGCCGGTTATTTTTCTGCAAAATATAAAACAAAGAAAACGAATTACAAAGGAATTTCAATAGAGCAATATTATGTTGAAGAACACGATTTTAATATCGAAAAAATTGAAAATAGTATAAAGCAAACATTGGATTACTGTCAGGATAATTTTGGGACATATCAATTTGACCATGTTCGAATAGCAGAAGTTCCGGCTCATTGGCCATTTGGAGGTTTTGCTCACCCTGGAGTTATAAGTATGACGGAGGACAGAATGTATTTATCAGATGTCAGTGATGATGAGACTTTTGATTTAGTAGCAAAGAGAACCATACATGAAGTCGCACATCAGTGGTGGGGACATACATTGTCGGCAAAACCTGTTGCAGGTGGTTCATTGTTTATAGAAGGATTTGCAAAATATACAGAAGCCGTTGTTTTAGAAAAAATGTATGGGAAAAGGGCATTATACACATTGAGTGAGAATGCTCGGAGCAGGTATTTTACGGGAAGAACATTTGAGGGAGATACAGAACCTCCGGTTTATAAAGTATTTGGACAGAGTTATATTTCATACGGAAAAGCATTAACTGTAATGCTTGCCTTAAGAGATTTAATAGGTGAAGACAAAGTAAACAGAGCCCTAAAAACAATAACAGACAGACATCGTTCTGTCAATAAATTAGAGGCCAATTCAATTGAGTTATTGGACGAAATTTATAAAGTAACTACTCAAAAACAACAGGGCCTTGTTGATGATTGGTTTAAAAAAGTAATTACATATGATTTAGGAATTGAAGAAAGTTCCTATAAAAAATTGACAAATGGAACTTTTGAAATTACTTCAAAAATAAAGGCTAAACGCTTTGAAACATTGGAGAGTGGAGAGATCAAACAAATATCAATCAATGAACCCATTAGAATCGGAGTATTTACTGTACATCCTTCCACAGTAAAAGATGACAATACTATGTTGTATTATGAATCGAACACTATTGACCAAGAAGAAACAATCATTAGGATCATTGTAAAAGAGTTGCCGGCATATATCGCCATAGACCCCTATGGTACAAGATCAGATGAGAATTTAGTTGATAATATAAGAAGTCTGTAACATACTATAAACCTGGCCCACATATAGTCCAACAATGGGGTCAGGTTATTTTAATGATACCTTACATTGTATTAGTCCAGGACTTCAATCTACTGAGACAAATCTTAGGTCCATGTTTGCAAAGGCCCTTCCCCACTACCAGTATAAATCCATTTCCTTTTGAAGGACATATTTGCATTTCTGAAGCAATTTCCTCTTATACTGCCCTATTCCAAATGTTTCCAAACAGCTCCCTGTACATCTTAAAATCAACTGATCCCTTTTGACATCTTATCCTTAGCCGGGAGACACTAAATGGCGGCTACTTAAGTTTAAAGTTTCCTAAGATGCAGCCCGCTTCTTTATAAATTTCATTGTAACATAGACAATACATATTACAGCAATAAAAATAATAGATGATATGACTTCCAATTTGCTTAAACTGGTTAGTAACCAGGTGATCGAGGCAATACCTATAAAGGGAATGATCATACCACCAGGCACTTTAAACACCTTCTCATTGGTGTTTTTTTCTTTCAATCTTAATTTGATCATTGCTAAAACAACGACTAAATAAATAAGAAGTATGGCAGCACTTGCAAGTACGGCGAGTTGTTTAAAGCCACCGGATATCGAAAAAACAAAAATTAATCCCGAAAAGCAAATAATAGACCAGTACGGCGTGGCAAATTTTGGATGAAGTTTACCAAGGAACTTTGGAAACAGGCCATCGTTGGCACCGGCAAATAATATCCGCGGTGTATTCAATACATCCGAACTTACAGCGCCAAAACACGAAACTGCGGCGGCAAGCAGTAATATGGTACCACCCACTGGCCCAACAATTCTTTCGGCTACTGCTGCTAAGGGAGCATCCTTAAATAAATCCATATCGGCTCCTAAAATACCTTGAGTTACTGTTTGCAACAATAAATAAAGGATCAATACCAACCCTCCGCCAATCATGATACCAAAAGGGATGGTGCGTTTAGGGTTTTTGATCTCTCCACTTACCCCAAGTGCTGTTTCAAAACCGGCAAATGCAAAAAACAAAACAAGTGTGGCATTGCTAAAGGTATTGAGCGATGGTAAATGATCCCAGTGAAGGTTGCTTGAATTTATCAAGCTAAAGCCAAAGATGGCAATCGCAAATAACGGCAATAGTTTCATCAATGTGATTACTTTTATAAAAGCTACGCCTTCCCTGGCCCCGCGTACATTTGTCAAAACCAAAAAACCGATCAGTACAAAAAATAATAAGCCACGTATCCATGGATTTGAAAATACAGGAAAAACCACTGACAGAGAGTCGGCAATAATATTCATCAATGCGGCACTTCCTAAAATACTCCAGCCAAAAACTGCCAGCCATGTCACGGTAAAACCTGCAAAATCACCAAAGGCAGCCTCAACATAGGCATAACTTCCGCCGGTACTTGTAATTCGGGTGCCTATTTCGGCATAACAAAGCATAATGGCCGCCATCATGATACCGCAAAACAGATAGGCATAAATACTGAACGCTCCTAATTCAACACCAACAATAGCCGGCAGCACAAAAATACCTGCGCCTACCGTTAAGTTGACAATATTAAGTGACAAACCGGTGATACCGACTACACGTTTTAATCCTTCATCCTTATTTGTAACGGCCATGGTAGTTTTAGTTTAGCACTGTAAGATATAAAAGTTAAATAGAAAAGGTGATTATTTATCGATCAGTTGATTTTAATGCAGCCTTGCCTTGCGGTTTTCCAGGTTGATGAGGCAACAATTTTTAACATCAGAACTTTTAACGTTGTTCAGATAAAAAACCTGCTCCAATTTGAGAAACAAAACAACTTGTTTTGCCCCCTGATCTTTAGGTTTTATTTTTTTTACTCATCTTGTTCATCCTTTTCGTCGCCTTTAAGTGATTCTCAGGATTTAAACAATAATCCAGCAAATATTGTATGGCCTGCTCCTGGATCTCCTCATCAGTAGATTGCTTAATTGGTTCTTCAAGAACCGTTTTGGCCAAAGCTGAAAAGTATATCGTCAGAAGATCTTTATCATTTCCTGTCAGTAGAACTACTTCCTCGTCAAGAGAAAAAGTGTGTTCGGGAGTGCCTTCTATCCATTTGAACAGGTAGGTAAAGGTAGTTTTTCGAATCAGATCCTCCTCATCGATCGGATTGGTTAAAAGATAATTCGCGCATGAGAGTACTCTTTCTTCAGCATTTTTATAATCCTGTGCGGTCTTCAGGTTTTCAGGATTTAAGCCGAATAAATCCTGCGCATAACAACTAACTGAAGATAAAATAAAGCTAAAGAAAATGAGAAAATAATGTATTGATTTCATAGGGTAACTAAATTCTTTTAAATTGATTTTTGTTCTGTTTTATTAAGGTCAGTATGTTTATCGGTAGGGTTGTCAAGTAAATAAATATTTTTGGAATATTAGCTATGATCCTTTTTTTTAATCATTTTTTGTATAAAAATAATACCTGGAAGGGTGATCCTTTCGAATTCCTGTATTTTGAGAATTACAAAGAAAACAAAACTCAAACTGCCAGAGTTTCGATAATTTTAACTTTGTATTGTTCCATACTTATAATATTTTCTCCTAAAATTGTCTTACGTTGTTGCTATAAGAAGCCGGTTTACTGGTTACGATATGCGCTTTATATGATTGCTAAAAATACATAAAGCCCAATGATTACTGTTCTATTTCATGATGATCCGGTAATTTTCATTTACCATGGAAGCTTGAGCTGTTTCACTTCATTTTGATAGAAATTTTCCAACTTTTTAACAAGTTCCTTTGACATTGGTGTATCGGCACTTTCCACATTGCTTTTCAGCTGGGCAATAGTCGAATTACCGGGAATTACAGTTGAGACAGCATCATAGGCCAAACAAAATGATATGGCCGATTGTGACAGGCTTTGGTCATGGTCAATAATATGCCTTACTTTCTCTATCAAATTACTCCTTGTTATGATATCCATTTTTGACCAGCGTTTTCTAATATCATTAAAGCTGCTATCAGCATTGTATTTTCCTGAAAGCCAACCCGAATCAAGCGGGATTTTAACAATAATCCCTACACCCTCTTTTTGTGCGATATTAAAGGCTGAAGCCGCATCCTGATGAAGAATATTGAAAAATGCCTCAATAACACCACAGTTTGTTGTTTCCAGAAAAACTTTCATTTCCTGGTAGGTGTCCAAAGAAGCTCCGTAAGCCTTTATTTTACCCTCATCAAGCAAACGATCCAATACCTCATAATGCGGATTGTTAGTGCCATCAAGAATTTCAAAAGGAGGGTTGTGAAAAATCAGGGAATCTATATAATCTACCTGTAATCTTTTTAAACTGCCTTCTAAAGATTTTCGGATGTGGTTAGCGTTGTAGTTGGTTTCTCCTGTTTCGGTATGGCCAAATTTTGTATTAATTACAATCTTAGTCCTGTCAACATTTTTCAGGGCCTTTCCGAGTCTTAATTCACTGGATCCGAGCCCGTAATTTGGAGCCGTATCAAAAAAATTGATTCCTAATTCAATCGATGTACGGATCATGGCAAGAGCCTCTTTTTCTGACATACTTTTCCAACCGGAATCTTCTCCCAATTGCCAGCCACCAAGGCCAATTTCAGAAACAAATGGTGATTCCCCTGTGTATTTTCTATAGTTCATTTGCAGTTAAGGTGTTTTATTTTTGAAACGATTTGCTGAAAAGCAGTTTTAACATTGTGACATAAAACAATTAGTCTTTTTTAAACTGTATTGATCTTACATGAATTGTTCTTCCAAGGGGGCCTTCAAAAACAAAGCCTAAAGGAACCATTATTAATTGCATATCAGCTGTTTTGAATTGGTTTGTTTGAATTTCATAAATCTTCCATTGATCAGTTAGCTCAATCTGAACCCTGGATTCAGAACCATCGGGTGGATCATGTTTATCCTTCATCGTTATTTCAAATTGCTCCCCACCGATTTCACCTTTCATCTCTATAAAAATTTTCGTGTAATTTGAAAAGTCCATTTCATTTACCCTCCCGCCAAGGGCATTAATCTCAAAATATGGCGAACCCCAATCATATGTATTTTCAGGGTATTCTATGACAAAATAGTCTTCTTTGTATGAAAAATGATCTCGATATATGACCGATGCCGCATATTTTGGCTCAAACCCGGTAGGTATTTCACCATTAATTAAAATGCTTATTAAATCTGCATCTGCAAATGAGTATAAAATACCACTAAAGTCAAGTTTTGTTTGTTCATCAAAAGTGGTATTTGAACTTTTTATCATTTCAATCAACTTATTACCCATCAAAATTTGCTCTTCGTAAGTTTGAATTATGTTCGGTTCGTAATAGGCATGACCAAATATATTTTTTGTGCTATTATCCCGTAAAATCTCACGAAAACGAGGCGTAAATGAAGAAAGGTCATCATAAAAAAGCCATGGCCTTAAAAAAATATCCTGACCATTATCCCTGAATTTAGCAAGCCAGGCCGCATGATAAGCTCCCAGGCTTTCATTATACTTTTCTTCAATGCTTTTAATTTTGTCTGCAGTTGTATAATAAGCGCTTAGCAATAATGCCAGATCAGTGCCTTGAAGCTTGCCAAAATAAGTTGAATTTTTTAATGATTCAAATGCGCTTAAGTTAGACTTGAAATAGACGAAGTTTAAAACATTTTGAAAAGCCGTATTTATATAGGCAGTTTCTTCCAGACTAATTGCTTTTACATCGTCTAAAATGTAGTAACTAAAAATAGAATCACCCTTTTTCCCCATGTTTGACCGTGCCGTTGCCAACAGGTTTAAATCCCTTATATCCGATTGTACACCTCCGGCAATACTTTGCAATAAGCCTTCTAATTCTTGTTTTTGAATTCTTTCTTCATTCCAGTTGTTTATTTGCAGCGCAATTAAAATTCCTATAACTACTAACACAATTTCGCCAATGGCATATCGCATATATTTTACCGGTCTGTTATCGTCTGCCATTTTTTTTCGAATTTTTCTGAAGAATGGTATCATTCAATTATTGATTTTTTATTGTCTGATGCTGGTTGCGAATACAAAAGTAGCGTATTTAGGTACTGGTTTTAATATTAAATAGAGGCCATCACACAAGCATAAACTCCAGATTCAACTTGCTTTAGGAGGCTCCTTTTAGATTTTGTTTCAACTATGATTCATTTTTTCAATTTACTATATACTTCCAAATCGGTATAGACATTTCCAGTGAGAAGTTCTCCGTCACGTTCTATACCCTCAAATTTAAATCCAAGTCTTTTGGGTATATTTATACTTGGTGTATTCTCAACGGCACATTTTATTTGTACAGTTGTAAACCCCGGTTCCCCGAAAGCAAAATCACAAAGTTTCGCTACAGATTTTGTTACAATTCCCTCTTTCTGAAACTTTTGGGAAATCCAATACCCAATTTCTGTCTTTCTTATCGTTTTGTCTGAATCTTTGAATCCAATCAAACCAACAAATTCACCCTGTTTCCTTATCGTAAAAGTAATTTCAAACGGTTCTTCAGGAGCATTTACCATCGATGTGACAAAACTTTCAGTGTCTTCAATCTTTTGCGTAAAAGCTACAAATGGCAACCATTTCCCTAAATAGCTTCTCTGGTTGTCGATGGTATTAAAAATATCTAATGAATCCGATAATTTTAATTGCCTCAATTCTAAATCTGAATCTATTTTAATCGTCATTTTTTTTATTTTACATATAGCAGTTATCAGTTTTACAACGAAAAATATAGTTAATCAATTCCATTTAATTGCCGGTTATAATCTTCGGCATTGAATTGACCTTTAGATTCTTGTACCAATCCATTTTCATTAAAAGTCCATTCTTCAAAGCCACTGATTTTAACTTTATTGCCCGTTCCTCCGGGAGCATTATTTGTGCCGGTTAAGGTCCAGTAAAACCTTGTTGTATTTGATTTTGTCGTTAAACTATCCATCGAAACCATCATATCGGGAAATGCATCCATAAATCCTTTTGCAACCTGCGTAATTGCCTTGGTCCCCATTGCTGGTTCTCCATCATTAACTTTTAACATGCCGTCTGAGGCAAAAAATTCAGCAACTTTTTCGGGTTTTTGACTACTCCATGCACTTGAGTATTTATTTCCGAAGTCTGTTAGTTTATTTTGTTCCATATTCTTTTCTGTTTGATGATCCTTTTTTATTGAATTTGATATCGATTTTTCAGTGCTTTTTTTACAACTAATCGTTAGGCATATCAAGATGATGATCGCTAAATATTTTATTTTCATCGGTTAGTATTTTTATCATTTCAAGATAACATTTTTTTGAGTATGATTAACCCATGGGGCAATATACCCTGCTCCAATTTGTCCCGTTGTTTAAACCTGGTTTTAGTCGTTGGTATTTTTATTGAAATACATCCATGATGTCTGACAAAGAAAAAAACCTATCCGTCAATTTGACATTTTTTAGACGCAAATATGTCAAATTGTTCCTGGTTGCTTTGTTTTACATGCAAATTCACAGTAAAAATTCATAGAAAAACCCGTTTTAGCCATTTTGGTATTTTCTTTGCTAAAAAAAGATTGAAATCAATTTGAGATTTCAAATTTGAAATAATGTTTAATTTAAAATTTTGTAATTATGAGCAATTTAATTCATGTTCCTAAAAGCGGAAGTTTAGCAAACACTAGTTCAAACGTAAACTTCCAAAGTTGGTCAAATTGGTTAGATGACATCTTTAACAGAGACCTTCCATCTGTGTTTATGTCAAATTTTAATACCGGAATTACTTTACCAAAAGTGAATATTAAAGAAACTGCCGATGCATTTATGGTAGAAATGGCTGTCCCTGGTTTTAAGAAATCAGATTTTCACCTTGACCTCGACAATCAAGTATTATCTATATCAACAGAGATAAAGGATGAAAACGAATCTCAAGAAGAAAACTATACACGCAGGGAGTTCGGTTACTCCTCTTTCAGAAGAACCTTTTCTTTGCCAGAAAGTGTAAATGATGATAAGATTCATGCCAACTATAAAGATGGTATTTTAAGTATTCTTTTGCCAAAGAAAGAAGAGGCCAGGCAAAAGCCCGTCAGAACGATTAAAATTTCATGATGATTTAGTTAAATGATTAGACTGAAATTAAAGAAGGAGGCAGAAAAATATGCCTCCTTCTTTATTTCAATGCTTCTATAAGTGATATGATATTTGTTATGTCAGGACATGTAAACCAAAAGGTTTGTTCACATGAATAGATAAAACTTTGGCCCATTAATGGAAGTATTTAAAAATTGCCTACGCTTTCATCTTTCTGAATCACGCATCAATGTTCCGAATCTCAACACAAATCCTTCCAGAATCTTACTTATTAATGATTGAACTGGCCATCTCTACATATTCATCTTCCTGGTCTATGATTTTAATAAGACTATTATTTACTCTATAGTCTATTGGAAATGGGCGACACAAGGTAAAACCTGTTACTGATGTTTCAAATGTTACTCTTGGAGCATTCAGCTCAATTCCTGTATTGGGCAATGAAAACTGCATACTAAAATCATTACATCTGAATGTGCTCCCAGGTTCTTCACCAATAAAAACTGCATTTGTGTTAAATTTAAGCAAAGAAATCAAATGGCCGGTGGTTGAAAGGCATCCTCCATTGACTAAAACATACATTGTGCCCCTAAAATTATTTTTATTTGGCTGCATTACATTATAAAGGGGCTCAAAATCTTTGACTTCGGCATTGCGCTTGAAATATATAAAGTCTTTTTTGGTGAGATATGAAAATAGCTGAGCTGCAAAAATCGGATGGCCACCCTTATTACCCCTTAGGTCTAGTATCAGATGCTGGATATTGGCCTTTTTTAAATCGTTGAATATACTATCTAACTGTTTAAAATAATGATCCATATCCGGCATTGCAAAAGTTGGTATTTTCAGCACTGCAATGTTCATGTTATCCATATAATGAAAAGAAACCTGGCGATCATTTTTAATTTTGCCATATAGCGACTGTATATGTTTTAATCTGCATGAAGAGGCCGTTATGGAATCAACAGATGATCCCTTTCGGTATTTTATAATGAACTTCTCTGAATCATCAAGAAAATAGAAAAGAGCATTAAATCTTTTGTTTAGTTCATGATACTTTGTCGTTACGTTGCACCCTTCTGAAGGGATCATGAAAAATAACTTTTCAATTATTTCCTTAACAGCAAGGTTATTGATACTCAGGATCTCGGTCCCGGGCAATATCAGCTGTTTGCTTTCAAAATTCCCTGAAACAAGAAAGGCCTTGCCATTTTTAAAATACAATCGGAATGGAAAATAATGACCAAATTCATTCACTGAATCCTGATAGCTGTTAGGAAGCCTCACCCCTGTATGGCTGCATTTTACCGCATCTGTTAACTGTGACAAAATTAAATACGACTTTTCCAGGGTAACTTCCTCCCTGAGCTCGTCCTGTAACCTTTCAAGTATCAATTCCATGGAATCCTTTGGAGTAAAGGCATACAGTTGAGGATGCTGTTCTTTCAAACTTGAGTAAAGAAACAACAGGTCATTACGCACATCCTCCGCCCTGAATTTATTTTCTTTAGCTGTTTTAAATGCTGCCAACGGGTTGGCGGCCTGCATTTTTCTTTTCAGCTGAATAGTGTGCTTTTTACCATCAGGAAATATAAATTCCCCTGTAAGTTCGGTGAACAAGTCATTAAAATTACCTGTAAAGGGTGTTTGCTTATCAGGTATATAAAAGGTGAATTCATTATTCGTCAATTTAATGTCGGTTAATTTATCATTTTGAATAATATTACCACCGGACATCATCTTAATGTTGCCTTGGTTGTTGCCATCAAAACTGATCAGCACTTCAAAATCATTCATGAATACACCTTCCCATGTTCCTTCGAAATTCTCCTGGCCATAAGCCTCCGGCACAGGAAAAAGAAACGATGAAATAATAATCACATAACAGAACAAAAAAGAAGCATACTTTTTCATATGATTATATTTTTGGACGTAATACGATCTCATTAAGGCTGTTTAAATTGACTGCAAAGGTTCATATAAACGGATAAAGTTTAAAACAACGCCTCAGTTTGCAAAGTACATACCTTTCTTAAAGATACGAATTTTTGATGTTTCCATCCCAAAGCCGATGACACAAAAATCAATGATGTTAAACCAAAAAAGATATAAAAATGGATAAGGCTCTTGTGCTCATAAAAAAACAGAAAATTACTTCTGAATTTTCTGAAGTATCAAAAATAACTCAACCACCATTTTCCCTTGTGGCTGAGTTTATATAGACTAAATTTTCTGCAAAATGGATACAAAATAATAATTATGCCAATCCAGATTACATAGACAAACCAAAGATTAACTCCATAACCTACCAGCTGACTTTGACCTGAAACGAACCCGTCGAGAATCATGGCTTGCCAACCATATCCCGTTATCTCTGCCAGTATCATGGCAAAAAAATGAATAACATAAATATGAATGATGTAAAAGAAAAAAGGAACTTTTCCAAAAGTGCTGATAAAATCTGTTACCCGGCCCTTTACATTTTCAGAAACCCCAAGCAATAAAAAAGATGGGCCAATGGTCATAAGCAGATATGACAGGGATGGAGGATATTTTAATGGATCCAAAAACGAATATAATGTCTGTAATAAAGTTCCATAATCTTCCCAATGTTTTGGGTTGCCGTAAAGATTAATATATCTGACAATTACAAAAAGCAGGATAGCAGAAACACCTATTATTGCAAATAATTGCTGTCTTTTTTTTGCTTCTATGGTTTTATCATAAAATTTACCCATATAATATCCCAAAGACATGACTCCAATCCATGGCACTATAGGGTAAATAACCCTTATTTTAATACCGCCAAAAATGTTAAAATATGCCCTTTCATGAATTATAGACCATAATATGCTGTGATCAAAGGAAATATTGTCCAATAGATTATGACCAAAAATAAGTATCAAGCTAAACAAGAGGATATATTTCATGGGCAAATAAATTATACCAGCCAGAAAAATCATACTGATACCCAATGACCAAATCACAAGCAAACCAAATGAATTGAAATCTGCATTAAAACTCCAACCGAAAATCACAATGGTAAATTCAATAAACACTAACCATAGACCTCTTTTTAATAGAAAGGATGATAGTTCAAGCTTTGATTTCCGCCTTCCGATCAGATAGGCTGAAGTGCCTGCCAATAAACTAAAAGCAGGAGCGCAAAAGTGAGTAACCCACCTGGTGAAAAACAGGACAAAATTAGTTTTTTCCGGATCCGTGGGGTCGAATAAAAAGCTGCTGAAATGAAAATAATCCCTTGTATGATCCAGGGCCATAAAAATAATGACTAATCCTTTAAGTAAATCAAGGGATTTAATCCTTTGTGCTTTTATCTGACTCATCTGTAATGCTAATTGCTGCCAATAGTAGTTTAAGGTAGTAACTCTCCCTGACTGTCCATTTTATTTTAAATGTACTTTTCTTCCTTTAATTTAATGCTTATTCTATTGCGAAAACTATTCACGGCTTTTTTGTTCTAAACCAGGAATATCCAAGAAAGTATAATCCAGCGACTACTTATCCCATGCTATTTTTTTACATCGAATGAAAAAACATCAGGCCTCGAATAATGTCCGACGACATCAAACATACGTTTTGCTTTTATGATTTGATCTAGATCAATATCTGCATATAAAATACCTTCCTCTGCCTCAAGCGGGCCTGCTAAAAATTGTCCATTTGGGGCAATTATCGCACTATTACCCACATTAATCCATTCCCTTCCTTCAGGGTACAGTTTCTTAAACTCATATTCATCGGGAATATCATCCATTTTTAATGCCATACAAGTACTAATGACAAATAACCCGCCTTCGCGCGCTATATGCTGAACTGTCTGTATCCAGTTTGGGCTTTTGTCCCAGGTTGGAGCGGCCAGAATTTGAGTTCCCAATTCGTAAATTGCATTTCTTGCTAATGGCATAAAGTTTTCCCAACAAATCAATCCTGCGATTTTTCCTGCAGAAGTGTCATAAGAACACAAAGTACTGCCATCTCCTGCCTGGGACCATATGAGGCGTTCTCCTCCGGTTGGGATCAACTTCCTGTGTTTACCTAAAATATTGCCTTTATCATCAATAAAAAGTAAGCTATTGAATAAACTTGCATTGCTTGATTCAGAATTTCTCTCATGCATGCCGATCACGACATTTATATTTGCTTTTTTTGCAGCCTGACAAAGCTTTCCCGTGCTCAGATCCGGAACGGAAACAGCATTTTTGACAAGTTTTACATAAAGCTCATTTAAATCAGCGCCTTTACTGTTCGGAATAAGCCATACCCAATCAGGATATCCGGAGATAAAAGCCTCAGGAAAGACAATTAGGTTTGCTCCATTTTCTCCAGCTTCTAATATCGCCTCACAGGCTTTTTTAACAGTTTTTTCTTTATTCAGGAATATTGGTGAAAGTTGTGCGGATGCTACCTTTATATGATGAGTCATTTCAGTTATTATTAATTAGCCACGATAATGTAGAGGTGGAAGGTTGTGGTTTTGCAACTCCAATTTTCCGATGTTAAAATTTGCTCTTTACCAGGTCTAGAAACATTTTGTCCATAAAAGTTCGCATTTTCCACCCTTAGGGCTGCTCAGTTTTTCAGGATACAACATCTTATTTAGATTTCTTCAATCTCTTTTCTGCCTTTTTTTCTTTTGGGGTTTTAACAGGTTCCTTTTTAACGTTCTTTTTAGCGTCTTTTCCTTTTGCCATGATATTTTCTTTTAAATGTTAATTCGTTTAAATGTAAGCATAAATTTATTGAGGTTTTGTGCACATAACCTTTTACTCATTTTGAATTAAAAGATCCGGTGCACAAAACGATTATGCTTTAAGCAGAGGTAGTTTAACTTAGTATTTGATTGGCTCTGTGTTCTTGCAAAGGCATTGCAAAACGATGAACTGCTAAGTCTTGTAAACCCTTTTGTGTTTTATTCAGGTTTATGCACTTCCAGTTCAATTTCTATCATAAACTCTGGTACAGCCAATTCTTTGACGCCAAGCCAGGACCCTGCCGGAAAATGCTTGGTGTAAATTGAATTTCGGTAACCTGCGTTTTCTAAAAACAAGGGCATATTGGTAGTGAAAATATTTTCCACAACCACATCATTAAATGTACAGCCATAATGTTTTAATATTTTTTCTAAATCAGCATAACAATTTTTCATTTGCTCCCCCAAATCACCTACTGCGGTTGGATTCCCTTCGTCATCCATACTTACTGCTCCCGAAATTGTAATGTTATTCCCAATTTTTACAGCATGTGAATATCCGTATGCCTTTTCAACTTCAGGCCTAAGCAGGAAAAATTCAGGCTTTTCTGATGCTGCAATTATTTCTTCTTGAGGCTCTTTCTCCGATTCTTTTTCCTTTTGTTCACAACCTATAATTGTAAAATTCAGTGCAAAAAGTATCAAAATTAATGCGAGTTGATTATACTGCTTGGTTAGTTTTTTCATAATGATAGTTGCTTGGTTAATTTTTATTTTATTGAATCCTGTGTTTAATGAACAGGAAATATAAAAAATTATGCCTAAAAATCATCTGATGATCGTTAAAAAGTCTATATAAAAGTCTATATAAAAGTCAAAAAAAAACTTCAGTACCTAAATTGTTGTATTTCTCTTTTGTATTAATACTTATGAGTCATATAAAGACTGCTGGTTGTTTGTCTCATGTTGGTTTGATTTAAACGAGTTTCAATTCATAACGCTAAAATCATATTTTCTAATGCGTGGATTATTATCAATTATTTTTCTGTTTTTTATTACGTTATCGGGAATTGCATATGCCATGAATAAGCAAAGCAATTTTTACCTCACCTATGCAAAAGGGTTCCGTGCCGGAGGCTTAACCCCTATTTCTCCAGATCCTTCTCACCTCCCCCTGTATGCTTATAAACCTGAATACAGTAACAATCTGAAAGGTGGTATGAAAAACATGTTGCATGAAAATCGTTTAAAGATTAATGATTCTGTTTTTCACATAATTTCAACAGATGTACAGGTACCTACCTTGCTCCTTCCGGAGGCATTTATTGTTACTTATAATGCGGTGAATTAAAAAGTACAGGGCCTGAATTAGAACTATCGGCTGCCATTGCCAATAAATTTAAACTTGAATACAGTTTCGGTTATACGCATGCCACCTTCACCGATCTTGTCGTTCCGAACGAGGGTAAAGAGCTGGACTTAAGTGGAAACCATCAATTGTTTTCACCCGAGGCTACCTCAATGTTAGCTGCACAATACAGCTTTGGTTTGGGGAAAACTTCAGCTATACAATTTGTAGCCAGGGCTGAATGGCAATACCTGGGCCGTCAGTATTTTGACCTCGCCAACACAATTGAACAAAGCCCTTACAGCCTGTTGAATACCCGGTTTGGAGTAGTGGGAAAAAGTTTTGAAATTATGTTATGGGGAAGAAACCTTACAGATCAGGAGTAAATTTCTTATGCCTACAACTTTGGCGCAACGCGTTTAGGCGATCCAATGAATTGGGGTATCACCTTTAGGAAAAGCTTTTGACAAAATACAAAAGTCAGGAAATAACATATGTTACAATGCAGGATGACCATTGAAGCGGCTATCACTAAATTCGATCAACATGGAAAGGTTAAAACAACTTCTGCCTGCTTTAATTCCTGCGCTGATCATCGAGGTCATAGCTCCCCTTCCTGTCAGGCACTTTTCCTGTTTCTCTCTACATGTCTTAAAATCGCTTTTTTGAGTTCCTCATAGTTTGTCTGAATTAACCAATGTCCGGAATCCAATTCTATATACTCATAATCATTCTTCATATATTGATGACTGTTGTTGACAGCGTAAGGTCCTATGGCTATGTCTTTATTTCCCCAAATAAATAAAGTCGGGACGTTGATATCACCCAATATTTGATCTTTATCGGCCCGCTTTAATAGTTTAAAATTACTGCGGTAATAATTTATAGAGGCAGTAAGTTGTTTTGGATTTCGGAAAACAGTCAAATAATCATCTATTTCTTTTGAATCACAATGCTTCCATAATTTTCTAAAGATCTTAAAGTCATCCTTTCTAATCCCCATTTCGGGAAGATAAGGCAGTTGGAAGTTTTTTATATACTGACTCATTTTTTTCTGCTCTTTATCCATTACAATTGCTTTACCAAAAGCTTGTAAATGAGGTACGGATATTCCTGTCCAACTTAAAATGACATCTTGATAATCATGAACTACTTTCCATCCTATAGCCGCTCCCCAATCATGACCGACAAGATGAAATTTTGATTTATTAAAAAACTTGGAAATGCTTAAAACATCGGCGGCTAACTGATCTAATGCATAGTGCTTCTTGCCCTCGGGACAAGCACCTGCACTATATCCCCTGAGATTAGGCGCCACACAATAGAATCCGTTTTTTGAAACAGAAGACATCAATTTTTTCCACATATATGAGGTCTCAGGAAAGCCATGAAGAAAAATTATTAATTCACGCTCTTTATTGCCTTCAGTTCGGCAGTCGAATATAAGGTTGCCGCTTTTTACTTTAATAGTTTTTTGCATGCTTTTGAATTATAAGTACATCCCTGGAATTCAGCAATTTTAAATATGCCATATGCATTGTTGATCACAGTTATTTCCTGTAAACAGAAACGCCTTCCTTAATGGTCTCCAGTACAATAATCTCTTTTATTTCACTCTCCGGAACCTTAAAAGGATTTTTATCCAAAATAACCAAGTCTGCTAATTTCCCTGCTTCCAAAGTCCCTTTTTTATTTTCCTCAAAATGTTGAAAAGCAGACCAATCAGTTATCGCTTTGAGAGCTTCAAATACTGTTAATTTCTCATGCTCCCCAATGATTTGCCCCGAGCGTGATTTGCGTTCAACGGTAATACCGGCCATACGCATCAAATTCGGCAATGCCACAGGGGCATCAGTGTGAATCGTAATCTTTAAGCCTTTGTTCAAAGCTGTTCTTACAGGGCTGATTTTGTTGCCTAAACTATCTCCGATAATCTGTTTATGCCAATCTCCCCAGTAAAATGTATGCAAAGGAAATAAAGATGCTATTACATCTAAATCTTTGAATGAATCCAATTGATCTTCTCTTATATACTGTCCATGAACAAGTACATTTCTTCTGTCTTTATTACCGTATTTGCCGGCTACCGGCCTTATTGTTCTGATCATTTGATCCATAGCGGCATCTCCGTTGGCATGGGTTAAAATTTGCCAATTGTTTTTAAACCCTTTTTCATATATCGAAATAACCACACTATCGCCTGGAATCGCAGGATATCCGCTATACCCCTCTTGAGCACCATCGGGAAGGATTAAATAAGGTTGTGTTCTCCAAGCTGTCCTCCCCTGAGGAGAGCCATCAAGTGTTAATTTCATTCCCCCAATACGATAATGATTATTATAGGTTCTGCTATTCCATTTAGAACCCATGTACTTGTCAACAAACGTATAATCTACATAACTCACAACGTCTAATTTTAGTTTGTTAGCTTCAGCTGCGTTCACCAACATTTCATGATTTCCCATTGTTCTCCCGTCCTGGGCAGTGGTATAACCAAAAGAGAGTGCCATATGCTGGCCTGCATCAAAAAATTCGTCAGCTGCTTCTTTACTTGCCGGATTTAAAACCTGAAGCATATGCGGAATTGCGGCTAACTCTTCAAGTACTCCATTGGGCTCATTCCCCTTTTCCCTTCTTATAATACCACCTTCGGGATTTTTAGTGTCTGAATCAATCTTTAATACTTCTAAACCTTTGGTATTTACAACTGCGAAATGCCCCGAGATGTGAATAATCATTATCGGAAATTCTGTTGTCACAAGGTCCAAATCATGCTTTGTTGGGAAACGTTTTTCTTCTAAAACAGAATCATCAAATCCCAGTCCGAAAATCCAGCCTGTTAAGGCTCTGTTTTCAGGGGTATTCCATTTCTTTAAAATATTTATGAGCGAGGGAATGTCTTTTGCTCCCGCATCCGGCGGTGGCAATATCTGTGCCCCGATTGCTTGAGCTGAAAAAGAAGAAAAATGGGCATGACCATCAATAAATCCGGGCAATAAGACCTTGCCTTCCAGATCTTTGTATTCATGGCTTTCACCTGCCTCTGCTTTTGCTTCTGATAATGAGCCAACAAACGAAATTAATCCATCCTTCACAACAAGCGCCTCTGCATATTGCGGTAAATCACCGTTCATGGTAACGATATCTCCACCACTATAAACCATCACAGGAGCAGAACCATTATCTTTTTGTGTATCCTTACAGGATATGAGCACGATTGTTGCAAAAATAAATGACAATAAATTTAATGACTTCATAAATTAAGTTTTAATTGTTTCCTTGTCCCGGCAGGTGATGACAAACCGACCTTTGGGAAGTATTGTGCTCTCGTTTTGTCTTGCTTAAGCTTAACTGCTTTATTTATAATCATTGAACTCCTCCAACAAAACCCAGTACTTTTTTCGCTGCGAAAGCGCCTTTTCTCAGGGCTTTTTTAACATGACCCGACCTATGCCATTCCAATGTAAAAGCCGCCTGAAAAGCATCGCCGCAGCCCGTGGTATCAACTATTTCATCAACTTCAATCGCTTCTTGAAAACAGGACTCATTGCCATAGAAAGCGACACTTCCTTTTGAACCCAGTGTGGCTACAATCATTTTACCCGATTTCATGGCCAAAGCATTTAAGCCGTCCAGCATTTGATCATTTGCACTGATAAATGTGATATCGACATCATCAATCATTTGTTCAATAAAATCGAGGGTGAAGTAGTCGAGGAAATCAATGACAACCAATTGATCTTTTCGTCTTTTAAGCAGCTCCTGTAAATTAGGATCGCCGGCAGGCATGGCTATTATATCTGAACTTTCCAACAACCGCCAGTCATTTTCTGACAAACGGAAAACATCAAATGCTCCACCATTCCAACTATCTTCTTTAAAATACCGGTCGCCCTGCTGATTGATATACATCTTATTGGAAGCTGTGGCTGCATCGACCCGGTATAAATGTGTTCTCTGTATTCGACAATAATCAAGATACTGCTCAATGCATTCTCCATATTTGTCGTTACCCACAGCTCCAATGATCGATACATTACTTATTCCTGAAAGTTTGCACTGAGCAGCAAAATTCAGTGAGTTACCACCCACATAAACCTTGTCGAGTTCAGGATATATATCAACACAGCAAGAAGTCAGGGCTGTAATTTTCATTTTGGACAGTTGGTTAAAAAAAGGTCACTAAGTTAAATCAATTAGTTTTTCTCTCGTGAATCTCTTATTTCTTTTTTATTGATAAAATTTATTTTCATCCACCACAATTGTTGTCAATTCAACTGTATGTCCGTCTGGGTCTTTTGTGTAGATAGAATGAAAATAATAATGGTCTTTAATATTATATTCCAGATTCAAATCAGCATATTTTTTTTTTGCTTTTTCAAAATTCTCATTTGTCACATTGAATGCAAAGTGGTCTATTTTCACGTTTTTTGAGTTCAATTCAAGTTTCTTGTCTTCAGGGTTAGCAGGAAACAAAGCTACTCCTGATTTTCCGGAAAGCAAAAAAATTGGAAACTCTCCCCATTCAGGCAGTTGATATTTTTTTAGACCAAGAACATTCTGATACCATTCAGCAGATCTGTTCAAGTCATGAACCCGAATAGCAACGTGGTCTAAAAATTCAAGTGCTATTTCATTATTTTTCATATCATTTTTCAATTATGCCGAACGTTTTTAGTTTGAATATTAACACTATACGACTGTTGATTTAATTAGTTAATGGCTTTTCCAGATAGCTATCGGGATGAAACACAGTAATCTCGGCATGAGTAACTGCCCGGGATTATCTATGATTTTCGAGCCTGTATCCTTGCAGGCAAGTTTTATACCTTGCAGCAAACTGTTTTACATTTATGAAAGAATTAAGGATTTGTAGACCATAAAGATGCACTTTTAAGCATTGCCCTTCTTGGCAGATTTAATCCAGCAACTATTAATTCTGCAAAATCCTCAGGCTGTAAAACACGGTCTTGAGAATCTTTAGTTGCAATACCTAAATCAATCGACATATCAGATGCTATGGTACTTGGTGTTAATGTGCAAACTCTAATGTTATTCTTACGGACTTCTTTCATTAAGGATTCAGACATTCCAATAACGGCGAATTTTGACGCTGAATAGGCAGATGTGTTTGCATTTCCGTTTAATCCTGCTGTAGACGCGACATTAATAATGTCACCCTCATTCTGATTTATCAAATAGGGTAAAACTTCTTTTGTCACATAATACATACCCATAAGATTGGTTTGAATAATTTGACTCCATTGGCTAACTTCCATATCATTAAAAGTTCCAAAAGCCGCAATTCCTGCGTTGTTGACTAAAATATCAATCCCCCCGAGCTTTTTTACAATACTTTTAACACCACTTTTAACTTCCTCATGGTGACCTATATCAAACACTGAATAAACAGCCTTGATTCCAAACGCCTCCAATTCAGAAACTGTTTCTTTTAAAGTGGCTTTATTTCTACCTGTTATAGCTACGTCAATTCCTTCTTTTGCGAATGCAATAGCAGTCGCTTTTCCCAGTCCTCTGCTGCCTCCGGTAATGATTGCTTTTTTGTTTTTTAAATTGTTCATATTAGTTTTTGTTTAATTTTTTTACCTGTTTTGAGCCAATCATGATTAAGCCTAAAGATCTTGGATATGAGTAGTTACGTGTTTCAGAGACTAATTTAGCAAATACAAACCAAATAAAATCCCGATAGCTATCAGGATGGGTAAATTTTTATAAGCAGGTTCAAACCAGCTACTTATTTTACACCTTGTTTTATGCTTGGTTATTCTGCATTGAGTTACTCAAAATATTCGTTTATTTTGGAGTAGAAATATATTCCTCTGTTGATATAATCCCAGGGGCAAAAATTTCAGGGTTTAGACCCGGTGGGGTTTGTCCAAAATATAATTTATCAGAGATAAACTGTTTTCTTGTGTAAAGGAAGTAACAGCGCTCAAGAAAAGAGCAATTAGTAAATACTGTTTTATCTTCATTTTTCCCTTTTTATGTTTGTTAACTATTCAAATACGGCGCGTTTGTCATTTAACCACCTGCTTGTCAAGCCGCTCTTTAATTCATTACATATACTCATTTTAAAATTTGTCACTATCCCCCATAATGACCCATGTTTATTGTTTAACCAGTTACTAATAAACGGTCTGTTTCTCTAATCATCAATATACGATATTGGGCTTATACCAATATTTCCTGCCATATCTAAGGTCATAAACTTTATTTTATTATTGGGTGAAGCTTGATTAAATGGAACTCCGACTGCCGTGATTGTTTGAAAATCTGTTGATCCGTCCAATCCGTCAATTGAAGCATCCCCACATAAAAGGTTTGAAGATGGTATGATTTCGCTATTCATTTCTTCCGGTGTTTTCCAGTACAATTTACAACCAGCTTTGCCAGTGTAATCCCAAAACCCCAAGTGAATAGCATAAAGTGAGTCTTTTTCCAGGTATATTCCAATTCCTCTTTGTGTCCCCATGCTAAAATCACCATGATCCCAAACAATCAATTTATTGTTGACCATCAAGAAACCAGAATCGTCTGCATCCAGATAAAAATAATATGTTCCGCTTTTTTCTACCGTCTTCACCCAACCAATCCATTCGGCAGACCAGTAATCTTCATTGATTTCATCCCCGGGGTCAAACCCATTTGCAAAATCTATTTTAGCGTCTACCCTTTCCAGCGCCACATCACCTTGCCAATAAGAATAGTTTTCGGTTTCAGGACGATTTTTAGTGCCCTTGCCTTCATAAATGACCTTATTGTTTTTATTCCTGTAAAATCCTTTTAGGCCCTTGGTTCCATTCCACGTTTTTCCTCCATCGGAGGAATGAATGTATTGCGGGTTGGTTTTTGTGTTGAGCCCGGGTGCCACATCACGCACTTTAATACTATAACCCAAGGTGTTTTTTGCTTTGTCACCGGCAAGGGAAAGATCGGACCATGCTTCTGGAGCTGTATCGTCGTACATAACGAATGGCCCGCGAATTATGTCGTCTTTTCTAGCTCTGAAACAAGGGGGGCTTGGCATTTCATAAGGATGAAAACCCCATAATTTACATTTGTTTATTCCTCCTAATTTGTCCAGGTATTTTACTTGTGGGGGATAAATGTCCTGGGGAAAGGGCTCAATTAAAAACGGTCCTTCTTCTTCTGGAACAAAGTCTTTTCCCCCAATCCATGACTCAGGATTGTCCCATACAAAATGTGACGGAAATGACCAGATCACCTCTACTTTAGTTACCCAGTCATTACCTCCTTCTTCCCTTAGGTCATATAGGGCCTGACTGGCTATCCTGCCCAATGCTCCGTGATCAGAAGGAGTATCTAAAAAATCGGGGATCATTACACAATCGGGTTTGTATGTGGTATATAGCCTTTTTATATCTTCAGATAACGAGGCATAGGTATAAGGTACACTTTCCTTATAAGCCAGGCCATAACAATATTTTGGAGCGTCTACTGTATAGGGTGACTCATTCTTTTTGGTTATTGGGTTAAGGTATTGTAAATTTCTGTTTTCCCACATGGCAAAGGTTCCTCCATCCGGGTAGCCCAAGAAAATGAGATTGTTAACAGTATCAAGCCCTAATGAGGCCAGCCCGGGAGTACTTCTGTATGCCATTCGGTCGTATCCGCGGTCTATCATATCTATAATGCCATTCTTATCAAAGTCTTTGGCATCCGGGCTATTTCTCCAATCCGGATAGGTCCATTTGTTCGCATCTCCGGCTGTCGCAATAACAACAATCAAAGTATCTGTGGATTGAATCCTATCAAATATCCACCCGGATTTAAAATATATTTCATCATCCGGGTGAGCATGTATGAACATATAAACTTTACCATATACTTCAGTCATATTCAGACAAGAAATGATTGCCGATAAAACTATTAAATTGATGATTTTTCGAAAATCTTTAGTAGTTGCTGGCATAATATTTTTATAATTTAATTTCCAGAATGATTTTACTCATGAATTGGAACTTTTTTATCCTGATTAATTCTCATGTTGTTTAGATAAACAATAATCTAAAACCCTGTTGAATAATTTCCTTCTATGTTAAGTCAGACTGGCTATAACGTCTGGTTTAACTAATGGTTTGTCCCGATAGCTATCGGGATGAAGTACAACTTAATTGCATTGTTGAAGCACCTAATTTAACAAAAATGGATCGAACCAGAAGAATATCCGCAGGGTTTTCAGAGTACACACAGACCCAGATCATTAATTATACACTGTATTGTGCTTTTGTACTTTTTACATCTTTTTGTTTATGAAATGAATTGTGGTTTATCAATACCCAATTATTCTTTATCAAATCCATCAACAATGACTCCTCCCATAGATGCCGGAAAACCAAGTATTATTATTCTTTTAAATGCAATTATCGGTTCGTCTAAAATTGGCATTCTGTTAAGTGCAAATAGTACAATAAAAACGATAATAAGGGCAACTCCATAATCAATTATGATTCGAAAAATAAAATGGGATAATCTGTGCTTTATTTGTCCCTGAAATATTCCCTGAATAGAGTACAGACTTATAAATAATAACGATAAAAAAATAAGCACAATTACGTTAAGTGCAGGTAAGGTTTCACTGAGCCTCCAAGATTCTTCTGAGAATGCCACGGGAACAGTCAATGCAGACGATCCAACTATGACCTGAACAATGTCTTCTGTGTTGATATATTTTTTGAAAGATTTAGTCATTTTATTTATATAATTTACGCCTCTGTTTGTATTAAATATTTAATAGTTCCTGCATGAAGTACAAGGGTCTTGGCTATAATTTCGTTACTGAATGTTACGCAAGTATCATTGCGCCGTAACCATAAATTTAGCAAAAAGGCTTGAAATTCCGATTAGGAATTCAGCCGTAAGGAACTATAACCCTTGTGGCAGCCAGTTTTTATTTCCTCCATTTTATCTTTACAGCGGATATTTTTTCAAGTTCCAGTCTGACTTTTTCCAACCTTTTAAATCCGTTTTTTAAATAAAAATCCATTGGTGATCTGTAAATTTCTCCATTTTTTTTTCTGTCGCTGTTATGGTCAATTACCCAACCACTTAAATCAATTTCTTTTTCTTTTGCAATATTTAGAAGTCTTGTACCAAGTCCTTTCGAGTGAAGTTTTGAATCTATAATTATAACAAACCATTTTTCATTCTCTCGTATAAAGTCAAAATACCAACCTTTTATTTTTTTTTTTATTATTAATCATTAAAATATGAGATTGTCCCGTCAAGTTTTCAAGATAATTTTCAAAATCCTGCAGAGTTTTATAACTCAATTTTTCAGGGTATTCGTTATTCCAAAGATTAAGAACTTCTTCTTTGTTGGTTTTTGATAGTTCTTTCAGTTTTATAAATTCCACTTTTCAATTCTGGTTTGTTAAATTGGCTCTGTGATTGCATAAGATTAGTTGTGTGGTTTAATCAACTAATTTAGCAAATACAAACCGAACCTGCCAGCCGGCAGGCTGGTAGAAAATCCGCAAGACAGGAACACAGCGAACTGACGCCAGCAATTTTCGTAAATAGGCTTGCACTAGCAATTAATTTTATACGGTGTTACAATTGTTTTTCAAAGCCTTTCAGTCTTATCAGCGGCCATGCCACCGAGTATCAACCAAGTATTGCCAAATTTTTTCCATGTGTGAGTAATCTTAAATGTTTTTTTCTCTAAAACATTATTTTGCTCGTCTGTCAAAATTTGATCAAAGTCATAAAATACAATTACCACATCAGCAATAGAATTCACTGCTTTTCTATAAAGTTTAAAACTATATATCCGGCTTTTATCTTCGTGTAATTCTGGAATCCAGGATGCTATTTTACTTTTATCAGAAACTCCGTCACCAAAGCTTGGATACCCGGTAAAATCATTGTGCCAAAGATTTTTGTAAGCAATCGTGTCATTTTTCATTACATAATCCCAGTACAGCTCTTCCATTCGCCAGACTTCGTTTTCGAGATCCTCTTTTTTAATTTCAGGCAAAGTTGCTTGTGTATTTTCTGATTCCCTATTTTTTTTATTACAACTGGTTATTGTAACCGATAGGAATAGCGCAAATGTAACTGGAAGTATTAATTTATGTGATTTCATATAGTTTCTTCTTATATTTTGCCTACTCTAATCGGTTTTCAGCTTACCCGTTTGTTTCCTTAAATTATTGCCAACGATATTGGCTATGAGTAGTTGCCTGGATTAGTACTTAACTTTGCAAGTGCACAGCAAACTGACTCGAGCGGAGCTAACTGGCGCAGCAATTTTCAGAAGCAGGCGAGAACAAGATATTACTTACAGCCATTGTTGTGCTTTCGTTATTTGTTGGTTATATCTATCTAGTGTTCTTAATAGTTCATTACATTCCTTAAAAGCATTTGTAACCGATTTTACTCTTCCATTGGCAAAATTCTTTCTAATTGTATTTGCCAATTTTGGTTCTTGCAATAGCGCTTTTACCTCTTCATTTGAATAATCACTAATATTTTTCAAATTAGCTTTAGCTATCATAAATATTTCACGAGTGGATTCTCGATAAAGGTTTTCATCTTGAGTGAAAAGTTCATAAGTATAATAGATATCGACAATTTGTTTTCTGATGGCTTCATTTCTTATAATCTTGAGATGGCCATTACTTTTCATTTCATCAATAATTGATGTGCTAGGTGAAAAAATCTTGTAAGGGTTCCATTGGTATTTAAAGTATACTGACAACGAGTCTAATTTATAATCGTGTTGGTTTAAATATTCCATTATCGAATCTTTGGCATCTGACGCACGTAATGCTTCTTTATAGAGGTTGTGAAGACTAGTAGAATCCTTTTTTAGATTATTTGTTAAATCTGTGATATATCTTATCTCAAGATTTCTGTTATAGTTGTCTTGCTGCCAATTATTTATGGATAAGGCAATCAAAATTCCAAAAACTACTAATACGATTTCCCCAATGGCGTATAGCAGATATTTGCTGAACTTATTTTCAGTAAGCATATTTTGTCGAATTCTCCTAAAGAAGTTTATCATCGGTTATTGGTTGGTTTGAATGAAGCACAACGTGTTTGGATATGATTTTGTAGGATGTTTCAGTTACTAAATTAGCAAATTAATCACTGATAGAATATTCCCCAGGAATATTCTTAAGTCGGCCGTGAACAGGCAATTACTTGCAGCCATTGTTGTGCTTTCGTTATTCTTCTCATTCTACTTCAATTGTTCAAAGAATTTTATCCTAAAAAAAAATTACGGGTTAGATACCTCTAATAAATTTAACAATTCCTCATTCCCATTTAGCTTTCGTTTGTAAAGCCCAATTTTTAGATAAAGGTCAGAAGTTCGTCCAATTGCAGCAGTTAATAGAGCATTACTCTCGAGTAGTTTAGTTTCGTGTAAAAATGAAATGCATTTTGAAATCTCCTCTTGAGTAAGGTTTGGGTTACAATTTTCTATAATTGCGTTTCCACCTATTTGTTGATCAACTTCTGTCCAGATTTCACATGCTTCTCGAATTTTTTCCTGAACACCCATAGAAATATGACTTCTAACCAATTCTCGATATTCGGTATCTTTATACCAAACTTTCAAATACACATCAGTTTCATCATAATAAAGTCCAATTCTCTTACGAAGGTTTTCATTTGGGATAAGTTTTATATTTCCTGTGGAAATTAGTTCGTCATAAGTATCACGCACATTGCGATACCGCCATTGTTGAGTGGCTTGATAGACATCAATTAAAAATTGAGAATCCAAGACATCTGAATTATTGGATAAGGTATTTACGACATTTTTAGCATGTTCTTCTACTTTCGTGTAGTATGAAATCCTTTCCTTTAGCATTATTTTTTCATTTAACAGATCTTCCCTTAAGCGTTCATGAAAGCTTTCAGCCTCCATTTTTGCAATGCGATCCTGATTCCAGTTATTCACTTGCAATGCAATTAAAATCCCAATTACAACAAGTACAATTTCTCCTATTGCATATTTTAAATACTTACCTGTTTTGTTTTCCATAATCAGATTTTGGCGAATCCGCCTGAAGAATTTAATCATATCTTTTGCTTTTTAGACCTGTACACCGCCTGGTTCCTACGTGTCGAAGGCTGCCAAACCTGTTCTTTCCATTCGACCTTCTAAAGAATGTAATCATTCGCCATAGGTTTTAAGTTCATAGATTATCAAATTTTCAAGTTCTTCTGCCTTTGTAATTATTATACTACTTATATAATCAATATTCACCGAGGTATAAAATGAGATATGCTTTACGCTTTTATAGAATTCTGTATCCTCTGCAATGCTACTGAGATTGAAACGTACTTCCTTATTCAATATGGCATGATTAAGATTTTCTACATTAGAACCTTCAGGCATTCCATTGAGGTGGCCTATCGCTAGCCTTTCAGTTTCTTTTAAGCCAAGATTATAAGATGATATAATTTGCCAATAATCTTCAACTTGAGTTTGATAGTTAGCTAAGGCCTTTTTAAGACTTTCTGATTTAATATATGATAGTTTGCCTGAACTGACAATTTCATTATAAGTTGGAAACGATTGAGAATAATCAATTATCCAACCCACCCGGGTTATGGCTGTAATAAACATCGCAGAATCAGCTACTCTTTGTTCCTTGAGGGATTTAAGGACAAAATCTGCCCATTCTTTTCGCTGCCTTAGGCCGTTTTGTTGTTCTTTTAGTTTACTGATGTTTGCTACAATGTCTAACTTAAGATTACTCAACAAGACCTTGGTTTCTTTATGTTCAATACGGTCCTGATTCCAATTGTTGATTTGCAAGGCAATTAATATTCCTATAACAACTAGAATTATTTCGCCAAGCGCATAAATCAAATATTTACTGAATTTATTTTCAGTCAGCATTTTTTGCCTAATATTTCTAAAGAATTTTATCATTGGTTATTGGTTTGTCCCGATAGCTATTGTGATGAAGCATAACGGTTTGTGTATGAATCGAAGTGTTCAAAAAGACGCTAATTTTTCTGATAAACACAGAGCCGAATTTTTATGTTTTGTTTTTAACTTATCAATCCTAAAAGCCAAATTTAAAAATTTGGCAGTATTCCCAAATAAACACAAACCTTTTGGAAAGCACTTATTAGCTAAGTTTTAAACGCAATGTTATGGGCAGTTTTTGATTTACCATCCAAAAGCAACAATTTGATTATTTTCATTGAATTGCAGGTCAAAACATGGGGTTAATTCGACAACTTTTCCATCTTGCGATTCCAAAACAATATCGAAGCTCATATCCCCATATTCCAAAATATGTTTCAATCGATATCCCAAAAACTCTTTCTGCATGTCCTTAATCCACATTCTGAATCTTCGTTCTCTTTCTTTACTTGCCAAATGACTCGTGATGAAATCATCAATATTTTCATCGCTCTTCATAATAAGTTTTACAAATTGATTAATAATTTCAAGTTGTTTATTTACAATATCGCTGCCATCGTGTTTGATACTATTCATTTTAGGAACAACAGGAGTGTAATTTTCGCTAAAAAGAAGTTGCTCTATTTCCCATGCTACAATTTGAGTATCGTATCTTAATTCATTGGTCATATATATGATTACTGTGTCTTCTTCTGGCAGTTGCAGGAAATCGGCATAAAAAACACCATTTGAGCCATTGTGTGCAATAATTTTCGTATTTCTGTCACCATTCATTATTGTCCATCCATATGCATAGTGTGAATCTCCTGATTCATTTTCTTTTACATGGGGAAAAGTGAGTTGCTCAAATGATTTTTTGGAAATAATTTTATTTTCTTTTAAAGCAATATACCATTTATACAAATCAGAAGGATTGGAGAGTATTCCACCATTCCCCTTTAAATGCCATGATATTTGATTTGAATCTGCTTGCCATTTTAAAAGGTGGGTTCCCCAATCTTCCCCGCATTTATAACCGTGAGCAATTTGGGTTGTATCCCATCTTGGGAAAAGATAACCCGTATGTTCCATACCTGCTTCTTGAAAAAGATTTTTCTGCAAATAGGTTTCATAATCTGATTGGGAAATATTTTCAATTATCATAGCCAAAATACTGTAACCTACATTGGAATAACTATACTGTTTTCCTGGTTCAAAATCCAATGGTGAATTGTAAACTTGATTTAAAAACTCCTCCTTCGAAATGGGAACGAAATCCACTCCGTAATCAAGATTTCCAACTATGCCCGAAGAATGTGTTAGTAATTGATGAATAGTAATATTTTGTTTGTCCTTGGGCACATCTTCAAAAAATTTATAAATAGAATCGTTTACCGATAATTTTAATCCCTCTTGTAATTTTAGAATAGCAGTTGCTGTAAACTGTTTTGTTAATGAACCCGTTGTGAAAATGGTTTCTTCAGTTACAGGAAGTTTCTCAGTTTTGTTTCTTAGTCCAACTCCACCAGAGTAAAGTATATTTCCATCTTTGGCGACTAAAACGCTTGCTGAAAGTCCATTTATATTACACTCGTCAATATAGGATTCAAGCCTGTTTTCCAAAGAGTTTTCTGTGCCGATTGAGTTGGTTTTGTTTTTACAAGAAACACAAAGAGTTAGAATTATTACTATTATTGAAATGTATTTTTTCATTATCTGCTTATGCTGTTTTGCTTAAATTGTCCATAAATTGTTTTAGGTGATGCGATTCAAAATAAACTTTCAAATCACCTGTTATTCAGAAAAAATTGATCTCCCGTTGAATTATGGATAATTTGAACAATGCGATCGGCGGTTACGTTTAAGAATAGTGCGGTTTTAGTCCGAGGATTTTCAGCAGGAGAATCAGAGTGACCAAATAAGCACTAACTTTTTAATTTTAAGACGAAACTTAGCATTCTTTTTATCCATTATTGTAGGCAGAGCTTATATACTTCAATTAATTATCACAGTTCTCTTTTTCTATAGTATAAGCAGTACTTATTATTTTCCATTTTCCATCCTTTTCAAAGAGGGTAAAAACATCTATACCACAATGGGAAAATTCATCATCAATCCAAAATTTATAGGGTACCCATGCAGTGGCAATTCCGTTTTCTGCTGATATTTTAAAGCTCAATGCAACTTCTTTAATTTTAGGATAACCGGGCATTTTCTGCAAATCATCTTTTCTAAATCTCATGTCGATCTCAACAGGTTCTTTATTATTTCGTCTGCGCCAAATTTGTGCTTCGTCCATTGTAGTTTGTTTCATCAACAATGTGTCCTTGGTTTCCAAAGAACTAAAAAACTGATTAATCACATTTCTAATCTTTTGTTCATCAGTAATTTCTGAGCTTTGAGAATAGGCACTAAAAGTTAAAATCGATAGAAAGAGTATGAGGAAGTATGTTTTTTTCATTATTGATGTTTTGTGTTATTTCAATTAGTTTTGCGTACAACGGTTTCGTGTATGAGTAGTAGTGGATTTTCAACCACCAACGTATCAGATAATACTGCCCTTTGATTTACATTTTTATGATTCAAAATAGCACTGGACCCGCTATTGCTGATACACAATGTTAGCGGTAGTTTTATCATAATTAATCATCATAAGTTTTAAAATCCTCCAGGTGTTTTGCAGCTTCTTCCAAATCCATAATTAGAAAACCAAAACCAACACCAGGTTCTGTATTATCTTTTCCTATCTGAAAACATAAATATTTCCCATCGTCTGAAATTACTCCTTGATTGGCCTTGTATCCCTTATAGTCAGTGAAATAAGTTAATCTTTGCATTTCCCCCGACCCATCTAATTTCAATTTATACAGATCAAGCAATGGCCAGGCATTTTTCTCGGAGGGTCCGTGTTCGACAAGAGTGTGTAAACCGTCAGGGAATATTCCTTCAGGCTCATCGTAGCAGCAGGGAGAATTAGTGATAGTTCTGTATTCTCCGGTTTCACTATCTACCATATAAACATCAGTATTATTTCCATTGTTAATGGTATAAACAGCAAATGTTACTTTTATATCTTCTGGTGGAACAAGACTTTGTGTTTCAAGACTTGCATGACCCAGTGAAAATGGTAACTGCTTTGAATCAAAAATCGTCCTTTCGTTGGCTAACTTTGGTATCCCATCTTGATAAATTATTTCGGCCATTAATAACTTTGCCCTATTTTTCCCCAGCTCAGGTAACTGGCGATCTCTATGTGTCCAGGCTATTCTCATCCTGCTTCTGGAAACAGCCGGCCCTTCAGCACAGAGGGTATTTAAAGGAACAGGGGGTGTTGTACCACTTTTATCCATGACGTACAACCAGGTAAGGTCACGCGCTTTATCTCTTTCCTCATTGTCAGTAGGGTCAAAGAGCACCTTTGGACCGGAAAGTAAAATATCCCCATTTGATAAATACATTGCCCTGGTAAAACCGTAATGATTAAAATGTCTGGTTTTTGGACGGATTATTCCGGTTGCTAATTCCAATTCATATACTTCGCCCATTGGTTTGTCCAAAAATAGAATGAATCGGCCATCATGAGACCAATCCGGACGTTCTCCAAAACCGCTTGCAAGTTTTATATATGATGGTAAATTATCTATTGGACTAGCGTTAATTAGATCAGGTTCTGATTTTTCATGGCCTTGCCCAAATGCACTAACTGTTTGTAGTAGTATGCATAAAAGGAGTATTCGCAGGTATAGAATAGTCTTTTTTATTGTTGACATAAGGTCGAATTTTAAAATTGCTACGGATACAAGTTCGTCTGAAATTAACGCAAACGGTTTGGCCATGGTTTCTTTGCATAAAAATCCGTTAGGATTTTAAGCGGTAAACCGAAGATAGTAAAATTAAAAGCACTTTCCGAAATGAAAGTCTTAAGCAATGACTATAGCCCGTTTTGTAATTTCCTTATCATTCTATTTCCTGATCTATGAGCTTTAATATGTTTTCTATTTCCAGGTCCAGTGACTCATAGTTTTTAATGATATAGTCCACGCCCCTCGACATTCTAACCACCATGTTTTCAAATTCGGGGTCTTCTAAAAGTGCAACTGAATTTCTGTGAAAGCGGCTATCTGTGTGATAGTTTAAAAATTTTAATCTTATGGGTTCCAAATAAGTGTCGCCATAATTCATAATACGAACTTCATCTTCCTTAACATCTTGTACTTCTCCAAACCATTTGGATAAAATTATCCGAAGACTGTCATTCTTTATCAAATTAAGTTGTCCAGAACTTATAAGATTGTTGAGTGCTCCATTAGAAGGGTCATATGTCGAGTAAGCACCTAAACCAAGCGTTAAGTATTTTAGGTTTTCAGGATTTATATTGTCTTGGGGTACTTTGAATAAAATCAACACACTATCAGCCCTTTTTTTTAATCGTATGGCCTTTTCAATATTTCGATGAAGCTCTATACTATTATATGTGAATTCGGACTTCAATATTTTTAGGATAGCTTGTTCCTGAGTATTCAATTGACGCTGGGTATTCCAATTATTGATTTGAAGTGCAATCAGAATCCCAATTACAACAAGTATAATTTCTCCAATGGCATATTTAAAATACCTGCCTGCCTGCAAGGCAGGCTTTCCGGTTTTTCCTTCCGAAAGTAAGTTTAGTCTGATGTGTCTAAAAAACTTGATCATACCTTTTATTTTTTCAGCCCACGCACCGCCTGGCTCCTCACTATCAAAGGTCTGCCAGACCTTTGCTTTCCGTTCGGCCCTCTAAAGAATTTTATCATTGGTCATTGCTTGGTTATTATGAAGCACAATGTTTATGTATATCTAAAGTTGTGTGTTTGTGTGCGGGTATTTTCCGAAGGAAAATCAGAAGTCAGCAAATACGCAACTGACATTGGTTTAGCTAAAACCAGCAATTTTTTATATACGGTGTTGTAACACGTTAATTTGTCAGTTTAAATTTAATCTATTCTAATTATATCTTCACTTATTTTAGGGAATTTCGAAAATAACAGTAGGTCGTGTCCTGGTATAATGAATTTAATATCTTTTACTAAAGTTTTCATTCTTTCCATTGCTTTCACGTATGCATTGGCGTCAAAAGTCTCATTTTTAGGTGCAGACATAAGATTGTTCAGATTGTAGTATGTATAAACATTGTCAGAAGCAAGAATTATTTTATTCTCCCCATTATCCACCATTACATATTGCGACTCAAATGTGTGTCGAGAACCTGTATAAACTTTTATATTTGGAAGAATCTCTTTATCATCTCCATCGATAAGAAATAATTTACCTTCTAAATTTAGTTTTACAAGTTTAAGAACATCTCTTTCATTAAAATCTCCCCAACCATCTTTTTGCCAAGCGTCAGCGACAAAGTAATTATAATCTTTTTTTTGAATCCAAACGTTTGCGTTAGGGAACAAATCAACTCCATCCATATGGTCCCAATGGGGATGAGTTAAAATAATATCTGTAATATCCTCTGCTTTTAATCCTAATTCCGGAAGCATTAAATCTGGGCGCACATAATTTGTAACACTATAAGCTTTGGCTTGTTCAATGTCTTCTAAAAAACCAGCATCTACTAATATGTTTTTCCCGTTATTGTCTTTCAGTAACCAGTACATAAAAACCGCATCTATCTTTTCAGATTCCGGAGCGTCTAAAACTAATACTGATAATGGCAACGTGACACCAACATCCGCATACTTTATGGCGTATACCTCATAATTAGTATTTTGAGAAAAAACTGTAATGGTGTTAATCAAAATAACAAGAATAGGCAGGAATAATTTTTTCATCGTTTTGTATTTATATAATTATTAATAGAGAATTAGTTAATTTTTTTTTATTGGTTTGTCCGTTGGTCATAATGTGTTACAACGTTGTGTGCATGATTAGTTGCGAATGAGGTCACAAAGTGAATCAGTCACACTTTTTCAGCGTGATGACGCCGTAAACTTTGCAAGGCTTTTGCCGTAGCTCAATCAGGTTTACCTTATGATGAAAAACTATGTGTCGAATTTAAGCTAATTTCCTTTGGATTTTAACTCAGTTCTTTGTTGAATCCAGTTTATTACTTCTTTAATTAGGGGCATATTTCTCATCTTTTGTGATTTCCATATTGCCCGACAAATACCACTCTCCATTGTATCTAACCGCACCGAAATAAAAGTGATTGTAATCTGAATTGTTCAATTTTGTATGAATAAAAAAGGGAATATACTCCTCTCCTTTTGACGCAGCCTTATATAAAATCATAAAATTCAAATTACTCCAGTCTAAATCGTTGGCTTCATTCAGATTTACTATTTCCTGGAAGTTTTTTTCATAGCGTGGTATAACCATATGATCATATGCAGCTTCATATTCGGCCATTAATGAATCTCGAACTTGTTTATCACTGTTTTCAGGATCATTATTCTCCTGAAATTTCAAAACTACTTCCTTAGGTAACAAGAGAGATTTAAAACTGTCCCAGTCATTGTTTAAAATACTCGCTACTATTGAGTTTCCTAACACTTCTTTACTTTTGCTTTGAGCATATAACGGGTTATACAGTAAGACTAATGTTAGAAAGCAAGTTGTAAAAATGATTTTTCTGTATTTCATAATCTATTAATTTTTAAAATAATTTTGTCAAATTGGTTACAACGGTTAGTATATGAAAAGCACGCGATTTCGAAGCATTAAACTTTCGGTTAAGCACAAACTTTATAACGATCCAAAAGCCTTGATTTTACTTCTTCTCGCCTTATTTTTTTATATACATTTTAGCTGCTGGGTTTCTCGTTTTATTTACTTAGTGTATTTCATTAAATCCAATTCCATAAACAACAAATAGTCCTTAAATTTTGCTGGAATTTCCATTTCAGGATATGCTTCAATATCACGAAATCCAAAACTTCGATATAACGAATGAGCTGTTTCCATAAACTTTGGGCTGTCAAGTCGAACCTTCTTGTAACCAGCTTTCCTCGATTCCTCTATAAGTCCTTCCAGTATAGCCCGTCCAGCACCGATTCTCCTGAAATTTGGGTCAACAAACATCCGTTTTATTTCTCCGATTTCGGAATTGATGCTCTTTAGGCTTCCAAGTCCACAGATTTTACCTTCAAAAATAGCTATTAATAATTGTCCATGTGGCGGCTGAAATTTACTTATTTGTTGAATGTCTTTTTCAACCGCTTCTTTTGGATTATGAGGATGGACACAATAGAGTTCTTGCATTTTTTTGTTACCCCAAACCAAATAGTCAAACCATAATTTTTGAATACTCTCAATGTCGCCAGGAATTTGAGCATATCTTACTTCGACATTTGATTTTTTTGTCATTATTACTGTTTTTCGATTTTGTCTGTTCGCCTTGCAGCGAATTTGTTATATTGAATTCGCCAATATACTATATTAGAAAGAATCCTGTGATATGGATAAATTATAGTTTTTGTTTTCAATTGCAATTGCTCAGGTAATATATACTGCTCCGTCATTCGTTGGTATAGACCCACATGTTCAGAATTTGTGTTGGTGAATTATAAACAGATAAACTGGATGCTTGTTACTCCATATATGATTGATTGTGGAAAAACCCTATGGTAATTTGTTGATTTTACAAACCCGGACCAATAAATATTATGTTTAGTCTAAGATGGCATTAGAGATGGCTTTGCCTCACCGAGTTACAAGCTGTAGCCGGCAAAAAGTAATTCAAGAAATCTTCCAAAACACCGGCTCTCAAAAAGTTGTGAATTACTTGCCCATCAAACAATATATGATGGCTTTCTGTAAAGATTTTAAATTTAAATCATAATAAAACAAACTTTACACATTCCGGCACAACATCAATTCATCTTGAATTTACAGACGCTATGTATACGTTGATATGTATATAGGAGAGAAATATTAAGCATATTCACAGTTATAAAACTATTAAATTTATTTCAAGAAATTAACATAAATCCTGATTTTTATTTATTCTGGATAGGCATGATTCCGGGAATCAGACGAATATTTAAAATAAATTCAAAGCGACTTTTAAATAAGGTCAAACCTCACTCAATTCCTCTATCAATTCGCCACAACCTCCATTTTTAAGGTAGTTGGTATGATCACTTAGAGAATTAAACACGGTCTGGCTGATGTCTTTACATAAAAACTTGTTATCTGTAAGAAAACTAAAATCACCTACTATTTCTTTGGCCTCAGGATCCTTGGCTGCCGACCCTTTCTTATGTTCACGGCACCATGAAAGTGCATTCATCCAAATAGCAGCGCTTAAGGCTCCGCAGCCGCTCCCGCTAAGACCCAGGCCTCCGGCGAATCCTGCCACCATGACCATCTCCTTTTCTGTCGCCCCCATTCTTCGTGCCACTTCTGTAGCGCAACTCATCGTTTCTTCAAAATTATGGGGTTTCCCTTTTAAGCCCTTTCTGGCCTTTTCAACAGCTTTTGGGGCCCAATCTTCTGCCAACTGAAAACAATGTAAAAAACGTCCGCTCAATACATATCTTGCAAAACTCAGCTTATTCTTAAAATCACAATTAGTGATTTCTCTGCATTGCGTAGTGCCTTCATGCTTTTCAAAATCATCCAGAAGGAGTCTTGTAGCCTCTACAGATACCGAAATAGCCTGAGACAAATGGCTACAGGTTTTATAAGCCTCGGCTCCAACAGCTAAGGATGCCCCCCACAACATACCACACTGATAACCCTGCTGCATGATTCCTCCGGCCAATGGGTCGGCGGCGCGTTCCTCAATTTCAAGGGCATTGCCGAATTCACGGTTCAATAAATAAAAAAAAGTGCGAGAGCAAGTTCCTAATTTTCTGAAGACTTTTTTGGCGTCATTTGCCAAAACCTCTGATTCCTGTTTCCCGGGATTCATCTCAAATGATTTAAAATTTCAATTGAAATTATAAATCAAACAGTAATCTTGCAATGATTTTCATCAAGCGCGGCATTGATTCTGATTAGAATCAATCAAAGAATGTTACTTTACCTGTGGCAACATCATACATGGCCCCAACGATAAGAATTTCGCCATTTTTCTCCATCTCAGCCAGAACATCACTTCCTGCTCTGATTCCTTCAATAGAAAAATCTACATTTTTTTCAGCCACTTCATTCACAAAATCAAGATTTGCCGAAGTTCTCTCAGAGGCTTCAGAAGGATGCACAACAGCCTTAACAGCAGGTTTAATCTTATTGAGCATACCTGTCAGTTTACCTAATTCTGCTCCGTCACAGGCCCCTTTAACGGCACCGCAAGAGGTGTGGCCCAAGACCACAACTATCTTCGACCCTGCAAGTTTACAGGCAAATTCCATACTTCCCAGGATATCATCATTTATAAAATTTCCGGCAATCCTGATACTGAACAAATCACCTATACCCTGATCAAAAACCATTTCTGCAGGTATGCGTGAATCTATACAGCTCAAAATTGTGGCGAAAGGAAATTGTCCCTGCCTTGTATCCCTCACTTGCTCCAGCAGGTTCCTGTTGGCCCTTAAATTGTTTTGAAATCTAAGATTTCCTTCCTTTAAAAAAGCTATTGCCTTTTCAGGAGTCATTGATGCCTGGGTTTCTTTAGTATGTGCTTTCATAAGATTGGTTTATAAGATTAACTTGCTTTGCGTTTGTCGTTGAAAAATTTGAAAAAACTTTCCGGATTCACAACGACACCCCTTTCGGAAATCAATTTAATAGAAATATTTCTTTCCTCCGCTTTATGGATAAAATCATCCAGGATCTCAATGATATCATTGTCCAGATATTTGGTGTTGGTCACGTCGAGTTCTAAGGCTGAATCGTGCGGTAATCTATCCAATTCATTTAAAATGGCACCCTTGTTAAAGAAGGTTACCTCTTCTGCCAAGGTCATTTTTACTTTTCCATCATCCACATCTTCACCTTCCTTGTGGAGAAAATGAGAATTCTGGTAACTCTTAAAGAGAATTACAATGATGCCAACCAAAAGGCCTAATCCAATACCCACCAATAAGTCGGTAAAAATGATTCCCACCACTGTCACAATAAATGGAACAAACTGCTTCCAACCCAATTGATACATGGATTTAAACAAGCCCGGTTTTGCCAGTTTAAAACCTACAACCAATAAAATGGCTGCCAGAACAGACAATGGAATCATATTTAGCAAATTCGGGATCAAAATTACCGATATCAATAAAAATAAACCATGAATGATGGCAGACATCTTGGTTCTGCCTCCAGACTGAATATTTGCTGAACTTCTTACGATTACCTGTGTGATAGGCAATCCTCCGATCAAACCCGAAATGATGTTACCGGTTCCCTGAGCAAGGAGTTCTCTATTGGTAGGGGTTACATTCTTATGCGGATCGAGCTTATCTGTCGCTTCAACACACAACAGGGTTTCCAAACTGGCCACCAGGGCAATGGTAAAACCTACTACCCAAACCTCAGTATTGGCGATGGCCGCAAAATTAGGAAACCTAAATTGAGACAAAAATGACGAAAAGTCATCAGGTACAGGAACACTTACCAAATGTGTCGAAGAAATACTTAACGAATTGTTTGAACCCATCACGGCAAAAAATACAATTCCGACAATTACAGCCACTAACGGGCCTTGAATTATCTGAAATATTTTGGCTTTTTTAGCCAGTACATTCTCCCAAAGCAGCAAAATAGCAAGCCCTATGAGCCCGATCAGTGCTGAGCCGGGTTGAATAAAATCCAAAGATGTAAAGATTTCAGAAAAGGTGTTTTGCCCGTCTACCTGTAAAAAAGCAAAATCACCCTCAGGGTCTGCATCGTAACCTACAAAATGCGGAATCTGTTTTAAGATAATGATGATCCCGATACCGGTAAGCATCCCTTTTATGACTGATGAAGGAAAATAATAGCCGATTACACCTGCTCTTAAAAGCCCGAAGATCAGTTGAATAATTCCTCCCAAAACAACAGCTACCAAAAAATTTTCGAAACCGCCAAGTGTACCGATTGAAGTAAACACAATGGCTGCAAGACCTGCGGCCGGGCCACTCACACCGATTTTGGAACCACTCAAGGCTCCAACGACTATTCCTCCTATGATACCGGCTATCAAACCGGAAAAAAGTGGAGCCCCGCTTGCAAGGGCAATTCCGAGGCACAAGGGTAGGGCTACAAAAAATACGACAATACTTGCCGGAAAATCACTTTTCAAATTGCTAAAAAATCCTGTTTTTTCCATGTTGTTTGTGTTTTGACAGAACAAATATAACAATATTATTGATTATAATAGTGTTGCTATCTTTTATGTTAGTTAAAATATTAATCAATATTGTAATAGTATTAGCATTAATTACTTAACTTTGACTTTTAGTATCCGTTAAATCGTCTTTCAATGGCCGTAAATGTTAGCATTTCATTAAATCCCGGACTCTATATTAAAGATCCTCAGCAATCTGAATTGGGCAAACGTATCATCAAACACAGTATATTATTGATTGATGAAATCGGTTTTGAACAGTTCAATTTTAAGAAACTGGCTGAGGAAATGAAATCAACCGAGGCATCTATTTACAGATATTTTGAGAACAAGCACCTGCTTTTGACATATCTGGTCTCGTGGTACTGGGAATGGTTGAATTATATGATTCAGATCAAGACCTTCAACGTCGAAGATCCTAAAAAGAAACTGGAAATTATCATACATACCTTTGTTTTGATTAGTGAAGAGAACCCTGCTATTGATTATGTCAATGAATCTTCGCTCCACAACCTGGTCATCGCCGAAAGCACAAAAGTGTATCATACCAAGGGCGTTGATGAAGAAAACAACAAAGGGTTTTTTCTCAACTACAAAGAGATGGTTTCATCCGTGGCTGAGGTGATTCTTGAGATCAAACCGAACTTTCCATATCCACATGCCCTGGCCAGTAATTTATTTGAAATGACAAACACTCATTTTTATTTTGCAGATCACCTTCCAAGGCTTACGGATATTGATAATAAAGCAGGACAGAAGGAAGAAGTGGAGAAAATGCTGTTGTTTTTTATCTCCAAACTTCTGGATTAATTTTTTTAATAGCATACCGAACAATCCAATTAAACGAGAAACTTATTTTTTAACAATCTCAACCGAACAAATTAATGTTAACTTCATTTTAGTTCTAGTGTTCAAACCTTTCCTAAAACGGCGGTGATTGAATAAAAAATGTATAAGTTCGTCTTTGAATAGAAAATGGAGATCGTAATGGTTAAAGGGGATAAAACAAATTTTAAGGGCCGTCTGCATGTATAAAATAGTATCTTTACTGTATCGTGAGCATTTTACAATATGAAACTAATTGATCCCGCATTAACATACAACAGCAGTCAGAAGATTCTGGTTGCAGTCGACTGTACCATTTTTGGTTTCGATTCAAAAAACCTCAAATTGCTTTTGTTCAGGCGGAAAGTGGAACCTCTGAAGGGACGTTGGTCCTTGATCGGTGCCTTTTTACAAAATGATCTTTCGATAATTGATGGAGCCAAAAGCATTCTTTTCGAATCCACAGGGCTCAAAGATATCTACCTGGAACAACTAAAAACATATGGTGCGGTTGACAGGGATCCGGTTGAACGCGTGATTTCCGTTGGCTATTATTCCTTGATTAGGATAGATGATATAGATATCCTTTCAGTGGAAGATTATGATGCCAAATGGTTCAATATTGATGATATCCCAGAATTGATTCTTGATCACGGAACCATGGTCTCTGATGCAATAGCAGCACTGAGAATAAGAGCCAGGCACGAGCCCATCGGTTTTAATTTATTGCCCGATTACTTCACCCTCCCACAGCTTCAGGCTTTGTATGAAAGTATTTTCCAGTCAAAAAGAGACTCCCGGAATTTCAGAAAAAAGGTACTTTCGCTCAACATGCTTGAAAAAACTGACAAGAAAGATAAAAGCCAGTCTAAAAAAGGTGCATTTTTATATAAGTTCAAGAAAAATGCGAAATTGGTCAAAGACAGACGAGACTTTTTGTTTGATTTCTAAGTATTATTAAATGTATATTGTACATTTAATAAATATGATTAACTTTATCACGCCTTTGCATCATATTGTCAGCATCAACTCAGCTCCGGCTAACTCATTTCTATGCTGATAGTTGAATTTTAATGGCTTCCAAATTATATCGTATATGTTAAAGAAACAAGTAGCATCTTTTTTTCAAAAAGCTTTTGGAACAAAACCGATGATGGTCTTTTCCCCGGGAAGGTTAAATATTATAGGAGAACACACAGATTATAATGAGGGTTTTGTTTTTCCGGCAGCCATTGACAAAGGTATTTTTGCCGCTTTTGGCGACAGCAAAAATGAAAAATGTGTTGTACACGCCCTTGATATGGACGAAAGCTATGAATTCGACCTGAATCATATAAGCCCGTTGGAAAACGGCGGTTGGAAAAATTATGTGCTTGGGGTTGTTCAGGGGATTCTGGATGCCGGTAAAAAAGTAAAACCATTTTATCTGGTTTTAAGAGGGGATATTCCTGAAGGGGCCGGATTGTCATCTTCGGCGGCGTTGGAAAATGCCGTGGTTTACGGACTTAATGAAATCCAACAATTAGGATTGACCAAAACCGAAATGATTCTGATATCCCAAAAGGCAGAACATGAGTTTGTAGGTGTCAAGTGCGGTATCATGGATCAGTTTGCCAGTATGTTTGGCCAGAAAAACAAAGCCTTGCTTCTGGATTGCAGAAGTATCAGCGCCAAAGAATTCAGCATTGACCTTCAGGATTACCAGATTCTATTGATCAATACCAACGTAAAGCACAGCTTGGCAGACAGTGCCTATAACAACAGGCGCGAGGTTTGTGAAAAAGTTGCCGGTCTTTTGCGCATAAAAGCCTTGAGAGATGCTACTGCGGCAGAACTTTTTACAGTTTCAGATGTGCTGGATGAAGAAGAGTACCAAATGGCCCTTTATGTCATTGAAGAAAATCAACGAGTTCAGCAAGCCGGATTGGCAATGCAGGAAAATGACATCCCTGCTCTGGGCAGGTTGATTTATGCTTCTCATCATGGTTTGCAGCACCAGTATAAAGTGAGTTGTGAGGAACTCGATTTTTTGGTTGACCTTGCCAAAGGAGTTCCTGAAATCGCAGGATCCAGAATGATGGGTGGCGGGTTCGGAGGCTGCACAATTACGATCATTAAAAAAAATGCCGTTCAAGACTTTAAAGAAAAGGCCACTTTAGCTTATCGCAATAAGTTCGAAAGGGATTGTTCGGTATATGAAGTATCATTATCAGAAGGAACCCACCTTTTAGCCCC
Source organism: Lutimonas vermicola (assembly GCF_038433205.1). Lineage (NCBI taxonomy): Bacteria > Pseudomonadati > Bacteroidota > Flavobacteriia > Flavobacteriales > Flavobacteriaceae > Lutimonas > Lutimonas vermicola. The sequence continues at coordinate 1,154,015 of NZ_JBCDNA010000001.1, forward strand.
CGGCTAAATCCTTTATATTCAGCAAAATTGTTTAAGTTTATTCTCAATTAGACCTTAGTATCATGAACGCAAATTTTGAGCTACTCGATTATATCATTTTTATTGGCTATGCAGTACTGATCCTTGGGGTTGGTTTGTGGGTATCCAGAGACAAAAAAGGGCACGAAAAAAATGCTGAAGATTACTTTCTGGCGGGCAAGTCATTGCCCTGGTGGGCCATAGGCGCCTCTTTGATCGCGGCTAATATATCGGCTGAACAGTTTATAGGAATGTCTGGTTCGGGTTTTGCCCTTGGGCTGGCCATTGCTTCCTATGAATGGATGGCAGCGATTACCTTGATTATTGTTGGTAAATACTTTTTACCCATTTTTATTGAGAAGGGCCTGTATACCATCCCCGAATTTGTTGAACAAAGATATTCCACGAACCTAAAGACCATCTTGGCGGTTTTCTGGATCGCTTTATACGTTTTTGTAAATCTCGCTTCTGTGCTTTACCTGGGCTCTCTTGCCTTAGAAACCATCATGGGCATACCCATGATCTATGGTGTCATAGGCCTTGCCTTATTTGCCGCGGCTTATTCACTCTATGGCGGCTTATCAGCTGTGGCATGGACAGATGTGATCCAGGTTGTTTTTCTTGTACTTGGAGGATTGTTTACCACCTATCTCGCCTTAGACACGGTATCGGGAGGAGCAGGTCAATTGGAAGGATTGAAAATCATCTATGAAGCGGCTCCCGACCGGTTTGCCATGATACTGGATAAGTCCAATCCTGAATACGACAACCTTCCGGGAATTGGGGTGCTGGTTGGAGGCCTTTGGGTGGCCAATATATACTACTGGGGTTTCAACCAGTATATCATTCAAAGAACATTGGCGGCAAAATCATTAAAGGAATCCCAAAAAGGTATTTTACTCGCGGCATTTTTAAAACTCATCATTCCATTAATCGTTGTGATTCCCGGAATTGCAGCTTATGTGATGGTGAATGACCCCGACATACTGGCCGGATTAGGTGAAGCCGGACTTAAAAACCTTCCTTCGGCTGAACAGGCAGATAAGGCCTATCCCTGGTTGCTTCAATTTCTTCCTACAGGTTTAAAGGGAGTTGCTTTTGCGGCATTGGCTGCCGCTATTGTGTCATCCCTGGCCTCAATGTTGAATTCGACCTCAACGATTTTTACCATGGATATCTACAAACAATATATCAACAAGAACGCAAGCAATAAGGCCATGGTCAACACCGGAAGAATTTCGGCTGCAGTCGCTCTGATCATAGCATGTATTATGGCACCCTTATTAGGAGGGATAGACCAGGCTTTTCAATTTATTCAGGAATACACAGGCGTGGTGAGCCCAGGAATTTTAGCCGTATTCTTGCTGGGTCTATTCTGGAAAAAAACAACTAACAAAGCTGCTATCATTGGCGCTTTGGTCTCAATTCCAATCGCCATGTATTTTAAGGTAGCTCCTAAAGGATGGTCTGAGAGCCCTGTATTTCTTGACCTTCCCTGGATGGATCAGATGGCATACACCACAATCCTTACAGGTCTTGTCATTGTAATGATCAGCTTGTTCCAAAACAAAGGCAAGAATGACGAGAAAGCAATTCCTATCAGTAAGGCATTATTTAAAACGAGTCCGGTTTTTAACATAGGCGCATTTGCGATCATGATTATTTTGGTAATGCTCTATGCTCTTTTATGGAACTAAGTTTCAAGAGAAGAAAAAAAGGGCCATATAGCCTATGTCTTTCCTGATGAGTGTTTTCTCTTTAAGTACCAGGCCTTCTGCATCTTTAACCCTGCCTAACTCATCATTGATCTCAGCAGATGAAAAATAGACAAGCATGCCATCTGAAGAGGGTTTGTAAAAACTGAGATTTTGAACAAGCGATCCTCCGGCTCCCCTGGCTTGTGGATCTTTTGGGAATGGGAACCATCCCATAAGCGTGTCTCCAAATTGCTCCACACTGAGATCTTGATCCCTAATACAGTTTCATAAACCACTGTGCTCTTTTCATATCTGAAACCGGTATTTTAAACCAGCCAACCATATTAGTTTCCATGATTCTAAAAGATTATACGAATCTATCTATTTTCGGGCCTCAGCAAAAGCCTTAAAAAGGTCGAGAGATTTCTGTGACTGTTTTTTAAAGGCAGGTTCAGGATGACTTCACTTGAATACTTCATTGTTTTCGATATGTAATTGTCGACTAAAGTTACCAAAAAAAGGAAAACTCTAAATATCATGGGATCCACCTATAGGTAACAAATACAGGTTTTTACCTGCATTTTTAAAAGCCAGTTTAGCTTCATCATGATCAATGATGATATAACCGAACGTATCATAATGATATCCCATCACCTCATTACACTCAATAAAATCAGAAGCGATAACAGCGCTCTCAACTCCCATGGTAAAATTATCTCCTATAGGAAGTACTGCAAAATCTATCTTGCATTGCAGAGGGATGAGCTTCATATCCATGGTCAAGGCTGTATCTCCTGCTATATATACATTTCCTTCTTTCGTTTCAAGAACAAAGCCTCCGGGTTGTCCACCATAGCTTCCGTCAGGAAATGAGCTCGTATGAATGGCATTGGTATAGGTCACTCTTCCGAAATCGAATTGCCAGCTCCCTCCGTGATTCATTGGATGCCCTTCAATTCCTTTGGCTGCATAATGGTTTACAATCTCAAAATTCGATATAACCTTCGCCCCTGTGTTCTTTGCAATGGCATCCACATCAACGATATGGTCTTGATGTGCGTGTGTAATAAGAATATAATCTGCTTTAAGCGCATTGACATCAATGTCTTTTGCCAATTCGTTTGGGCTTATAAAAGGATCCACAACAATAGTTGTTTCACCAACTTCTATAGAAAGGGCAGCATGCCCCAAGTAAGTGATTTTCATAATAACCGGTTTAGAGACTAAATTTACTGAATTATAACCTTCAACACAATACAGATAAAAAATAAAACCGCGAAACAATCTCTGCTTCGCGGCCATTCACATAAAAGTTTCTAAAAACTATAGGTAATATACAAGGTGAAATTTCTTCCGGGCTCGTAAATTCGTCCACTCAGCAGGTCGGAGTTGCGATACGAAAAATTCAAATGCTCATAATAGTCAGTGTCAAAAATATTCAGCACGGCAGCACCCACCGAAAAACCTTTAAAGGGTTTAACTCCGGCACTAAGATCAAAAGTAGTAAAACCAGGGGTCACAGTTTCTCGAAAAGACGTTGATATCCTGTTTTGCTCTGCCACTAATCTCGATTTTAAATTGACCCAGTAATTTTCCTTGTCATAATTCAAACTCAAATGACCAGTCAAAGGAACAATCTGTGGCAAGGGTTCATCGAGTTCCTGATTCTGCCCATAGGTATAAGCCAGATCGGATAAAAAACTGATGTCTTCTGTGAAATGAACATTGAAATACAATTCAAACCCTGCTTGTTTCGCTTTGCCCACATTGATAAATCGTTTGGCGAATTTAGGCTCCAGCATGGGCATAAATTTTCTGGGCAGGCTTTCGTCTGCCACCGCCGTAATATAATCTGTTAAAAACGAATAAAAAATGGTGGCTCCCAAATCGATTTTTTCAAACTTTTGATTGACAGAGATTTCAAACTGGCTGTTTTTTTCCGGATTCAAATACGGGTTTCCCACATATTCATAAGGATCAGCATTGATGTTGAAATGGTTGATATAACGTTCAACAATTGCCGCAGTTCTTACCCCATGTCCAAATGACAACTGAAGCATGGTCTTGTTTAAACTGTACACATAAGATATATTACCGCTAAAGTTTGCTTCTTGCTGGTCGTCTATCTCGCCGCCGTATAGGTCGAGAAAGTCTTGTTCGGGATCATTGATGGCGGTACTGATAAAATCAGTACGTATACCGGCCGTAAAAACAGAACGATCCGAGGTTCTGATTTTTGATTCCGCAAAAAGGCCAACGTCATTAAGTTCAGAATCCTGCCATATTTTATCAACCTTGATGATGGGTTCGGGCAACATGTTGCCATTCACGATCTTGATGGTTCTTATCCTGTCACCTTCCCTTGCAATAATATTGGCATCAAGGCCCAGGAACAAACTTAAACGATCACCGGGGTTAAGGGTCATTTCGGCCTTACCACCCCAAGTGGTAACAAAAACATTTGATGACGCTCCTGTCATCATAAAATTTGGTCTTTCTTCATTCGTCATCAAATGATCCACGTTAGAATAAAAGCCTTTAAACATAATGCTGCTTATGGTATTACTGATATTCCTGATCTTATAATCCAAGCCCATCAAATAGCTATTGTCATAAGGTGAATCCATAGGTAATCCGGCGTGTTTGATATCCCTGCCAAAAGATTGTCTCCAGGTCAAACGAAACCTTTGTTCGTCTGTTGGGTTGATGCCCAGCTTAACCGAATAATCTGTGGATGTAAAAGATGAAGGTACTTCCTCTCCGTTCCCGTCTGTGTAATCATCATAATTTCTATAGGATCCGTTTAACTCTACATCGAACCGTTCTTTTTTAAACATGACAGCACCCCTTCCGGTAAAATTATTTCCATTGGTCTCGTATCCTGTTTCAACAGTGCCGCTTATTCCGTCTTTCTTCGATTCAGGTGTTTTTGAAACCATGTTGATAATCCCGCCAAAATTCTGTCCAAATCTTACCGTAAAAGGACCTTTTACGATCTCTATCCTTTCGATCTCCTCTGGAATCACATGAGTCGTAATGGGGTCCATGCGATTGGGGCATGCGTTTAGAATCTTCATCCCACCGTCATACTGAACATTTAATTGTTCATATTTAAAAGCCCTGAATACAGGTTCTGAGGCGTAGGCACCTCTCTTTTGTATACCAAATCCGGGTATGTCTTTAAACAGGTCACTGACGTTCCTGGGCTGGGTAACGGCCTTTACGTCATCGTAAACGATCCTGCTCTGGGCCAGGTTTCCCAGGGGATCTGCGGTTACAATAATGTTGTCCAGATCAAAAGCCTGCTCCTGCATGACTATTTGCATATGGTTTGAAAGAACCACGGTTTGAGGCCTGTATGACAGATGCGAAAGACTGGCTTCGCTTCCTTCCTTTGCCAGGATGACGAATTGCCCGTTTTGATCGGTTGATGTAAATCTTTCCTGGTCGATTAATTTTACAATGATATTTTCTATTACTTGTCCATGTTCATCTTCAATGATTCCATGGATTTCCAATTCCTGGGTATATCCCGCCAAGCCGCATAATAGCAGTGCCAGGCATAACATGCAATTTATTTTCATTATGATGTTAATTGTTTAAACAAATAGGTTTGTCTGTGAAGGGTTTCACAGGGTGAGGTCCATACAGGACCCACATACACGAACTAGTAATTAAACAATGGGGGGACGAAGCAGGGTTGAAGCAAACAACAGTTCCTTCAGGTTTTTCACAACATGAGGCCTTAATACAAGGGCTTCATAATTTGCGGGAAGTTCAGAGGAGATATCGTCAGTAAGACTGATGAATTTTTCAAAATCAACTACAGGGGGCATGGGGCTTTGATGCTCCTTGCCAAGATCTAGTTGTTTATCCAACTGATCTCCCAGGTAACACTTCCCGTTACACGCCATAATCGGTTTGTCTTTATTCTCGCAAAGTTCATTCACGATATAATCATAATTGATCAGATATTCCAATATGGGCAGGGCAGGTTGTACAAGGGCAAGCAAGTATAAATTTAGCAGAAAATGTGTTATGATAAGTTGCTTCATCATCAATTAAAAAACAAAAGTAGACTTATTTGTCTTTTATTCAACTGACAAATATCAGCTAAAGAATTAATCCAATTCCGAACAAAATTGCGAATAAAAAAGTACTCAAAGCCAGTTTTTTTAACTCGGGATCAAGCTCCTTCGGATCCTTATTGTTATACACGGTGTATGCATGTTTTAAAATAGGTATAAAAGCCAACACAAATAGGAACTGGAAGAAAGACCTAAAGTTTAAAACAGTGTATAAAAGGCTAAATAAAAACGAGGCCCCCAATAGGTAAAAGTGATAATATCTCGCAAACTCATTTCCTATTTTTACCACGATGGTGCGCTTCCCCGATTTTTCATCAGATTCACGGTCACGCATATTATTGAGGTTCAATACACCCACACTCAGCAGCCCGATTGCAATGGCCGGAAAAAAAACGCTGAATTCCAGTGATTTGCTATATAAAAAATACGTACCGCAAACACTGAGCAAACCAAAAAAAAGAAAAACAAATAAATCACCGTAACCACTGTAACCATAAGCGTGATCTCCTACAGTATATTTTACTGCTGCTATAACACTGCTGATACCCAAAACGATAAATACAACTGAATAAGAAATATAGGCCGTTCCAAAGGCTATAAAAATCAAACACAGCGCCAAAGCAATACTGATGGCTCCTGCGATTATAATTCCTTTTTTCATTGAATTAGGGCTGATGTCACCACTCTGTAGCGCACGTTCGGGCCCTACCCTGGTCTCATTGTCTGTGCCCTTTATACCATCACCATAATCATTTGCGAAATTTGAAATAACCTGAAAACCTATAGTTGTACAAAGCGCCAGTCCGCAAATCACCGGGTTAAAGACCCCCTTTGATGCGGCCATAAATGAACCTAGAATAATTCCTGATAATGACAAGGGTAAAGTACGCAGACGCGCTGCCTTGACCCAAATACTTACTTTTGACAAAATAGTTGATTTGTTTAATTACTGGTTCCCCTAATCCACTTTTCACCACTTAACTGAAGTGCTTCGCTTATCCCTACGGGCATTCCATATGACTTAGCTATAATAAAACAGTCTTTAAAACCAACCCGTTTCAAATCATCCCTGAGCATAACTGCTTCCTTATAGGTTGTGAATTTTCCTATAGAAAATTTGTTGAAACCATTTTCTTCAAATTCTTCCAATTGGGTGATATCATCTGAAATCAGATTAGAACTAAAGTTGGTATAAGCTCCGATTTGAATACTGTAAACAATACTCATATCGATCAAGGAGGTTTTTACGGAGTCAATCAGGACCACCTGCTTAGCCTTTCTCTGAATCTTATGAAGCGAATCTGTATCGATTAAACTCAGGTTGTTCTTGATCAGGTATTCCTGTTTATACTGCTTAGATTTTGGAAGGAAGGACCACAAGAAGAGGATCAGCATAACCAAAGCCGCAATTCCCAGAATGATTCTGTGCTTTTTTAGTATGGAGTTGTTTTCTTCTTCGTCCCTTAAAGCAGTAGACAAGGTTTTGATGGTACTATTGGCCTTGTCAATTTCCTCGTAAATATTTACTAAATTCTTATCTCTCACGAATGGCATATTCTATTTGTACTTATTATAGATCTTTGGCATCGGCTATCAGTTCTGCGATATCCATTACTGTTACACTATGTTCCTTTTCTTTGTTTTTGATTCCATCGGTCATCATTGTATTACAAAAAGGACAACCTGTTGCAATGAATTCAGGTGAGGTTTCCAGGGCATCTTCCGTTCTTTCCACAAAAATTTCCTTCTCACCCTGCTCAGCATCCTTAAACATTTGAGCACCTCCTGCCCCACAACACAATCCTTTTGACTTACATCGTTTCATTTCGACCAACTCAAGCTCCAGTTTCCTGATCAGGTCACGCGGCGCTTCATATATTCCATTCGCTCTCCCCAAATAACAGGGATCGTGAAACGTAATTCGTTTACCGGCATACTTTCCTCCTTCAATGCTTATGCGACCTTCATCTAACAGACTTTTTAAAAATTCTGTATGGTGCATCACCTCATAAGAACCTCCCAATTCAGGGTATTCATTTTTTAAGGTATTAAAACAATGCGGACAAGTTGTAACGATCTTTTTGATCTCATACGCATTTAATATTTCTATATTGGTGACCGCCTGCATTTGGAAAAGAAATTCATTCCCGGCTCTTTTTGCAGGATCACCTGTACAACTTTCTTCAGTACCCAGCACTGCAAAATCAACTTTTGCTTCTATCAGAATTTTTGCAAAGGCCTTGGTAATTTTCCTGGCCCTGTCATCAAAACTTCCAGCACAACCAACCCAAAACAAGACCTCGGGAGACTTTCCTTTAGCCATTTTTTCAGCCATTGTTGGTATTACCATACTAATTTAATTTAAATATTTTAAACATTTAAGTTTCGCTTCAACTTTATCTTTTTCGCAAGGCTATTCATCCTTCCAGTTCAGTCGATCCATTTGACTGTACTGCCAGGGTGCCCCGTTATTTTCAATATTGGTCATCATCATATTCAATTCTTGAGGAGCTGCCGATTTTTCCATGACCAAAAACCTTCTTAAATCAATAATAATGGATAAAGGATCAATACTTACCGGGCATTCTGTTACACAGGCATTACAACTGGTACAGGCCCAGATTTCGGCTTCCGAAATGGTATCCAGCAATGTTTTTCCATCACCTTCTTCCCTAAACGAAGCTTCCCCTTTTTTCTCAATAAATTTTCCAACTTCCTCCAAACGGTCTCTTGTTTTCATCATGATCGCACGAGGTGATAACTCTTTTCCCGTTTGATTTGCCGGGCATTCAGCCGTGCATCTTCCGCATTCTGTGCAGGTATAAGCATTCATCAATTGCACCCAATTCAAGTCGGTCACATCGCTGGCGCCAAATTTTTCAACGTTTTCTTCGCCATCCTCCGGCACAGCATAAGGATCAGCCTCAGGATCCATCATCAGTTTCACCTCCTTGGTTACCGAAGCTAAATTATCGAATTTCCCCTCTGGTTCGAGGTTTGCATAAAATGTGTTCGGAAAAGCAAGCAGTATATGAAGGTGTTTCGAATAGTATAAATAATTTAAAAAGATCAGGATTCCCGTAATATGCAACCACCAGGCACCTCGCTCTATATAAAAAAGTGTCATCTCGTTTTCTGGCAGCCAGGCTGCAATATACTGACTCACAGGAAAACTTCCCGCCTGCACATAATGTATGGCTCCCATTTGCTGCAAGGCATAATCAGCTGCATTCATAAGCAGGAACAAGCCCATGAGCACGATTTCAAAATACAAAATATTCAGCGCGTCATTCCTGGGCCAGCTCGTCATTTCTTTGCTCCAAAATCTCGGTATCTTCAGGATCATTCTTCTTATCCAGAAAATAATCACAGAAATCAGGACGAGAAAGGCAAGTATCTCAAAAGATCCTATTAAAAAATCATAAAGCCCCCCTGCAAACGCAAAAATTCTGTGCGTGCCAAACAAACCATCTATAACAATTTCCAGCACCTCAATATTAATGATCAAAAAACCGATATAAACTATAATGTGAAGTATCCCTGCTATAGGCCTTCTTACCATTTTTGATTGCCCAAGGGCAATTTTAGCCATATTGGACCAACGTTCTGCCTTGTGGTCATTTCGTTCTATATTTTTTCCAAGGCCAATGTTTCTGCTCAGTTTTTTTATATTCCACACAAAGAAACTTATCCCTGAAAAGAGCAATAAGGCAAATAAAATATTAGGTAAATAAGACATACTCAATTATCTATACAAGGCTTAAATGTCAAAGCATCAACTGCTTTTACAGCATTTAAAAGTAAAGATAATCAAAAAGGGAGGAAGACAAAATTATTACAAGTTATTAACTACTCTTTTACAGGCTCTTCATAGGACTTTTCCTTTCTTCCAAAAACCGATAAGTGAACGAATCTTTTGGGATGTTCCTTTACCTCTTTAAGCAATTCTTCCAGTTCTTTGGCAGAGTTGGTCAGGTTGTTGTACAAAGCTTCGTCCTGCATCAGTTTTCCGATGGTGCCCTTACCCGAATTGAGGCTGTCAATTATCACATTAAAATTCTCCAGTGAATGCCGTAATTCAGCAACTGTTGCCCCTAAATTGGCAGCTTGAATAGAATCTGAGATCATTGCAAAGTTGTTCATAGTCTTATTTGCACCAATCATGATACTGTCGATCTTGCCCCCTTGGGCGGTCATAGCGTCCAGGTTGCTTGCCGTACTTTTAAACGTTCGGAGCAAGGCATTCATACTGGCTAAAGACTCCTCTATATTTTTCTGGTTTTCCTCATTCATGAGATTGTTGATATTCTGCATCACAGAATCAGTATGCACCACAAAACTTTCAACTTTTGATTGCAACGGGGCGATTTGCTCATTGATCATACCCATAATACCCGCATCGACGATACCGATCAGCGTATCTCCAGCTACGGCCATTTCTCCTTCATCAATAGCAATATTGATCTTAAGAGACTTCCCACTTATAAAATCAGGACTATAGATCTGGGCAACGCTGTTGACAGAAAACTTTATATCATTGCTGAGAGTCAAATGAGCAACCAATATTCCTTTTTTTTCAGGATGAAAGGAAATTTCAGAAACGGTTCCAACCTTCAATCCATTGATGGTGATCGGGCTTTTTGGAGCCAGCCCCTGAACATTGGTGTATTCAGCATAAAAAGTTCGGGTTTTGTCATACAAGCTTCTGTTTTTCATAAAGTTGTATCCCCAAACAAAAAGGATAAGTATCAGAACGGCGATAATGCCGGTTTTCAATTCTCTTGATATGGTCAAAATAGTACTATTAGTTAAACAATATTACTCATTATTTACCAGGTGATCCCATACGAGGCGGTTTCTTTTGATCCTGTCACCTGCAAGAATCAGGATTCAAACGAATTCAAGTGCCATTTATTTTAAAGCGACTTGTTCATCGCTTCAGACATGTTAATTCTTTCCCCTCCCTTAAACGCAACAACAAAAGCAGTTTTATATCCTGCCTTTCTGGCTTCTGCCTGCAATTTCACGATTTGATCATAGTCAGAAGACTTACCATAATAATATTTGTATGATCCCCCTATCTTTCCGCGCTCAACTCCTTTTAATCCTTTGAAATTGTATGATTTTGTCTCAAGTTTCTTGTTTCCTGAGGCAATTTGGACCTTAAAGTCTATTCCGGGATAAACTTTAGATGAACTATCTACAATGGCCACAGGTGATTCCTCTATGACAAGATTTTCATCAAGATTCTTTTTATAGGCTTTGATGGCATTAAAGATCGATCCGGCAACCTTGTCTTGTCCGCTCTTGGAGTTTAAAAAAGCCCCTTCCTGAGCATTTGTGATAAAACCAGTTTCAATCAGCACACTGGGCATGTAGGTCTGGTGCAATACTACAAACCCTGCCTGCTTTACACCCCTGTCGTTTCTTTTGAGTACGTCCCTGAAATTGGTTTGAATATTACTTGCCAGATATAAACTCTGATCTAAAAACTCCTCCTGCATCAAGGTCATACCTATAACTGCTTCAGGTGAGTTAGGATCAAAGCCTTCATATTTCTCCTGGTAATTATCTTCAAGAAAGATAACCGAGTTTTCCTGCTTGGCTACTTCAAAATTCTGTTTGTTCGCATGCAGGCCCAATACATAGGTCTCTGTACCATCTACCTGGGTATGAAAGGCATTGCAGTGAATCGATACAAAAAGGTCTGCATCTGCCTCATTGGCAATTCGCCCTCTTTCTTTAAGATCGACAAAAACGTCTTTATCCCTTGTATATACCACCTTTACATCATCTATAGCTTCCAGTCTTTTTCCCAGTTTGAGCACGATACTCAGCGCTATATCTTTCTCAAGGTAGTTCTTGGCAGGTCTCCCGGGATCCTTTCCTCCATGACCAGCATCTAAAACTACTGTAAAATTATCCTGGGCATAGGTTTTTGTCTGAACTAAGATTAAAAAAAATCCACATATCAGCACTGTAAAAATTGCGGCATAGTTCCTGTTTTTTACTAAATCCATCATGGTTTTTATACTTCTAGTTTTTCCTTTATTAATTTATACCACTGAAAAAATATATGTAAGTTTGTATCTTTCAAAAAGTAACATTTTTTTACAAAAATACTATTTATAGCATTGTATACAAATTTAAGATACTTACTTTTCTTTTCCTTATTTTTTTGTTTTGTAAATCAAGTGGCCTTGGGGCAGGTAGAACAAAATAAGAACGGTGAAGAAAACAATATAAATAGAACTGATAGTTTACGTGTCTTAAACGGCAATAGCCCTGATTTAGCAGTTATCGATACAACTAAAACCGATAGTATACAAATCAATCCCGAATACCTTGAAGACAATATCATACACAAGTCAAAAGATTATATTTCCAACGATTTTATCAACCAGAGAGCCACGCTCTACGATGAGGCAGAACTTTATTATCAGAATATAGAGCTAAAGGCCGGAAAGATCATTATTGATTACAAGAATAGCCTGGCCATCGCCACCGGTATATTTGATACGGCAGGGGTATATGTACAAAGGCCTCAATTCGTGCAGGGCAACCAGGCATCAACGCAAGATTCCCTGATCTATAATTTTGAGAATAAGAAAGCTCTCATCTATAATTCACGAACGGAACAACAGGGAATGATTATAACGGGCGATGTGTCTAAAAAAGAAAACGACAGTACATTTTACATCAATAAAGCGCGTTTTACGACTTCTTTGAAGGAAAAACCAGATTATTATGTACAGACCAAAAATATAAAGATCGTACCCGACAGTAAGATTGTAGGGGGAATGAGCAATCTGGTGATTTCAGATGTACCCACCCCTTTGGTACTTCCATTTTTTTATTCTCCGCTAACAAGTGGGCGGGCCTCAGGATTTGTTATTCCCACCTGGGGTCAAAATAACAATCAGGGTTATTTTCTTCAAAATGGAGGATATTATTTTGCGGTAAACGACTATTTTGACCTGGGAATTTTAGGTGACATATATACCAATGGAAGCTGGGGGCTTAGGGCCGAATCGAATTACAACCTTCGCTATAAATTTACAGGTAATTTTAGTTTGAGATACGAAAACCTTATCAATAGCCAAAAAGGCTTTCCAGACTACAGCAAGAGAAATAATTTCTTTATTAGATGGTCTCACAGCCAGTCTGCAACCTCCAATCCGAATTCAAGGTTCTCTGCTTCGGTGAATTTTGGTAGCAGCAGCTTTTTCCAGGAATCGATCAACGAATCGAGCTCCCCTTATTATTTGACGAATACGTTTGCCTCGTCGGTTTCCTATTACAAAAAGTTTGTAGGAACGCCCTTCAATATGAATGCTTCGATGACGCATACCCAAAACACAAATACAGAATCCATCGATATGAACCTGCCTTCTCTGGTGCTGAATATGGATCGTATCTATCCTTTTGCACCCAAAGTCGGATCAAAAAAGAATCCGATTCAAAATATTGGGGTGACCTATAGCATGAACGCCCAAAACCGGATTTCTACCAACGATGAAGAATTCGGGACGGCTAAGATGTTTGATGAGGCTCAAACCGGAGTCAAACATGATATCTCGATGAGTACAAATGCCAAAGCCTTGAAATTTATAAGCCTTTCGCCTTCTATCGTATATAAAGATGTGTGGTATTTTAAAACCATCGACAGGTATTGGGATGAAAATATAAATGAAGTGGTCTCCGATACTGTAAACGGATTTGATTCATACCGGGAGTATTCGGGCGGGATATCGGCAACCACGACGGTTTATGGGATGGTCAACTTTAAGAAAGGAAGGATACAAGCCCTGAGGCATGTTATGAGACCTTCTGTTTCGTACAGTTACCGTCCTGATTTCAGTCAGTATTACGATGAATATCAGGCTAGTATAGATCCTGATGATATCAGGGAATATTCCCGCTTTCAAAATGGCCTGTATGGCGCGCCTACAAGAGGGCTTTCCAGTGCCATAGGCTTGTCTGTGAACAACACACTTGAAGCGAAGGTAGCAGCAAAAGAAGGTGAAGAAGATGAAGGAGATGATGAACCGCGAAAAGTAAAGATCCTAAATAACCTGAATTTTTCAACAAGTTACAATATTGCAGCAGACTCGTTGAACTGGAGTCCGTTGAGAATGACAGCCGGAACCCAAATGCTCAAAAACAAGCTGGGCATCAATTTAAACGCTTCGTTTGATCCTTATGCGCTAAACGCCAATGGAAGCAGGATCAATATATACAATATCAATAACGGAGGAAGTTTATTCAGGTTTACAGGTGCCAACCTAACGGCCAATTATTCCATATCGAGTAAAGATCTTAAGGAAGCCAAGAAATCATCAGGGGCAAAGGGTTCCGGTGGTAATACGAACCTCGACAGTTCTTCAAATATGTTTGGTGAAAGCCTGACCAATCGCAACCAGCAAATCAATACCGACGAAGAAAAAGTCAAAAAGGCCACCTTGTACAAAACCGAAATGCCATGGGACATGCGCGTTAGATATTCACTCACCTATAATAATTCAAGGGCTCAAAGCGATATCACCGCAAATTCGTTACAGGTATCAGGAAATATTGAATTCTCGCCAAAATGGAGGGTTGGGATTTCATCCGGTTACGATTTCGAAAATAGCGGGATCACTTATACACAACTTCGTTTTGAAAGGGATCTCGACAGCTGGCGCTTTAGTTTTAACTGGGTACCATTTGGAGACAGAGCCACCTATTACTTTTTTATCGGTATCAAATCAGGACCGCTCAGTGACCTGAAATACGATCAGCGCAAGGTTCCAGACAGAAGATTGTTTTGATGCACCACAAACGATATCATGTTTCTGTCAATAAATTGTAGTTTAACATAGATTTTAAAACCCAATGACTCATGAAAAAAATAATCGAAACCCCAAACGCTCCGGCACCTATAGGGCCTTATTCTCAGGCTGTTCTTTATGAGGATACCTTATACACTTCGGGGCAAATAGCCATTAATCCCCTAACCGGCGATCTTGTTTCAGGGGATATCACCAAAGAAACCGAACAGGTGATGAAAAACTTAGGTGCTGTTTTGGAGCAGGCCGGAATGAGCTACAAAAACGTACTCAAGACCACGATCTTTATAAAAGACATGAACGATTTTCAAAAAATAAATATGGTTTACGGATCCTATTTTGATGAAGCCACGGCACCTGCGCGTGAAACTGTTGAAGTCGCCCGACTGCCAAAAGACGTCAGCGTAGAGATCTCGGCACTCGCCCGTAAATAAACGGGAGGCCCTTAAAAGCCCTTATTTTGTCAGCTTGCTGGCATGAACAGCAGCCAAGGTCATGATGGGATGCCTAACAATCTTTCCCAGTGTAAGATTGTATTCCTGTAAAACCTCTACAATTTCATCCTGAAGGAAATGAGCGATGGAACCCACAAAATAAATAGGTACATCTTTACTTTCCTCAAACTGTAAAATTTGGTTTTCCACGAAGAAACGCAATCCGTCCTTAATGATCTTTTGGGCATAATCGCTTTCCTTGTTTTCGATCAGAAACCGGCCCACATTAGCCAAATAGGTATTGGGGTTGTCTCTTTTATATAAGTTCTCCTTGATCACATCAGGCCTTAAATCATACTGAGCTTCGAATTTTATAGCCAAATCTTCAGGCATCTTGCCATAGGCATGGTCTTTTATGATTTGTTTGCCATAATAGTTGCCACTGGCCGAATCCATCAGTATATATCCCAGAGACACTATCTTTTGATGAGTTTCCTTTCCGTCAAAGTAACTGCAATTAGAACCTGTGCCTAAAATACAAACCACACCGGGCGTATCTGTTTGAAGCGACTTTACCGCAGCAATAGTGTCTTCGTATATTTCAATATGGGCGTTGGTAAATATATCTTCAAAAATAGTTTTTAAAAACTGTACGGCATTTTGGGTTCCGCAACCGGCACCGTAAAAATAGATTTCCTTTACCTCATCCTTGATGTCCCTCAGTTCTTCTTTTGTGATGATTCGGTCATACAAAGTCTTCTTTGTGAACACAGCAGGATTTAATCCATCCGTATCAATTTTAAAATAAGTTTCTCCCTTTTCGTTAATCGCTATCCAATTTGTTTTGGTCGATCCGCTGTCGGCAACTAAAATCATGCTATAAAAAATTTGAATTCGTAAAATTAAAAAATACCGTTCAATAAAAACCGATATTTACTATAAATTATCTTAAAACTGAGCATTTATTACTAAATCGTTTTCGCGGTTTTATATTAAAAACGATCGAAGGGCAAGCTCGTAACTCTGTAGCCCAAATCCGGTTATAACACCTTTTGAATGGGGTGCTATAAATGATACATGCCTGTAGGGCTCTCGTTGATAGACGTTTGAAATGTGAACTTCTACTACAGGGGTTTCCACCGCTTTTATCGCGTCACCGATACCCACAGATGTATGTGTGTAAGCGGCCGCATTTAATATGATGCCATCATGTGAAAACCCGGTTTCATGAATCTTGTCAATAATTTCACCTTCTATATTCGACTGATAATAAGACAGTTCAACGTCCTCAAAACGATCCTTTAATTGATTGAAATAATCCTGAAAGGTTTTATTTCCATAAACTGTTGGTTCCCGCTTTCCAAGGAGGTTCAAATTAGGACCGTTGATAATGATGATTTTCATGAATTACCGGTTTTAGAACTTTGTTTGGTTATCTGTTCCGCTTGTTATGCACCGAAACAAAGAATAATTGATTCTTGTTCCCAAAAATAGCATAATTTTACACATCGTATAAGCAAATCGCATGAATATTGATCGAGAAAGCCACTTAACGCCATGACCTGGAAAGATGCCATTAAAGATTACCAATATTTTTTAAAGATCGAAAGGGGTCTTTCCCATAATTCGATTTCGGCCTACCGCAGGGATATTCTAAAACTCATGAATTTCCTTGAAGAACAGCATGTGGCCATATCGCCTGTAGAGATTGGTACCGACCTGATTGAAAGGTTTGTGTATACCAGTTCGAAAACAATTGCCCCGCGTTCACAGGCCAGAATGATTTCAGGCCTGAGGAATTTCTTTGATTACCTTATTTTTGAAGATTACCGAAAAGAAAATCCGACTGATTTACTGGAAACCCCAAAAATTGGCAGAAAACTACCCGATACACTATCCGAGAATGAAATCAATCAAATCATTTCCCAAATTGACCTGAGCAAGCCCCAAGGTGAGCGGAACAGAGCCATGATGGAAACTTTGTACAGCTGCGGACTCAGGGTAACCGAAATGATCGAATTAAAAATCTCTGACCTGTTTTTTGACGAAGGGTTTATCAGGGTCATTGGCAAAGGCAACAAACAGCGGTTTGTACCTATCAATTCATATATGATCAAACTCATTGAAACATATAAGGATCACGTTCGGGCAATGATAAAGGTGCAAAAGGGATATGAGGACACACTGTTTTTAAACAGGCGTGGAAAGCAACTCAGCCGGAATATGGTGTTTATGGTACTAAGGGATTTGACCTCAAAAGCAGGAATTGACAAAACCGTAAGCCCGCATACCCTGAGGCATTCCTTTGCTACTCATTTACTTGAGAATGGTGCCGATCTCAGGGCCATTCAACAGATGCTGGGCCATGAAAGCATTACCACTACCGAAATATACATGCATCTGGATAAAAGCCATTTAAAAATGGTTGTGGAGAAATTTCACCCCAGAAAATAATGCTACAATGCTGCAATGCTATAATGTAGGTTTCTTTTTGTCTTGCCCTGAAATTTCTTATCCTGAAACAAGTTTACATAAAAATTAAACAAAATTCAGTTCGATATATGCCATAAATTCTCACACCCGCATATTCAAGCATTGAAGCATTGCAGCATTGCAGCATTGAAGCATTAGACCTCGTACATCTTCTTTCTCAACTCTTTGATCGTATCGTTTTCAAGGTATTCATCAAAACTCATATATCTGTCTATCACTCCTTTTGGCGTGATCTCAACGATCCTGTTGGCAACTGTTTGCGCAAATTCGTGGTCATGAGTTGAAAAGATTACAGTGCCTTTGAAATTCTTAAGTGCATTGTTAAAGGCCTGAATGGATTCAAGATCAAGATGGTTTGTAGGTTCATCCACGAGCAGTACATTAGCTCTCTTCATCATCATTCGAGACAACATACACCTCACTTTTTCCCCACCTGAAAGAACATTGCTCTTTTTAAGGGCCTCATCACCACTAAAGATCATTTTACCAAGAAAACCCCTGATGTGAACCTCTTCTCTTTCCTCTTCTGTTTTAGCGTATTGCCTTAACCAGTCCACCAGGCTAAGGTCGTTCTTAAAGAATTCTGAATTCTCAAGGGGCAAATAGGCCTGAGAGGTAGTAACCCCCCATTTATAATCTCCTGAGTCGGGCTTATCCGACCCGGTAATGATCTCATAAAATGCAGTTGCGGCTCTCGAAGCTCTTGACAGTAAAACAACCTTGTCTCCTTTGGTCAGGTTCAGGTCAATTTTATCAAAAACCACTTCACCGTCAATGCTTTTCGACAGATTTTCAACATGGAGAATCTGATCCCCGGCTTCTCTTTCCTGCTCAAAAATAATCGCCGGATATCTTCTGCTTGAAGGCTTGATATCGGCTATATTCAGCTTTTCAATCATCTTCTTTCTGCTTGTTGCCTGTTTTGATTTGGCCACATTGGCAGAAAATCTCCTGATGAATTCTTCGAGTTCTTTCTTCTTTTCTTCTGCTTTTTTATTCTGTTGTGCCCTTTGCCTGGCGGCTAACTGACTCGACTCATACCAAAATGTATAATTACCTGAATACTGATTCATTTTACCAAAATCAATATCTGATATATGCGTACAAACCGCATCTAAAAAGTGACGGTCATGAGATACAACGATCACTGTATTGTCATAATTGGCCAAAAAGTTTTCAAGCCAGCCAATGGTTTCAAAATCAAGGTCATTGGTAGGTTCATCCATGATCAATACATCAGGCGACCCAAACAAAGCCTGCGCAATAAGCACCCTAACCTTTGATTTACCATCAAGGTCAGACATTAAAGTATAATGCATGTCTTCACTTATTCCCAAAGATGACAAGAGGTTCGCAGCTTCACTTTCGGCGGTCCAACCTCCCATTTCTTCAAATTCACCACCCAATTCACCGGCAAGAATCCCATCTTCATCAGAAAAATCGGGTTTTGCATACACTTCATCTAATTTTTTCTTCAATTCATACAAGGGTATATTACCCATCATCACCGTTTCTAATACCGGATATTCGTCAAACGCAAAGTGATCTTGCGAAAGTACCGACATTCTTTTCCCTTTTTCCAAACTTACAGTGCCCGAAGTCGGGTCAATATCACCTGAAAGTATTTTTAAAAAAGTAGATTTCCCGGCACCATTGGCACCTATGATACCATAGCAATTCCCTTGGGTAAATACCGTGTTTACATCATCGAATAGAATTCTCTTTCCGAATTGAACGGATAAGTTGGAAACAGTTAACATGTGTTTTTAATTTTTTTGCAAAACTAAGTAAAATAGTGCTATTTAACTACCAATCCACCCCATAATATTTTGGCCTTTAAAACTGATGAAAAAGAAAAAAAACACCTTGATATTTTTAACTTTTTACTGCTGAATTTTTAACATGGCATTAACAAGACACCCTGAGGTATATTAGTACATTTGTTATTATGTCTAAATCGCATTATTTGAAAAAAAATTACTTTTCGCAGCCTTTTACCTTATTTGTGCTGTTGGTTTTCGTATTTTCCTTTTCTGGTTGTAATGATTCAGAACAAACTGCATACACTTATTTTGGCGGTAAAATCAAGAACCCTAAAGACAAGTATGTTTACTTGAATAAAGGAAAGAAAATACTTGATTCGGCCAGGATAGATAACCACAATAAATTCTCTTTTAAACTTGACTCGTTGAAGTTGGGTCTGTATACGTTTAAACACGGAGCTGAATTTCAATACATCTATCTAGAACCAAAAGATAGCCTATTGCTATATCTGAATACCTGGGATTTTGATGAGTCATTGATTTTTAGCGGAAAAGGCAGTGCAAAGAATAATTACCTTATCAACCTATACCTTGAACAGGAACTTACCGAAAAGAATTTTAAGCAAAACTATAAATTAGACGAAGCGGCCTTTACGAAGGTTATCGATGAGGGTATCAAAAAACAACTGGAAGCTTATAATGAATTCCTTTCAACCGAAGAGGAGAAACCCTCCAAATTTTTCAATAAATTGGTGATGACAGGAATTTATGTGCCTTTCTATTTTTATAAGGAAAGATATGCCTATAATCATAAAAAAATCATGGGCTTAGATACGACTCCCGAACTAAGCAGTGATTTTTATGCCTACCGGGATCATGTAGAGCTCAACGATGAAGGTTTGATTGATTACGGATGGAACCTGGCCTTTATCAATAATTTTTTATACAACCTGGCCTACGATGAAAAAATGAAAGATCCTGAGAACAGGATCTTTGAACTCGAATTCATGAAAATTGTTGAAGACAGGATTAATGTTGATGAGTTAAAAAATTCATTGCTTGCAAAAGGTGTGTGGGGTTCCTTGTCGAACAAGCATCTGACAAAAGAAGAAAACGAAAAAGTATATACCTATTTTTTTGAGCATTGCACCGATGACAGCTATAAGTCTGAATTAAAGAAATCAATTGAGCAGAAAGAAAAACTTTCATGTGGTGAAGACCTTCCAAAACTTACGGCCTATAATATAGATCACAATGAGGTAGAGATCAACAGTCTTATTAAAAACTCAAACGCTGTTATCTATTTCTGGCCTTCCGATTTGGGACGTATGGAACTACTTAATGAAAAACTACAGTATTTGGAAAAGCATCATCCGGAAGTCGTTTTTATTGGTATCGAACGAAACAAAAGCGATGAAGAATGGAAAAAATTTCTAACCACAAAAAAATTACCCAAAGAGCATCAGTTCAAAATGGCAAAGAACTCTGAAACCTATTCCTGGTACGAAGGTGATATGGAAAGAACCATTATTGTGAATAATCAGGGGAAGGTTGAAAATGGTTATGTTTTTTTCCTTGACAGCAACCTTAACTATTATTTGAAAAGCATTAATAATCATTAATTTATAGGAAACTTCGTTAAATAAGTAGTATTTTTGCAAACTCTTAAACATAAAACACAGTATTTATTTGCAAACCAGAGCTTTACAAATAAATTGAGTTTTGCAAAAAAAATATATGTCGATATTTAAAACGCTTGGTTTAAGCCAGGCAATTGTTGATTCATTGACCGATTTAGGCTATGAACAACCCACAGAAATTCAAAAGATTGCTATTCCACAAATTCTGGGTTCAAAAAATGATTTGAAAGCTTTTGCCCAGACAGGAACCGGTAAAACAGCCGCCTTTAGTTTGCCTATACTTGAGCAAATTGATTCGGATAATAAAAATACCCAGGCGATTATTCTTTCTCCAACCAGAGAGCTGGCTATTCAGATCGCCAACAACATTAACGAATTTTCCACCAATTTAAAAAGCCTTAAAACTATTGCTGTTTATGGAGGTGCCAATATTGAGGAGCAGATCAGGCCTTTGAAAAGAGGTGTGCAAATCGTTGTAGGAACTCCTGGCCGAACCCTTGACCTTATTAAAAGAAGGGTCCTGAATCTTGAAAGCATTCAATGGTTGGTATTGGATGAAGCAGATGAAATGTTGAATATGGGCTTTAAAGAAGAATTGGATAATATCCTGGAAAAAACCCCTAAAAGTAAACAGACCCTTTTGTTTTCAGCAACTTTCCCTAAAGAAGTGGAAGCCATTGCCAGAAACTATATGAACAATCCTACTGAGGTCTCAGCCGGACAAAAAAATGTCGGGGCCGATAACGTAGAACATGAATTCTTCCAGGTATCTGAACGCAATCGCTATCCTGCTTTAAAAAGAATAGCTGACGTAAATCCTGATATCTATTCAATTGTATTTTGCCGAACGAGGAGAGAAACAAAAGAGGTTGCCGAGAAATTAATTGAAGACGGTTATAATGCAGATGCGTTGCACGGAGATCTTTCTCAGGCCCAACGTGACCTAGTGATGCAAAAGTTCAGAAATAAGAACCTGCAGATTCTTGTAGCGACAGATGTTGCAGCGAGAGGATTAGACGTTAATGATTTAACGCACGTCATCAATTATAAATTACCGGATCAAACAGAAAACTATACGCACAGGAGCGGAAGAACGGGAAGGGCCGGAAAAAAAGGAATATCTGTTGCTATCATTACCAGTAAGGAGCGCAACAAACTTAAACCCATAGAGAGAAAGATCAAGAAGAATTTTGTTCAGAAACAAGTTCCCAACGGAAAAGAAATCTGTGAAATCCAACTATTCAAATTAATCGACAAGATTCACGATATTGAAGTCAACGAAAAAGAGATCAAAGATTACCTTCCTGATATTTATGAGAAACTTCATGAACTGGATCGTGACGAACTGATCAAAAGATTTGTGTCTATTGAATTCAACTCCTTTCTTTCGTATTATCAGGATGCCAGGGATTTAAATAACAATGATGCTCCAGGAGGCGACAGAAAAAGACCGGGAGATGAATCTCTGGTCCGCTTTTACATCAATCAGGGGAAAATGGATGACCTCACTCCTGCCCGATTGATCGGGTTGATCAATGAATGCCTGAAGAAAAGGGATGTGGAGATTGGTCAGATAGAAATTCTTAAAAGTTTTTCATTCTTTGAAATAGATAAAGATTTCACCAAAGATGTTCTTGAGAAAATGAATGAGGCTCAATTTAACAATCGTTCAGTGATTGTTGAAGTTACAGCCAAACCAAAGGGAAGAAGCAACAAGAGGTCTTCAAAAGGATTTGGAAGAAAAAATACCAGCGAAAAGAGAAATGACGACTTCAAACCAAACAGAAAGAAACCTGTATCAGGAGGAAGGCGCCGAAGACGTTAACTTGTTTTTTTAATTGGTTTTACCCATTAAAAAAGGTTGAAAGTTTGATCAAATAATGATCTAACCTTCAACCTTTTTTTATTTTTTTCAATCAGGCAATCCAGCGTCCTGATGTTTTATTTACTTTTTTCTATTAACCTTTTTCAGGACAAAGGTTTTGATTGGAGAATGTTGTTTTTTGAAGAATTAACTTCGCTGAATCCCTGCCTTCATGCGGGTTCGATTTCATGCATTAATGTATTCATGCATTCAAGGATTGAAGCATTGCATCATTACCTCCTCGAGTAATTAGGTGCTTCTTTGGTTATGGTTACATTATGAGGATGGCTTTCGGATATACCGGAAGACGTGATTCTTACGAATTTAGCATTTTTATGTGCCTCAATATTAGCACTACCGCAATAGCCCATTCCTGCCCTTAAACCACCCATGAATTGATGCATGGTTTCGTATACTTCTCCTTTATAAGGTACACGTCCTACGATCCCTTCGGGAACGAGTTTTTTTACATCATCTTCGACATCCTGGAAATACCTGTCTTTTGATCCCATTTCCATTGCCTCGATGGAGCCCATTCCTCTGTATGACTTGAATTTTCTTCCTTCAAAAATAATGGTCTCCCCCGGTGATTCTTTGGTGCCGGCCAATAAAGATCCCAACATCACCGTATCTGCACCTGCTGCAATGGCTTTAGGTATATCTCCGGTATAACGTATTCCTCCATCAGCTATTACAGGAACCCCACTACCTTTGATCGCAGCGGCTACTTCCATCACTGCAGACAATTGTGGAAATCCAACTCCGGCGACGACCCTGGTCGTACAAATCGATCCCGGCCCTATACCAACCTTAACGGCATCTGCCCCTGCTTCAACCAAAAATTTTGCTGCGTCGCCTGTGGCGATATTACCAACGATAATATCAACATGAAGGTATTTAGCCTTAATATCTTTTAATACCTGTGCTACTCCCCTGCTATGGCCATGAGCTGTGTCGATGACCAAAGCATCAACACCTTCCTTGATCAAGGCCTTCGCCCTCTTCATTGAATCACCGGTCACTCCAATGGCTGCAGCTACACGGAGCCTTCCATATGAATCTTTATTCGCATTGGGATTTTCACTCACTTTGATGATATCACGATACGTGATCAATCCCACTAATTTTCCATTAGGGTTTACAACCGGAAGCTTTTCAATCTTGTGATCCTGAAGGATCATTTCAGCCTGTTTAAGGGATGTTCCTTCCTTCACTGTAATTAGATTCTCTGAAGTCATTACTTCAGCAATAGGCCGGTCGTTATTGTTTTCAAATCGCAAATCACGGTTCGTAATGATCCCAATAAGCTCCCCTGAATGATTCACCACCGGTATCCCGCCAATCTTATACTTGCGCATCAAAGATTTGGCATGAGCAACGTTCTTGTCTTTGGTAAGGGTAATCGGATCAATGATCATTCCTGATTCAGATCGCTTTACCTTTTTCACCTCGGCAGATTGCTTTTCAATGCTCATGTTTTTGTGCAAAATCCCAATCCCTCCTTCACGTGCCATGGCAATGGCCATTTCTGATTCTGTCACGGTATCCATGGCAGCCGAAATAATTGGCGAATTAATAATAATATTTTTGGTGAATTTGGTTTGAGTGTTTACTTCACGGGGTAAAACTTCTGAATAAGCAGGAACCAGCAATACGTCATCGTAGGTAAGTCCTTCAAGCAAAATTTTGGGAGTAGTCATAGAACGCAATTAGAATTTAATTGCGTGCAAATTTACGACTTTAAATTGGATAGAAAAAACATAAGGCTTGTTAAAGTAAACTCTTTGACTTTAACCCTCGGTTCTTTTGGGGAAAAGACAGCTCCAAATTATCAAAGCACTCATAAGCAACAGTGAAAACACCATGGCCATGCCAGAGAGCATGATCACGTATTTAAACCAAATAACGCCTTTCCAAAGTATATAGATACCTCCAAAAGTAAGTATCAGGGATACAAAAGGTTCAAACAACAAAAAAGATTTTAACTTGTATGGTACGTGGGTCATATACAACAAGGCTCCAAGAACAAAAAAGATCAAACTTAACGATAGAATATGGTTGTGGATCAAGGTTAAAACCTCCTGTTCAGATTTTTTAAAATGCATCTCATCTGCATCTTCATCCATCTCATTTCCCAGATAATTCTGCTCAATCCCACTGGCATTCATAGAGGTTGTTACCCTCACAAAATTGAATCCGGTAAAAAACCCAAGGTTTAAGACAAGCACAAAAAAGATTACAAATAATCTGAATTGCCTTGGCATGGAAGCTAATAAACCTTTTATTATCATACCCATATTTTATTGAGCTAATATTGACAGATTGGTTAAAAGATCATTTACAGCATTGGTCATAGATTGAGCCGAAATCGTAGCACCTGAAATTCCCATGATGTCAGATCCGTATTTCAACCTGGTCTTGGTACTGATACCGTCAAATTGTCTCAGCCAACGTTTGCTGCTAATTTCTCCTCCGTAATCTTCTCTGTAAGCAAGTATTTTGATTTTCTTAATGATCATATCCTTATCAAAAATGACGATAAAATCAAATTCATCTGCTTTGCTTGGGGCCTTTCCGAAATAAAAGTACCCAAGATCAGCCTCCTCCTGTGTGATCTTGTAGAAACCCTCAGGGTCAAAATTCACAGACATTTTATCCAATACCTCCTCACTTATCTCAACCCGCTCCATGTCATAAGAAGGGATGTCAAAGGTTATAAGGATTTCCTTATCAATCTTTTTGAGATAATTCTTCGGGATTTCCACAAAAGAATTCAAACAGGTCAGGACAAATATGTAGCTTAATAATTTCATAAGTATCGGCCATTCCTTCCAAAGAGAAAGAATGGCCAAAGATAGTATTTTTAGAACATTACACCGACACCGGCATTAAATTGATTATCAGGGTTAGTGCCCTGCACAGCATCATTAAACCATTGGTAATCTGCCTTTACCACAACCCCCGGAGCAATTTTAAAATCGAGCCCAAGGGTGATATTATTTCTGTCATAGGCATCGTTGATATCGAGATCCCCCGCTGTTTCAGCATGGGTATTATAGGCTTCATACCTGCTGAAGAGCGACAGCTGTTTCGTTGTGTTTTTATCGATAAGGGGTAAGAAGTTGTATCCAGCTTCCAAATAGAAGCCCTCAATTTTTGATCCCAGATCTTTTCCTGTTAAATTATTATATGCCTCCGTTCCAGATAAGTTTGTGTGGACATATTGCCCTCTCAGAGTCAGATCACGGTAAAGATAAGAGGCATTCAGCCCCAGCATCGAAACGCCCACTGTTGAATTCTCCACAGAAGGGTCATCAGACTGTGTCTCACCGAAATATCCTGCGACACCCAATTTCAAACCTAGTATTCCATAATAATCAAATTTGACTGACAGGTTTGGATTGTGAATCACAGATTCAGCTCCTTTTTGCCTTCCTTTGCGCAATCCGTCTATTCCCCTCAGGGTACCCTCTCCATCTTTGTAAGAGATAAATCCGTTAAATATATAGGCCTGGTACTTTAAAGAAAGGTCCTGTAAATTACCCGTGGCACCAACACCCAGCTCTCTCCAGGTTGTGGGCACAACATACTTGTCAAGACCCGGTCTTTCTGTTCCAAAGAAAACGGGTGGTTCATGATACTCGTTAACATAACCCATAGGAACAAGCATCAAACCTCCACGTAAATTGAATGCTGTACTAAAACTATAATTCACAAAGGCCTGCTCTACATATATTTCCTTGACATGTTCTATTTCAATTTCTGTTAAAAAACTGACTCTGTCACTAAAATTATATCCA
The DNA here is from genome assembly GCF_038433205.1 of Lutimonas vermicola. Classification (NCBI taxonomy): domain Bacteria; kingdom Pseudomonadati; phylum Bacteroidota; class Flavobacteriia; order Flavobacteriales; family Flavobacteriaceae; genus Lutimonas; species Lutimonas vermicola. The sequence continues at coordinate 1,180,640 of NZ_JBCDNA010000001.1, forward strand.
AAAAGCATCACCAGCCTGTGCACATCAAGATTACCTGTTTTACCCCCGTCAGGCTCGTTATAATCTATTTGAACATATCCCCCTATTGTTAATTTACTTTGGTTATTGTACATCAATCTGTTGATGACTCTTAAGGAATCCTGAGCGGTATCCTGTTGAGAAAACATTACTGTAGTTAACATCACCACAGCAATAAATATTTTCCATTTCATAATAAATAATTTTGTAATTCTTATTTAGATTAATTATAAATTAGATATATCTAGAGCAAATGTAAATTGAAATTTTCAACTGACAATGGCTTATTTAGAATAATTTTAAATAACATGACAAATGTCATGTTATGGCGCCTTTAGAGCCCTTTTTAATCCAAAAAACTCTACTTTTAACAGGTGTCAGCTCGATCTAAAATCTTGGTGTTTTTACAATTTTCATGTTTAGCATATTTGATGATTTTTACAAATATTCTTGGATATGGATTTTTATTCATCTTCCAAATATGCGGATGTTTACTTTCGCTTTGGGCAGTCATGGTCATGAAGCTAGGCAAGTTTAATATCCAGCCTGAAGTAAAAATAAATGCTGCCTTAATAAGCGCCGGACCATATCGCCTGATCAGGAATCCCATGTATACAGGTTTGATGATTTTTTTTGGTGCCGGCATTTTTAATTCACCCAAGTTGATCAATGTCATGGTGTTTTCCTTGTTGGTAGCCGTTTTGCTCCTGAAAATACAAATGGAAGAAAAATTCATGACAAGTCACTTTGGCCAGGCCTATTTGCAATATAAAACCAAAACCTATCGCCTATTCCCTTTTTTATTTTAATGGTAAAACAATTAAATGCAATGGTTTAGGGATGAATATCTCATTGTAAAAAAATAATATTTTTTTTATCTGAATAATAATTTTTCAATGTTTACATTTACCTCTTAATTCAAAATTATTAACCATGAAAAAACTATGTAAAACCTTATTGTTGGGAGTTCTTTTTGTTGCGTTATCCGGAACATTAAGCGCACAGGAAACATCTCAAGAAAACCATGGGAATACCCTGAATGCCTTTGTGAAATTTGGTAATAATTCGAGTATCTCCGCACATTATGAATTCTCAATTACTCAAGACATTACTATTTCTCCTGAGGCCAGAATCTGGTTTAGTGGGGACAATGACCTGGCTATAGGTGCCAGGGGTGATTTTTACTTTGACAGACTGTTTAAGCTGGCTGAACCCTGGGATATCTGGGGTGGTGTTGATGTAGGTTTTGTCATATCAGGAGATGAAAATAAAGATGATTTAAACCTGAACCTCCATGCGGGGGCTGAATACAAGTTTAATGATACGTGGGGTATCATTTTAGAAATTGGAGGTGGTACTACTGCTGCCGGAGGTATCGGAGTAGGCATCCATTTCTAAGTATACTTAAAGCATATAATGCATACAGCTCTGTGAATATTCACAGAGCTGTTTTTATTTATTCTAGAATAAAATTCTTAAGTTTGAAGCTCAATCAAAAGCATGGTAAAATGCATATTTTAGGTATAGACATAGGCGGAAGTGGAATCAAGGGAGGTATTGTTGATACAACAACAGGCGAAATGATAACCGACAAATTCAGGCTAAAAACTCCCCGGCCTGCACTACCTATGGCAGTTGCAAAAACCGTGCATAAGATCGTTGATCATTTTAACTGGAAGGGTGAAGTCGGTGCTGGTTTTCCTACACCTCTTTTTCACGGCAAATGTCTCAGCGGAGGTAATCTCCATAAAGACTGGAAAGGAGTTCAGGCCGATGAGCTTTTTAAAAGCGTTACGGGTCTTGAGTTTACTGTCATTAATGATGCCGATGCTGCAGCTGAAGCCGAAATGCACTTTGGTGCCGGTAAGGGTGAAGAAGGTCTTGTTGTAGTGATTACGCTGGGTACCGGAATTGGATCCGGGTTGTTTTTTAACGGGGTATTGATCCCTAATTCAGAACTAGGACACGTAAGTTATAAAGGAGAGGCATTTGAAAAATATGCTGCAGATTCTATCAGGAAAAAAGAAGACCTAAGTTATGCTAAATGGGGCAAAAGACTCAATAAATACTTCCAGCACATAGAATTGATTCTTTCTCCTGATCTGTTTATCATTGGAGGTGGAGCCAGTAAGAAGCTGGATAAATTTAAGGATCAGATCAAGATCAGGGCCAGAATGATTCCTGCTCAAAATAAAAATGAGGCCGGAATAATAGGAGCAGCAGTTGGTGCTTTTGACGAAGTTGGCTGATTGTAATACTCTTTTAACCTCTGTACTTTCATTTCAACCCATTACCTTCATGGTCTCATTATACGCTACTTCAAATCTCAAGGGATGAATCCCCGTCGTGATTTTTTCCTTTGTAAAATATGAAAGTAATTTTTCAGTTGGCATATTGCCGGTCAATTCATCTTTTGCCATCGGGCAACCACCATATCCTTTGATCGCTCCGTCAAACCTAAAACATCCGGCCTTATAAGCCGCATCAACTTTCTCGTGCCAGCTATCCGGGTGCGTGTGCAAATGCGCTCCAAATTCAATATGAGGATACATGGGTATCAGGTGTTTAAACAGATAACTAATGGTCTCTCCATCAGCGACCCCAATGGTATCAGAAAGTGACAATATCCTCACGCCTAACCTTGCCAGAACATCGGTCCATTCTCCGACTATTTCTAGATTCCACGGATCCCCGTAAGGATTCCCAAAACCCATTGATAAATACGCAACAACCTCCTTATTGTTTTTTACGGCCAGGTTTATGATCTCTTCAAGAGCAAGCAGTGACTGAGCTACGGTCTTACCCGTATTTCTCATTTGAAAATTCTCTGAAATCGAAAAGGGAAAGCCCAGATAATCAATTTCATTATAGTGGCAGGCCGTCTCGGCACCTCGAACATTAGCAACTATTGCTAACAATTTTGAAGAAGTTGTTTGTAAATCAAGCATAGAGAGTACTTCTGCCGTATCCCTCATTTGAGGAATGGCCTTGGGAGACACAAAACTCCCAAAATCAATGGTATCAAACCCAACTTTCAGCAATGCATTGATATACCTCGCTTTATCCACAGTGGGTATAAAATGACTTTTGATCCCTTGCATGGCATCCCGTGGACATTCTATAATCTTGATCTTATTCATCAATCCAAATATAGATAATAATGAGACATTGAAACCGCTTGGTTTTGTTTTAATTTATATCCTGAGGGTCTCGGAGGTGAGGGTCTCGGAGGTGAGGCGATGGGAACTGAGGCGATGGGAAGTGAGGCGATGGGAAGTGAGGCGATGGGGAGTGAGGTGATGAGGAATGAGTGGGTGAGGAAAGAAAGTGCCACAAACGAAGGCCTCGGAAGTAAATACTTTTCTTCCGGGGCCTAATCAAATTCAATTACTTCATTACTCCCTAGCTGTCTGCTGCCATAAGGAACATTGGCTTCATTTCAAATCGGTTATAATGAGGTCTTAACCTGTCAATATTATAATATTTTTCTATGTTGACGATCTTTTTAGAAGTTGTCACAACATCCAAAGGCACATCGTCATAACGACCGTTTTTAAGCACTACCAATCTACCGTGGAATCCTCCAAGTATCAGATCCAGGGCAAGATTACCATAGGCCATAGGAACTATAGAATCAACTGCATCAGGATCACCTCCTCGTACAAGATAACCCAGTTTTTGATTGATAACATTTATGGTTTTGCCTTTGTTAAATGCGGCTGAATGACTTTTAATTTCTGAAGAGATGACATCACCAATACCACCGAGTTTGGCATGTCCAAACATATCTTTTTCAGAATTCTGGAACATCATTTCACCCCCTTTGTACATGGCCCCTTCAGAAACAAGCACCACAGAATATTTACTCGGATTGTTATTCCTGTCTTGTACCAAAAGTTCGGTAAGATGCTTGATATCAAATTGGTGTTCAGGAATCACACAGCGGTTTGCTGCTCCTGCCATGGCAGGCAGCATTGCGGTAAAACCGGCATAACGTCCAAAAACTTCCATGACCAGTATTCTCTCATGAGAACCTGCTGAAGTTCTTAAGTTATTCGTCATGGATATGGTCCTGGTCACGCATGTGCTGAATCCAATACAATAATCAGTACCCGGAACGTCATTATCCATGGTCTTGGGTATGGCTACTACTTTTACGCCTTCTTTATATAAACGAACCCCATAACTCAAGGTATCATCTCCTCCGATCGGGATAAGGTAATCTACCCCAAGCCACTCTAAATTCTTTATAATTTCAGGGGTTAGATCATTAAATTCATCTTTATAAGAATCCTGTAAATGCTCCGGAACCTGGTCTTTTGGCATTTTACTGGGTTTTGTGCGAGATGAATGCAAAAAGGTACCACCCGTTCTCCCTGCCTTATTGACGATGTCATTGGTGAGCACCATAAAACTTTTACTGTTGTCAGCCTTTTTATCACGCACCAATTCAGTGATACCAGCCCAACCCCTGCGTAATCCAATCACTCTAAAACCCTCCCGGTTAGCTCGGATGGTTATAGCGCGGATTGCAGGATTCAGTCCTGGTACATCACCTCCTCCTGTAAGAATAGCAATGATGCCTTTTATTTTTTTAGTATTAGCCATAAAGAATTATTTAGAAATTAATGAACATAATGAACCCGTGAAACTCACTTTTTTTGATACTGAATTTCAGATGCTTGCAAAGTAAAATACGAGGTCAGATTTTAACAAAGGTAAATTTATGAAAAGATTTTCCAAAAATAATAACAAATAGCAGGAAAATTGGATTCAAAACAAATGACGGATACCGGTGAATATGGATCAAAAAAAAAAGCTGTCTTTACAGACAGCTTTTTGATTTATAATTTATGTATTCCTTATAAAGAAGCAGAGTACTCCAAAAGATCAACGATCTTGGTTGAATATCCGTACTCATTATCATACCAGGATACAACTTTAACAAAAGTATCCGTCAAAGCGATTCCCGCCTTGGCATCAAATACAGAAGTACGTGTTTCTCCAACAAAATCCTGAGACACAACCAATTCTTCAGTATATCCTAAAACACCTTTCAATTCTCCTTCAGAGGCATCTTTCATGGCCTTGCAAACTTCTTCATAAGTAACGCTTTTACCTAAGTTCACGGTAAGATCCACTACAGATACGTCCATGGTTGGCACCCTGAATGCCATACCTGTAAGTTTTCCATTCAATGAAGGAATTACCTTCCCAACTGCTTTTGCAGCTCCTGTAGATGAAGGAATAATGTTATGAATTGCTGCTCTACCGCCTCTCCAGTCTTTTAATGAAGGGCCATCAACTGTTTTTTGAGTTGCAGTTGTAGCGTGAATCGTAGTCATCAAACCATCTGTAATTTCAAAATTGTCATGAAGAACCTTGGCAATCGGAGCTAAACAATTTGTTGTACAAGATGCATTTGAAAAAATACTCTCATCAGCCTTAAGCTCTTTGTGATTGACACCCATAACAAACATAGGTGCGTCAGCAGATGGCGCAGAAATGATTACTTTTTTCGCTCCTGCTTTTAAGTGCATTGCTGCTTTATCTTTGGTAGTAAACAATCCTGTCGCTTCGATTACGTACTCAGCACCGATTTCATCCCATTTTAAATCTTCAGGGTTACGTTCTGCACTAATTCGAACTTCGTTTCCATTCACAATCAATTTACCGTCTTTTACATCAACAGTTCCGTCAAATCGTCCGTGTACGGAATCATACTTTAACATATATGCCAAATAATCAACGTCTAATAGATCATTGATACCAACAACTTGTACATTTTCTCTCTGTGTAGCGATTCTGAAAGCTAGTCTTCCGATTCTTCCAAAACCGTTAATTCCGATTTTAATCATTTCGTAATTATTTTAAAATTAAATTTATTTATACTGACATAATATCAGATATTCTTAAAATTTCTTTGCTGATCTTGTGATGCTCCTTTACGGCATTCTCCAAATCAACTGCAACCATTTCATTATTTTGCACTCCAACCATTTTATTGCTCTGGCTATCCAATAAAAGTTCTATGGCTTTTACCCCCATTCTACTGGCAAGAACCCGGTCAAAACAACTTGGTGACCCACCGCGCTGCATGTGTCCTAAAACAGATACACGTACATCGTATTGAGGTAAATTCTTTTCAACGTAATCAGCCAACTCAAACACATTGGCACCCGTCTTATCACCTTCGGCAACCACTACAAGACTTGACGATTTACCCGAACGACGGCTTTTTTCCAAAGATTCTAGCAATCTTTCAAGACCCATATTCTCTTCGGGAATGAGTATCTCTTCGGCCCCTGCACCTATTCCGGTATTCAAAGCAATAAAACCTGAATCACGTCCCATTACTTCCACAAAAAACAAACGGTTGTGCGAACTTGCCGTATCCCTGATTTTATCAATCACCTCCATCGCCGTGTTCAGTGCTGTATCATAACCAAGGGTATAGTCTGTACCAAAAATATCATTATCAATTGTACCCGGAATTCCAATAACAGGAAAATTGAATTCCTGGCTAAAAATCATCCCTCCCGTAAAAGATCCGTCACCACCAATCACCACCAAGGCATCCACCTTGTGTTCTTTCAGGCTCTCATAGGCCTTTTTTCGGCCTTCAATAGTTCTGAATTCTTTAGATCTTGCAGACTTTAAAACCGTACCTCCTTTTTGGATGATATGATGCACGTCACGTGCAGACATAGGTACAATGTCACTTTCGATCATTCCTTGATACCCTCTGTAAACACCGACACATTCCAGTTTGTAATATGCACATGAACGCACAACCGATCTAATGGCGGCATTCATTCCTGGTGAATCTCCCCCTGAGGTCATCACGGCAACTTTTCTAATAAATTTCTTCATATTGATTTTAAAAACACACAAAAATAATAATAATAAATTGCATTCTGATGCGAATGTCAACTTTTAAACGAAATCGATTGCGAAAGTTATAAATTATCAAAACCGGTTAATTGCAAACATTGCTATAGGCTTATGAAGCAGTAAGGACTAAAATTCCCTTCCGGGAAACTCAGCCATAAAGGTTTCAAAACATCCTCTGTCTTGCAAGGTTACAAAACATTGTTTGCCGTCTTTACCACCAAAGGCAATATTCGTTGGTTTCTTTCCTTTTAAGGTGATCACTCTGATGATTTCAGCCTCGGGGTTCAGGACCACTACTTCCCCCGCGTCATATCGGCAAACGTACAAATTGCCCTTATTATCGCAGCGCATGCCATCCATACCGTAATCTTTGAAGGCGTAGAATTGTTTTTTTTGATGAAGCGCTCCCTGCTTGTCAATATCATACACCCAGATCTTTCGTTGTACAGACTCATTGACATAAAGTTTTTTGCCATCAGGTGATACCTCGATTCCATTGGTAGTGCCCATCATATCCTCCAAAAGCTCAAAACCTTCACCGGTCACCTTCCACAATTTTCCTGAACTCTCCTTCCAGTTTGGGTCACTGGCGTATAAGGTTCCATCCGGAGCAATGGCTAAATCATTTGGTTGATTCAATTCAGGATGATGCGCGTAGACATTCACCTCCTTGGAGCCCGGAGCAACAAACAGAACATTGTGATTGACATAATCTGCTATATACATGGTATCATCTCGATCAAACCGAATTCCGTTACCCACGCTTCCGTTGGGTAAGGTTAGATATAAAGAAGCTTTTCCCTGCATATCCACGATGCCAATAGTACCTTCATGTTCAAAATTAACAGCGTATAGATTTCCTTCACTGTCAACGGCTGGGCCTTCGATGCCTTGTGTAAAAAGGTTTTCGGCCGTGAAGTCAGTGCTTTTATCCGACGTTGAACACGATACCATCAAACAAATTATACCGGTAAAAAGCAGGGTAATCTTGATCTTATACATAAAAAATTCTTTTATTTATTTTGTTAGAAATGTAGCCAGCTGCAATAATTCTTTTGAAATTGCGAGCTCAACATCCAGGTTCAGTGCAGGGTCCTCTTTACTATTGATGAATTCTTCCAGTTCCTTTATTTGCATTGATGTCAGCCCGGTATCCTGAAGACCATCGAGAAGTAAAGTCGTTATCCCATAAACCCTTTTCGAATAGGGACGAATCCTGCTCACCAAAGGGGCCTGTGCCTCTATCAGTGACAATTGCCTGTCAACATCCTGCCACTTTTTTAAATCATTTATAATCAATTCTTTTGAACCAGAATCACCATGTGAAACATACTGATTCACGGCCTTTCTAAATGGCCTGACAGATACTGCATCTGCCGTGCAGGCATCGGCGAACAAAGTAAACGGCGCATAGCTCTTGTATTGGGTTCCTCCCGCATTTCGGGAGTATATTTTAAACGGTTCACTAATTTGGCTCAAAGTTCTCAATGCATGTGTATCCTGAAAATTGGCGATGTTTCTAAAAATATATTCTTTGGCACTCATATGTTGCACACCCGCCAATTCCAAAAAGCGACTCATCGAATTCAGCCTTATGTGCATGCTTTCAACATCCCGAACCTCCTTGTTTGACCAGAACCTCTCGGCTATGGCTGCTGTTCTGGGCCATATACGCGAATCTATCGTAAGCGCTGTCACCAACTCGCTCCACATGGTTGCCTCTCCGCCCAGTATTCTTTTCCGTTCCTCCTCTGAAAGAGGGACGGCAGGCATGGGATCTACCAAATAATGTTCTTCAACAGAGAGCAAAAGATCAATATAATAGCCATTCGACAATATGGTTCTATAACCGTTTTTTGCAGCATCCACAAGTGATTGTCCAGGCTCAACCCCTTCATTTATTCCTCGCCAAGAATGGATAAGCGCAGTTTTTGGCATATTTTCGGTCATGATCTCCTCCCAACCCATCAGCGATTTACCGTATTTGGCAAGGATCTTTCCAAGTTTAATATTGAAAAAAGTTTGTAATTCATGATTGTCTTTTAAGTGATTGTCTTTCATGAATTGCTGAATGCGCTGATTTTCACTCCAGTGCTTTCCTTCATTTTCATCGCCTCCGATATGAAAATAAGCATCCGGAAACAAGGGAGCCACTTCTTTGAACAAGTTGTCAAGAAAAACATAGGTTTTTTCATTGGTTGGATCCAGGGTCGGATCAAAAATCCCTGCGTATCGTTCCAAACTGTAAACCATACCCTTTTTACTTCCCAATTCAGGATAAGCCGTGAGAAAGGCTGTACCATGACCGGGAACATCAAATTCAGGAACTACCCTGATCCCCCGATCGTCAGCAAATCTTACGATATCCCTGATCTGTTCCTGGGTGTAATATTGCCCATCAGAAGCGAGTTGATAAAGTTCGGGAAGTGTTTTTGTTTCAACTCTAAATCCCTGATCATCACTTAAATGCCAATGAAAAACATTTAACTTTACAAGTGCCATGGCTTCAAGGTTACGCTTAACAACATCCACAGGCATAAAGTGCCTTGCGACATCCATCATTAATCCCCTCCAAACAAACCTGGGTTCATCTTTAATGTCTGCTCCTGAAAATACATAAGACCCCTCCTTGACTTTTATTAATTGCAACAAAGAAGAAAGCCCGTGCATGGCCCCCACATCTGTTTTCGAATGGATCTCAATTCCCTCTTTTGAAACGCTTAATGTATATGACTCGTCTATACCCATAACCAACTCCGCCTTTTCTTCAAAATAAATACGCAAAGAGGCAGGTGAAGCCTTGGAGTTTTTGGTATTTGGAAAACCTTTAACCACAAAAACCCCCGATTTATCAGTCATATAACGAATAAACCTGGTGGCTGCCTTAAAAATTCTGGAGGAGGCTGCTACTTCTCCATCTATAAAAACATTAAACTCAGGGGTGATCATAAAATCACTTGAATTCACTGAAATTTCCTGTGGCCAGGGCATCAATTGCAAGTCCTGATTTGCATGAGTCGGTGCTTGTCCCTGAACAGATCCAATGACAAAAAGTAAAAGAAAAATTAGTTTGTGGTTCATATATTTAGATTTGTGGTCCCCGAATGGAATCTGAATCAAAAAACCGCCAAAAGAGATTGATTTTCATCAAGCTCCTAAAGACGGTTTCAAAATTTATTCAAATAAAATTTTAAAAATGGTATCTCTTAAAAGCTTCGAAAGCAGCATAATCAGCCATTCCTAAGCTGTGATATTTTTTGGCTGTTTCCTTATTTCGGTCTTCGACACGCATCCAGAACTCTCTGGAATCATCTCCCTGGAACATTACTCCGTCCTTTTGAGATTGATGATAGAAAATAGCCTGTTTCTTTTTCAATACCTGATCAGGGCTCATGGGCACTGCCATTTCGATATCGTGAATATCCCATTCATGCCATGCACCTCTGTACAACCATACCCAACAGTCATCCATGTAAGTTTCTTTTTTAAGTTCAGCAAGTGAAAGGAACAATGCATCCAAACAAACCTTATGTGTTCCGTGTGGATCAGCAAGATCCCCGGCCGCATATATTTGATGTGGTTTCACCTTATTGATCATGTCACACATAATATCCACATCCTTTTTGCTCAGCTTATTCTTTTTCACACGGCCTGTTTCATAGAACGGCAAATCAAGGAAGTGCACCTGCTCATCAGGAATCCCTACATATCTGGTACCGGCCACAGATTCTTTTCTTCTAATCAGGCCCTTTAATTTTCTAACAGCCTCTGTATCAACATCATATCCTTTTTTAGACCTGAGATCCTTAATAATTTGTGCTGCCCTCGAATCCCCTCCGTTAAGATCGAGCGATACCTCGGCAAATTTTAAGGCTTCCTCGTCCGAGACAGCTATATTACCCGAAGTTTGATAGGCAACATGGACCTCATGCCCTTGCTCCACCAGTCTATCGAAAGTTCCTCCCATTGAAATCACGTCATCGTCAGGGTGCGGGCTAAAAATGATGACACGTTTCCTTGCAGGTGTGTTTCGTTCAGGACGATTTGTATCATCGGCATTCGGTTTTCCACCGGGCCATCCTGTAATGGTATGCTGTAACTTATTGAACATATTGATATTAAGCTGGTAGGCAGACCCCTGCTCAACAAGTAAACTGGACATCCCGTGGAAATTATAATCCTTATCTGTTAGTTTTAGAACTGACTTCTCCAATTTACTGCTCAGCCAGACCACTGCTTTGAGTGTCAATTCATCGGTCCATATGCAGTTCTTAACCAGCCAGGGCGTTCTTACCCTGGTCAGGTCACTGGATGCTCCTTCATCAAGTACAAAAGTTACATTATTATGTGTCTGCAAATAAGTTGCGGGAACTTCTGAAGTAATTTCTCCTTCAATGGTTTCCTTGATCACCGAAGCCTTGTTGATCCCCCAGGCAAGCAAAACTATGCGTTTTGCCTTTCTTATAGTTCCGATTCCCATGGTAATCGCCACTCTTGGAACATGTTCAATTCCTAAAAATGCAGTGGCTGCATCTATTCTTGTGATGTGATCAAGGGTGATATTTCTGGTCCCTGAATTAAAATGAGAACCTGGTTCGTTAAATCCGATATGACCGGTTCTACCAATTCCCAGAAGCTGAAAATCAAGCCCTCCTGCCTCTTTGATTTTCAATTCATAATCAATACAAAACTGATGAACTTCTTCAGGCTTTAATTCACCATCCGGAATATTTATATTTTCAGGCAGAATATCCACGTGATTGAACAAATGATCATGCATAAAATACCAGTAACTTTGCGTATTATCCTTTGCCATCGGATAGTATTCATCCAGGTTGAAGGTAATCACATTCTTAAAACTCAATCCTTCCTCCTCATGCATACGCACGAGTTCTTCATACACGTTTATAGGAGATGATCCCGTTGCCAAACCCAAAACACAGGGCTCATTAGCAGCCTGTTTACTTTTAATCAACTCGGCAATTTCTTCCGCTACTGCCAAAGAAGCGACGTCAGAATTATCGAAAACAGCATTGTGGATTTTTTCAAACCTCGTTTCTTCGAATTTTCCTGCTTCAGTGTACTGTAATTTGTTGTTCATAAGATTATGTTTTCTCTTGCTCAGTCGCCTCAGATCAATTTATCAACATTCTGTGACATACCTTTAGAAGATATAGTGAGCTGCAAAATTCACTCAAATATCTCCATCCCTGAAAAATATTCGACAGATGACAGAAAATCGACGATAAAAAATCAATTATTATAAAAGAAAACCAGAAGGTTAGGAAGTTTTCGGGGTACAGGGATCTTAATAACCCAGATTTCCCCTAATTACAATTAAAGTAAATAGCTTATCTTCATTGCCTTGCAAATCTAAAATTCAAACAATGAATAAAATTCTTTTATGGTCAATTATTGTTGCACTGGCAGGATTCCTTTTTGGATTTGACACGGTAGTTATTTCAGGAGCAGATCAGCAATTGCAAAATTTATGGGGTTCGTCAGATGTATTTCACGGATCGGTGGTTATGGCCATGGCCCTGTGGGGAACCGTGATCGGTGCCATGTTTGGAGGAATTCCAACCAACAGGATTGGAAGAAAAAACACTTTGATCTGGATCGGTATTTTGTACACAGTATCGGCTTTAGGATCGGCCCTGGTTAATGACCCTTATACGTTTGCCTTTTTTCGATTTATCGGAGGGCTTGGGGTTGGAGCTTCAACTGTGGCAGCGCCGGCTTACGTATCGGAGATCGCTCCCGCAAAAGACCGCGGACGCCTTGTTGGTTTTTATCAGTTCAATATTGTATTTGGAATTTTAATCGCCTTTTTCTCCAATTATTTACTGAGCAATATTGGAGAAAATTCCTGGAGATGGATGGTAGGCGTGGAAGCCATTCCCGCTTTTGTGTATACCCTTTTGGTGCTGACGGTTCCGAAAAGTCCAAGATGGCTGTTGCTAAATGGAAAAAGGGAAGAGGCTCGCAAAGTATTGACGCTGTTAAATCCCGGTGGGGATATTGAAAAAATCATGGCAGATATTGAGGAAAGCCAGAAGGACCACCATAGCAGCAATGAAAATATTTTTATGAAAAAATACCGTTACCCTTTGATCCTGGCCTTTCTGATCGCATTCTTTAACCAATTATCAGGTATTAATGCCTTTTTATACTATGCCCCAAGAATATTTCAGGAAGCGGGTTTGGGTGAAAGCACGGCACTTTTAAGTTCTATAGGAATAGGTGTTACAAATATGGTCTTTACCTTAATTGGTATCTCATTGATTGATAAATTGGGTCGAAAAAAGCTGATGTTAATTGGCTCGGTTGGATATATCATATCTCTGTCACTGGTAGCGATGGCCTTCTTTTTGGAGTGGGAAGGCATGTCAGTTCCCATATTTCTTTTTGTCTTTATCGCTTCGCATGCCATTGGCCAGGGGACGGTGATCTGGGTATTTATTTCCGAAATATTCCCGGATCAGTTAAGAGCTTCAGGGCAATCCTTTGGTACGAGTACACATTGGGTGTTAGCTGCCATTATTCCTTCGCTTGTGCCCTTCTTATTCGGAACTATCGGGGCAGGGACAGTTTTTGCCGTTTTTGCATTTATGATGGTGTTACAGCTGCTTTTTGTACTGTTTATGATGCCCGAAACAAAGGGTAGATCCTTGGAAGAACTGGAAAAAATCCTTACTAAAAATAAGTAAAAGATGATCCCTGTAATTATATGTTTTGGAGAAACGCTTTGGGATATATTCCCCGATAAAAAAGTAATTGGAGGAGCGCCTTTAAACGTTTCCTTAAGACTCCATTCTCTTGGAGCCCGGGCCAGTATAATCAGTCGAATTGGACAGGATCAGGATGGTGACAGGTTGATTGAATATTTAAAAGAGGAATCCTTTGATCATTCCATGATTCAAATTGACACCCAATACCCAACAGGAAATGTACTGGTGCATCTTGATGAAAACAATACTGCTACATACACCATTTCTCAACCGGTAGCCTGGGATCATATCTCGGTTCAGCCAGGTGACATCGAAAACATATCAAAATCAGATGCATTTATCTTTGGGAGCTTGTGTTGCAGAAACAACGTTTCAAAGAACACCTTATTCGAATATTTGTCTCACGCAAAGTTCAAGGTGTTTGACGCCAATTTAAGACCGCCGTTTTATACCATGGAATCCATTCTTGATCTTATGAAAATAGCAGATATGATCAAACTTAATGATGAAGAACTTGCAGAAGTCTCTGATTTCCTGCAAATTGAATCAAGATCCATTGAAGACCAGATCCGGGAACTTTCTGAACGAACGTCTACTTCCTTCATATGTATCACTTTAGGTGCAAAAGGAGCCATTTTTTATAAAAATGGAAGGTTTTTTAAAAATCCCGGCTACAAAGTTGTCGTAAAAGATACTGTCGGGGCCGGTGATTCGTTTTTAGCCAGTTTCGTCTATCAATTTGTTCTTGGTATTAGCCCTCAGAAGGCACTTGATTTTTCATGCGCCATGGGATCTTTAGTGGCGAGTAAAAATGGAGCTAACGCCTATGTATCCGAACAGGAAATCCAGCAAATTCAATCTTAATTCATCAATATTCTTATTACCGAAAACGTTTTCGGTAAAAAAATGAATGGTTTTATTAACATTTCATTAATGTTTCATAATATTTTATTTATCATTGCCAAGTTGACTAATTCGAAAATTCACAGAATCTTTCCCTGAATTTTAATAAATTCATTTTTTTCACATTGTTTTATTTCGAATTTCGTTGATGACTCAAATAATAACTAATTTAAAATAATTATGAAATTTAATTTACTCAAACAATTAATGTTTGCTTGTGTTTTCCTTTTTGCAGGAGTTGCATTTTCGCAAACCGTTAGTGGAACTGTAACGGGGGATGAAGGACCATTGCCCGGAGTGAACGTAATTGTCAAAGGAACCTCAAACGGTACTTCAACTGATTTTGACGGGAATTACACAATTGACAATGTAGATTCAGATGCAATTCTTGAATTTAGTTTCCTTGGTTTTGTGACCCAGGAGATTCCGGTTAATGGCCAGTCAGCCATTGATGTTATTCTGGCTGTTGATGCTCAGGCCTTAGACGAAGTCATTATCATTGGTTATGGGACCACGACAGTGAAAGATGCTACTGGAGCTGTTGCCTCAGTTAGCGCCGAAGATTTTAACGGTGGAGCCATAGCGTCTCCTGAACAATTGATTCAAGGTAAAGTTGCCGGGGTTCAAACAGTTTCATCAAGTGGTGAGCCTGGAGCCGGTATTTCTTTACGTATTCGGGGTACAACTTCTGTAACTTCGAACAATGACCCGCTTTATGTGGTTGATGGTGTGCCTCTTTCAGCAGGTAGTACATCGGCAGAAGGATCCGACATAGGTTTCGGGACAAGCCCATCAAGTAACCCATTGAGTTTCCTGAATCCAAATGATATAGAGAGCATGAGTGTATTGAAAGATGCATCTGCTACTGCTATTTATGGATCAAGAGGTGCAAACGGGGTGGTTATCATTACAACTAAAACCGGTAAAGGAAGACAAGGAGGATTGTTTGAATTTAATTCATCGGTTAGTTTTTCCTCACCGGCCAATAGTTATGACCTATTAAGTCCTTCTCAATTTCTTGATGCTGTTGAGCAGTTTGGAGGTGACCCTGTTGCTCAGGATTTTGGAGCGAGCACAGACTGGCAGGATGTTGTAACCAGAAGTTCCGTTTCAAACGACCAAAGTTTAGCGTATTCATATAATCACGCCACTGGTTCTGTAAGAGGTACCTTTGGATATCAGGATTTACAAGGTGTTATTGAAAATTCGGGCCTTAAAAGAATTTCTGCCCGTGTGAACGTGTTTCAACGTCTATTAGACGATAAATTGAATTTGAGTTTCCAGGGAACCTATTCAACAGTTGATGAACAACAAGCAGCCCTTAGTGGTAGTGCAGGTTTTCAAGGTGACCTTTTGGGAGCGTCTTATTCTGCAAACCCAACATGGCCAAACGATCCTGACTTCGACAGTGGAGGACAGATTAACCCGGCAAACATGTTAGCCTATACAGACAGTAATACAAATACCGATCGTTTTTTAATGAATTTCTCGGCTGATTATGCGATTTTACCTTCATTTGTTGCCAAGCTGACCTTAGGATATGATAAATCAACATCTACAAGGCATGCTGAAACTTCTGGTTTGGCAAGGAACTTAGGTGATAATGTATTTGGAAGTGGTCTGGGGTCTTTAAATGATCTGGATACAGAAAGTAAACTGATGGAATTTACCTTGACTTGGGATAAAGATTGGGACAACTCAAAACTGAATCTTTTAGCAGGTTATTCATTTCAGGATTTTAATCGTCAGGGTCGTAACGTAAACGGTAGAGGTTATGGCACAAATGACATGAGCCAAATGGCAAAGGATTTAAAATCATCAGCAGCGTCAATTGAAGCATTGATTTCAGGTTCGTATCAACAATATGGTTTTGCACCTAATAATGCTTTTATAAACAGGTTGTTTCCAACACCTACTACTGATCCGCTTGTTGGATTAGCTGACACAAGCGTAACTTCGGTAACGGGCGATACCTATGATTTTACTGATGAATTGCAATCTTTCTTTACAAGAGCCAATTATACCTTAATGGATAAATACTTATTCACTGCAACAGTGAGAGTAGATGGTTCTTCTAAATTTGGTGGAAATAATAAATATGGTGTATTCCCTTCAGCTGCTTTTGCCTGGAAGGTCAACGAAGAAGATTTTATCGGAGATAAGGTTTCTACTTTAAAAGCCAGATTAAGTTGGGGTATTACAGGTAATCAGGATGGTTTAGGTCATGGTAATTTTGTTCGTAGAGAACGTTTTGCAGGACCTAGCATTCAATCAAATACCAATGTAGACACACCTGGTACAGAGGTTATTGCTTTTGCCAACCCTGATTTAAAATGGGAGGAAACGACTTCCTATGGATTTGGTATTGATTTTGGTTTAAACGATAACAGGTTAACAACAAGTCTTGATTTGTACAGAAAAGAAACTAAAGATCTACTTCTAAGCGTAGAGGCTGCTCAACCTTCACCACAACCGTTTTTCTTCCGTAATTTAGATGGACAGGTTTTAAACGAAGGTATTGAATGGTCGATAAACTACGATTTCTTCCAAACGGATGATTTTACGTGGAATGTAGGATTTAATATCTCATACAACAACAACGAACTTCAAGGTTTCCCTGGTCAGATTCCAGCAGGAACGATTAGAGGTCAGGGATTATCAGGAGCATTTGCTCAAATCCTGGCTCAGGATCAACCCTTGTTTTCTTATTTCTTAAGAGAGTTTGAAGGTTTTGACGAAAATGGTCAGCCAATTGGTGATAACCAGTCTTTTGTTGGTAAATCTGCACTTGCGACTACAAACGCCGGATTGAACACGTCACTTACTTATAAAAACTGGGATTTGAATCTTTTCTTTGCCGGTCAATGGGGTGGATATGTTTATAACAATACGCAAAACGCTTTTTTCACTGCCGGATCTATTGCAAATGCACGTAACGTAACTCCTGATGTTCTTACTAGCGGAGAAGCTGGAAATGCAGAAGCTGCGGTTTCTACAAGATTTCTTGAAAAAGGTGACTTTGTAAGATTACAAAATGCAACACTTGGATACACATTCGATCTTAAAGAAGAAAGCAAAATCAACAATTTGAGACTTTACTTAACTGGTCAAAACCTGTTTTTAATCACTGATTATAAAGGTTTGGATCCTGAAATTAACACGACTCCCGGTGGGGGCGATCTTTTAAATGGTATTCCTACAGCGGGTATTGATTATACATCCTATCCAAGACCAAGGGTGGTTACCTTAGGATTAAATTTATCTTTTTAAAAAAATAATAGTCATGAAAATTATGTTTAATAAACAATTAATTAGAATAGGTTTCCTTTCTATCACAGCCGGTGTATTTTTGGTGGCATGTACAGATTTGGAAATCAAAGAAACTGACTCTATCATAAGTGATGGCGGCGGTGAAGGATTTAATGGTGTCGAAAATGTCGATGCGTCTATTACTAATGTCTATAATGCTTTAAGAGGACATTTGGAATCTCAGGATAACTTCTTTGCTTTACAGGAAGTATCTACTGACGAAATGTTAGTTCCTACTAGAGGTACTGACTGGGGTGATAATGGTATTTGGAGAACTTTGCACCAACATACCTGGACACCTTCACACCAATATGTTTTAACGGTATGGAACCAAATGAATCAAAATGCGTTTCTGGCTACAGAAATCATTGATTCAAGAAGTAATCCTTCCACAGAACAAAAAGCGGAGGCTCAATTTTTACGCGCTTATGCTATGTATCAGGTAATGGACCTTTATGGCCAGGTACCTTTTAGGGAGCCTGATGAAGGCCCTGAAATAGAGCCAACGGTGCTTTCTAGAGCCGAAGCCTTTGATTTTATTTTAGCTGATTTAAACGATGCTATTGCAGGTCTTCCCAGTTCAGCCCCTAATAATGCAAATACAAATACGGCAACTAAAGAGGCAGCTCAGTTCTTAAAAGCCCGGTTACTACTCAACAAATTTGTTTATGTGGGTGCAGCCGGACCGGAAACAGCAGATATGGATGAGGTCATAAGTCTTGTTGACGCGATTACAAATTCAGGCTATCAGCTTCAGGAAGGATATTTTGACATCTTTAAAGAAGACCAGGATACTGAAACCATATGGTGGATGGCTTCAGGTGTTGGAAACAGAATCTGGAATGGAATGCATTACAATCAGATTTCACCGGATAACACAGGAGGTGGATGGAATGGCTTTTCTACCTTGGCAGAATTTTATGACCTGTTTGAAGGGGATCCGAACTCAAATAATATAGGAGACGGACAAGAAGAAAGAAGAGGTTGGGTGCCGGATGAAACCAATGCTGATGAAACAAATTTAGGGATTGGCTATGGATTTCTTATAGGCCAACAATACAATGTGGATGGAGAACCACTTCAGGATCGTGCTAAAAACCCATTGATATTTACAAAAGAGCTTCCCGGATTGGTAGGTAATAATGAAAGAACCGGTATTAGAACAATCAAATACCATCCTGTAAACGGAGGTTTTACCGGTCATCAAATCATTTTTAGATATGCTGATGCTTATTTAATGAAGGCTGAAGCCATGGTTTGGAAAGGTGAAGATGCCTCAGCTATGGTGAACACTCTTAGGGATTTGAGAAAAGCACAGCCTCTTGCTAGTGTTGATGCTCAAGCCATCTTAGACGAAAGAGGAAGAGAACTATGGGTTGAATTCGTTAGAAGAACTGATATGATCCGTTTAGGTCAATTCGGCAGAGATTGGGAATTTAAAGATCCTACAGCTGTGAATGACAAAACCAAAGAACTATATCCTATTCCTTCGAATGCGATTTTATCAAACACTAATTTAGTGCAAAATCCTGGTTACTAATAAACTATAATTGAAGTGAATTAAAAAGGCTGCCAATGGCAGCCTTTTTTTATGGTTTTAATCCCGTTATATCTTTCCTGTTTTAAAAATAAAACCCTGATTATGCAAATTCTCAATCCTAATAGAAGGGTCCTTTTTAAAGTATTTCCTTAAATGAGAAATAAAAACATTCAAACTTTTCTTTGCGAAGAAATCATTCTGCCCCCACAGGCTGTGAAGAATTTCTTTATGAGAACAAAGTTCTCCCTGTTTTCGAACGAGTAAGTCCAATAATTTATTTTCACGCAGGGTCAATTTCTGAATGCTCCCATCTTTATAGACCACTTCGTGCCTTTCTGTATAAAACATATAATCACCGATAACATATTCATTAACTTTTTTCGTTCCATCCTGTGTCTTTGATCTATACAAGGTTTCTAACAGCGTATTTAGTCTTACTACCAGCTCCTCCTCATCGATTGGTTTTTTTAAATAATCAACTGCTCCTAAAGAAAAGCCCTTCAATACATCAACCTTCAGTGATCGTGAGGTAAGAAAAATAAAAGGTATTTCGGGAAAATCTTTTTTTAGATCTTTAGCCAGGGTAAAACCATCCATCTCGGGCATCATCACATCAAGTATGATAAGATCAAAAAAATCTTTTTGAATCATTTCCAAGGCAGCTTTTCCGTTTTTGACCCATACAATATCAAACTGCTTCATTTTCAAGTACTCTGATAATAAATACCCCAAGGATTCATCATCTTCTACCAATAATATGTTCCTGTTTTCAACCATCTTACAGCAAGGGAAGTTTTATGATAAATGTTGATCCTTCATTTAGTTTACTCTGTACCTCAATACTCCCTTTATGCAAATGTACAATCCTTTTCACATAATGTAAACCCAAACCATAACCCTTTACGGTATGGACGTCACCAACTGAAATCCGATAGTATTTGTCAAATATTTTATTTAGGTCCTGAGACCCTATACCGATTCCTTTATCAGCAACTTCAATAACAAGATACTTTCCTTCTGTAAAAGCTGAAAATGAAATATCTGCATGATCTTCGGAGTATTTGGATGCATTTTCAAGTAAACTGTTGATCGCATTTTCGATATGGTATGCGTCACCCAAAATCATCAACGAATCCCCTTGTATCCGACTATTAAATGTAAAATTGTTCAAGGCTGCCTGCTGCTTAAAATTTGCAGCAATATTCGATAATATGGGCTTGATATCCAGTTTCTCGTGCTTGACAAAGCCTTTCTTTTCCTCAATCACTCCTATTTCCAAGACCTTGTCTATCTGAGTTTTGAGTTTATCTACCTGGGCCCTGATCAGGCTGATCAATGGTTTTTGATCTTCATTACTTTTTTCTTCCAGTATCTTTGTCGCCACCCCTATTGCGAAAACCGGAGTCTTGAGCTCATGTGTTAAATTGTTGATGAAGTCATTCGTGGTGGTAATCAAGTTGTTCTGCAAATAAAAAGCCCTGTAGACCCAAAGAATTACCACAATGATCATGACGATAAAAATGATGCTGGGGATGGTCAGGCCATTTAATTGAGAGAGAAAATATCTGTTTACGTTTTGAAATTGCAATTCCAATACAACTCTGCTCTTCATGAGATCCGGCAGGTATCCTTCAAGGACAACAGGGTATTTAAGTAGTTTTTCATTGTCTGAAAACACCTTTTTTGATTGCATATACAGCGTTGAATCCTGACCGTACAGATTAAAACTAAAATCTATTTTAACTCCTTTTTGAAGTAATTTCTGTCTTAAGAAGTCGTCCATAAAATAGATGGAAGCATCCTGAAGACTATCTAAACTCAGCTTAAAATTAAGATCTTCTTTGGCTATGGCTGTTCCTACCAAATAGGTGAGTTCATTTCTTTGGAAAAGATCTTCCTTGATCTCCTTAACCGTCTCCCCTATCTTCTGGTTGAATTGAATTCCAGCCAGATTCAGTCCAATTTGGAAGTATTTATACTGAATAAAAGAAAGACCAATTATCGCAACAATAAATATTATGATATACAAGTGTTTTTTAGCCATTTTCCAGGTGAGAAAATATTTGTGCCCTTTTATTAATCTTTGATTAACCTTTTTAACTTTTGCTTAAACCTTTTAAACTCTTGTTAGGTGCAAAGTAAGGATTAATGGCCTAATTTAGCCGAAATTTCATAGATTATTTTGAGTCTTCTATAAAAATAAAGCCGGCAGTAGTTGGCTTTTTTTCATACTATTGCACAACTAAAAAATAGAATTGATCAGAATGCACACGGATCAATTAAATTAGAAAATACAATTTTGAATAACGTAATTTACAAGTTCTTAAACCATATTGTTTTCGACGGAAGGAAGTTTGTTTTTATCACTATAGCCTCCTTGGTTGTGTTGATATTATTCGGTTCCTGCAAACAGCGCACTGCTCCCCTATTTGTCTTGAAAAAAAATTCTGGTATTGATTTTAAAAATCAACTGGATCCAAGCCTGAAATTGAACATACTTACTTATATCTATTATTACAATGGCGCAGGCGTTGCCTCAGGAGATTTTAACAATGATGGTTTGATCGATCTTTATTTTACGGGAAATCAAATTGCTGACCGGCTTTACTTGAATGAAGGAGCACTAAAATTTAAAGATATAACGATTCCTGCCTCCATAAGAAATGACCAAGGCTGGACAACCGGGGTAAGCCTTGTCGATATCAACAATGATGGCCTTCTCGATATTTATATATGCAAAGTGGGGCAATTTGAGTCCATCACCGGAAAAAACCTGTTGTACATCAATCAAGGCCTTGATGAAAATTCCATTCCATATTTCTCAGAAGAAGCCGAAAAATATAATCTGGCCATTTCGAGTTTTGCAACTCAATCAAATTTCTTTGATTATGACCTCGATGGTGATCTCGACATGTATCTTCTCAATCATTCTGTATATCCAAACAGAACTTATGGAAAAGGAAGTTCACGCCAGCAAATTGATTCAGTTGCAGGAGACATGCTGTTTGAAAATCAGGAGGGCAAGTTTGTGGATGTCAGTCAAAATGCCGGAATTTACCAGGGAAGAATCGGGTATGGTTTGGGCCTGGGGGTGAGTGACCTCAATAATGACGGATATCCGGATATCTATGTGGGCAACGATTTTTTTGAAAACGATTATTTATACATCAACCAACAAGACGGAACCTTTAAGGAGGTCATTTCAGCTGATGAGCATTACGTAGGCCATACCAGTCATTTTTCTATGGGAAATGATATTGCAGACATAGACAATGATGGCTGGCCGGATATTATTTCACTCGATATGCTCCCTGAAGATTTAAAATCATATAAAACATCCGGAAGAGAATACAATAACGAGGTTTATGAGCAATATCTCAAAAATGGATACAGACCGCAATACATGCAAAATATGCTCTTGCGCAATAACCAGGGAGAATACTTCCAGGAAACAGCCTTTGCCTCGGGTATTTCGGCCACAGACTGGTCATGGTCACCTTTAATTGTCGATCTGGATAATGATGGTTATAAAGATGTATATATTACCAACGGAATTCTCGGGGCCACAAACGACATGGATTTTATTAATTTTATAGCCAACAGAAAAATTCAGGAACAGCTGGGAAAAGGTATGAAGGAAAAAGCACTCCGATTTTCCGACCAATTGCCAAGCCGCAAATTATCGAATTATTTTTTTAAAAATAACAGTAATCTCAGTTTTACCAATAATACCGCGAAGTGGTTTGAGGAGCTTCCTTCTTTTAGCAACGGAAGTATTTACGCTGATTTAGATAATGATGGCGATCAGGATCTTGTCGTGAACAACGTTAATTCCAAAGCATTCGTTTTAGAGAATAAATCGGATGAATCTTTAAATCGATTTATAAAAATAAAATTTAAAGGCCCTGAAAAAAATACCATGGGTATCGGAGCTAAAATAAAGCTCGTTTCAGACACTTTGTCTATTTATCTTGAAAACTATACCTCAAGAGGTTATTTGTCGGCTATAGCCCCTGAATTAACCATTGGGATAGGTGTCAGAAACGGTGTGGATTCTTTAATGGTTGTATGGCCGGGGGGGCGATTTCAGCATATTCAAAACATCAAAGCGGGATCAACTTTAGTTTTAGACCATCAATTGGCTTCAGAAAGCACCATAAGTGATGGGGTAAAAAAACCAACTTCACTGACCCCTTCCCACATATCCATGAACTTTCAACACCATGAATCACCTTCTTATGAATTTGGAAGAGAACCTTTGATTCCTTATTCAAAAGGAGCCGAGGGGCCAAAAATAGCTGTTGCTGATATCAATAGGGATGGTTTAACGGATGTGTATATCGGCGGAGGGAAAAAACAATCCGGCCAGCTGTTTCTTCAGGACAGGGATTCAATATTCTATGTCTCTGAGCAGGCTGATTTTGATCAGCACAAAGACAATGAAGAGACCGATAACCTGTTTTTTGATGCTGATAATGACGGGGACCCGGATCTTCTAGTCGTTTCCGGAGGAAATGAATATCTTCAAGGTCAGGGGTTACGGCCTCTGCTTTATTTGAACGAAGCCGGAACTTTTAAGCTGAGTGCCAACTTTCCGGCTATTGAAGTAAATGCCTCTGTGGTAAAAGCTGCAGATTTGGATCAGGATGGGGATCTGGATTTGCTTATTGGTTCAAACGCAGTACCTCGAAGGTTTGGTCGATCAGCCAAAAACTATGTGCTTTACAACGATGGCAAGGCTAATTTTATTGACCAAACTACCCTAAAAGCTTCGTCTTTTGAAGGAATCGGATTGATTGAAGATCTCGAAATTGTA
This sequence comes from Lutimonas vermicola, assembly GCF_038433205.1. Lineage (NCBI taxonomy): Bacteria > Pseudomonadati > Bacteroidota > Flavobacteriia > Flavobacteriales > Flavobacteriaceae > Lutimonas > Lutimonas vermicola. The sequence goes on from NZ_JBCDNA010000001.1 coordinate 1,204,851, forward strand.
GATCTTAACCATGACGATTTACCTGATGTAATTGCTGTTGGTCATTGGATGCCGATTCGTATTTTTTTAAATTCAGAAAAAGGACTGGTCCTTGATTCAGGCTGGAATTTGGAAAATACCTCCGGATTGTGGAACTCCGTTCGGGCTGCCGATTTTGACAAAGACGGTGACCTGGATTTTATAGCCGGGAATTGGGGGCTCAATACCAGACTCAAGGCAAGTGTCAAACATCCGATGCAACTCTATATTGCCGATTTCGACCAGAATGAAAAAGAAGAGGCCATTCTCACCTATTATCAGGAAGGCGTCGAAACCGTTTTTTCTTCAAAAGATGACCTTGCAAAACAGCTTCCATCCATTAACAAAAAGTATTTGTCTTATACTGATTTCGCCCAGGCATCCTTTAAGCAGCTATTTGATCATAAAATACTAAAGAAAGCCCTTAGGAAGGAAGTCAATGAGCTTTCGAGTTGCTACTTTGAAAATACGGGTAATGGTCAATTCCAAATGCATTCACTGCCCTTTTTAGCACAATTATCATCGGTAAAAACCATCTATATCAATGATTTTAACCAAGATGGATTTGCGGATGCCCTGATAGGTGGAAATGACCATGGTATCAGTACCCAACTCGGAAGATTAGATGCCGGGCACGGAATGATCCTCATCAACGACACTAAGGGGTCCTTTGAAACAGATCATGGTATTTGTCCAAATATATCAGGAAAGGCAAGAGACATTAAAGAGATAGAAATAAATGGCGAAAAATACCTGATCATTGCCTTAAATAATGCGTCACCTCTATTCTTAAAAATTAATAACTAAAAAAGAACATATTTCACATGAAAAAATTAACAGTGCTGTTTCTGATACTAACCCTCTATTTCTACTCATGCGAGACGGGGAACAAGCTGGATGATGTCGCGACAGACAATACTCCTGCCTTATTTACCCTGATGTCTCCTGAAAGATCCGGGTTTGATTTTATGAATGAAATTGTTAATCAAAAAGATTTCAATATATTCAAATATAGAAATTTCTATAACGGCGGAGGGGTAGCCATTGGAGATATCAATAACGATGGCCTGGCAGATATATATATGACAGCGAACATGGGCCCCAATAAATTGTTTTTAAACAAGGGAGATTTTCAGTTTGAAGACATCTCAGAAAAGGCAGGCATTAAAGGTAACAAACCCTGGTCAACAGGCGTAACTATGGCTGATATCAATGCAGATGGCTTGTTGGACATTTATGTGAGCAATGCGGGGAACATGGAAGGCAACAATCATGATAATGACCTGTATATCAATAACGGTGATCTTACATTTACCGAATCTGCTACCCAATATAATTTAGCTCATACGGGTTTCAGTACTCATGCCACCTTTTTTGACTATGATAAAGATGGTGATCTTGACGCTTATATTCTTAACAATAGCAATATTCCCGTGAGTTCCCTTGGTTATGCAGAACAAAGACAGGTCAGGGCACAAGACTGGCAGGGAGTGCCCGATATATTCAAAGGCGTTGGGGATATGTTGCTTGAGAATAAAAACGGAGTATTCACAGATGTCAGCGAAAAAGCAGGGATTTATGGAAGTCTTATCGGTTTTGGCCTTGGCGTCATGATCAGCGACGTAAATGATGATTTGTATCCCGATATTTATGTGTCAAATGATTTTTATGAGCGGGATTATTTATACCTCAACAATCAGGACGGCACTTTTACTGAAGACATTAAAAACTGGACATCCCACTTATGCCTCTCTGCTATGGGAGTAGACATGGCCGATATAAACAATGACGGCTTGGCTGATATTTTCATAACCGACATGCTTCCTGAAGGAGATCAACGCGTAAAATCAGTCATGGAGTTTGAAGGATACAATATTTTTAAACTCAAGCAGAGTAAAGATTTTCACCAACAATATATCCAAAATACACTACAGCTAAACAACGGTAACGGATCGTATTCTGAAATTGCCAATTACAGCGGAGTTTCTGCCACAGATTGGAGTTGGTCCGGTCTGTTATTTGATATGGACAATGATGGTTTTCGAGACATCTTTGTTACAAATGGTGTCAATCATGATCTCACAGATCTTGATTTTGTCGATTTTTTTGCCAATGAAATCATTCAAAACATGGCGCTTACAGGTAAAAAAGAAGCCATTGATTCAATCATCAATAAAATGCCCATCGCACCTCAGGCAAATTATGCCTATAGAAACAATCATGATATTACGTTTAGCAATGAAACCAAAAACTGGGGATTTGACCTTCCGAGTTTGTCAAATGGAGCTGCATATGGAGATCTTGACAACGATGGCGATTTAGATTTGGTGATCAACAATGTAAACATGAAATCATTTCTTTACAGGAACAATTCAGACAGCCTGAGCGATCATAATTATATCAAATTAAAATTTAATGGTGATCAGAAAAATCCTTTTGCAGTGGGTACCAAAGTAAAACTGTATCATCAGAATTCTGTCATTCTCCAGGAATTAATCCCATCGCGAGGCTTTCAATCATCTATGGATTATGTGATGACAATAGGTTTGGGAACTATCCAAACCCTGGATTCTCTTCGCGTGATCTGGCCAGATGATCAAACAGTGAAGTTAGAAAATGTCCAGACCAATCAATTTCTTACGTTCGATCAGCGTGATGCCAAAGAAAAATACCTTGCTGAGAACACAACAAAAATTTTAAAATTACTCAATGAAGTACCCAATGACAAGCTTGAGTCTCACAGAGAAAATAGCTATAATGATTTTGATTTTGAAGGCCTTATTTCGAGAAAAATTTCTCAGGAAGGGCCCGCAATGGCCATTGGAGATCTTGATGGAGACGGAAATGAGGATATCTTTATAGGGGGGGCGAAAAATCAACCCGGTTATATCTATCTTCACCAGGGAAACGGGCAGCTTGAAACTACTATACAAAAGGCTCTTGAACTGGATATTATCTATGAAGATACCGCCGCATCATTCTTTGATGCAGATGGTGATGGAGACCTGGACCTTATGACAGGGTCTGGAGGAAATCAGGTTGGAGAAGAGAAAAACTATAAGATCAGGTTATACCTCAACGATGGAAAAGGTTCCTTTACAAAATCCGGTACTAGCCTTTCTTCCAATTTTAAAAACATCTCGGTCATCAGTCCCAACGATTTTGACAATGATGGTGACATCGATGTATTCGTGGGTTCGAGAAGTGTTGTCGGTGTTTATGGCCTCGATCCAAACCATCTGTTTTTAGAGAATAACGGAGATGGTACTTTTTCTGATGCTACCGAAAGGCTGGCCTATGATTTAAAAAATGCAGGCATGGTTACGGATGCCATTTGGGCAGATATCAATAACGACCAGAAAATGGATTTGATTACTGTCTCCGATTGGGGGACTCCGCGTATTTATAAAAATAGTGGCAGGCGTTTATCTTTATTATCCAGTGACTTGGAAGAACTTCATGGCTGGTGGAATGTAGTAGAAAGTGCAGATTTGGACAACGACGGCGACATAGACCTTATTTTAGGAAATCAAGGATTAAATACGCTGTATAAAACTGAGGCTGATAAGCCCATGAAAATGTGGGTCAATGATTTCGACAATAACGGAACTTTTGAACAAATTGTAACAAGAAATATAGATGGTAAAGATTATCCTATTCACATGAAGAAGGAGCTCACCACCCAAATGGTTTCCCTCAAAAAGCAAAACTTAAAGGCATCGGAGTATGCAAGAAGAAGTATTGATGAATTATTCCCCAAAGAAGTTTTTGAAAAATCAATTATGAACAAAACAACCTTAGGTGAATCAATTATTGCCATTAACGAAGGAGGCGGAAAATTTAAGGTTAAAAATTTACCCAATTGGGTACAGTTGTCCTGTGTTTGCGGGATCACTTGTACTGACCTGAATAATGACGGAAATCTAGATTTGATACTTGGCGGTAATAATTTTGAATTTAAGCCACAATACTCAAGAATTGATGCAAACTACGGAAGTGTTTTACTTGGAAACGGAAAAATGGATTTCGAGTGGCAACAATACAATACCAGTGGCTTCTATATTAGGAATGAAATCAAACACATTGGACAGTTCAAAGATAAAAACAACAATATTTATATCATTACAGCAATAAACGATGATAAACCTAAGATTTATAAAATTGAAAAATAGACATCCTGTTGGCCTTTTGCTTTTTCTGTTGATACTTGGCTGCAGTAAAAAAGAAGGAGAGCTATTTAAAAATCCTCCTGCCGATCAAACAGGAATAGATTTTGTGAATACCATCACCGAAACGGACGATCTTAACATCCTGGATTACTTATACTTTTACAATGGAGGTGGCGTCGCCTTGGGAGACATCAATAATGATGGTTTAACAGATGTGTTTTTTACCGGAAACCAGGTTAAAAACCGCCTCTACCTCAACAAAGGAAATCTAAAATTTGAGGATATTACAGAAAAGGCCAATATTGCCGGAAACAGTACATGGAACACAGGAACAATCATGGGGGACGTGAATGGAGATGGCCTTTTAGACATCTATGTTTGTGCTGTTGTGGGACTAAATGGTTTCAATGGTTTTAATGAATTATATATCAATAACGGGGATCTTACATTTACCGAAAGTGCCGAAAAATTTGGTCTCGATTCAGAGTCCTACAGTTCATCAGCCGTTTTCCTGGATTTTGATTTAGACAACGACCTCGATATCTATATCTTGAATCACGCTGTCCATACCCAGGAGTCTTTTGGAAGATCCGATTTAAGGGAAAAAAGAAATTATCAAACCGGAGACAAGCTGATGCGAAATGACAACGGGGTGTTTACGGATGTAAGTGAAACTGCAGGTATATATGGCGGCGTTAACGGATATGGACTGGGTGTTGCCGTAGCCGATTTTAATCAGGATGGATATCCCGACATCTATGTGAGCAATGATTTTCACGAAGATGATTATTACTACCTCAATAACGGTGATGGAACATTTTCAGAAAAGCTCAAAGATTATTTTGGCCATACGACCCGGTTTTCCATGGGGAATGACGCGGCCGATATCAATCATGACGCCTGGCCTGATATTCTTTCACTGGATATGCTTCCTGAAGACGAAACCATTTTAAAATCATCAGACGGTGATGAAAGCCTGCAAATTCTTGATATCAGAGTAAAACAATACGGGTACCATTATCAGTTTACCAGAAATATGCTGCATATCAACCAGCCCAACAGCAATTATGTTGAAACTGCCTTGCTTAGCGGAGTAGCGGCGACAGACTGGAGTTGGAGTGGTTTATTTGCCGATTATGATCAGGATGGAGAGCAAGACCTGTTTATCTCAAATGGTATTCCAAAACGACCCAATAATCTTGATTTTATCAAATTTATATCCAGCGACCAGATCAAAAATAAAATTAACAATTCCCGACTTGTTGATCAGGAAGCCATTGATATGATGCCTTCGGGCAAAAGCCATAATTACATTTTTAAAGGTGGGGATGATATCATTTTTAAAGATAAATCCGGAGACTGGACCGTAAAAGATTCATTGATCTCAGGGGCCACAGCCATTGGAGATCTTGACAACGATGGTGATCTGGACATCGTGATCAACAACATTAATGACCCTGCTTCTTTATATATCAACAAGACCAATAACAAAGCCAATTATCTCAAAATAAAATTCGACTATATAGCGCCGAATACTATGGGTATAGGAACCAAGGTGTTGTCTTATCACCAGGGAAAGCTTCAGTACAAAGAATTGTATACCGGCAGAGGCTTCCAGTCATCTTCAGAACCCCTGATTCATTTTGGCTATCAAAACACCACCAAAATAGATTCAATTCGCGTGATATGGCCCGACCGTAGCACCCAATTACTGACTGATGTTCCTGTCAATCAAAGCCTTGTGCTTCAACCTCAAAATACAGTCCCCTTCGACTACGCCCAACTTCAGCCAAAAAACAAACTTCTATTTGCCAAAACAAAAAATAATTTAGGTATTTCTTATGAACATAAAGAAAATCGATTTAACGATTTTAACCGGCAGAAGTTAATTCCTTATAAGGTTTCCGATCGCGGACCGGCAACGGCTGTAGGTGATTTAAACAATGATCAGCTTTCGGATATTTTTATCGGAGGATCTAATGGAAACCCTTCAAAGGTCTATATACAGAAGGATTCTGTTTTTAGTGAACAAATTATACCCGACATTCTGAACGATTCGCTCAAAGAGGATGTCTCGGCTATCATTGCTGATCTTAATGGTGATGGAAAACATGATCTTTTTGTAGGGTCAGGGGGGGCAGGATTTCACATCAACACAAAACCTCTTCAAGACAGCTACCTGATCCAAAATGACACAGCCTTGTTCAAGGCCCAATTGCCCGATTATTTTGGAAACGCATCGGTCATTAAAGCACATGATATTGATCAGGACGGTGATTTGGACCTTTTTGTGGGCAGCCATGTGGTTTCCAACGAATTTGGAAAAATTCCTGAATCATATCTGCTTATAAATAACAATGGACAGTTTGAATTACAGGAACAGCCGGAACTAAAAAACGTGGGTTTTGTAACAGATGCCGTCTGGACTGATTTTGACTCAGACGGTCTTAGCGATCTCATTGTGGTAGGTGAATGGATGGAGCCAACTTTTTTTAAAAACAATCAAGGCCTTTTGCAAAAAACAACGTTGATGGATCAATCGCTAAACGGCCTTTGGCAGAAAATTTACCCTTTTGATATCGACAGGGACGGGGATCTTGATTTTCTTTTGGGCAACTGGGGAACCAACACAAAGTTTAAGTCAAGCGCGACTTATCCCATGAAGATGTATTATCATGATTTTGATCAGGATGGAAAAACTGAAACCATTGTTGCCATCGAAAAAGACGGAAAATATTATCCGCTGCCCGGTTTAGACGAGTTAAGCGGACAAATGGTCAGGTTTAGAAGAAAATATACCAGCTACAAGGATTTTGCGGGAAAAACAATGGAGCAAATATTTGATAAAAGTGTTTTAAAAGAGGCAAAAGTTCTAAGCGTTGATGATTTGCATTCGGGGTATTTAAAAAATGAACAGGGAAAATTTATATTTGTTCCATTCCCTGTCAAAATGCAAGTTTCACCCATTACGTCTTTTTGCAGTTTTGACTTCGACAAAGACGGTCAAAATGAAGTCCTTGCGGCAGGAAATTATTTTGGAGTGCAACCTTTTCATGGCAGGTTTGACTCTTTCTCGGGAGCACTGATCAAAAATGAAACTGATATGCAACTTGGGTTTCAAATTGGGCTTGACTTTACCGAAAAAGCTGTTCGGCAACTCAATATCATTACATTAAAAAACAAACCCTACTTGCTGGTAACCGTCAATAGCGGAATGACCGAAGTATACGATCTTAAAAATTATTAAACTGACAAAAATGAAACACCTATTATTCCTTTTACTAAGCTTAAGCATTTTAGCTGCCTGCTCTAAAAAAAGTGAGCCCATTGTAATTACAGCAGAAGATTTTCATCACTCTGTAGATAAGGTAGGAGAAATCATGGTACATGATATATTTTCTCCACCAGTGGCAAGCAGGGTTTTTGCGTATCCGAGTATTGCTGCCTACGAAATTATTGCAAAAAATAATGATACATACCGATCTCTTGAAAACCAATTGACCGGTCTAACTCCAATTCCTGAGCCTCCTGCCGATCAACCCATCAATTTTCAGCTCGCTGCCTTGATTGCCCATATGGACCTTAACAAACGACTCATATTTTCAGAAGAAATTATCGAGGTTTACAGGGATAGCCTGTACGAAGTCTGGGAAAAGAAAAATTCAAATGAATTTAAGGCATCCAAGACCTATGGCCTTCAGGTTGCAGCACATATTTATTGGTGGATGGATCAGGATAATTACAAACAAACGAGAACCATGTCGAAGTTTTCAGTAGATACTGAAGATCCTTCAAGATGGCAACCCACGCCCCCCTCCTATATGGATGGTTTAGAACCTCACTGGAATAAAATAAGGCCTTTTGTAATCGATTCTGCCGCCCAGTTTAAACCAGTGCCTCCACCACCTTTCAGTATGGAGAAAGATTCTGATTTTTATAAAGAACTGAAAGAAGTATACGATATCAGTAATGAGATTACCAAAAGCGGAGATGAATCTGAAGAAGTGGCCATGGCCCAATTCTGGGATTGTAACCCCTATGTTTCTGTATCGCGCGGCCACCTGATGTTTGCGACAAAAAAAATCACACCAGGAGCCCACTGGATCGGCATTACCAAGATTGCCTGCAGACAGAGCAATTACGATTTTGACGACACGGTTCACGCCTATGCCAAAACTTCTGTGGCCATAGCTGATGCATTTATTAGTTGTTGGGATGAAAAATACCGCAGTAACCTGATCAGGCCTGAAACCCTGATTAATCAATATATTGATGAGTCATGGAAACCTGTATTGCAAACACCTCCTTTTCCTGAATACGTAAGCGGTCATTCAGTGGCTTCGGGTGCTGCCGCAGTTGCCTTAACAGATATTTTCGGTGATAATTTCGAATTTGACGATGATACCGAATTGCCCTATGGCTTACCCGTGAGAAAATTTAAATCTTTCAATGAAGCCGCGAACGAAGCTGCCATTAGCAGAATGTACGGAGGGATTCACTATCGTGCAGCCGTTGAAGTAGGTATTGAGCAAGGCAGGAATATTGGCGGTTTTGTGGTTGAAAATTTACATATGTTTAATTAAAAAATATCTCTTGAAAAAAAGTATCGTATTAATTAGTGTGTTATTATCGGGGTTCCTGGTTTGGTACTTGTTTATAAAACCTTATGACTATTTGGTAACCTTCAAAGCCAAGACCATTCCCGGAGTCATTAATCAAAGCCTTAAATTGTGGAATACTTCACTCGAAGGAGCCAAAATTGAGAGTACAGAGGATATCTCAGTGCTTAAACAAACCGTTCCTTACCGTGATTCGACATTTTTATATCAGTATAAAATTAAACCCATTAGTGATTCAACATCGATCGTTAAAGTTTATGTTACTGATCTAGACCACAGTTTTATGAACAAGCTAAGCCACCCATTTTCGCATACAGATTTTGAAAAAAGGGTTAAAAACAGCATGGTTGAGTTCTCTGATAAATTAAATGAGCATATTTCAAGGTTTACAGTAAAAGTTGAAGGTGAATCTGAAATTAAAGAAACGTATTGCGCTTATATCAGTATAGAATGCCGGCAGATAGAAAAAGCCCTGGGCATGATGAAAAACTTTACCTTATTAAGCGGCACTTTACTTGCCAACAATATAGAATTGAACGGGAGACCCTTTATTTCTGTTAATAACTGGGACATGAAGAATGATCGTATTCAATACGATTTTTGTTATCCTGTGAAAAACAATGATTCATCCTTTCAACATCCAAAGATTGCTTTCAAAAAAATCAACAGAAAAAAAGCCCTGAAGGCTATTTATAACGGAAACTATATCACGTCAGACCGAGCCTGGTATGCCTTGTTGGACTATGCAAACAAAAACAATATCAAACTTGAACAAAAACCATTTGAGGTGTTTCAAAATAATCCGAATATGGGAGGCGATGAACTTCTGTGGACCACTGAAGTATATTTGCCAATCATCGAAAATTGATTATAGGTTTTAAGAATTAAAAAAACTGTTTCAAACAAAAAAGCCTCTGCACATGTGCAGAGGCTTTTTTGTTTAAGGAAATAAAGTTTATAACTCCTTTATCTTTATATTTTTATAATGCACTTCATTATCATGATCCTGGAAACCAATTTTACCAGGCCCAGGACTGGCAAAATCCTCCAATTCTGAAAATTTACTTTTGGATATCATGTCATTCCATTCTTCAGAATTTATATCATAACTTACTACCTTGGTACCATTGAGCCAATGCTCTATTTTACCTTCCTTCTTAATGATTCGTACTTTATTCCACTCACCAAAAGGTTTTACACGCACGGGGTCAGCAGCTATTAAATCATAAAGATCTCCAGCTCTATGCTTGTAAATAAGTCCATCTCTGTGACCTTCATTATCCATAACCTGCATTTCCGGGCTTGTCTTCCAAATTTCATCATATTTTGGATCTTCTTTTACAGTGTAAAACAATCCGTTATTTCCTGCTTTTGATATTTTCCATTCCAGATTGAGCTCAAAGTTTTCATACGACTCATCAGAAACAATGTCTTCACCACCATCTTGTACTTTATCCACAGGTCCTATTTCAACCTTTCTTCCTGCGACATAAAACTCAAACCTTTCTCTGCCTTCAAAAACCAAAGCCCCATTTTCGGCCTTCCACTTTCTTCCGATGGTACCAGGTTTGTTATATGTATGCCATCCATTAGTTGTTTTCCCGTCAAATAATAATTTCCATCCTTCCTTAATCTCATCGTCCGACAGGCTATTGTCCGCCTGGCGGGCAACTGTCGTTGATTCTTCTTCCCCTTCCCAAGGATGCACCGTCAGCGCATCTAAATTATTGAAAACATTATCAGGAACCACTTCAAAATTCTCTCCATCTTTTGACCATTCCAGAACAAGATAAGGATCCATGTTTCCGGGAAAATACTCAAACTCAAAAATGGTTGGGCCTGAATCAAGATACATTTTACCTTCATTGACCTGTTTCTTGTCTGTATCCTCTACCTTAACAATTTCCTTGTTATTTAATCTCATTAAAATCTTACCAGCACTGTTAAGCCTGAAATAGTAAGTTCCTTTTTCCTCTATATCGAGACTTCCCATCCCATAAGCATAAAAATTTTGTTTGTCGCCCCAAAACTGATCAGGGTCTGTCAAGTTTAAATTTCTAAGCAATCGGGTCTCCTTTAAAATGTTTTTATCCACATCATCCGGAATCATTGTGTTATTCACATCAATAAAAATAGCCTCATAAATACCCTGGGGTTTGTCTACAGTTACCAAGTCCTGTTTCTTTTCATTTTTACAGGCAACAATTGATACAATAATCGCAAGCAGCATAAATATCTTATTCATAAATGAATTTTAGTTGTTATTAATTTTCTTAAGTTTCAAAAGAAAAGATTACATTTCTTTAACCTTGATACTTCTGAACCAAACATCATCTCCATGATCCTGAAGCCCAATCAATCCTTTTTTAGCAACGTTTGCCCAATCAGGATTATACTCTGGGAATTTACTGTTTTTGATCATTTCATTCCATTCAGGTGTCCATAAATGATACTCTACAACCTGTTCACCGTTTTGTCTGTGAATAACAGTTCCCTTATAAACAAGAATTTCCACACTATTCCATTCCCCTGCCGGTTTAGTGTTCTGTGGTTTGGCCGGTATAAGATCATACAACGATCCTGCCTTATGATTTCCATCTTTCCCTAACTCGGCGTCAATGTGTCTCTCATTATCCAGTACCTGCATTTCTGGAGCTGTTCTCCAAATTTTATCCTTTCCTTCCTGCGCCAGATAAAAAATACCTGAATTTCCTCCCTCTCCAATTTTCCACTCAAGCTTTAGCTTAAAATTCTCAAAGGGTTTATCATAAACTATATCCCCTCCGTTTTCTGCCCCGGCTTCTCCCCGACCGGATGCAACACAATATAGGGTACCATCCACAATTTTCCAGTTTTCCGGAAACGTTTCTTGGTTATAACCTCTCCAACCCGTTGACGATGTTCCGTCAAACAGTAACATCCAACCATCTGCTTTCTCTGCCTCTGTTAGGGTATTAGGAGCAGCTACTTCAACAACTTCCACAACTTCTTCAACAACTTCTTCTGCAGGTGCTTCCTTTTTGGCACCTCCTCCGCAACTCACCATAAATGCAGTTGTTGCGATTCCAATGGCAATTACAAAAATTCTTTTTTTCATTTTATTTGAATTTTATTCGTTTTTAAGTTAATTATTAATCTTATTGTAAAATACTGAACCTTAAATTTTTGAAGTTAATTCTTCAAAACTAAAGCTCAGTATTTCATGCTGTATAACATTTATTATTTAGGCATTGGTGGTAATTCCCAGCCATCTCTATACGTATGCTTAACCAATTCCTCAGCATAGGCACGTGCATTCATTGGGTCGGTATAATCCTTTTTAAAGGTTGGATGCCCTTCATGAATTTCAAATCCATCTTTGATGATATTTGTGATCTTTTCATCGGCTCCAATATTGGTAAACTTCATGTTTTCACCATCCCATTCAAGCGTCTTGTTGAGATCCTGAAGACGAACAGCCAACACACCCATAACCACCATTTCATTAAACGGACCTGCCTCAGCAAAATCTGAAGTACAGGGTTTTCTGTTTTCCGGGCTTTCTTTACAAGCTCTAACCCAGTCCATTTCATGTGCACCTTTGTTCCAGGCCAATCCTGTTTCTTCTTCCACGCGTCGTTCTGTTTTTGCAGGAGTCACTTTTTTACCTGATAACAATTCCGGCTCGACACCGTAACAGCCTGTATGAAGAATATCTTTTGTACCATAGAAGTAAGTACCTCCACCGCTTTTATTTGGATTCTTACCTGCTGGCCAGTTATCCGGTAATTCAGGTTTAATTCCACCGTCATACCAATGAACATCTACCTCAGGTAATTTTATCTTACCAACGCTTCCTCTGTCAGGGAAGGTTAATTTGGCTGCCTGAGCCACAGGAGCAGAATCGTTCAGCAATAAAGACGAACTCGCCTGAACCTTTGTAGGATAACCTAATTTTAAACCTTCAAATACAGGGTGAAGTATATGACAAGCCATATCTCCTAAAGCTCCAGTACCGTAATCCCACCAACCTCTCCAGTTCCATGGATGGTAAACCTCATTAAACGGACGCATTTTTGCAGGCCCTGTAAACAAATCCCAATTCAAAGTGTCAGGAATCGGATCTACAGTTTCAGGTGTGTTTAATCCCTGAGGCCAGATTGGGCGGTCAGTAAAAGATTCTACTTTTACGACGTCTCCCAAAGCACCACTCCACAAAATTTCACAAGTCTCAGCAACACCGGCACCTGAAGCACCTTGATTACCCATTTGAGTCGCCACTTTGTGAGTTGCAGCCAGTTTGGTCAATAATCTTGATTCATAAACAGAATGTGTCAAAGGTTTTTGAAGGTATACGTGTTTTCCCATGGTCATGGCATGGGCAGCTGTGATGGCATGTGTATGGTCTGCTGTTGCAATGACTACTGCATCAAACTGATCTTCCATTTCTTCATACATCTTACGCCAATCCCAGTACTTTTTAGCTTTTGGAAATTCATCGAAGGCACCTTTGGCATACTTCCAGTCAACATCGCATAAGCCCACAATGTTTTGTGATGTTAAATTCCTGAGGTTTGCTAATCCCATACCCCCAACACCAACGCCGACAATATTTAATTTATCACTTGGTGCCATATGACCTAATCCACTTACAGCGAACGAGGGCACAATGGTAAAAGCCGCACTTGCGGCAAGGGTCCGGTTTACAAAATCCCTTCTGGAAATTGAACTCTTTTTATCATTCTTACTCATAATATTATAAAACTTAATTAATTAGAAAAAATCGGTGATCTATATGTGTTTATTTTAAATTCTGATTTATGCTCAGGCGAAATTTAATGAAAACCTCCTGAAAAAATATCATCCTCATACCAACTATCTGATCCTTAAGGTGACATTATCTTGTTTTTTTTATCGCAAAAGGTAAATATACTAACTTATACTTAAAAATCTTTGATTCTGAATTAGAAATATGCCCCTTTAGCAGCCAGTATTCTTCCCTTTCACATGGCGCCATCGACACAAGAGAATATTATTCCAACTCCCTGATCTTTATATTTCTGAACCAAACCCCATGAGCGTGATCCTGAAGCCCGATATGACCCTTTCTCTGAGTTCCAAAATTCTCCCAGCCTTTAAATTTCGAATCATTGACAAGTGCCTCCCAAGCCTCACCGTTTACCGGATATGATACAATCTCCTTCCCATTAAGACTTACACTTCCTTTATTGTTCTTATGATCAATACGAATCAAGAAATGATTCCATTCGCCTGCCTTATGCATCAGATCCTTTTCGGGCCCTGTGATGCCAAAAATCGCCCCTGACATTTGCTTCTTATCGTTAAATTCAGGAATATTGGTATAATCTCTTATCTGAATTTCGGGAGCCGTCATATAGGGAACTACGTATTTCTCATCTTCAAGTATGCCGTAAAAAACACCACTGTTACCATCTACAGAGATTTTCCATTCCAGGGAAAGTTCAAAATCTCCATATTGTTTATCTGTAATCAGGTTGTTCATACCCTGATTCTGGTCCGGATCGGGAAGGTAGTACATGACCCCGTCCTTAATCTTCCACTGATCTGAAATCGTATCTGTTAAATAGGTATGCCAGCCGTCAAAGCTTTTGCCGTCAAAGAGATGGGTCCATGCATCTTCGGTAACAACCTCTGTACGTTGTTCGATTCCTTCAGAAGCCTTGTCCTTTTGTTTACACCCCCAGACCAGCGCAATGACTGACATTAGAATTATATATTTTCTCATGCTGATGTGTTCATTTATTCGATCATAACTTATCCAAAGTTTTCCAAACATTCCCTTCTGCATTCGATGCAACGGTTTGTTCTATAAAATTCATTCCCCTTATTCCATCGGTTATGGTTGGAAATTCTCCCGGGTCATAGGGCTCGCACTTGATGGCTTTTGCAACCCCTTTATAGATATTACCCATCGCGTCAAATATTCCTTCAGGATGTCCGGGAGGTAATTTTGTTCCCCCCAATGACAAGTCACTGTTGTAAGCATGTCCCGGTTTAAGTATCCTTAATGGCTGCCCGTCTTCCAACAGAAACAGATAATTAGGATTTTCCTGTTCCCATTTTACACCGGCTTTTTCGCCGTATATTTTTACTATAAAACTATTTTCTTCACCCGTGGCAATCTGACTGGCCCTGATGACACCCTTGACTCCATTAGAACAGCGGATCAAGACAGTGCCGTCGACGTCCATTTTATTATCTTCATACAGGTAATTTAAATCTGAAAGCACCTTGCTAATATGCAAGCCTGATACAAATTCAATCATGTCAAAGGCATGGGTTCCAATATCACCAATACAGCAACTGATCCCGGACTTTTCTGGCTGTAAACGCCATGTTGCCGCTCTTTTTGCCGGATCGTGAATTACAGGATTGATCCATCCCTGATAATATTGAACATCTATTTTTTGAATCTTACCCAATTGCCCTTCTTCGATCATTTTTCTCATTTGACGAACCATCGGATAACCGGTATAGGTATAAGTTACCGCAAATACAGAATTCGAAAGATCCTGAGTTTGCTTTAATATAAGCGCTTCCTTATATGAGGTGGTCAATGGTTTTTCACAAATAACATTAAAACCGTTTTCCAATAGTTTTTTTGCCATTGGAAAATGAAGAAAATTAGGGGTGAGAATCGAAATCACCTGCATCCGCTTATTTTCGGGCAACCTGACCTCCTCACTCACCAATTCGTCAAAATCCTTGTAAATACGATCGGCAGGGATACCAATTTTTTTAGCGAAACCTATGTTCTCTTCCCATACTGGGTTAAAAACACCCCCTACAATCTCATACTGGTCAAACATATTTGAAGCTACCCGATGCAGCACACCGATTAGGGAGTCACCTCCACCGCCTAAAATACCCAGCCTGATTTTTACACTCATATCGCTTTTCAAGTAGATGGGCTATTTGAGCTTCGCAGCCGAGTCAAGTAATAATTTTTTTGTAGCATTGATCCCGTCAATTTCAGATAGATTTTCCCCTTCGTATTCTACCCCAATAAAACCTTTATAACCTGCATCTTTTACGATCTGTAACATTTTGGTATAATCGATTTTTGGCTGCTTCCCATTTTCGTCAAAGTCATAACTTTTAGCGCTCACCGCTTTTGCATAAGGCATCAACTCACCAACACCTTTATAAATATCATAAGGATCTTCACATTCTTCACTGTTGATCGACCCATACCCTTCTGTCATACAGAAATTACCAAAGTCAGGCAAGGTGCCGCAATTCGGCATATTTACCCTGGCCATTACTTCGGCTAACCATTGCCCATTGGAAGTGTATTCGCCATGATTCTCAACCAATACATTTATTCCCTGCGTAGCTGCATAGGTCGACAAAGCTGTTAAACCTTTGACTGCAGCTTCAGCAACTTCCTCGGCAGTTCCTACGCCATGAGCATTCACCCTGATCGAATGACAACCTAAGAATTTGGCAGCATCGACCCATTTCTTATGATTTTCTATCGTTTGAGCCTGTTCTTCTTCGTTTAATGTCGCCAGGTCCCCTTCCTCGTCTACCATGATCAAAACATTGGTTACATTATATGTTTCGCTCTTTTCCTTTAATATTTTTAGCATCATGTCCATGGCTACTTTTGGGTCTGCATCCTTTTTCAATTCATCAGTATATAACTGGCTCACATATTCAATGCCTTCAAACCCAAGTTCACTGGCTTTTTGAGCAAAATCATAAGGGCTCATTCCCTCTTCCTGAATGGCATTATGAAGCGACCATTGTGCCAAAGACAATTTAAAAAAGGGTTCCTTAACTTCTTCTACCTCCTCATTAACTACATCAGGAGTAGCTTCTTTTTGTTTGTTTCCACAACTAAAAAATGTGAACATCAAAATTGCCATCAACAGGTAAGATCCTTTTACCATTATATTTGCTTTTTTCATTTTTAAAAATTTATTGGATTTGTGAGTGTGAATGTAATGGATAATTCACTGATTAATGTGTGTTTTTATTCAGTGAAAGAAATTATACAATATGAACCCTAAACTGTTTTATATTAACTTCTTGTATATAGGGCAAAGATGAAGATGAAACGTCTGTATCATAAATTTTCAACTAAATATCAAACATTCGTTTTAAACTCCAGTGGCGTGCATTTTTCCTGTCTCTTAAATACAGTCGAAAAGTATTGACTGGTTGCAAAACCACAACTATAGGCCACTTCGGCCACACTAAGTTCAGGGTTTTTACTCAATATTCCTTTCGCCATTTCTATCCTTTTCATGGCAAGGTACCTCATCGGTGTAGTGTTTGTCAACTGACGGCAATGATAGGTGAATCTTGTAAGCCCCACACCTGCCGATTCTGCCATTCGTTCTATGGTCCAGTTTTCGGATAAATTCTTATCCAGTTCGCCCAGAAACAATTTGACGCTTCTCGAACTGTCGGTCAGCGCTTCATTAAATACCACTTCTTTTGAATCGACCAATTCCAACAATAAAATTAACAATTCATTGACCAGTAATCGGATTTTAGAGGCACTGCTCCCCTCGACATCACGATCAACTGCTGTTCCGATTTTATAAAAACACTCTCTGATCCTGCTGTTTGACTGCCATAGCCATTGATCGTCCTGCCTGAGGATTTTTGTCAACCTGCTAAGGTCATTTTGAGTCATCATGATCCATTCGGGCCATACCCATTCCTGATGGGGCCTCCTTATTCCCAGGTCAATAATGACCCAATAAAATTTACCCATTCCTATGGCAGGGTTCCCAACTTTATGAGCCTCCCAGGGGCGCGTAATGGTAAGGTGATTAGGCAAAAGGTCAGTCTTTTTGTTCTCTTGAGAATAAGGCATTGAGCCAGATTCCAAAAAATGAATTTCAATCCCTTCATTTCGATGCCAGTTCAGCCCCCAATCCTGAGGTTCCATTGCATTCCAGTAGCCTATAGAGTTTAACCCAAGTGTATCTTCAGTTAACCGGTCTCCCGGGTAGGTGTATCGGGCAAGGGCCTTAAATTTTAACTTTTCTCTGGAAACGGCATCGATCAGAGGCTGACAGGTGTCAGCATGATACACTATTCCTTCTGCCCTGTAGGGTTCTATTTCATGTATACTGTGTTTCACTGAAGTATTTTGAACATTTCCAATTCACAAAGTAATTGATTTGGTTTGGATTTTACAACATTATTTTGAAAATCAGATTTTTTGGCCTGTTGATATATGTTGTAAAACTTTACAGGAATTTTGTAGAAAAGAAAATATACCATCCTAACTTGCTAAAAGAACAGGTTTGAGGATTTCTTATGAAAGCACTTCTGAATATCACAATTAGTGTCTTAATGTTGGTTTTTTTATCAAATTGTAAAAAAACGAAGCAACCATTAAAAGATAGTGCATCTTCAAAACAAACCTGGGTGTCTTTATTTAATGGAATAGATCTTGACAACTGGAAAATTAAAATTAAAGGTCATCCTTTAGGAGATAATTGGAATCAAACTTTTCGGGTTGTTGACAGTGCGATAAGGGTAGATTACAGCAGTTATGAAAAATTCGGGAATTCGTTCGGTCATATTTTTTATGAAACTCCTTATAGTAATTACAGATTGAAATTAAAATACAGATTTATCGGAGAACAGGTTGAAGGCGGCGAAAGTTGGGCCTTGCGCAACAGTGGCGTTATGATACATTGTCAAGCTCCAGAATCCATGGATTTGAATCAGGACTTTCCTGTATCTATCGAAGTACAGTTATTAGGTGGCCTGGATAAGGGCAAAAAAAGAAGCACTGCGAATTTATGCACCCCGGGAACACATGTTTGTATGAATAAAGAATTGTTGACCACGCACTGTATTGATTCAAATTCGGACACTTTTTATGGTGATCAATGGGTTGAATTAGAGGTGGAAGTTAGACATGATTCTCTTATCTCACATTATGTGAATGGGAAAAAAGTAATTGAATATGAACATCCTGTTATTGGTGGTGAATACAATTCATTGACTGAACTTGAAGGAAAGCGCCTAACAACGGGCTATATCTCATTGCAAAGTGAAAGTCATCCAGTGGAATTTAAAAATATATTTTTGCTTTCATTGAATAAATAAAATTTATATATTGCATGGTCAATTTTAAGAAAAATTTAACTCATTTGGATAACTATTTCTTTAGTTGGTAAAAAAATGTTATCCATCGTTTATATGATGTTATTTGTATAGTAAATTATATGGTCAATCTTAAAACTTCTATTCTTATGCTGTGAAAATATTTTTTTGCGTTTTTTTTATTAAAAAAAGCGTTCGCTTACAATCAATTTATTAATTAATAATTATTATTATGGGAAAACAATTATTTAAAAGTTTAATGATTCTGGGGATCTTCTTCACCTGTAGCTTTACAATGGCGCAGAAGACGGTCACAGGAACAGTTTCAGACGCTGATGGGCCGCTGCCTGGAGCAACTGTTGTTGTTCAAGGCACCACAACAGGTGTGACAACTGATTTCGATGGAAATTATTCTATTGAAGCCAATGAAGGTGATGTTTTAGAATACAGCTTTATCGGGATGACTTCTACTACTGCTACTATTGGTAGTGAAGATGTAATTAACATCACGCTTGAAATGGGTGACAACCAACTTGAAGAAGTAGTGGTTGTTGGTTATTCAACTCAAACAAGAGGTGACATTACAGGTTCTGTTTCTTCCGTTGACATGGACGAAGCCTTAAAAGTACCTGTAGCGAACGCTTCAGAAGCCTTGCAAGGCCGTGTTACTGGTGTAACGGTAACTACTTCGGGTTCTCCGGGTGCCTCGCCAAAAATTGCTATTCGTGGTTTTGGAACAGGTAACAATACAGATCCACTGTTTATTATTGATGGTGTTCAAACAACAGATGCAAATATTTTAAACTCTATCAATCCTGCTGACATCGCACAGATGAACGTATTGAAAGATGGAGCAGCTGCCATTTATGGAGCAAGAGCTTCGAATGGGGTAATTATCGTGACCACAAAAAGTGGGGGTTACAATCAAGACAAGGCCACTTTGACCTTAGATGTCTGGACAGGTAGCTCACAACCCACCAAATTGGTTAAAACGCTAAACATTCAACAACACGCTGATATGTTATGGCAAAGTTACAATAATGATGGTGTAGATACAACACACCCTCAATATGGTAGCGGTGACACTCCTGTAATTCCTTCAACAGTTCAGGGGATTCCTGTAACTGCAACAGTGAAACCGGGAGGAACCAATTGGGGAAAAGAACTTACCCAAACAGCGCCTACCAGTAACATTTCCTTGTCTGCATCTAACGGTACTGAATCAGGAAAATACTACATGTCTGCCAATTACTTCACAAGAGACGGTGTTGTAAAATACACTGGATTTGAAAGAGCCGCAGTTGCTGTGAACTCTGAATTTAAAGTGATAGACAGAATACGTGTTGGTGAGCACATGAATGTGGCTTACACTAACGGTAATGGTGGAGATCCAGTGACTATGGAGTATGCGATAAGAAGTTCTCCGGTGCTGCCTGTATATGATGACGCAGGGAACTTTGTTGGGCCTTACAGCAATTCAACTGGACTTGGAAACTCACCTAATGCTTATGCGGGTCTTTACCGAGGCCGAGATGATTACAATAAATCATTAAGGGTTTTTGGTGATATTTACGCCGAGGTTGATATTATTGACGGACTTACCCTTAAATCAAGTTTTGGGGTGTCTATGCAGCATTTTGACAGAAGACAGTTTTTGGCCTTAAACCCTGAAGCTGCCGAGCCTAGATCAACTAACACATTGATCAATCAAGACTTAAGCAGTTATGAATGGACATGGTCAAACACGCTGGTTTATAACAAGCAATTTGGAGATCACAATGTCTCTGCCGTACTTGGTATTGAAGCCGTTGAAGGCGGTGGAGTGGGAAAAGAAGTACAACGTAATGAATTTTTGTTTGAGGATCCTGAATATTACAACCTGCAAACAGGTACGGACCCTGCAATTGTAAATTATGCCTATGAATATAAAAACACTTTGTTTTCATATTTCTTAAGTGCTAATTACAACTACAAGGACAAATATTTTGCAACATTTACGTTGAGAAATGATAAGTCCTCAAGATTTAGAGGTGACAACAGGTCTCAAACTTTCCCTTCGTTCAGTGCGGGATGGTTGATGAGTAAAGAAGACTGGTTTGACAGCAATGCTGTGAGCCGGGTTAAGTTAAAAGCTTCCTATGGTCAACTTGGTAACCAGGATTTACCTGGTAGTAACCCAACTTTGAACATTTCAAATTTGGATCAGGCTTATGCCGACTACGCGATTAACGGAACTAACATCACAACAGGTGCTATATTATCGTCTTTTGGTAATGCAGATCTTAAATGGGAAACATCAGTAAGTATCAATGGTGGGGTCGATTTTGGCTTTATCAATGACAAACTGACTGCGTCATTTGAATTTTGGCAAATTACCACAACAGATCTAATTGCACAGGATTTCAGTTTGATCAGTACTACAGCGATCGATGCTGCGGCTCCTTATGTAAATTTAGGTGAAATCCAAAATACTGGTATTGATATCAGCCTTGGCTATAACAACACCTGGGACAGCGGACTTACATTCAGCGCTTTAGCGAACATTTCTCATTATAAAAATGAAGTTAAAGAATTGATTAGTGCCTTCCAAACCGGTCGAAACGACCTGAGAAGTGGTGCCATGACAAGAACTGAGGTAGGAAGATCAATCTCTGAATTTTACGGTAGAAAAGTGATCGGATATACAGATGAGGGAAGGTTTGAATACGAGGATATCAACGGAGACGGAGTCACCAATGATGAAGACCGTGCTTACATTGGATCTCCGCATCCTGATTTTACCTGGGGTCTTAACCTTAGCGCTGCCTATAAAGGGTTTGATGCTTCTCTTTTCTTTACGGGATCAGTTGGTAATGAGATTTACAATTATCAAAAGGTCTACTCTGATTTTCCTTCTTTCGTGGATGGAAACAGAAGTACAAGAGTTTTAGACTCATGGACACCTGATAACACAAATGCCAGTTTACCAGCCTTGAGTACGACGATCAAGAATGATGAAATCAATCCAAATTCCTATTTTGTTGAAGATGGTACGTATATGAGATTGAAGAACATGCAAATTGGATACACATTCTCTGATGACATCGCTGAAAAAATAGCCATGGAATCATTAAGGATTTATGTTGTAGGTACAAATTTATTCACAGTTACTGGTTATGACGGTATCGATCCTGAAGTTGTTGCTTATGACAACCTGACTTTAGGCGTTGATAACGATATTTATCCTCAGTCTAAAATTTATACCATTGGTGTAACTTTCAAATTTTAAAAACAAATGAAAAATAAAATAATATATCTATTTATTATGCTAGTGGGAGTACTAGCATGTAGTGATGACTTTAGTGAAGTTCCGGCTTACGGTGCCCTTAGTGATGAGGCGCTGCAAAATGCCCAGGGAGTTGATCTATTGCTTATCGGAGCTTACTCATTATTAGATGGTAACAGTAATACCGGAGGCTCTGATTATGCAAGAGCAGCTGACGGATGGTGGACAGATGTAATGTCTGACGATGCCCATAAGGGTAGTACAAACTCTGATCAACCTGATCTGTACGCTTTTGAAGTAATGAACTGGCAAACCAGTAACGGTTACATCGACGCAAGATGGGTTGGACTTTTTGCAGGTGTAAACAGAGCCAATGCCGTGATCGATTTGATCGGGAAACTGGACCCTTCTGAAGGAGACTTTTCAGCTCAATTGGCACAGGCCAGGTTCTTAAGAGGTCACTTTAACTTTGAATTACAAGTCATGTGGGGGAATGTTCCTTATATTTCTGATGTTAACTTCGCGGATGTTGAGTTCAATCAACCGAATCCGGGACCAATCTGGGATAAAATAATAGACGACATGTCTTACGCAGAAACAAACCTTCCAGAGACACAAGATGAAGTAGGCCGTCCTACAAGCTGGGCTGCTAAAGCTTACCTTGGAAAGGTTTACTTACACAAAGGAGACACTGGACCAGCCTTGGCAAAATTAACAGAAGTCATTAATGGTAATCATCGTTTCGGATTACTTACTGAATATGCTGATAACTTTCGTTTAGCTGGTGACAACAGTGATGAATCACTGCTTGCCATTCAATTTACAGCTGATGACGGTTTATCATTCAATGGAAATATTGGGGGAACTCTGAATTTTCCCGGCCCGATCAACTGTTGTGGATTCTATAATCCAACACAGGATTTATTGAATGCATTCCAGACTGATGCAAATGGTTTACCTCTTTTGGATACCTACAATCAGACTGATGTAACCAGTGATTACGGAATCAACAGTGATGAGCCGTTTACTCCTTTTGCCGGAAACCTGGATCCAAGAGCTGATTATACAGTTGGAAGACGTGGTATAGAATTTAACGGATACGGAGTGCATCCTGGTAAAGATTGGCAAAGAGCTAATTTCAGTGACCTTAGTGGGCCATATACACCTAAGAAAAATGTTTATCAAGCTTCAGAAACTGCCAATCAAGGTGCTGGTGGATGGGGAGAGCAAAGATCAGGTGTAAATTACCACATCATAAGATTTGCTGATGTTCTATTAATGGGAGCTGAAGCTGCCGCTGAAGAGAATCAATTGGAATTGGCTACAGACTGGGTCAATGAGGTTAGAAGAAGAGCTAAAAATAGCACCTACGTTTCTAACGATGGTACGAATCCGGCTGCTAATTATAAAATAGAAGAGTATCCAGCAACTTTCCCAAATCAAGAATATGCTATTAAAGCTGTAAGATTTGAAAGAAGGCTTGAATTAGGTATGGAAGGTAAACGATTGTTTGACATCAGAAGATGGGGAGCAACAGATATCATGAATGCTTATTTCGTAAATGAAGGTAGAACTATTACGTCATTCGCAGGATTACCTGCACCTTATGACCCACATTTCGACCTGAGCCCGATTCCTTTAAGAGCTATTGATTTAAGTGGTGGAATTCTAACACAGAATCCTGGCTATTAATTTTTTTAGTTATTATTAATAAAGAAAAAGAGCATTTTTTAATGCTCTTTTTTTTTTATTCATTTCCTACTAATTCTTACCTTTACCGCCTTCAAATTTTCTTTACATGAACAGACAGTTTACGCTTTTGATAGCCGTATTGGCCCTATGGTCCTGCACGAAAAACACAGATAATCCAAATACAAACAAGGAGGTTAAAATATTCAAGGCACTCGATTCTGACAGATCGGGAATTCTCTTTGCCAATAATCTTGTTGAAAATGATTCTTTGAATTACTTGAGTTACCCCTATATCTATATGGGTGGCGGAGTTGCTGCCGGTGACATTAATAATGACGGGCTTGTCGATTTGTTTTTTACTGCAAATATGGTCGAGAACAGGCTTTATCTGAACAAAGGGGGGCTAAACTTTGAAGATATTTCGGGAACGGCACATATATCGGGAGATCAAAGATGGTTTACAGGAGTAACAATGGCTGATGTAAACAATGACGGCTATTTAGATATCTATTGTTCTGTAGCCGGTAAGTTCAACCCGAAATCAAATCTTTTATACATTAATAATGGTGACCTGACATTTACAGAACAAGCCGAAGCATATGGAGTCGCAGATGTTGGAAACAGCATACAGTCAACATTCTTTGATTATGACCTCGATGGCGATCTGGATCTTTATGTGGCAAACTACCCCCCTACTAACTTTAATGCGCCAAATGATTATTATGTGTTTAAAATGTACAACGCGCAAGATACGGAAACCGATAAATTATTCAGAAATGACGGAGATCGATTTACTGATGTGACCGACGCAGCCGGCTTAAGATCATTTGGTCTTAGCAATAGTGTTACGGTGAGTGACATCAACAGCGACGGATGGCCCGATATTTATATTTCCAATGATTTCAAAGTACCTGATTATTTATGGATCAATAATAAAAACGGGACTTTTAAAGAAGTCTCTCAAAAATCGACACAGCAAACGGCTCTTTACGGGATGGGCGTTGATATAGCCGATTTCAATAATGATCAGCTGCTTGATATTATCCAAATGGATATGACCCCGGGGGACAACAGAAGGTCCAAGGCGAATATGGCAGGAATGAATCCTGACCTTTTCTGGCAAACCGTAAAATCAGGGTTTCACTACCAGTATATGCAAAACCAGCTGCAAATAAACAATGGAAACCTAATCGATTCCCTGCCCTCTTTTAGCAATGTGGCCAGGCTTGGCGGATTGGCAACAACAGATTGGAGCTGGGGGCCTTTAATGATGGATCTTGACAATGATGGTTGGAAAGATATATTTATCTCCAACGGAACAAGAAGGGAAATCAACAACAAAGACTACTTTAATAAATTATCCAAAGAACGTTTGACCAAAGAACAATGGCTCGAAAAATCTCTGGCAATTCCCTCCGAAAAAATTGACAATTTCGTTTTTAAGAACAACGGAGACTTAAGCTTTTCTAAAATGAACAAAGAATGGGGCCTCGAATTTGTGGGTTGGTCAAATGGCTGTGTTTATGCAGATCTCGATAATGATGGAGACCTTGAAATCGTTCTGAACAATATTGACGATATCGCCGCCGTATTTGAAAACTTTAGTTCGGAGAAAAATAATTTTATCTCTTTGAAATTTAAGGGCCCCGATAAAAACAGATCCGGGGTGGGCGTAAAGGCTTTACTCAAAGCAAATAACATGACTCAGTTTCAGGAAATGACCTTAACAAGAGGATTTCAGTCTTCTGTTGCTCCTCAGTTACACTTTGGAATTGGAGATGCCCTTTTGGCAGAGGAACTTAAGATTACCTGGCCCGACGGTAAAATCCAGGTGCTTAAAGACCTTGATAAGAATCAATTTATCACGATCGATCATGCTGATGCTTCCATAGTCAATACCAACGAAGAACCTGAGCTTAAACCGCTGTTTGCAACAGTTACCGATACCGCACTCACAGTTGTCCATAAACACGTTGAAAACGATTATGATGATTTTAAAGATCAGGTGTTACTGCCACATAAAACGTCGACCTTTGGGCCCGGTGTCTCTGTTGGGGACCTTAGTGGTAACGGCATGGATGATTTTGTTGTAGGTGGTGCCCATAACAACCAAACCGCCGTTTATTACCAAACAGAAAATGGTTTTAGAAAACAAAGTTTTAATGATTTGAATGATGACAGTGATCGTGAGGATCTGGGAAGTCTGATCTTCGACGCGGACGGAGATGGTTTCAACGATCTGTATATAGTAAGCGGAGGAAGTGAATTTGACCCTGATTCAGAATTATTGCAAGACAGACTCTATGTAAATGATGGAAAAGGCAACCTGAGCAAGTCTAGCTCTGCCCTGCCCCAAATGTTTGTCAGTGGTTCTCGTGTACAAAGTTTTGACTACGACAAAGACGGAGACCTTGATCTTTTCGTGGGAGGCAGGTTAATGCCCAAAAACTATCCTTTGCCTACTCATAGTTATATACTGGAAAATGTAAGTACGGCAGGAAATCCAAAGTTTAACGATGTTACTGATAAAATTGCTCCGGGACTCCAAAGCCTTGGTATGGTTACTGATGCCAGTTGGACAGATTATGATAAAGACGGTTGGGTAGACCTTATTGTCGTTGGAGAATGGATGCCCATTACCGTATTTAGAAATAACCGCGGTGTTTTTGAAAATATCACGGAGAAATTGAACCTTAGTACTTCAACCGGCTGGTGGTTTAGCATTGAAGAGGGTGATTTTGACCAGGATGGCGACATAGATTTCATCGTTGGCAATTTAGGACTCAACTATAAGTATCAAGCCAGTGAGGAAGAAACTTTTGATATCTACATCAATGATTTTGACAAAAACCAATCAAATGACATCGTTTTAAGCTATTATGACCAGGGTGAGAAATTTCCCGTTCGTGGGCGTCAGTGTTCTTCACAACAAATCCCTGCCATAAAGAATAAGTTTAAAGATTATGACGCTTTTGCTGTTGCGACTCTTGAAGATGTATATACCAAGCAAGATCTTGAAAAATCACTTCATTATCAAGTAAATACCTTTGCAAGTATCTATCTGGAAAACAAAGACGGTGAATTTGTGCTGCACAAGCTGCCCAACCTGTCTCAGGTGTCGAGTGTGAATCAGATCATCGTAAGAGATTTTAATCAGGATACGCATTTGGATATGGTAATCGCCGGTAATTTATACGGTTCAGAAGTTGAGACACCAAGAAATGATGCAGGAATAGGGCTTTATCTCGAAGGTAATGGCCAAGGAGAGTTTAATGCCGTACCGGCAAGGGAAAGTGGCCTTTTTATACCGGGAGACACAAAGGATCTTTCTTTAATTAAGATCAAAGAAAAGAATTATATTCTGGCGGTCAAAAATTATGATTATATACAATTTATAGAGCTTGTTTCAGGATTATAAACCGGCTGATACTGTTTAGATATCATGATATGATTTCAGGTCTAAGGGTGCGCTAAGAATGCTTAAGAACCTTGTTTTTTTAATGAATGCTGTAATTACTTCATGGTTTTGGCCTTGAAAAAAGGTTGATGTTTTTTAGAGAGTTTTATGTTTAAAAAATTGTTTTCGGAATTTAGAATACCCATCAGGTACCATCTGCTCTTTTGGCTGATTTATTTTGTCTTCAATTTTTTCCGATTCGCCACAATCAATAATGATTACTGGTATTCATTAAAATCAAATTTGATTGAATTTCCTTTAAATATTGTCATCACCTATTTTACGATCTATTACCTGATTCCAAAATACATACTTCCAAAAAAATACCTGCAGTTCTTCGTTCTGTTTACCCTGTCATTAATGCTGTTTTACTTAACGAGAACGGGCTTAAACTATATTCTTGTTACAAAAAATATTTGGCCCGAAGCTCAGGGCAGTCAAGAACCATTTACGGTGATTCACATTGTCGAACTCATCATTGGAGCGGTTTATGTTATTGCTCTGGTATCGGCCATCAAACTTACTTATGACTGGCTGAACGAAAAAAAACGAAATGATGACCTTCAAAGAATGCAACTTGAAACCGAATTAAATTTTCTGAAATCACAGATACAGCCTCACTTCTTTTTCAACACACTGAACAACCTTTATGCACTGGTTATCAAAAAGTCGCCCAAAGCACCAAATGTTGTTTTGAAACTTTCGGAGATTATGCAGTATGTTTTATACGAAGTCAAGGAACCGAAGATCAGTTTGATGAAATCGATCAACTACCTTTACAGCTATTTGGAACTGGAACGATTGCGCTATGGCGAAAGAGTCAAATCGGAAATCAATATAGAAGGAAATATTGACGATATTGAGATTCCTCCCTTGCTTTTTCTTCCATTTTTAGAGAATTGTTTTAAGCATGGAACCAATCACAATGAAGATATAAAAGTCTCCATTGACTTTGTTGTTAAAGACAATTTTCTTTACTTTACGGTTGAGAACAACTTTGTCAAAAATAACAATGAAGCCCCAAAACACGGTATCGGGATTGAAAATGTCAAGAGAAGATTGCAACTGCTTTATGGTACTGCATATAGTTTAAAGACCAGATCAAAATCGAATACGTATACTGTCAATTTGAAACTTCCACTTTATGAAGATTAATTGCATAATAATAGATGATGAACCTCTTGCTGCAGAGGTCATAGAAACTCATCTTAAGGAGTTTCCCCATATGAATCTCCAGGGTAGTTATGTGAATCCTTTTGAAGCACTTGCCATGATTGAAAGTGGCCAGATCGATGTGGTTTTTATCGATATCAACATGCCAAAAATGAATGGTCTTGATTTTATCAAAAGCCTTGATTCAAGTCCATACTTTATTATCACAACTGCTTACAGGGAATACGCTGTCGAAAGTTTTGATCTTGATGTACTTGATTATCTGGTCAAACCGGTTCCTTTTACCAGATTCTTAAAATCGATCAACAAATTGTCGCAAAAATTTATCATTGACAGATCGACGGGACCAGTACTTCCAACCACAGAGAAATCATTTATCTTTCTAAAAGTGGATAAAAAATTGATCAAGATTAAATTTGAGGATATCTATTTTATTGAAAGCCTCAAGGATTATATCAAGGTATTCACAAAGTCTGGCGACTATCTTGCTCATAAATCGTTATCCGGGATTACTGAAGAATTGCCTAAAAATCAATTTTTAAGACTTCACAGGTCATTTACGGTGGCACTTGATAAGATACAGGCCTTGGAGGGCAACTCCGTACTGGTGACCGATAAACGAATACCTATAGGACGTAAATATATAAATCACGCCAAAGACGTGATTTTAAATACTCCAATTTAAGAAGATTGATCAACCGGTAACCTGGCTCACACTTCCGCCTGAGTTCTTGTGCCTATCAATTCTTTCAGGATTCCCTATAAACTTAATATCAGCGCCACTGCTGGCATTTCCTTCAAATGACTTTGTGACGTTTAACTTTATCACTGAGCCGCTGCTGGCACTGGCGATACAGTTTTTTGCAATTAACTCATAAGCTTTTATATCGCTTCCACTGGAAGAAGAGGCGTTAAGCGAATTTGCCTCTCCTCTTAATTCCATACCGGCTCCGCTTGAACTCTCGCAAATGAGCTGGTCAACCTTGAGGTCCATTCTTACGTGGGCGCCGCTACTCACACTTAAAACCAGTTTTTCTGAAGTAAACGTATTCTCTGAATACACTTCGGCCCCACTGTTTACTTGAATCTCATTGATATGGTCAGCCGAAACATGAATCTTTTTGGCGCTTGACGTATAGATGTTTTTTTTAGCCGTTATATAAAGGGTCCCGTCTTTTACTTCAGTTTCAATGAGGTCATGCAGGTTTTGATCTGCCTCAACCTCCAATGAGATATTTTTGCTCTTGGTGATATACACATCGAGGCCTCTGCTGGCATTGATACGAACAAAATCATTTGAGATTTTCCTTTTCTTTGAAACGACGTTTCCATCTCCTCTTACGCCATTATACATACATGAACTTGTTGAAAAAATAAGCAGGGCGACAGTTGCGAGTTTGATAAAATATTTCATAATAAAGATTTTTTGATTAGGCTTAAATAATATTTGATGTGTTTGTTTTAAAAAAGGTTACATGCAGGTGTGAAAATAAAATTAAAAACTATATAGTGTCTTTTGTACTTCTTACAACAACTCCCGAAGCATCAATTTTCACTTCTGACTTTTCCTTCCCGTCTTCTTGTATTTCAATGCGTACCCCTTCTTCATCAATTTTCATGTTGAACGAATCGTTATTGTTTTCAATATTGATGATACCTTCTGAACAATCAAGACAATAAAATCCTTCACGAGTCATTTTAAAATAGTGTTTGGCCATATCGTTATCATAGATATTTTGTGCGTTGTCAACGTCATAAAGAAAGGTCCTGGTTGAATGGTCAAGGAAAACAACCTGATTTTCGGGTAAATACAGATCCACATAGATCCTTTGTTCACTGAATCTATTGTTCAATTGTGCTAAAAAGTAGCCATTGATCCTTAGTTCATCCTCCGAAAGTTCGTATTCATATTCAATCAAATCAGCATTATCCCTGGCATCTTTGCGGCTTTTACCTTGAGAAAGCTTTCTCACCTTTACATACATTGTCTCATTATCCGAAGGCAGAATATTGAATCTTATATTATTTGAATAAATTTTCTCCTGATTGTTGTTGTCAATGATAATTTCGGACCTCCAACTGCGTTTCAATTCGCGGCGATTCGATAAATCTTTGTTGTCAACCATTTTTATTTCCAGGGTATCGCTTGGGCTGTATATAAGCTCTTGTGTATTAATCACTGATCCGTCATAGGCCGAATTCATGAATTGACGCGTACCAAAGAAAATAGCTATCAAAAGTGCAACGATCCATACTCCAAGCAAGGAAAGCTTGGTGGTTTTACCAATGGATTTGGTATTGTTTGACAATATTCTTAATCCAAGGGAAAACAGAAAAAAGAAAGGTATCGCGACCAAAACAAAGATCAAGGCAGACAGGACCCACACAGGTAATCCAGAATTATTGTAGATTACTGAGTTGCGAAACAACCAATCGTCATGCATAAAATCCAAAGATCCAAGTGTAAACATGCCGATTAACATGCCAAGAATGGTCAGTACTGCTAGAACGATCAATAAGACTCCGATAAATTTACCAATGATCATAAAGATGGTTACAAAAATCTTACCTAAAGTATCGACAAAATCTTGTGAACCTGATTTTGCCCTTGCGCCATATTTTTTATAATCAGCGTTTTTTACTTTTTCAGATACTTCGTCGATGCCGTATTTGACTCTAGTTGATGCCTCTGAGATCTCATCACGAATTTTTTTTTCAATATTGCTTATATTGACTTCAGCGCCTTCCATTTCCAATTTCTCGGCTGTTGTATTGGCTTCGGGAAGCAATATCCATAAAAGCGGGTATAAGATGAACCCAAACCCAAATCCAAAAGCTGCAACCAACCAAGCCAGTCTGATCCAAATCACATCAATATTAAGATAATGTGCCATACCAGATGAAACACCACCCAGGAACTTGTCACTTCCGTCTCTGTATAATTTTTTGCGCCTTTGACTACTGTAACTGCCATAAGCATCATCATTAAAGATCTCTTCGTCAACCATATAGTCTTCAGGTTTACCCATGACTTCTATCACTTCATCTATATCCTGCTCATTGATGACTTGTCTTACATCTTTGACTTTTGCCGATAATAATTCACCAATTCTGGTTTCTATATCAGTTATGATTTCATCCCTGCCCTTGGGGTCATCACTTAAAGAACGTCGAATAGCATCTAAATAGCCTTTCAGTTTTTGATAAGCAACTTCATCAATATGAAAAAATATACCACCTAGATTTATATTTATAGTCTTGTTCATTTTGTTGTATTTTTTGATTTATTATTCTTTGTTACCAGGTTCACTGCTTTAACCAATTCGCTCCAGGTAGTGTTTAAACCTGCTAAAAATATCTTTCCGGTTTCGGTTAAACCATAATATTTTCTTGGCGGTCCGGAAGTTGATTCTTCCCAGCGATATGTCAAAAGTCCTGCATTTTTCAATCTTGTTAGTAAAGGATACACAGTACCCTCAACCACAAGCAGTTTTGCGTCTTTTAACTGGACCAGGATTTCAGAAGTATAAGCATCCCCACCTTCCAAAATTGATAGGATGCAGAATTCTAGAACTCCTTTACGCATTTGTGCTTTTGTGTTTTCAATCTTCATGTTTTTCTCTTTTAATCTTTTAATTAATGATTTATAAGACCCATTCCTTTTAGAACAATACCGACTGTATGGTATTGGCAATAAATATTACGATTGAGATTAGTATAGTGATCATAATGTCTTTATTTAATAAACTTAATTGTTAGGGGGTACTCATACACTTCACCTTGATTGGCCTTAATCGCAGCAAAAATGATCAATACGAATTTTACCATGGCCAATATGCCAATGAGTGAACCAACACTGATCATTCCGAAAAGATCCAAATGATGAAAATCATCCATGATGGTTCTGATCGCAAAAGGCACAATTGACAAACCAAGAATAAAAGTGTACAATAAATAACTCAGGTTAAAATTGATGGCCTCTTTACCATTCCTGTCAATAAAATCACTTTTCCTTTTGTTCAATTCCCAAATCACAAGTGGGCCTACAACGGCTCCAAAAGGAAATATATATCCAAAGAAAGCAGATAAGTGTAATAAAAATGCGTTGTTGTTATCGTTTCGTGTTGCCATAATATAAAAGTGTATAATACTTTCTTATGCAAATATATATACAAAAGATAATACCATGCAATACCAAGTACTGTAATTTAACATTTTTTTAACATTTAAATCATACGAATAAATCACATTTTTTGTTGTATTTTAGGGGCTTAAAGAAAGAAAATGCCAAAATTTACAGTAAGCAATTTAAATCGGTTTTTAGCAATAAAATTACCTTCTGCCTTTATATCCGGGGTCAGGGTCAGCGCTATTTCGGCTACTGAAGCTCATGCCAGAGTCACTCATAAATGGATTAATCAAAACCCATTTAAGTCACTTTACTGGGCAACACAAGGAATGGCAGCCGAATTGGTTACCGGCATCCTAATGATGAAAAAAATCAAGGAATCCAACCATAAAATATCTATGTTGGTGGTGAAACAGGAAGGCAGTTTTCATAAAAAAGCTACCGGTAAAATTGTTTTTTCTTGCCTTCAGGGAAAAGAGATTGATACGGTTATTGCAAAGGCCATAGAAACTGGAGAAGGCCAGAGTATCGTGCTTAAAGCCGCCGGGTTTAACCAGGAAAATGATATGGTCTCAGATTTTGAATTCACCTGGAGCCTAAAATTAAAAGATTAATGAATCCTTTTAAATATCCCGCCATATGAACGCACACGAAATAGACTACAAAATTTATGGAGAAGAAATGCAATTTGTCGAAATTGAACTTGATCCCCAAGAAGGAGTTGTAGCTGAAGCAGGCAGTTTTATGATGATGGATGATCAGATAAAAATGGACACGATACTCGGAGATGGTTCAGGACAGTCAAAAGATATCCTGGGAAATTTGTTCTCAGCCGGAAAGAGGCTTTTGACAGGTGAAAGCCTTTTTATGACAGTGTATACGAACTTATCAAATATCAGGAGAAAAGTTTCTTTTGCCTCTCCTTATCCTGGTAAGATTATACCAATTGACCTTAAAAGTTATCAAGGTGTATTTATCTGTCAAAAAGATGCGTTTCTCTGCGCCGCAAAAGGAGTTTCCATCAGCATAGAATTCTCAAAAAGATTGGGCAGAGGTTTTTTTGGAGGTGAAGGATTTATTATGCAAAAAATAGAAGGAGATGGCATGTCGTTCTTACATGCAAGTGGTACCGTAGTGCAGCGCGAATTAAAAGAAGGTGAAATCCTAAAGGTAGACACCGGTTGTATTGTGGGTTTTAGCCAAACGGTAAATTACGATATCGAATACATCGGAGGAATCAGGAATACTGTATTTGGAGGTGAAGGTTTCTTTTTTGCCACCCTTAAAGGTCCTGGAACCATTGCAATACAGTCTCTTCCATTCAGCCGGCTTGCAGATCGCATCATTGCGAGTGCCCCTTCTCAGGGAGGAAAACGAAAAGATGAAGGAAGTATTTTAGGAGGCTTAGGAGATTTGTTAGATGGCGACAACAGAATTTAGCCCTTCCCTACTCCTTCTCTGAAACCTTGATCTCGCTGATAAAGGCATCCAGCTGTTTACCGTATTTTGACGCCTTTACTTCAGGAGTCAAAGAGTTGTTAATCGTATCGAGCAATTTTATATTCGCATTGACCAATTCTGTCAGGGCTATATAAGGAGCAACTTCATAATTCGCATTTTTTACAGCAAAATTCGTTGTGTACAGGTACTTCTTTCTTTGCCAGTTTTTTAATTTTTTAGCCACTATATCAATAGAATCCTGACTTCCGGCCTTTCTGGCCTCAAATTCTTCCTTTACAAGATCGAGTTTCTGGTTGTTGAACTGTTGCTGCATGGCACTGAAATCGTCTAACAATTTCTGGTTTTCAGAACCTGTAACTTTTGCCTTTAAAGCAAAAAGATCAAGTTGAGTCTCGATCATGACAGTATCCTTTTCTCCAAAGAAGGCAATCCTTTTACTACTGTTACCAAGCGTAAGGTAATACATCTCGGGACTTTCTACTTCATCGGTCAGTAAAAAGTCTTCTTTTCCGCTGACATCAACTGAATCAACAGATATGATCATTGAATCGAGTTGTTTCTGTAAATAAAAAGTTCCCTTTTTAAGCCCTTTTACAGAAGTTTTAACATACATGGTGTTTTCATTTTCCTTTGAACAAGCCATTACAGTTATCGCGATGACCATGATCATACCTATCTTCTTCATATAAATTGGGTTTTACAGTGGGCAAATATATTAGAAAAAATGAATAATTCTACACTATTTTAACTGATTTAAGGAGATACCAATTGCATTAAAATTGTGCAGCCAATGGCAGCAATGGTTCCAACCGCATAACCAAATACGGCAAGCAACACCCCAACTGTTGCAAGCGAGGGATGAAAAGCCGCGGCTACGATAGGTGCAGACGCTGCTCCCCCCACATTTGCCTGGCTGCCAACGGCAAGAAAGAAATACGGCGCTCTAATCAATTTGGCCACGACAATAAGCAACACGGCATGAATACTCATCCAAATAAGGCCTATGGCTACAAGACCCACATTATCCAGGATCAGGGTAAGGTCCATTTTCATTCCAATCGAGGCAACAAGGATATAAATAAATACACTCCCTATTTTGCTCGCACCTGCTCCTTCGTAATTCCTCGCTTTGGTAAATGACAGCAAAATGGCTGCCACTGTTGATAAACTGATCATCCAGAAGAAAGAAGAGCCTAAAAAAGTAAAAATGTTTTTTACGGTTGGATTATCTATCCCATTTACAAAATCACTAAAAAATTCACTCAGATAACCGGCCCCCAGATGCGCCAGGCTCACTGTTCCAAATGACAGGGCCAGCATGATCATCAAATCGGTCAAACTAGGATTGCGTTCAACTTTTTTTGAAAAAGAGCTTACTTTTTCCTTTAATGCTTCAATAGCCGCTGTATCAGACTTTAACCATTTATCAATACCTTTTGACTTTCCTACCCCAATCAATATAATGGCCATCCAGATATTGGCTACCACGATATCGACAAAAACCATTCCGCCATAAAGTTTTTGGTTATATCCATAGATCTCCAACATCGCCGTTTGGTTGGCTCCTCCTCCTATCCAGCTTCCGGCAAGAGTTGACAACCCGCGCCAAACTGCATCAGGTCCGGCTCCGTTCAAAGCCTCCGGATAAATGACCGAAATAATCATTATTGCAATGGGGCCACCAATAATGATTCCTACAGTCCCTGTAAAAAACATGGCTAATGCCTTCCATCCCAGATTAAAAACTGCCTTTAAATCAATACTCAAGGTCATTAGCACCAGGGCCGCAGGCAATAAATACCTGCTGGACATAAAATACAGGTTAGAAGAATGTTTCTCAATATCCCCGGATGCAGTAACTGTCTCCCATTCAGGAGCTATTAATCCCAAAGTAGTTAAAACAGCAGGAAGCATATAAGCCATAAATAAGGCTGGTACCACTTTGTAAAATTTGTACCAAAACCCTTTTTTTCTTGAGGAAGTATAAAATATGATCCCCAAAGAGATCATCAATAAACCAAAAACAATTGTATCACTAGTAAATATAGGGGCGTTTTCCATGGTATATTTTTCTGTTTAAATTATTCATTGCCAACCGTAAAGGGAGCATTATTAAAAAGCAGTTTGGCAAACATAGAAATTCCCTGCCCTATTACCAATAATTTACCTCCACATTTTTACTGAGATGTTGAGCCGATTTATCTCATCTTTCGAACGCATTTCTTTATACGTCTCATTCAGCAGGATTCAAGTGCTGTCTTTGCTGCAGATCACCTGATTAAAATTATCAATCGCACCTGGATAATCCGCAAACTGGTCTCACAATTCATATCCTAGAATGCCTGCCGGTCAATTTGCCTGCGAAAAACTGAGTCATAGATAAAACATGTAAAACATTTTGACCATAAATTGAATCCATTGGATCATGAAATTTTTACAAAAAAGAATGATCGAAAATCTTGTTAGGGTCATTGTTAAAATGTTAGTGGTAAAAAATTGATTATTTAGGATGAATCAATGGATGATTCTTTAATATTGCTTTATATTTATTGTAGGATTTACGCCTGAAAACATGACCCGATTTTTGTTTATTTTTCTAGTCATACTACCTGTAATTTCATTAGCTCAAATGCAGGAAGATTTTACCTCCAACAGTTATTTTACGAAAATGAACAATACACTAAACTTGAGATTGGATCTTGATAACGATGTGCGATCATTTGAGTACGAAGGGATTGATGAAAATTATTCCATAGAGCCAAATACAAATTTGAGAATGGGCATCGCAATTAATTATCGATTCATTTCTCTCAAAATTGGTTTTTCACCAAAATTTTTGGAAGCAGACGATTCAAACCTAAAAGGAAGTACTAAAATATTCAAATTGAGCCTGAATATCTTTTTCAAAGACCTGATGCAGAATTTTGATTTTAATAAGGTGAAGGGATATTATGTAACCGGTATAAACGAC
Organism: Lutimonas vermicola; assembly: GCF_038433205.1. Classification (NCBI taxonomy): domain Bacteria; kingdom Pseudomonadati; phylum Bacteroidota; class Flavobacteriia; order Flavobacteriales; family Flavobacteriaceae; genus Lutimonas; species Lutimonas vermicola. Next base: position 1,241,903 of record NZ_JBCDNA010000001.1, read on the forward strand.
CCTATCCCGGGAAATTTAGAAGATACTAACGAGTATTTAATTCTTCCTGATCTCAAGACTTTGTCCTTTACAGGGACTACCTGGTATAGATTCAATGAAAATTATTCATTTAAAGCGGTCATAAATCAGAATGAAATTCAAACAAAAAGTACCGGTAGTTTTATCCCCAGCCTATATTACGGTTATTTCGAAATTACTGATCAAAGCACCCCTGAGGATATTAAAAGTTTTTTCGTACTCTTAAATGCAGGATATTACCACACCTTTGTTTTTAGCAAAAACTGGTACTCAAACCTGGGTTTGTCAACTGGCATGGGGGTCGAATTCAACAAATTGATTACCAGGTCTGATGAAAATCTTAAAGATATTATCAGCTATCACAATAACCTGGCGCTTAACATCAGTACCCAAATAGGATTGGGATTTAATTCAACCCGATTTTACGGGGGTACAAGTCTCAACGGAAGTGCCATGAACAGGGATGAGAAATCGGTGATTAAATTCAACAGCGTACGGGGATATTTCAAGGTTTATGTCGGATACAGGTTTGATGCACCAAAATCATTTGAAAAAGGCATGGACTGGATTGAAGACAAAAACCCTTTTAAAAAGAAATAATTTTTCGAACATATTTCGAACATATTAGGACTCAAAAAGAGTATAAAATGCTAACTTTGGCCGATATTTTCTAAAAGTTAAAATTCTATGAAATACCTAAAAATACTTTTCTTATTCCTTGCCGTTCAGATGATGGCCCAGCAAGGGGGAATGTGGATACCCTCTCTTTTGGAAGGGATGAATGAGCAGGAAATGAAAAGCCTTGGCAGTGAGCTAAGTGCATCAGACATTTACGATGTAAATCATTCAAGTTTAAAGGATGCCATTGTGCATTTCAACGGAGGTTGTACATCAGAAATCATTTCAGACAGTGGCTTGCTCCTTACGAACCATCATTGCGGATACGGAGCTATTCAATCTCATTCTTCTGTAGATCACGATTATTTACAAGATGGATTTTGGGCTAAGACAATGAACGAGGAACTTCCCAATAAAGGAATGGTCGCTACGCTTATTATCAGGATTGATGATGTCACAAAAGACATCTTGCAAAACATTCCGGATACTTTGAGCCTTCAGGAAAAGCAGCAGCTCATCGATAAAAATATATCGGTTGCCAAAAAAAATGCAATAAAAGAAGATTGGCAGGAGACAAGGGTTAAATCGATATTTCAGGGAAACCAGTACCTTTTGTTTGTCACCGAGACCTTTAAAGATATTAGGCTTGTCGGGGCACCACCAACTTCAATTGGTAAATTTGGGTCTGATACAGATAACTGGATGTGGCCCAGGCATACAGGGGATTTCTCCTTGTTCAGGATCTATGCCGATAAACAAAACCGACCTGCAGAGTACAGCGCCGAAAATGTACCCTATGACCCAAAACACTTCCTGCCTGTATCTTTAGACGGTATCACGGAAAATGATTTTACAATGGTATTTGGTTTCCCTGGAAGCACAAATGAATATTTACCTGCCATAGCCATAGACCAAATTGTTTACAAACTGAATCCTCCAAAAATTAAAATAAGGGAAGAAGCATTGAAAATCGTTGATGAGTACATGAGAAATGACACTGAGATCAAAATTCAATATGCCTCCAAATATGCCCGAATTGCCAATTATTGGAAAAAATGGATTGGAGAAAATCAAGGGCTTAAGCAGTCTAATGCAATTGATAAGAAGAAAGCGCTTGAAGCTGTTTTTCAAGAAAAAAACAATAACAACGAGGCATATAACCACTTGCTAAGTGATTTTGAAACACTATACACCGAGATAGAGGAAGTATCAGTTGCTCGTAATTACTGGACTGAAGTAGTATACAGAAACGTTGAATTACTAAATGCATCGGTCAGGCTGTATCAGTTTGAAAGAAAGCTTTTAAAGACTCCCGAAAATTTTGAAGAGGACAGGTCAAACCTTTTGAAAAGTTTTGAAGGCTTCTATAAAAACTACAACGCCAGTGTAGACAAAGATGTTTTTGAAAAATTGCTCACACTTTATAAAGAAGAAAGTCCTGACTCCTATTTGACCCCTGCCCTCAAAAGTACAGATATTGAAGCGCTGACCCAAGATGTATATACAAATTCTGCCCTGACTAATATGGATGGAATGAAAACTTTGATGGAAGGTTCTTATGAAGATATCATGAAAAAACTACATGAGGATCCAGGATATCAGTTTGGAAAGGATCTGGTTGAAAACTACTATCAAAACATTAGCCCTAAATTTCAGGAATTGAACCTTCAAATAAAAGCTGTTCAAAAAGTGTATATGAAAGCCTTGATAGAAACCTTCCCGGATGAACGTTTTTTTCCTGATGCCAATGGTACCCTTAGGGTAACTTATGGAAAGGTTAAGGGGTATCGACCTAAAGACGCTGTTGTGTATGAGCCGGTTTCTTATCTGGAGGGAGTAATCGAAAAATATCAGCCCGGTGACTATGAGTTTGATGTTCCTGAAAAATTAATTCAACTGTATAACAATAAAGATTACGGTGATTATGGTATTGAAGGAAGGATGCCGGTAAATTTTATTGGAACAAATCATACTACAGGAGGGAACTCGGGAAGCCCTGTAATTGATGCCAAAGGAAATCTGATTGGTTTAAATTTCGACCGCGTATGGGAAGGCACCATGAGTGACTATAATTATGACCCTTCGATATGTCGTAATATCATGGTAGACGCCCGTTATATATTATTTATCATCGATAAATATGCCGACTGTCAAAGATTGATAGATGAAATGAAATTGGTTCACCCCAAGAAAAAATAATGAGTAAGGGCCTCACTTAGTTGAGGCCCTCTTTATCGTCATCAACAGGAAGTCTTCCGGATTCCTTTAATTGTTTGCTAAGCATCCACTCAATTTGGCCATTGGTAGAACGAAACTCCTCCTTAGCCAGCTTTTCTACTTCCCTGAAAATATCAGCTTCAATTCTCAGAGCAAATGCTTTTTTACTTTTCATATCAATAACTTAGTTACACGCTTGATAAAAACATCGGGTTCATATCATTCAATCAAGATTCTTCTTCCTTTTTATCCCTTTCAATAAGGGCTTTTAGTATACCGCGATGCGTAAACATATTGATCACAGTCCAATTCATTTTTGCATAGCTATTAATCAGATCTTCAAAGTTCTGTTGTGATTTTACAGCAGTGCCCGTTTGTTTGATTATTTTATATTCTTTCATATCTACTCTTTTGTCTTTGGTTCTACTTATAACATATACTCACTATTTGTATCGGTTATAACAAAATTATCAATTTTTTATCGAAAATGACCACTTCTGAATATCAGGCCTATAAGTATTCAAAAATCTAACTTTTTGATTCATTTAAAGCCAATTGTTGTTAATATATGCTTTATGACATATTATTTTAATACCACAAATATATTATTTTAATATCATATTATCTTATTTATTATGAAATTATCCCTTAGAATATTGAGGATATAAAAATAAATGCATTTTTTATTCATATACCCCAATTTTTATAGGGGTCTTTTTCATATATATATAATTTTTCATGTCATACCCTCTTTTTTTTTGGGGTAATGCTTTAAAAAATTACTTTTACCCCGATTAATCAATTGAAATTTAATTATTACTAACAAATTATTAATTACTTAAAATTAAAACATGAAAAATCTATTTACCCTTGCAATGTTATTCTCAGTTTTTATAATGTATGCACAAGACTCAATACCTGAGTCAGAAGAAGCTCCAAAAAAGAAATTTTCTTTTAGTGGTAGTGTAGATGGCTATTACAGAACAAATTTAGGAGCTCCAAATGGAGGAGAAAATAGCCAAACACCTAATACCTCTTTTGCTAATGGAAATGGTTTTGCTATTGGAATGGCAAATGCGATCATATCTTTTGAAGGTAAAAAAGTTGGTGCCGTTGCTGACCTTGTATTCGGACCACGTGGAACAGACGCTGTATTTGGATCCTTACAGTGGGATCTTGATGGTGATGGCACACCTGATTTAGGGAACAGCTCACAAGTTGTGAACCAACTATATGTATACTGGAATGTATCAGACAAAGTAACGTTGACCTTTGGTAATTTCAATACCTTTCTAGGTTATGAAGTAATTTCGCCAACAGGGAACTTTAACTATTCTACTTCTTATATGTTCTCTTATGGTCCATTTTCGCACTCTGGTTTAAAACTGGATTATGCAATTAACGATGACTGGTCTTTAATGGGGGCTATTATGAATGACAATGATTTAACCAATTTTAACCTTACCAACAATTACACTTTAGGTGCACAAGTAGGATATAAAGGAACTTACCTAAACTTCTTATATGGTCCTCAGTTTCAAGTTGATTTGACTACAGGTTTTGACATCACAGATTCCTTCTATTTAGGATTGAACTCAACTTATTATGTTGACAATGATTCAGATGCCTCATTTTATGGAGTAGCCATTTATCCTCAATTAAAAACTTCAGAGTCTTTTGTTCTTGGATTCAGAGCTGAGTACTTCGGAGAAGGTAAAGGCGGGGTTGGTGCTATCGGTGGATATGATGATGACGGAGATGCAAATGCATTCGAATTCACTTTAACAGGAAACTATGCTATTGGAGATCTAATGATCATTCCTGAATTCAGGATAGACACCACAAGTGAAGATACTTTCTTGAATGATGACCTTGAACCAACAGGTTCTTTGGCATCCTTCTTAGTAGCAGCAGTATACAAATTCTAAACAATAATTCATTATGAAAAAAATCGAAGCAATTATCAGAAAATCAAAATATTCTGATGTAAAAGAAGCGCTGCACAGCGTTGGAGTTAATTTTTTCTCTTATTGGGATGCTACGGGTCGTGGCAACGAAAAAGAAGGCCATGTTTACAGGGGCGTTACCTATAGCACAAGCAGTATTCAACGACGTTTCCTGTCTATAGTAGTCAACGATGATTTTGAAGAAGTTACCATTAAGGCCATCCTTGAGGCCGGCGCAACCGGGGAGGTTGGAGATGGAAAGATCTTTGTATCAGAAATTACTGACTGCTATAGAATAAGAACCGGTGAAAAAGGTGGTGAAACACTTTAAAATAAAAACTAACCTATAATTAATTTAGACATGGAATTACTTACTATAAATAATGTATGGATGATGATCTGTACAGCACTGGTTTTCTTTATGCACCTGGGCTTTGCTTTCCTTGAAATAGGCTTAACCAGACAAAAGAATACTATTAATATTTTATTCAAAAACATCTTTATCATTACCGTAGGGCTTTTGCTTTACTGCCTTGTTGGCTTCAATTTGATGTACCCGGGGTTCGCAGAAGGATCTTCAGGGTTTTTCGGATTCGCCGGTTTTGGCATCACAGCCCCTGAAGGAGGGATGACTGCAGCTTATGCAGACGGTGGCTATACATGGTGGACAGATTTTCTTTTCCAGGGAATGTTTGCAGCAACAGCAGCAACGATAGTTTCCGGTGCCGTAGCTGAAAGAATCAAGATTGTTCCTTTTATGATTTTTGTTATCGTTTATGTCGGGCTCATCTATCCATTGGCTGGCTCTTGGAAATGGGGTGGCGGATTTTTGGACATGAGAGAAACTCCTTTCTACGACTTTGCAGGTTCTACTTTGGTTCACTCTGTAGGAGGATGGGCTGCTTTAGTTGCCGTGTGGTTGCTGGGAGCCCGTATTGGAAAATTCAAAGACGGAAAGCCTATGGCAATTCCCGGTCACAATATTCCATTAGCAACTGCTGGTGTATTGATCCTTTGGTTAGGATGGTTCGGATTTAACGGTGGCTCTGTGCTTTCTGCTGATCCTGAGTTGACCTCTTTAACCTTGGTGACTACATGTTTGGCTGCCGCTGCAGGTGGGGTGGTGTCATTCTTGGTATCAACTGCAATGTATAAAAACCTTGACCTTACCATGTATTTAAATGGTATTCTTGGAGGACTGGTAAGTATAACAGCAGGGGCCGATCAAATGTCGCCTACAGATGCTATCTTAATAGGAAGTATTGGTGGTGCAATTATTGTTTTTGCGGTAGCATTTGTAGATAAAATTAAACTTGATGATCCTGTTGGAGCCATTGCCGTTCACTTAATCTGTGGTATATGGGGAACATTAGCCGTTGGAATATTCGGCGCCCTGGCAGGCGTAGATCAATTAATCAGCCAATTGGTTGGAATTGCATCATATGCCGGTATTTGTATCCTTTCTTCTTTTATTATACTATATGCTTTGAAGAAGACGGTAGGTATCAGGGTTTCTGAAAAAGAAGAACTTGAAGGTCTTGACGGATTTGAGCATGGAATGGATGCTTACCCTGATTTCAGGATGAATGAACACTAAGACTGTGTTCTTTTGTAAGAATCTCTTGGCGTAAATGCGTTGATTAGATTAAATTTGTGTAATGAGAGGGTTTATTTTAAATAAACCCTCTTTTTTTTTATAACTTTATCGCCGTTAAAACCCTGCCATGAAGCAAATCACCATCTTTTTTGTCATTTTATTTATTTCCCAATACAATACAGTGGCTGCGAGCCCTGAATGGGGTGCCACGGGCCATCGAACTATTGGTGAAATTGCCGAAAAACACTTAAGTAAAAAAGCGAAAAAACAGATCGAAACATTATTACAGGGCCAGGGCCTGGCCATTGTATCTACCTTTGGAGATGACATTAAATCAGATGACGCCTACGACAAGTTCTACACCTGGCATTTTGTCAACTTTCCTTTTGATCAGAAATACAAAGACAGTGAGAAAGAAAAAAGGGGAGACATTGTTATGGGTATAACATATTGCATCGACATTCTCAAAGACACGAATGCTTCTCAGGAAGATAAAATCTTTTATCTTAAATTTTTAGTACACCTTATGGGAGACCTCCACCAACCATTGCACGTTGGCCGGGCAGAAGACAAAGGCGGAAATGACATCAAAGTATTATGGCATTATAAAAAATCAAATCTTCATAGAGTATGGGATTCTGACATGATTGAATTTTACAATATGAGTTATTCTGAATTAGCCCGTAATACCTCAGATTTATCCAAGGCTCAAATCCAGAGTATTCAACAAGGATCTGTTCTTGATTGGACATATGAATCTCAGTCTTTGGCCAAAAAAGTTTATAATTCAGCGCAACCGGATGAAAAATTGAGTTACAGGTATTCATATGACCACTTTCAAATTGTAAGGTCTCAATTGCAAAAATCCGGAATAAGGCTCGCCAAGGTCTTAAATGATATTTTTGATTAATCAGCACTCTTTCTGGTGCCTGAACTCATTCTTTTAGAAATACAGGTCATCGGTATACCCTTCCAATTTATTTTCAAAGTCCTGAAGGAATCTAATTTATGAAGTCAATACAATACTTATGAACCAATCAACTGAAATTACCAAGATAAACACCGTAATAATAGATAAAGTATTATTTTCGTTTTGAAACTGAGCCTTCAAATGTTAAAAAATTGAGAGAATAAAATACTAAAAATGTTAAAACTTCGTTCTAAACAAGCATTCTTAACAATTGCAATAATGAAATTGAATATAATTTTAAAAAGTATCGTAGTATTTGCGCTACTAAGTTTTTCTACTTTAAGCGATGGGGGGCCTACCAACCCGCCTTCGAAAGAAGATTTTATCGACTTAAAAGAAATCATGCCAAACCTTAGATCAGATTTAAGGTATTATGGATCCAATAACTTCGTAGGCCAACCCATTGAGGGTTATAACCAACCTAAGGTTTATCTGACCAAAGATGCAGCGTATGCACTTAAAAAAGTTCAGGATGAATTGGAAAGGCTCGGTTTTGGACTGCTTGTATATGACGCCTATCGTCCTCAGCGCGCTACTGACCATTTTGTCAAATGGGCTCAAGATGAAAGTGATACAACCATGAAATTACAATATTATCCAAATATTGATAAAAAAGATTTGTTTTCTAAAGGCTATCTCTCTATGAAATCAGGTCATAGCCGCGGAAGTACCGTAGATTTGACCATTGTTTCATTAAAAACAAAGCAGATCCTTAATATGGGAAGTCCTTATGATCTTTTTGATGAAGTATCGAATACTTCACATACCCAATCGATCACAAAGAATCAACACTCCTTAAGGTTGTTGCTGAAAAGAAGAATGGAAAAACACGGATGGCAATCTTATGACCAGGAATGGTGGCATTTTACTTTAATAAACGAACCTTTTCCGGAAACCTATTTTGATTTTCCGATTGAATAAGGATATATATAATGATAAAACAAAGCCCGATTGAACATTCAATCGGGCTTTTTGTTTACAATGACCACTGAGAGGTTTTTCTGCAATTCGGCAGCATTGTTTATTTTAAAGCCCCAACAGCTGTACCTTCAAATCAAAACCCTCGATATAGATCTATCTAAAACAAATCATTTGCAAGTCATTGCAGCAGTCAATCAGCTCGTTGTCACGCTATAATATTGAAATAAAAAAAGCCCTCTTTTCAAAGGGCCCTTTAACTCTTAAGGAGCAGGATATCAGTTATTCATCAAATCATAACTGCGCTTGATAAATTCAGTCATTTCCTTACCCTGTAAAAGGTTTTGAGATAACCTGGCAAGATCAAGTGCCTGATTAATGTATTCACTTCGCTTTCCTTTTGCCTTTAGGATTTTTTGCATCAGATCATTGTTGGTATTTACCACCAGATTGTACATTTCGGGGAATCCACCCATTCCCATCATGCCACCGCCACCGGTTTGTTGCATTTCCTTCATCCTTCTCATAAACTCAGGCTGGGTTATAATAAATGGGTTAGACTTTGAATCCATGGCCTCCAACTGAACAGAATACTTTTCTTTTGGTACTATCTCCTCGATATACCCTTTAAGTTTCTCTTGATCAGCATCAGTAAGCTTTGATATCTGTGCGTCTTCTTTTTGAATCAACTTATCAATAGGATCAGCATCAACCCTGGCGAACTTCACCTTTTCTCCTTCTGATTCCAGTTTCTGAATTAAGTGTGAAATAATCGGAGAATCCAATAACAAGACCTCATAACCTTTTGCTTCAGCCTCTTCTATAAAACCATGCTGTGCCTCTTTATCATTAGCATATAGCATAATAAGATTTCCATCCTTATCGGTCTGTGCTGCCTTTGTTTTTTCCTGAAATTCCTCAAATGTAAAATATTCATCTTTTGTTGTAGGAAACAACGCGAATTTCTGTGCTTTTTCGAAGAATTTAGGCTCAGATAACATACCGTATTCAATAACAATCTTGATATCGTTCCATTTTTTCTCGTAGCCTTCTCTGTCATTCTTAAACAGAGAGCTCAGTTTATCAGCTACTTTTTTAGTGATATATGACGAAATTTTCTTCACTGCCCCATCAGCCTGCAAATAACTTCTTGAAACATTCAGTGGAATATCAGGCGAGTCGATGACTCCTCTTAACATCTGAAGAAAATCCGGTACAATACCTTCCACATTATCAGTTACAAATACCTGATTTTGATACAATTGTATTTTATCCTTTTGAACATCGATATTGGTGGTCAACTTCGGAAAATAAAGGATCCCGGTAAGGTTAAAAGGATAATCCACATTCAAATGAATATGAAATAGCGGTTCCTCAAACTGCATTGGATACAATTCTCTGTAAAAACTTTTGTATTCTTCATCGCTCAAATCACTTGGCTGTTTGGTCCAGGCCGGATTCGGATTATTAATGATTCTGTCTACAGTGATCATTTTTTGAGCCTCCTTTGTTTCTTTGCCATCCTTATCAGTGATCGTTTTAGGCTCATGATCCGGATCTGCTATCTCCTTGGTTCCGAATTTAATAGGAACAGGCATAAATTTATTGTATTTATTCAATAATTCATTGATCCTGCTTTCTTCCAGAAATTCCAAAGAATCATCATCAATATGTAGGATAATCTCAGTACCTCTTTCTTTTTTATCTGCTTTTTTCAGTGAATATTCGGGTGAACCATCACAAATCCAATGTGCACCAGCCTCTTCCTCTTTAAATGATTTTGTAAGAATCTCAACCTCCTTAGCTACCATAAAAGCCGAATAGAAACCTAAACCAAAATGTCCGATAATGCCAGAGTCATTTTTTTCATCCTTGAATTTTTCAAGAAACTCTTCTGCACCTGAAAAAGCAATATCATTGATGTATTTCTTCACCTCATCCTGAGACATCCCAATACCCTGATCAATAATATGCAGCTTTTTGCCTTCCTTATCAATCTTAACTTCGAGCTGCAGGTTATCTACATCTCCTTTGAATTCTCCAATGGATGCCAAGTGTTTTAACTTTAGAGTTGCATCCGTGGCATTCGAGATCAATTCCCTTAAAAATATTTCATGATCTGAATATAAAAACCGTTTGATCAGAGGAAAGATATTCTCCACTGCCACATTTATTTTTCCTTTTGCCATAATTATTTACTTTATAATTTTAATATGTACATCTTACCTAATCAAAACGAATACCAAAAAAGCTATTATGACAAGATGACATAATAATACATTATAAAGTGATCCTGCATCAAAGATATACCTCATTAAAAAAATCGAATGAATTGCGTATCTTTGATTATTGGAACAAAACGAAGCGAAACTCACTAACTGGCATTGAGGCCTAAATAAGGAAAGTACTTCATTTTCAAATAACTGAAAACTAAGCAATATTACCCATGTATAACTCTAAAATTACCGGTCTGGGCTTTTACGTGCCTGACAATATTGTAACCAATGATGACCTGTCAAAAATAATGGAAACCAGCGACGAATGGATCCAGGAAAGAACAGGTATCAAACAACGACATTGGATCAAAGAAGGCAGTGATGAAACCTCTGCCTCCATGGGTGCCAAGGCAGCCAAAATCGCCATAGAAAGAGCAGGAATGACCAAGGATGATATCGATTTCATCATCTTTGCCACTTTAAGTCCTGATTTTTACTTCCCCGGATGTGGTGTTCAGATACAGGATATGCTCGATATGGATACTGTTGGCGCATTGGATATTAGAAATCAATGCTCCGGTTTTGTATATGCCCTGTCTACGGGAGACCAATTTATCAAAACAGGAATGTATAAAAATATTCTTGTAATCGGTTCAGAATACCACAGCAACGGACTGGATAAAACCACCCGCGGAAGGGGTGTATCGGTTATATTTGGTGATGGAGCAGGTGCCTGTGTCCTTTCAAGAACCGATGATAACAAAAAAGGTATTCTTTCATCCCATCTTCACAGTCAGGGTAAATTTGCAGACAAACTCATTGTAGAATCACCAAGCATCAAGCACTGGGTTCCCGAAATACTGAATTCAAAAGAAGAGGATGTTTCTTATTTCCCCTATATGGATGGGACTTTTGTATTTAAAAACGCTGTCGTGAGGTTTAGTGAGGTTATCATGGAAGCCTTGGGAAACAACAATATGACTTCGGCCGATATAGACCTTTTTATTCCGCATCAGGCAAACTTAAGGATCTCTCAGTTCATACAGCAAAAATTTCAACTAAGGGATGATCAGGTTTATAACAATATCATGGATTATGGAAACACCACAGCGGCGTCTATTATAATTGCGCTTAGCGAAGCCTGGGAAAAAGGAAAAGTCAAAGAAGGAGATATTGTCTTACTGGCTGCCTTTGGTAGTGGATTCACATGGGGTAGCGTATTAATGCGCTGGTAGGCCCTGTACCTCTGCCACCATAAACAGGGGCCTTCCTTTAATTTTTTTGGAGTATTGCTCTTAATTTTAAAGCCCTGTCAGAAGTTTTATCACTGGTGACCAATACGTGCCGGTCAATTTTGGTATAAAGGGTTTCTGTGATCTGGAGTTTATTTTCATCCCTAATAATGTCAATTGTATAAGAATCCCCTACTTTCATTGTATTGATACTGTCCATGATAGCCCTATAATTGGCATTGTTAAAATCCTTATTCAGCACCCTTACAATTTTGTCGCCAACTTGTAAAAGATCTCCCTTGTATTCTGGTAAAAACTCCTTAATGACAACATTGCCAGCCTTGTCAGCATCCCACATCAGGCCCATGACAGGAAGTTTATCAATATTTTCTCTTTGTTCAATATAGGTCACCCCGATAACCCCCAGAAGCTCTTGAAAATCAAATGCTGTATTGTTCTTTATATGACTCTCTATAAATTGTGCTATCTGAGGATAGGTCATTTGAACAAATTCATCGAAAAATTCATTATTATCAAAAGGTTTATCTTTTCCATAACCGGAGATCAATTCAAGATATACTTCTCTAAGGCCTTTCTTACCATCCGACAAGTCAAGTAACTTCAGATCTAACATTGCCGCTGTTAACGCTCCCAGCTGATATATGTTACCGTATTGTTTATTTCCCTCATCGGTTGACCATTCCTTGCTAATTCTTACAAGACTGTAATCACTGCTATAATCCTGACTTTTGTTAATCTTCTCAGATAAATAATTTAAATAATCCCGGAAAGAAACCAATCCATTTGTAAGCTGCATTTTATAAGAAACCCATTCGGTGACCCCTTCATATAACCAGACGTGCATATCATTAGAAACCGGATCAGAATAATCGAAATTGGCAAGTACATCACTGTGTAAATGAAGCGGACTCAAGATATGCATGAATTCATGCGCAATAATATCTTTTAGAAAATGCAGATATTCAGGATTATCCGGAAGCGCATAAGTAGAGCTTAACGAATGCTCCAAGGCCCCGCCAAAATTAAACACTTTCATTTGATCAACATCTTGATGATCAGCAAAATAAAACAAAAAAGTGTAGCGGTCGACTGGAGAATAGCCTATAAATTCTTTGGCAGCATTCAGTATGGGTTGGGCCTGCTCCAGAATCATTGAGGCGGTAATATTGTTTTTTGAATGAACATAAGCTTCTACCTTTATTTCATCCACAAGTACTGAGGCATATGATAAACTATCTCCAATCAATATGGGTGAATCAGTGAATTGATAGTATGAATCAATCTCATATACTCCTCTATTATTCAGATGTAATGAAGTGCCTACTTTTGGGTCGCCATTAAGTTTAAGTTTTAACTCAATTGGCCTGTCTTTGAGCTTTTCAAAATAACCAAAAACACCATGAGTGTTAATGACCGTATAATCTTTGGTAATACCCGTACCACTCATTGGGTATACAGGATGATGCTCAATACTCATATCAAACGAATCATCTATTTCATAAACGATCCTTGCCACTTTTTCGGGTTCAAGAATTCGAAAATCATTCAATGATATTTTTTGCACCATCAGCTCTTCACCATTTTTGTCAAAAACCTTGAATAACCTTATAAACCTTCCAAAATCCAATGGCTGATGAACCCCCGGAGCAAATGACACAAAACTGTAAACCTTATCCTCTGGTCCTAATTCAGGTGCGTTTAAAATGACATTAAACGCGTCGTTCTTTTTAGTCAGATCGAGCTCATATCGAAAAACACTTTCCTGAGCATTGAGGGGAAATGTTTCTAAAACTATTAAACAAAAAATCAAAATGGAATAAGCAAGTTTCATTTCTTTTAAGTTTTTATTGATTTTCCTTCGTCATATTCACAAATATGTTCCTATCCTTTATAATTATCGTCCCAGTCCTTGACCTTGGGTTCACTTAACTTATTTTCTGATTTGGCCACCAACAACGAAACCGTAGCATCACCGGTCACATTGACCACAGTTCTGCACATATCCAAAGGCCTGTCGACGGCAAATATAAGTGCCAATCCTGCTTCAGGTATTCCTGCCTGGGCCAAAACGATCACCAGCATAACCATACCGGCTCCTGGAACGGCAGCCGAACCTATGCTTGCCAAAGTTGCGGTAGCCACTATGCCTAACTGCACTCCCAACGACAGATCCATTCCAAAAGCCTGAGCAATAAATACAGCAGCAACTGCCTGGTACAAGCTCGTGCCGTCCATATTAATCGTGGCACCTATGGGTAACACAAAACTTGAAACCTCTTCATCGACACCTAAATGCTCATGTACTCTTTCCATCGTAACGGGCAGGGTAGCGGCGCTGGAGCTTGTCGAAAATGCAAGTAGTTGCGCCGGAGATATGCCATTTAAAAATTCTTTTGGATTTTTACCTGTAAAGATCATAACCAAGGTTGTATAGAATACAATCATAAGAAACAGACCTGACACGACACATAAGGCATACCATCCGAGTGCTTTAAAAAGATCCGCACTTGGAGATTCAACGATGAGCGCTGCCAATAGGGCAAAGACTCCATAAGGCGCAGCCAGCATGATCAGATCAATCATTTTTAAAATAACCTCATTAAAACTGGAGAAAAAATCTTTAACCGGTTTTGCCTTGTCTTCAGGCAACAGAATTAACCCTACGCCAAAAAATATCGCAAAAAAGATCACCTGCAACATGTTTTTATTCTCTCCCGAAGCTCCAATGATATTATCAGGGACAAGGTCTTCCAGAGCCCTTAATGGGCCGCTTTCTTTTTGGTTAGCCGCTTCTTCCTTGTATTTTTCAGTGCTTTGCGAATAATTGGCAACCAATTCTGTTCTGGTTTCCTCACTAATCGATTCACCGGGTCGCACCACATTCACCAAAATCAGTCCTAAAGTGACGGCAACAACTGTTGTAATCAAATAAATCAAGACCGTCTTCCCTCCCATTTTTGATAATTTTGAAATGTCTTTTAAATCGGAGACCCCGGTAATCAAAGATCCTAAAATCAGCGGTACCGCTATCAATTTTAAGGCATTTATAAAAATGGTGCCAAAGGGTTTGATCCAATCCTCAACAATATCCTTTCCTCCGGAGAAACTGACCATCAAGAAGCCAAAGGCGACGCCAAGAAGCATTCCTAACAAGATTTTCCAGTGTAAAGCCAATTTCCTCATAATGTTGATATTTTGAGGGAAGATACTAAAAAAAATACTTGCCGTTATTTATAAAAAGTACTTCTCCTGAAATATTCATAAGAGGTTTATTCTTTTTCAAAATTTGTTGATTTATATATTATACTTACATTTGCCGAAAAGAAAGAATTTAATGGAAAAATTAAAAAAAAGATGGGGAATCAGTTCTAATTGGCAGCTCATTGCCATTATTTTGGTTTTCTCTGTTAATGGTTCTTTTGCCTCCTGGGTTGCAGGCCCTGTGACACATTTCTTTGGATTGAATCCCGAAACCACCAAACCCTATTTACTCTATATCCTTTTTAGAATTCTATTGATTTTTCCGATATATCAAATTACACTTCCTTTGGTAGGATGGATTTTCGGACAATTTACTTTTTTCTGGAATTTTGAAAAAAAAATGCTTCAGCGCATGGGATTAGGCCGCTTTTTTAAGTAGTGCTTTTTTTGTTGATTAAGAAAACATAACACCAAACAAGGGTAAATGAAGGGAAAAAATCAAGCCCTGGAATTGCTTCCTCCAAAAATGAAATGAGCCCTCCAATCTTACCCGTATTTCCCTTGTACATTTTCACCATCAGATAAGCTGATAAAGGTGCCCATACAACGTCTAAACCGGGAAAAACATACGAGAGCATTCCTATCAAATCAAACAGGATGCCAATGATCAACTTTTGCTTTTTAGTAAGTAATTCCATTTGAATTTACTGATCCCAGCTTCTCTTAGCCCTGATCTGTTTGTATAATTTTATTCCAAGCATCAGCAAAACTGACACACCAACAATGCCTGCTACGCCAAAAACCCAACCTAAGGTAGTTTTAAGGACCACAAGAAAAACACAGGCAAAAAGAATAATCGTGGCTACTTCATTCCATATCCTAAGGCCAAAGGAAGAGAAATTCAAGTGCCCTTTAGCCATTTGATTATACATGACCTGGCATGACCAATGATAGGCATACAGCAGGGCCACAAACACCAGTTTTATGATCATCCAATTGGCTTCAAGCCAGTAAGGTTGCAAAACCAACATCCAAATCGCAAAAATAGTAGCCAAAACGGCCGAAGGCCAGGTAATGATATACCAAAGCCTTTTACTCATAAGCACATATTGCTTTTTAAGAATTCCCTGAGCAGGTTCTTCCTTTTCTTCCGACTCTTTATAGTAGATAAATAAACGAATGATATAAAATAATCCTGCAAACCAAGTAGTTACAAAGATTATATGCAGCGATTTTACATATAAATATGCCATAAAGACCCCTTTAAGATTTCCACTTTTCAATCCAGTCAACCATTACCTCAACCCAGGCATCATCATCATTTAAACAACTTATATGCTTAAAATCTTCACCGCCAAAAGATAAAAACTCGCTTTTGCCTTCCATGGCAATCTCTTCAAGGGTTTCCAAACAATCAGATACGAATGCCGGTGTAATTACAGCCAGTTTTTTAATTCCTTGTTCCGGCATGGCCTCAAGTTCATGATCTGTATAGGGCCTTAGCCAAGGGTCTTTAAGTAATCTGGACTGAAAAGAGTTTCTATATGTTCCTTCTTTTAACCCAAGTTCTTTTACTACACCTTTTGTGGTTTCAAAACACTGATGCCTGTAACAGGTCTTATGAGCTTCTGATTTAATTTCACAACAGGTTCCATTGAGTTTACAATGGGATCCGGTCGGGTCACCCTTATAAATATGCCTTTCGGGAATTCCGTGATATGAAAACAAAATATGATCGTAATCAAATCCTTCCAACTCCTTGGAAAGATGCTGGGCCATCACTTTAATATAATCAGGTTTATCATAAAATGGAGCCATAACGTCCATTTGCATTTCCTTAAAAGAGTCTTCAAGTAACTCCTTGGCTTTCTCGACAACTGTTTCAAAAGATGACATAGCATAATGAGGATAAAGAGGAACCAAATACACGTCAGTAACGTTTTGTTCTTGTAATTCCCGGAATGCTTTTTCCATGCTCATTGAACCATATCTCATCCCCAAAGCCACGGGAAGGTCAATTTTGTCTCGAATTTTTTTAGTAAATCTTTCTGAAATTACCACCAACGGAGATCCTTCTTTCCACCAGATTTTTTTATAGGCCTCAGCAGATTTTTTTGGCCGAACGTTCAAAATGATTCCTTTGATCAATAAAAACCTTTTCCAATACGGAATATCAATAACTCTTTCGTCCATTAAAAACTCATCCAGATAGCGCCTCACATCTTTTACTTCGGTACTATCCGGAGATCCTAAATTTACCAACAACACACCTTTCTTTCCCAAATTAAAGCTCTTTAAATTTTACAAATTTGAAGCGTAAATATAATAGTTTTCAATCTTGAAACTTGTATATGATGTAATTTTTTTTCTCATACGGCTTTTAACTTTTATCGTTATTTTTTTTATTTCAAGCGATATCTTTTCCCGTGCTATCTATCTATTTTTGTCTGATACAGTTTTTTTTATTGTTTATGAAACCACCTATATTCATTGTAGTCTACCGTATTTATTGACAATTAATACTATGGGTTTAGAATATGATAAAAATCATGGTTTAAAAAATTCTTGTAGCGTAATTTTGGTTTGAATTTATTGACAATAATAATACAAACTACGATTTAAAGAATCATCCTGATATGACGAAAAATTCAGATTGCAAAAAGTTCTATGTTATTGGATTAAATTACCAAAAAGCGGATGTCGTTACAAGAAGTAATTTTAGTCTGAGCAAAGAAAATCAAAAGCAGCTTTTATCTGAGGCAAAAAAGATCAATATAAAAAGTGTTGTCATCCTGTCTACTTGTAATCGCATTGAAATCATGGGATTTGCCAAGCACCCATTTCAATTGATTTCTTTATTGTGTAAATATTCAAAAGGTACTGTTGAAGAATTTGCCAAAGTTTCATATGTGTATAAAAATAGTGATGCTGCCGAACATGTGATTAGAATCGCCACCGGAATTGAAAGTCAGATACTTGGTGATTATGAGATTGTAGGCCAGCTAAAAGATGCTTTTGCCATGGCAAAAGAAGCTGATACTGTTAATGCATATCTTGAAAGGCTTTTTAATGTAGCGCTACACGCGAGTAAGGAAACGAAAAACAAAACAAGTATTAGTTCAGGGACTACTACCGTATCCTACGCCGCGATTCAGTATATTAAGGAAAATTACAGCAAAAAAAATCCACAAAACATTCTTGTTTATGGCCTGGGAGACATCGGACAAAGTACTGCCAGAAGTTGTGCTAAATATTTAAAGGCTCACCATATCACTGTGATCAACCGCACGGGAAGTGTTGCGAAAGAATTGGCAGAGGAAGTTTGTTTAGAGGTTGCCGAACACGATGACTTAAGTGAGCAGGTCAGGTTTTCGGATATTGTTATCGTTGCAACCGGAGCTTCGAATCCAACCGTAACTTCAGACATGATCTCGGAGGAAAAGAAAAAGCTCATTATTGACTTGTCGATTCCCAGAAATGCCGACCCTGAAATCAATGATAAGGAAAATGTCAAGGTAATAGATGTAGATGTTTTATCGAAGAAAACTAAAAAGACACTTGAGGAAAGAAAGCAGCAAATTCCACAGGTAGAAAAAATTATTAAAAAGTATAAATCTGAATTTTACGAATGGCTAATGTTTAGACGAAGTACTCCCGCAATAAATTCTCTTAAAAAATCCCTGGAAGTCATACAGCAGGACGCCATTTCTTCACATTCTAAAAAGCATCAAGACATGGATGCTGAACTTATTGAAGACGTCACATCTCAAATGATCAATAAGATTGTATCTAAATTTGCCATGCATCTTAAATCAGAAAACACCCAGGCCAATCAGAGTATCAAAGTGATGAAGGACGTTTTTAATTTAGAGGCTACAGAACATTAATATGAAAAAAATTATTAGAATTGGAACCAGGTCCAGTGAATTGGCACTTTGGCAGGCAGATACTGTCTCTAATCAACTGCAATATCTCGGGCATGACACTGAAATCGTAAAGATAGATTCAATTGGAGATGCTGTTCTTAATAAACCATTATATGAACTTGGAACTACTGGTGTTTTTACAAAAAACCTTGATGTGGCTTTGTTGAATGACAAAATCGATATTGCTGTTCATTCATTAAAAGATGTTCCTACAGTATTGCCCAAAGGCATCGTGCAGGCTGCAGTTCTTAAAAGAGGTTTGCACCATGATATTCTTGCATTAAAAACTGATGAGGAATTCTTTACGAGAAAAAAAGCCGTGATTGCCACTGGTAGCCTAAGACGCAAGGCACAATGGCTGCATAGGTTTCCTCACCATGAAATTACAGGTTTGAGAGGGAATGTAAATACCCGGTTGAGGAAGTTAAAGGAAAATGACTGGAATGGCGCAATTTTCGCCATGGCAGGGCTTAAAAGGATTGGGCTCTTACCTGATAATCTTTTGAAACTTGACTGGATGATTCCTGCTCCGGCACAGGGTGCTGTTATGATTGCAGCGCTTGAAAAAGACAAGGAATTACTTGAGATTTGTGCAGAACTCAACGATAAGGAAACTGAAATTTGTGTGGGTGTAGAAAGAGATTTCCTCAATAAACTCGAAGGAGGATGTTCTGCCCCGATCGGTGCTCTTGCCATGATCAAGGACGAAGAATTGAAGTTTAAAGGAGCACTGTTTAGTGACGATGGAGAACAGAAAATAGAATTTTCAAAGACTGTGCCTGTAAATCATATTTCAGATCTCGCATCGTTTGCAGCGAATTATATTCTGGATCGGGGTGGTAAAAAAATAATGAGGAAAAAAGGTGAAGTCGAGAAAGAAATCAATATTTTTTCTACAAAAAACCTGTCCATTGCCCAAAAAAGCATCCTCAATCAGAACATAGGAACTGATATGAGTGATTTTATAACGATCAGGTTCAACCGGATCAAAGCGGCTGTTGTAAAACAACCTATAAAACACGTAATCTTTACAAGTCAAAACGCAGTAGAAGGAATAACCGATAGCTTTATGGCCTCAGAACTTAATTTTGACAATATATATTGTGTAGGAAGAAGAACCAAAAGACTGATTGAAAGAAAAATAGGAAAAGTTGCACATGTTGAGAATTCAGCTGCAAAATTGGCCGAATATCTGGTAGATCACATTAAAAAAGAAGAGATTACCTATTTTTGCGGTAACAAAAGAAGAGATGAATTACCCGGCATTCTTAAGCGTAATGGAATCAGTTTACATGAAGTTATCACATATCAGACCATACTGACTCCTGATCAACTCACGAAAAAGTATCAAGGGCTGCTATTTTTCAGCCCTTCTGGAATCGAAAGTTATCTTACAAAAAACAGTGTTGATCAGGAAGTAGCATTTTGCATCGGAGCCACAACTGCCAAGGAGGCACAGAAGCATTTTAAAACTGTTGTGGAAGCTAAACAACCGTCAGTTGACAGTTTACTGAATGAGGTAAATTCATATTTTATATAGTAAATTAGATTATGATAAACAGAACAAGGCGACTTCGAAAAACCGAAAATATCAGAAGGCTTGTCAGAGAAAACAGCCTTCAAGTCAGTGATCTTATCTATCCTGTTTTTATTGAGGAAGGAAAAGATATCGAAACTGAGATTACTTCTATGCCCGGCATCAAAAGATTCTCCCTCGACAAACTTTCAAAAGAACTTGATGAGGTTAGTCAATTAGACATACCGGCTATTCTTCTATTTGGCATTCCAAGTTCAAAAGATGAGGTTGGCTCAGAAACCTGGAACGATCAGGGGATTATTCAAAAATCAATTCGCTTTATAAAAAGGCACTATCCTCATTTATATGTCATTACGGATGTTTGTTTTTGCGAATACACGAATCATGGACACTGCGGAATCATTAATGACAACGATGTAGACAATGATGCAACCTTAGTCAATTTGGCCAAACAGGTTATTTCCCATGCTAAAGCCGGGGCTGACATGGTTGCTCCTTCAGGAATGATGGATGGAATGATTACTGCTATACGCACAGCCCTGGATGAATCAGGGTTTCCAAACCTTCCCGTCATGTCATATGCCGTTAAATACGCTTCTGCCTTTTATGGACCGTTTCGTGACGCGGCAGATTCTACACCAAGTTTTGGCGACCGAAGAACATATCAAATGGATCCGTCAAATCGTGATGAAGCTCTGAGAGAAGCGAATTTTGACGATCAGGAAGGTGCTGATATTTTAATGGTGAAGCCGGCACTCTCTTATCTCGATATCATCCGCGACATTAAAAACAATTTTGATCGCCCCGTTGCCTGTTACAACGTGAGTGGAGAGTATTCAATGATAAAAGCTGCGTCGGAAAAAGGATGGATTGACGAAGAAAGAGTTATGATGGAAAGTTTACTTTCGATGAAAAGAGCAGGTGCAGACATCATTATAACCTATTTTGCAAAAGATGTGGCAAAACTGCTCTTGAAAAAATAAAAATCGCTAACGAAATAATCAAATAATGAAATTAGAAAAATCTGCAGAACTGTTCAGAAAAGGTCAAAAACATCTTGTTGGCGCCGTGAATTCGCCTGTCAGGGCGTTTAAGTCGGTTGGTGGTGTACCCGTTTTTATCGATCACGCCAGAGGAAGCAGGATCTTTGATGTTGACGAAAATGAATATGTAGACCTTGTCCTTTCCTATGGTCCGATGATTCTCGGCCATCGACATAAAAAAGTAGAGAGGTCCATAAAGAAAGCTCTTAAAAAGGGATACACTTTTGGTGCGTCAACCAATAAGGAGATCAAGCTTGCAAAAATAGTTTGCGACGCATTTCCAGGCATGGATAAGGTCCGCTTTGTCAATTCGGGTACAGAGGCTGTGCTCAGTGCTATAAGGCTTGCCAGAGCTTTTACCGGACATAATAAGATTATAAAATTTTCGGGTTGTTATCACGGTCATTCGGATGCCTTGCTAGTTGCTGCAGGATCAGGTTTGGCCACTTTGAGTATGCCAGGGAGCAAAGGTGTTCCGGACGAAGCCGTAAAAAATACATTGATCGCAGAATTCAACAATCTCGACAGTGTTAAAAAACACATGGATGCCCAGAATGATATCGCAGCCGTTATCATTGAACCCATTGCAGGCAATATGGGTGTGGTAACACCTGATCAGGCTTTTATTGACGACCTGCGAACCATAACCAGAGATAAGGGGATTCTGCTCATAGCTGATGAAGTCATGACCGGGTTCCGATCGAAATTTGGAGGCGCTCAGGAATTATTGGGATTTGAAGCCGATATCACCTGTCTTGGAAAAGTGATCGGTGGTGGATTTCCTGTGGGGGCTTATGGAGCAAGAAACGAAATCATGGAATTAGTAGCGCCTTTAGGTGGCATGTATCAGGCAGGAACTCTGTCGGGTAACCCGATTGCCATGGCATGTGGAATTGCCACATTAAAAGAGCTAAAAAGACAAAATCCTTATAAATCATTTGACAAAAAAGCTAAAAAAATCAAGGCGATGTTGCTTGAATCAGCCGAAAAACATGGTATTGACATCCAGGTAAACCATTTTGGATCGATGGTCAATGTCTTTTTTACAAAACAGGAGGTTACAGATTTTAAATCTGCTCAATCGTGCAATACTGAAAACTTTAAGGTATTCTTCTGGCAGATGATGGAGCATGGCGTGTTTTTGCCACCTTCCCAATTTGAAGCGTGGTTTCTTTCATCAGCATTAGGAAAAGCAGATCTTAAAAAGATCGAACAAGCGATCGATATATCCATGGCAAAAGTAGCAGAGAAACAAAAATAAAAATTAGATAGAGAAAACAGTATATACTGTTTCGTGATACAGCATTATAATTATGATCAAAAACGATTTATTTTTAAGAGCCTTAAGGGGCGAAACCGTTTCAAGACCTCCAGTCTGGATGATGCGACAAGCGGGTAGATATTTACCAGAATTTATTGCAATTAGAGAAAAATATGATTTCTTTACAAGGTGCCAAACTCCTGAACTTGCATCTGAAATTACGGTTCAGCCCATTCGAAGATACGGAATGGATGCAGCCATATTGTTTTCGGATATTCTGGTGGTTCCTCAGGCGATGAACATTCCCTTTGAAATGAAACCCGGGGTTGGCCCATACCTGCCAAATCCGATTCGATCGCAAAAAGACGTCGATCAAACCATCTTACCCGACATCAACGAACGATTAGGTTATGTGATGGAAGCAATAAAAATGACCAAGGAAATGCTGAATGATGAAATTCCCTTAATTGGTTTTGCTGGCTCGCCCTGGACGGTATTCTGTTATTGCGTTCAAGGCCAGGGTTCCAAGTCTTTTGACAAAGCGAAGGAATTTTGTTTTACCCAACCTGTAGCCGCACATCAATTGCTTCAAAGAATTACCGATACCACAATAGCATATTTAAAAGAAAAAGTTAAGGCTGGTGTTGATGCCGTTCAGGTTTTTGATTCCTGGGGAGGCATGCTTTCACCTGCTGATTATCAGGAATTCTCTTGGAGATATATCAAACAAATTGTTGATGCACTTCACGGAGAAGCCCCTGTTATCGCTTTTGGTAAAGGATGCTGGTTTGCTTTGGAAGAAATGTCAAAATCAAAGGTGTCTGCCTTGGGTGTTGACTGGACAGTTAGCCCTAAAACAGCTCGTGAACTTACGCATAACAGTGTTACTTTACAAGGAAACATGGATCCTTCAAGGTTATTGTCACCGCCAAAAGAAATTAAAAAGCTTGTGACTCAAATGATCAATGATTTTGGAAAAGATAAATATATTGTAAATTTAGGGCATGGCATTTTGCCTAATATTCCTTTGGATCATGCCAAGGCATTTATTGATGCAGTAAAAGAATACAAGGCTTAACAGGTCATATAAGAACCGTGAAATGAATAAAGAACTCATCCAAAAATACAATATTCCAGGGCCAAGATATACGAGTTACCCAACAGTTCCGTTTTGGGACGAGGAGGGTATCGATCTTGAAGACTGGAAACGAACCACAGTGAAGGCCTTTAAGGAAAGTAACGATCTTGAAGGCATTAGCTTGTACATCCATTTACCCTTTTGCGAAAATTTGTGCACATTTTGTGCCTGCCATAAAAGAATCACCAAGCGGCACAGTGTTGAGCAACCTTATATTGAAACCCTGCTAAAAGAATGGGACCTGTATTGCGACCTATTGGTTGACAGGCCTAAGATCAGGGAAATCCATTTGGGCGGAGGCACACCGACCTTCTTTTCTTCAGAAAACCTAAAGAAATTAATCGATGGAATTTTCAAAAGGGCCGATAAATTTGACGATTTTGAATTTAGCTATGAAGCGCATCCTAACCATACGTCTGAGGATCAGTTAAAAACCCTGTTTGATTTGGGTTCCCGCAGAAACAGTTTTGGAATTCAAGACTACGACCCGGTAGTTCAAAAAGCGATTAACCGAGTTCAAAGTTTTGAACAGATAGAAAGAATTCACAATTTGTCAAAAGAAGTCGGATATACTTCTATCAGTCATGATCTGGTTTTTGGTCTCCCCTTTCAAAATGAACAAAGCATAAGAAACACCATTAAGAACACAATTGCGCTAAAACCTGATCGTATAGCATATTACAGCTACGCACATGTTCCCTGGATCAAGGGTGTCGGACAACGTGGATTTGATGATAATGACCTTCCAAAAGACAAGGAAAAACGTCATTTATACGAATTGGGTAAACAACTTTTCTTTGATGCAGGCTACGTTGAAATTGGTATGGATCACTTTGCCTTGCCCAGTGATTCGCTTTACAAGGCAATGGAATCGAAAAAGTTGCACAGGAATTTCATGGGCTATACTGCCGGAAAGACCGAACTTATGATCGGCCTGGGCATGTCTTCGATCAGTGATTCCTGGTATGCTTTTGCTCAAAATGAAAAATCAGTTGAAGCTTATACCGAAAAAGTGAATCAAGGCATTATTCCAATTTTCAGGGGGCATTTACTCAGTAAGAACGACCTTATCATCAGAAAACACATCCTGAATTTAATGTGTAATTTAGAGACTGAATGGAACCTTGATCTTGACGAAGACACCAAAGCAGGAATTTTAGATCGATTAAGTGAGATCTTTGAAGACGGACTTATAGAATTGTCAGAAAACAAACTCATCGTTAAAGAGGCAGGACGGATGTTCGTAAGAAACATATGCATGGCATTTGACCTGAGGTTGATCAACAACAAACCCGAAACCAGGATCTTTTCAATGACGATTTGATTGACGTTCAAAAACGCCCTGTGTTAAAAGCTGTTATTTGGTCTTGGAACCGTATTTCTTCATGAATTTGTCTAACTTGGGATTGATCACAGCCCTGCAATAGCCCTGATTCTTATTGTTTTTATAATAATTCCTGTGATAGTCTTCGGCCTGATAAAATACATCAATAGGCGAAACTTCTGTAACAATCGGATCATCATAAACACCTTCTTCAGTTAATTGGGCAATAATAATTTTTGCATCAGATTCTTGCTCTTTATTGTGAAAAAAAATGGCAGACCTGTACTGGGTACCCACGTCACCACCTTGTCGGTTAAGGGTTGTGGGATCATGCGTATAGAAAAATACATCCAGTAATTCCCGGTAAGAAATGACTGCAGGATCATAGGTAATCTGTATCGCTTCAGCATGTCCGGTTGAGCCCGTGCAGACTTCCTTATAAGTAGGATTTTTTACTTCACCTCCCGTATATCCGGGAAGAACAGTTTCCACCCCCTTTAATTGTTGAAATATGGCTTCTGTACACCAAAAACATCCATTTCCAAAAGTGGCCACAGCCAATTGATCATTCATATTTTTACTATTTTTTTGAGCGGATAAACTTATTGTTAGTATTAAAATCAAAGGTAAAACAAATCTCACTTTTTTCATCTTTCAGTTTTTTTTAATCTCTGACGACCAAAGAACCATAACATTACAAAATTAACCTATTTTAAGCTTCTTCTCATGTACTGATTTATTCATATTGGCATATGCTCGAGAACATGTACAACCTTTTCAAGCATCGCATCGGTAAAATCAAGATGGGTCACGATTCTCAATTTGCCCTCCCCCATGGATATAATCCTGATCCGGTGCTTTTCCAGCTCACTCAAAAACAACATTTCATCAAGCTCCTTGTGTAATTGAAAAATAATGATATTTGTTTCAACAGGCTCTACTTTAGCCACCCAGTCAGATTTTTTCAACGCCTCACCAAGGCTCGTTGCCCTATGATGGTCTTCACTCAATCGATCCACATGATGATCAAGAGCATAAATACCTGCTGCAGCGAGATACCCCACCTGCCTCATGCCTCCGCCAAATAACTTTCTGATGCGGATAGCCTTTTGAATATTCTCTTCTGAAGACAGTAATAATGAGCCTATTGGCGCTCCCAGGCCCTTTGACAGGCAGATTGAAATAGAATCGAATAACTTCCCGTACTGGGCAGGTGTTTGATTTTTAGCGACCAGGGCATTGAATAAACGTGCTCCGTCAAGGTGATAAGACAGGCCATTTTCAGCGCATATCCGCTGAATTTTCCCTAATTCAGCATAATCCCAGCAGGCGCCACCACCTTTATTGGTTGTGTTTTCCACCACAACCAGACTGGATAATGGCAGGTAATACTGCTTTGGATCATTGATCACCTCTTTTAATTGATTGGATTTGAACATACCCCTGTTTCCATCAATGAGTTTACAGGAAACACCTGAATGAAATGACGCCCCGCCACTTTCATAATTATACACATGCGACCACTTATCACAAATTAATTGTTCAGCAGGCTGAGTATGTAATTTAATAGCCGTTTGATTGGCCATTGTTCCACTGGGGAAAAACAGGGCTGCCTCCATACCAAATAAACTCGATATTTTTTGCTGAAGTTCAATAACAGTGGGATCCGAATTAAAGACATCATCTCCTACCTCCGCCTTCATCATAAAGGCCAGCATTTCTTTGGTAGGACGGGTGATGGTATCACTTATCAGGTTTATTTCTTCCTTAATCATAACGGTTAAATTTAAAGGATCAGTCTTTGAAACGACTCACCAATCTGCCCAGAAAGTTAAAACTGCTTTCCAAATCAAATTTAAACGTGTCATTTTCCTTTTTCTGTGCCAACTGATTAATTGCTAAATCAGTTAATTGTAAAATTCTTGGATACCCGCCGGTTGTCG
The DNA here is from genome assembly GCF_038433205.1 of Lutimonas vermicola. Classification (NCBI taxonomy): domain Bacteria; kingdom Pseudomonadati; phylum Bacteroidota; class Flavobacteriia; order Flavobacteriales; family Flavobacteriaceae; genus Lutimonas; species Lutimonas vermicola. The sequence continues at coordinate 1,269,029 of NZ_JBCDNA010000001.1, forward strand.
GACAATCTCTCATCATGATAATTAATTTTCCACTGGGCGTTAATTGAACAGTGCCAGGAATAATGGCAGAAGTAATTATTTCTGAATCCTTTATGGGCGGAAACTTATTCTTTAACCGATATCCCATCCTGTTGTTAAGTTTGTCAATTTTAAACTGTTTCGAAAAAAGCAACTCACGATGTTTCTTGGTGAGGCGGTTAAATTCCGGACCTTTGGTCACTTCGAGTTTCTTGAGGTTGAAATGTGAGCTTTTTACCTTAATCTTCGAAGAAGTTACTTCAAGGTTTGCATCATAACTAGCAATTTTCAACCTTTCTCCTTTAATGATTTTATTTTTTGAGGTAATGCCGTCATAATATGAATAACTATTCATTATTTTTTCCGTCTGAAATCCTCCCTTAACCCCGAGATAAGTTCGAACACCCGCTTTAAGAGCACCAAAACTTAAAACGTCACTCGTTTTCACCTCATACACATAATTCATTTCGATAGGTGTTCCATTGAGTTCAGGAGACATATCAGCGCCTGTCAATACAATAAGAGAGTGGTCTTCGAACATCATTTTAGGTCCGACAAGAGTGATCTCCATTACAGGTAATTTTTCATCGTTATTGAGGAGCTTATTGGCAAGGATAGCACTGTATTTGTCCATGGCACCTGCTATGGGTACGCCAAACGACCTGTAGCCTTTCCTTCCAAGATCCTGTATGGAACAATGCATCCCTTCTGATAATATCAAAATATTGTTATCCATACATCTCGCTTTCTATTTCATAACTGCCTGCCTCCACTTCTTTCATGATTTCCGCATGCGTTAATGTATCTATAGGAATGAATTTTAATTTATCCCCAGAAACCGCGAAACAAGGCGGGAATTCATCCTTGTTAAAAAAATTTAGGGGGGAATTCCCAATAACATTCCAGCCGCCCGGACTCACTCTGGGATATATCCCGGTTTGATTTCCTGCCACGGCCACATCACCCTTATTGACCTTTATCCTGGGATTGGCTTTTCGGGGATATTCCAATTCCGGTACCAAGCCCCCGAGGTATAAAAATCCCGGTAAAAACCCTATAAAATATACATCATACAGAGGTTTACTATGAAGTTCAATAATTTTCTTCTTGGTCATTTTTTTAGACTTAGCCATCTTTTCCAGATCAATACCATATTCATCGTCATAACAAACCGGTATTTTCCAAATTTTATTTGCAGTTAAAAGTTTCTGATCCTTAGAGGTATATATCTCTTTAAGGTCAGTAACTACAGATGAATACTTGATCTTAGTTGTATCGAAAAAAACGGCAAGAGAATTATAGGCAGGAGTCATTTCTAATATATACTCCCCCATATCAGCCCGGATTTTGTGCCTGAACAGATTGATATTTTTTAAAATATCGGTATGTATCATTTTAGGCCACGAAACGAGAACAGCTATACTTCCCAACGGCTTATATGTTAATTTATATAAATTCAATTTTTTTTTATTTTAATATCACGCAACTCCTTTAGAATTTCCAATGCTTCGGGATGGTCTCCATGAACACATATCGTATCAAAATCAATATTCAACTCATGACGGGTACTGGTGATCACTGATTTTTCGTTTATCATTCTATACACTCTTTTCTTAATTTCTTTTGGGTCGTTAATCACCGCGTTCGGAACTGACCTTGGCAATAACTGTAAGCGATCATCATAATTTCTGTCTGCAAAAACTTCAACCCAGTGCCTTATCCCTTTCCTCCTGACCTCCTCCTCCAACATGGATCCGTACGGAACGAATATACAAAGATCTTCTTTGAAAAAATTAACTGCTTCAATCAAAATATTTGCCATTTCTCTTGAATGAGCTGTCTCATGGTATAAAGCTCCATGTGCTTTTACATGATATAATTTCATCCCTTCTGCCTTGGCAAGTTCATTCAATGAAGCTATTTGATGAATCAATTGAGATTTCAGCGCATTCAAAGGTACACGTAATACAACTCTTCCAAAGTTCTCCTTATCCTCAAAAGAGGGATGGGCCCCTGCCTTCACCCCATACCGCTTCGCAAGCCTCAGAGTTTCCAACATTGATTGCTTGTCTCCGGCATGGCCGCCACAAGCTATATTGCAAGAATCGACTTTAGCCATAAGTTCGGCGTCATTTGTCATTCCTTCACCCAAATCACAATTGATATCCATAAAATAATTTCAACAACAATTCCTATCCAATCGTTTCAGCAAATACCTAGTCGAAGATAAGAAATCTCAAAATATTTCTAACCAATTGATTTATTCATTTAACATCTGTTAATTCCTCAATCCCACCAACAGATAATTCTTGAATGTAAACGTGAATTATCGTAAGAAAAATAAAAGGAAAAATAAGTTTGGTCATCATAGGTTGGTTTTGCTAAACCTATAAAAATAAGGCAACAAATTCAATTTCATTTAAATTTCTAATGTCGTTTTTTAGTTTATTTTTGCCCTATGGTTACATCCGATCAAATAAAAGACATTATTGAACGCATAGATAATTTGAAAGATTATCTCGACATAGATAAGAAACTCATAGAAATTTCTAATGAGGAAGAAAAGGCATCTGATCCTGATTTTTGGAACAATTCAAAAGAGGCAGAACGTGTCATGAGAATCCTGAGAGGAAAGAAAAAGTGGGTCGAAGACTACAACCAGTTAAAATCATACGGGGAAGACCTGAATGTTCTTTATGATTTTTTTAAAGAAGATGAAGCTTCTGAGCAGGACGTGAACGACCAATACGACAAAACGATGAATTTACTCGAGTCGCTGGAGTTCAAGAATATGTTGTCGGAAGAAGGCGATAGCTTAAGTGCAGTGCTTCAGATTACTGCAGGAGCCGGAGGAACAGAAAGTTGTGACTGGGCCCAGATGCTTATGCGCATGTATATGATGTGGAGCGAAAAACAAGGGTTTAAGATTAAAGAACTGAACTATCAGGAAGGTGACGTTGCCGGGATAAAAACAGTAACCCTGGAAATTGATGGAGAATATGCCTTTGGTTATCTCAAAGGAGAAAACGGAGTCCACAGGCTTGTCAGGATCTCTCCATTTGACAGTAATGCAAAACGCCATACCTCGTTTGCCTCTGTTTATGTATATCCCTTGGCCGATGACACTATCGAAATTGAGATCAATCCAGCAGATATCACCTGGGACTTTGCCAGATCGGGCGGCGCCGGCGGGCAAAATGTCAATAAAGTTGAAACCAAGGCTATTTTGAGGCATAAACCCTCTGGTATCATGGTAGTAAACTCAGAAACACGCTCCCAACTTGAAAACAGGGAAAAGGCGATGCAGATGCTAAAATCACAACTTTACGAGATCGAACTTCAAAAACAGCGTGAAAAAAGAGACAGTATCGAAGCAGGTAAAATGAAAATTGACTTTGGGTCTCAAATTCGGAATTATGTGATGCATCCTTACAAATTGGTCAAAGATGTCCGTACCCAGGAAGAAACGGCTAATGTAGATGCGGTAATGAATGGTGACATTGACAATTTTATCAAGGCTTTTTTAATGATAAATTCTGACAAGGCCAACTCTAAAAACGAGCTTTGAACATGAAAATGCCTAAAATAGAAGCAGTAATATTTGATCTTGGAGGCGTTCTTGTTGACTGGAATCCTGAATATTTATATGCAAAAATCTTCAAGAATGATGCGAAAAAGATGACATGGTTTCTCAATACAGTTTGTACCCCTGCCTGGAACATGGAGCAGGACGCCGGCAGAACCTTTGAAGAAGGCATTGAAATTTTGACGACAGCGTACCCGGAATACGAACCGGAGATCAGGTCATTTTTTGAGAGGTGGGAAGAAATGATCAAAAGTGAAAATCAGGATACAGTTGTGATTTTAAAATCATTAAGTGAATTGAACAAAGTAAAACTTTATGCTTTAACAAATTGGAGTTCGGAGACTTTTCCCATCGCCCAACGCAGGTTTGACTTTCTGAAACGCTTCGAAGGCATCGTGGTATCGGGAGAGGAAAAAACCCGAAAACCCTTTTCAAAAATTTATGAAATTACCCTTGACAGATATGGACTAAAAGCTGAAAATTGTCTTTTTATAGACGACAGCTTTGAGAATATAGAAGCAGCAAAACTACTGGGATTCAATACAGTACACTTTACAAATGCTTTGCAATTAAACATGGATTTAAAAGAATTTGGGCTTATTTAGACAAGCTCTTCCTTTGTATATACACTATTGCTAAAATCTTGATTCTCATAATTCGGGGCTTTAAGACCTCGGTTAATTCTGCGTTTATTTTATTGTTATATCTCATGAAAAAACAAGCGTCCGAACCCGTGAAAATCAAAGAAAAACAAGCAAAAATGATCATTTTACAACTATAGACAATATTTATAGCTATAATCTATAAATTTATATATCAGTATAATATGAAGCTTATTTGAAGTTTTAAATTAGTATGTTTATGATTTTCTGAAAAATTAGTTTTAGCGCTCATTTTACCATGATGAAGAGCAAAAACCCTTATAAAAAAAATAAAATTTTTACTGTTTAGCATACAAATCCGAAAGACCTTACATCAAGATTATATTGCTATTAGTCGATCACTTTTATCCTTCTGTCTAGATATATTTTCTTCTCTTATTATAATTTTTAGTTTAGCTTTATCAAATGCAAATCTTAAAATAACTTCTATGCCTCTTTTAATCGTTGTTCTTGGAATCATCTTATTATTCGTTTTGATTGCCGTAGTTAAGCTCAACGCATTTCTGTCTTTTGTGATTGTTTGCCTGCTTGTTGGATTTTTTCAGGGTATGGAACTGAACAGCATTATAGAATCCATTCAAACCGGCATCGGGAATACCCTTGGTTTTCTTGTTTTAATTCTGGGCCTGGGTGCCATGCTGGGAAAATTAGTTGCCGACAGCGGCGCAGCTCAACGAATCACCACCAAACTTGTTGACAGTTTTGGAATTAAATACATTCAATGGGCAGTTGTTTTAGCCGGGTTTATAGTCGGGATACCGATGTTCTATACCGTAGGTTTTGTCATTCTGATTCCATTAGTTTTCACTGTTGCAGCTGCAACGAATCTTCCGCTCATCTATGTGGGGCTGCCCATGCTTACATCGTTGTCTGTAACACACGGGTTTTTACCTCCTCATCCGGCTCCGACAGCTATTGCAGGAATGTTTGATGCCAGTATTGGCAAAACGATGCTCTATGGCATCATCGTGGCAGTTCCTGCGATAATAATCGCAGGGCCCCTATTCTCAAGAACGATAAAAAAAGTAGTGGCCACCCCTTTACCCGAGTTTTACAATCCGGTAATTTTAACTGATGAGGAGATGCCAAAAATGGGCGTTAGCGTCTTGACGGCCCTTTTACCAGTGATTCTCATTGGTCTTTCAACCCTTCTTGATTATGCATTACCCACTGAATTCCCTTTGAGAAACTTCCTTATTTTTATAGGAAATCCCGTTATGGCTATGCTGATATCAGTGTTGGTAGCCATTTATACATTGGGCTTGTCCAGAGGAAGAAAAATGACCGAGGTCATGAGTTCCGTAGCCACTTCAATTGCCAGTATCACCATGGTTTTACTGATCATTGCAGGCGCGGGTGCCCTTAAACAGATCCTTGTAGACAGTGGTGTTAGCGATTATTTAGGGACTCTTTTAAAAGGTTTCAGCATTTCTCCACTCCTTCTGGGTTGGTTGATAGCCACGGTCCTGAGAGTCTGCATAGGCTCGGCAACAGTAGCGGGCCTCACTGCTGCCGGTATTGTACTCCCCCTGGTATCAGGAACAGGAGTAAAACCGGAACTGATGGTACTGGCCATCGGATCAGGAAGCTTAATGCTTTCTCACGTCAACGATGGCGGGTTTTGGCTTTTTAAAGAATATTTCAATTTATCTGTAAAAGAAACACTGTCTACCTGGACGGTTATGGAAACAATGGTAGGTGTCATCGGTATTACAGGTGTCCTTATTTTAAATCTAATTGTATAAATCTAAACATTTTATGAGCAAATTAGTATCTGAACGAATTAAAGAACTGAATTTACAATTTCCTCCGGCACCTAAACCTGCCGGGGTTTACCGCCCGCTATTGGTCATAGACAAGTTTTTATATGTCTCCGGGCAAGCTCCCGTCAATTTTGACGGCTCTTTGATGCAGGGCCGCGTAGGAGACACCCTGGATACCGAACAAGGGAAACTGGCTGCGAGACAGGTTGGGCTTACAATGCTTTCAACCATACGCACGCATTTTGGAGATATCGACAAGGTAAAAAGAGTGGTAAAAGTGCTTGGCATGGTCAATTGCACGCCTGATTTTCAGCGCCAGCCTCTGGTAATGAATGGCTTCAGCGAGTTAATGGCAGAGGTATTCGGCAATGAATTTGGAATAGGTGCGAGAAGTGCCGTAGGAATGATGCTTCCCGATGGGATCCCAGTCGAAGTGGAAGCCATGTTTGAACTTTACTAAATCACTTATGAGAAATTCCAAATGGTATGAATTAAGCGACAACAGCAAGGTTATAAGTCCTTCATTACTTGTTTACCCTCAAAGGATACAGCAAAATGCAGAACTTATGTTGCATATCGCTAAGAACCCCGAACGCCTTCGACCTCATATCAAAACCCATAAGATGGTTGAAATTATTCAACTGCAACTAGAGCTGGGTATTTCCAAATTCAAATGCGCTACTCTCTCAGAGGCCGAAATTTTGGCCAAGGCAGGAGCAAAAGATGTGCTCCTGGCGATGCAACCTGTATCAGTACAACTGGAAAAATTTACCGAGCTTATAGTCAAATACCCCCGAACGGGTTTTTCAACCCTGGTTGACAGTATGGCAGCCAGAAATGCTTTTGAAGAAGTAGCTTTGGCAAAAGATATGATGATCGCTCTTTGGCTGGATATCAATAATGGCATGAACAGAACAGGCATAATTCCGGGAGAAGAAGCTAAGAATCTTTATATATCGCTTAAAAATTGCCCTTCACTTGATGTAAAAGGCCTTCATGTTTATGACGGGCATATTCATGATTCCGATCCAATATTGAGAGCCCGGAACTGTGATCAAGACTATCAGGCTGTACTAAACTTACAAAGGGATCTTGAATTGCAGGGGCATGCAATCCCTGTGGTTATTGCCGGAGGAACCCCTACTTTTCCTATTCATGAGAAAAGAAAAAACGTAGAATTAAGCCCGGGAACGCCAATGCTGTGGGATGAAGGATATGGCAGGAATTATACCGATCTTGCTTTTCTTCCAGCAGCGGTTCTGCTAACCAGAATCATCAGCAAACCGGATAAAAACCTGCTGTGTTTTGATCTGGGCCATAAATCTGTGGCATCTGAAATGACACTTCCGAGAGTTAAATTTTTAGGAAATCACGACTTCCTGCAAGTCTCACAGAGCGAAGAGCACCTTGTGGTAAAGTGCAGGAATAGCCATCTTTATGATCTTGGCCAAGCCCTGTATGCAGTTCCAGTTCATATTTGCCCAACGGTTTCCAAATATCCTGAAGCGCTTACTGTTGAAAATCATGTAATAACCGGGACATGGACCGTGGCTGCCAGAGACCACACTTTAAATGAATACTAAATCAGAATTGATGAAACCGATTGTAATAATGCTGCTAGCAATCTTTTTGCTGCCTTCCTGTTCCGACAATAACGAGGAAACTAAACATTTAAAACCCAAAATCATAAATCCAATAGAAGGCTCATGGAAACTCGTTTATGCCCACATCCTTGAAAAAGACTCCTTGCAGGTCAAAGACCTTAGCAAAACTGATTTTATAAAAATCATCAACGCTACTCATTTTGCTTTTTTCAATCAGGAAGAAGGCACGAGTGAAAATTTCATGGCGGGAGGCGGTTCCTATACTTTTAATGGATCCGACTATGCAGAGACTCTTGAATTTATAAATGCCCCTGATTACAGAGGGCATGTATTCCCATTCAAAGCAGAGATCAAAGGGGATTCCCTCATTCAGCAAGGCCATGAAAAATTAGAAGCGGCCGGCTTAGACCGGTATATCCTTGAAAAATATGTTAGAATTAAATCTAAAAATTAAATTATGCTGATTTTTGATGCTCATTTAGACCTGTCAATGAACGCCCTGGAATGGAACCGCGACCTGCGCTGGCCAATCAAAGAAATCAGGGAAAGTGAACAGGGAATGAACGATAAACCCGATCGTGGAAACAACACGGTTTCATTCGACGAAATGAGAAAGGGTCATATTGGTTTGTGTGTAGCTACTCAAATAGGGAGATACGTCAAAAAAGAGAGCACGCTTCCGGGTTGGCATTCTCCGGAGCAGGCATGGGCCCAAACCCAGGGTCAGTTGGCCTGGTACAAAGAAATGGAAAGAGCAGGTGAAATGAGGTCAATTTGTAATCTCAATGACTTGGAGAGTCATCTGGATCTGTGGAAAAACCCTAAGCCTGATAGCCCAATAGGATATATTTTAAGTCTTGAGGGGGCTGATTCCATAGTCAGGCCTGATTATTTGGAACATGCATGGGAGAATGGATTACGCGCAATCGGTCCGGCTCATTACGGCCCTGGAACCTATGCGCATGGAACGGATTCGGTAGGAGGAATCGGTCAAAAAGGGCGTGAATTATTAAAAAAAATAACTGATCTGGGGCTAATTCTTGACGCTACACACCTTTGTGATCAAAGTTTCTGGGAGACCATGAAAATATACGAGGGACCTGTTTGGGCCAGCCATAACAATTGCAGAACCTTCGTAGATCACAACCGTCAATTTTCTGATGAACAAATACGTGAACTCGTTCAAAGAAAAGCCGTGATTGGGATAGCCCTTGACGCCTGGATGATGGTTCCTAAATGGGTAAGAGGTAAGTCAACCCCAATAGATATGGGAGTCACGCTTGATCAGATGATTGATAATATTGATCATATTTGCCAGTTGGCAGGCAACTCAGAACACGTTGGTATAGGAACCGACCTTGATGGGGCTTTTGGCAAAGAACAATGCCCTTCAGATCTTGATACGATTGCCGATCTTCAAAAAATCCCCGCTAAATTGAAGAAGAGAGGCTATTCACAAACAGATATTGAAAATATCACGTCCGGAAATTTTATTTCCTTTCTAAAAAGAACCTGGAAATAAGCCTGTTTCATATTCTTCGAAAGACTCAATTTTATTAAGATTCATTAAGAATAAAAAATCATAAATTTTATCTAAATTTTAGTTAAATCCTTTATGGTTTTGCCAAGAATTCTATACATTTGGATTGACAAAATTCTTTTACAAAACCATAATTATTTCAAAATTTGTTTCGTATGAAAAAAATAGTATTTGTTTTGACCTTAGGTATATTTTTAATCACAGGAAGTTGTCAAAAAGAGCTTCGTGTTAAAAAATCAAAAATCAAATTAGACAGGAGAGTGTTGATGTTGGACGGTGAGGCATTTACAGGTGTTGCCTATGAAAATTACTCGAACGGATCGCTTAAAAGTGAGTGGAACGTTTTAAAAGGCAAAGAAAATGGTTTCAGTACCACCTATTATTCCAACGGCCAGATGGATGAAAAAGTGATTTGGAAGGATGGTATAAAAGAAGGCCCGTATGAAAAATATTACGAAAACGGACAATTACAGATTAAGGCCCAGTATTTGTCAGATCAAAAAGATGGCTACTTTGAAACCTTTTACAAAAATGGCAATCCATGGAGGAAAGGTTACTATGACAAAGGGCTTCTTGAAGGCAGTATAGAAGAATATTATGAAAACGGCCAGCTAAAGTCATCTATCACATGGAAAGATTCCAAAAAAGAAGGGCCTTATGAAGAATATTATGAAAATGGCCAGCTTAAAACCATCGGGTATTTTAAAAATGACAGGAAGGATGGAACTTTTGAAGCCTATTCCGAAACAGGTGAATTAATAGAGAAAGCCAGTTTCGAGAACGGAAGACCAATTTAATCGGTTACGATAATCTGAATTGCGACCCCTGATAAGCCACAAAATTTTAGGGAGCAAGAAAGAAACTTCTAATAAAAAGACGCTACCCTTAACCGGTAGCGTTTTTCTTTTTTTAGAGATTGTATCGAATCTAATCCAACCTTGGCTTTTGAACTGCTTTACCTGCCCCCTCTTATGATGCCTGGCTCATGTTTCTTTTTAGGGAATTTCTCACATACTTGTGAACTTATTTACTTTATGTTTCATGAACCAATACCCAAAGATACCTTTCGTTAATGACATACATGACGACACATCATGTCATAACCTAAGCAAGTCATGTTTTCTTACATACAACGATGCATATTAAAGATACTTATCCAAAGAAACAGGACCTTCTAAAATAGTTTTTATAATACCATTTGCCGGCCCATCTTCGCTGTCCTGGTGCCATTTAACCAGTGAAATATGAAAATCATTTATTTCTATACCTATAATAGATTCAGGATGAACGCAACTGCCGTCATTGAACAAAGGAATATCTCCCGGGTCTGGAAAACGCGGGCGATGCGTATGTCCACATACTATCATTTGCTGATTATTGTTAACAATCCATTGGTTTAGTTTTCTTTCAACTTTAATGAGACTCTTGTAATTTTTTGCGGGACTTGTCGGGTCATTTATTCCAAACCATTTTTGCACATACTTCCAAAAATATCGCACAAAGAACCTGTTGAACTTCCAATGCCGATAATTCATATAATCGGCCTGATGCCCATGAATGGCAAAAATTGTTCTGCGATTATTTTCAAACTCCAGCAGTAAGCTTTCATGGTATTCGAGATCAAAAAACGCTTCTTTATGCACAATGTTCTTTGGCGTAAAAAAAGTGCGCAACACTCTTTCAACTGTAATTGGATCTCTAAATTCCATGTCGTGATTTCCCCATATAAGCTAGAGTCGCTTTTGAGCCTGAAATTTTTCAAGAAGTTCAAAAATGGGTTTATATGTTTCAAAAATAGGTTTGAAAGAATTATTTTCCCAAAGCTCTATCCCATCACCCAATTCTATATAGGTAAAACCCTGATCGAAATAGGTTTTTAAGGCGTATTTATAAATTTTAATGTTATGCCGGAAATCATCCGCATAGCTATTGTCACCCTTGTGTAGATCGCTAAAAAAAATGATTTTAGCTTCTCTTGAAAGTATTACTTTTTTAGCCTTTTTAAAGGCTTTGTCAAGAATTGAACTGACCATGCGAAAAATAAAGGTTTAAATTACTATATTTTAACTTACAATTCAGCACAGCGGTATCCGATCAGCTTCATCCAATAATGCCTGTCTAAGCAAATGGATTAAACTAGTTTGTAAATTTCTTATATTTACGAAAACCGCTCGGTACTCTTAAATGCTTTTTTTACAAATTATAAAAATCACATATATCAGCATAAAAAATGTTCAATTAATACCCGTACAAAAATGAAAAATATTGAGAAGGAAGATTTGAACCAGGAGGTTTTTGACCTTTACGATGATTACGCCCATAACAAAATTCAAAGACGCGACTTTGTAAAAAAATTGTCCGTCTATGCCGTAGGTGGTTTAACAGTTTCTTCACTCATGGGTTTTTTGATGCCCGATTATATCAGTTCAGTTCAGGTTCAACCTGATGATCCAAGGCTTGAATCCGGCTATATCAATTATGAATCGGCCAAAGGCGGAGGAAATATCAAGGCATTAGTATCAAAACCTGCTAAAACAAAGGGTAAACTAGGCGGTATCGTGGTAGTTCATGAAAACAGAGGGTTAAATTCTTATATCGAAGACACGGCAAGGATTGCCGCACTTGAAGGGTTTCTTACCATAGCGCCCGATGCATTGACCCCGCTTGGCGGTTATCCCGGAAATGATGATGAGGGAAGGGAATTACAAAGGAAAAGGGACAGAAATGAAATGCTGGAAGATTTTATAGCTGCTTATGACTATTTAAAAGTGCATCCGGATTGTAATGGCAAAATTGGTGTTGTCGGTTTTTGCTTCGGAGGGTGGATTTCTAATATGATGGCTGTCAAATTACCTGGCTTATCTGCGGCAGTTCCATTTTACGGAGGACAGCCCAAAGAGGACATCGATAAGATCAAAGCTCCTCTGATACTTCAATATGCAGGTTTAGACAAAAGGATTAACGAAGGCTGGCCGGCTTATGAAACGGCTCTGAAATCATCTAATATTGAATATACAGCCTATGTGTACCCTGAGGTTAATCATGGGTTTCACAATAACACCACCCCAAGGTACAATAAAGAAGCCGCTGAACTCGCATGGAAAAGAACAATTGATTTTTTCAGGGAGAAACTGAAATAAATAACATCCCTTGAAAATAACATATAAGAACGTTTTATAATGAAAAATTACCCCGCCGGATTAGTACTTGTTTTCTTGATACTTCTCAGTTGTACAGAATCAAACCAGCACCAAAAAGAATCTATTCTGCCCAAAACAGAGCAAATTGAATCATTCAAAATTATTGATCTGTCTCATGATTATTCCAAGGAAACCATTTATTGGGTTACAGCCAAGCAATTTGAGCTTGATACGGTTTACATGGGAGAAACAGAACAGGGGTTTTATTATTCAGCAAACAATTTCAGCACGGCAGAACACGGAGGCACGCATATAGACGCTCCGATTCATTTTGCAAAAGGAGGACAGACAGTTGATGAAATTCCATTGGAAAAATTGATTGGGCCAGCCATTAAAATAGATGTGTCTGAGAAAGCGATTCAAGATGTTGACTATTTGATCGGTATTGAGGATTTTGTGAATTGGGAAGCACAGCAGCAAATGACCATCCCTGAAGGATCTATCGTTCTTTTACAAACAGGCCATTCAACGTATTATCCGCTTAAAGAAAAGTATCTGGGAACCGATCAACGGGGAGCTGAAGCCATTGCCCTGCTGCATTTTCCGGGATTATCTGCCGAAGCAGCAAGCTGGCTGGTTGAAAAACGGAATATCAACGCCATTGGCATCGACACCCCGAGTATTGACTACGGGCAATCACAGGATTTTAAAAGTCATGTCATCCTTCTCTCGAAAAACATACCTGCTTTTGAAAACCTGACCCACCTCGATCAATTACCAAACAAAGATTTTGAAGTCATAGCCCTTCCCATGAAAATAAAGGGTGGCAGTGGCGCTCCCCTTCGGATTGTGGCGATGTTAAAAGAGTGAATAAAAAGACCTTTTATACATATCGAACTGTATTCAACTAAAAAAGTATCAGTTAGAAAAATGCAAGGTTATGCGCACATATAATAATATGAAGAAAATAAATGCCATCATAAATTTTTGAGAGTGACTAAAATCGTTCAATAATGAACATCCCAGAATTAGTTCAGGCTTTTTTACATGTCGAAAGAAGGCTGAGACCTTAATGTAAGTTCCTTTATTTTGTTGGAAATTCTTTCGTAATAAATACTTCTGGCAAGAATACGTTTGTCCCCGTCCATTTCGATCAGGACATAGGTATGGTCTTTGAATTCCACCGCCAAACGTAAATATTCGCATTCAAATCTGTATTCAGAAACTCTTTTCCAAAGACTCATGTTAAGCAAATTAGGATGTGGTACAAAAGCAGAAGATTTATACATGGTATCGGTTGACGACTCAATGCGATCTTCGGGCCTTTCATGGAACTGGGACCACATCGGTAAAGACATGAAAAAGAAAAGGAATATTGGTACGAGGGTCTTCATGTATAAATTTAAAAAAATCACTTCTAATTTACCCTTCCATCGACTACTTCTTAAAATGATTTTTACATAAAGTAAAGTTAATTAACAATTGCTTAACCTGCAATGATTCTATCAAATAAATAAAATTTTAATCACTTTGGAATACTTCAGCTAAATCCACTTATACACTTCACCGAACGCCTTTTGTTCTGTAATCCATTTTGAGCAGCTGTCCAATGTCATATATGTAATAAATCTGTCTGTTTAAAGATGCATAAGAAAATTTATAAAAGCATTGATTTTATCTTAAAACCAGCTGTTTCAATTTATTTATGCGTTTATCCTAACCACCCCTCTCTATCCAAACTCCTGTATTGAATGGCTTCTGCTATGTGCTCAGGTAAAATATCGTCACTCTTTGCGAGATCAGAAATCGTTCTTGAAACTTTCAATATCCTGTCATAGGCCCTGGCTGACAAATTAAGGTGCTGCATGGCATGTTTTAATAATTGCTGTGAAGTTTTATCAAGCCGGCAATATTTTCGTATTTGTTTTACGCTCATTTGAGCATTGTAATGAATATGATTCTTGGAGCTGTATCGCTCCGATTGTATATTTCTGGCGACCATGACTCTTTCCCTGATTTGTTTGCTTTTTTCACCGGATCTTTTTCCCGATAGTTTTTCAAATGGAACAGGCTGTAATTCAATATGCAAATCGATACGATCTAACAAAGGACCGGAAATCTTACTTAAATATCTTTGGGCCTCCATAACCGTGGCGCTTGATACCTGATCCTTATCAATAAAAAATCCTCCCGGACTGGGATTCATGCTTGCAACCAGCATAAAACTGCTGGGATAAGTAATCGTAAATCGTGCACGTGATATGGTGACTTCTCTATCTTCCAGGGGTTGCCTCATGACCTCCAAGACACTTCGCTTGAATTCCGGTAATTCATCGAGAAACAGAACACCATTGTGGGATAAGGAAATTTCTCCCGGTTGCGGATAGGTGCCTCCACCAACAAGTGCAACATCACTAATGGTATGATGAGGCGACCTAAAGGGCCTGCTGTACATTAAACCTGTATTTCCATTTAATTTTCCGACTACCGAATGAATTTTTGTAGTCTCCATGGCTTCTGTCAATGACATAGGAGGTAAAATTGTGGGTAATCTTTTGGCCAGCATGGTTTTTCCTGAACCCGGCGGTCCAATAAGAATGATATTATGACCCCCTGCAGCAGCAATCTCCATGCAGCGTTTGATCGTTTCCTGGCCTTTTACATCAGCAAAATCAAGGTCTTCCGAATTCGTTTTTTCATAAAATTCCCTTTTGATATCCACACATAATGGTGCTATGCGATTTTCTCCCTTTAACAAATTGATGACTTCTTTGATGTTGCTCAAAGCATAAACGTTAAGCCCTTCTACTACTGCAGCTTCCTTGCCGTTTTGACTTGGAAGTATAAATCCTTTAAAGCCATCTTTTTTTGCCTGTATCGCTATGGGAAGGGCACCTTTGACAGGGTTTAAACTTCCATCAAGTGACAACTCTCCCATAATCACAAATTCACTGAGTCTCGCAGATTCCATTTGACCCGAGGCGGCCATAATACCCACTGCAAGTGCAAGGTCATAGGCAGATCCTTCCTTTCTCAAATCGGCAGGCGCCATATTAATCGTAATCTTTTTACCCGGAAATTTATACCCTGAATTTTTAAGTGCTCCTGAAATCCTGTAACTGCTTTCCTTGATGGCACTATCCGGTAAGCCTACCAAATGATAACCGATTCCTTTATCTATATTGACTTCTACCGTGATTGTTGTTGCTTCTACCCCAATAACAGCGCTCCCATAAACTTTGACTAACATCGATTATCGTATTTACTATTAAGTGTTCTAAAACCTTAAAGTAAACATGTAACGGCATTGTTAGTGTTAGAATTCGAACCGCACCCTTAGCAGGTTCATGATAAGCTCAACCGGGAGATCCTCAGGTCAGGGATACAACGCAAAAAATAAAAAAAACCGTTATTAAAAATAACGGTTCTCTATCTGTTCAATAATCAGTTCCTATTTATTCCTGCCCGTGCAAATGCATCATCATTCCTGTAAAATCTCCGTAAACCTGTTGGTATCTGATTTTACCTTCCTCATTAAAATCAAAAGATTCATACAATTTAATGACACCTGATTTTGCCTCTGTAGAATCTGTAGCAGAAAGTGTAATTTCCCATTCACTATAATGGCGAACGGAGCCATCAACAGCTTTGGTAGCCGCATTTACTCCAGGCAATAAAACAGGCTCATTCAACATTTTGAAATCGTAGGTTTGCCACATTTTTTTGTCCATTTCCATCATCTCCGTGAGTGATATAGAATCTTTTTCTGAACCAAAACCTGTTTCCAGCATGGCAAAATCTTCAGCATACATGGAATAGTCTAAATTCTCATTTTGCCAACCTTCCAAATTTGCTAAAACTGTTTTTGAGTTCTTTTCAAAAGCTTCGTTTGCAGAGTTATCTGCAGGAGGAGGCGTGCAACTTACCATGATCAGGACAGCGCACAGATAAAAAATAATTTGTTTCATAAGATTTAAAGTTTTACGTTAATTAATTGTTTGGAAAGTTAGAAATTATATCTAACTAATTTGATAAAAAGGATGAAATATGTTAATTAGTGTCCAAAAGTCCTGATTTTTTTATACATGAAAAAAAAAACAGCATTACAATAAATCTCCAAATTAAAAGGTGAACCCCTCGGAAGTGAGAGGTTCACGTCCGAGGGGTTCACGTCAAAGGCCTCATCTCTGAGGGCCTCAGATAAACATATTATAAGGTTCCGCGCTTGGCCTGTTCTCTTTCAATACTTTCAAAAAGTGCTTTAAAGTTACCGGCTCCAAACCCTCGAGCTCCCATTCTTTGTATGATCTCAAAGAACAAAGTTGGTCTGTCTTCTACAGGTTTGGTGAAAATCTGTAATAAATACCCTTCCTCATCCGCATCGATCATGATACCTAAGTTTTTTAACGTTTCAATATCCTCTTTTAACTCATGACTAAATTCCTCCAATCTACCGGGAACCGCTCTGTAATATTCTTCAGGAGGCGTACTTAAAAACTCTATTCCCCTGGATCTCAACTTAGAAACTGTGGAAATAATATCATCTGTAGCCACTGCAATATGTTGTACTCCAGGGCCTTCATAGAAATCGAGATATTCCTCAATTTGAGATTTCTTTTTCCCTTCTGCCGGTTCATTTATTGGGAATTTAATTCTGCCATTACCGTTACTCATTACTTTACTCATCAAAGCTGAATATTCTGTGTGGATTTGCTTATCATCAAAAGACAAGAAATTTTCAAAACCCATAACGTCTTCATACCATTTTACCCATGTATTCATCTCTCCCCAACCTACATTACCAACCATATGGTCAATAAATTTTAAACCACAGGGTTCCGGGTTGTAATCAGATTTCCATTCAGTAAATCCCGGTAAAAATGTTCCCTTATAGTTTTTTCGCTCCACAAACATATGCACAGTTTCTCCGTAAGTGTAGATACCCGATCTTACAACCTCACCATGTTTGTCTTTTTCTGTAACTGGTTTTAGATATGATTTTGCACCACGAGAAGTCGTTTCTTCCCAAGCTTTTTTAGCATCCTCTACCCAAAGTGCCACAACTTTAACACCATCACCGTGTTTTACGATATGTTCGTTGATTTTTGATTTTGAATTTAAAGGCGTGGTTAAAACTATTCTAATTTTATCTTGTTTTAACACGTATGAAACAGCTTCCCTACTTCCTGTTTCAAGTCCTTTGTAAGCCAAAGATTGAAAACCAAATGCTGATTTATAAAAATGGGCTGCCTGCTTCGCATTACCCACATAAAACTCCACATAATCTGTTCCCAGTAATGGTAAAAAATCTTTTGCTCCTTTAAATATTTTTTCCAATCCGTATTCTACATTTTTTATATCACTCATCATTTCAATTTTAATGATTTAACCAACTTTTATAATAATCATCATCGGCCATTTTCATAGCAGCTTCAGTAACCATCAAAGGTTTAAAAGTATCCACCATCACGGCAAGTTCTTCTGTTGATTTCTTGCCAATACTTCTTTCCATAGCACCGGGGTGCGGCCCATGAGGGATTCCTGCAGGATGCAAGGTGATCTGACCCTTTTCAATATTATTTCGGCTCATAAAATCTCCATCAACATAATACAGTACCTCATCGGAGTCAATATTACTGTGATTATAAGGAGCCGGAACAGCTTTAGGATGATAATCGTATAATCTTGGAACAAATGAACAGATTACGAAACCTGCAGACTCAAAAGTTTGGTGAATTGGGGGAGGCTGATGTATCCTTCCTGTTATAGGTTCAAAATCATGGATCGAAAACTTGTAAGGGAAATTATATCCATCCCAGCCTACAACACTGAAAGGATGTGCTGCATAAATATATTCATGCATGGTATCCTGTTTTTTTACCTTCACTAAGAAATCACCCTGTTCATTAAATGTTTCCAACTCACTGGGGGGATGCATATCTCTTTCACAAAATGGTGCATGTTCAAGCATCTGACCAAACCAGTTCCTGTATCTTTTTGGTGTATAAATTGGATTTTTTGACTCAACAATAAAAAGTCTATTTTCATGAGTATCAAAATCGACCTGATAGATCATGCCTCTGGGAATCACCAAATAATCTCCATAAGAAAATTCAATATTTCCCAGCATGGTTCTGAGTTTCCCCGAGCCTTTGTGTATAAATATTACCTCATCAGCATCTGTATTTTTGTAAAAATAATCTCGCAGGGAATGAGTCGGTGCCGCCAAACTGATCTGACAGTCACTATTTACTAAAATTGGTACGCGACTCTTCAAAAAGTCTTTTTCAGAAGCCACCTCGAAACCTTTTAAACTTATAGATTTCATATTCTTCTCAACAGCCACTTTGGGGCTAACATCATAAGATGAGACAATTTTTTTTACCTGAGTAGGCCTTTGGGTATGATAGAGCAAGGTAGACATCCCATCGAAACCAACAGTTCCAAACAGTTCTTCATAGAGGAAATTATCTTCTGCATCTTTAAAAACAGTATGTCGTTTTGAAGGAATGCTGCCTAAAGTATGATATCTCGGCATATTTACAATTTTAATATTTATAAAAGAAAGAAGTACTTATAAAGAAGCTAAATTACTCCGGCTTTCTCTTTATCAGGAATTTTTGAAGTGATAATAATTCGGCAAAAATGTAGCTCATATTATACCTGTTCTTTCGATCTTAACAAAGATAACGAATATTATTTAAGAATATGAGAATATAGTTTCTGAGAAGGCTATTTGACCTCCACAACTTTCCTGATCTGGGGCGCATACTTTTTTACAGTTGCCTCCACTCCATTTCGAAGGGTCATCTGATTCACATTGCAACCGATACAGGCTCCGTGGAATTTAACATTCACGACGTCATCTTCCAATGAAACAAAGGAGATATCTCCTCCGTCAGTCAGCAGATAAGGACGAATCTCGCTCAGTGCCTTTTCAATGTTATCCATTAGCTTCTTTTTGCCCATTTTAAAAATATTTTCTCATTATACGTTTATCGTATCATGGCTATTTTATTTTGTACTGCAACCCGACATGGTTGTAATTCTAACTATTTCAGTTGGAGGTAAATCTTCGTTTCGTTTTACCAATTGAGACAACATTTTCTTGGTGGTTTCAGCAAAGGCTTTTTCCAATGCTGAATCTTCCTGTAAAGCCACAGGATGCCCTACATCTCCGGCCTCTCTGATGCTTTGTACAAGTGGAATCTCTCCAAGAAGCGTTGTTTTAAGGTCTTCAGCCAGGTGTTTAGCTCCGTCTTTTCCAAATATATAATACTTATGATCAGGTAATTCGGCAGGGCTGAAATAACTCATATTCTCAACGATGCCTAAAACAGGCACCATAATATTTTCCTGCTCAAACATGGCAACGCCTCTTTTCGCATCAGCCAAAGCGATGGCTTGAGGAGTGCTGACAATAACAGCTCCCGTAATGGGAACCGCCTGCACCATAGAAAGATGTATATCCCCTGTTCCCGGAGGAAGGTCAATCAAAAGGAAATCCAATTCCCCCCAGTTGGCGTCAAATATCATTTGGTTCAGCGCTTTGGACGCCATGGCTCCCCGCCAGATTACTGCCTGATTTGGATCTGTAAAAAAGCCCAGCGACAATAATTTAACTCCGTAATTTTCAATAGGTTGCATTTTCGATTTTCCATCTACATTAATCGATAATGGCCTTTCTTTGGCCACGTCAAACATGATAGGCATGGAAGGCCCGTAAACATCGGCATCAAGAATACCAACACTAAAACCCATTTTAGCCAAAGAAACTGCAATATTGGCAGTAACTGTTGATTTTCCAACACCACCTTTACCCGAAGCCACGGCAATAATATTCTTTACTCCAGGAATCTGATTACCTCTCATGGGAGCAGGCTTTGCCGGAGCATCAACCTTTACATTAACCTTAACATCGGTTTTTTCATCGACCTTGTCGTGTATGACCTTCATGATCTCCACTTCAACCTTCTTTTTCGCCTGAAGCGACGGGTTTTTGATCGTAACGTCAACAACAATCTCTTTTCCAAAAACAACAACATTTGTAACTGCTTTGCTTTCGATAAGATTCATTCCTTCACCTGGAGCCGTAATACCTTCCAGTGCTTTATATATGTCTTGTTTCTTAAAACTCATTGATATGCTTAATTAAAATGATTCTAAACAACAAAGATACTAACTTCTTACAAAGTAAAAAGAAATATAAATCACATTACAGCATTTAAAACAACATTCAGTCGAAAAAAAAAATAAAAGTGCATCAGGGTTGAAGTAAAATGTTCTCTTCCACCTCCCAATTGGCCTTCGCTTCGATGATTGTTTTTACATAATGTACCTTTTCAGGTTGTTGGTTGCGCAAAAAATTTCCAGTATCCCACTTTTTGTTGCCATTGTCGTCATAAATGATTCTAATCATGAATCTGGAAGGATTCAAATTCCGAAATTCGAATTCACGGGGTCCTTCAGCGAAGGTTTTCGCTACAATATCTCCTTTCTCATTTATCAGGTCAATAATCACGGGAAATCTTTCGATATTTCTTATTGTCAGAAAGATTGAGCAGTAATCGGATACCTTTCCGGTCTTTATGGCGGATTTGATCGTGTCATTTTGAATACCTAAAATATCTTCGATTCCACCGGGTTCTATAAAGAGTTTATAGTTCTGCTGAAATTCCTTTTCAAAATCGATATCTATTCTGTCATGACTTTTGGATAATTCAAGTCGAAAGGGAATCTTGACTGAATCATTGTCTATAAAATGAAATTTAGAGGTGTCAATTTTTATTATCGGAACCGTTGAACCCAGTTGTAAAGTATCTCTTATATGCAACAACCCATAAGTCGATAACTGTATGCGCATAGAATCTATTTCCTCTTCGTCTATTTTGATTTTTACCGTATCAATAAACTGATCCTTGCTTACTTTTAATATCAAAGTGTCCAGTTCAAAACGATTGAACCAATAATTCAATGTATCCGTCTCTCTGTCTTTGGCATAAAAGGATTTAAAGTCTTCCGGCACATTGGATAGAACCTGAATATCCACGTCATCTGTGTCACCCTCAATTCCGATAATCACATGTCCTTTTGATACATCTTTAGGCCTCGAAACCAATTTAAACGGAAGGATTTCTTTGAATAAAGTCAGGTCAAACACACTATCTCCCGGAATGTTTATCAAATCAGCATAATACGCAATCCTGTCTTCCTTAGGGTCATATTTATAATTCTTTCTTGAATCGTTCAGGGCAATGAGGCGATAGATCCCGGCCTTGATATTTGTTATCTCCCAGTTCAAACTGTCTATTGTACTTCCCACATACGTGGGCTTCTCGAGGAATACTAATGAATCTTTATACATGTCGTTGACAGGATATAACATAATCGTGGGATTTTCGATCATATTGAGATCAAAAGCATCTTTGATTGTCCCTTTGACCCTTAGTGAATCGATATAGTCACCGGTAGAAAAAATATATTTAAAATTATCCAGGATATTACCTTCAGTGTTGTCGATAATACTCTGGGCAAAATTGAATGTATAGGTCGTATTCTCTTGTAAGGTATCACTGATTTTGATTGTAATCTTTTTACTGGGAGATCCCAAGGGACTAATCACCGGTGAATTCTTAAGGGGTGGAGAAATGATGAGTTGAGAATTCACATCTTTAAGTTTGATGTATTCATCAAAATAAATCTTGATTTGATCATCATCAAACTGAAGACTTTTAAACTCAGGGTCTGCCCTCACCATAATGGGTTTGTCAAAATCCTTGGGGCCTCCTTCAGGGCGGCCCATTCTCGCACAGCCGGTTAACAGCAACAGCATAAAAATGAAAAAATAATACCGGGATATCATAGTACAAATAAAATACAAATTAACAATTATTCCAGGCCAATCGATCCTTTTTTATTAAAATTAAATTGTAAACGCCATACTGGCAAAACTTAACTGAACACCAGGAACATGAAGCAGTTCGATGCTGCAGGCTTCAAGAGTAGCTCCGGTTGTAATAATATCATCTACCAGCAGGATATGTTTGTTTTTGAGTGACTGTCTGTATTTTATTTTGTAATCTCCACGTGTATGACTAATTCTTTCCAATCTGCCTTTATGGGTTTGTGTTCTGCGGTCTGCGATCTTGACAAGCACCTCAGGCCGGAGTTCAGCGTTTAATTGCACAGATAGAGTCTCGGCAAACAACATCACTTGATTATAGCCTCTTTTTTTCTGCCTGTTGGGATGTAAAGGCACGGGAACTACCAAATCAATTTTTTTAAAACGCTTACTTATCAACATCTCCTCCCCTAACCACTTACCTAAAAAAACACCGATATGAGGCTGTTGACGGTATTTCAAACTATGCATCAGTTTTTGAACCAAACTCTTTTTTTCAAAGTACAATAAACTTGTGGCTGCCTTGACTGGAACCCTTCCTTTAAATGTTGTTTCAACCGTATTTCCCGGCATAAAACTGAAATGCGTAAGGGGCATTTCAGAAAGACAGTAAAAACATACATATCTACCCTTAATTTGAAGCAATTCATTGCAATTCAAGCATACTTCAGGGAAAAAAAGATCAAAAAGTCCTGTTAAGAAATTGAGCATTACATGATTATTTATCAACACATCTATTGAATTCTTTAAATAAATTGTTTTAAATCTTTAAAAAAAATTAGATTTGCACACAATTTTTCTGATTTATTACGTTAAATAAGTTAAGATTAATCTAAAATGTAAACCTAATTATATAATTATGGAAGAAAATTCTAAATCTTCAAACAGTAAAATTTTAATAATAGCCCTGACCATATTACTATTCGGATTGATTGGCTATACGTTCTATAACAACAACGACCACAAAGAAGCCATTAAGTTTCTGCAGGATGAAAAAGAACAAATAATAGGCAACCTTACCGCCATGGAAGAAAAGTATGATGTAGCTATTGCTCAAAACACAAGCCTTTCTGACTCGCTGACCATGGAAAAGGAAAAAATCGCAATTTTGAAAGACTCTGTTCAAAATCTTAAGCAAATTAATTCCAATGTCTTAAGAAGGTACCGGGGTCAATTAGCCACTTTGGAAAAAACCAACACCAGATTACTGGATGAAGTTGATTCTTTAAAACTTGCTAATAATATCCTTACAGAAGAGAAAGACAGTATAAACAGTCAACTTGAGATACAGACCACATACAATGACACCTTGGTGGCACAAAATATGGAATTGGCAAGAAAAGTTGAGATCGGAGGAGCAATTAATGTTGAAAATGTAGAAGTTCTTGCCATGAAAATGCGCTCTAACGGAAAATATACTGAAACCAACAAGGCTCAAAAAACTGATGCTATCAAAGTAGCCTTCAGATTAATTGAAAATGAAATTGCTGAACCAGGTGATAAAGAAGCTTTTATTGTCTTAAAGAATCCAGCCGGAATGGTTATCAATGCAAAAGGAACTTTTACCATGCATGAAGGAGAAGAGGCTAAATATACAGACCAAACCATTGTAAATTATGAAAATGCTAACCTTGATGTTGTGATGCTTGTTGAACGTAAAGGAGACAAGTATGAAGCCGGAGTTTACCCTATTGAAGTTTATGTAGAAGGTAAGTTGGTAGGTTCGGCTAATCTGGAACTAAATGATTCTTTCTTAGGCTTATAATTAGATCATTATACAGGATATAAAAAAGGAAACACAAATTGTGTTTCCTTTTTTTATGCGCTTTGTATAATTTAATTATTTTTGCCGCATCAAAAAGATATGATCAATGTAAGAATTGCATCAGTATTATCGATAATCCATAGGGAAGCCTGTTGTCTAGCTGGAGGTGTCTGAAAAACAAAAAATATACATGAAAAATCAAGAGGATAAATTCAAAAAAGTAGTTTCACATGCCAAAGAGTATGGTTTCATCTTTCAATCAAGCGAAATATATGATGGCTTGAGCGCTGTATATGACTACGCACAGAATGGGGCTGAATTAAAGAATTCTATCCGTGAATACTGGTGGAAATCCATGGTACAAATGAATGAAAATATTGTAGGAATTGACGCTGCGATATTTATGCATCCTACCACTTGGAAGGCCTCCGGACATGTTGATGCTTTTAATGATCCCTTGATTGACAACAAAGACTCCAAAAAGAGGTACCGAGCAGATGTGTTGATTGAAGATTATGCAGAAAAACTCAATATAAAGGCCGAAAAGGAAATCGCGAAAGCTGCCAAACGCTTTGGAGATGCCTTTGACAGAAGTGAATTTGTAAATACAAATCCAAGAGTTGTCGGTTATCTTTCAAAAAAGGAGGCAGTGTTAAGCCGTATGGCCCGTTCTCTTGAAAATGAAGACCTGAAGGATGTCAAAGCACTTATTGAAGAGTTGGAAATCGCTTGCCCCCTTTCAGGATCTAAAAACTGGACGGATGTGAAACAATTTAATTTGATGTTTGGGACAAAATTAGGTGCATCAGCAGAATCGGCCATGGACCTGTACTTAAGACCTGAAACGGCTCAGGGTATTTTTGTTAATTTTGCCAATGTCCAAAAAACAGGAAGGATGAAAATTCCTTTTGGTATAGCCCAAACCGGGAAAGCCTTTAGAAATGAAATCGTGGCGAGACAATTCATTTTCAGGATGAGAGAATTCGAACAAATGGAAATGCAGTTTTTTGTAAGGCCGGGAGAAGAACTCAAATGGTATGAATTATGGAAGGAAACGAGATTAAAATGGCATTTATCACTCGGTTTAGGTGAAAATAAATACAGGTTCCACGATCATGACAAACTCGCACATTACGCAAACGCAGCTGCAGATATAGAATTCGAATTTCCTTTTGGGTTCAAAGAATTGGAAGGCATACACTCCAGAACCGACTTCGATCTGAAAGCCCACGAGGAACACTCAGGGAAAAAATTACAGTTCTTTGATCATGAAATGAACAAAAATTATGTTCCATATGTGGTTGAGACTTCCATTGGCCTTGACAGAATGTTTTTGGCTGTTTTTTCTTCTGCGCTTCAGGAGGAAACCCTTGAAGACGGATCGGAAAGAGTCGTATTGAAATTACCACCGGTACTGGCTCCAACCAAGGCAGCAATTCTGCCGCTGATCAAAAAAGACGGATTACCTGAAATTGCCCGGGAAATCATGGATGAGTTAAAATTTGATTTCAGTGTAGCCTATGATGAAAAGGATGCTATTGGCAGGCGTTACAGACGACAGGATGCCATTGGAACGCCTTTTTGCATCACGGTTGACCACGATACTAAAAATGATGGTATGGTAACCATCAGGTACCGTGATACCATGGAGCAAAACCGCATAAAAATAGAAGATTTGCGCAGCATTATTTCTAAAGAAGTATCCATGGCAGACTGGTTGAGGAAAAGTCAGTAGGAAAGATTCCTTTTTTAAGTTTATAAGAAGGAAAAATTGTTAAAAAGTTGCCCTGAGTTGCACGTTACCGGTATGAATCGTTTTTGAATCCTCAGATTTTCTTCCAAAATAATTGAGGTTGAGGTCTAAAAATGAGGTCAGTCTTTTTTGGAGACCGAGCAACCAGGTAAGGTTGGTTCCTGGTTGTAAACCTTCAAGCATTTGGTAAGCTACAGGAGAATTTGTATCACCTACGAATTCATTAAAATACAGATTAGCATTGGCATTGACCGAAAAGCTTTGTTTGCTGGCATATTGGAAATTGGTCCCAATTACATGCATCTGAAGTGTTTCCTCGTTGAGGATTCTATTTTCTTTGTTTTTAAATATATAAGAGAATTCCAGCCTTGTATTTTGATTGTATAAATAAGATATTTTGGGATGCAGGTTTACATTGTCCAGGTCGTAGTTTCTGTTGGCATAGCTATTTGAGCTGCTTATATTTTCGTTAATCCCCGCCCCTAAATCCAAAAGCCAGAATTTCCCTAATTTATGGGTAAATTGAAATTGATGGGTTCTGAGGGTAACATCCTGATCACCAAATGAAAAAACAGTTTTCTTCCTGAAATTCAAAAAGGAATATACAAAACTAAACCTTTGCAATCCTCTGTTAAAAAAGAAACTATTCTTAAAATTTTGATCCAGACCTAAGAGGTTTTCATCATCTGAAACAAAAGGGTTAAGGTTAAAATCATCCTGATTTCGTTTTGTCTTGACATCGATCAGAAAATAGGTCTGATTGGCAAAATGAGAAAGTATTTTTTTAAAACCATCCTTGTTTCTCCATGCCGAAGCATTGAGGTTAAGCGACTGACTCCATTTGTTTTGATTTGTCTTAATAAAAGAAATGCTAGGGAGCAAGACCCTTACATATATGGCTTTATCCTGAAACTTGGCAACCACAAACTCATCCAGTTCTTGTATCCCGTTAGCATTAAAATCAATCCATTCATAGAATCCTTTACCCGGCTCAACTTCCACATAGCTGAACTCCTGCTGAGGCAAACTGCCCGATCTGGTTTCGTAAAGTGTTTGAAGACTTATAAAGTCGCCAAATATTCTCTGTCTGTAGCTTATCCTTGCGTTCAAAGAACTCTCATCTGAAGTATTTACATT
The DNA here is from genome assembly GCF_038433205.1 of Lutimonas vermicola. NCBI lineage: Bacteria > Pseudomonadati > Bacteroidota > Flavobacteriia > Flavobacteriales > Flavobacteriaceae > Lutimonas > Lutimonas vermicola. The sequence goes on from NZ_JBCDNA010000001.1 coordinate 1,295,898, forward strand.
ATTGACCGTTCTGTAATTCACAAATAACGCAAGATCCGTATTTTGATTTTGAACAAGTTTCGACTTTAAAAAATAAGTGCTCGCTTTGTTCACAAGCCCTAAGACCGAGCCCTGTAAACTATCAGTTTCCCTGTAATTGTATCCAATCTCTGTAAAAACTTTCGTTGAATCACCTATTCCTACAAGGCCTTCGATTTCAGAAAACCTGTGTGATAGCATATCGAGATCATCCGTCTCCTTATTTCTTCTTATATTCTTTTCATAATTGTATTTGGCACCAATCCAGAAGTTGGAGATTTGCTGAGTTATTCCACTGTACATCCTGTTAAATGAATTTTCTTCAAATCCATTTTCGTTTTGCATGGAACTCCCGTTTACAAATAATTGTGTTCCCCCAAAATCAAGGTCAGTCAAGAGATTGTGTTTATCTCCGGTATAAGTATCTCCCAGGATAAGGTTTTCGTATTGATAACGAATTACTCCGGTACTGTCATTTTTAAAATCCAGCCCGGCCAAAACGTATTGCTGTTTCCGGCTAAGGCTGCTATTGTCGGTAAGGATATTCCAGTCTCTTGAGAATTCCACGTTTCGAATTCGTTCAACTGAGCTGAAATTTTCACTGAAATATTCGTAGTTAAGATCACTGTTCAATTTCCATTTTTTGTTTACTATATTTTGTCTCCACCCCAGTTTTGCAGCAATTCCTTTATTGTTTTCGTTGTCTATCGACGAAAAAAGGTTTTGGTCTTTGTCACTCAGGGCCAATTCTGTCTCTATCAGTGTTCTTTCTCCGGGGGCATAATTGGCTTCAATATTCAGTATTTGTAATTTTTCGGGAGCAACAAGCTGTACAACAGGAAGGTACGACCCTTGTTTTTGATTATTAACTTCCGGCACATAACGGTAAACCCGTCCCGCAGCCAGTGTGGTTTCTAACATATAATCTCCATTGTTCTCTCCTGCATAAGAAAAATTTACCTGGTATAAGGATTGATTTGAATCATTGGAATATTCAAATACTTCATTTCCACCAATAATGGTCTTTCTATAAAGAATCCTGTTCTCACTATAGGCAACTTCAACTTCAGAAGGCGCAATCATCTTTGATTTGTCATTACCGGCCTCTGCCAGAATCTGTTTTTGCTCGTCTGAAAGATTTTGATCCACCGGACTGTTTTTGGCATCTGTTTCATTAAAATAGCGAACACCCACTTTTAATTTGTCAGATTTAAAACTTACCCCGTCATAGGTAAGAAATCTCGTATAATTTCTTTCTGAAAGCTGATATTCAACTGTAAATCGAAGGTTGGCACTTACCGTATACAAGGTGGTAAAAGTAACTTCTCCGGTGTTATAATCTATAGTATAATCAAAATTCTCCCCTCTTCTAAGCAGTACTCCATTGGCATAAACACGCTCGCTCCCGGAGATCATAATGATAAATTGCTGATTTTCTGAACCAAGAATTTTATAGGGCCCCTGGTTGCCTTCCACTCCGTTGAATTTAAAGCTTTGGAACTTACCCCTTACCAATGCCCCTGATGCAAAAAAATCGGTTTGCCCGGCAGCCTTATCCAAGTGTCCTTTTAGGAGTACGCCGGAGATCTTTTTGTTAAACCTCATCAGATAACTATCTGTATTGCCGAGGTCGATATCCCCTGCAGTAAGCGACCAGTTATCGGCATATAACTCTATAAATACCCTGTCAAACTCATCAAGCCGCTGTGTAAAACCTCCTGATTGAAGAGGGATTTCATTGTCGGTAATTGATGCCCTGATTCCTACTTTATCCGATAATTTACCTTCGATCTGCAAGTTAAAATTAGAATTGACAACGGCATCCTGATTGCTTCCTATTGTTACTCCTCTCGACAAACTTCCACTCGTATACAATCCATCAAAGGGTTTGTTTTTTTTTAAGCCCGAGTTCGCAAGTGAACTGTATAACTGAGATTCATCGGTAGCCTGAGAAACAATCAATGACCTGTCGAATACTCCATAATTTCGGGTCATAAAGTCGGGAAAAGGCAGGTAATGAACTACAATTTTTTTTCCATTCCATTTCTCTTGATCGAGAAACCAAAGGCGTGCCCCTGCATAATCAACTTGGTAATTCTCTGGTTCAATTTCAATTCCCTGAGCACCGTACATCTCCAAAAAACCAGGATTGATACTTAAACTATCGATACGAAGCGTATCGCTTTGAATCACAAATTCCTTGATTTTCAACCCTTTTGGATGTGATTGTCCCATAGCCAGAACACCATTGAAAAGGAGCAGTAAAACCAAGAATCTTTTCATGAAGCAATACATCATTAAACAATATTGGGAATTTCTCCCTTTAGCTTTTCAAAACAAGCTGGTTTGACCTGTGGGGCTCTCGTGTTCAAGCAACCATTGCTTTCTCCACAGGCCTCCTGCATACCCGGTTAGTGAACCATCAGATCCAACTACTCTATGACAAGGGATGATAATCCAGATAGGGTTCTTTCCATTGGCACCTGCCACGGCCCTGATTGCCTTTTCACTGCCCATTTGCAAGGTCTGCTTCATATAGGTAATTCTTTGCCCAAATGGAATTTTTAATAATTGGGACCAGACCTGTTTCTGAAACTCAGTACCCGACGGATTTAATTTGACAGAAAATTCCTTTCGTTCCCCATTAAAATACTCTTCGAGCTGACTCATACACTCACGAAGCTCATCAGGCGCATTTTCAGTAGCAGGTATTTCTTCATCTCCTACAGAAACTTCAACGATACCATCGCTGTTTCCTATGATTTTAGCCGTCCCTAAAGGGGTTTTTAAATAAGCACATTTATATTGAGTCATCATCAAAAAATTATATCCCAAATATATTTCGGGAATTTTCGGTAGTGATCCTGGCGATCTCAGCAGGACTCATTTTATATAAATCAACAAGTTTGTCTACTATGTGGATAAGGTAACTGCTGTCATTTCTTTTCCCACGAAAAGGTGCTGGTGCAAGGTAAGGGGAATCCGTTTCCAATACAATATGTTCCAGGGGAATCTCAGCAATGAATTTATCAAGTCCTCCGTTTTTAAAAGTAACAACACCCCCAATACCGAGTTTAAAACCAAAATTGACGATTCTGTCTGCTTGTTGCCGGTTTCCGGTAAAACAATGAAAAATTCCAAATAACCGGTCATCGTTAACCTGTTCCATAACTTCAAAAATCTCGTCAAATGCGTCGCGGCAATGGATCACTATAGGTAATGCTCTTTCTTTTGCCCATGAAATCTGCAAAAGAAAAGCCTCTTGCTGTTCTTTGACGAAAGTCTTATCCCAGTATAAATCCATACCAATTTCTCCAACGGCATAAAAGCGATGGCTGTCCAATTGATTTTTTACGATCTCAAGCTCCCTTTTATAATCAGCTTTCACATGCGTAGGGTGCAATCCTGCCATAAGAAAAATATTTTCTGGATAAGACTTTTCCAAAGCAAACATGCTGTCGTAATAATTGCTATCTATAGCAGGAATAAAAAACCTTGTAATACCCAAACCCAAAGCTTTTTCTATAACCTGATCCCGGTCTTGGTCAAATTGTTCGGCGTAAAGATGGGTATGCGTATCTGTTATCATCATGCGACAAATATAGTTGAACCTTGAAATATTCTTACGTGGTCATGTTAATTTTTTCTTTTAAATTTCACTTTGTTTATAACTCAGAATCATTAAACAAATAGCAGGAAAGGCTTTACATTGAACAAAAAATATTTTATTTTTGGTTCTTTAACGACTCAAACCAAACCAACCTCTCATGAAAATCTACCATAATCCAAGGTGTAGCAAAAGCAGGCAAGGCCTTGCCATATTGCAGGAGGCACATCAGGATCCTGAAATCATTAATTATTTGAAAAACCCTGTTTCATTTGAAGAATTACGTGATATTTTAAATAAATTGGGGATTCCTGCTATTGACCTGATCAGAAAAAATGAAGCGATCTGGAAAGAAGAATTTAAAAACAAAAACCTTAGTGAAACAGAACTGATTGAGGCCATGATCACATATCCGAAGCTTATTGAAAGGCCCATTGTAGTTCATGGAGACAAAGCTGTAATAGGAAGACCTCCGGAAAAAATAAAGGATATTATCTGATGTTTTTTGTTTTATGTAGATGACTGAAAATACCCCTAAACCACTATTTTTTTATAGTCCTGAATAAGCTATTTTTATCGGATTACACATTTTTGTAATGAAATTTATAAGCATCCTGATCATATTCCTCCTCTCCTTTAACATATCAGGTCAGGAATCGAAAGTAACAAACGCGGTTAGCGGACAAGTAAAAGATGCCGACACGCATCTTCCGTTGCAGTTTGTAACAGTTACGCTACAGGATATTAATACACGGGATCTTATTGGTGATGTGACTGACAAAAACGGTAAATTCGAGCTAAGCGTGCCAAACGGCAGGTACTATTGCATTATAGAATCGTTGTCATTTCAGCCCTTTATTATCCATGTATTGAGCATTGATCAGGATATTGAAATGGGGCTTATAGAATTAGAGCAAAATTCAGAAAACCTAGAGGAGATAGAATTGATAGCGAAAACCAACCTGATTGACCATCAGTTAACAAAAAAAGTCTATAATGCCTCCCAGGATATAGCCAACATTGGCGGAAATGCGGTTACCGTGCTTGAGAATACTCCCTCAGTAAAAATTGACAATCAAGGAAATATAACAATCAGAGGCAACACAGCGCTGGTTTTAGTCGATGGCAAACCCTATGGAGGGCAGAGGAGCAACGCTGATGTCTTGAGTCTGATACCGGCAAATTCGATCAATAAGGTGGAAATCATTTCTCAATCGGCAAAATATGATGCTGAGGGCGGAGGTGCAATTTTAAATATCATTCTTAAAAAAAGATCCGGTGAAGGGTATAGCGGAATGGTTGAAGCACATATAGGCCTGCCAGATAATGACGGAGTCTCAACTTTTGTTAATTACAGGACTGACCAAATCAATATTTTTTCCACGGTCAGTTTCAATCACCAGGTCCAAATTAAGGATACGGAGATTCAACAGGTATTTTTGGATGACATACAACAACCCACAGGTAATTTTGACGAAATCCGGTCTGATTACAGACAGAGAAATAGTTTTCTGATCAATCTTGGAAGTGATTTTTATCTGAACGAAAAAAATACGCTGACGACTTCAATTCTTTATACAAATTCAAATAAAAATTATGATTCAGACCTGTTTTTAAACGATTACCAACCCTTGGACGAACTTATCCAATCTTCTTTAAGAAAAGTAAATGATAATTCTGATGAAGGATTTTTGGAAGCCTTTTTGCAATTCACCACGAAGTTTAACAAGGAAGGGCATCAATTATCCGCAGACATAAAATATGACAATAACCTGGCTGATAATAAGACCGATATCGTGAATACCGAAACATTTCCGGGAAGCGCCGATACAGAACAAAAATATGTGAAAGATGAAAAAGTCGATAATTTTTATGCAAAAGTTGACTATACCTTACCGGTAAAAAAGAATGGAACCTTTGAAGCAGGAATCAAAACCAACTTTCGAAGTTATAACAATGATTTTGCCTCAAGCAACTTAAATCAAAGCACCCATCTTTTTGAAACGATAGACTATTTTACAAGTAAAATAGATTATCAGGAAAACATTTATGCTTTTTATGCCAATTACAGTAAACAATTCGAAAAATTAAGTTATTCTGTGGGCCTTAGAACTGAAATTACCGAAACATCAATCACTGAAAAAACAGTTGACAATAAGTATGTGAATAATTACACAGATGTGTTTCCAAGTGCCTTATTTACTTATCCATTGAACGATCACAGCGCTTTGTCCCTGGGCTTTACCAAATATATTGACAGACCGACGATCGCAGAATTGAACCCATTTAATTCCTTCACCGATGAAAGATTCATTCTAGTTGGAAATCCCTATCTCAACCCCTATTATACCAATTATTTTTATTTGGAATACTATTATGAGTTTGAAAAAGTTTCATTTAATTCAGCCATATTTTATTCCAATTCTACTGACCGTATCCTTAATGTTCTGGAAAAAACAGGAAATCAAACAAGCGACGGTTTTGAAATTTACAGAAGAATTCCGATCAACAACGGTACATTAAATTACACTGGTTTAGAGTTAGAAGCTACATATAACCCTACGAATAAAATAAGGTTATACGGATTAATAAGCCCCTATTTTGCGCAATTATCCGACACACGTGACTTCGCATACGACTATGATAACTGGGTCTGGTATGGCAACTTCAGGTTGCTTTACCGAATTAACAACACGCTTCGATTCAATATTGATTATATATATCAGTCAGCTCAAAAAACCGCTATCACCGAATTAAAGGCATTTCAATTTGCCAATTTAAGTGTCTCAAAAGATTTTTGGGAAGGCAAATCAACCCTAAGTTTCAAAATAAATGACGTTTTCCATACGAGAAAAGCAGTATTCAATTCTCTGGAAGCCAACACGATAACTCAAAGAAATTTTATTTTTGATACGCAATATCTGTTATCCTTTTCATATCGTTTTAATAAAAACGGCAGGAAAAACACCCAAAACAGGTCTAAAGAAATTGATAAGAATATATTTGAAATAGAAGATAAGATCAAATAAAAAAAGCTTGGTCTCACAAGCTTTTCAATATGTATGTTTTAAGATTTAGCCTTTTTTTTAGCCTCCTTTTTTAATTTCCAATTTTCCATCAGGTTGCCAAACAACCAATATGGAACTACCGTGGTCAATAAAAAAATCAACATCCAAAACCCCATTGTAAAGACCGTTAAGAAAACTAAAAAACCCAAAAACTGACCAATTTCCATGTGCGTAACTATTGTTTGAATCAGTGCCAAAAATAATACATATTTTTTAAATGACAATTACTTCTTAAGGTAATTTATCATTTGATTTAACATACATTTAACAAAACAGTTATTAAACTTGGCTTTATCTTCGCGGTCTTAGTTCATATCCTATACAAGACCTTATGAAAATATTATCTGTATTGCTTTTAATTACCTGTTTACCCCTATTGGGAATAGCACAGACAGATGAAAGAGGTCAAAGACCAAACAGGCCTTCTCAACAAAAAGGAGAAATGTTCGAATTAAGTGGAGTGATATTTGAAAAAGACCCTCGTATCCCACTTGAATTTGCCACTGTTATTTTAAGACCCGTCAAAGGTAAACAGGTTTATGGGGGCTTAAGCAACCAAAAGGGGAAATTTAAGGTTGAAGTCCCAGAAGGCCGTTATAATATCAGCTTCGAATTTCTTTCGTTTAAAACGATTTCCATAGAAGACGTTGAGATCAACGGCGACATGGATCTTGGCGAAATTCTTATGGAAGTGAATGCAGAAGCCCTGGAAGAGGTCGAATTAATCGCGGAAAAAAGCACCATGGAGGTGAAACTGGACAAGAAGATCTATAATGTAGGCAAAGACATGACGGTAAAAGGAGGAACAGCAAGTGATGTGCTTGATAATGTGCCTTCGGTAACTGTGGATGCCGAGGGAGTCGTTAGCCTGAGAGGCAATGAGAATGTGAGGATACTTATCAACGGTAAACCAAGCGGACTCATAGGATTGAATGATACAGAAGCCCTGAGACAATTTCCCGCCGACGCCATTGCCAAGGTAGAAGTTATTACGAGCCCTTCAGCAAGATATGATGCCGAAGGTACAGCAGGTATTCTAAATATAATATTAAGAAGGGATAAAATAACCGGTTTTAACGGAGTCGGTACTGTTAATTTAGGTTTTCCTGAATACTATGGTTTTTCCACCAGCCTTAATTACAGACTTGAAAATGTTAATTTTTTTACCAATATCGGCTATTCAGACCGTGATTCACCAGGTAATTCGAGTGCTGAAACCACCTATTTTTCACCAAACGCGGCTTATGCCTCAACAGCACAATCCATTGACTACAATAGAAAAGGCAACAATTTAAATCTCAATTTCGGTATTGAGTATTATATTGCAAAGGAAACTTCTATAACTGGAAGCTTTTTATACAGAAATTCAGACAGGGACCGTATTTCTGAAAATATGACAGATGCTTTTGATGAATTCAGTGACCTTGCCAATTCAACGCTTCGGATAGAAAATGGAGTATCAAAAGACAATGTTTTTCAATACGATTTTAATTTTTTACATAAATTTAAAAAAGAAGGACATCAAATTGACCTCGACCTGCAGTATCAGGATAACAGCGATGATGAAAACAGTTTGATCACCAATGAGGAGACCTTCCCGAATATGTTTGACCAACTTTCTGAAAAATTCGACTCCTATGAATTACAAAAGCGGTTTTTGATTCAAAGTGATTATGTATTGCCCATTGGCGAAGACCAGCAGGTTGAAATCGGCTTTCGGATCAACAGCGATAACAGGGAAACTGATTACAGGTTTTTCAATGAAAATGATGATGGTGATTTTGTGGTCAACGACAGTCTGACGAACCTGTTTGATTACGATGAAATGGTAAGTGCTGTCTACGGCCAATACGGTAATAAATTTGGAAATTTCTCAGCTTTGGTAGGCCTTAGGATCGAGGGAACAGACATAGACATACGTTCAACGGGAAAAGAAATTGATTCGGTGAATCAAAAGAATTATGTGAACGTATTTCCAACAGCGAACCTGGTTTACGAATTTTCGGATTCCGAAAACCTGACCCTGGGGTACAACAGTCGAATAAGAAGGCCCAGATCCTGGTTTATTAACCCCTTTCCTTCTCAGTCGAGCAGAACAAATATATTTCAGGGAAACCCTGATTTAGATCCTTCAATATCCCATGGCGTTGATCTTGGTTATTATAAAAGGTGGCAAAAGGTAACCTTTAATACATCTGTTTATTTCAGTCATGCTACTGACATTTTTCAATTCATAAGCACAGACACCGGATTGAGCACTGAAGATGGTATTCCGATCATCAGGAGGACACCGATAAACCTGAGCACAGATGATCGCTATGGATTTGAATTCTCTGCCAACTATACTCCTAAAAAAAACTGGAGGTTTAATGCCAGCTTTAACTTCTATAATTCGACTATTGAAGGAGAATATGAAGGTGTGGATTTTGGATCTGAATTCTATAGCTGGTTCGCCAGGGGTAGCTCAAAAATAACCTTACCTGCTGCAATAGACTGGCAAACAACCTTAATGTACAGAGGCCCAAGACAAAATTCCCAATCAAAAAGCGAAGGTATGTTTGCGTCAAATATGGCTTTTAGCAAGGATATTTTAAAAGGAAATGGAACCTTGGTCTTGAATGTGGATGATCTTTTCAATTCACGAAAAAGAGTTTCTGTAACGACTACTGACACTTTTGTTGAAAACAATGAATTTCAATGGAGAGAAAGGCAATTCAGGCTTTCATTTACATATCGCTTCAACCAGAAAAAACAACGACAACGTGATCGGAATGGGATGAACGGAGATGACGGTGAGGGTTTCGGGGGATAGCTTATTAAGGCATTCCCAGGCATGAAAATTACTTGATCTGAATTAGAAATTTCAAGTCCATATCAATTCTTTTCTGGGCGCTATTTTGTATCTTTGATGCTTATCAGTAAGACAAAATATTTACCCATGAAATACAGAATAGAACACGATACCATTGGCGAGGTGCAGGTTCCTGCAGACAAGTTCTGGGGAGCTCAGACCGAAAGATCAAGAAACAATTTTAAGATAGGAGTTGAAGCATCGATGCCAAAGGAAATCATAGAAGGATTTGCCTATTTGAAAAAGGCTGCCGCTTATACCAATCATGACCTTGGCGTTCTTGATAAAGACAAAAGAGATGCCATTGCAACAGTATGCGATGAAATATTAGCAGGAGAATTGTTTGATCAGTTTCCCTTGGTAATATGGCAAACAGGATCAGGTACGCAAAGCAATATGAATTGCAATGAAGTGATTGCGAATAAGGCTCATGTTAATCATGGAGGAGATCTAAACAGCAGTGACCGGTTCATTCATCCTAATGATGACGTGAACAAGTCGCAATCTTCAAATGACACTTTTCCTACGGGTATGCATATTGCCATCTATAAAAAAATTGTAGAAGTAACCATCCCGGGGGTAGAACAATTACGCAATACTTTGCAACAAAAATCAATTGAGTTTTCCAGTGTCGTTAAAATTGGCAGGACCCATCTTATGGATGCTACCCCGCTCACATTAGGCCAGGAATTTTCAGGCTATGTTTCACAACTTGATCATGGGATAAAAGCCTTGAACAATACCCTTGATCATCTGTCTGAATTGGCCCTTGGAGGCACAGCGGTCGGAACAGGTATCAATACTCCTGAAGGATATTCAGAACTTGTGGCAAAATATATTGCAGAATTTACGGGCCTTCCTTTTATTACAGCTGAAAATAAATTTGAGGCACTGGCTGCACATGACGCAGTGGTTGAAACTCATGGCGCCTTAAAGCAACTGGCCGTCTCACTGATGAAGATAGCAAATGATATCAGAATGCTGGCATCGGGCCCGAGAAGTGGTATTGGTGAACTTATTATTCCTGCCAATGAACCCGGTTCATCAATCATGCCCGGCAAAGTAAATCCTACACAGGCCGAAGCGCTTACCATGGTTTGCGCACAGGTAGTCGGAAACGATGTCGCTGTAACCGTTGGAGGGATGACGGGCCACTATGAACTAAATGTATTTAAACCGGTCATGGCGGCCAATACAATTCAATCAGCACAACTCATTGGAGATGCCTGTATGTCATTTAATAATAATTGCGCCATTGGAATTGAACCAAATTATCCCCAGATCAAGCAACTTTTAAACAATTCACTAATGCTGGTAACTGCTTTGAACACCAAGATCGGTTACGAAAACTCTGCTAAAATTGCCAAAACAGCTCATAAAAACGGAACTACTTTAAGAGAAGAGGCCATTAATCTTGGTTATTTAACAGGAGAAGAGTTTGATGAATGGGTTCGCCCGGAAGATATGGTGGGAAGCTTAAAAGTTTAAATAAAAGAGCAAGGAAAGAAGGCTTTTTAATTATTTTTTTTCTGCTAAAAGAGATCAATAAATTATGTGCAATAGTTTTAACAAGAAATTCCTCGATGAAGCGGCAAAAGCTCTGGAAGGGGAAAATGACTCAAGTTTAACTGACCATGCGCTATATATGGATCAAGCTATCGATGCAGCCATAAAAGGAGTTTTGAATAATGAGGGTGGACCTTTCGGCTGTATCATTATAAAGGATGGCAAAATAATTGGCAAAGGAAACAACAAAGTGACTTCAACAAATGACCCGACGGCCCATGCAGAGGTCATTGCGATTAGGGAAGCCTGTAAAGCTTTAAATTCATTCCAGCTGGACGATTGTGTTTTATATACCAGTTGCGAACCCTGTCCTATGTGCCTGGGGGCCATATATTGGGCCAGGCCAAAAAAAGTATATTACGGTTGCAAGAAATCTGATGCAGCCAAAATTGGTTTTGATGATGACTTTATTTACAAAGAGCTGGATTTGGAACCTGGCAAAAGAACAATTCCATTTGAACAAATTAACAGAAAAGAAGCTATCAAGGCATTTGAAGCCTGGGAAAAGAAAGAAGATAAAATAGAGTATTAACTAAATTGTTCCGTTATGCGCAAAATAGGTATTTGGATCGATCAAAAAGAAGCAAACTTGATCACACTGACCAAGAATGACGTTTACTCAAAAACAATTTATTCTGATATTGAAACCAGGGTTCGTATCGATGGAGAAAAAAAACAATTCGGAAGATTCGGTGATCAATTCCTTGTGGATGAAAAAGGTAAAGAGAACAAACTAAAAGAGTACACGCAGAAATACCTTCTTCGGGTGTTAAAGGAATTATCTTCGGCCGATGAGATTTTGCTGTTTGGTCCTGCTCAAACAAAATTTAAATTGGAGAAGCTTATTTCGAGTGTACCCGAATTAGCCGTAAAACATAAAGAGACCAAGACATCCGAAAATATGACACATAACCAGAAATTGGCTTATGTGAAAGATTTCTATAAAAACAGCTGATTATAGACCCCGGCTTAGCTGCCTGATCTTGTCGTAATATTCCTGGTATTCTTTTTCTGCCATCCTTTGCGCCTTACTGTTAAAGATTTCCTTTTCACTGCGCTTTTTGTTATCAGATCCTTTGGGGGTTCCAATTCTGTCATTTTTCATTTCTTCGCAATTTTTTTATACTTAACGCAAGAAATACACTGTTTATTATGTGAACCCAATTGAAGGTCTTATAATTATCTATTAAAAATAGCTGAAAAACAATGAGTTACAATGCTGTTCTTAAAACTATCTTCACCATTTTGTGTGATAGAAATCTGATTCGGGAGCATCGATCCGTTGATAGGTGTGTGCCCCAAAGAAATCTCTCTGAGCCTGAATCAAATTAGCCGGCAACCTTTCGGTAGTCATATCCACCCAATAATGATAAGCAGCCGAAAAACAGTGCAGGGAAAACCTGCTTCTCAAAGCTGTCATCAGGATTTCACGAGTCGCAGATTCGCCCTTGACCAATGCTTTGTTAACCGTTTCCATCTCAAATAGATCCTCTTTTGTTTGAAATTCTTTATAAAGAATATTCATAAGATGAGACTTTATAATACATCCATTTGACCAGATTCTGGCAATTTCCGAAAAATCAAGATTCCATCCATAAGACTCGGAAGCCTGTTGCATTAGTTTAAATCCTTGCTGATGATTGACCAGCCTGGCAAATTCATACGACTTTTCCAGTATACTGATATTCAACTCCTGCTCCATATTAGAATCAGTTCTAACCAGTTTTGACATATTTTCCCGTACCTCTTTAAATGATGAAATATACCTTGCAAAAACTGCAGCAGACATCATTGTATTGGGAATTCCCAAGTCAAAGGCCGCCTTGCTTGACCAGGAACCGGTCCCCTTATTTCCGGCCTTATCTAAAATCATGTCAATCAAATAACTGCTCCCCTCCTTTTTCCTTAAAATTAATATAGTGATTTCCAACAAGTAACTTGACAGTTTTCCTTTATTCCAAGATTCAAATACTGCTGCAATTTCATCATTTGTCATCCTTTTTGACATCAATCCATACAACTCGGCCAGCAATTGCATTTCAACATATTCTATGCCATTGTGCACCATTTTTATAAAATGACCAGAACCGTCAGGCCCGATATAAGTACAACAGGTTTTACCGAAATCATCTTTAGCAGCAATGGCCTCCAGGATCTCAGACACATAGGCATAACTCTCTTTCCTGCCCCCCGGCATAATTGAAGGCCCTTTTCTGGCACCTTCCTCGCCACCTGATATCCCGGCTCCAATAAATTCTATTCCTTGGCTTTGCGCCAAGTCAAACCTCCTTTTTGTATTCAAATAATGAGAATTTCCACCATCGATAATAATGTCTCCTTCAGACAGCATTGGGATCAAACTGTTTAAAACAAGGTCAACGGCCGGGCCCGCTTTGATCATGATAAGGATCTTTCGCGGTCGGGCCATAGAATCTATAAATAACTTCAGATCGGTGAACCCCTTGATGTTAGGTCGATCCGCGTTTGCCGAAATAAAATTTTTTACTACTTCTTCTTCTCCCGAATCAGCCCTGTTATACACAGACAATTCATAGCCCTTGTCTGCTATGTTCAAACTTATGCTGCTGCCCATTACTCCAAGGCCAAATACACCAAAATCACTTTTCTTACTGCTCATAAACTTGACTTTATTATTTCAACTATTTCTTCGGGAGTTTTATCAATATCAACGTGGATTCCGTATTCTGGAACTTCAAGGGCCTCAAACTGAGAGCGCAGCATTTCCTCACTCATATAATGATCTTTTCGTTTACGCATCCTGTCAAAGATCAAATCATAAGATCCGGATAGAAAAACCCAATAACAATTGTTTAAACCTTTTGCCAATATTTTCCTGTATTTTTCCTTAAGGGCCGAACAAGCTAATATGGCTCCACCCTGTTTCTCCCATTCCACAAGATTTTTTGAAAGAGTTTCAAGCCAGGATTCCCTGTCTTGATCATTGAGTGGTTTTCCACTGCGCATTTTATCAATATTTGCCTGTGGATGAAAATCATCTGCGTCATAAAAGGGAAGTCCCAAATCTACTGACAGCTTTTTTGCAATGGTGGTTTTACCGCACCCACTAACACCAATCACCTGTATGATCATTTTTTCTGACTAAAAAAATTACCTGCCACTCCTTTTATTCCCGGCCGAACTTCAAACAATGAACCGGCCAATGGAAACTCCTTATTCTCTTTTTCGGTCATATCGAGGCTCGATGTTGTAATATACAAGGTTTCAAAATTCTTTCCTCCAAAAGTACAGGAAGTGACGTTATGAGCGGGAACATTTATCTTTTCGATCAATTTCCCGGTCAGCGGATCAAATCGTGCCACTGCATTGCCATTCCATAAGGCAACCCAAAGTTTGTCTTCTGAATCAATCGCCATCCCATCTCCAAAACCTAATGACTCATCAATATACACTGCTGTTCTTTTATTCGATATCGTACTGTTGCCGGCATGAAAATCAAATGCTTGAATCTTACCTGTCGGGGTATCAATATAGTACATCGTTTTATTGTCGCTTGTCCAGACAATGCCATTTGAGATTGTTACACTGTCGAGCATTTTAGTAGCTGTTCCCTTAATATCTATTTTATAAAGATTGCCCTTTGGTGCCGATTGTTTCAGGTGCATGGAACCAACCCATAAATTTCCGTTAGGATCGCATTTACCATCATTAAACCTGTTACCGGTTGATTCAGCTTCAACGTCTGACAACAAACTTAAGTCTCCGTTATTGGTGTTTATCAAATAAATCCCGTCTTCGAGGGCGATAACCGCTTCATCACGATTCTTAGGTACGACAGTTCCAACCCGCGAAGGTGTATTAAAGGCCTTACTCTTTTTAGTTGCAGGATCAAAGATATGCACTGTTTTACCTTCTATATCAACCCAGAATAACCTCTGATTGTGATGATCCCAAAAAGAACCTTCCCCTAATTTTGATTTTATCTCAATAGTAACTTTCACCTTGTCTGATCCCTGATCTGGTTTATGTAACTTATAATATGAAAAGCCTAAAAGACTTAAAAGTCCTACAATGAGCATCGTAAATTTGATTTGCATTTGTGCATTAGGTTTAGTTATCGATTAAATGGTCCAGGCATTTCCAACCTCTGAAACGGGAATACATGCTTTATAAGCACCTGGAATCGGATCGAAACTCAGCACTTCCTTACCGATTTTTTCCGAAGTAAAATAACCCAAAAGAGTTAGACTCCTCACCATTAAGAGAAATTTATAGATGGTAAAATTCTTCATATCTTCTCCCGAAACATTTTCAACACTTCTGGATTGCAACAATTTTACCTGGTCCTGCTCAGCCTGATCCAGATCAAAATAAAGAGAAAAGAGTTGTTTCACGTCTTCCTTATTTGATTTTCCAAGGTCTTTTTTAACTCTTTGCTGATATTCATTGGCAAAGAACCGGCTGCCTTGATGAAACAGTTCTTTATCTGATTCTTTAAGTGTATCATTACACATCATATCTACAAACTGAGGTACATTGAGGTCTAAACCCCCCGGAGTATCAGTTGCAGGCAGAATAATGTCTACAAGGTGCTTCACCACGTGTTTTTCGTCCTCTGTGAAAAATACAGAAGTCCAGCTTTCTTCTTTGCCCGAACATGACTGTAATACACCAATTGCAGTAGGAGCTGCAATAACATAACCCATACTGAGCCCCAAACCTTTTAACGCTTCTCTCCTATTCATCTTTTATGATTTGTTGTTCTTTTTAAATTCCTTAGCCGCGTAATTGGCTGCCCTTGCAGTTATTGCCATATAAGTCAGTGAAGGGTTTTGACATGCAGAAGAAGTCATACAAGCCCCATCAGTTACATAAACATTTGTAACTGCATGCACCTGGTTATATTTGTTCAGCACTGAGGTCTTGGGATCTCTACCCATTCGTGCCCCGCCCATTTCATGAATTGCCAGTCCGGGAGCAAATTTATCTAAATGATCATAACCAACAACGTTGTCGTACCCGGCTGCCTCGAGCATGGCAACAGCCTGGGCTTTTATATCGTTGCGCATCAATTTCTCATTCTCTTTAAATTCCACGTCAAAATCAACCGTCGGGAGCCCCCATTGATCCGGTTTGTCATAGTTTAAAGAAATTTTGTTTTCATGATAGGGAAGACATTCTCCAAAGCCACTGATTCCAATGACCCAGGGACCGGGTTTAATCAATTCTTCTTTAAGGTCCTCTCCATAACTCAATTCGCTTATTGCCCTTCTCCAATTTACCCTGCTGGCACTTCCCTGATACCCATAACCTCTTAAAAAATCGGGATGCTTAGAATCTTCGTCTAAATTTCTAAACCTGGGGATATAAATCCCGGCAGGTTTTCTTCCCTTATAGTATTTATCCTGATGTTCATTAACCGTGGCATAGGCTCCAACACTTAGCTGATGATCCATAATATTATGACCTAATTCACCGCTGTCGTTCCCTAATCCGTTTGGAAACCTATCTGATTTAGACTGCATCAGTATGGCAGTCGAAGCAATGGCTGAAGCGCAACAAAATATGATCTTGGCTTCAAAAAATATTGTCTCTTTGGTTTCGGCATCAATTATTCTAACCCCGGATGCCTTTTTGCTTTGCTCGTCGTAAACAATTTCATAGGCAATTGAATTAGGCCTTATCGTCATGTTTCCTGTTCGCTCTGCTGCCGGCAAGGTCGAAGCATTACTGCTAAAATAGCCGCCAAACGGGCAACCCCTGATGCAACGATCCCGAAACTGACACTTAACTCGCCCTTCATGGATCTTGTCTCCTGTTATATGTGCAATTCTGGCATGTGTAATTACTCTCCCATCCATTTTCTCCGCAACCCTATCCACCAAATCGGCCTCCACACAATTCAACTGCATTGGTTCGGTTAATTTACCATCCGGCAATTGGGCCAAACCGAGATTTTTTCCACATACTCCTATATATTCTTCCACTCTATCATACCAGGGGGCAATATCCTTGTATCTGATGGGCCAGTCTACTCCATATCCGTCTTTTTTATTCGCCTCAAAATCCATTTCACTTAACCTGTAAGAATGCCTGCCCCAGGTTATTGACCTACCTCCGACATGATACCCCCGCATCCAGTCAAACCTCTTGGTTTCATTATATGGATGGTCAATATCGTCAACAAACCAATGCTTGCTCTCCTCTTCGGTGGTATACCCTGTTCTGGACTGTTTTTTCTGGCGTTCCTCTTGGTCGGCGGTTATCTTGTTACGATGCTTAAAATCCCAGTCCTCCTTATACATTGTAGGATAATCAATAATATGTTTTACCATCCTACCCCTTTCTAAAACAAGGGTTTTCAAACCGTTTTCACAGAGTTCTTTTGCCGCCCAACCTCCTGAAATTCCTGTACCAATTACTATGGCATCATAGCTCGTTAATTTTTCATTTTCTTGTTCTGCTTTCATATATAATCTCAGGTAACTGTAATAAAAATTATTTGTTTTTGTATCATCCCTCCTGCAAAATAGCCATATCAAAATTCCTTGCTATTCACAATTTTTCACTGAAAATTTATAAATAGTTCAATTTAAAAGGAGAAATCAGACCTTGTATATATTCCCTCAAAGATATCTTTCTTCAATTACATTCAAATGATGTAACACATGCCCACTACATATAAATCCGAGAGCCTTAACCGAAATTGAATTGCCTTCCACAGTTCCTGTAATATCTAAAGTAGTGTTGTCAAAATCCTTAAACATCAATATAGTAGCCCTTCTGACCAAACAAAATTCATCGCAAAGTGCATGAAAAGAACGCTTGTTACTGTCGTAATTATCTACATAAGAATTTTCATCAAACCCTGGTAAGGGAATTTCATCTTTTCTGGAAAACCTTAAAGCCCTGTAAACAAATACACGTTCTGCGTCAATGAGGTGTTGGACGATTTCCTTTAAAGTCCATTTTCCTTCCTGATACCTGTATTCATATTTCGCTTCCTCAACATTGTAGAGAATTCGTTCAAAACGCTCAAGCGTAGCTTCTAAATGATCAATTAAACCTAAATTCTTATCCAGAACAGTTAAATAAGGCTTAAAAAAAATAGGATAGTCTACGATTTGAGGCCTGGGCATATTTATTTTTTAATTAATAAAACTTTGCTAATTTAAATAATTCCTGTTAATCTCAATAAAGGATAAATGAATTTAGGTAATGTCTCTATTCAGTTGGGCGTCCTTATCTGTTGATAAGTTCAAACGATTGTATTGCAATCTCAATCTCTTCATTGGTCGGAATCACAATGATTTTAACCCCTGACCCTGAAGCTTGAATTTCTCTTAGTTCTTTGCTTCTTACCTCATTTTTGTCCAAATCGAGATTAATTCCTAAATAATCGAGATCTGAACAGATCAGTTTTCGCATGATATCCGAATTCTCTCCTATACCCGCGGTAAAAACAAGGGCATCCAAACCATTCAGAACTGAAACATAAGCCCCAATATATTTTTTTACCCTATATGCGTTCATTTTAAGTGCCAGAATGCAACTTTGATCTCCTTGTTCGGCCTTCATTTCAATTTCCCGAAGGTCACTGTATCCGGTCAAGCCAAGCATCCCGCTTTCTTCCTGAAGTATCTTTTTAACCTCTGCAGAACTATATCCCAATTCATCCATCATATAAAAGATCACAGACTGGTCAATATCTCCGCTTCTCGTGCCCATGATCAGCCCGTTCATCGGGCCAAACCCTAAGGAATGATCAACACTTTTACCATCTTTTACAGCTGTTATACTGCACCCATTTCCTAAATGCACACTAATAATTTTTGACTTTTCCTTTTGCAGATAAGCGATGGCTTGCTGAGAAACATATTTATGACTGGTACCATGGAAACCGTAGGTTCTTATTTGATTTTCACGATAAAATTTTTCGGGGATGGCATATCTAAATGCTTCTTCAGGAATACTTTGATGAAAAGCAGTATCAAAAACAGCGATCTGAGCAGCTTTTTTAAAGATTTTTTCAGCAACCTCAATTCCTTTAAGGTTATGAGGATTGTGCAAAGGTGCCAGGCTAAAAAGCTCTTTGATCTTCGCTTTTACTTCTTTGTCAATCAGCACGGTTTTTGAAAAAGTATCTCCACCATGAACTACCCGATGCCCAACCGCATCAATCTCATCGGCATCCTTTAACACTCCGACGGAAGCATCCAATAAGAGTTTAGCGACCAACTCCAGGCCTTGCTCGTGATTCTCAATGGCTCTTGTTTCCTCAAATTTATTGCCTTTTGTCTGAAGCTTAATTTTGGAATTGTCCAATCCTATTCTTTCCACCATTCCAGAAGCGGCAACTACTTTTTCGGGCATTACTATCAATTGAAATTTGATAGAAGAACTCCCCGAATTGATCACTAATATTTTCATTATTTTGATTCTCTTTACAATTAAAATTAACTGATCTTCTCAATCTAGCAACCAGTAATTGCGATTTGTGGTCAACAATCGATTCATTTTAAAACACCCCCTTTAACCAACTAACAGGAAAAAAGCATTTTGGGCATATAGAAACTCCTTACTGGTCAATAGCTTATGGACCTGATGATTCATGATGCTATTGTGCCTGGATGGAAGTAATAATTACGGTATTAAAAATGTCATCTACGGTGCATCCCCTGCTCAGGTCGTTTACAGGCTTATTCAATCCCTGAAGCATAGGACCAATAGCTATTGCCCCGGTTTCTCTTTGAACCGCCTTATAGGTATTGTTTCCGGTATTAAGATCTGGAAAGATGAAAACACTGGCTTCTCCTGCCACTTTTGAATTGGGTAATTTCTTTTTACCAATCTTAATGTCAACCGCCGCATCATATTGAATTGGACCTTCGATTTTAATGTCTGGCCTGAGTTGTCTGACAATTTCTGTAGCCTTTCTCACTTTATCAACATCTGCACCCGAACCAGATGATCCTGAAGAATAAGAGAGCATGGCCACTTTTGGTTCAATACCAAAGGCCGCACTGGAATCGGCTGAAGAAATGGCAATTTCAGCCAATTGTTCCGCTGTTGGATTCGGATTAATCGCACAGTCTCCAAATACAGAAACCCGGTCATCCAGACACATAAAGAAGACTGAGGAAACCACTGATACATTTGGTTTTGTCTTGATGAATTGCAATGCAGGCCTAATCGTATGTTGCGTGGTATTTACAGCTCCGGATACCATTCCGTCAGCGTCTCCTTTATAAACCATCATCGTGCCGTAAAAAGAAACATCCTGCATGATATCGCGAGCCATATTTAAATTGATGTTTTTGTGTTTCCTCAATTTATAAAAAGTGTTCGCATAGTCTTCAAATTTAGGGGATGTTACCGGATCTATGATATTGACATTTTCAAGATTCTCACTGATTCCCAATTCCTTTATCTTTTCCTGAATGCTGCTTTTAGAACCCAATAAAGTAATATCCACCACATCAAGCACTTTTAAGCGGGCTGCTGCCAATAAAATCCTTTCATCAGTTCCTTCAGGCAAAACAATATGCTTTTTGATTTTCTGTGCTCTTTTCAGGAGGTTATACTGAAACATTCTTGGTGTCAGTCCTTTTGGCTTAAAGGTTAAATATTTTCTGGTTAAATCATTGATATTTACATATTTATCAAAAGTGTTAAGTGAGGTATAAATTTTTTGCTCATTGCTTGGGTAAATATGTGACCTTATCGCTCCCATTTTATTTGCCACTTCAAACGTTCCATTCTTAATGGCAAGAATTGGCACCACCTCTTTTAAACCTTGGATTAATTTCATGATCGGTTTCTCCGGTAACAATCCACCAGTAAGCAAGATACCTGCAATCTTGGGGTAATTCTCTGAAATACTCGCCTGAAGAGACGTCAGGATAATATCGGCTCTGTCTCCAGGAGTAATCACCAAGCAATTTGGCTTCAGGTGAATCAAAAAATTTCTCAACTGCATGGCACCCACAGCAGAAGTTTCAACCTGATTGTCGAGTTTATTTTCCCCAATCAAAATAGTTGCTTTCAATTCGTCAACAATTTCCTTGATAGTGGGATTGTTCAAACTCCGAATCATAGGTATTACCCCGATAAATATTTTCTCTTCAATCGCTTCCTCAAGCGACTTAGCTACCGTTTTTATCTGCTGCTCCTCAACCTTATTGGCCACGATCCCAAGCACTTTTACCTCTTTATCCAAAAAAGAATCATAGGCAAGGTTCAGATTCGTAACCAATTCTTCATTACTCTTATCCTTCCCGCTGCCAACCAGTATTACCGGAATGCCAAGATTTTTAGCGATCACAACGTTGATATCCAATTCCACAAATACAGCTTCACCCGAAAAATCAGTTCCCTCTACCAGGATAAAGTCAAACCGGTCTTCCAAGGCCTTGTATTTCTTAATGATAATATCAAGTATATCGCTATCGTTTCCTTTAGTTTTTTTCTTGATGACTTCATTTCCGGTTAAGGCATAACATTCTTCATAGTCCATGTCAAGCTTAAAATGAGACAGAACTGTTTCTATATGGTTGTCCTTTTTTGTCTTGTCAGGTACTTCAATAATCGGCCTGAAATATCCTACTTTCCTGGTCCTTCCAAGAAGAATACGCATCAGACCCAAGGTGATGATTGATTTTCCGCTTTCTGCCTCTACCGTAGCAATATATATGGCTCTGCTCATTCTTAAAAAATTTTCACAAAGATACTTATCTTCAAAGTAATACAAAGTATTTTCAAATAACATTTATAACAATATTCACTAATTTGACAAGATTAATTCTATAAATTAGCCTAGCTGTTCAAATAATCAGATTTACATTATGAAAACCTTATTCTTCAACATCAAGGAACTCGTTCAAATACGTGACAGTTCAGTGAGAAGAGTTTGCGGAGGATCCATGAAAGAACTACCCTCTCTGAAAAACGCTTTTCTCAGAATCAACAACGGAAAAATTGAAGATTTTGGTTTTATGTCCGAACTGACTGATTTTAATGCAGATCAGGTGATTGACGCAAGAGGGCAAACCATATTGCCCGCATGGTGTGATTCACATACTCATATTGTCTTTTCAGGGTATCGGGAAGGAGAATTTGTTGACCGAATCAATGGATTGAGTTATGAGGAGATCGCTTCCAGGGGTGGAGGCATCCTGAATTCCGCAAAAAAACTGCAAGAGAGCTCTGAACAGGAATTATTTGAGCAATCTTCACAGCGCCTTGAGGAGATCATGAAAATGGGAACAGGGGCCGTTGAAATTAAATCGGGCTATGGCCTCACTACTGAGTCGGAGGTAAAAATGTTACAGGTAATAAAAACACTGGCCAACTCCTATCCGCTTACAATCAAAGCCACTTTTCTGGGTGCCCACGCCTTCCCTGCTGTTTTTAAGGATCAAAAGGAAGCCTATGTCAACCTGATTTGCGAAAAAATGATACCTGAGGTAGCAGAAAAGAATCTGGCTGAATTCATTGATGTATTTTGTGAAACAGGTTATTTTGATGTAACCCAGACCGAAAAGATCCTTCAAACAGGTAGTGAATACGGGTTAAAACCAAAGATTCATGTAAACCAGTTCAATAGCATTGGTGGGGTTCAGGCAGGTATTAAGTACAAAGCACTCAGTGTTGATCATCTGGAGGTGATGACGCAGGAAGATATAGACAGCTTAAAGAATACAGAGGTAATGCCCGTTGCCTTGCCCTCCTGCTCTTATTTTCTTAGTATTCCTTATACCCCGGCAAGAAAAATGATTGATCAAGGACTGGGAATTGCGCTGGCGACTGATTTTAACCCGGGATCCACGCCCAGCGGAAACATGAATTTTGTAGTAGCCACAGCCTGTATAAAAATGAAAATTACACCAGAAGAAGCTATAAATGCGGCCACCATAAATGGAGCTTATGCCATGGGAATCAGCAACTCTCATGGCAGCATTACCAAGGGGAAATTTGCGAACCTGATCATTACTAAAAACATACCTTCCTATCATTTTATTCCCTATGCATTTGGAAGTAATCTTATCGATAAAGTGATGATAAAGGGTGTATTTATTTAGATCAACAGGTTCTTGTATTAAAGCTGATCTTACACTAAGTCGTCTTGTTTGTTTGTTAACATCATATTTCAAGATCTTCCTTTGTTATGGAAATCCTTACAGGAATTTAAAAGTATAGTCCAATGAATGTACTTATCAACAATCTGATCTTTCAAATGGAACAAATCCAAAAGGGGAAAAACTGGATCGGCACAAATTTTAAGACCATCATAAACCCACTGTCGGAAACCGATTTTTTTTATCAACCGAAAAGTATGCACAGTGTGGCTGAAATCATCTCCCATCTGACCATCTGGAGAGAAGAAACAATTCTTAAAATTGAAACGGGAGAAGGAAGCATCACTGACGATGACCCTTCAAATTGGAAAACCAATGAAGAATTAAAGCCTTTAGGGAAAGAAAGCATTCTTCTTGCATACAATACAAGTCTTAAAAAATTTCTGCAGCTGCTAAAGGGTAAATCAGATGATTTTCTTGAAGACATCTATTACGATACTGATTTTAAGGATTACTTCAGCTATAGCTTTTTACTAAACGGAATGCTTCACCACGATCTGTACCACCTTGGACAACTGGGGCTTATGATTAAAATTCTCAATTCAAATCAAAATAGTTCACTGTGATTTCAGGGATTTTAATCCATTGGATATCACTGAAAATATTTAAGATATTTCTTTGTAAATTTGCCAACCTAAAAGCGATTATATATGTCGGATAAATCAGTCATCATTCCAAGAACAAAGAAACCTGATTGGCTAAGGGTTAAACTACCAGTTGGGAAAAAGTATACTGACCTGAGAGGATTGGTGGATAAATATAAATTGAATACCATCTGTACAAGCGGAAGTTGCCCAAATATGGGAGAGTGCTGGGGGGAAGGAACAGCTACTTTTATGATTCTTGGGAATATTTGTACTCGCTCCTGTGGGTTTTGCGGAGTCAAAACCGGCAAACCTGAAACTGTAGAATGGGACGAGCCTGAAAAAGTAGCAAGATCGATTCATATAATGAAAATCAAACATGCGGTGATTACTTCTGTTGACAGAGATGACCTTAAAGACGGTGGTTCTATCATTTGGGCAGAGACGGTAGAGGCTATTCGCAGGACAAATCCAAATACCACCCTGGAAACCCTTATACCTGATTTCAGAGGGATCAAAAATAATATAGACCGTATCATTGAAGTTGCACCTGAAGTGATTTCGCACAATCTCGAAACAGTGAGGCGGCTTACCAGAGAAGTGAGGATTCAGGCTCAATACGACAGAAGTCTTGAAGTTCTCGCATATTTAAAGGATTCGGGACAAAAAAGAACCAAATCAGGAATTATGCTTGGACTTGGCGAAACTGAAGAAGAAGTCATTGAAACACTTCACGATTTGCACAAAGCAAAGGTCGATATCGTTACCATTGGCCAATACCTTCAGCCAAGTAAAAAACATTTACCTGTTCATGAATTCATAACACCTGCTCAATTTGAAAAATACAAGGCCTATGGCCTTAAACTTGGTTTTAAATACGTTGAAAGTGGTGCCCTGGTAAGATCCTCCTATCGAGCAGAAAAGCATTTAATATAGAAAATATCTCCAATTAATATATGATTAACAAGATGCTGATCATTTTGGCATAGAAATTGATATATTCCTTATGAAGCAAAATTCCCCATTAATTTTGACTTCGTATGATTAATTTTGAGTTAGTAAGCTAAAGGCACCTCCTACAAGAGGTGCTTTTATGTTATATGACTGACTTAATAATGAAATATTTGTTCAACTTTATACAATTTGAATGAAATCGCCAGGCTAAAATGGTACTTCATCATAAAAAATGAACTTTTTTATTCATATTAATAAAATATTAACATTTAGCGTTGATTTTGGCATAAGAATTGCAATTGATTTAGAAAGCAAAATTCCCCACTAATTTTGTTTTCATTATGATTAATTTTGAGTTAGTAAGCTAAAAGCACCTTTGAAAAGAGGTGCTTTTTTCATGTTGAAGTCTCTTAACAGTTTCTATTATGTGATTCTCAGTTGTAAAGGGTTAATATAAATAGATTCACAATATTAAATAGAATAAAAAGAGATTTATGTAAATATTTTTGTTTAAAATTTGGGAATTCACTAAATATTCTTTAATTTTGGAAATGAACAAGATCTATCACAAATTTTGTTCTTCATTTATGATTAATTTTGAGTTAGTAAGCTAAAGCACTTCTGCATCCGGAAGTGCTTTCTTCATTTTATACATTATAACTTGCCTATAAATGCTTCTACCAATTTGCTTATTACAGCTTCCGATGCTTTAGCAGCAAGCTGAACAGCTTCATGGGATACCTCTTCTATTTTTCCCTCAACTCCAAGATCGGTAATTACTGATAAACCAAAACAATCCATACCCATATGCTTGGCCACTATTACTTCGGGTACCGTGCTCATCCCAACAGCATCCGCTCCCATTAACTTAACCATTCTGTACTCGGCGGGCGTTTCAAAAGTCGGTCCTTGCAAAGCAAGATAAACTCCTTCTTGAACATTAATATTATTTTCTCTTGCCACGGTTTTCATCAATGTGATCATTTTTTTGCTGTAAGGCTCATGCATATCGACAAAACGAGGCCCAAATTTTTCCTCATTCTCTCCTCTCAAAGGATGCTCAGGCATCATATTAATATGATCGGTAATAATCATGATATCGCCGACCTTAAACATCGGGTTAACACCGCCTGAGGCATTGGATACCATTAATTTTTCTACTCCCAGCAACTTCATTACACGAATAGGAAAAGTAACTTCGGGCATTTCCCACCCCTCATAGTAGTGAAATCTTCCTTGCATCGCGACTACTTTTTTACCTGAAAGCTCCCCATAGATCAAGGTTCCTGAATGTCCTGAAACGGTACTTACCGGGAAATTGGGTATATCGTGATAAGGAATTCTCTTTTCGACCTCCATCATGTTTACGATCCCGCCCAGTCCGGTTCCTAAAACAATTCCAATTTCTGGTTTCTCTATACCTATATCCAATAAAAACCTGGCAGTTTCTTTAATTTTTTCGTACATAATTTTTAATTAAATCATTAAATTTTTCACTATTGTCTAATATTTCCGTTTTGATTGGTAAATAAAAGACGGGCAGTGTTGTATGGAGAAAACTTCTTACATAATCCTTCTCAGTAGTCAGTATTAGTTTTTTTTCGCCATCAATAAGGGAGAAACTTTTCTTGATTTTTTCCAACTCCCGATTTCCTATAAACTGATGATCGGAAAATTTTAATTGTTGAAAGTTAATTTGAAGTGAAGTCAGGAATTCCTCCATAGGTTCAGTGTCGGCTATACCAGTCACCATCAAAACATTCCATGAACTTAGTTCATCTGTTGGGATCTTCCCCTCCCTCCCAAATACATATGAATCGTATTGAATGCAACTGAAAAAGACATTTTGATTTGGCTTTGGCCGTATCTTTTTCACGATTTCAAGCTGTTCTTTTTTATCCAAGTCAGACGGACATTTACTAATGATGATAACGTCCGCCCGGTCAGCACCTTTCCTACTCTCCCTTAAATCACCTGCAGGCAATAGCAAGTCATCCGTATAAAGCTTGTCATAGGCAGTTAATAGCACATTGTATCCAGCCTTTACATAACGATGCTGAAAAGCGTCATCAAGTAATACCACATTTAATTCAGGCTTGAGTTTTTGCAATTGCTCCAAACCGTTTACGCGCTTTTCATCGACTGCCACGATCACATCCTTAAATTTGCGGTAAAACTGTAAGGGTTCATCACCTAATTCTTTGGCTGAACTATTTTCAGACGCCAGTAAAAACCCCTTTGTTTTTCTACCATACCCTCTGCTTAGCACAGCCACCTGATAAGATGGCTGAAAAAGCCTGATCAGATACTCGATCATTGGTGATTTTCCAGTACCTCCTACGCTGAGATTCCCAACCGATATAACAGGAAAGTCAAATGATTCAGACCTAAGCAAACCCAAATCAAATGCTCTGTTTCTAATGTTGGTGATCAATCCATAAACAAAGGAAAAAGGATATAATATTTTTCGAGCCGAATTCACATTAGCTAACATACAAAAAACCTTGTTGAATAGCTAAAATGAAACGTAATCAACCACTTCCAGGCCGTATCCAATCATACCAACTCTTTTCCCTGAATATTTACTGTTTGAGATCAATTTGATCTTATTGATCCTTAGGTCATGAAGAATCTGTGCTCCTATCCCAAAATCCTTTTCATCCATTTTATGCAATGGTTCCGGAACTTTCTTCCCCTCTTGGGTATTTTTCAAATATTTCAACCTGTTGATAAGGTCAAATGACTGATATTCCTGATTGATAAATACAATGGCTCCTTTCCCGGAAGCATTGATAATATCAAACATTTTCGCCAATTTATCATCCGGATTATTCGTAAGAGTTCCAACAATATCATTATTGATCAATGTCGAATTGACCCTAACAAGCACTTCTTCGCCCAATTCCCAGTTACCCTTTGTGAGCGCCAGGTGAACCTGGCCGTTTGTAGTCTGCTTATAGGCCCGTAAACAATACTTCCCGAATCTTGTTTGGATTTGAAAATCTTCAATCTTATCGATCAGTGAATCATGCTTTAATCTGTAAGCTACAAGGTCTTCTATGGATATAATTTTCAAATCGTGTTTTTGGGCCACTTTCATGAGTTCAGGAAGCCTGGCCATGGTTCCGTCTTCATTGAGGATCTCAACCAATAATCCCGCTGGCTTCAAACCTGCTAACCTTGCCAAATCTATAGCTGCCTCTGTATGACCAGTTCTTCTTAATACCCCTCCGTCTTTTGCCCTTAAGGGGAAGATATGCCCGGGCCTTCCAAGATCCTCTCCTTTGGTTCCCTTTTTCGTAAGGGCCTTCACCGTTTTAGCCCTGTCATGCGTTGATATACCTGTCGTGCAACCATGACCTATTAGATCGACAGAAACGGTAAACTGCGTATTGTGTAATACTGTGTTTTTACCCACCATCAATTCAAGATCCAACTCATCACAACGAGTTTCAGTTAATGGCGCACAGATCAATCCGCGACCATTTGTCGCCATAAAATTGATCATCTCAGGAGTGACCATTTCGGCAGCAGCTACAAAATCGCCTTCATTTTCCCTACTCTCATCATCAACCACAATGATCATTTTACCTTTTTTAATATCCTCAATGGCTTCTTCAATGGTGTTCAGTTTGATAACAGATTCTATTTTATTCTCCATAAATCCCGAATTAGTTCTTTTCTAGTTTAAATATTTTGTTAAACAGGTTAACCACAGGTTGCAAAAATGCATCCAAATTAAATATTCCTTTATCCTTGGTAGCCCTTATCATTAAAAATACTCCAAAGGGAAGTAAAATAAAGGTAGCGAGCCAACCTCCTACGAAAGGAGAAACCTTATTAGATTCGGCCATGTTTTTACCAAAAGTGGAAATAAAGAAATAAATAACAAAAATAGTAATAGCAATAATCATGGGCAGTCCAAATCCTCCTTTTCGAATAATTGATCCTAAAGGAGTCCCTACAAAGAACAAGACCAGACAGGCAATGGAAAAAGCAATCCTTTTGTGAAATTCCACATTATAGCCGTTAATGATTTTCCGTTTATCTTTTAAGGTTTCCTTAAAACTCTTTAAATTATCAAAATTCCCCTGGACCGCAATAAATGCATTTTCTGTAATACGTTTCTTTTCTTTATCTGTGAAATTCTCTAAGATATCAGGATTCAGTGCTTTTCCTTGTACAGTATCGGTCATGAGCAAATTAGCTTTCAAAGTCTTGTATACCCGGTCAGCCCTGTTGTTAACAAATTCATTATAAGGTGTTTGAAGAGAATCAATAAAAAAATCAAGCTGCTTAAGACTCAGCATTTCTTTACCCGTTTTATATTTCACATCATCAGGGTCAAAATCACCTATGTTCGAAATGTCAATACTTACTTCGTATTTATCAAAGTGAGCCTTCGTAAAAGGAGACCTCTTTCTTGATTCCACCGATGTTTTATTTCCAATCATATCCTCGGCATAATAACCATCCTCCAAAACCAAAGTGAGATAACGGCTGCCTTCTTCAGACACGATCTCTCCTTTTTTTGCTGTGATCACCTTATTGTTAACTGTATTTGACCTCAGGTCATAAATGAGAACGTTCCTTAATAAATTTTCATCTTCTCCATACTTTTCCTCAAATTTAATGCTGTAATTCGGGATTTCAGTATTAAAGGTTCCAGGAACCAGTGCCAATCCCGGTTCTTTCATTTTCATGTTGTAAATAAGATTCTTTGATTTTAATGAGGCATAAGGGAATACGTAATTCAGGAATAAAAAATTTGATAAACTAAGCACCAACATCAGGATTACCAGAGGGCGGATAAACTTTTGAAGGGAAATGCCCGCCGATTTTACAGCGGCAAATTCATAATTCTCAGCCATGTTGCCAAGAGCCATAATAGATGACAACAAAATTGCAATAGGCAATGCCGTTGGAACCATCATCAGGGCCATATAACCAAGAAACTTAAGAATAATGACCAAACTGATACCTTTCCCGGCGATTTTATCAAATTGCAACCATAGGGCCTGCATGATCAATACAAACAGGATGATAAAAAAAGTCGCTAAAAAAGGGCCCAGAAAGCTCTTAAGTAAATATCTGTTTAAGATTTTCATTCAGCACGATTCACACTAGAGATCAATTTAATTATTGATCATATAATTCAATTCTTCATATTTTTTTTCATCGAAAACAAAGACAGATCCATCAATAGGCTGGTTAGTTTTGATATTATTCGCTGTTAAAATAGTCCGTGTTTGGTTCATCCCTATTTCAATAATCTGATAAATGTGATTTGATTTTGTATCAATACCTACCAGAATTTCACTAATTTCCGAATTAGAATCAATAGGCGTAAGTTTTATGAATTGTATTTTTTTGCCATTGACCTGCTTTATATCACCCAGGGCATAATTATACCCGGATTTGTAAAAAGAATAGAACTTTGAAGGCGTAAAGGTATTGTCTTCATCAATATCCGTATCAGAAATATTCACTTCTTCATTTTCGGGAATAATCGTGTAGGTTTTGGAACCATCAAATATTTGCGTTGACCCGAATAAATTGACCACATATTTCTCACCTTCAAGAATCACGTCACCCGACATTTCCTGTTTTACATCTTCAGCCGAATTATCCAGAACATAATCAAAATCCATCGAAACATTATTGTAACTGCTCATGGTTCCTGAAGCATCATCCAAAATCTTTTTTGCCGCTTCATCATTTTGACCAAGTATTGCATTGACGCAAAAAATACTCAGTATAATCCCTGTATATAGTTTTAATTTAAATTTACGATTGTTCATCTTTTAATAATTGTTGTAGCGAGGCCATATCTGTTATAAGGACCTGTCGGGCCTTACTTCCTTCAAAAGGGCCAACAATATTGGCCGCTTCCAATTGGTCTATGATCCTTCCTGCTCTGTTATATCCTAATTTTAATTTTCTTTGCAATAATGAGGCTGACCCCTGCTGTGCTATCACGACAAGTTGAGCTGCCTCCTCAAATAATTTATCCCTGCTCTCGATATCTATGTCAAGACCCGTGCCAGTTTCTTCTCCCACATATTCAGGCAAATTAAAAGCAGTGGGATAGGCTCTTTGAGATCCAATAAAATCGGTGAGTTGCTCTACCTCCGGGGTATCAATAAAGGCACATTGTAAACGCGTTAATTCATTACCCGTTGAAATCAGCATATCTCCCTTACCGATAAGCTGATCTGCACCCTGGGAATCAAGTATGGTTCTCGAATCAATTTTTGACGTCACCCTAAAAGCTACACGTACCGGAAAATTAGCCTTGATGATCCCGGTAATAACATTTACTGAAGGCCTTTGGGTGGCAACGATCAAATGAATTCCGATGGCCCGGGCAAGCTGGGCAAGTCTTGCAATTGGCGCCTCTATTTCTTTCCCTGCAGTCATGATCAAATCAGCAAATTCGTCAATGACCAGCACGATATAAGGTAAGAATTTATGACCATTTTCTGGATTGAGCTTACGGTCAATAAATTTCTTGTTATATTCCTTAATGTTCCTTACATAAGCGTTTTTAAGGAGATCATAACGATTGTCCATTTCGATACAAAGTGAATTAAGCGTATTGATCACCATGGTTGTATCAGTGATAATGGCCTCTTCTGTATCAGGTAATTTGGCCAGATAATGTCGTTCAATTTTATTAAATAAGGTCAATTCTACCTTTTTAGGGTCCACCAATACAAACTTTACTTCGGCCGGATGCTTTTTATATAATAAAGAGGCTAACACCGCGTTAAGGCCTACCGATTTCCCCTGACCTGTTGCCCCGGCCATCAATAAATGCGGCATTTTTGCAAGATCCACAACAAAAGTTTCATTAGAAATGGTTTTTCCCAAAGCAATCGGCAGATCCATTGTTGTATTCTGAAACTTTTGCGATGACAAAACAGATTTCATTGAAACAATCGAAGGTTTTTTATTGGGTACTTCAATTCCAATGGTTCCTCTTCCGGGAATCGGAGCGATGATTCTGATACCCAAAGCCGACAAGGATAAAGCAATGTCGTCTTCAAGGTTTTTGATCTTGGAAATCCTTACCCCGGCGTCGGGGACAATCTCATATAAAGTAACAGTAGGCCCAATTGTTGCCTTGATGCTGGCAATACCGATCTTATAATTGTTCAGGGTTTCAACGATCCTGTTTTTGTTATTTTCTAATTCCTGTTTATTTATATGAATATTTTCATTCGAATAGTCCTTCAATAAATTGAGCTCCGGAAACTTATATTTTGAAAGCTCGAGCTTAGGGTCAAATTCACCAAAGTCTTTGATCAAAGTATTGGCAAGGTTCTTAGCCGTATGTTCTTCAAGAACAGGCCCTTCAACAAGAATCTCTATATCCTCTTCTGAACCCGACTCAATGCTGCTGTCATCCACTTTTTGTGACGCTTCTTTTTCGTTACCGGATACCTGGGTTTCCAAAATAACCGCTTCTTCTTCAACTTCATCGGGGCTGATTGTTTCAAAAGAATCCAACTCCAGGTCTATGTCGGCTTCAAGACTATCATATGTAGTTTCTGCGATGAATCCTTCTTCGGTAACATCATCAGCAAGTAACACCTCTTTTTTTACTTTGGGTTTTGACTTTGGAATCAAGGATTTGATCTTTGCAGGCGTCACTTTAAAATTAGTTATTAAAAAAACAAATAAAGAGATCAATAAAAATAGAAATACACCGATGGATCCTATATAAATTTGAAGAAACTCATTGATTTCAAATCCAACCTTGCCACCTAGCAAGGGATACTCAGGTTTTAAATAAGCCAGGCCAAGAGACAACCATATCATGGCAATCATACTGTTGAACCAGGTTCCATACAACTGTTTGACTGAGATATGGAGGATAATATAAAGCCCTGTGAAGAATAAGAGAATAGGAAAGATAAAAGTCGCTATTCCAAAACCGTCGTACACAAAGAAATCACTCAAATTTGCTCCTAATTTTCCAAGCAAATTATTTGCATTTACCGATCTATCTGAAAACCGATCCAGAATGCTCTGGTCAGCTTTCCAGTGCTGCAGAAATGAATAAAATGAAATCAGAAGAAAAATAGAAACGGAAAAGATCAGAACTCCAAAAACCAAATGGGTTTGCGGGCTTTTAAAAAAGCTTACAATCCTTAATGGTTTTTTTACTTTT
This sequence comes from Lutimonas vermicola, assembly GCF_038433205.1. NCBI lineage: Bacteria > Pseudomonadati > Bacteroidota > Flavobacteriia > Flavobacteriales > Flavobacteriaceae > Lutimonas > Lutimonas vermicola. The sequence continues at coordinate 1,328,838 of NZ_JBCDNA010000001.1, forward strand.
TTCTTAGTTCTGGAAGTTGTTTTTTTCCCTTTAGGCATAAGTCACAAAAATACATAAATAATTTAGCTTACAAACCTACGTATTCAAATCGAAAATAAATGAAATCTAAAGAATTTTAGGCAAGTAAATAATCAAACCAATAATAATTGCCGTGATGGCCGCAAAGGTAACAGCTCCGGCAGCTATATCTTTAATAAAACCAATCTTTTTATTGTAGTCTATATGTATAAAATCGCAAAGTTTCTCAATACAAGTATTCAAAGATTCCGCTACCAGAATCAATCCAATAGCGAAAACCTGAAATATCCATTCTATTGTTGAAATATCAAACCACCACCCCAAAAAGGTAACCATTACGGCGATTGCTAATTGCACCATAATACTGTGTTCGGTACTGATCAAAAACCAAACGCCCTTTATAGCGAATTTCAAGCTTTTAATCCTCCCTTTGATAAAACCATTTTCCTGATGATTCATGGATGCCCTTTACACGTAACATGTTGAAACGTGTGTATAAGTTTATTTCAAAGCTTCTAAAGCAGCTTCGTAGTTTGGTTCCTGAACGATTTCCGGCACCTGTTCTGTATAGGTCACTATCCCATTTTCATCAAGCACAACAACAGCTCTGGACAGTAATCCTTTCATAGGTCCTGTCTTGATGGTACATCCGTATTTACGCCCAAATTTTCCAGAAACAAAGTCAGATAGCGTGATCGCATTGTCTATACCCTCGGCAGCACAAAAGCGCGAATGAGCAAAAGGCAGGTCTTTCGATACGTTTAAGACTACCGTATTGTCATTATTAGCGACCTTTTCATTAAACTTTCTCAATGATGCGGCACAAATACCGGTATCTATACTTGGGAAAATATTGATCAATACTTTTTTTCCTTTAAAATCTTTCAATTTGGCCTTGGAAAGATCAGTTTTAACCAATTTGAATTTAGGAGCCTTTTTACCAACTTTTGGTAACTTTCCACTTGTTTTTATCTCGGTTCCTTTAAGCGCTATTTTTGTCATAATTTTATTATTTTAAATTCTAAACCAAAGTTACGTAAAATAAAAAACTCCCTAAACAATTAGGGAGTTTTTGTAAAAAATTAACCTAATAATCATATCACTGATCAATAGAACCCATGACTCTTTTCATAAATCCGTTCAGCGCCTCCTTTTGAGGAGTTCCCTTTTTCACTTCTGAATGAACCTCTAAGGCTCCATACATGTTTGAAATCAACTCCCCGATCACATCTAATTCCTCATCTTTTAGAGAACTCACCTCTGTAAGATCTTCCAAAACTTCTAAAGCCTCTACCAAATAATCTTCATCATTATTTTCAATAAAGGTATTCAGGTGTTTGATAACGGGTAATTTCATAATGGTTTATTTAGGTTTAATCGATTAAACAATTTCATCTACAAGATCCTTAAGCACGTCAAACTTATTTGTTTGGGTTTGATTAACCTTACTGCCATTGACAAAAGTTGCAAACGTAGGCAAATTGTCGACTTCAGCCAGTTTTCTCGACTCAGGAAACTTTTCAGCATCGACTAAAACAAATTCCATTTTTTCATTTTCGCCGGCAAGCTTTTTAAATTTTGGTTTCATGATCCGGCAATTACCACACCAGGTAGCCATATATTGCACTACTACTTTTGGGTTGCTTTTTACAAGCTCAGACAAACTGTCGTTATTTAATTCTGTTAGCATAATTTAATACTTGTAACGGCCTTACGACCAGTTTAATTCAATTAATGTGTACTTAAGTAAGATGCAACGCCATCTCTATCGGCCTTCATAGCGTCTTTTCCTTCTTCCCAATTTGCAGGACAAACTTCTCCTTTTTCCTGAACATGTGTATAGGCATCAATCAACCTCAAGTACTCAGCTACATTTCTTCCTAATGGCATGTCATTAACACTTTCATGAAAGATCTTTCCTTCCTCATCAATCAAATATGTGGCTCTGTAAGTCACATAAGAGCCTTCTATCATCACATTTCCGGTTTCTTCATCAAAACTTTCTGAAACAACATCCAAAATTCCTAATTGAGAAGAAAGATTGCGGTTTGTGTCGGCCAATAATGGAAAAGTCACTCCTTCTATACCTCCATTATCTTTAGACGTATTCAACCATGCAAAATGAACTTCGGCTGTATCTACTGACGCTCCTATTACAACTGTGTTTCTCTTTTCGAATTCGCCCAAGGCATCCTGAAAAGCCCTGATCTCTGTTGGGCAAACAAACGTAAAATCTTTTGGGTACCAAAAAAGCAACACTTTTTTACCGTTATTCACTGCTTCCTCATATACATTGATTTTGAATGTATCTCCCATCTCATTCATCGCATCTACATTAAAATTTGGAAATTTTTTTCCTACTAAAGCCATAATTTATTTATTTTCTGATTATTAATTTTATTGTTTTTAGGTGTTGCAAAAGTACACCAATACTGCACTTTCACAGCAGGTCTTTCATCTCAATTTTTTATATCCGCATAGATTTTATTTATCGCATAAAATTCACTGTCCGGTATGGTATAAAACCCTTTAATTTAAACTTCAAAGGGATCATTGACATATGGTGTTTTTGAAGCTAATTATTTGTGTTTTCAGAATTTTTATAGTAACTTTTAAGTTTCCAAATTATGATATAATCCTATGGATGAAGCCTTTATACATAAAGTAAGGTCTGCTCTTTTCGATCATATGGAAGACGAGAGTTTTGGAGTTGCGGAACTTTCCAGGAAAATTGGTCTCAGTAAATCTCAAACCTTAAGGAAAATTAAACGCGCCACAGGAAAGACGGCGAGTGAATTTATTCGAGAAACAAGGCTTCAGGAAGCTGCTGAATTGCTCAAAAACCAAAATTTTACGGCCGCCGAAATTGCCTATCGGGTCGGTTTTGGAAGTCCCTCCTATTTCAACAAGTGCTTTCACGACCGCTACGGAATGACACCCGGTGAATTTAAACTTCAAGCCAAGGTGATTGAATCGGCTGATACACCTTTTATACCCTATACCCAAAAATCACATGGCAAGACCGCATTGATCGTGTCAGCTCTAATTATTTTGTTCACGGCTCTATTTCTTCATGATAACTTTTTTAACAAGGAGCTGATAAAAACCGAACAAAGAGACTATTCCATAGCTGTTCTGCCTTTTCTTGACCTAGCCGAGAATGATAATTCAGATTACCTGGCTGACGGGATTACGGAGGCCATAACGCTGGAGCTTGCAAAAAACAGAACGATACGGGTTATTTCAAGGGGATCTGCCATGAAATTCAAAGGTGCCAAGAAATCATATGGTGAAATAGCACGTGAACTAGATGTAAATCTGCTTCTGGAAGGTTCGGTACTCATCGACAATGACAGCTTGAGTGTCATAGCACAACTCATAGAGCCTTTCCCCAGGGAAAAACACTTATGGGCAGGGAATTACAATCTAAAATTTGAAAATATCCTCACCATTGTCAGCGGTATTTCTTCTTCCATATCCAAAGAGATCAACCTGGCTGTGCTTCCGAAAGATCAAAGGGCAGAGAACTACCCTGTAAATCCTGTGGCTTATGACCTATACATGAGAGGACGACACCTCTACAACCATCAAACACCTTCATCAGTTCAGAACGCCGTATCCTATCTCAACCGTTCCATAGCCGTTGACTCTAATTTTGCTCCGGCCTTTGCCTCATTGGCGGAATCTTACATCCTGCTCCATAAATTCTTTCAAAATGAAGAAGAAAAGAATCGCTTTGAAACGCTTGGTAGATTAGCTATTGACAAAGCCCTGCAAAAAGGACCCTACCTTGCCGAGGCTTATATTACCAAAGGGAACATTCTCGGGAAATTTGACTGGGATTGGGAAGGAATGAGGCAAATGACCGAAAAAGGTTTGGAACTGGATCCCAATAATTCATACGCACATACGCAGTTATCGAAATACTTTCTCTACAAAAATAACATGCCCAGATCAATCCAGGAGGCGCTTATAGCCGAAAAGCTGGACCCCCTGAATCCACGTGCCGGGCGAATAGTTGCTGAGCAATATTTCTATGATCGTCAGTTCGAGAAATCGCTGGAACAGTTTAAAAAGGTGCTGGAACTTCACCCGGAAGACACTTTTACCTATAACGGTTTAGGCATCGTTCAATGGGTTTTGGGAGAAAAGGAAAACGCAAGGATGACATTCCTGAAATTCCAGCAACTGATGAACAACCATAGCATGGAAGAAAAATTTGAATCTTCATCCTTTGACGAGGCGATAGAGTACTGGTTGTCAAGGGCCAAAAAAAAGGAGCCCCTATATTGCTCAAACCCTTCACAGGTTGCCATGGTCTCTGCATTTATGAATCAGGATGCAGAGGCCCTGATCTACCTGGAGGTAGCCTATGCGCAGCATGACGGGGACCTGCCCTCTATGCTTCTTCGTCCCATGTTCGAACCACTTTATCAAGAGCCAAGATTTTTAGATCTTGTGACAAAAACAGGTGTGGCATTGAATGTACCCATAATGCAATAAATTGACAGGAATCAATGCTGTAAAATTGAAAGCCATGCTTTAAAATTACAAGTTTTGAGTTATGAATGGTACGTCGTGCGTTCTGCAGCATCCGATCTTTGAAGTAATAATTTTAAAATATTTTATTATGAAAAAACTACTTCTTTTTACAATGACTTTATCCTTTACGCTCTTGGTTTGCAGCTCATGCGATAGAGATGCAATTGATGAATCAATAGAGTTCAACAATTCTTTTGAGACACAAAAAGTCAACAATCCGAAATATACCGGATTTAATGAATTCGGTTACAACTGGCAAGCGCATCATTTTAACGGGACACTCATTAACGCAGTTTTTGGAGATTTTATTGACGAAAACGGAAACCCCGCAATGGGTATGGATCCATATACAGGACATGATGAAGCTTATTTAGCCGCATATCCCTTTTTAAGTGATCCGAGCAATGCAATCTTCTGGAGTTTCAGAAATATCAATCTGGTCATGCATTGGAACAAAGCACTTATTTCAGACCGGGGTGTTTATCCAGATAGCTGGTTTGACAGCAACGGCTGGATTACTTTTCACTACAGCGGGACTGTTGAAAATAAAAATTGGTCACAATTTCAAAAACTTGTGGCCGCAAGATCTTCTGATGAACTCAGAGGCTATACTTGGTTCGACCAAGATGGTAACGAACTGGGGTATGCTTCCGATTGGCCTGATCTAATAATCGTTCAGATCAGATCCACCGGAGAGCCTCCATTTCCATTCCTGCCAGGATCCTATAATAGCCCTGTTTCACCAGGTTTAGGAAAATATAAAATTCATAATTAATAAGCATGAACCCATTAACTTTTGGTCAATGACCTGTCTTATCATCAAAAATCAGGCAGATATCCCCTCAACAGAAGAGCCTGGTACTTTGTGAAGTACCAGGCTCTTATTTTATGCTGAAAATTGAATCAGTTACAAATGAATCACCTCGTCATAGGCATCGGCAACTGCCTCCATAACAGCCTCACTCATGGTAGGATGTGGATGAATAGCCTTAAGGACTTCGTGCCCTGTAGTTTCAAGTTTTCTTCCCAAAACTGCCTCTGCAATCATATCCGTAACTCCCGCTCCAATCATATGGCAACCCAGCCATTCTCCATATTTTGCGTCAAAGATTACTTTGACAAAACCTTCCTTGTTTCCGGCTGCAGAAGCTTTTCCCGAAGCTGAGAATGGAAATTTGCCAACTTTGATATCGAAACCTTTTTCCTTGGCCTGATTTTCTGTCAAACCAACACTTGCTATCTCAGGACTGGCATAAGTACAGCCAGGGATATTTCCGTAATCTATCGGTTCGGGATTCAATCCTGCAATTTTCTCCACACAGGTAATTCCTTCAGCAGAAGCCACATGAGCCAGAGCCGGTCCCGGAACCACGTCTCCGATTGCATAATAACCGGGCAGGTTCGTCTGATAATAATCATTTACCAGGATCTTATCCTTGTCGGTTACGATACCCACTTCTTCCAAACCTAGGTTTTCAATATTGGATTTAATACCAACAGCCGAAAGAACGATATCGGCCTCAAGGCTTTGCTCTCCTTTTTTAGTAGATACTGTTGCAACGATCCCTTTTCCGGAAGTGTCGACTTTGGTCACACTTGAATTGGTCATTACCTTGATACCTGATTTTTTAAGGGATCTTTCAAATTGCTTTGATATTTCCTCATCCTCAAGAGGCACAACGTTAGGAAGAAACTCTACAATCGTTACTTCAGTACCTATGGAATTGTAGAAATAAGCAAATTCAACTCCTATTGCCCCTGACCCAACAATGATCATTTTTTTTGGTTGTTCGGGCAAAACCATAGCCTGTCTGTAACCAATCACTTTTTTACCGTCAATGGGCAAAAAAGGCAATTCTCTTGATCTTGCACCTGTTGCGATGATCACATGATCTGCACTATATTCTGTTACTGCTCCTTTATCATCAGTGACATCTACCTTTTTTCCAGGCTTTATTTTTCCAAATCCTTCAATGATATCAATCTTATTCTTCTTCATCAGGAATTGAACTCCCTTGCTCATGCCTTCCGCAACACCGCGACTCCTTTTTATTATTGCCGGAAAATCCTTGTCGATCTCTTTGGCTTTTAGCCCATAGCTATCAACATGTTTTAAGTATTCATAGACCTGAGCACTTTTTAAAAGTGCCTTTGTCGGAATACAACCCCAGTTGAGGCACACACCACCAAGTTCAGATTTTTCAACCACTGCAACTTTAAACCCTAATTGAGAAGCTCTAATGGCGGTTACATATCCTCCCGGTCCACTTCCAATAACAATAATATCGTATTTCATATGTTTAAAAAATTTTATTCGTACAAGCTAGAATCCGTTTCTATCGATTTTAGGAATGCAAATTTAATCAAATTTTATGGCTTTTACAGGACTAATTTTACTAACAATGAATGAAGGTACAATTAACATGAGTACACAAAGAAACAAGGTTCCTGAATTGATCCATATCAGCGTCGGTATGCTCAGATAGACTGGCGCCTGGTTGACGTAATAAGTTTCAGGATTCAGGGTAATCACTCCAAAATGTTTCTGAATCATCAATAGCCCTACCCCTATTAAGTTGCCCCAAAACAAACCCTTACCAATTAAAAATGATGCATTGTATAAAAATATTTTACGGATACTCCAGTTGTGATTTCCCAGGGCCTTGAGGATACCAATCATTTGAGTTCTTTCGAGTATTAAAACCAGCAGGGCAGTAATCATATTAATACCCGCAATAAGAATCATTATGGCAATGATCACTATAATGTTGGTATCAAACAATCCCAACCATTCAAAGATGGCAGGAAATTTCTCCGCCGTTGTAAAAGCATTTAAAGACGGGTCTATCTGCTCGTATACCTCAAAACCGGTTTCTTTTAGTTTGTCAAAATCATATACGAATAACTCAAAACCTCCAATTTGATCTGTATCCCATTTATTGATCCTTTGGATATGCTTGATATCTCCAATGATAAAGGCCTCATCAAATTCTTCAAAACCCGAATCAAAAATCCCGCAAACCTTGAATTTCCTTGAATTTGGTGCTTGATTAGGATCATCCTTGACAAAAAACATATGGAAATCATCCCCGGTTTTTATGCCAAGACGAGCTGCTGTCTTTGCAGAAATCAACACGTCATTCGAAGTTTTATTTCCGAATACAGGAAGTTTCCCATCCATTAAGTATTCAGCAAAGAATGACCAGTCATAGTCTTTGTCCACGCCCTTTAAAATGATGCCTTCAAATTCATTCGGCGTTCTTATGATTCCGGCTTTGGTAGCGTAAACCTGGACTTTTCTCACATTGGGCACGCTTTTGAATTCAGGATAAAAATCCTGGTCCCGACTCACGGGGGTTACCGTTACCTTTGAATTATTTGCATCATAATTACTAATCTGAATATCTCCATTAAATCCGGATATTTTTTCCTTAATCTTTTTTTGAAGCCCAACACCGGTGGCCACAGAAAAAAGCATCACTACAATTCCAATGGCTATGGCAAGAATAGAAATTTTTATAATAGGAGACGAAACACTATTTTTGCGTTCCTTGGAGGCGATGATACGCCTGGCTATAAATAACTCGTAATTCAATTGAAATGAAAAGATTAATTCAGTCCAAAAATACATATTTAATTTTAGTAACTGAATTAATCGTTTTCCTTTTTATGATCAGTTCAATTGGTCAAACAGGAGCCAAAACTTTTGGAGAAAAGGAGGCCTTTACCCATTGGTCAGGAATCCAACAGGACAGTTTAAAAATACTCCCTGCTGCTGATCTTATGAATATATATCTACCTTTTCTAAAAGGAAAGAAAATAGCAGTGATTGCAAATCAAACAAGCGTGATCAGCACAGGATCTTTGCCAGGCACATCATATTATACTCACCTGATCGACACACTTTTAAGTTATGACATTCACATACAAAAAGTTTTTGCCCCGGAGCATGGATTCAGAGGAAAAGTTGATGCCGGCGAAATAGTTGCTGATGATAAAGATATTAAAACGGGGCTCCCCATCATTTCTTTATACGGCAATAATAAAAAACCAAATGCCGCGCAACTCAACGACATTGATCTTGTGCTTTTTGACATTCAGGATGTTGGTGTAAGATTCTACACCTATATCTCTACGCTGAGCCTGGTTATGGAGGCCTGTGCTGAACAAGGCATTCCCCTGATTGTTTTAGACCGGCCCAACCCCAACGGCCATTACGTTGACGGGCCAGTGCTTGAATCAAAATACAGTTCCTTTGTAGGTATGCACGAAGTACCGCTGGTTTACGGCATGACCATTGGTGAATACGCACTTATGGTCAATGGTGAAAACTGGCTCAAAGACAGTTTACATTGCGAACTCAGGGTCATTCCCAGCCTTAACTACAGGCATAAAAGCGTTTATAGTTTACCGGTAAGGCCCTCGCCTAACTTGCCTAACGACAAATCGATCAACCTTTATCCAAGCCTTGGTTTATTCGAAGGAACATCAATCAATGCCGGAAGAGGAACCGAATTCCAGTTTCAACGATATGGAGCACCTTTTTTCCCGATCGGTGAATTGACCTATACCCCTGAATCCAATTTTGGCTCAAAATTCCCCAAATTCAAGGGGGAACTTTGCAATGGGATCGACCTGAGTGATACGCCAAGAATGGACAAGGTTGATTTGACCTGGCTTATTGATGCTTACCAAAAAACGCCAAGAGATAAAACCTTTTTTGGGGAAACCTTTACAGTTCATGCAGGAAATGAAAAATTGAGAAAACAAATAGAAGCTGGAAAAACAGCCGATGAGATTCGTCAAAGTTGGTCAGCTGAGCTGGCAAAATTTAAAAAGATCAGAGAAAAATACCTCCTCTACCCCTAGAATCAGCCTGGTTTTTTATTAATGCTACAGGGGGAGTTTAGATTTCAAAGTTTCAACCATATTAAAAACAGCCGGACATATTTCTGTATTTTTGAGCGTAAGATCTGTGAGCTGAATGAATTTCTTGCGGTTTGTATGGGGGTATTCACTGCAGGCCTTTGGTCTAATGTCGTAGATAACACAAGAATTATCCTTATCCAAAAACGTACAGGGTACGCTTTTTAAGACCATAAAATCATCTTCATCCCTTTGTAAATATTGATTCACAAACTGCCCCTCTTTCATTTTGAGGTATTTGGAAATTCTTGAGATATCCTTTTCAGTAAAAATTGGGCTGGTGGTTTTACAGCAATTTGCGCAGTCCAAACAATCTGTATGTTCAAACTCCTCTTCATGGATCTCGTTCATCATATAATCCAGCCTCTTTCGTTGCTTACGCTTCAGTTTGGTGAAATATTTCTTATTCTCCACCCATTTTTCCTTTGCCTTTGCAGGCAATTCTTCTATAATTTTATCCATTTCCATTACGGCTTGCATCAAATGTAATATATCTTATCCATTATCAAGTTAAAATAATTATTTTTGCCGCTCTAAACATTGTATATACCGTGATTCAAAACATACTCGATCCCATAGCCAAGGAAGGGATCAAATCTATTTATAAGATTGATCTTGAAAAAATAGAATTTCAAGACACAAGAAAAGACTTTGAGGGTGATATCACCATTGTTGTTTTCCCTTTGTTAAAACACATTAAGGGGAACCCTGTTGAGATTGCCAATCAAATAGGGAATTATGTTAAAGATCATTCTGATATCGTAAGCGGATACAACGTTGTAAAGGGTTTCCTCAATCTTGTTATCAGTGATGCTTATTATATTGACTATTTCAATCAAATTCCTGATTTTAAAGATTTTGGAATCGTCAAAGACAAATCAGGAGCCATCATGGTTGAATATTCGTCACCCAATACCAACAAACCCCTTCACCTTGGTCATATCAGAAATAACCTGCTTGGTTATTCGGTAGCTGAGATCTTATCAGCCTCAGGGAAAAAAGTGTACAAAACACAGATCATCAATGACCGGGGTATTCATATTTGTAAAAGCATGGTCGCCTGGACAAAATTTGGTCAAGGTGAAACGCCCGAAACAACAGGCTTGAAAGGTGATAAATTAGTAGGAAACTATTATGTGAAGTTTGACAAGGAATATAAAAAAGAAATTAAAGACCTGATAGCAAAAGGTAAAACAGAAGAAGAAGCCAAAAAAGAGGCGCCTATTCTGCTCGAAGCTCAGGAAATGTTACGGCAATGGGAAGCCGGTGATCCGGACACAGTGGCTTTGTGGAAAAAAATGAATCAATGGGTCTATAAAGGGTTCGATCAAAGCTATAAAGAACTCGGAGTTGATTTCGATACAAATTACTATGAAAGTGACACCTATTTATTAGGGAAAGAATTCGTGGCTGAAGGATTGGAAACAGGTGTTTTCTTTAAAAAGGATGATGGTTCTGTATGGATTGACCTTACTGATGAAGGCTTAGACGAAAAAATTGTCCTTCGCGCTGATGGAACCGCTGTTTATATGACGCAAGACATAGGGACCGCTATTCAAAGGATCAAAGATTTCCCTGATATTGAAGGGCTGGTCTATACCGTTGGAAATGAACAGGACTACCACTTTAAGGTCTTGTTCCTCATCCTAAAAAAAATGGGTTTTGAATGGGCACAAAACCTTCATCATCTCTCTTATGGCATGGTTGATTTACCAGAAGGGAAAATGAAGTCCAGAGAAGGTACGGTTGTTGATGCTGATGATCTGATGCGCGAAATGACAAATACTGCAGGGGAAATTTCTCAAGAATTAGGCAAACTTGAAGGGTATTCGGATGAAGAAAAGCAACGTCTTTACAAAATCATTGGCTTAGGAGCCTTAAAATATTATATCCTAAAAGTTGACCCTAAAAAACGTATCCTTTTCGACCCAAAAGAATCAATTGATTTTAACGGAAATACAGGGCCTTTTATACAATATACCTACGCCAGGATACAGTCGATTTTGAGAAAGGCAAAAGTTGATTCCAAAGAGATAATAGCCATCGACACCTTACATCCCAAGGAGAAAGAATTGGTTAAATTGCTTCAAAGTTACCCGGTGATCATTCAAAATTCGGCTGAAAACCTGAGTCCGGCTCTAATTGCGAATTTTACCTATGAACTTGTAAAAAGCTATAATTCCTTTTATCAAAGTGTACCTATTTTCGGGGCGGCAAATGAGGACGAAAAGACTCTCAGGGTACAATTGTCATCTGCGGTGAGCAGTGTTATCAAATCTTCATTTAAGCTCCTCGGAATTGAAGTTCCGGAAAGAATGTAGGATAATGTCAACTGTAAAAAAAAAAAGAGCTTTTTTGATTAGTAAAATAAATATGCTAACTTCGTAAGCTTATTACTTATAAAAATACACTGTTCTTTAGGTGTATTTTTTTGATTTAAATTATTATGAAAAAAAGAAAAATAATTACCCCCCTTATTTTATTTTTATCTTTTTATTTTGGTCAGGCTCAGTTGATTATGATTGACGGTGAAACCGGAGAATACAGATACGAAGATGTGGTTCGGGCAGAAGGAATTAGCAGTACAGAGATCAAATCCAGAGCGAAATCCTGGTTGACAAATTACTACACTCAGATAGACTCAATGTATACTGATTCAATGGGTGTTAAGCAATTAAATACCTATCATTTTGAATGGAAATTAATCAGTAAAACGATTAAGGTGAATCTTTTCTTCGATGTATCGATCAAAGCCAAGGACAATCGTTATAAATATGATTTTAGCAATTTCAGGGTTGGCAAAAGGGTAAAAGGAGATTTACAGGCAATTGACCTGAAAACTTATATTGAAAGATTTCCTACAGATTATCAGATCCTTGTGGAAGAACCCGTGGATACAGAGATGACCAAGGCTATTAACAGTTTGAATTATTTTATTGTTAACAATAAGATGGAAGTTCAAGAAGATGACTGGTAATAATTACAGATATTCCAAAATCCTTTCAAGTGCCATTCCCCTGGAGGCCTTAACCAAAAAAGTAGTTTTTGAAAAGGATTGATGTTTAAAATGATCTGTAAAGGCATCAAATGAATTAAACTGATAAACTTCTGCCCCCTCCACCGATAAATCCGCAAAAGTTTCTCCTATCAAATAAATTCGGTCAAGACCGAGTTTGACTGCTTGGTCAGCAATATTTTGGTGTTCCTCCCTGCTGTCGACCCCCAATTCGAACATATCTCCAAGTACGGCTACTTTTTTCTTATCAGATAGAGTTCCAAGATTATTCAGGGCCGCCTCCATACTATTGGGGTTGGCATTATAAGCGTCTAAAATAATCTTATTGCCGGCATGATGTATGATTTGTGACCTGTTATTCTCAGGAATATATCCTTCAATGGCTATTTTGATTTTATCAGTTTCAACACCAAAATAACTTCCAATACATACGGCTGCAGCTATATTTGAAAAATTATAATTCCCGATGAGGCGGCTTTTTATTTCCATACCCTGAAAGCTGATATTTACAAAAGGGTCAGCTCCGAGAAAAGCGATTTTGCAAACACCATCCGACGATCCAAACACAATCCTTTCCATTCCTTCAGTTCGCTCCATTTGAATGGGGTCATCCTGATTTACAAAAACCTTCTTCCCCTGCTTCTTCAAATGTCTGTACATTTCTGTCTTACCTTTAATCACACCCTCAAAACTTCCAAAACCTTCGAGATGAACCCTGCCAAAATTTGTTATATATCCAAAATCGGGTAAGGCTATATTGCACAAGGCTTCTATTTCATGCTGGTGATTAGCTCCCATCTCAATCACACCAAAGTCATGATCGGGTGTTATAGAAAGAAGGGTGAGCGGGACACCTATATGATTGTTGAAATTACCTTTGGTCGCATAACAATTAAATTTTTTATCCAGTACGACATGAATCAACTCTTTTGTGGTTGTCTTTCCATTGCTTCCGGTTAATGCAATAATTGGGACTTTCAGTTGCTGCCTGTGATAACGGGCCAGATCCTGTAAGCAGGTTAAAGCGTCTTCTACCAAGATCATTCTATCATCAACCTTATATTGCTTCTCATCAATAACAGCATAACTGGCACCTTTTTTCAAGGCTTCCATCGCATACGCATTGCCATTAAAATTGGCACCTTTTAAAGAAAAATAGATCGCATCTTTTGCTTCATCCCTTGTGTCTTTAAAGACCTTATAACTCTCCTTATAAAGCGCATAAATTTTTTCTATTCTCATAAAGTAAATGTAAAAAAAAACTCAATATCAGTTTATGATATTGAGTTTTTATATTTTGTGTTCTAAAGAATTTTATTTTGATTCTTTTCTTCTTCTCGAGTGAGACATCTGACCTAATTTATCTGTCGCACACCTGAAGCCGATAAAATTAGTGGCCATATATTCTGGTAAATACCTTCTTTGAGCAGGATCTAACCAGAAAGCTCTGTCTTTCCATGATCCACCTTTAAATACTCTTGTCTGATCACTGATCAATGTATTTCTGGTTTTGGTATCATACTGCTGAATAATCAGTCCACTTTCGCCAATTTGTCTTGGTATCTTTGGTGAGTTGTACATTCTTGGCTTCTCTTCTGACTCATCTTCATCTCTGAAAAATTGTTTAGTCGAAGCAAGGTCTCCATCTCCACTGTCAATATTATAGGCTTTTTCATAATTATTTCGCATAAAGGCATCTCTCTTGGTAACCGGAACATATTTAACACTTCCCGGAAGGTCTCTTGGTACAATCTTTCCGTTATCAAGCGTATCAAATTCTACACTGTTATAATCTACAATGACAACATTTCCTTCCTTGTCAATTTGCTTCTTGTTAAATACGTTTCCTCTGAAATAACTAAAGTCATTCGCATCATTATCAATGATCGGCCTGTAGACATCAGCAACCCATTCGGCAACGTTTCCACTCATATCGTATAATCCAAAAGCATTTGGTGAATACGACTTTATTTTCATGGTGATATCGGCGCCATCATTACTCCATCCGGCTAAACCGCTATAATCTCCTTTTCCTTGTTTAAAGTTGGCCATTTGGTCACCTTTATACCTTCTTGATTCTTCTCTCGTCGAGGTTCCGTTCCATGAATATTTTTTTCTTCCCCGAAGAGAATTGTATTCTCTGTTCTCAATTTCAGCCTTAGCCGCATATTCCCATTCAGCCTCTGTTGGCAGTCTGAAACGCTGTGCCAGAATACCGTCTGAAGTTTTTACATGACGACCTGTAAACGAACCTTCCGTTTTCTTCTCTTTTTTGGAAAAATCTCTGATTCCTTTGTAATAAATACTTGAATCTCCGTCGAACAACAAATTCGGGTTCGTTAAATAAGTCTCGGTATCAAATCGATTGGCTCCTTCAACATCTAAAGAATCCATATCAAATAAAGTGTGTAAAACTCCTTTATCTATCAGAATCTTTTCATTAACCCTGTCAGTCCTCCATTTACAGTATTCTGCTGCCTGTCTCCAGGAAACCCCGACAACAGGATACTCAGCATAAGCCGGGTGTCTGAGATAGTTCTCGGTGAGCAATTCATTAAAACCTAAGGTATTTCTCCATACCAATGTGTCAGGCAATGCAGCCTGATAAATTTTTCTGTACGTATCGTCAGAAGGTGGAAAAACTTTTTCCAAATATTGTAAGTACAATAAATATTCGATGTTCGTTACCTCTGCTTCATCCATATAAAATGAACGTACCTGCTGTCTTACCGGAGTTGTGTTCCAATCGAACATGACGTCATCTTGTACACTACCCATGGTAAATGTACCTCCCTCGATCAAAACCATTCCAGGTGGTGGTCCTTGCTCCTTGTAATTGGAATTAGCCTGAAAACCACCGTACTTGGGATTGTTATACTCCCAGCCCGTTAAAGTGGAAACACTCTTATTACTTTTAGAACAACTCGCAAGAAGTACGGTTGATAATAATATGAGTAGAACTTTGTTACTGCTAAACTTTTTCATAATTATTGATTGACTATTTTTTAGATAAATACAAAAACTATTGATATGGAATATGAATTGTCATTACAAATAATTTCCAGTTTCAATGCTTGTATAACGATTGTTTTAATTCTTTATTATGTATACTCTTGTAAAATGTTTAATTTTGAACGTTTTCGTACCTGTATGTCCTTAAAAAAGTATTTTCCTTTTTTGATCTTCTTTTTTCAATGCTTGTTTTCATATGCACAAATTTCTGAATCCAAGACATTTACTCTTTCCTGGAACGATGTAAACTCAATCCAGCTTACCAAAGAGAAATCGATCACTTTGCCACTTGTGGAGGGAAACTTCTTTGACGAAAATAATATTCCAAGGTCCACTCATATATTTAACGTGCAAATCAACACAATCGTACAGGAATATAAAATAAAAAATGTTAAATTTTCAACAGTCTCCCCTGCTCTTTTAAAGAACATCCAAATTCATGCCATACCAACAGAGATCAAGAGTGAATTTCAGATCACAAAAATAAAGAATAAAACTGTCGCCGTTCTCAGTATTACCCCCATGGTCAATCAGAATGGCAGCATACAAAAAATAAACTCCTTTACCCTTGATTACTCCCTAAGTAATCAGAGCGCTTTATCGGCTAATAAAAGCAATACATCCCGAGTAACTAACCGCTCGGTTTTGGCGAATGGTACCTGGTACAAATTCAAGATCGACACCACAGGCGTATTCAAAATTGACAAAGAGTTATTACAGAAGATCGGTATCAACACCTCAGATCTCGATCCGAAAAACATTAAAATATACGGAAATGGAGGAAAAATGCTGCCACAGCTCAATGCTGATTTCAGATATGACGACCTGCAGGAAAACGCAATTTTTGTTGAAGGAGAAGAGGATGGCGTTTTCGACAATGACGATTATATTCTGTTTTTCGGACAAGGACCTCATCATTGGGAAATAAACAGAGCTCAGTACACCCTTTCAAAACATAATACCAATATCTACAGTGATTATGCCTATTATTTTATCACTGTCGATCAGGGAGCTGGTAAAAGAATAAATACCATCAACCCCATCGATCAGGAAGCTGATTTTAGAATTGATACGTATCACGAATTTGTGTTTCATGAACAGGAACGCGTAAATCTCCTGGCTAATGGCCAGCAGTGGCTTGGTGAGGACTTTAGTTTTGAAGATGTGCAAAACATCAATTTTCAATTGACCGACCTGAAATTTGACGAGCCCGTTGTTGTCAAAGCAAGAGGCGTGGCAGTCTCCAGCAGTAATACGCAGATGAACTTCAGGGTCAACGGACAGGATGTAATGGATCTCAACTTCTCTTTGATACCGAACAATTCACTCACAAAAGCCTCGTCTGATGAAAATACAGCAACTACTTTTCTGAATAATGACTTGATCGATGTTCAAATCAGCTACAACAATGGAGGCAACCCTTCGTCCAGGGCATTTTTGGATTTTATTGAAGTCATCAGTACCCGAAACCTTATTGCCCGGGGCCCGCAATTTTCTTTTCGGAATACCGGCGCTTCAGATCCTTCCTCGGTTTATGAATATACGGTTCAAAATATTGCTAATATTAGTGCTTTGTGGAATATTACTGACCCCGTCAATCCTGAAAGAGTCCTCAACGAAGGAAATGCCAATGATTTTATTTTTAAGGCTTTTGGAGGCGAAAACGAATTTATTATTCTTGGGACTGAGCCATTTTTGATTCCTGAAACCCTTGAAAATAATGAGGTAAACAATCAGAATTTACATGGGATCAAAGACATTGACTACCTTATCGTAAGTCCGGACTATTTGATGTCTGAAGCTGAAAGGCTCGCCGGCTATCATTTTGAAAATTCGGGATTAAAAGTGGCAGTTGTAGATTTGGAAAAGATTTACAATGAATTTGGCTCGGGTTCTCCTGACCTTACAGCGATAAGAGATTTTATAAGGTTCTTATACCTCAATGCCTCCGGTGACCAGAGCAGAATCAGGTTCGTATGCCTTTTTGGAGATGCCTCTTTCGATTTCAAAGACAGGATTACCGACAATAACAATATAGTCCCTGCATTTCAATCGTATGAAAGTTTCAATCTTGCTACCGCCTATGTAACGGATGATTATTTTGGAATGATGGATGACCAGGAAGGGACCCTGGGAAGTGCTGACATGCAGGATGTTGCCATGGGCCGATTCCCTGTTACTTCTCTTAAAGAAGCAAGAGACATGGTTGACAAAACATTAAATTATTACGGTACAGCCTCTCTGGGAAGCTGGAGAAATACCGTTACTTTTGTTGCAGATGATCCCGACAACTCCGGCGAATTTATTTTACAACAGGCCCTGGATCAGATCACTCAGGAAATAGAACAGACAAAACCTTCTTTTAATATTAAAAAGATTTATGCCGATGCGCATCAGCAAGAATCTTCAGCTGGAGGTGAACGTTATCCCACGGTCAATGAAGCGATCAACAACGCTGTTGAATCAGGTACATTGATTCTCGACTACTTTGGGCATGGAGGTGTTAATGGATGGGCAGAAGAACGGATTCTTGAAGTTCCCCAAATACAGAACTGGAATAATTTTAATTCGCTTCCTTTGTTTATTACGGTAACCTGTGAATTTGCAAGATTCGACAATCCTATAAGGCCCACAGCAGGAGAATTTACGCTTTGGAATTCGGGTGGAGGAACCTCTCATTTGATTTCTACGACCCGGGAAATATTTATCAGTGTTGGAGAGGTTTTTAACCGTAATCTTATGAGGAACATCTTGAATTTTCAAGAAGAAGACTACAGTATTTCTGAAGCATTGATGTACACCAAACATGAATCTTTTACCGCACAACGATTCTTTATCTACAGTTTTGGGGACCCGGCCATGAAAATGGCACAGGCAAAACCAAATATCCGGCTCACAAAAATGAATGATGAGGATCTCAGCCAAAGCAAGGACACTTTGAAAGCCTTATCCAGAATTACACTTGAAGGTGTAATCAAAGACGAAAATGATCAGTTGATCGATAATTATAGCGGGACTCTAAATGCCACTATTTATGACAAAGCTTTGGATAAAGCAACACTCGACAATGACAATCTTGGTAAAAAAATGGA
This sequence comes from Lutimonas vermicola, assembly GCF_038433205.1. Classification (NCBI taxonomy): domain Bacteria; kingdom Pseudomonadati; phylum Bacteroidota; class Flavobacteriia; order Flavobacteriales; family Flavobacteriaceae; genus Lutimonas; species Lutimonas vermicola. Next base: position 1,347,444 of record NZ_JBCDNA010000001.1, read on the forward strand.
GTTTAAAGCTATTGAAAGCAAGATCTTTAGTGGCAGGGCAAGTATTAACAATGGCTCTTTCTCCTTTGAATTTATCGTGCCAAAAGATATTCGAATCGCTTATGGCAAGGCCAAAATCAGTTTATATGCCGAAAATAAGGTTTCAGACAGAACCGGAGCCGATCTTGACATCATCATTGGCGGCATTGACCCAAACGCCCCTTCAGATACTGAAGGGCCCGAAATCAGGCTTTTTATGAATGATGAATCCTTTGTAGATGGCGGTAATACAAATTCTTCACCTGTACTTTATGCCCTTCTCGAAGACAATTCAGGTATCAACACCTCCATCACGGCTGTCGATCATGATATCATTGCCATTTTAGACGATGACAACAACAATCCCTATGTATTAAATGACTATTACGAAACCGAAATAAATGACTTCCAAAAGGGAAAAGTCAAGTTCCCGTTTCGCGATCTTGAAACAGGTTTACACACGATTAAATTTAAATGTTGGGATACGTACAATAATCCATCAGAATCAACGTTAAGTTTTATTGTAGTCAATGACAACGACTTAATATTAAGTAATGTATTGAATTACCCGAATCCGTTTATAAATTATACCGAATTTTGGTTTAATCACAACAAACCAAACGAAACACTGGATGTTCAGGTTCAAATTTTTACGGTTTCAGGTAAACTAATAAAAACCCTTAACCGATCTGTGCAATCAGACGGACTATTATCCAGGGAAATTTCCTGGAATGGTCTTGACGATTTTGGCAACAAAATTGGTAAGGGCGTTTATGTATACAAACTTCATGTTAGATCTCAAATATCAAAAGCAAAGGCAGAAAAATTTGAAAAACTTGTCATTTTACAATAACAAATTAGATCTGAATCCCTAAAATCCTAATTATTAGATGAAAAAAATAAGTCTAATTGCAATCGCTACTTTCATCGGACTCTTTAATGCTTATGCCCAAGATGAAGTAAATCCAATTACAACTGCAGCACCCTTTTTATTAATTGCACCTGATGCCAGGGCCGGAGGTTTGGCTGATATGGGCGTCGCAACATCCAGTGATGTAAGTTCACTTCACTACAATGCTGCAAAATATGCCTTTGCAGAATCTCAATGGCAAATTGGATTAAATTATACACCTTGGCTAAGGAACCTGACCAACGACGTGAGTCTTACCAGTTTATTTGTAGCCAATAAAATTAACGAAAGAAGCGCCTGGTCAACAAGCCTTACCTATTTTTCTTTGGGATCCATTGAACTTACTGATGGCTCAGGTATTAGCCTTGGTTCAGAAAACCCAAATGAATTTGCCATAGACGGTGCCTATTCCTTAAAATTAAGTGAAGTCATATCCATGGCAGTAGGTTTGAGGTTTATTCATTCAGACCTTGCCGTTCGAGTTGACAATAGTGAAATACAGACCGTAAATACTTTCGCTGTTGACGTTTCCATGTTCTATCAAAGTGAAGAAAAGAGCTATGGTGACTTTAACGGTCGATGGAGAGCCGGAGTCAATTTGTCAAATATGGGGCCAAAAGTAGAACTTGTTCTTGGAGGAGAGGAGAGTTTTATTCCCACGAACTTAAAAATGGGAGGTGGCTTTGATTTTATACTCGACAATGCCAACACGATAACCACGAACCTGGAAATTAATAAATTACTTGTACCAACTCCGCCTATAAGGGATAATGCCTCAGGAGAAATCATCTCAGGAAAAGATGATAATGTCGGTTTTCTGAAAGGTATGGTTCAATCATTTTATGACGCACCAAGAGGTTTTGAGGAGGAATTGGAAGAAGTGATATGGGGTGCCAGTGCAGAATATTTGTACAATGAAGTTTTTTCTGTAAGAGCCGGGTATTTCCATGAATCGGCCAACAAAGGAAACAGGCAGTTCTTTACCTTGGGTACAGGGTTTAAATTTAGGAGCACAACATTGGATGTTTCTTATTTGATCAATGCCTCGGATGTTAACAATCCGTTGGAAAGCACTTTGAGATTTTCATTGACCATCAACCTTGGTGATTCATACGCATATTTCTAAAGGCGCTTATCAGAGTTGTGTTTAAAAGCTTTTGATCCAATAATTCTTATCAGTTTATTGCTTTGAGTTTTAGGGATGAAAACCTTATATTTAAGGCAAATAAATTCTTTTAACTGCTGATTTATGCATAATCATGAAATTTCAATAAAGTTCACAATTTTCGAAAGTTTAGAGGAACTATCTGATAACGATAAGGAACTTCTTCAAAAAGCAATTGATGTTAGAGATCATGCTTATGCCCCTTATTCTGATTTCAAGGTAGGCGCGTCCGTTCTTTTGGACACCGGGGAAATTTTCTTGGGAAACAATCAGGAAAACGCGGCTTATCCTTCCGGGATTTGTGCCGAAAGGGTTGCCATTTGGAGTGCTATGGCCTCTGTGCCACATGGTAAAATAAAAAAAATATTTATTTCTGCCTGTTCCGGAAAAACAGTCGTCGACAGGCCTGTTGCCCCTTGCGGGGCTTGCCGTCAGGCTATTGCAGAATATGAAACAAAACAACTTTCAAGTATAGAGATCTTTTTTACCGGGGAGACTGGAAAGATCGTAAAAGCTAACTCGATTAAAGACTTACTGCCCTTTATGTTTGACAATTCGATGTTGCTATGACAAAAGATATTGCCACCCGTGAAGATCTTTTTATCATAGTTAATGACTTTTACAACGATCTTTTTCAAAGCAAGGAACTATCTCATTTTTTTGAGGCTTTTAGAAACGAAGAGGCATTGGGCCATCATCTCCATACGCTTGTTGATTTCTGGGACAATACCCTGTTTTATTCAGGGACGTATCAAAAGAACGCCATGAAGCCGCATTTGAGAATCAATCGAACAAAAGGGATGTCTGCTGCAGATTTTGACCTGTGGATTAAATTATTTAACAAAGCAGTTGATAAAAATTTTACAGGGCAGAATGCAGATACTATAAAAATGAGGGCCCTGTCTATTGCCACGGTCATGAAGCTTAAAATGAATATTTACTGAATCCCTTGATTTTGTCCATTTTCACGCTGTAAATTTCCAAAACTTGTTAATATGGTTTATATTTGAAAATTATTTGAATGCTGTTTTAAATCTATTTTATGAATTCAATTATCACGGGAACAGGTAGTTACATTCCAGATGTTATTAAAAAAAATGCGGATTTTTTAGATAACTCATTTTATAGTGATACGAATGACCCCTTAACTGATGAAAATGACGTCATTATTCAAAAATTTAAGGGTATTACAGGTATTGAAGAAAGAAGGTACCTTCCAGCCGGGTTGCTTAACAGCGAGATTGCAACTATAGCTGCTAACCTGGCCATTGAGCGGGCAGGGATTGATATAGAAACCATTGATCAGATTATTTTTGCCCATAATTTCGGAGACCTCAACAATCTTAACAGACAGTCGGATATGCTGCCCAGCCTTGCCTCAAAAACAAAGCATCTTCTTCGAATTAAAAATCCTGATTGTGTTGCCTATGATATTATATTTGGATGCCCCGGCTGGCTTCAAGGAATTATTCAGGCCGATCAATTCATTAAAACTGGCCTGTCAAAAAGATGCCTTGTCATTGGTTCTGAAACCCTGTCAAGAATAATTGACCCTCATGACCGTGATTCTATGATCTATGCGGATGGGGCGGGCGCATGCATTTTGGAAAAAGGACATGACTCTAACAAAGGAATCTTAAGCTATGCAAGCCAAACTTTTACTTTTGAAGAATCAAATTATATATTTTTTGGTGAATCAAACAAAACAGATGAAGAGGTGCACACGCGCTATTTAAAAATGCACGGGCGAAAGATCTACGAATTTGCGCTAAACAATGTGCCACTGGCTATGAAACAGGCACTTGATAAATCAGGGGTTCCAATCGACAAAATAAAAAAGATTCTGATTCATCAGGCCAACGAGAAAATGGATGAGGCAATCATCAAGAGGTTCTATCGCCTTTTTAAAACAAAAGTTCCTGATGGCATAATGCCAATGAGCATAAATATATTGGGAAACAGTTCAGTAGCGACAATTCCCACCCTACTCGATTTGATCCTCAATGGAAATTTTAATGAGCACCATATTGCAGAAGGTGATGCGATAATGTTTGCTTCGGTGGGAGCAGGCATGAATATTAATGCCGTGGTTTATCAGTATTAATTTTCAAACATTATGTAATAATGCTCCTCTTTATTTCGTAAATATGTTACTTTTGAACGAAAATTAAAAACAATCATGCAACTAAGCGAACAAGCCAAGAAATACCTTCTAGAAGCCTCAAAATGGGCGAATTTCATTGCAATTGTCGGGTTTATAGCCATTGGATTGCTGATTATTATGTCATTTTCAATAGGCACTATACTCGCCAATTTACCCGAAGGTTCACTGGGTGGTTTATCACCTAAATTTTTCTCGTTTTTCTATTTGATCGCGGCAGGTGTTTATTTTATCCCGGTGTTTTTCCTGTTTCAATTTGGACAAAAAACAAAACAGGCCCTGATGCAAGATGATCACAATCTGCTCACCTTTGGTTTAAAGAAATTACGATCACACTATAAGTTTATCGGCATATTATTCATCGTCTTTATCTCTCTCTATATATTTCTTATATTATTTGGGGCTTTTGGGGCACTTATCTCCTGATCATCAGGTAAGTAATATACCTAAATCGCTATCTGTTTCTATTTCAAACGGATTCATGTTTCTTCTAAATACCACGGCGCTAAAAGGTCCTTTTAAAAGCATTTTTTCTCCTTTTACCGAAATCCAGCTGCCCTCCCTGAGTCCTAAAACAGTTTCAGAGTTATAGACGTGAAACTCCTTTATCCGGGTAGGTCTTGTTTCACCTTTGTGGGTGGAGTTTTTGATGGGGTCGAGATAATGTGCATTAATGTTAAATGGAATCAGGTTCAAAGCATCAAGAGAGGTTGGATGAACAATGGGCATATCGTTAGTTGTTTTTACATTGGGAGCAACAATATTACTGCCTGCACTCGTGCCCAAATAGGGCGTGCCTTTATCTAAAACAATTCTCAAGGGATCAATTAACTTCTTTTGCTGCAAGGCCTTTAACAAGACAAAAGTATTCCCCCCCCCGACGAAAATTGCTTCGGCCTTTTCAATGGCCTTTTCAGGGTCATCAAACTCATGGATACCGTGCACGGCAATGGATAAAGATTGCATGGATTTGGCAACTGCTTCAGTATAAGCTTCATGTGATATACCTCCAGGCCTCGCATAAGGAATAAACAGCAAAGACTTGATGGATTTAAAATGCTCCCTTAGTTCGGGAAGTAAATATTCGAGGAATCCGCTTCCGTAAATTGTTGAGGTGCTGGCTATAATCAGGTTTTTCATGATCTGTTTTTCAACAAAATTACCCAAACAATTGCTTTAACAAAATATTATCACTCATTAATATTATTTTTAATTCCAGAATCGTTTCTTTGAATCATGAATCAGTTTTACCTACTGTGTTTTCTATGTTTCGGATACCTTGTGCACGGACAGGAAAACAGGATATTGATATCAGGGGAAATAACAAATGATTCAATCCAGCTTGAAAATGTTCATATCATCAATAAAAACTCTCAAAAAGGAACGATATCCAACCCATTGGGTCAGTTTAAAATTTCGGTCACCGATAAAGACACTTTAATGATCTCTGATATTCAATATCAAAATAAGATCATTGTTGTAAATCAAGATCATTTACTGCATAAATTTATAGGGATCAACCTTTTCGAATTGACAAACGAACTCGACGAAGTGATCGTTCAACAGTTTGATGATATGTCTGAGGAACTTGGCCTGCCCAATGCCGGTAAAAAACCATTGAACAAACTCGAAAGAAATCTCAATGCTTACAGTCAGAAAAGCACTCCCGTTGTGATTCTTGAAGCACTCCTTTTTAAACCTGGCGGCATAGATGACATTTATAACATTGTATCCGGAAACAGAAAGCGCGATCGAAAATTAAATGAATTGATCCAAGAAGATCGTCTCAATGAACAGAATAAGGGATATGTAAAAATAATAAGGGAGTATTTTCAAGATAACTTCTTTATCAACGAAGTGAAAATTCAAGAAAATGATATCAACAACTATATTTATTTCTGCCTGCCTCAAGGCATAGGACCTTTATATGATGAAGGCCGCCTGATCGAAATTATTGATATTTTTTTGAAATCAAAAGAAGCCTATTTAATGTCTTTGGAAACAGTTGATTGAAAAGTGTGTGCTAAGCGCAGAAAAATTTAAATATGATCAGTTTAACTGTCTTTCAATTTCCATAAATACTTAGAAGCCATTGTTTTATGTGGCTCCCATTGTAAGGCTATTGCCTCCATTCTCTCTATAAGTTCCTTTTTTTCCAGCTCGATGTTGTACAATTTTTTCATGGCATTCTGTATACCCAGATCATTTGAAGGAAAAACATTAGGCCGGTCCATAGGAAACATCAGGATCATTTGTACAGTCCACCTGCCTACCCCCTTTATCTGAGTTAGATATTCAATAATCTCTTCATCCGACTTTTTCTGTAAATTATCAAAACTTATATCATTCGACAAATTGAACTCGGCTACATTCTTGACATAATTTACCTTGCTGTTGGACAAACCTATACCCCTAAGAATCTGGTGTTCCTTAGCTAAGAGGCTTTCAGCGTCTGGATATCCGTCAACAAATAGACCGGTAAAGCGGTTCCAAATAATTTTAGCGACTTTGGTCGATAACTGCTGTGAAACAATGGAAGACAACAGAGCGTGATAGATGTCAATGCTTAGCTCAGACCTAATTTCTGTATTTAGGGCAACAATGGCCTGATAAAGCACATCATCTTTTCTCAGGTGTTCAATAATTTTATGATTTGCAGTCAAGTTTAACTTTTTTTTAAACAATATTTTAAGGAGTCTGGTTAAATTTGCAGCACTAAAATAATACTTTTCTTTCAATGAGGTATTTTCATAAAATTATATGGCTGCTGATCATTCCGTTGCTGGCCTTTGGGATGCATAAAAATTATATAAGTCTCACCAAAGTTGATTATATAAAAGAACAAAATACTGTTCAGATTACCATGAAATATTTTCTAGACGACATTGAATTGGCTCTTGAAAAAATTCATGATCAACCCATGGAGCTGGCGGGTAAAACCGAAAATAAACTAGCTGACAAGTATTTGGAAGACTATATAAGGCAAAAATTCAGGATTTGGATCAATGAAGAGGTATATAGATATACTTTTTTGGGAAAAGAATACGAAAACGACCAGGTGTTCTTTTATTTAGAACTTGAAGGTATTGAACAGATCAATTCCATTTCAGTACAGAACAGCATGTTATTTGAAGAGTTTGAAGATCAACAAAATTATATAAAATTAGATATGGATGGAGTTCAAAAAACATTCATTCTTGTGAGGGCAAATGATAGAGAAATATTAAAATTATAACCCTTACTTTTATTCATTATAAAATTCCTAATTTCTGTTGAAATGACAGAACCAACCAAAAAACTCATGAAAAAAATCACACTGTTTATCCTTGCCCTTTTTATGACTGCGATATCTTTCGCCCAAGAAGCAGAGCCTGTTAAAGAAAATCCGCAAGGACATTATAACATAAGTAAATTCAGGCAGTTAAAACAAGAATTACCTACGCCAAATTCTTATCGAACTGCCTCCGGTGCGCCTGGACACGAATACTATCAGCAAAAGGCTGATTATAAAATGGATATTGTTCTGGACGATGAAAACCAAAGAATATACGGGGAGGAAGTCATTACCTATTTTAACAATTCCCCTGATCAACTTGATTATTTATGGGTACAGCTTGATCAAAACATCAGGGCTCCTGATGCAATCACAAATGACGTTAAAGAAGGGGCGACTGACAGCTATTACAATCCTGAAAAATTCACGCAAGAATTTCTTGGGGAACCTTTTCAAGGAGGATTCAATATTGACTATGTAAAAAATGATGCAGGCCTTGATATGAATTACACGGTCAATGGCACTATGATGCGAATCGATCTGCCTGAAGCTTTAAAATCAGGTGAAAAAACAAGTTTTAAAATAAAATGGTGGTACAATATAAACAATCATCTTATTGACAGAGCAAGATCAGGCTATGAACATTTTGAAGATGGTAACAACAACTATGTGATTGCCCAGTTCTTTCCAAGAATGGCTGTATACAATGACGTGGAAGGATGGCAAAATATGCAATTTTTGGGAAGGGGTGAATTTGCTTTGGTTTTTGGAGATTATGAGGTCAACATTACTACACCGGCAGACCATATTCTCGATGGTACCGGGGTGATCACCAATCGTAAAGAAATGCTTACTCCAAAACAATGGAAGAGATACGAAAAGGCCTTGACTTCATATGATGAACCTGTTGTAATCGTTACTCAGGAAGAAGCAGAGGAAAATGAGAAAGAAATTGCCAAAAAGACCAAGACCTGGAAATTGAAAGCCAAGAATGTTCGTGACTTTGCCTTTGCCACTTCAAGAAAATATATTTTAGATGCGCAGGCTGTAAAAATTGGTGATCGCACGGTAATGGCTATCTCATTATATTCCAAAGAAGGTAATCCTCTATGGGAAGAATATTCTACAAGAGTAGTAGCGAGCACCTTAAAATCATACTCTGCACAGATGTTTGATTATCCTTATCACAAAGCCATTTCAGTTCATGCAAAACGTCAGGGTATGGAATACCCAATGATTTGTTTTAATTATGGAAGGCCAAAAACGGACGGGACTTACACTGAAAGAACAAGAAATGGAATGATTGGAGTAATCATTCACGAGGTAGGACACAACTGGTTTCCAATGATTATCAATTCTGATGAGCGCCAATGGGGATGGATGGATGAAGGGTTGAATACATTTGCCCAACTATATGCTGAACAAGATTTTGAACCCGGCTTTCCTTCTAGAGGATATCCAAAAAATGTAGTGGACTATATGGCTGGAGACCAAATGAGAATTGCCCCTATCATGACCCAGCATGATAATGTTTATAACAGTGGTGCCAATGCTTATTCGAAACCTGCTGCAGGCTTATATATGTTGAGAGAAGTTATTTTAGGACATGACCTATTTGATAAAGCCTTCAAAACTTATGCAGAACGCTGGAGGTTTAAACATCCTACACCTGCTGATTTCTTCAGAACTATGGAAGACGCATCCGGCACAGACCTTGACTGGTTTTGGAGAGGATGGTTTTATACAACTGATTATAATGATATCGGTATAAAGGAGATCAAAAAATATCAGGTTACTGAAGAACCTACAGAAGCAGCATATAAAATAGCAAGAAGATACGGAATGACAATTGATGAATTAGGAAAAAACCTGTATCTGGTTGAAATGGATGTAACAAAGAGCAACACTGGTGCACAATCGACTTCCCTACAAGATATTCCAACATTAAACGAATATCTAACAAGTAATTTTTCAAAGGATCAAAGAGCTGCCCTCAGAGACACCAGATACTTCTATGAATTGATTTTTGAAAAACCAGGAGGGCTGGTCATGCCAATTTTAGTGGAAATCACTTATGCTGACGGGTCTAAGGAAAATAAAAAATATCCTGCAGAAATATGGAGGTTTAATGATAAAGAAGTCAAAAAGATATTGGCCACTGAAAAGGAAATCACCGGAATCAAAATAGATCCAAATCAACTTACATCAGATGTAAACCTTGATAATAACAGCTGGCCAAGAAAGGAGAGTGAGTCAAAATTTGATGCCTTTAAAAAACAAACTATTTCGCAATAAATAATATCTAAATTATTCAATATTATAAACGCTACCATCAGGAGAATACTTTTAACTGTTTTCTTAATGTGCTCAATATGGATGGTTAGTCAAACATTTAAAAAGTGACGGTTTTTTCGATGCTTCGAAGTATCCGGTAGCTTTTCTTGCCACTGTGGTACAAAAAGGAAAAACCCTCTGCTTTAAGAGTGAGACTTTTACAATAGACCGGTCAAAATGGAATATCACATTTAAGTCCAAGTCTTTTTTTAGTGATCCGGGGATAAATTTATTTATGATGACGTAGAATTATCGGTTGATGTTCTTGCCGTTAACTGATATTTTATTCATGCTACAATATAAAAAGGTCCTCAAGGGCCTTTTTTTATCTGAACTCTATGGCATGCGTGTTTTTGACCTCGTTAATGATAAAAGTGCTGTGCGCACTTCCAATATGATCGAGATATGTTAACTTATCATTTAAGAACTGATGGTATCCGTTCATATCCTTTACCGTGATTTTTAAAAGATAATCATAATCTCCGCTCACATTGTAGCATTCGAGAACTTCAGAAAACTTGATGACCTCTCTTTCAAATTTCACGAGGTACTCATGTTTGTGTTCTTGTAGTTTAATCTGACAAAAAACAACGAATCCCAGATCAACAAGGTTCTTGTTGATCCGAACAGAATAGGATTCAATAATTCCTTTACGCTCCATTTTCCTGATACGTTCATAGATCGCAGTTCCTGAAAGAGACAAATGGACGGATAACTCTTTAATTGTAATTTTACTGTCCTTTTGTAAATGACTTAAAATACTTTTATCGAGGTCGTCTAACATAACTGATATATTTTCTAACAAATCATTGAACTAACTTGTGTTTCAACAAATATATCTATATTTTTTATTTTAAATAGTTTTATATTCTATATTTAGAATTTATAATTGATTTATTTACTACAATTATCTATTTTTACTAATATTTTTTAATTAAATTATATTATTATGGAATTCAATCCTGCTGACAATATCCAAGACCTGCAGTATTTTGGTGAATTTGGTGGTGTAAATCCATCGATATCCGACTCTTCAACCTATACTTTTCTAGCAGCGAAATCAATGATAGACACTTTTGAAGGCAACTTGGAAGGATGCTATTTGTATTCAAGACATTCAAGTCCGTCCAACCTCTATTTAGGGCAGGCCCTCGCTGCCATGGAAGGTACTGAAGCTGCCAATGTTTCTGCCTCAGGAATGGGATCAATTTCTTCAGTACTATTGCAATTATGCGCGCAGGGAGACCATATTGTTTCGTCAAGAACAATTTATGGAGGTACCTATGCATTTCTAAAGAATTTTACCCCAAAATTTGGTATAGATACATCCTTTATAGATATTACGGACCTTAATAAGGTAAGAACTGCCATTAAACCGAGTACAAAAATTTTATATTGTGAAAGCGTAAGCAATCCTCTTTTAGAAGTTGCGGATATCAAAGCCTTGTCTGAAATTGCCAAAGAGCATCATTTAAAGCTTGTTGTGGATAATACCTTTTCTCCCTTGCAAATTTCCCCTGCTGTTTTAGGGGCCGATATAGTGATCCATAGCTTGACTAAATTCATCAATGGCACCAGTGATACCGTGGGCGGTGCTATATGTGGTTCAAATGAATTCATTGAAAGTTTAAGAAATGTAAATAATGGTGCAAGCATGTTGTTGGGCCCGGTAATGGATAGTTTGCGTTCGGCGAGTGTTCTTAAAAACCTCCGCACCTTGCATATAAGAATGAAAAAGCACAGCGAAAATGCCATGTATCTTGCAAAAAGATTTGAAAAAGACGGGTATAAGGTGATGTATCCCGGCCTTGAAAGTCACCCTCAACATGGTCTTTATACCTCCCTATACAATCAGGAATACGGATTTGGAGGCTTGCTTACCCTGGACGCAGGGTCGCTGGAAAAAGCAGATGAACTCATGGAATTGATGCAAAAAAGGAATTTGGGTTATTTGGCAGTAAGCCTTGGGTTCTACAAAACGCTTTTTAATGCCCCGGGCACGGCTACATCTTCAGAAATACCTTTGGAAGAGCAAAAAGAAATGGGGCTTACCGACGGGCTTATCCGATTTTCTATAGGACTTGACAATCACATAGAAAGAACTTACAAAGAAATGAAACACTGTATGGAAAGCCTAAACATATTGACCCTGTCCCGGCTATAATTGTTTACTGAGCAAGTATTGCCTTTAAATCAAATCTCCTGGTTAGTCAAGGGATTTTAAAAAGGTCAATACGTTTTGTTCAATCCTCTGTAACATATTATTCGTGCTGGCCTTCTTAAAAGGTTTGCCTGTGATATTTTCGTATAATTCAATATATCGTTCTGAAATTTCCTGAATCTTGGCATCTGACATTTCTGGAATCACCTGGCCTTCCAGGCCCTGAAAACCGTTGCTGATGAGCCATTGTCTTACAAATTCCTTTGACAGCTGCTTTTGAGCCAGTCCCTTGTCTTGTCTTTCCTGATAACCATCGGCATAGAAATACCGTGAAGAATCAGGGGTGTGAATCTCATCAATTAACACGATGCTTCCATCCCTGGTTTTTCCAAATTCATATTTGGTATCCACTAAAATTAAATCTCTTTGTGAAGCAAGTTCCGTTCCTCTTTGAAAAAGCTTTCTTGTATAATCTTCAAGAATCAAGTAGTCATCCTCTGAAACTATTTTTTGGGCTATGATATCCTCTCTTGAGATATCTTCATCATGCAAACCATCATCCGCTTTTGTCGACGGGGTTATAATAGGTTGAGGGAATTTATCATTCTCCTTCATTCCATCAGGCATAACCACACCGCAAAGAAGTCGCTTCCCTTCACGGTATTCTCTCCACGCGTGACCGGCCAGGTAACCTCTGATCACCATTTCAACCTTAAAGGGTTGGGCCAAATGTCCAATGGCAACATTTGGGTCAGGACAGCCAATCAACCAGTTCGGCACAATATCTTTAGTTGCTTCCAGCATGCTTTGAGCTATCTGATTCAATATTTGGCCCTTATAAGGAATTTGACGAGGCATGATGACGTCAAAGGCCGATAATCGGTCACTGGCGATCATGACCAGATATTTATCTCTGATATTGTATACTTCCCTAACTTTTCCTTTGTAGACATTCCTTTGTCCGGGAAAGTTGAAATCTGTATCATTAATGGTATTCATGGCTATTGAATTAATCGTTTTCTAGTCCGTTTCTATATTTTTATAAGCACTAATAATATCTTTGACCAATTGATGTCTTATGACATCCTTTTCATCAAGATGAACAAATCCGATCCCCTTGAGGCCCTTTAATGCCAACAAAGCTTCCTTTAAACCGGAAATTTGACGTCGAGGCAGATCTATCTGACCAGGATCACCATTGATAATGAATTTAGCATGCTTCCCCATTCGGGTCAAAAACATCTTCATTTGGTTGTGCGTTGTATTCTGAGCTTCATCCAATATGACAAAGGCACTGTCTAGGGTGCGCCCTCTCATAAAAGCCAAAGGGGCTATTTGTATGGTTCCGTTCTCAAGAAACGACTCGAGCTTTTCAAAGGGAATCATATCCCTTAAAGCGTCATATAAGGGCTGCATATACGGATCCAATTTTTCTTTGAGGTCCCCGGGTAAAAAACCTAAATTTTCTCCAGATTCAACAGCCGGACGCGTGAGAATGATTCTTTTTACCTCTCGCTCCTTCAGGGCCCTTACAGCAAGCGCCACTGCGGTATAGGTTTTCCCGGTACCTGCAGGCCCGATTGCAAAAAGCATGTCATTGTCATTCATCAGATCAACCATTTTCCTTTGGTTAACCGATTGAGCCTTTATTGCACGTCCTGACACGCCATGTACCAATACGCCGTCTGAAAGTTTTGAATTTTTGTGTTGTACGGCAGTTGTAAGAATACGCTCTATGCTGTTATCGTCAAGTTTGTTGTATCGATGAAAGTAGGTGACCAAAGAATTAAACTTTTTTTCAAACTCGTCAAGCATAATAGATTCTCCATAGATCCTGATCTTGTTTCCTCTTGCCACAATTTTTAACTTGGGAAATGACTTCTTTACCAACTCTATATTGCGATTATGAGGGCCAAAAAATTCATTCGGAGCAATATCCTCCAGTTCAATAATTCTTTCGTTCAATCCTAAAATGTTTAGATTAAAAATTAAGCCTTAAGTGCTTTTATACTACTATAATTTCATTAGATTTGTACAACAAAAATAGCACATTTTAGCAGCAAAACACCAATTGTTAAAAATAATATATTCCCTTATCTGGAATCATTAAAAAAAATATGCCAATCATTACTTTAACAACCGATTTTGGTACTAAAGATCACTTTGTTGGTGCTGTAAAAGGTTCTATCTACACTGAATTGGAGGAAGTTAGAATTGTTGATATCTCTCACGATATCACGCCGTTTAGTATTACAGAAACTGCATACATTCTTAAAAACACTTATAAAAACTTTCCCCCGGGAACTATCCATATTGTCGGCGTGGATTCAGAGGTCAGCATTGAGAACAAACCCATTGCGATAGAAATGGAAGAGCAGTTTTTTATTTGTTGCGACAATGGAATTCTTTCGATGATCACTAACGAGATCAACCCGGATAAAATTGTCGAGATAACCATACAGGAACCCATCGATGTCGAATTGCCTGTTTTAGGGATGTTTATAAAAGTAGCATGTCATATCGCACGGGGAGGAACGCTAGATGTGATTGGTAAGAGAATCACTGAGATCAAGAATATTTTAGAGATACGGCCACAGGTTAACGCAGAAAAAAATCAAATTGTCGGAAGCATTATTTATATTGATAATTTTGGGAATGTGATCAGTAATATCTCCAAAAACACTTTCCAAAACGTGGGTAAAGGCAGGGAATTTGAAATTATAGCGAGAAACTATAAATTCGTAAAAATTCATCAAAAGTATAACGACATTGTAGATTTCACGGTACCGATTTCGAAAAGGCAGGACGATGGTAAAAAACTGGCCCTCTTTAATTGTTCCAATTATTTAGAAATTTCAATTTACAGGAGTAATTTAAAGACTGTCGGTGGTGCTTCAAATTTACTCGGACTGGACTATCGGGACAACATTACCGTTCGTTTTATCTAATAATTAAAAATATGCTTGTTAGAATTGTAAAAATGACCTTTGACCTTGACAGAATTCCTGAGTTTCTAGAGCGTTTTCACAGCATCAAACATAAAATTATGGCATTTGATGGTTGTGACTTACTTGAGCTTTATCAGGATAAAAGTAATAAGGCTGTATTTTTTACTTACAGTTACTGGAAATCAGAAGAAGACTTAAACCGCTATAGAAATTCAGATTTTTTTAATGAGGTGTGGAATAATACTAAAAAAATGTTCGCAGAAAAACCTGAGGCGTGGAGTGTAGATAAAATTGTAAGTTTGCCTCAACCTTAAATTCATAATTAAAAAGCAGATGTTAGCTATTTTAAAAAAAGAACTTAATTTGTTTTTCGTCACTCCTATTGGATATTTGGTCATCGCCATGTTCCTGTTGATCAACGGACTTTTTTTATGGGTTTTTAAAGGGGATTATAATGTATTGAATGCAGGTTTTGCAGACCTGAACAGCTTCTTTTTTATCACGCCCTGGTTCTTTATATTCATGATTCCTGCAATAACAATGAGAACATTTTCGGATGAGATCAGATTAGGAACCATAGAGATTCTAAAAACCAAGCCTATTCGTAGCTGGGATATTGTTATCGGTAAATACCTCGGATCTTTATTGCTTGTTTTTGCTGCCCTTATTCCTACCCTATCTTATGTTTATACGCTTGTACAATTGGCTGCTACTCCTGAAAACATCGATTTTGGAAGTATCATTGGCTCCTATATAGGTTTGCTGTTTTTGGCGAGTAGCTTTACGGCTATAGGAATGTTTACTTCAACTCTTTCCAATAACCAGATTGTTGCTTTTATTGCGGGCGTACTTGTTTCCTTTTTTATGTTTTACGGCTTTGAAGCACTTGAAGAAATCATAAGTCTGGAAAATTTTGATACCAAAAAACTTGGGCTTCACGCTCGGTTTGAAAATATAGGCAGAGGGGTTGTTGACACAAAAGATCTCATATATTTTATGAGTGTTACTTTTTTCTTTCTTTTTTTAACCAAATCAAATTTCGATTTAAAACAGTAACAGACAAAGGGTGCCATGAGCAAAAATAATCCATATCGTAAAGTTTTAGTTGTCCTTATCGTTCTGATTATTGTCAATTTTTTTGGTTCATACGCTTATAAAAGGTTTGATCTGACTCATGACAAAAGATATACGCTTTCAGCAGAAACGATAAGTTTAGTCGAACAAATTGAAAATCCTCTGTTGATAAAGGTCTATCTCCAAGGTTCATTTCCAGCAGAATTCAAGAGGTTACAACTGGAAACCAAACAATTGCTTATGGAACTTAATGAGATCAATGATCTGGTTAAGTTCAGGTTTATCGACCCGCTTAGTTCTACAAAAGATTTGATTGAAAAAGGCCTGCAACCAAGCCGCTTAACTGTTCAGGAAGATGGTAAAGTTTCGGAAGCAGTCATTTTTCCCTGGGCTCTTATCAGCTATGGTGATAAAGAAGGCAGTGTACCACTTTTGGTCAATGCCATTGCACCAAGCCAGGAACAACAATTACAGAACTCAATAGAAAATCTGGAATATGAGTTTGCAAATGCCATCCACAAAATAAGCGCAGAAAAAAGCAAAAAAATTGCTGTGCTTAAAGGTAATGGTCAACCTGACGACATTTATCTCTACAGCTTCCTTAAGAGTTTGGGAGAATATTACAAGCTGGCAGAATTCACCCTTGATTCAGTTGAAATTAATCCAAATAAAACCTTAAGTCAACTTTCAGACTACGATTTATCAATTATTGCTAAACCTTCACTTACATTTAGCGAGAAGGAAAAACTTGTTTTAGATCAGTATATCATGCAGGGCGGCAAAACATTGTGGTTATTAGACAATGTTTACGCCGAAATGGACAGTTTGATGTTGACAGGTAAATCACTTGCCTTTAACAGAGATCTGAACCTTACCGATATGTTGTTTAGTTATGGGGTAAGGATCAATTATAACGTGACAAAAGACCTCTATAGCGGTACCATAAGATTGGCATCCGGGAACACGGGGAATCAGCTTCAATATCAGGATTTCCTTTGGCATTATTTCCCCCTGATCTTTGCCGACAACACCCATGCGATCAGTAAAAATATCGACCCGGTATTATTGAAGTTCCCCAGTAGTATTGATACGCTTGAAAATGAAATACGTAAAACCATTCTTTTACAGTCTTCTCCGCTTGCTAAAATAATCGGAACTCCTGCCAATGTAAGCTTGAATGAAATAGCGATTGAAGCCGATAAAAACGAGTTCAGGGATGCGTTGACCAATTTTGGTGTTTTGCTTGAAGGGGAATTCCCCTCGGCCTATGCAAACAGGATGTTGCCATTCGATACAGAAAATTTCAGGCCCATCGGAATTGACAATAAAATGATCGTTATAGCCGATGGAGACCTCGCCGTTAATGAGGTCTTAAGAGGTGAACCACTGCCCCTTGATAAGGATAAATGGACAAACCAGAATTACGGAAACATAGAATTTTTGCTAAACAGTGTGCATTACTTGTTAGATGACAAGGGCCTGCTGAATCTCAGGTCAAAATCGTTGCAAATTCAATTTCTAGATAAGGAAAAGGCCTTTGAAGAAAGGACGTATTGGCAAATGTTAAATCTTGTCGTCCCACTTGTTATTTTATTTGTTTTTGGCTGGGTTTTCAATTTTTTGAGAAAACGACGATACAGCTAAATATGGTAAAGTTGCTTTAATTGCTGTCTCTTCATAAATTTTTGTTAAAATAATGATGAATTCAAAGGGTTAGCCTATAATTCATGTAATTTTAAAAATTATTAACTAAAACTAATTCTTATGCAAACCAAATTAATTACACTATTATTGCTTTTTGGCGCTTTTACAATACAAGCCCAAATCAAAACCCCACAACCAAGTCCATCTTCCAGCGTTCATCAAACCATAGGTCTTTCAGAAGTATCTGTAGATTATTCAAGGCCGGCGATGAGAGGAAGGGTCATTTTTGGAGATCTTGTGCCTTATGGAAAACTATGGAGAACAGGAGCCAATATGAGAACTAAATTCACAACTGATTCAGATTTAAAAATTGACGGAAAGGACCTGAAAAAAGGAACGTACGCGATTTTAAGTATTCCTAATAAAGATGCTTGGGAACTTATCTTTTATACTGAGTATCAAGCCGGAGGTGCTCCTGCTACGCTTGATGACAGTAAAGTTGCTTTAAAAGTATCCGCAAAGACTTATCCTATAGACAATCCGGTTGAGAACTTTACAATTGGTTTTGGAGATCTTGCCGATGGAGTTTCTGGAAACATGTATATCATGTGGGATAAAACCATGGTCGTAACAAAAATCGAGACTCCTACTGATAAGGTAGCTATAGAAAGCATAGAAAAGACTATGGCAGGGCCTTCAGCTAATGATTATTTCAGTGCAGCTTCGTATTACAGAAGTTCTGGAAAAGACCTTAACAAAGCGCTAGAATGGGTTAGCAAAGCTGTCGAAATGAATCCGGACGCTTTCTGGATGTCTCGTCAAAAATCTTTGATCCAGGCTGATCTTGGCGACAAAGACGGTGCAATTGCAACGGCAAAAGTTTCTTTGGCAGCCGCTGAAAAAGCTGGTAATGCTGATTATGTTAAAATGAATAAGGAATCCATTGCCGAATGGAGTAAATAACAGAAAAAATGAAAAATATTAATTTATTACTGGCTTTGTTTTTTATTGTCTCAACAAGTTGTGCACAAAAAAGCCCAAGAAAAGATGTTAAAGGATCTGTAAACGGAGCACAGATTACAATTGATTATGGAGCCCCTAGCGTAAAAGGAAGAACGATTTGGGGAGGATTGGAGCAATACGGACAGGTATGGCGTGCCGGTGCCAATGAAAATACAACTATTGCATTTGACAAAGATGTGAAAATCAATGGCGAGCCTCTGGCGGCAGGAAAATATGGTTTTTTCATTATTCCAAATGAATCAGGTGAATGGGTGGCCATTTTTAATAAGAAAAATGATGCCTGGGGATCTTATTCTTATTCAGAAGCTGAAGACGCTTTAAGGGTTATGGTAAAGCCTGAATTTGATGATGAGGTTCAGGAACAACTCATGTATGGCGTTGACAATTCAGGGATTGTATTTGCCTGGGATAAGGCTCGCCTTCATCTTTCAGTTGAATAAAACAGGTATAAACCTACTTATAAGCCCCGGATTACCGGGGCTTTTTTTATGATCTTTAATTTTATTTTTTAGTGGAAACCTTCTGAATGATTACAGCCAAAGTTATAACAATAACACAGCCCAGCAGATTTAACCAGAGATAGGGTAAAACACCCATAAAATAGATCCATATAATCAATACCTGTGTCATAAGGGCGGCAAGGAATACGGCATTGCCCCGAACGTATTTTATAAAAAAGGCAATCAAAAATATACCCAGAATATTTCCATAAAAAATAGATCCTATAATATTAACCAGTTGAATGAGGTTGTCAAACAAATTAGCGACACTCGCCACGATGATCGCGAGAATTCCCCATCCAAGGGTAAACCACTTTGTAGCAAACACATAATGCATATCATCATGTGTTTTCTTATCATTTCGCTTGTATAAATCCATAGTGGTTGTAGCCGCTAAAGCGTTTAATTCAGAAGCAGTTGACGACATGGCTGCCGACAGGATCACAGCAAGTAAGAGCCCTATCAGGCCCCGCGGGAGGTTATTGAGAATAAAATGAATAAACACATAATCTTTATCATTTACTTCCTGTGAAGGATCAGCCTTAAGGATCAGCTCCTTGGCAGTTTCCCTGTTGTTAAATTCCTTTGTATCAAGTGCCTTTATCTGTTCTTTGATCTCAAGATTCTCAGGGTGTGCTGCAAAGTCTAATTGTAATGCTTTTTTCTGTTCCACAACCCCAAGGTGCTGCTGTCTGAGAGCAGTGTATTCCTCTGCATATTCAGAATCCATGACAGCCCCCGTAGCTGCAGGATTAAAGTTTAAAGGAGAAATGTTGAATTGGTAAAACACAAATACCATCACTCCCACCAAAAGAATAAAGAATTGCATAGGAACCTTTAAAAAACCATTGAATAAAAGTCCTAACTGGCTTTCTCGTATTGATTTTCCCGACAAATAACGTTGAACCTGCGATTGGTCTGTTCCAAAATAAGACAACATCAAAAAAGTCCCCCCTAAAAACCCGGTCCAAATGGTGTATCTGTTGTTTAAATCAAAGGAAAAATCAAGCACTTCCATTTTTCCGCTTGCTCCTGCAATCTCGATGGCTTTTGAAAATGAAATTCCTTCAGGCAAATAACTAAGGATAATAAAGAAGGCTGCAAACATTCCAATAAAAATTATACCCATTTGCTGTTTTTGGGTTACGCTTACGGCCTTGGTTCCACCACTAACCGTATAAATAATAACCAAAACCCCTATAATGATATTCAGTGACATGAGGTCCCAGCCTAAAACCGCTGAAAGTATAATAGATGGTGCAAAAATTGTAATTCCCGCTGCAAGCCCACGCTGGATAAGAAATAAAATGGCTGCTAAGGATCGGGTTTTTAAGTCAAATCTGCTTTCAAGGTATTCGTAAGCGGTATACACCTTCAGCCTGTGATAAATAGGGATAAAAACAACACAGATAATGATCATGGCTATTGGAAGACCAAAATAAAATTGAACAAATCCCATCCCACTGTGAAATGCCTGTCCGGGTGTTGACAGAAAAGTTATCGCACTAGCCTGAGTCGCCATAACGGAGAGGCCAATTGTCCACCATTTTGCCTCGCTCCCTCCTTTGATAAAGTCGTCCACATTCTTACTGCCCTTTGTTTTCCATGAGCCGTAAATCACAATAAACAACAAGGTTACCAATAAAACTATCCAATCTAACAGCGCCATAGATCAGGAATAAACTTGTGTGATTATATAAAATATGACGATGTATACCGCATTAGCGATTAACATATACGTATAAAGTTTTTTCCATTTACCCGATACTACGTCTGAATCTTCCATAAACTATTCTTTTACCTTGTTTTCAAAATTATTTTTCCCTATTGATATCATATTCGTGAATAATTTATACGCCCCTGGAACACCTGCAGGAAGCTCCCTGAAAAACGAAAGGCCCGTATAAATATAATACCCCTCTCCGTATTTGGCCACTAACAGACTTCCATCCATCGGATCATCTCCGTTTTCCTGAAAAGAAAGAATGGGAGTGAATTCCTTTGCCCACTTATTTGGGAAGTACAATCCTCTTTCTTGCACCCAGCCATCAAAATCACTTGCTTCTATTTTGTTAGGATAATTCAGCAACTCATGATTTTTGGACAAAAAGCTTACTTTGGCATTTTCATCTGTGATACGGTCGCGTGAGAGTTCCAGGGCATAAGGTGCCAGATTATTTTCTACAACAATGTTATGGCTCGTGTTGTATTGTACGATTAAATTTCCACCCTTTTTAACATAATCAAGAATCGCAGTTTGCTTCACTTTCAGTTCGGGAACCGTATTATAGGCCCTGATTCCCATTATTACTGCATCGAAACGGCTCAACGCCGAAAAAGAAATATTTTCGGGAAGGATTTCGACAACCTGATAGCCAATCTGTTTTAAATAATCGGGAACTTCGTCCCCTGCACCTTTTATATAACCTATCAGTTGTCCTTTTTTGACCAAATTAAGCCGTACAACTTTCGAGGCTGAGGGCAAAAGGACCGATTGTTTTGGTATATGGTCGTAATTAATTTCGACCATAGACTTATCAAGATAGTCCCCGTTAACCTTTAATGAAGGCTTGATATAACCTTCACTCTGTTCAGATGTCGGTATAACTGTGAATATCAAATTTAATTCCTCTCCCCTGTAGTCCAATTTAAAATCAAACTTTTCGGGTGATACTTTCCATCCCTCAGGAACTTTTAAAGCAACAGTTCCAGAAATACTGTCTTTAAATCCTTTTACCGTAACCGGAATTTCCTTGGCCTGGCTTTCATTAAAAATAACCACTTTTGAAGCAATATCACTAACAGCATAGGGAACAATTTCAAAAGGTTGATAGACTTCGCCCTTTACAGGATCATTGTATTTGTAGACTATATCCCTTTCAAAATCGATTAATGTTCCGTTAAAATCGATAGTGAATGCAAGTTTGTACTGAGCAGGTGTAAGAGGGCTTCCTATTAAAGAAGTATCCTCTACCCGATACATTCCCAATGTTCCCTTTTTCTCAAGCCAGTATGGAGCAGTAAGTCTTGAATCTTCACCTATGCGCATATCTATCTCCTCCGAAAAGCCGATATTATTCATTAAATCATGATTTAATGAAAGGATTTCTTCCTGAGGGTGAAATGTAATCGATTTCAATTTAATTTTCTGATCGCTTCTGTTAATGACCTCAAGTTTTACTTTGAGGTTTTGATTTCTTGCGGCATATGGCTGGCTTGCAACCCCTTCGAGATACAAACCGGAACAAGCTGATATAATTTCCTTTATTTGTGTCAACTTAAAATCCTTCCAATAATCATCTGTCAATTCTTTTATTAGTGAATAGGCTTTGAGCAATTCCGGAACACTTTTCGACGGATCACTAAAATCAAAATCTCTTTGAACCTTTTCCAGAATTGATTGAATCGGTTTACCCCCCTTAACTCTGGACCAGCTTGTGTCAATACCCTCAAAAACATGGGTACTGCCAGATGGTAATGTTCCTTTCAAGAGTTGCACGTATTCCTTATCACTTCCTCTGGTCCCGGTGCTTCCGAAACCCTGGGATTTATGCATGCTTCGGCTAAGGGAAGATATTTCAGAATTTGATAAACCCAATGAAGGATAAAATACACCGGTATCGAACCATAGCATTCCCTTTTTATCTATTTTTTCGAAATTTTCACGACTTCCATAAAACCACCAGTGGGTGTTAAAAAACAACCGCTGGGTAGTCCAAGGTTTTAATCCTTCTGTTTTATAACCCGGGTCAGCAGCAAGATCAAATGCTTCAGTACCAAGAATCGCCGAAGATGTATGATGCCCGTGCGTTTTACCTGCCGATTCAGCGTTGAACCGGTTGATGATGACGTCTGGCTTAAATTTCCTGATCGTTTTAATTACGTCATTTAACACATCATCTTTGTTCCAAATTCTCAATGTTTCATCCGGATGTTTGGAATAACCAAAATCATTTGCTCTGGTAAAGAATTGTTCTCCACCATCAGTTTCTCTAGCCTTTAGCAATTCATTCGTTCTGATAACTCCAAGTAATTCTCTTATTTCGGGGCCAATCAGATTTTGACCTCCATCACCTCTGGTGATAGACAAATACGCTGTTCTGGCATGAACATTATTTGAAAAGTAGGATATTAATCTTGTATTCTCATCATCAGGATGAGCAGCCAGATATAATACCGATCCTAAAAAATTTAACTTTTTTATGGCCTCATGGATTTCAGCCGAATTTGGTTTTTCAGGTGCCTGGGAGTATATTGGAAAAGCAAGAAATACACAAATCGATATTGTCAATACATATTTAATCATATAAAATTAATTTCAAATTTTTGAACACATGTTAACACACTTACAGTTTGATATGCATAAAGATTCAGACTTAAATTAGATCATCTGCAAAATTCTACCTTGATTTAGGTCAAGTTGCAACAAATCTAAAGAAATATAGTGTTCCTTTCCCTCTATTAAGAAAATCTTAACATTATATTTTGTTGATATACAAGCCAAATAAATTTTCAAAGTTCAATATTAAAATAATATATTTGTATGCTTGTTAAATTCCCAAAAGATCAGATTTGATCTTTTAATTTTAACAATGCCCTAAAAGGAGCATTGAAGTTTAATGATCAGAAGGAATCAAGAGATAAAGATCAATACATTTTTAAATTAAAAAGCATGAAGTTTATAGTTTCCAGTTCTCAATTATTGAAACAATTACAAATTTTAGGTGGAGTTATCAATACGAACAATACCCTGCCTATCCTTGATAATTTTCTATTCGAGTTGACTGATGATCAATTGAGGATTTCTGCCTCTGACCTGGAAACTACCATGAGTACTTCGATCGATGTTGAAGCGGATGAGCAAGGAGCCATTGCTGTGCCTGCAAGACTATTGCTGGATATTCTTAAAACTTTTCCCGAACAGCCTTTAACTTTTAAGGTTGAAGATAATAACACCATTGAAATTAGTTCCGACAGTGGAAAATACGCACTGGCTTATGCGGATGGTGAAGAATTTCCCAAAGCAGTAGAACTTGAATCTCCAAGCAGTACTACGCTAAAAGCAAGTATTTTAGCCACTGGTATTTCAAAAACGATTTTTGCCTCTGGAAACGATGATTTAAGGCCCGTGATGAGCGGGGTGTTTTTCCAGTTAAGCCCTGAGAATTTGATCTTTGTTGCTACTGATGCCCATAAACTGGTAAAATACATAAGAAAAGATGTAAGCGCCAACGAGGTGGCTGAATTTATCATGCCAAAGAAACCTTTGACCCTTTTAAAGAATATTTTATCAGGTAACGACGAAGATGTGGTTATAGAATACAATGATACCAATGCAAAATTCAGTTTTGGCAACAGTACCTTGATTTGCAGGCTAATTGATGGTAAGTATCCTAACTATGAAGCTGTCATACCTAAAGAAAATCCAAACAAATTAACACTTGACAGAAACTCATTCTACAATTCCGTAAGAAGGGTTTCTATATTCTCCAGTAAAACCACCCATCAGATTCGCTTGAAAATGGCTGGAACAGAATTGAAAATTTCTGCCGAAGACCTCGATTTCTCGAATAAGGCAGATGAAAGGTTATTGTGCAGCTATGAAGGGGATGACATGCAAATAGGGTTTAATTCTCGATTTTTGCTTGAGATGTTAAATCATTTGAATTCAAATGAAATCCTTTTGGAAATGTCTTTACCCAACAGAGCAGGTATCCTTACTCCTGTTGATGGACTGGAAGAAGGTGAGGAAATCACCATGTTGGTTATGCCTGTGATGCTGAGTAATTAGAGCATCAAAATAGTTAACAATCTAATTTTCTTAAGATTAAGATTCTCCAAAATTTATCAATATTTGTTAATATCAATAGATATTGCTATATTCGCATTAAGAAAATAGTTGAATCCCCTAAAGTTCAATTTATTTTTTAGTAAAACTGATCAACTAATAATTAGGTAATTATCTAAATATTAGTTATTTATGTTATCCATAAAAAGGAAGTTGAACGAAATTGCGCCTATGAAAAGAAAACTACTCACGACTTACATCTTGTTAGCTCTTACCTATACCTCATTTGGACAAATGGATTATTCAAATGTGGAATTCAGGAGTTATATCTATAAATACAAGGAGGCTGATCCCAGGACTTCCGAATTGGGTATTGAAAAGGAACTACTTTCAGAAATTGTTAAACTTCTGGGAAAGGATATCTATTCCAAAGAAGAGCAGGACGAAATTGTTTACAAGACCTGGCTCGCGTTGGCAAAACCCAAAGTATTTGATTATGTCTTCAAGGATTTTGCGGTTTCCTCAAACAAGAACTGGGGCTCACAAAATGCAAACGGAGAGATTGTTCTTGAACCAAATCCATATCTTACGGATTGGACCGTTAGCGACGATGAGTATCCTTATTTCCAACTTGCCTTAAATAAAATTCTGGAATATTTTCAACTCATGACTTATGGAGACGACGCAGAAAGTGTGGCCTCTTCGTTTAATGAATTGTTAATTACGAAGGATTTTAAATTCTCCGATCCCAAAGACGATGACTGGGCTTATTCATATATTGAAAGTGTCAATTCAGAATTACAAAAAGAAGGATTGGTGGCCCTGGTAACAAAGGGTTATTACAATATTATTGTTTGTGATATCAATAGTAAAGATCAGCTTACGGAATTATTCGAAAAGTTTAGATGGGAATTGGTTCAACCCTGATTTCCAACTAAAGTTCCCCTCATTAATCTGCTTTATCCTTTTAAAGCAGATTTTTTTTTAAATTTACCCAATAATTGTATCTGCCAACCGTTTTAACTGGAAGCAGGTGCAATCTGTTAATTCAAGACAAGGTGAAAAAAACCGTATTATTATTTTTTGTGATTCTTTATGGTATCGTCGCCTTTCCTCAGCAAAAGGACTATACGCAGATCCATTTTAAAAGTAAATTGAGGAATTATACCAAGGTCATGCCAAAAGTAAAAGAATTTGGTATTGATAAAGATCTATTTGTTCAATTGACAGATTTACTTACCATGGAGGAGTTTACGGCACAAGAAAAGACTGAACTTTCCAATAAGTTATGGCTGGCCGTTTCAAATCCTCAAAAATTTGATTTTGTATATAAGGACTATTCCTTAAAGACCATAAAAAACTGGGGTGTTAAAATAAAATTTGAAGATCCCAATTTTGAGCCTAATCCTTATCTCGCCAAATGGACCGTTACCGAAGATGAGTTTATTTATATACATTGGGCCATAACCCAAATTCTCACTTATGAACGCCTAATGGTGTATAGCGAAAAAGCAAAAGTGGCGCAAAAAGCCATTAATGAGTTGCTGTTGTTGGAAAAATTGAATTTTTACGACGCAAAGAAAGATGAATATGCCTATGATTATTTACATCGCAACAATGCATTACTTAAAAAGCGAGGCCTGGTTATTCTTATATACAATTACCACTTCGACTATATCGTCTGTAAAATTGACGATAAAGACAAAGTGGTTGAACTTCTTGGCAGATTGAAACTGGAGTTTATCGAACCTTAGTTTCACTCTTGTTAATCTTCTATAGCAAAAGCATCTACAGGCTCTCCAAATCCAATATAAAGTATACACGGGTCTTTGCTGATACATTTAGCCTTATGCGGCTTTTTGGCTGGTCCAAAAGCATAATCACCCACATTCATGGTTTGCGTGGCCTCACCCTTATAATTCAGTGTCATTTTTCCGCTTAGAAGTATCATTCTTTCTGAAGAATTGTGCCAGTGATTCGGAATCGCGGACTTTCCTTCTACTTTGAATAAGACGTCTGAATTTGATTGTGAAGGATCTCCGTGCAATACTCCAATATTACAGCCATCAGGCATAAAAGGAGGACATGGACCCCATTCCATCGTTTTATCCTTGAATGAAGTGACTACCGAATTCTCACCATCAAAAGAATCACTCATTTGCGCACTCAGCATCCCAAATGACATAAAGCCCAAAAAGCAGTACAAAAGGTTTTTCCTTTTTAAAATTAATCGTGTTTTCATGTGTAATGTTTTAGAGGTTACTTGTTTTGGAAGTATTATCCATGAAACGGATCTACATCCCGTATAAGTAAATCTAAAACAGATCGATTAATTATATTAATAATAATCAGTCAAAAAACAACAAGATTAGTTCATTTAAAGAAATAATGGAACAGATTAATCATGATCTTTTACATAGTGGGAAGGCAAAACCCCATAGGCTTCATAAAAACATTTAGAAAAATAAGCGGGGCTATTAAAACCCGTATCAAAAGCAACCTCTGATACATTGCCATGTTGCCTGTCAAGTAATTTCAATGCCATTTGTAACCTGTAATCTTTTAAAAACAAGTTCAAAGAAACACCGGTAATGGATTTTATCTTCCTGTAAAGTTGCGATTTGCTGAGTCCTAAAGAACAACTGAAATCATCTACTTTTAGGCTTGGGTTATTCCAGGAAGCATCCAAAAAATCCATAAAAATCTTTAAAAACTTTTCATCGGAAGGATTTAAATACCTCACCAAATTCTGATCAATACTTTTATTCAAGTTCTCACTTTGATAAAGTTCCTTGACTTCTGAAGAAATTACAATTTCTCCATTCACTACCTTGGATAATCTTTCGGCCATCTCAATGGTATCTTCAAATATTCCTTCCCTTTCAGAAATCGGAATGCCGGAACTCAAGCCAATCTTTAATCTAAATGCCTCAGCATTGCCTGACAATGACCTGAATCCTGATTGAATACCAAGAGAACAGGACATCGCATCAGAAACCGATTGAAAAGAAATTAAAGAAGAAAACATACTATCCTTAACCATCCTCCCGTTAAAACTTTTAACCTGCTCTTTTAATAAGCGATGAAATGATCTCAGTTTCGTTCTACGGCTTTCACGGTTCCCTGCATTTAACTTTGACAGTGGGATGTCAACAAACATTAAAACCCTGAAGGCAGGATCCTTTATCACATTCAGGGTGTCGTTCTTAGCCTTTACGGGGTCTTCTATGCGTCCTAAAAATGACTCAACGATGTTCGGGTCCACTTCTATGATACTGTTGGGTATGGCACCGTGTGCTTTATTATGCATTTCTATTAAAGCTTCTTTATTTGGAGCCTTAATCAAACAAAATGCAGTTTTGCGGTGATCATCAAACCAATATGTCAATCCCTTACAACCAAACTCGTGCTCTATTTTTAAATCTTCCTGATGGATATTTGCCACGTGCTCTGCAGTGATTGCGTCATTGAGATCATGTCTGTCCATATAAATTGGCATAGGGTTAAGTTTTTAATATTATACAAATCTCTAATTGACCTAAGTTACATTTTTTTTTGGAATTTGATTTTATGTTTAAATCGATTTTAAATGATGTTGAAATGAATACTTTATAAGGAGTTACATGATGATCCACATGTAATGTTCCTGTCTATAAAGAAAAAACCGCCCATACGGGCGGTTTTCAAAAGGTTAGTTTATTTTGGCAAAATTATTCTAATACTTGATTGATTTGGTATTGACCATACTTCCATCTTCCAATCTCGCCTCTATCACCATTATAGTTCCGGTTTTAATTGTAGCCGTATTTAACTGAAATGATGTTTGTTTCGGAGCTTCCTGAATAATCATTCTTCCAAGTAGATCATACACCCTGATTTCATTAACAGATTTACCTGAAACAATGCTCATGATATCAAATTCATTTGAAACAGTGAATTTCTCTGTATCAACAATTTTATCAGGACCAAGATCTACATTTCTATTTAAGAATTCCAATCTGAATCTGTCTGAGAATTCACCAGTTTCCTTGGCCTCAAATTCATAATCAGAAAGATTCAAATCATGTCTAATATTCAAATAAGTATCAACCAATATAACATCAGAATCATTCATTGCACCTTCTTTTCTATTGATACTCATCTTGAACCATCCTGTTTTTTTGGTGTCGAAGCCAAGGTCTACATTTTTTGAAGCTCCGTATTTACCTAAACCTTGAATAGCGTATTTATCATTACCAATCTTGGAATAAAACTTCGAATTCTTTTTAATAAGTGAGATATTCGAATCAGCTAAATTACCTACAGCATCATAATAAAGGTCGAATCCGTCAGTAGCTTCATCTGTAAAGGCAATCAAAATATCATTTTTCTCAGAACCAATTTTTAATCGAAGAGATATCTTATCGCCCTCTTCAGATTTTGAAACGTTATTCTTGTTTTTTGAATTATTCGATTTATAGAATTGATCATTCTGAGCAATTAACTTATAACTATCATCAAAAGAAACACCTCCAAAGTCTACCGTTCGAATCATGAATCCTTGAGAGGAACCTATATTTTTGGAAACGCCATCAGTAGATCCCGCAGCATTATAAAAAATATAATCTCCGTCAAAATATTCTCCTGTATCCGGGTCTACAGCCGTTCCATGGGTCCATAAAGCAATCTCATTCACCGTTGTATTGTCAATCAGAATTCTTTGCATATCAATTGCAGCTGGATAAGGGTTACCTAATAAGTTGAAATTTTCATTATCTGTTCCGGTATCTATTGTTCCGCTAAAGAAAGTATTAATGGTAAATGGCCCGTTAAATGGGATACCAGTAAAAGTCAATGTCTGTATTCCTGGAGTAGAGCCAGGAGCGGCATAACCCTTAGCTCTGGACATACTTCCAGAGGAATTCCACCAATATTTATAATTAGAACTAGCTCCGTAAATGGGATTAACATCACCAGCTCGAAAATCGAAAATTCTACTTTGATTTACTCCTGCAAAAACAGTACTAATTTGTGATGCTAGGACGGGTGATGACCAATACGTCACATCAGTAAGATAGTCATCCAAACTTGTGGATTTTTCAATCTTTGTAATCACACCGATATTCGCATTTGGATTATAGGTAACCAAAGACTCCTGATCTCCAAAAACAAGTGATCCGTTATTCGCCAAATCACCATATACTACAATACTCGAACTGGAAACACCATTTGAATCAAATACCACATCAACTCCGCTGTTGATAGTTAAATTACAGGCAATGATATTCCCGGGTGTGCCTGTAAAAGAAGCTGATATTGTAGCCGTTCGCGATTGATCAGGTTGTAAATTTGACCAGGTCGTTCCATTATAATCTGTAGGCCCGACAACCTGGGTTCCAAGCGCGAGATTTGTATTCGAGATGGCTATATTAACATCGGATAAAAGAATAAAACTCCAATCATTAATATCAAAATCTAAATGAGGAATCTCTGTTGAACATCCTCCTTTAATATAACTGGCATTAATACCCCAACCATCTGGTGCGCTTCCAGGATCCGGAGAAATAGTTCCAATTATATCCACCCTGGAATTATAGGAAGAACTTGTATTTGTTTTTGAAATTAATATTAAATCATCGCCTGTAAAACTACAAACATCAGAAATAATCTGAGTAGCAGAACCAATATTTCCTGCAGAAGGAGCGGTAGCAGCACCATTTCTAAATAACAAGGTTTCTCCTGCAGCCATTGATGGAATCAAAGTGTTTTGAGATGGCACAGCTGTCTCAATAATTCCGGTTCTGGCAATATCATCTTCAAATAAAGCTAAATAATATTTCCCTGCCGGAATCACCTCATTAGATATATTAGTTACTTCTATCCATTGGTCATTTCCACCAAAACCATGATAATATTGACTTATCATAATTTCATTCTCCGTTGGAGGACCAACATCAATTGACCAACCTTTGGCAATAAGATTATCAAAAGATGGTTGAGCAGCAAGAGATAGTCCATCGTTGTTGATTATAGTAAGAATTCCATCAAATTGTCCAAAAGCATCTAATTGATTTACAATGGCATCAAGTTCAGCCGTAGTCAAACTATTACCCGTTAATTCAAGTCGTGTTAAAACAGCGTTATTAGATATGTCAAGAGCTGTTAAGTTATTGTCATTGGCTCTGAAA